>CAJJJM010000001.1 GCA_905187815.1 uncultured Methanomassiliicoccaceae archaeon
CAGCAGGCGCGGCAGAGATAGCGGCGCTTGCGATGGCCTCCTTGATGTCAACTCCCTCGAGAGAAGCGACCAGTGCTTTGATCTTAGCTGCGTCAGCCTCGACTCCGGCGGCGGTGAGGATAGCGTTGATAGCGTCCTCGGTGATGTCTTTGCCGGCAGAGTAGAGCACCATAGCGCTGTAGATATACTCCATCTGATTCAACTCCTTTAATTTAGCCGAATAATGCACTGAGGCCAGCAGCTGCTTCTTCCTCGCTGACCTCTTCTTCTTCCTCTTCGACGGTCTCCTGTGCAGGAGCGGCCTCTGCGGCGGGGGCTGCAACAGTGGCTGCAGCGGCGGCGGAGCTGAGCCTCGCCGCGATCTCGTCGCTGGTGTATCCGCTTGCGGAGGCGAGGGCGAGCATCTGGGCGTCGGCCTTCGCCAGGAGGATGTCGATGTTCTCTTTGGTCGGTATCGCGGCCTCTACAGAGAGGTTCATGGTCTCCCTGAACGCCTTGGCGATGAGCGGGACGATTGTCTCCTTAGTCGGGAACGCAATCGAGACACCGAGTGCCAGAGCGTTGTATGCGGCCGTAGCGAACATTGTAGAGTAGTAGTCTTCGGGGATGTCCAGGACTTCCCTGCTGTAGATGACCCCGTCCTCGTAGGCGGACCTGAGGTCCATTCCCACGACCATGGGGAGAATCTCGAGCTTGGGCAGCATCGCCGCGACGGGTCCGGGGATCGGCTCCCCCTCCTTCACGAGCGTGGTGTCCTTCTTGACTACGATCTTTCCTGCCTCGATGGCGGCAGGAAGCCCAATTTTCTGAAGTTCACCGATAATCGGGCCGGGTCCGAACGGGGTCGGTCCCTTGGGCACAACGATGTCGAACGGTGCGATCTGTCCCTCCTTTGCAGGAGCGGGGGTCATCGTCGCCTCGAGCTTCTTGAAGAGCTTGAAGGGGTCGATGTCCGTTGTGACGATTGCACACTGTCCGTGAATCGCGTCTTTGAGTCCGATGATCTCAGGCTTCTCCTTCGCCGCCTCCTCGATGGCCAAGAGCATGAGGTTGTTCTTGGTCATCTTGAGCTTGGCGTGGGCCCTGAGTCCGGCCCTCATAGACTGGACCTGCTGACCGGGGATACCCTCCATGTCGACGACTGCGACAACGGGGTACTCGCGCATGTCCTGTACCAGCTCGCTTACCATGTCCTTCTTCCAAGCTGCGACGTGTGCCATCTTTTAACCTCCTTACAACACCCTCTCCGAGGGGCCCATGGTGGTCTTGACGTAAGCGGAAGCGATGTTGTGCTTCCCCTTCTCCAGGTGGGACTCGACACGCTTCAGGATCAGCTCGACGTTGTCGGCGATCTCCTCGGCAGTCATGTCCACGGTCCCGACGGGAGCGTGGAAGGTCTTCCTGTCTTTCGTCCTGATGGTCACAGACTTGCGGAGGCTGTCGATCATCGCGGCCGGATCTGCTCCGGGGGCGATGGGCTTCGGCATCTTTCCGCGGGGACCGAGAACGGTACCGAGCCTCTTACCGACGACGGCCATGAGAGGCGCCTCGGCGATGAAGTAGTCGGTGCTGTTCGCGATCTTCTTAGCCTGTTTCTTGTCATCTGCGATCGCTCCGAGTTCCTCGGGGGTGATCACGATGTCGGCCACGTCTTTGGCTTTCAAGGCAAGTTCGCCACCACCAATCACGCAGATCTTCACTGCCTTCCCGCGTCCGCTCGGGAGGATGATATCCTCGGTGATACGGTTCTTGGGGATGGACAGATCCACATCTTTGAGATTGATGGCCAACTCAACCGTCTCAGTAAAATTGCGCTTCTTCGCACTCTCGAGTGCCTTCTGCACAGCCATTACGGTTGGTTTTTCTGCCAATACAATTCCTCCTCGTAGTGCATGCGAGTCTAGTGACTCTCCTACAAGTAATGAGGGCTAATAAGGGGGTAGTATTTAAAGGTAACACTTTGCCCGAGAACACATGGGAGCAGACAAAGACTGTACATTCAGATGACAATGTTACATTTATGTCTGTTTGTTTTCTCCGATTATTTTATATCATTAAAATAAGTGTAGCAATTGTGATTGTCGAAGGAGAACTGATAATTGATCAGCTGTCGGACGCGTATTCGAGTCCGGCATGCAAACTGGGACGCATGGTCAAAGAGGGGAAGATTGTCAGACTGAGACGTGGCCTCTACGAGACCGAACCAGAGACCCCTCCATACCTGGTAGCCAACCGCATATGCGAGCCGTCCTACATATCGTTCGAATATGCGCTGATGAGACACAGCATAATCCCGGAACGTGTGGTGAGAGTGACCAACGCCACCTGCGGCAAGCGCAAGACCAAGACATACAGCAACAGACTCGGGACCTTCGTGTACTATGACATTCCTGAGGAGGCATTCCCGGTGGGCATAGAGTACTGGGGTGAAGGGGATCGCAGATATCCCATCGCAACTGCGGTCAAAGCGGTCTGTGACATGCTCTCCAAGATGCCGTCCACCAGAACCAGAAAGGGGCTCGAGACCCTGATGTTCGAAGACCTACGCTTTGACGAGGATGCGATCCTTGAACTCGATGCCAAAACCGTACTGGGGTACAGCGCGCTTTACCGCTCCACGACGGTGAAGACGCTCGGATACTATCTGGAGGAATTCGCATGAATCGCAAGATCGATGGCCTGTTCCGCCCCGATGGTGTAAATGACCTGGATGTTGCTGTGAATCAGCTCAGAGAGGGGCTACAAGAACTGATACTGTCCGCACTTTCCAGAAACGGGTTCCCAGACAAGGCAGTCTTCCACGGAGGCACATGCCTCAGGATACTGTATGGTCTGGACAGGTTCTCCGAAGACCTCGACTTCTCCCTCATCGAGAGAGACTATGGTTTCGATCCTGATCCTTACGTTAAGGAACTATGCACAGAATTGCGGGAGATCGGTTTCGAACCCTCGTACAAGATCCGCCAACCGAGTGGTGAGATGATGGTTTGTTCGATCAAAATCAAGATGAACCTGAGATGTGCCCTCGAGACGGCGGGGTTCTCCCGGTCGGTGATCGATGACGCTCACTCGCAAGAGCTGGTGACCGTCAAGATTGATGTCGATCTGGACCCTCCCCCATACTCCAAGTACGAGACCGTAAGCAAAACATCTCCTCTGAGATATGATATTAGAACAGAACCCCTGCCGGTCCTGTTCGCAGGAAAGACCGCCGCCGTACTCTGCCGCCATTGGGGGATGCGTGTGAAGGGCCGGGACTTCTACGACTTCAGATGGTACGTCGAACGTGGTGTCCCCATCGACATAAGATGTCTCGAATCCCGCCTTGACAAGAAATGCAATCCTGTGGAAAAACTCGACAGAGACACCCTGATCACCCTTTTGAAGAACAGATTCGAAACCCTCGACTGGGATTCCGCGAGAGAGGATGTCATCAACTTCATCGAGCCACTACAGCTGGGCGATTGGAATAAGAAATCGTTCAAGGACCTGGCTGACAGGATAGTGGTGTTGGAAGAATGATGTTATGGGGGAGGTTCCCCTCCCCCGTGAAGTTTATTCAGAACTGGCCGTCGTACTCGCCGGCCTTGACCGCCTTGGTGAAGTCCTTGGGGTTCTTTCCGTCGATGGTGACTCCGACGGAGACGCAGTTTCCTGCGACCTCCAGGACCTTCGCCTTCAGGTCGGCTCCGAGGAGATCGTCCTGCTTCATGGTGGCGATCTTCTTGGCCTGCTCGAGTGTCAGGTTTCCGACCTTCTCGGTCTTGGCGTTGTGGGCTCCGGACTCGACTCCGAGCTCGCCCTTGATGAGAGCGGACATCGGAGGGGTTCCGACCTTGATGTCGAAGGTCTTGTCATCGTTGATGAGGACCTTGACGGGGACTTTCATTCCCTCGAACGCCTTTGTCTTCTCGTTGATCTTGGCGATAACCTGGCCGATGTTGACGCCTTTAGGTCCCAGTGCGGGGCCCAGGGGCGGACCTGCGGAGGCCCTGCCTCCATCAACCAATGCCTCAACAGTATCTACCATTGTTCATCTCTCCTTTTCGATGACCCTCACACTGTCTCCCTTGACAGTGACGGGGATTGGGACCATGGCCTCGATGAGCTCGACTGTGATCTCCTCTTTGGCCGGGTCGATCTGCTGAACCCTAGCTTTCTCGCCCTTGAAGGGTCCGTTGACGAGTTCGACGATGTCTCCCTCCACGATTCCCACAACGGCGGACATCGGGATGAGGTAGGGTCCGACCTCCTCGATGTCTGTCTCTCCGTCGATGAAGGACCTCGCT
The DNA here is from genome assembly GCA_905187815.1 of uncultured Methanomassiliicoccaceae archaeon. Lineage (GTDB taxonomy): Archaea > Thermoplasmatota > Thermoplasmata > Methanomassiliicoccales > Methanomethylophilaceae > Methanoprimaticola. Next base: position 4,290 of record CAJJJM010000001.1, read on the forward strand.
TTCTTGATGTCGCGGGTCTTCTCGCGGAGACGGTCCGTGTTCATCCCTTCGACGAACACGTATCCCCTGAGTCCGGCGGGACTCAGGATCGCATATATGTCCTTGGGCTTGGTCGAATTCGACTGTGCCTCGGCGACAGCCTTCAGATAGAGGGTGTCGGCGACACTCCTCTCCTGGTCGATCTGCGTCTTCAGGACCATAATGGACTGTGATGCGATGGCTTTGAAGTTCATTGAGTCGGTGCCCGTGCCGTCGTCCGCGATTACCTCGGTCTCGACGGTGTCGCCGAACCTGGCTCCCTTGGGGCAGATGACCTCAAGCACGAACTCCTTGGGACTCCTTCCGGGAAGGTCCACGCTGACCTCGGACTTGCTGCGGTAGTTGCTCCAGAGCTCGCCGTTGGCGTTGTCGTACAGCGTGACGTTCCACTCGGGCGCGTTTTCCGCGTCGGGGCCTGCGATGACGGAGAACGAGATCTTCACCTCAGACGCATCCGCGGAGACGCTGAAGGGCCAGACGACCTTTCCGCCGGCATGGACCTTCTGCAGACCGTTTTCACCGGAAATGCTGGGACTCATGTCACGTCCCTCCTCAGAAGTATGTGGGGAGGACAGTCATGATCCACCAGATGGCGAATCCCACCGCACCGATGACGATGATCCCGAGACCCGTGATGTACAGCGTCTTCTTGTACTCGTCCCTGCTGGGGGTGCGCGCCATCTTGATGATTCTGCCGTACTTTCCCTTTCCGAAACCGCGGGCTTTGGATTCGAACTCGTCCTGGAGTTCGAAGGCCATCGACTCTTCTTCAGCCATTGTATCGTTCTCCATCCACGGATGAACCGCGGAAGTCCCTCGTTACCACTGATATAATAACGCAGGGATGCCCCTTAATCAAGTTCCTATTTTAAAGGTTTCGTTGGAGACGCACACGACGACGGTGCGTAACCACGGCCCGGACATGCCCTGAAAATGCATGTACGACGCGCGTCTGGGAGCCCCCGGAACACGGTCCGGAACATCGTAACGATTCGTTGCCCCTATAAAACGCTTTTATATGAGTTGGGGGTACGGCAGACCATAGACCTATTCATATAGGGGGTTATTGAGAATGGAAGAAGTCCTTTGCAACGTAGAGCTTGTTAAAGAGAACAACGATTTCGTCATAAAGATCCAGAGCGACCTCGGCGGAGTCAGGGAGTACAGGTCCACAAGCTTCGAGGAGGTCCTCGAGCAGCTCGTGCAGGATCTTCAGGAAGAGTTCGAGACCCTCTGAACGGAGTGATTCCCATGGCAGACAAGATCAAACAGATCACCGATGTCCTCGACATGCTCGCCGAGGACACATCCATCCCCCGCAACATCAGGAAGGGTGCGACGGACGCGAAGGCCAGGCTCCTCGACACCAAGGAGGCCATGGACGTCCGTGCCACCGGAGCGATCGTCATCCTCGACGACCTCGCCAACGACCCCAACATCCCTCTGCACGGCAGGACCATCATCTGGAACGTAATCAGCCAGCTCGAGGTCATCAGCCAGCAGAACTGATGCAAAGGAACCTTTTCCCCACCTTTTAACGGGGGCGGCGCCCTCAGCGGCGCTGCTCCTTCACAATGTCCAGGAAGTTCTGGAATATCTCGGGCCCGTGCTCGGTGTTCTCGACCTCGGGATGGAACTGGACACCGTAGATCGGCCTGTCTATGCACCTGACCGCCTCATGGGGGCATGAGTCCGACGATGCGGTGACCTCGAACCCGGCGGGTATGGTCTTGACCTCGTCGTTGTGGGATGCCCACACCTGGAACTCGTCCGGAAGGCCCTTGAAGAGGTCGTCATGTCCGGAGACCTTCAGTGTGACGCCTCCGAACTCAGGGGTGGTTCCCGGACCGAGGGTGCCGCCGAAGTGCTCGCACAGGAACTGCATGCCCGCGCATATCCCGAAGATGGGGTACTCGGCCTTGTCGAGGTACTCCCCGTTGTTCCCCATGCGGCCCGCGTCGGTGGCGACACTGGGTGCGCCTCCGGAGAGGATCAGGCCGTCTATGTCCTTGATCTCCTCGAACGGTGTTGTGTTGGGGATGATCTTGGTGTCCACCTTGAGGTATCTCAGAACGCGCCATTCGCGGTGGGTCCACTGGCCCCCGTTGTCAACGACATAGACTTTCATCGTACGACGATACTGCGGGGCTCATAGAAAAACTAATGGGGAAATGGCCCCCGGAGGGGCCGTTTTGGTCCGTCACTGCGGATAGAATCCCGAAGGCGTCTCCTTCAGGTCGATGACGATGTTCTTCTGCTGCGTATAGGCGGACATTATGACCTTGTGGGTCTCACGCCCTATGCCGGACTGCTTGTATCCTCCGAAGGGCATCCCCGCGGGGAGCTGGTTGTAGCAGTTGACCCACATGCGCCCGGTCTCGACACCGCGTGCGACGCGTATCGCCCTGTTGATGTCACGGGTCCAGACCGCTCCGCCCAGTCCGTAGACGGAGTCGTTGGCCATGGCGATGACCTCCTCCTCGGAATGGAACTTGATGACTACCGCCACCGGACCGAAGATCTCCTCCTGGGCCACGCGCATGTCGTTCGTGACATCCACCAGAAGGGTGGGCTCGTAGAACACCCCCTTGGCACAGTCGCCGTCGGTCTTGCGCTTACCTCCGCAGGCGATCTTCGCGCCCTCCTGGACCCCTATGTCCACATAGCTCTGGACGATCTTGAGCTGGTGCTCGTTCACCAGCGCCCCCATCTGTGTGGCGGGATCCAGCGGGTCGCCCACCTTCACCTTGTTGAACGCCTCGACCGCGGCCTCTACGAACTTGTCATAGATGGTGTCCTGCACGAACACACGGGACCCGGCGCAGCAGACCTGTCCCTGGTTGAACAGGATGCCCAGCTGAAGCCCGTCGATGGCCTTGTCCCACTGGCAGTCCTCGAAATAGATGTTGGCGCTCTTTCCCCCGAGCTCGAGGGTAGCGGGGATCAGCTTGTCCGCGGCGGCACGACTGACGCTAAGTCCGACCTCTGTGGAACCGGTGAACGCGAGCTTGCGGAACCCGGGATGGTCCAGCATGTACTGGCCGGACTTGGATCCCTTGCCGGTGATGATGTTGACTACTCCGGGCGGGAGGAGGTCGCCGATGACCTTCATGAGCTCGAAGGCGCTCAGCGGCGTGGTCGAGGAGCTCTTGAGCACTATGCAGTCCCCGGCTGCGAGAGCGGGGGCCAGCTTCCAGGCGACCATCAGGAACGGGAAGTTCCACGGCACGATCATTCCGACGACGCCGATCGGCTCGCGCAGGATGATGCTGAGGAGGTCGCCGTCGAGGACGGTGGCGCTGCCCTCCTCCGAACGGAGGACACCGGCGAAGTAGCGGAAATGATCGACTGCGAGAGGGACATCCAGGTTCATGGTCTCGCGGATGGGCTTCCCATTGTCCATGGACTCGACCGTGGCAAGGCGCTCAGCATTGGCCTCGATCGCATCGGCGATGTCCAGGAGGATCTTGGATCTGACCGAGGGGTCAACCGCCTTCCATGCCGGGAATGCCTTCCATGCGGCGGTGACCGCCGCATCCACATCCTCCTTGGTGGCTTCGGCACATTCTGTGAGCTTCTCCCCGTTCGCGGGGTCATAGACGGGGAACTTCCCGCCGTCTGACGCGGGAACCCATCTTCCATCGATATACAGGCCGTACTCTTTGTCAAGGGATACTGTCAAATCAGAACCTCCGCATGGGTATCGCCAACAGTGTCTATTAAACTTAGACCGTCCGTGGGGCAGTTTATAAGCTAGTTAATAAGGGGCATACTGATTCACGGCGCATGATCGATTTCGAGAACAAGTCGTACCTCAAACTCAAAGAGACCGACAAGAACGACTTCATGGACCTCATCGGCGGGATCCTCGTCAAGGGCGAGGAGGTCGTGAGCTGCTACAGGAGCGTCCGCGACGGAGTGGTGTTCACCAACAAGCGCCTTATCGCGATAAACATCCAGGGTATAACTGGGAAGAAGAAGGCCATCACAGTTCTGCCGTTCGACAGGATCCAGGCGTTCTCCGTTGAGACGGCGGGAGTAATCGACCTGGACAGCGAACTCTACCTCTGGTTCAGCGGGATGGGACAGATCATGTTCGAGTTCACATCCCGGACGGACGTGTCCGCGATCTGCCGTCACATCGGCGAGTGCATAATGGACTGATCAGGGGGAATCGCCGGGGGGATGCCCCCGGTTTGGTTTCGGGATTACTCCCACTCGATGGTTCCCGGAGGCTTCGCCGTGAGGTCGTACACAACGCGGTTGATACCGGGGACCTCCGCGGTTATGCGTGCGGCGATGCGCTTAAGCAGGGGGTACGGGACCTCCTCCACATCGGCGGTCATGGCGTCCACGGTGTTCACCGCGCGGATGATCACCGGGCGTTCGAACGTGCGCTTCCCATCGCGGACACCGACGGACCTGAAGTCCGGGACCACGGTGAAGTACTGCCACACCTTGCCCTCGAGGCCGTTGGCCGCGAACTCCTCACGGAGGATCGCATCGGACTCCCTGACCATCTCGAGTCTGTCCCTGGTGATTGCACCGAGACAGCGGACGCCCAGCCCGGGTCCGGGGAAAGGCTGGCGGTAGACCATGGAGTCCGGGAGACCCAGCTCCTTCCCGACCACGCGGACCTCGTCCTTGAACAGGAACTTCACCGGCTCCACAAGCTCGAATGCGAGGTCGTCCGGGAGACCTCCGACGTTGTGGTGCGCCTTCACCGTGCCGCTCTCCAGGATGTCGGGGTAGATCGTGCCCTGGGCCAGGAACCTGACCCCATCCTGTTTCCTCGCCTCCTCCTCGAAGACGCGGATGAACTCCGCACCGATGATCTTCCTCTTCATCTCGGGCTCGGACACGCCAGCCAGCTTGTCGAGGAAGCGGTCCACCGCATCCACATACACGAGGTTGGCGTCCATCTGGTTGCGGAAGACCTCTACGACCTGTTCCGGCTCCCCTTTCCTGAGGAGCCCGTGGTTGACGTGAACGCACACGAGCCTCTTGCCGATGGCACGGATGAGCAGTGCGGCGACCACGGAGGAGTCAACCCCTCCGCTGAGTGCCAGCAGCACCTTGCCGTCTCCGACCTGCGCCCTGATCTCTGCCACCTTCTCGTCGATGAATGCTTTGGCGAGCTCGGGACTGTCGATCCTCTTCATGTCGTCCGGACGTTTGTTGCCGTCGTTCATGCGGGGTGTTACGGGTTAGCTATGTAAAAAAGAAGGGTCGGCCTGACGGCCGGCCCCGTTGAGTTTCTGGTTTGCGCTCACTCCCACTCGATGGTCGCTGGGGGCTTGTTGGTGATGTCGTAGACCACGCGGTTGACGGAGTCCTTCATCGTGTTTGTGATGCGAGTGGACATCGAATCCAGGACGTCCAGCGGGATCCTGGCGTAGGTGGCGGTCATCCCGTCGACGGACGCGACCGCCCTGATGGCGATGGTCCTGCCGTACGCCCTCCTGTCGCCCTGGACTCCCACGGACTTCGACGGGAGCAGGACGGCGAAGTACTGCCAGGGAAGCTCCATCTTCCCGGCGGCGGCCGCCTTCTGGATCTCGTCCTCGACGATGTGGCACGCCTCGCGGACGATGGCAACGTTCTCCGGAGTGACCTCCCCCAGACACCTGACCGCGAGTGCGGGGCCGGGGAAGGGCTGCCTCTCCGACGCCCTGACCCCGAGCTTCCTGGCAACGTCGCGGACCTCGTCCTTGTAGAGGTCCCTGAGAGGCTCCACGAGGGTCATGCCGAGGTCCTTGGGAAGGCCTCCGACGTTGTGGTGTGACTTGATGGTGTCCCTGACGCCGTCGCCTGACTCGATCCAGTCAGGCGCGATGGTCCCCTGGACCAGGTACTCGGCGCCGAACTCCTTGGCGTTCCTCTCGAACACGCGGATGAACTTCTCGCCGATGATCTTCCTCTTCTGCTCAGGGTCCGTGACTCCTGCGAGGGCCTCGAAGAACTCGGCGCCGGCGTCGGCGATCCTGTAGTTGATGCCCATCTCCTTGAGCATCCCCTCGACCTCCTCGGTCTCCCCCTTCCTCATGAGTCCGTTGTCCACATACACCGCGAGGAGCCTGTCCCCGATGGCCTTGCTGGCCAGCGTCGCGGCGACCATGCTGTCCACGCCGCCGGAGCAGGCGATGATCGCCTTGCCGGGGATCTTCTGCCTGATGTCCTCTATGGTCTCCTCGATGAAATCCTCAACACCCAACATCCGCAACCACCTTCTCCGAGTCGGATTCTACCTTCGCTGCCTGCTCCTGCCTGTAGTCCAGAAGGGCCTTCCTGACACCCTCGTCGGTGACGGCCAGGATCTCCGCCGCAAGGATCGCGGCATTGTCCCCGCGGTCCAGCCCAACGGCGGCGACCGGGATTCCGGGAGGCAGCTGGACGACAGAAAGGAGTGCGTCCAGGCTCAGGGTCCCGCTCACGGGCACCCCGATGACTGGCTTTACTGTAAACGCTGCGATGGATCCGGGCAGAGCCGCGGACAGACCGGCGATGGCGATGAACACGTCCGCATCGCTGCCCTTCACGAGCTCCTCGACCCTCGCGGGCGTCCTGTGCGCGGACGCCACGGCGATATCGAACCCGATGCCAAACTTCCTGAGAATCGTGATGGCTTTCTCCGCCACCGGCATGTCACTCTTGCTTCCGAGTATGATGGAGACCCTTGACATTGGAACGGCCGACTATCTCCTCACATAAAAACAATGCGCGCACGCTTAAGAAGGGTGGGGTTTTGGTAAAGGGTTTTTTCGCGTCGTTCAGCTTTTGAGGACGACGACGAGGAAGATGCCCACTGCGACAAGAGCACCGATCAGGATTCCGATCAGGCTGATGATGGCGGTGTAGACGGTGTCCCATGTGGCAACATCGCAGAAGGGCGAGATGTCGCTGAATCCGACGAGGTAAGCCCAGATGATGCCCACAATCAGACCGATGATGGCCATCGCGCCTCCCGCAGCCTTGCTCTTTCCAGAGCCGAAGTATGCGGAGAAGATCCCTGCCACGAGCATGACGAGGGCGAACGCGAACACCACGAGGGTCAGGAAGGACATGATGTCAAATTCCATATTTTGCCTCCGTTTTTAGTATCCGCTGAGCGGACGTTCTGGTTCTGCAACAGACTGTCATTATTTAATGTTCGCTGTCCCAGATGAACAACTAGGACATGCTGGCCCGACACGCTCGCATCGCCTCGCTGAGAGGCTTGTTCGGCCTCTCGGGAAGCTAACCCCGACCCCCTCAGACGGGGACCCGATCGGATCCATGGACTATGTATCCATCCATAGTCGTAACGACCAATACATTTATTACCCGACTTAGAGGCGCCAACTGTCCTTATTTATAAATTATATCCAACCTTTTAAATATATGTAGTTGCATTTCCAGTGCAAGAGTGATTGCTCGAATCGGAGTGATTTCACTGATGGAAGTTCTGGGGATCGTTGAAGAGATTACATGCGACGGAAGGATGATCATCCGTTGCAGAGAGCTGCCTGACATAGGGGCTCCTGTCTTCGACAACAGACAGACCAGACTCGGCACCGTCGGAAGGGTCTTCGGGCCCGTCGACGGCCCTTATGCATCCGTCACACCGGAGGATGGGCCGGTGGGCATCGGGACAGAAACGTACTTCAGGGGGAACAAGCAGAATGCCAAAGGTAAGAGAAGGAACAGAAGAGATCGAAGTATGCCCCGAGTGCGGAAGCCATCACCTTGTCCGCGACTACGAGCGCGGGGAGCTTCTCTGCGAGGACTGCGGACTCGTCCTGGACGACCAGTTCATCGACCAGGGTCCGGAGTGGAGGGCGTTCGATGTGGAGCAGGGTGAGAAACGCGCACGCACCGGCGCACCGATGACCTACACCATCCACGACAAGGGACTGTCCACCGAGATCTCCTGGAAGAACAAGGACAGTTACGGCAAGAGCATCCCCACCAGGAACAGGGCCCAGCTCTACAGGCTCAGGAAATGGCAGAGGAGGATCCGTGTATCCAACGCTACCGAGAGGAACCTGGCATTCGCACTCTCGGAGCTCGACAGGATGGCCTCCGCGATGGGACTCCCCAGGAACGTCAGGGAGACCGCCGCCATGATCTACAGGAAGGCCGTCAACAAGAACCTCATCAGAGGAAGGTCCATCGAGGGGGTCGTCGCAGCCTCCCTGTATGCCGCATGCAGACAGTGCGGTGTCCCCAGGACGCTTGACGAGGTCGCCAACTCCAGCCGCGTCGGCAGGAAGGAGATCGGCAGGACATACAGGTTCATGACCCGTGAGCTGAAGCTGAAGCTCATGCCCACGAAACCCCAGGACTACGTCCAGAGGTTCTGCTCCGAGCTGAAGCTCAGCGGAGAGGTCCAGAGCAAGGCCGCGGAGATCCTCAAGGACGCGTCCGAGAAGGAGCTGACATCCGGAAGGGGTCCGACAGGAGTCGCCGCCGCGGCGATCTACATCTCCTCGATCCTGTGCAACGAGCGCAGGACCCAGAGGGAGGTCGCCGATGTGGCGGGGGTGACGGAGGTCACCATCAGGAACCGCTACAAGGAACTCACCGAGAAGCTCGGGATCGAGATCCAGCTCTGAAATCAGGGTGCCTTCGGGCACCCATCATTTCTTTCTGATCGTCAGCCGCCTACGAGCGATGCTCCGCCCCTGTGGCAACGTATAAGGTTTAGGAATGACTAACCGCCTAGCATGAGCGATGAACAGCCCGTGCAGAAGGCAAGCAAGCACATCTGCCTGACAAACAGGCATGCATTGGGGATATCGGACGACCCCGAACACGACATGCTGATAGCCCTTGCGGACAAGGACGTCCTCACGCTCGCGAGAGGGCTCTCCAAGGAGGAAGCCCGTTCTCCGTTCCCCGACGGGCTCTTCGGAATGGACGGACCCAGAACGAACGAGGCCATCCGCAAGATGAAGGAGGCCGGACTGATATCGTCCCGCAGGGACGGTCCCGACCACGTCTACTTCCTCAACGCCGGCAGATTCAGAGATCTGGCACATTTCCTGGAGAAGCTCATCCACGAGGATGTGCACTGAGTCGCGGGGCCCGCCGGGGCCTCACGGCTTGAACCATTTGAATTCGAGATAGGCGATGTCGTTCCTCCTCACGCGACCGAAGAGGATCTCCTTCTTCACGCCGCCCGACAGCCTGACGGTCCTGGAGACCTCTGGCCACATCTTTATGCCGTCATCCGTGACGGCGTGGACGAGGTATCTGGCATGGGAATCGTCCGGCGATGTCTGATAGACCCTGAAGTGAGTGCCGTACTTGAAACCGGTCTTCACCACCAGACCCCTCTCGCGGAGGTCGGAGAACACGAGATACCTTATGCGGAACTCGTCCTGCATGGATCTGCCGAACTCCAGGAGGTCGTCGAAAGAGAGGACCTCATCGTCCTGGTCCAGGACCGTGAGCCTTCCCTTGCCGACCAGATGGCAGCTCTCGATGAGCGACAGCTGCAGGGCGTCGACCATCGGTTTCCCGTAATAGCCGTATGCCCTCAGGGCCTCGACGTCCTCGCGGTCGAACACGAAGACCCTGTCACGGATCAGCCTTCCGACGGGCTTCCTCGACATGGGCTCGGGAAACACCTTCCCGGCAGGGTCGCGTATCGACATTATGTAGTATGTGAGATCGCCCTCCTCGTCGACCACCCCGTACAGGAGCTTCTTCTTCCTGTCCTTGGTCTCCGTGGTCTCACGGATTAACGTGGCGATGTCGATGGCGTTCCTCTCGGAAACAGCGCGCACCAGGAACTCAGGCCGGGAGTTGCTCATGGTCTTGCCACGGGGGAAGACTGAGATGTCGTAGTCCCCGGTCTCGTACTTCACGATGAACCCGCGCTGCCTCAGGTCGCGATAGACCAGATATTTGATGTCGAAGCCGTCGACGACTTTCGCCGAATGACAGAACAGCTGGTCATAGCTCATTGGCCCCTCGGGACCGACCACTTCCAGCCTCCTGCATTCAACGAGGTATGTCGCCTCCACGAGGTCGAGGTCGACACCGCCACCGCTGCGTGGATAGCCATAGTTGCCTCTGGTGTAGAGCCTGCTGCCCTCGCTCTGATCCCTGACCTCAACAACGTCGTCGACTAGTTGGCCTACCATCGGACACGGTTAGCTTGTGCCCGTATTTAACGGGAACAGAAGGCCGCATGTCACAGGATTACGAAGGAATGGGAAATAGGTTTAAATGTTTAAACTAATCAACATTCATGGACGAGTACGAAAGGGAACGCCAGAAACTGACGGAGGACTTCAGGGAGAGCTGCGAATCATTCACCGTGCTGGGAGACCCGCACAGGCAGAGGATCATAATAATGATGCTCGAGAGCAGATGCTACGGGATGAGCGTTCAGGAGATAACGGAATGCGTCAACCTGTCCCGTCCCGCAGTATCCTATCATCTGAAGGTGCTCAAGCAAGCGGGCATAGTCACCATGCACAGGAAGGGGACGTCCAACCTCTACTGCCTCGACGTCGAATCCGACGTCTGGCACAGGTTCCGTGACATAACCACGGAGGTCTGCTCCATCATAGACAGGATCCGCGCGAACGGCTTCCCGATCGTACCGAAGGAGGAATGAGAATGGAATCGATTGGCATCGACGAGGCGATGAGGAACCGCCATTCGGTGAGAAAATACCAGGACAAGCCGCTTGAGGAGCACACCGTACGCGAGCTGCAGAAGGTCATCGACACATGCAACGCGGAGGGGCATCTGAAGTTCCAGATGGTGACCGGCTCGAAGGGGGCCTTCGAGGGGCTTCTCGCCAGAAGCTTCGATGGGGTCTCCAACTACGTTGCCCTGGTTAAGAAGAAGGACGACCCGGATGAGAAGGTCGGGTATTACGGGGAGTGGGTCGTCCTCCACGCGCAGATGCTTGGCATGAACACCTGCTGGGTCGGCCTTACGTACAGCAAGAGGAAACTGGACATCCGCGTGGGGAAGGACGAGAAGCTCGTCTGCGTCCTGGCCCTCGGCTACGGTGCGGACCAGGGTGTGGCGCACGAGAGCAAACCGATGGAGGAGCTCTGCGACTGCGACGGCGATATGCCTGAGTGGTTCAGGAATGGCATGGAGGCGGCGATGCTCGCCCCCACTGCGATGAACAAGCAGAAGTTCAGGTTCACCCTGAACGGGGACGGAAAGGTCTCCGCGAAGACCGCCGGCGGCCCGTACACCGAGGTCGACCTGGGCATCGCGAAGCTGCACTTCGAACTGGGCGCTGGGAAGGACAACTTCCAGTGGGCCTGAGGTGGCCCCCTCCCCGTCGACTGCGGGAAGGGGTGTTTTTACTCAGCAGTTGCCGAGGGAGGAGGACTGCAGCGTCCCCTCCATGTACTGCTCGTAGCCGTACAGATCCAGGAACCCGTGTCCGGAGAGGCAGAACACGATCGTCTTCTCCTCGCCGGTCGCCCTGCACTCCAGGGCCTTGTCGATGGCGCCCTTGATGGCATGGCAGGACTCGGGAGCGGCGATGATGCCCTCCGTCTTGGCGAAGGTCACTCCCGCCTCGAAGGTCTCCGTCTGATCGTAGGCGACGGCGGTCAGCAGATTCTGGTCGTACGCCGCGGACACCAGCGGCGCCATACCGTGATACCTGAGGCCTCCGGCATGGATGCTCTTGGGGATGAACTCGGAACCGAGGGTGTACATCATGAGCAGCGGGGTGCATCCGGCAGTGTCGCCATAGTCGTACCTGAACTCCCCCTCCGTCAGGGACGGGGCGGCCTTGGGCTCGACTGCGATGATCTCGGTCTCGCTCCTGCCCTTGATCTTCTCTGCCATCATCGGGAATGTGAAACCAGCGAAGTTGGATCCACCGCCGACGCAGGCGATCATGTAGTCGGGCTCGATCTCCGCCTTCTGCATCTGGAGCATCGCCTCCTCTCCGATGACGGTCTGGTGGAGCATGACATGGTTCAGGACGCTGCCCAGGGCGTAGCATGTGCCCTCGTCCTTGGCGGCCAACTCGCACGCCTCGGAGATTGCGATGCCCAGCGACCCTGTTGTGTCGGGATGCTCCTTCAGGACCTTCTTCCCGAACTCTGTCTGGACGGACGGGGATGCATAGACCTCGGCACCGTACATGTGCATCAGGGTCTTCCTGAAGGGCTTCTGGTTGTAGCTGCCCTTGACCATGAACACGGTGGTGTCGATGTCGAAGAGGTTGGAGACCATCGCAAGGGCGGTCCCCCACTGGCCGGCACCGGTCTCGGTGGTCAGGGTGTGGATACCGGATTCGGCGTTGTAGTACGCCTGGGCCAGGGCCGTGTTCCCCTTGTGGCTTCCGAGGGGGCTCATGTCCTCCCTCTTGAAGTAGATCTTCGCAGGGGTCTTGAGGTACTTCTCAAGACGGTAGGCCCTCTGCAGAGGGGACGGACGGTTGAGGTTGATCAGATTGTCGCGGACCTCCTCGGGGATGTCTATGTACCTCTCCATGGACCCCTCCTGCTGGATGATGGGCTTGCAGAAGATGGAGGAGAAGTCCTCGGGCTTGGCGGGCTCCTTTGTCACGGGGTTGAGCGGAGGGGCCACGGGCTCGGGAAGATCGGCGGCCAGGTTGTACCACCTCTTAGGGATCTCCTCGGGATCGAGTGTGATGCGTGCGTCTTTCGGTATTGCCATGCGAGGACCATATCTTCATGACATATTTGTACATAATGGTTGATGAATGTATTATTTCGTTCATCAATACCGTCGATTTAAAGATATCTTTTTATAGAAGTTCTTGCATATAGTGTGGTAGTGAACTCAAGGTTAACAACCAAGGGATAACATGGACGACATCGACATCCTGCTCTCCATGGTGGAGAACCCCACCAGGAGGCGCATACTGGAATCGCTGGTTCGCGAGCCGAGCTATCCCCTCCGCCTGTCCAAGGAGCTGGGGGTCAGCCAGCAGGCCGTGATGAAGAATCTGGCACTGATGGAGCAGAACGGACTGGTGGTCAGCAGCCGCATGGACAGCAGCATGGGCCCGATGAGGATCGTGTACTTCCCGAACACGGAGTTCACGCTGGTGGTCGAGATGCACAGGAGCATGTTCTCCGCCAAGGTCATATCCCCCGCATGGGAGGATGAACCGGGGCAGGGGCCCATGGATCCCGAGGAGGCGTCCAGACGCATCAGCGAGATAGACGAAAGGATCAAGGAGCTCGATGAGGAGCGCGCCGCTCTGGTCGCGGAGAGGAACTCGATCGTGGTGACGGTCGACGATTCCGCGACGGAGGAGAAGGCCACGGATGGTAACGTCAGGAAGACAATCGAAAGGGAGGTATGAGTATGGTCAACGAGAAAGCGATCAAGGTCGCCGAGCTGAAGTCCGGGGAGACTGGCAGAGGAATAGCCAGACTCGACCCCGAGCTGATGGACATCCTCGGCATCAAGGTCGGAGACATAGTGCAGATCGACGGCAACAGGAAGACCGTCGCGAAGGTGCTGAGGGGAGGGCCCGAGGACGCGAACCGCGGCATCATCAGGATTGATGGTTCCACCAGGCGCAATGCGGGCGTATCCCTCGACGAGAGGGTCGGGATCAAGAAGGTCACCGCGAAGAACGCGGAGAAGATCACGTTCGCACCCACCGAACAGCTCAGACTGCAGGGTGGGGAGGAGTACCTCAAACAGGTGCTGGAGGGAAGGGCCATCGCCAAGGGCGACACCATCACCCTCAACGTCATGGGCAACAAGATCGACCTCGTGGTCACGTCCTTCGCCCCGTCAGGCGACGCGGTGCTGATGGCATCGACCACGGAGGTCAAGGTGGCCGACAAGCCCGCCGCCAACAACGGGGACGTCCCCAAGGTGTCCTACGACGACATCGGAGGACTCGGGGATGCTGTGAAGAAGATCCGTGAGATGGTCGAGCTGCCGCTCAGGCATCCGGAGCTCTTCAAGAGGCTGGGGGTCGAGGCTCCCAAAGGGGTCCTGCTCCACGGGCCGCCAGGAACCGGCAAGACGATGCTTGCCAAGGCCGTGGCCGGCGAGACGAGCAGCAACTTCATCTCGATCGGCGGGCCGGAGATCGTCAGCAAGTTCTACGGGGAATCCGAGGGCAAACTGAGGGAGATCTTCAAGGATGCCGAGGAGAACGCGCCCAGCATCATCTTCATCGACGAGATCGACTCGATCGCGCCGAAGAGGGACGAGGTCAACGGGGAGGAGGAGAGACGCATAGTCGCCCAGCTCCTGTCCCTGATGGACGGTCTGAACTCCAGAGGCAAGGTCGTGGTCATCGGTGCCACCAACAGGCCCAACTCCATCGACGAGGCACTGAGGAGGCCAGGCAGGTTCGACAGGGAGATAGAGATCGGCATCCCGGACAGGGACGGCCGCCTCGAGATCCTGGAGATCCACACAAGGGGCATGCCCCTGGCGGATGACGTGGACCTGAAGTGGCTCGCGGACAAGACCCACGGGTACGCGGGAGCCGACCTGTCCGCCCTCACCAAGGAGGCCGCCATGGCCGCCCTCAGGAGGGTGCTGCCGGATGTTGACCTCGAGGCCGAGGAGATCCCCAGAGAGGTGCTGAACTCCATCTCCGTGACGAAGGACGACTTCAAGAACGCGCTGAAGGACATGCAGCCATCCACCATGAGGGAGGTCCTGATCGAGAAGCCCAACGTCAGATGGGAGGACATAGGCGCCCTGGAGGAGGCCAAGCAGGAGCTGAAGGAGGCGGTCGAATGGCCGCTGAAGTTCGGCAAGGTCTTCGACCACATGAACGCCAAGCCTCCAAAGGGGATCCTGCTCTACGGCCCGCCCGGCACTGGAAAGACCATGCTGGCCAAGGCCGTGGCGACGGAGTCCGAGGCGAACTTCATCGCGGTAAAGGGACCGGAGTTCCTCAACAAGTGGGTCGGGGAGTCCGAGAAGGCCGTGAGGGAGACGTTCAGGAAGGCCAGGCAGGCATCGCCCTGCGTGATCTTCATGGACGAGATCGACTCGATCGCGCCCGAGAGGGGCACCGGCGGAGACAGCAACGTCACCGAGAGGGTCATATCCCAGATGCTGACGGAGATGGACGGGCTCGAGAGCCTGAACGACGTCGTCGTGATAGCCGCGACCAACCGTCCGGACATCATGGACCCGGCCCTGCTGAGACCCGGGAGATTCGACAAGTCGATCTTCATCGGACCTCCGGACAAGGAGTCCAGGAAGGCCATCTTCGGCATCCACACCAAGAACCGCCCCCTGGCGGACGACGTGGACCTCGAGGAGCTGGCCGACAAGACGGACGGGTGCACCGGAGCCGACATCGCAGCCATCTGCAACGAGGCTGTGATGAACGCGGTCAGGCACCTGATATCCGAGAACCCGGAGCCCAAGGACGAGGACATACAGAACTGCAGGGTCTCGAAGGAGGACTTCGAGAAGGCCCTGGACAAGTTCGGGCCCAAGTCGAGGCAGGAGCTCAAGGACTACGGGAAGGAGTGATCCTTCCCGATCAAACCCTTTAATCTGAAGAAGAACGAAGAGCCGACAGGCTGGAAGAAAGAGAGAATCGAAGGAGGAATTGACTATGAGCGCAGCGGATGACATCTGGAACGACCTCTTCGGAGGTTTCGAGAGCCTGAACAGAAGGATCGAGGACATGTTCTCGCAGATGGACATGACGGGTCCCGACGTGAAGACGTATGGATACACCATGTACCAGGGGCCCGACGGCGTTAGGCACGTCAAGGAGTTCGGCAACTCCGGCAGCAGGCTGAACGCGCTGAGCTCCGGCGATGCGAGGGAGTTCTTCACCGACGTGACCGAGGAGGACTCCGTGGTCAGGGCGGTGGCTGAGATCCCCGGCGTGGCCAAGGAGGACATATCCCTGAGATGCACCGGCAACATGCTCTCCATCAAAGTGGACACGCCCGGCAGGAAGTTCGAGAAGGATCTTGCACTGCCGTGCGAAGTCGACGTGGACTCCGCCAAGGCGGAATACAACAACGGCCTCCTGGAAGTGACCTTGAACAAGGTATCACCCACCCAAGAGGGCAGGACGATCACCATCGAGTGATCCCGAACGGAGGGGGCAACCCCTCCCCAAACCTCGGATCCGAGATGTGTCCTGCATCTGAACCCATTTCATAATTCAGATTCCTGCATACATACAAAATATCAATTTTTCAGTATGAGCCAGATTGTTCATGACATGATTTTTTGATATGCATACGCATATGAAACTTTCGTGTCGATTTTCTGCATATATATCCTCTCAACATGTGTTTAAAAGGTTGTCGCACCGTGGCTGAATGCCCGAACAGTGTCGGCATCACGGGAAGACGACGGGAGGAGCAGGACATGCATGAAAGGATCCACGGATCGAGGACGGAAAAGGCCATCATGGCCTCATGCGCACTGATGTGCGTGATCCTGATCTGCGCATTCGTCACAAACGGGGCCGATGCGGAACAGGAACAGGATGCCGTGACATTGGACCATCTGGAATACACGCTGAATGCTGATGGGACGGCAGAATTGACAGACTATGACTATGAGACGTATATCGGCGACAACCTCGTCATCCCCACATCCATCGAGGTTGATGGAACCAGGTACACTGTCACATCCATCGGCGAAAATGCCCTGAAGAACTGCACCATGACCTCGCTCGTCATCCAAGACTCAGTAACGGACATCGGCAAATGGGCGTTCCAGAACTGCAATCAGCTTGAGTACGCATACATCGGATCGGGTGTAGAGAAACTGCCACCCCACACGTTCTACAGCTGTGAATCGCTGACGGAAATTGGAGGCATGGACAACCTGAAAGAGATAGGTGACGGGGCATTCGTCAACACGGGCCTCAAGACGTTCACTGTTCCAGACGGTGTGACGACGGTCGAGGAGAGCGCATTCGGCAGTTCCCTCGACACGCTGACTTTGGGTCCGGGAACTAGAACGTATCATACGGAATCGACAGGGACGTTCCATCCGTTCATCATTGTCCCTGAAGAGAATCCCGCTTTCGTCGCAGTGGACGGAGTACTCTACGATGAGGGGATGACCACACTGATATCGTTCCCCGCACAATATCGCGGTGATGCATTCATCGTTCCGGAAACCGTCGAATACATCTCTGACAACGCATTCACCTTCGCAAGTATATCTGGGGTCGACCTAAACAACATCTCCGCTATAGGGAACGGCTCGTTCAGCGATTGCGCCCTTGAATCCGTCGACTTCACGTCTTCCCTCATAACCATCGGCAATGAGGCCTTCAACAACTGTACAAGACTGGAATCGGTCACATTCGGATCTGGAGTCGAGACGATAGGTGACGGGGCCTTCGCGAACTGCACCTCCTTGCTGTCGATATCCTTCCCGGATTCCGTTACATCCCTCGGTGAGTCGGTACTCTCGGATTGTACGTCCCTTACCGCAGTGCATTTCGGGAATGGAATCGCATCGATTCCTAAGGAAACCTGCGACAGTTGCGACTCCCTTGTTACGGTGACGGGATTGGAGGGCAAGTCATCCATTGGGGACTTCGCGTTCCAGAGCACTGGGCTCGAATCTTTAACAATCCCCGACTCGGTGACGTCTGTCGGAATGCACGTCGTATCCGGCCCTCTGTCCACCCTCTGGATCGGCAGCGGGCTTACAACGATCGAAGAGAACACATTCTCCGACCACCCGCTTGATTCGATAGGGGTGTCTGAGAACAACCCCTCCTTCACATCCGTCGATGGGGCCCTCTACGACAAGGATATGACGACACTGTACATACCTCCCAGTGGATCGGCCCACTTCACTGTCCCCGATGGCGTCACGACGATTGCCAAGTCCGCCTTCAACCGCTACGACATAACCTCTGTGGAACTGCCAGAGGGGTTGGAACGCATCGAGGACCGTGCATTCCTCTGGTGTGATGGCCTGTCACATGTCGATCTGCCGGAATCCCTGACCCACATCGGCGTCGCCGCGTTTGGGAAATGCATGAGCCTTCACAGCATCTCGATACCTGAGTCCGTCGCTTTCATAGGCGATGCGGCATTCGAATGGTCTGGCCTCGAGAGGGTGAGATACGCTTGCGTGGATGCAGAGGTCGGTGAAGGTGCGTTCGAGATCTGGGACCTCACCATATATACCGACGGTCCGGAACTGCCTTCCTCCGCTCTGGGGGACGCCGACAATGCGGCTTACAGACCGCTGGCGGAGTACAGCGAGCCCACTCATGATGACGGACCTGACGTCATGATCCTGGCCACGGTTGCGATAACGATCATCATCGTGGCACTGATTATATGGGCGCTCCTCAGAAGGAGCGGGAACTCATCAGAACCATGATCCCTGTGTGCAATCATGATCGAGGGGGCAACCCCTCCCCTTCCCACCATCCCTCTTTTCATCCTTCAACCCGGCATCGGCTTACAGACCGAAAATGACGGTCCGGATGACTTTCGGTATGGTCGTTCTGACATGCTCCGGATACGGAAGGGGCCCGAGAGTGAGACAGATGCGCGGTCGTACCTGAACAAGCATCCGTTGCAGATGCCCTCCTCTTCGAGCAAAAGTGTTCTGTGAGAGGCTAGGGGAACAAGCCGAGCTCAAGCCTGACAGACAGCCCCCTCAGGGGCGCCACGAACAATATTATTAATAGGGCTCCCCCATCGCTTCGATGATTAGCATGCACTGGGCAGATGTTATTGCCAAGGACGTGGTGGACAACTGCGACCACCCGCTCATCGCCACCGGCATCAGCCCCACAGGGATCCTCCACGTAGGGAGCCTGAGGGAGGCCATCACCGGCGAGTCGATCCGTAGCGCGGTCGAGGCCACCGGAGCGGATGTCAAACTCATCTACATCATCGACGACTTCGACCCCCTGAGGAAACGCTACCCGTTCCTCCCCGAGGAGTACGAGAAATACGTCGGCATGCCCATCTGCCGCATCCCCTGCCCGTGCGGGAAGCACAACAACTATGCCCACCACTTCGTGCAGCCCTTCCTCGACACCATCGAGACCCTCGGCATGCACTGCGAGGTCATCTGGACCCACGAGCTCTACGAGAAGGGCAAGTTCGCCCCGTGGATCGACAAGGCGATCACGAAGCGCGAGGAGGTCATCCAGATCCTTCACGACGTGACCGGCAAGGACATGGACCCCAACTACGCCCCGTACAATCCTGTCTGCAGCAAGTGCGGACGCTTCTGCCACCCCAAGTTCGACACGTACTCCTACCCTCACCTGGAGTACGAGTGCAGCTGCGGCAACAAGGGCAGGGTCAACATCGAGAAGGAGGAGGGGAAGCTCACATGGAGGCTCGAGTGGCCGGCCAAGTGGATGATCTTCGGAACCTCCGCCGAGCCGTTCGGCAAGGACCACGCCGCGGCAGGCGGATCCTACGACTCCGGAAAGGTGATCATCGACAAGATCTTCGGAGGCAAGGCACCCTTCCCCATACCCTACGAGTTCGTTCAGCTCAAGGGCGTAGGACAGATGCACAAGTCGCTCGGAAGCCCCGTCACCGGCCTGGATGCGATCCAGATGATGCCTCCCGAGGTCCTTAACTACCTGTTCCTGAGGGTCAACCCCTCCAAGAGCATCGACTTCGACTCCGGAATCGGGGTCCTGGACATGTGTGACGAGTATGACAGGATGGAGAGGCTCTATTTCGAGGGCGAGTGGTCCGAGTCCGAGGATAACGCCGTCGCCGCATACAAGATCGCTCAGCACAACCACATCCCCAAGAAGCTGCCCCTGCAGGTCTCGTGCAGGCACCTCGTGAACGTGGTCCAGATGGCTTCCGACTTCGACGAGGTCGTCACCATCCTCAAGAGGACCATGGACCTCTCCGAGGCCACCATGGAGGACATGGACAGGCTCAGGAAGAGGGTGGAGTGTGTGAAGTACTGGCTCAACGGATTCGCCCCCGACATAGTCAAGTTCAGCATCCGTCAGACCATCCCTACCTCCATCGACCTGTCGGTCAACGAGAAGATCTTCTTCCAGGAGCTCGTGAACCGCCTGAACGACGCCGAATGGAACGTCGAGAACATCAACAAGGTGTTCAACGACGTCGCCAAGAGCCTGCCCATCGGCACGAAGGGAGGCTACAAAGCGATGTACAAGATCCTCATCGCCAAAGAGGCGGGCCCCAGGCTGGCCCTGTTCCTGGCGAGCATGGACAAGAAGTTCGTCATCAACAGGCTCGTACAGGCCGCCGCACAGTGAACCGGGGATGGGGCCGGTGGCCCCTCCCCGTAAATCCCATTTTCTCTGACGCATCCGTTCGCTCGAAGCATCTGGCACAGTTACCGTAACATTCGAGACAGCGTGTGTCAGTTATTTATAGAAGTATTACCACTCAATCAAGCATGGGTAGGAACGACCTTATCAACACAACGAGGGCGATCCTCGCCAAGGCGGGGTTCGACGTGTCGTCCGCCCTCAGCCTCAGGGGGATCTGCTTCGACGTCGTCGCCAGACTCGACGACAGGGTTCTGATAATCAAGGTCCTCAGCAACATAGACGCGTTCTCCAAGGACAACGCGGAGGAGCTCAAGACCCTCGCGGAAGCGCTCGGCGCCACCCCGATCGTTATCGGAGAGAGGTCCAGCTCGGGCTCGCTGGAGGCGGGAATCGTCTATTCCAGATTCAACATCTCCATCATTTCCAACGACACATTGGCGGACCTCCTGCTGGAGGATGCCCCACCGTTCATATTCGCCGCGCCCGGAGGCCTCTACGTGAGGCTGGACAGCGAGATGCTGAGGGCAGCACGCGAGGAACGCGGCATAAGCCTGGGCACGCTTGCTGAGACCGCAGGTGTGTCCAGACGCACGATCCAGATGTACGAATCGGGCATGGGGGCGATGATCGACGCCGCCCTCCGCATCGAGGAGTACCTCGGTCTCCCCATAGTGGAGCCGATAGACCCGTTCGAGTTCAAGAGCAAGGAGCGCAGCTGCGAGGAGCGCTCGGAGACGGAGAGGATCGACACCTTCGCCGTGAACCAGCTGTGCAACCTGGGATTCTCCGTCAGACCCGTCGTGAGGAGTCCGTTCGAGGCGATCAGCCACAACGACAAGGCTCTGATGCTGACCGGAGTCGGATCAGACGACGCCAAGCTCGTCCAGAGGGCCGTCGTGGCATCGGACATCGCGCGCATAATGAACAGGTTCTCGGTCCTCATCGTGGAGCGCAAGCACGACCGTGACAACATCGACTCCACGGCGGTGGTGTCCAACGACGAGCTGAAGAAGATCGAGGCCCCCGAAGACCTCACCGAGCTCGTGGCATCCAGGGGGACCAAGAAATGATCGAGATCCCCGTAGGGGGGTGCAGGGTGTGCATCCTGCCGGTCATCAACGGACTGGAATCCGAGGCGGACAAGGTCCGTGAGGCCTTCGGCGGGTTCGAGGCATACGGCATCTCCATGGGGATCGAAGGGATTCGTGCCATCAGGGAGAGGGCGAGACTCGAGGGGGACTTCGAGGTCAGCGAGCTCGATCTGGTGTACGCGCACAAGATGCAGGAGCTCACAGGCGAGCAGGTGGAGATGCCCTCCCCTGCGATGTGCGCCCTGGTGGATCTCTGCACCGAGGCAGGGGACGACGTCCTGCCCCTTGACATGAACGATACGGCGTTCACCGAGCTGTACTGCGACACGGTGAACGCATGGGACTTCGTGAAGGAGCACCGCCTGGCCAAGAAAGGCATGAAGCGCAGGTTCTCCTCTTCCACCGCCAGGGAGTTCGCCCTGGAATGGGACGACTACATCAACGGCGTCAAAGGATACAGGGAGGTCTCAGAGAAAAGGGAGGCGTACATCGCCAACCGCATCAAGGACATCTCCAACGTCAGAGGCAGCCTCCTGGCTGTCATCGAGGTCGAGAGGGCGCAGGCCGTCGCCGACCTGCTCGGGTGAGAACATGGCATGTGACAGATGCGAGGAGAGCCGCGAAGCGGGATACGCGTTCTGCATGCACTGCGGGGAACCGTTGGACGACTGCCCGGACTGCGACGCCTCCCGTGAGAAGGGCTACGACTTCTGCCCCACCTGCGGCAGAAGGCTCACCGCTCCTGATCTGGGACGCAGGAGCCCGTACAGAACGGTAATCGCAGTGGGGGCCACCATACTGGCAATCCTGCTGATCTCCGAGGCTGTCGCCCTGGTGGCGGGAGCGCCCAGCGTCTGGAGCTGGGCAGAGGATGTCGCCGTGAGCATACTGGTCCTGAAGCCCGAGCTCTACATCGCGGGCTACATCAGCGGCCTGGCCCTGCAGGTATTCTGGGTCGTCCAGGTCGTCGTGCTGCTCGTCTGCCTCATCATCCTGTTCCGCCAGACCCTGCCGGCGCTCCGGGCCCCGGGACGTGAGATCCTGGACAGGCTGGAGGACACGCCGCTGTATTGGATGGCGATGGTGCTATGCGCCACCCTCGTCCTCAACGTCGTCTGCGCCCTGCCGTCCATGGGATCCTCGCTGGATGTCGACAATCCGATCGGGTTCGTCCCTGACGCCCTCTATGCCTATGCGAACGCCGCGGTGTGGGAGGAGGCCATAACACGCATCGCGTTCATCGGCGTCCCGATGGCCATCATGGCCGCATGCCACCTCAGGAAGGACTTCTGGAGATACCTGCTTGGGGGTTTCGGCATGAGCCGCCTCGCAATAGTCCTGATATTCGCCTCCGCCCTGGTGTTCGGATTCGCCCACATGAGCGGATGGGGCCTCTGGAAGGTCCTGCCCACGTTCATATCCGGCATCGCTCTCGGATACCTCTACGTGCGCTTCGGCATCCATGTATCGATAATGATGCACTTCGCCATAGACTACATGGCCGTGCTTCTGGACGGGGCGATGCTGACGATCGTTGGCATGATAATGTTCGCGATGCTCCTGATAGGCATCGTGTGCATAATGGAGATCGCCAAGAGACTCTGGACCTCCAGGTCTGCGCTCCGCGAGATGCCGGCGGTCATGCCTCCCGATCAGGAGAGCATCTTCTCCAGACGGGAATGAGATTCCACCGCGGATGCGAAGTCCTTCGATTCGATGATGTAGTTGCCGCGGTACGACGACAGGAGATCCAGGACGTGCGGGAAATCGATGTTCCCGTCGCCGATGGTCAGATGCTCGTCCCTCTGACCGTGGTTGTCATGGATGTGGACGTTAACGATTCTGTCCCCGAACGTCTCCACCATGGCATCTATCTGCCTCATGGTGTTGGCATGACCGATGTCGAAGCATATGCCCAGGTCCGTGCCGTCGACGATGTCGGCGAGAGATGACGCTGTCCTCCCCAGGAAGAACGGGAAGCTGGGCATGTTCTCGATCGCAAGGGTCACGCCGTATTCCTCCCCCGCCTTCTCCAGAACCTTCATCGAGCGCCTGGCACGCTCGGACGCACGGGCCTCGGTATCGTTGACGGACATGGAGGACAGCCCCGGATGGATCGTCACGGTGACTGCGTCGATCTCCGATGCGGACCTGATGGTGTCCCTGAGGACCTCAACCGATGCCTCCATGAGCCTGTCGGTGAGAGCCCCTACATTAAGGTCGCAGATCGGAGCATGGACCGAACACGTCATCCCGCGTGAACTGATCATATCCCTGATCTCCGCCTCCTTGCCAACGATGATGTGATCGGCCTCGGAGAATATCTCCCAATGGCGGAACGAGCCGGCCACGCGGTCGATCCACTCCCCCATCGGACGACTGCTGAAGTGCGTGCAGGACATCCCTATCATGGCTTGACCTCCTCTCCGTCGACGGTCATCGGCGCCACGCGGTCGATGAGAGCCTCCAGGTCGTCGTCCTCCACCGTGACATCGATTGCACCGAGAACGGGGTTCCTGTCCGCGAACGACACCTTTCCGACCGTGGCAACCTGCTTGTTGAAACTCATACGGGTGGTGCTGCCGTGCATATTCTTCAGCAGGATTGAGCGGGAGGCATCGAGTATCTTCTGCCTGCGGATCAGCCTTCCGAACCCATCTAGGGACGGCGCGGTCCCCTCATAGCCACGGTCTCCCAGCTCCAGCTCGGCATCCGGGAAGATGGACCTTATGGCTGCGAGGACCTTGTCGGGATCCTCACTGGGGTTGACTGGACAGGTGATTCTAACGGAGGTCATGGCCTCTCCAGCTATGTCCATCTATTTAAAGGGGCCAAGGGAACGTCACGTTCCGCACAGGATGGGAGTCGCCGAGATAGAAATAAAAATGGGGCGCACATCCCTTCAACCATGAAAGAGGAGATCCTGTCGGCGGCAGCGAAGAGGAAGATATTCTTCTCACCGGATGCCATGGAGATGATCCTCTCGAACAACGATCCGATGGGCTTCGCCAACACCGTCTTCTCCCACCTGTCGTCCAACATGATGTTCGTCAACAGGCAGGACATCATGGACTGCATAGCCGGGGACAAAGTACTCTTCGAGTCCCCCAAGGAGGTCAAACCGAAGAACAGGTTCACATCCGACCTCACTGTCATGAAAGGGACCGATGTGACCGGGGAGTCCACCTGCGAGGGAAAGATCAACGACTTCGCCCAGTACTTCAGGAGCCGTTTCTTCACTCTCAAGAGGCTGATCGAGAAGCGCAACGATTTCGGGAGGGCCATGGACATCTCGAGGGCGATGACCCTGGACAGGGACGTCAAGGTCGCTGGCATCGTGTACGAGTGCAACACGACGAAGAACGGCCATACCATGGTCACCATCGAGGATGACACCGGCACCACCAAGGTGTTCATCTCCAAGGACTCGCCGCTCGGTTCCGAGAGCTTCGTCAACGACGAGGTCATAGGGGTGCAGGGAAGACCGAACGCCCAGAGGACCATGATCATCCCTGACAAGATATTCCGCCCGGACATACCGCGCAACCACACCTGGGAGGTCAGCGACACCCCGTCGAAGATCGCCTTCCTGTCGGACGTCCACGTAGGGAGCTCCACATTCCTTGAGGATGACTGGCACAGGATGATAGACTGGCTCAAGCACAACTCCGAGTCCGAGTGCATCAACTACCTGGTGTTCCCCGGGGACGTCGTCGACGGCATAGGGGTGTTCCCGGACCAGGACAAGGAGCTCAACATCGCGGACATCGACAGGCAGTACGAGACCCTCGCTGAGTATCTGAAAGACATCCCAGACCACATCAAGATGGTCGTGCATCCAGGCAACCACGACGCGGCACGTCTGGCCGAGCCGCAACCTGCGCTTAACCTGAGGTTCGCCAAGAACTTCGACTCCAACATCCTGATGGTTGCCAACCCCGTTTATCTCAATGTCGAGGGACGCACTGTTCTGACATACCACGGGAAGAGCCTTGATGACTGGATCGCCGCGGTACAGAACCTGACGTACGAGAACCCTCTGAACACCATGAAGCAGATGTGCGTCAGACGCCATCTGGCACCCATCTACGGTCAGAGGAACGCCCTGGCCCCGGAGAAGAAGGACTACATGGCGATGGAATACATCCCGGACATATTCGTGACCGGACATGTGCATGGAGTGGGACAGGAGATCTACAACGGAGTCAGGATGATCAACGCCTCCACATGGCAGTCCCAGACCGAGTATCAGAAGCAGCACAACTTCAACCCTGACCCGGGAATCATGCCCGTCGTGGACCTAGGCACCGGGCAGATCAGGATGCACAACTTCCACCAGTGATTTGAGACGAGTCCTGCATCCAGACAGCTGCTATCTCTCCACATTCTGCGGATCATATCATCGCAAGTCTGAATGAGACGCGACAACCTTCATACGATATCAGACTGCTATACCGCAATTGATTGCCTTCTATAATGAGATGGGCTCGACCGGTGAGATCATCGCCAACAGATAGATCCCTCATACAGATGATGTATGATTAGCATATTGGATTCTTCATCAGCAATCGATAACCTGTATCATATCAAATCGCAATCGAGAATCTGTATAGCAAACCATCCAGACGAATCTATAGGAATCAGAAGGTGAACCGGACCCGAAGGCCCGGTTTTGGAATGGTTTCTTAAGTGGTTTGAAGTCCCTGAAGTAGCACCACTACGATCAGGATGGCTCCGATGATCAGCATCGAATAAGCGGCAACCCAGATGATCGTGAAGACCCGTTTCAGTTTCACCGGGTCCTCGCGGATCTCCTCGAGACGCTCTTCGATCGACTTCACTCTTCGACAGCCCCTTTCTTCTTCAGGTGCTTGAGACGGGTGGTGTTCTCCCTGTCCATCTCTTCGAGACGGAACTTGACGAACCTCTCCGACTCCTGGAGCTCAGGTATGATCTTGAACTCCAGAGCGTTGACCCTTCTCTTGGTCTTCTCAATCTCGTCCAGCAGCTTCTTCATGGTGGTCTCCACCTCGGCTGCGCGCACGAGCGTGTCGAGAAGCTTCTCGAACGCCGCGGCGGCCTCCTCGATGTAGGCGGAGGTCGAGATCACACCGTAGCCCTTCTCGGTCATCTTGGTGTGGATCTGCTGTGCCTCCACCTTCGGGACCATCATTCCCATGATGGATTTGCTGCTGAGTTTGACCTGCGGATCCGCCTTCAGGGCGTATGCCGCGCTCTTCACGGCGATCTCTCCCTCTACCGCCCTGGCGATGGTGATCTTCTCCATTGCCGACTCGTAGTCGGAGGAGACTCCCTCACGCATCTTCCTGGCCTTCTCGAGGACCTCGAAGAACTCGATGATGAGACCGTCTCTCTTCATCTTGAGGATCTTGTAACCGCTCTTGGTCAGCTTGATCCTCCTCTTCAGGTCCAGAAGGACCGAACGGTTGGGGGTGACATCGTGTGCAGCCATGGCAATCACTTCTTGGGCAGGTACTTGTCGAGGTACTTGCGGCTGATCCTTGTCAGCTGGTCGAGGTCGAGCTCGGTGAAGATCTCCCAGGCGATGTCCAGGGTCTCCTCGATGGAACGGTCCTCGTCGATTCCCTGGCGGACGATCCTGTCCTCGAAGATGTCGGCGAAGTCCAGGAGCTTCCTGTCCTTGGCGGAGAGGGAGTCCTTTCCGACGATGGCCACGAGACCACGGAGGTCCTTACCCTCGGCGTAGGATGCATACAGCTGGTCGGAGACGTTCTTGTGGTCCTCACGGGTCTTTCCGGCTCCGGTTCCTCCTCCCATCAGCCTGCTGAGGGATGAGGACACGTTGACCGGCGGGTAGATACCGGCCCTGTGGAGGTCCATGGACAGAACAATCTGACCCTCGGTAATGTATCCGGACAGGTCGGGAATCGGGTGGGTGATGTCTCCTCCGGGCATGGACAGGATGGGGATCTGGGTGATGGAACCCTTCTTGCCCTTGATCCTTCCGGCACGCTCGTACAGCTGAGCGAGGTCGGTGTACATGTAACCGGGGTATCCACGCCTTCCGGGCACCTCCTCACGGGCGGCTCCGATCTGACGGAGAGCCTCGCAGTAGTTGGTGATATCGGTCATGATGACCAGCACCTGCATGCCCAGGTCGAATGCCATGTACTCCGCGGTGGTCAGACCGAGACGGGGTGTCAGGGTCCTCTCGACAGCGGGGTCGTCGGCGAGGTTCAGGAAGACCACGGCGTTCTTCAGAGCGCCGGTCCTCTCGAACTCCTTCATGAACATCTGCTTCTCTTCGTTGGTGATACCCATGGCGATGAACACCACAGCGAACTCCTCGTTCTCACCGCGGACCTTGGCCTGCCTGGCGATCTGAAGAGCCATCTCGTTGTGGGGAAGTCCCGACTGGGAGAAGATGGGCAGCTTCTGACCCCTGACCAGGGTGTTCATTCCGTCGATGGTGGAGATTCCGGTCTGGATGAAATCGGACGGGCTGTCCCTTGCCCAGGGGTTGATGGCGGCTCCGGTGATGTCGAGCTCCTTCTCAGGAACGATCTTGGCACCGCCGTCGAGGGGGTCTCCGGCTCCGGAGAGGACCCTTCCGAGCATCTCCCTGGAGACGGGCATCTTCATGGTCTCGCCCAGGAAGCGCACGGATGCGTCCCTGTCGATACCGGTGGTTCCCTCGAAGACCTGGACGACGACGAGGTCGTTGGAGGAATCCAGGACCTGTCCCCTCCTCATGGTTCCATCGGAGAGCCTGATGCTGACGATCTCGTTGTATCCGACGGGCTCGGTGTTCTTGACGTACACCAGGGGACCGGCGATCTGGGAGATCGTCTTGTACTCTTTCGAAATGTCTGCCATTCAAATCACACTCCCAGCTCGGCGAACTGCTTATCCATGTCCTCGGACACGGCCTTCAGCTCCTCGTCGATGTTCTTCTCGTACTTGGCCTGGTTGAACCTGGTCTTGACGGGGAGGTACATGAACTTGTCAATCTGCACACCGGCGGCGAGGGCCTTGTCGGCCAGGTCGGAGTACTTCTTGATGAGGCTCATCATGACGTGCTGCCTCTGGATGGGGCAGTACATATCCACCTCGTCGTAGGCGTTCTGCTGCAGGAAGATCTCACGGATCATCTTGGCGACCTCGAGGGTCACCTTCTGCTCGTCGGGCAGAGAGTCGGATCCGACCATCTGCACGACCTCCTGGAGCTCGGACTCCTTCTGCAGGGTCTGCATAGCCCAGGCCCTCAGAGCGGGGAAGTCCTCGGCGACGTTGTCCTTGTACCACTGGAGCAGCTGCTTGTCGTACATGGTGTACGAGGTCAGCCAGTTGATGGTGGGGAAGTGCCTCCTCTCCCTCAGCTTGGTGTCCAGCGCCCAGAAGACACGGACGATACGGAGGGTGTTCTGTGTGACGGGCTCGGACAGGTCTCCTCCGGGAGGAGAGACGGCTCCGATGACGGAGATGGATCCGTCCTCGCCGCACAGCGCTTTGGCACGGCAGGCACGCTCGTAGAACTCGGACAGACGTCCAGCCAGGTACGCGGGGTATCCTTCCTCCCCGGGCATCTCTTCCAGCCTGGAGGAGATCTCACGCATGGCCTCGGCCCACCTGGAGGTGGAGTCGGCCATGAGAGCGACGTTGTATCCCATGTCCCTGAAGTACTCGGCGATGGTCATTCCGGTGTAGACGGAAGCCTCACGAGCGGCGACAGGCATGTTGGAGGTGTTGGCGATGAGGACGGTCCTCTTCATCAGCTTCTCTCCGGTCCTGGGGTCGTCCAGCTCGGGGAACTCTGTCAGAACCTCTGTCATCTCGTTTCCACGCTCTCCGCATCCGATGTAGACGACGATGTCAGCATCGGAGAACTTGGCCAGGGACTGCTGTGTGACGGTCTTTCCGGTACCGAACGCACCGGGGATGGCCGCGGCTCCTCCCTTGGCGAGGGGGAACATGGTGTCGAGGACCCTGAGTCCGGTGACGAGAGGCACATCGGGCTGGTACTTCTCGGAGACGGGCCTGGGGTTACGGACGGGCCAGTACTGGACCATGCAGACGTCCTTTCCGTCGATGACCGCGATGGTCTCGTCGATGGTGAAGGATCCGCTCTTGATGGAGTCGATCTTTCCTTTCTCGATGTCGAGGGGAACCATGATCTTGTGGGTCATGGGTCCCTCCTGGACGGTACCGAGGACCTGTCCTGCGGACACTGTGTCCCCTTCTTTCGCGATGGGTGTGAAGTCCCATTTCTTGTCGTGATCCAGTCCAGGTGCGGCGACTCCGCGGTAGATGAAGTCACCCATTTTCTCCCTGAGTACGGGCAGAGGCCTCTGGATTCCGTCGTAAACGGATTCGAGAAGTCCGGGGCCGAGCTCAACGGAGAGAGGCTTACCGGTGTTCGTGACCGGCTCTCCGGGTTTGATACCGGATGTGTCCTCGTAAACCTGGATGATGGAATAGTCGCCGATGATCTTGATGACCTCTCCCATCAGCTGCTCGTTGCCCACGTGCACGACGTCGTACATCCTGGGGGAGATGCCGGTGGCGGTCACCACAGGTCCCGCGACCCTGTAAATTACACCTTCAGTGCTCATTCTTATTCATCCTCTGTTTTGTATAAGTCAACGCCAATGGCTCTCTTCACCTTCTCGCGGAGATCGCTCTGGTCGCCTCCGACGGGCACTACGACAGGCTGGATAGAATCCATGACCTTGTGCCTGACCTGGAAAGAGAGATTGTCGAGATCCTTCGCATCCACTGCGAGGATACCTATTGATGGCTGGGACATAGCCTCCAGCATTTTCTCTTGGTAGTTGTCAGGATTCGCGACGAACACGCGCCTGATTCCGGCGAGCCTGAAGCCCAGCACGAACTCGTCACTTCCGATTACTGCGATTTCCATCAGATCACCAGCAGTCCTTTGATGACGTCCTTGTCGAGACCGCTCTCCGTTCCCCTGGCGATCGTCCTGATGTTGCCGACCTCGATCTCCTTGTGGATCATGTAGTCGAGCACGGGGACGACGGACAGCGGGTACAGGTGGGAGAACTTCTTCGCCTGGGCGATCTCGTACTTCTTCATTTCAGTGACGATCTGCCTCAGGTTGACGTTCTCAGACTCGACCAGGTCCTTGATGATGTCGTAGAACTCGAGCTGGGAGAGGTCCGATGCGCAGGCCGCGATGGTCTCCGCGTTGGCGAGCTGGACGGCGAACTTCTTGTCCACCTGCTTGCCGTTGGGGATGATGTACTTCATCACCTCCTCTCCGTAGATGCCCTCGGCCTTCAGCTTGAGGATGGTCTCGAGGTTCCTGACATCGATCTCCTTCCTGACGTACTCCTCGAACATCTTGGTGGGCCTTGAGTCGGCCTTGATGCTGGCGAGCAGCCTGACGTAGTGGAACTTGTCGAGGTAGTCCTCGATCTCGCCCAGATTCCCATTCTCCTTGTATGAAGCGATGACGTCCTGGGGGATTGTTACACCCTCCATCTTGCTGTAGGCGGCCAGTATGTCTTCGTCGGAGTCCATGGACATCAGCTTCTCCAGCTGCTCCTGCTTGAGACTTCCGGCGGGGACGAGGTCCTCCCTGACAGATTCGACGTCGAGACCATATGACTTACCGCGGAGGATGACCTTGAGGTTCCAAATATCCCACTTCTCGAGATATGCCGCAACCATCGTGTGGAGTTCACCCTGGGAGGCCCCAAGGATGCTGCTGAACACCTTGGCCATGTTGGCGTTGGTGGCGTGCTCGACGAGATCGAGCCCCTCCAGATTGGAGGCGAGCTCCTGCATCTCCTTCTGATATCCGGATTCGCTGATGTAGCGGGATATCTCGGGGACGCTCATCTGCAGCATCTTGTTGTAGTCCTCGTCGCCCAGGAGGAGGGATTTCTTGGCCTTCACCCTGGCGACGGTGTACGCGTAGTTGCCTTTTCTTCCGCTGGACTTGAACATACGCCTCACCCGAAGAGAATGTCCGACACAGACTTGATCTCGCGGTCCCAGATCGCCTGAAGAATGGTGGAGTACTGCAGGTCGACCTCGACATCCCCGTCCTCGCTCTGGAGGATGAGACCGGCCTTGATCCTGCCGTCCTTCTCTACCGAGGAGACTCCAAGGTCTGCCGCGGAGAAGTCGTCCTTCTCCGACATGAGGGCCTTGGGGTTGTCGATGATCTTCTTGGCAGCCTCGACCATGGCCTTGTACTGTGCCAGCTTCACGTCGCTGGGCGCGTTCTCAAGGTCGGCGAGGGTGCTCTCGAAGGCCTCGGTGAGGAGCTCCTTCTTCTTCGCCAGGACGATCTTCTTGCTCTCCAGCTCGGCGCTGGACAGCTCCTGACGGTTGAGACGCTCAACTGCTTCTTTGAGCCTCTTGTCCTCTTTTTCCTTTGTCTCAGCGATCTTCGCGTCCGCATCGGCGTTGATCTTGGCGATCTCCGCATCGGCCTCCGCCTTGATGGCGGCGACCCTCTCATCAGCGGACCTGATGATCTCCTGAGTCACGTTTGCTAGTGCCATGAGATTACCTCTTGGCAAGCTCACATGTTGGCCATGACGAAGATACCGAGGATAGCGACGACCAGTCCGAAGATGACGATGGTCTCAGGCAGAACCATGAAGATCATAGCCTTTCCGAAGAGAGACTGGTCCTCAGTGATAGCTCCGACTGCGGCGGCTCCGACATCTTTCTCGGCCATACCGGCTCCGAGACCGGTGAGTCCGACAGCGAGTCCTGCTCCGATAGCGATGAGTCCAATTCCTGTGTCTACCATTTATTTACACCTCTGTGGTTGATTTTTCTCTGGAAACCGTTTTCTCGCGTTTGATTTTGAGCGGAGCGTACTCGACTCCTCCACCCTCGTAGAACTTCTGCATGAGCTCCACGAACTGCAACCTGAGTCCGTGCAGACCCGCGGACAGAATAGCCAGGGTCCAGATCATCAGATGCATAAATGCCAGCAGCAGGATGGCTATTATCACCATCACAAGACCGTTTGTTTCTACGGCTCCCGTTTCAGTGAAAGTAACTCCTGCTATCATCCCGAGCCCGATGTAGTTGAACGCCAGTGCCATTCCGGCCTTGGACATTCCGATGGCTGCGAGACGAGTGTATGAAAGAATGTTTCCGACGATTCCGGGCAGTTCGAGAATCGACTGGATACCCTCGTGCTTGATGTTCATGGCGACCTCGATCACTATGAACACGATACCGAGGACGAGCGGGACCATGATCTGGTCCATCTCCCACTGGTAGATGAGAAGCATCGCCAGTGCGAAACAGACGAGAACGATTCCCAGGAATCCGAAGATCCATCCACCCTTCTCCTTGAAGGCGTGACCGAATCCCTCCTGCATCGTCTTGTTGTAGAGTGCGCAGAGATATCCGATCATCAGGTGGACGATACCGATATAGACGGCTAGTTTGAGCTGAATACCGATATAATCCTCTCCAATCTTACTTATACCGTGTTCATAGGGCAGGATACCTCCCAGTATATTCGGAAGATTATCAAGTCCAAACAGCAACTGCCACGTGTAAGTAATTCCGTCAAATTCTCCATGCTGAATAAAGTGCATTCCCAGACACTCTCCGAAGAAGAAGAATCCGAAGATGAATGCCCAAATTCCGCCGAAGAAAAGGACCGTCGCGATGGCGCGCCAGTCTTTGTGGTGCGTGACCTTGAGTCCGTACGCACCAAGGATGATGAACGGGATAGCGTATCCCACATCTCCGACCATCAGTCCGAAGAACATGGGAAGGAAGATAGCGATCAGGATGGAAGGGTCAATCTCCTGATACTTCGGCACCGACACGAGCTTTGTCGGATACTCGAACTCCTTCACCACTCTTCCGTTGTTGAACTTAGTCGGAGCGGTCTTGAATCTCTCCTCTGCCTCTTCCACCTCGTGCATGGACCTGCCGCGTGTCTCCTGGATCTCAACGTAGATCCCCTCGACCATGGCCTCCAGCTGTTCTTTTACGCTGTCGGCCTTCTTGGCGGGCACCCATGCGTCGGCGACGAAGGAATACTCGCTGTTCGCGATCCTTACAGGGATCTCTCCCTTCTGGACCTGGATGGACAGCTCCTCGTCGGAAGCGCTGAGGAAGTCTTTGTGTTTCTCAAAAAGATTCCCGATCTCTTTCGTGACATTCTCCATCTCGGCGTTGGCGGCCTCGATCTCGCGGTCAGTCGCCGCGAGGACGCTGATCGCGGATCCGGTTCCCTCAGGGACCTGGATCTCGGAGAATCCGCATTCGGAGAGGATGGACTGGACTTTGTCCTTGTCCTCCGTCTTCATGAACACGGCCACCACGTTGCCCTTCTTCTTGTCGAAGGAGGTGAAGACCTCTGCATCCACTCCGGAGAGAGCGGAGGTTGGGTCATCTGCAACGGTTCCGACCATCGAGACGATGCTCCTGTATCCGGAGTACATCTCGAGGTCTACGGGTATGTCGGAAAGAAGCTCAAGACTCTTCTTCTTAGCGTTTAGCTCGGTGATTCTCTGATTGAGATCATTCCTCTTGTCGACGACGGAGTTGATCTCCTTCTCGACAAGTTCGACGCTGTCAGATGATATCTTGCTCTTGATTTCGTCCTCGGAAACGGCCTCGGTCTTCAATTTCTTGGTGATACCGAGTTCCTTCTCCATCGCACGCACCTTCAGCAGCCTCTCGGATGCTTTGGGAGAGTACGGACGGGGGGTTCCCAAGGTGAAACCCTCATCCGCGTCGACGGTCTGATCGATCAGGTGGATACTCCCCACTTTGTACAGGGCCTCGATGGCCTCGTCCATATGGGATTTGGTACCCACGATCACAATCCTACTCATCGACTCAGGAAGTGACATTTAGGGTCCTCTCGATTTCTTTGTTGAGATAGTCTCTAACTTCCTGCATTCTTGCCTCGGATTTAGCGGCGATGCCTGCCGCGGCGTTGTTGCCCTCGGCGAGCATCTCGTCGCGTTTGGCGGCGAGAGCCTCCATCTCCTTGGCTACGGCGGATTCGTAAGAGCTGCGCATCTGAGCCTCAGCGTCCTGAATCTTCTTCACAGAATCTCTGCGAGCCTCAGCGATTGCGGACTTCTTGTCCGCCTCGGCCTGTGCGACCTTGGCGTCAGCGTCCGCCTCCGCTTTCTTTATTTCCGAAAGTATGTCAGTTCGGCTCAAATTAACACTCCCCGACCCTGCTATCGTATCCTGGGAGGGGTACTTAACTCTAATGCCCTATTATAAAAAGAGGAATTATCAAAGAGCGGTGGACGCTCTACGGATTCCGAAGGTCAGATCTGCTTGGCAGGATGGAATTCGCGGAGCACTATGTCGGTTTCGTCGAGGAGGTTCTTGGACAGGTCATCCACATACCCCTCGTCATACACGATCTCCTTTATACCCGCGTTAATCAGTATCTTGGCACACATTGAACACGGGAACGTGGTGGTGTAGATCGTGGCCTCGTTGACGCTGACCCCGAAATACGCCGCCTGGGTCACTGCGTTCTGCTCGGCATGGACGCCCCTGCAGAGCTCGTGCCTGGTGCCGGACGGTATGTTCATCTGGACCCTTATGCATCCGAGCTCTTCGCAGTGACGTGTTCCGCGCGGAGAACCGTTGTATCCTGTGGACAGGACCCTCTTGTCCTTGACGATGACGGCGCCGACCTTCCTCCTGAGACATGTGGATCTCGTGGAGACGAGGCGTGCCATTTCCATGAAGTACTCGTCGGTGCTGGGTCTTTCCATGGTTACCCTGTAGGACTTATGCCATAATTATATGTGTTCCAGAACTGCAGATTCCTGCGAAACCATCTTAATAATGTAGAACATGCGCGATGAGCGTGAACAAGGCTGATAAGAACCTTCTGATCTCGGTCGGGATCATAATCGTCATCTTCGTCGGAGGTTATGCCAGTCTTGTCGCATACAGCGGATTCTCATCCCCTTTCAGCATCGTCATGTCCCAGAGCATGCAGCACGATCCCCATCAGTCCGAGATCGGCTGCATCGACACAGGCGACATCGTCATAGTGCAGGACCCATCCAAAGCGGAGATTCAGAGCTACATAGACGGCACGAAGAGGGGATACCAGTCGTTCGGCGACTATGGTTCGGTCATCATCTACAACAGAGGAGGGAACCAGAACCCGGTGATCCACCGCGCCATAATATGGCTGGAATACAACCCGGAGAACGATACCTGGAGCGCTCCGAGCCTTCAGGGCTACAGCGGCGCCTGGCACTATGAATACATAGACGAGAATGGTGAAATTGCCACAAACAACTCCGATTACAATAACATCCGCGGGACGCTGTACTTCGACGACATCACCGTCTCCCTGAAGGATGTAAGCATCTCTCTCGACGGTCTCGAGAAGAAGAGCGGGTTCCTCACCATGGGAGACAATCCCGAGACGAACACGACCTTCGACCAGGCATCGTCCATCATCGACCATCCGATAGGATATGAGGACATCAGGTCGGTTCCCGTGTTCGAGATTCCGTGGCTCGGCACAATCAAGATCCTGGTCAACGGCGGTCAGAACCTGGAGGATGTGCCCAACAGCCTGCCGTCGCTGATAATGCTGTTCGTCACGATCTTCGGATTCCTGATGCTTATCGACGCGACCTCACTGTACCGGAACAAAATCCTGCTCAACGATGAGCTCCGCAGGATCCGGCAGTGGAAGAAGTGAGCCCCCCACCCCTTCATTTCCACTGGAACTGGAAAAAGGATATGGGAGTCTGAATCGAATATGACGGATAGGACGTCAGGACATCGAAATCGGCATAGATGGAGACGATTTCGACAGATTACGACGATGAAAAGCCGATCACATGAGTGTGGTCTGCTTACGATCCCTCATCATCTTGAAGATCTCATCGTTCTTGATCATCGAGATAATCTCTTTGGGTGTGCTGAGCTCGATTTCCTTTGTACGTCCGGCTCTGCCGAAGGATTTGACCCTCGCATGGATTATGCCGAGCATGTCGAGCTCGGAGATGAGTCCTGCGACCCTTCTCTGTGTAAGGACAGACTGACCAATCGACTCGCAGATGAACTTGTACATAGAATACACATCACCGGTGGTCATCGTGGTCATATCGTTCTCGGTGTTTCTGATTATGCTCATCAGGACTATCTTGGATTGGATCGTGAGCGTCTTAACGACCTCGGACACGGCATCGAGTTCGATCTTGTTCTTCGCATAGCGGACATGGGCTCCGGTGACCTTGCTGTCACCGTTCCTCTCTGCGAAATCCGCTGCGAGCCTCAACAGATCGAGAGCTCTCCTGGCATCACCCATCTCCTGCGCTGAAAGGGCGGCACAGTATGGGATGACATCATCATCGAGCACACCTTCATCGAAAGCATCTCTGGCCCTTGCTGTGAGGATGTCCTGAAGCTGCTCGACATTGTACGGCGGGAAGATGATCTTCTCCTCTCCGAGCCTGCTCTTGACTCTCTGTCCAAGTAGTTCGGTGAAATTCACGTTGTTCGTGATTCCGATGATGGATACCTTCGAGTTCTGAAGGACCTCGTTGATGGTCGTGAGGAAATAGAAAATGTCGTCACCGTTCTTCTGGAACGATCTGTCAATCTCATCGAGAACGATTATGAAGACTTTGTCCTCCTTGTCGATGTAGTCCGTAAGTTCCGCAAGGATCTTGTCCAGACTCCATCCGGTGAACGGAATCCTCTTGCTTGGATCGGTGATGATCTGATTGGAGATGTTGTAGAGGATCCCGTATGTGGTATCCACGACCTCGCAGTTCACATAGATGTAGCTGCAGTTCTGCTGCTTCTCGTCGGCCTTCCTCAGCTCTTTTCCGACGAAGTTCATCACAGCAGTCTTTCCGGTACCGGTCTTGCCGAATATCAGGATGTTCGATGGTTTGTCCCTGTTCAGTGCGGGAGCGATGATCTCCACGATCTCGTTGATCTTGTCCATCCTGTGGGGAAGGTTGTCTGGGATGTATGACGACTGGAGAATCTTCTTGTTCTTCACTATGACCTTTCTCTTCTCCATGAACTGCGTGAAGATGTTCGGTTCCGTCATATGCATCCCTTTTCCATCGGAAAACACCGGTTTCCGATTTTCTTTCCACTGTATCTGAGGGTCCAATATAACGATTTCTAGTTCGTCCGAATCATGCTTGTTTCACGCACTGCCACTCTGATGTTTGAATCATATTTTGAGTTATATTTATCTTTATTCATTATTCGTTGTTTTAATTCATTAAACTTTATCACATTTTGAATCTTTTTGATTTGAAGCATCGCAACATCCCATTGGAACCATCCCTTCGACTCATGATGCTATGTTCTGGGAGCAAGGAAACAATCCATTTCCAGTGCGCGCCGATTTTATATGACGTAAGGGTTACACGTTCAAACACAGGAGTGTCAAATCAATGAAAGGTTGGCTCGTCATCGCTGCATGCATCATCGGAATCCTCGCTTTCATCGGAATCCTCATCGCCGTCGGATCCTGAGGACCCCGTTCACCTTTTTCCAGTTCCAGTGGAAATGAAGGGGTGGGGGGCTCCGTGACCAGGACTCCACACCCATCCTTTATCACATATCCCAGAGAAACGTCTGGATATGGGCAGGTCAAACAGATATGCGATCCTCGGGATATCCATAGTGGTCATCGCAGGGATATTCGTCTTCTTCTCGGATCCGGACAACATACGGTACGACCACACAGGCATCGTCAGCGATGTGGATGACAGTGAAAAGGGCTATACATTCCATCTCCATGATGCGCATGGGAATGATATCCGCTGTTTCTCTTACGAGAGACCTGTGGAGCTCGGATACTATGCGGTTTCAGGAGAGTTGTCCGATGATGGAAATATATTCTTCGTGTCCGTACTCAGGAACCTCGATGTAGATCCGTTCTGAAGTACATCGATTGTGTCAGGATTCATTCGCTACTGTATTTTATAGGGGTTAAATCTTGATACTATTGAGAGATGTTCGTAGCTGTCGATGACACGGATTCTATGAAGGGGAACTGCACGACGTTCCTCGCAACGGAGATAATACGCGAGTTCGGGGATCTGGACCTCATAGGGAATCCGAGACTGGTCAGACTGAATCCCGCCACACCGTGGAAGACCAGGGGAAATGGAGCGCTCGTGATAAGGTTCGGAAGGGGATCCGGTCCCAGGAGGTTCATCGGGAACATCGGTGGCAGGGACATCTTCTGCTTCGACCGCTGCACATCGTTCGAACCCGATCCGGAGATGATGAGGGACAGGATAATCCCACATATACAGGCTCATCACGAGGACGATGCGGATCCGGGGCTGCTGATATCCCGCGTGAAACCTTCCCAGTCATTCTACTGGAGAGGCGTCCGTACGATAATGGACCGTGACGACATCGACAGGGAGATCGAACGCATCGGCGGGATAACATACACGATAGGCAACGGACGCGGGCTCATAGGATGCACATGCGGCATGGCGTGGAGACCCAGGGACAGCACCTTCGAGCTGTTGAGTTACAGGCCGGAGTCGAGATGGGGCACGGAGAGGATTTTCGATCCCAGCACG
The DNA here is from genome assembly GCA_905187815.1 of uncultured Methanomassiliicoccaceae archaeon. GTDB lineage: Archaea > Thermoplasmatota > Thermoplasmata > Methanomassiliicoccales > Methanomethylophilaceae > Methanoprimaticola. The sequence goes on from CAJJJM010000001.1 coordinate 43,199, forward strand.
ATTGAGGCCGTCGAGCACAGCATCCCGACGACCTTCAACAGCTGGGAGGACAGGACCTCGAAGGTCGCGATGGTGCCGTCCACTCCATGCCCTGTCATGTACGGGCTCCGCGGTGATGTGGAATCCGATCTGATACGCGGTTTCGAGATGATCAAGACGGAACTCTTGGACAGATGGGCCATATTCCTGACGAACCAGGGGACTGACGATCACATCATACACAATCCGAGGGAACTCGTTCCCAACCAGTCATATCTGCTCCATGGGAAGGTCTCGTCCAAGACCAGGCACATAGAAGGAGGGCATGTCTTCTTTGATATGGACACCGGTCTCGGCGAGGTCACATGCGGTGCTTACGAACCATCGAAGGAGTTCCGCTACATGGTCGATTGGCTCTGCAAGGGGGATGAGGTGGAGGTTATAGGAGAGCTCAGAGACGATCCTCGGACGCTCAATATAGAGAAGATACATGTTATCTCTGTGGTAGAGGAGTACAGGAAGGTATCCAACCCGATCTGCCCCATATGTTCCCGCACTATGAAGTCCACAGGCAGCGGCAAGAAGTTCAAGTGCAAGAAATGCGGGACCAAGTCCTACACGCCGGTCATGCTGCCAGTCAGAAGGCAGGTGGTCCCCGGTTGGTACGAGCCTCCGACTGCGGCCAGGAGACATCTCTCCAAACCGCTCAAGAGGATGGGTCTGACGCAGCCGGTGGAGTTCGTCAATGGTCGTAGTCAATAATCGACACTCTTTTATAGGAACCTCTTCATGCGCAACCAGAAGGGAATTCCCATGGATGAAGCAGTCATTCTAAGCGCAGTAAGGACACCCATAGGAAAATACGGAAAGGCCATCTCCGGATTCAAGGCGACCGATCTGGGCGCCATGGTGGTCAAGGAGGCTGTCAGCAGGGCCGGACTCCAGCCCACCGACATCGAGGAATGCATCATGGGCAATGTCATCGGTGCAGGACTCGGACAGAACCCCGCCAGACAGGCGGCCATCGGTGCAGGGCTTCCCGTGGAGATCGGATCATTCACAGTCAACGCCGTCTGCGGCTCCGGACTCAAATCCGCAATGCTCGCTTCCGATGCGATCAAGGCGGGAGAGTACAACGTCCTCGCCGTCGGAGGCATGGAGAGCATGTCCCAGGCGCCTTACCTGCTCCCCGGTGCAAGGTGGGGATTCAGGATGAACGACCAGCCCGCCGTCGACGCGATGGTTCATGACGGACTCTGGGACATATTCAACAACCAGCACATGGGATTCACCGGAGAGATCGTTGCCGAGAGGTTCAACGTCACAAGGGAGGATGCCGACCAGCTGTCTGTTGAGTCCCATCAGAAGGCTGCGGCCGCCATCAAGAACGGCAAGTTCAAGAACGAGATCCTTCCGATCACGATCCCCAACAAGAAGGGAGACATAATCTTCGATACCGATGAGGGTGTCAGGGAGGATTCCTCCATGGAGAGTCTCGGAAAGCTCAAGCCCGTCTTCAAGAAGGACGGTATCGTCACAGCCGGAAACTCCTCGCAGCTCAGCGACGGAGCATCCTCTCTGGTCATCGCTTCCAGGAAATGGGCGGAGGAGCATGGGATCAAGCCCATGGCATCCATCGTCGCCTACGGCGAGAGGGGTGTGAAGCCCGAGTACATCATGGAGGCTCCCATTCCCACGACACAGCACGTCCTGAAGAAGGCCGGCATGACCATCGACGACATCGACCTCTTCGAGCACAACGAGGCCTTCGCAAGCGCTTCCTGCGCGGTCAAGAAGGAGCTCAACGTTCCCGACGAGATATTCAACGTCAACGGTGGAGCCGTCGCCCTCGGCCATCCCATCGGATGCTCCGGAGCACGTGTCCTGACGACACTCCTCTATGCGATGAAGGACAGGAACAAGGAGACCGGACTCGCAACTCTCTGTCTCGGTGGAGGCAACGCCGTCACGATGATCATCCGCAACGAGTGATGTCGTTGCGTAAACCTTTTCCAAACATTTTACTTTTAAAATATAGTCGACGTTTCAGCAATTGTCATAATGCTAGCATATGCATTGTGGTCATTCCGGGATAGTGTTATCAACACTCTACTTGATTCCGGCATCCATGAGATCCCTTGAAGACACTTTGAGGATGGTAGAGGATTCCTACGATGAGATGGTCGAGACCATGATAGGGATGATCTCCATCCCGGCTCTCGCCCCCGTCAACGGCGGTGACGGAGAGAGCAGAAAGGCAAATTACCTCCAGGGAAAGCTCAAGGGTTTCGATTCGGTCAGGAGGATCGATGTTCCAGACGATGTCGATCCGAGTGTCATGCGTTCCAACATACTCGCCGTGAAGAACGGCAGGAAGAAGGGGACGGTCTGGGTCATGGCCCATATGGATGTGGTCCCGGCAGGAGATCCTGGGTTGTGGGACGTCCCTCCGTACGAACCTGTGTACAGGGACGGTAGGGTCTACGGTAGAGGGACCGAGGACAACGGTCAATCGGTGATCTCCTCCATGTTCTCATCAAGAGCCGTCATCGACCAGGATCTGAACGGCATGTCTCTGGGGATCGCATACGTTGCAGATGAGGAGACCACGAGCCTCAAGGGTATCAGATACCTGTTGGATCAGGGCGTGTTCACGGACGATGACATAATCATAGTCCCGGACTGGGGCTCCCCCAACGGCTCGATGATAGAGGTGGCGGAGAAGAGCGTGCTATGGCTGAAGGTCAGTGTCGAAGGGAAGACATGTCACGGATCGTCGCCGCAGAGCGGTCTCAACGCATACCGTGTTTCCACCTATCTCCTGGCGGATCTGATGGACAGGCTCCCGGCGAGGTTCCCAGCCAGGGACGGGATGTTCAGACCTCCGGAATCCACTTTCGAACCGACGAAGAGGCCTGCGACAGTCGAGAACGTGAACACCATCCCCGGGCACGACGAGTTCTGCATGGATATGCGCGTACTGCCTTGCTATTCCGTCGACGAGGTCTTGGGTTTCGTCAGGGAGGTAGCCTCAGAGCATGCCGATAGGACAGGGGCGAGGATAGCGGTGGATATTATCCAATGCGAACCGGCTGGGAAGGCCTCGTCCGTCTCCACAATGGGTTTCACAGCCCTTGGAGATGCCGTCGAGAAGGTTACCGGAAGCCGTCCCACGGCTGTCGGGGTCGGCGGAGGGACATGTGCGAATTTCTTCAGGATGGATGGTTTCGATGCCTACGTGTGGCAGTGCGGGGGAGGAACACTCCATGCACCTAACGAGTATGTGGAGATGTCCAATCTCATGACGGACGCGAAGGTATTCGCGACGCTGTTCCATGATCTGTGCGTAGTTGGAAGAGAATGAGAAGGAAGATGTTTGGGACGAGGTCACTCGTCGTTGAACATACGGTCGATCATCCATTCCGTGTTGAACTTGATGATGTCGCCGTACTCCTGACCGTTGCAGACGAACGCGATGGGCTTCCCGATAGTGTGGGCTATCGACAGGGCGGCACCGCCCTTGGCGTCGGTGTCGATCTTCGTCAGGATGACCGCGTCTATCCCGACTGCCGCATCGAAGACCTTCGCCTGCTCTATCGCGTCGTTGCCTGCGAGCGAATCCCCTACGAATACCTTGAGGTCCGGTTTAGCGACGCGGACGATCTTCTTCATCTCCTCGATGAGGTTGTTGTTCGTCTGCATCCTTCCGGCGGTGTCGATGAGGACCACGTCCTTCCTCTTGGATCTCGCATGCTCGATTGCATCGTAGGCGACGGCGGATGGATCCGCGTCGTGTCCCTGCTTGACGATCTTGCATCCGAGCTTGTCTGCATGGATGGTGAGCTGCTCTATCGCGCCGGCCCTGAACGTGTCGCATGCGGCCATCACGACCGTCATGCCGTCCTTCTGGACGCGGTTGGCTATCTTGGCGATCGCCGTGGTCTTCCCGGTCCCGTTGATGCCCACGAACATTATGACCGTGGGTCTCTCCTGCTGGGCGAGCCATCCGTCGAAATCGAATTCGTTGATCTTCAGGACATCCCTGACGGCATCCTTCACGGACATCTCCACGACCTGCTCCAGAGTGTAGGAGCGGTCGTACTTCCTTCCGACCAGGTTCTCGCGGACGCCCTTCTTGATCTCCTCGACCACGGGGTACGCGACGTCCGCCTCGAGCAGGATGATCTCGAGCTCGTCCAGGATCTCATCAAGTGGGTCCTCCTTGATCCTCTTTCCCGAGTCGGAAACGACCTGGGACGAGGGCTCAGGGGAGGAATGCTTCGCCTTAGCCTCCTGCTTCTCCTGTTTCCTGAGCTTCAGGAGCTCCTTCCTTGAGAGCTTGGGCTCCTCCTTGGGGGGCTCCGGAACGGGCTCAGGCTCTGCGGGTTCCGCAGCGGGGGACGGCGCGGGAACCTCCTGCGGGACGGGCTCCAGGTCTTTCCTGGGCTCCTCCTGCACCGGTTCTGGTGCCTGCGGCTTCTGTTCGGGTTCCTCGGGCTTGTAGACCTTCTCCTCGTCCAGGTGCTTGTCGGCCTTGGAGAAGAGGTTCTTCATCTTGGACTTGAGGGACTCGAACATCGCGGAAACCTCACTGCATCCTCTGCTGTCCAGCGGCCGCCTGCTGTCTGTTGGCGTATTCCTGCTGGACCGTTGCCGAGACTGTGGCCAGAGCGTTCTGGGCCTCGTTGAGGGCCTCGACGGACTTCTTCAGCGCCTCGTTGATCTCGGTGCCGTTGGCGTCCATGTACTCGACGGACTCGGTCGCATCCTTCTCGATGGAGATGTTGGAGCCGATGCCGACGATGACCTTCCTGTTCCCTGTGACCTGCACGGGGATGAATGTGGAAGCGCCGACGGGTACGAGGATCTCGTCGCCCTCCTTGGCATCCTTGAAGGCCTTGAGCGCGGCGGAGGCCATTCCGACCTCGTCGAGTGAAACACGGAGGAGCTGGACCTGGCGGCTCAGGGCCTCGACCCTCTCCTTGTAAGTCTCCATCACGGCGATGGCCTGACGGAGTTCGTTGTCGTCCACGATCACTCACCGATCTGGTACTTGACGACGTGGTTGACGACCTGGTCCGCAGGGATCTCCTCGACGGATGTGATGTCGATCTGCCACCTCTTGAGCTTGTGCTTGCTGCCGATGGTGGACAGGGCCTTCTCCCTGACTGCTGCCTCGTCCTCGGCGGCCATCTCGATGGAGAAGGGCTGCCTCTGCCTGGGGTCTGCGTAGTTGCCGGTGACACGGAATGCTTTCATTTTAATTACCTGGATGCGGGATTCCCATCCTATTAATAAAGGTTGTGCGGAAGTTTGACGCGCGCATTATAATAAAAAACGGCCGGAAGATCTTTCAGGGAAACGTCAGCAGAGGGGCCGGAACCAATGTGCCAGACATCCGGAATCAGAACATCTTCTGACGTTCCGCGTTCTCAGAGGCGTATCCGAAATCCGCCATCTTCCTGCCGATGAGGAACACTGCGGCGAACTCCGGCACCTCTGTCTCGCCCTCGAGGGTGAACCTCTCCCCCTTCATGTCGAGCGATGCAGGCCTCCTCATGGTGATCTTCACGGGATCGTCGGAGTACTCCTCGGGGACGGCCATCTGCAGGGGGTCGAAGTCGGTCAGCTGGGAGCGGGTGATCGGGGTGACCCTGAGCCCGCTCTTGCCGTGCACGGAGCCGGGCAGACGGATGAGCCTCTTGATATCGGCCGTGACGGGCTCGTCGACCTCTCCGGAGAGGCGGTAGGCGACATCCTCCTTCATGATCTTCACGAGCATCGTCTGGGTGGACTGGGAGAGCACAGCCATGGTGTTCTTGCGGAACAGCACGTTCCTGGATTTCCTCAGCTCGTCCTGCGCCTTCAGGACCGTGGCGTTCCCGCTGCCCTTTATGCTCGGATACTCCGTCTTGATGGATTTCACATCCCCGTCGCAGAAATCGTTGACGACGTCCATCAGACCGTTCCTCATCCTGAGCTTCCATCCTCCGGAGTCCTCGGGAGGTATGAGCCTGTCCTTCGCCACGTTCGTCCGGACGCCTGTCCCGGTGACGACCTGGGATGTCGCGACCCTGTTGAACGGGAAGACCCAGTCTATGTTCAGACCGGTCCCCGTGATGTAGTCCACCAGCTCCCTCCTCTCGTGGGTCCCGAGCCCCATGACGTCCGGGGTCCTGACATGCGCGTGGTATCCCCTCCCTCCGGAGAAGGTTATGTGGACCTGGTCCTCCGAGAAGCCCAGGTCCCCGAGGAGGAAGGAGTCGACCAGATTGATCATCTCGCTCCTGATCTTCACGAGCATCTGGGCGTACGTCATCTCAGCTGCACCCTCCAGGTGGTCTGCATCCAGATCGAAGATGAGCTCCGCGCCCATCCATTCCTTCTCATCCATGGTGGGCGCGTCTGGTTTGCGGTAGTATGACGTGGAATAGTAGCTGTGGGAGGGCACCTGTCCCAGCATGAAACGGTGGAGCTCCTGGGGGCTTCCGAACGACATGTGCCTCTGGACGTAGTTTCTGTCGAAGAACATGAATCCGAACTCCCTGCGGGTGAACCTGTCCGGCAGTATCGGCGTGTTCACACGGTAGTACTTCCTGAATGCCTTCAGGAGGAAGCGGGCGTTGGAGTCCATCGTCACCATCTAGGAATGGGCTCATATTTAACGTGGGCGCATCCACGTCCCGTGACGCACGCCTCGGCACCACCGATGGGACTTCCCTGCTCATGAAATACTAGTGCGCTTATCCGTTCAACATGGCAGAGAAGGTCCCGGTCTACGACAACCACATCCACATGAGCCCGTCCGGACGCAACGTCGACGCGCTCAGGGAGTTCGAGGCCGCTGGAGGCACAGGGCTTACGCTGGTGACCCTGCCCCACAGGGAGGTGCCCATCACGTCGGGATCCGATTTCGCCAGGTCGTACGAGGTCACCTACGGGCTCGCGGAGAGGGCGAGGGAGGCGACGGACCTGGAGATCAACATAGCTGTCGGGCCGTATCCCGTCCTGCTGATCCATCTCGCGGAGGTGCACGGTCTGGAGAGGGCCGAGACTATGATGATGGAGGGCATGGAGGCGGCGGGAAGGGATGTGGCCGAGGGGCGCGCGGTCGCCATAGGGGAGATCGGCAGACCCCACTTCCCGGTCGCCCAGGATATCTGGGATGCCTCCAACAGGATACTTCTGAGAGGGATGGAGCTCGCCCGCGAGAACGACTGTCCCGTCATAATCCACTGCGAGTCGGAGCCCGACACGGACGGCTCCCTCGCGGAGCTGGCCGACAGGGCCGGGCTGGACAGGGGGCTCGTCGTGAAGCACTCGTCCCCGCCATGGGTCACCCCGGAGGAGACCCACGGGGTCATGCCCTCGATACCCGCATCGAAGACCAACATCAAGGAGGCCATCGGCAAGGGCACCGACCGTTTCATGATCGAGACGGACTACATCGACGATCCCGCGAAGCCTGGGGCGATCATGTCCGTCACCACCGTGCCGAAGAAGGTGAAGGCCTGGCTGGCCAACGGACAGGTGCCGGAGGAGAGCATACACAGGATCTGCGGGGACATCCCGGATTCGCTATACAAGAGGTGAAAATAATGGACGCTGTCATCACATGCATCTACGACGAGGGCTCGTTGGAGGATACCCCGCTCATAGGGGCCAAGGGGTTCTCGGTCATGGTCGAGCGCGATGGTAGGAGGGTGCTTTTCGACACAGGCCTCAGGGACAGGTACCTGAAGCACAACATGGAGAACCTGGAGATCGATCCGGAATCCATCGACGCCGTCGTGATATCCCAGGCCCATCCCGACAACTGCAGGGCGCTCAACGGGTTCCTCGACACCAGGGAGTCCCCGGTGGACGTCTACGCCCCGGCAGGGCTGTATCAGGGGAAGCCAGGGTTCCTGTCGACGGGGGTCGGGATATCCGACGACAACCGTCCTAAGATGAACCTTAGGAACGACGACGGATGGCTGGAGGTCGCACCGGGGATAACGGTGACGCCCTCCTTCGTGTTCGGCGCTGGTTCCGAGAGGTACCTGATCGTCGAGGGGAGGAGGCTGAACGTGATCAGCGGCCGCGGCATCGAGGGTCCCTCCAAGGCCCTGGAGGCGGTCTATGAGCGGTTCGGGAGGTACCCGGACGCCTTCATCGGAGCGGTCCTCCTCGAAAAGAAGAAGAAGCCGGTCGCGGAGCAGTACGCCGACGAGTTCTCGTCGAGGAATGTGGGGATCCTCAAGATCAACCACTGCGTCGGGAGGGACGGCATCACCAACCTCAGGACGAGGCTGGGTCTCCACGGCGTGGACGAATTCTACGTCGGGACTGTGTACAAGGGATGACCCGGAGAGGACGGGATTTCCTTCTGATACAATTATATAGGTCATCCTCCCAACGAGTAGGCGATTCAAATGCACTGGCGTATTAGAACCGCCGCGATGTTCGCGGCGTTGACCGCACTGCTTGTCGTCATAGGCATAGTCGTAGGTGGTCTGCTAAACAACTGGATCATCGGACTCGTCGTGATGCTCGTTATCTCAGTGGGCATCAACGTGTTCTCGTACTTCTTCTCCAAGAAGTTCGCGCTGATGGCCAACAAGGTACATCTCGTGACCAGGGAGCAGGAGCCCAGGCTCTACCGCATCGTCGAGAACCTTGCGATGCAGGCGGGACTCCCCATGCCCGAGGTGGGCGTGTCGGACATGCCGATGCCCAACGCGTTCGCCACAGGGAGGAATCCCAAGAACGCCGCCGTTGTCGCCACGAGGCAGATCCTGAACCTTCTGAACGACGATGAGCTCGAAGGGGTCATGGCCCACGAGCTGTCTCATGTGAAGAACAGGGACATCCTCGTGATGTCGGTCGCATCCACCATGGCATCGGTCGTCGCATACGTCACCCGCATGGCCGTCTGGGCCGCGCTGCTGAACAACGATGAGAACAACGGAGGCAATCTGATCATCGCGATAATCGCCGACATCACCCTCCCGATCGCCGCGATGCTCATCCAGCTGGGCGTGTCCAGGAACCGCGAGTACCTCGCGGACGAGTCCGGTGCAAGGCTCACCGGCAGGCCGATGGCTCTCGCCAGCGCCCTGACCAAGCTCGAGTCTGGTTGTTCGGCCAAGACAAACACCTATGACAACCCGTCCACGGCCAATATGTGGATCTCCAACCCCTTCGGACAGAGGAGGACACGCGGTCTCGTCAACCTGTTCCGCACCCACCCCTCCACTCCCGACAGGATCGAGAGACTCAAGAAGCTCGACGAGGAGATCAACGGCATCCATCACTTCTGATGCATGAAACCGGAGGGGCAAGGCCCCTCCCTTACTGGTTTTTTTTTCCAAATGTGCCAGACTGGAGAATTCGAATCTGTCCGGCATCATTTCCCGACGTGCGATCGTTCGCGGCGTCGGATCTCTTCCGACCCGTTGGTGCAGGACTCGGGCATCACTTCACGGGTTCCCATTTCGCGAGCTCGTTGACCTTGGACAGGGTGGATCCCCTCTTGATCTCCTCACGGGTCCTGTTCTCCCTCTCATGCACGTCGAGGGCGCGATTCGCCACCTCGACGGCCATCTCCTTGGGTATGACGATGATTCCGCTCTCGTCTCCGACGATCCAGTCCCCGGTGCGGACCCTCTGCCCCCCAACGGTGATCTCTATTCCGATCCCGCCGTATCCTTTGGGTTCTCCGGCGCATGGAGCTACCGTGCGTGAGAAAGCGGGGAATCCTAGGTCGCGGATGTCATCGATGTCTCTGACGGCGCCGTCTATCACGATCCCCCTGACGCCCATGACCATGGCGGAGCATGTGGCCAGCTCTCCCCATACCGCCACAGGTGCGCCTCCTACATCGACTACTATGACGTCTCCGTCCTTGGCGCGGTCGATGGCCTCCACGGGTTTGGCCCAGTCGCCGTTGGTGGTCTGGACGGTGAGTGCTCTCCCGACCATCCTCTGTCTGTGCTGGAGAGATTGCGGGACGATCCCGATCATGACGCCCTGCTTGTGGAACGCATCGGAGATGTTGCATGTGGACACTCTGGAGAACGCCTCGAAGAGGTCCTCTTCGGTGTATTTCCTGGCAAGATCGGTGTTGATCTTCGCTCCTGCCATAGACTTCTTGATGTTCTCGGCAGCGCCTCTGATGTCTCCGGTCTTGATGATGGCTCCTCCGACTATGACGTCGGTCGCTCCTGCCTCCACATACTCTCCCGCGTTCTCAGCGGTTATCCCGCCTGCCACGGCTACCGGTATCGAGACGGACTCCACGATCTTCCTCAGGATCTCGATCGGAGGCTCTTCGCCTCTCATCTGCGTGTCTATGCCCATGTGCATGCAGATGTAGGCGGCTCCGAGCTTCTCGACCTGTTTGGCGCGCTCCACCCTGTCGGGAACGTTGATCATGTCCACCATGATCTCGGCGCCGTATTTCCTGCCGGCCATCACGGCCTCCTCGATCGTCGCATCGTCTGCGAGACCCAGGACGGTGACGATGTCGGCACCGGCCTTCGCCATGATCTCCACTTCGAATGAGCCCACATCCATTGTCTTGGTATCTGCGATGATCTTCTTCCCAGGGAATTCGCGTCTCAGTGCGCGGATAGCCTCAGCCCCTTCGCTCTTGATCAGGGGTGTTCCTGCTTCGATCCAATCAGCACCGCCGTCGACCGCTTCATGTGCGATGACGATGCTTCTGTTCAACTGCATTAAGTCGAGTGCGACCTGAAGAACGGGCATGCGCATTCATCCTTTCCATGTTATATACGGGTTTCCCGAAAAGAGGATGCCACTCAGCTCGCCCGTCTATCATCAGAGATCAGCACGATAAAACGATCATCACCGTGGCATGGTCGTATGCGCGTCTCGGAGTTAATTCTGTCGTTCGCCGTCCTATCGCTGTCATCTTGTCGGTTTGATGGTTAGATCAGACTTATGATTGTTATAAAGCTATCGATAATATCATGATTGTTATTCAACAATCTTATATGGCAATGATATCATCATCGGTTGTTGTTTCCGAATGAAACGATGTTCCTGAGCCCGTCGACAACATGCGGGTCCTCGACCACCCTGAGAAGGTCGTCGAATCCATCCAGCGGCCTCTCCATGACGATCTTGGACGCGCGCTTCTTCCCGATGCCGGGAAGAGCAGCCAGCGACGACATGGGCATGCTGTTGATGTCGAACGGATAGGTTATACCGGTGATGGAACGGAACCCCCAGTCGGTGACGAAGACATCGTAGAACCTGTCCAATTCCAGCTTGTACGGGAGACCCACTAGGAGAGGGTATGAACCGATCTGTCTCCCGAAGGTCGTGTTCCCGTCATGGATCTCCATGTACACGTCCCTGAGGACGGTGCCGTATGGAGCCACCCTTTCGAGCATCACGCGGTCTATATCGCTGCGGACCTCTTCCTTGAATCTCTTGAAGCGACGTTGGTCCACCCTGACCTCGAAATCCCGTCTGATAGGCAGCACCTGGCGGATGTTTATGCGCCTTACCACGAGTCCCTCGTCGCGGACCCTCTGCAGGAACTCCATGTCCATTTTGTATGTGGACGCGGTCTCGCCGTCCAGGCCGCAGATCAGGTTGATGCCCGGGAGCAGTCTCGGCAGTCCCCTCTCGCCACGTCCGCCACCGATCCTGTTGACCATCCTCACCGCGTCCAGGACCTGGTCGGATGTGCTGTTCAGGTTGTTCTCCATGACGACCCTGGGGTCGGCGGTCTCCATGCCGAGGGCCAGGACGTTCCCGTCGGTGCAGCGTTCGGCGATGGTCTCTAGCACCGCCTCGGATTCCTCAGGATATGTGGATATCACGGATGCGTTGGCATTGTCCACGTGCAGGACGTCGAACCCCAGTCCCGCCAGTCCTTCGAACAGCTCGGACACAGCTTCCGGATTGGGTCTCGGCACCGCAGAGTCGTCCTCAGATCCGTATGAGACGATGCACGTCTGTCCCCCTACCCTCAGGTTCCTCACCCCGATCTCCCTGAGTCTCTCCGCCTCCTCCAGGATGTCCGAGGGGGAGCGCATCAGGGGCCTGCCCTTCAGAGGTTCGATGCAGTACGAGCATCCTCCCGTGGACCATCTGTGGCAGCCTCTGTACGACTCAATCTCTGCAATCAGCGGCTGGGGGAAGTCCTGGTGCTGCTCCACGATGTCGGCTCCGAGGAGCATCCATCTGTTCCACTCATCCAATGTGCGGTACCTCTCGCCGACCTCCTTCCCCGACATGCCGTCGTAGAGCGATGCCGCAAGGTCCTTCCTTATCACGAAGTCGAATCCATCCGCGACAGGGGTGTCGGCGGCCGATCCCCCTATGAGCCTCCATCCTTTGAGTCTGGGGAGCAGGGCCTCGAGCTCCCTGACGGACATGGGCATAGACCTCAGGTACTTCCCGGGAACCGTGTTCCCGGACATGACGACACTCACATCCGCCTCCGGGACCTTGGCGCCCCTGCGGAGCATGTCCACCGTCAGGTACTCCACCCTGTCGGCACCCGCATCGATGGCGGCGCCGGCTATGGCGCGGACGATCGGGGAGATGTATGGCGGGACGCCGAGTGCGGCGGGGTCGTCGATGTATCCGTCGACGAGGAGGACGGTGATATCTCTGGACATCTGTCATCTGGATGCGTCATCACGGTTTAGCTTATCGGATGCGCGGGTCCCCGAACCCCTGTGCCTCCAGACTGCCTCAGGATGTCGGAATCGCGACGGGGCGGGTTGCCCACACCTGGATGCGACCAGGATGCATCAACGGCCTCGTCGCGACCGGCCCTAGGCGCCCTCCAGATGGTCGCGACTCCTGATTCTTCGATTTACGTCCAGTGCGGATAGTATTAATAATGAAAGGGCTATGGTGAGGTTTAGAATTCGAAGTTAAACTACGAAATTCGTAGAAAATGAGGTGAATTCATGGCAAACGGACAGGAAATGACAGTCGAGGAGCGTCTGGAGCTGGCCAAGAAGCCCGGCAAGGACGCCATGGTTCTGCACAAGTATTATCACGGAAAGATCGAGACCGTTCCGAAGGCCTGCGTCAGGTCCTTCGACGACTTCGCCATCTGGTACTCCCCCGGAGTCGCCGAGCCCTGCAAGGACATCGCGGCGAACCCGGAGATGGTCTACGAGCACACCTGCAAGTGGAACACAGTAGCCGTCGTATCTGACGGTACCCGTGTACTGGGACTCGGCGACATCGGACCCGAGGCGGCCATGCCCGTCATGGAGGGGAAGGCCATGCTGTTCAAGTACCTCGGAGGTGTGGACTGCGTCCCGATCTGCCTGGACACCAAGGACCCCGAGAAGATCATCGAGACGGTCAGGCTAATCGCCCCGTCCTTCGGAGGAATCAACCTCGAGGACATCTCGAACCCCAAGTGCTTCGACATCCTCGACGAGCTGAGGAGGGACTGCAAGATCCCCGTATGGCACGACGACCAGCAGGGAACCGCCACCGTCGAGGTCGCCGGTGCGATCAACGCCATGAAGCTCGTCGGAAAGAAGCTGGAGGAGGCCCAGATCGCCGTCATCGGTGCCGGAGCCGCATCCATCGCCATCGCCAGGCTCCTCCTGGCCACAGGGTTCAGCCCCAAGCACATGTGCATGTGCGACTCCAAGGGAATCCTAAACCTCTCCAGGGAGGACGTCAAGGGCAGCTTCAGGCAGAAGTGGGAGATCTGCGAGAAGACCAACGGAGCCGGAAAGAGCGGAGGGATCAAGGAGGCCATGGAGGGCGCAGACATCGTCATCGCCGCGTCCAAGCCCGGACCCGGCACGATCCCCGCCGAGTACGTCAAGCTGATGGCCGACGACCCCGTCGTCTTCGCTACCGCCAACCCCATCCCCGAGATGTGGCCCTGGGAGGCGAAGGAGTACGGATGCAAGGTGTTCGCCACCGGAAGGTCCGACTTCCCCAACCAGGTCAACAACTCCATGGGATTCCCTGCGATCTTCAGGGGAGTGCTCGACGTCAGGGCCAAGACCATCACGGATGAGATGTGCATCGCCGCCGCGACCGAGCTGGCCAAGTGCGCTGAGGAGAAGGGAATCTCCGAGGACTACATCATCCCCAACATGTCCGAGACCGAGGTCTTCCCCAGGGAGGCCGTCGCCGTCGCGCTCAAGGCACAGGAGCAGGGAGTCGCCAGGCTCAAGCTCAGCCGCCAGGAGCTGTACGACAGGGCATCCTTCATGATTAACAGGTCCAGGAACCTCACGGCCAGGATGATGGAGGAAGGCTTCATCGCCGACGCCGACCCCGCTTTCGAGTGATCCAAACCCTAAGGGGGCCTTCGGCCCCCGACCGTGTCCTTTCGAGGGCACGGTCGCCTGTTTTCAACATCTATAATAATAAGGGCGTCTCACATCCCCAAGCAACAGACGGATCGAGTCGGAGGATCATAGGATGGGGCCCTTATCAGAATCTGGAGAACTCTTCAGCCATCGTTCCGAGTGCGAACTCTTCATCGACGCGGCCCGGGAGGGGCTGGGCGCCCGTATCGATGTCCCGGTATTCGAGAGGGTGTGCATCTTCGGCACCGACTCCTGTTCCATAGCGGGTGAGATCCTGGTGGATGCCGCGGATGAGATGTCCTCCCGTCCTCTCACATGCGTCCGTGATGACCGCATCCCCGGATGGGTCGACAGCGGCACACTGGCCGTTCTCGTCTCATACGACGGAGGATGCCCGGGGCTCGATGGGCTCGTCGAAGGGCTCCGCGACAGGGGATGCGCAATCCTCGCCATATCATCTGGCGGGACGATATGCAACATTCTGCATCCGTCGGAGACCGTCCTCATGCCTGTCGGCCTGGAGGGCCACGAGGCCATGGGCTATGCGCTAGGCGTCCTCTCCGCCATCATCCAGTCCTCGGGGCAGTTTCCCGCGGGAGATGCCCTCTCGGTCGCGTTGGACGCGGTCTCCGGCCGTTCGGACCGCATCCCGGAAGAGGCAGAACGCATAGCCGGGTTCCTGCGTGGCAACGTCGGGGCCTTCTACAGCACCTCCGACGTCCACGCCTGCTCGGTCGCATTCAGGGAGGCGATGTCCGATTCGGGGCTCCTATCATTCGTCGGGGAGCTGCCGGAGTTCGATCACAACGAGCTCGTCGGATGGTCCGACCCCAACGCTCACGCCCCTGAACTGAGGATGGTGGTCCTCAGAGGGAGGAGCGGTTCGGATCTGGTCAACACCATCGTCGGCTGCATGCTCGAGGTCCTCCGCGAGAACGGGAGGGATGTGCTGGAGGTCGACATAGGGGCCGGTCCGACAATGGAGCGCAACATCTTCGGCCTGCTCCTCGGCCTGGAGGTCTCTGACATCATGGGGGTCCGCGCATGACGCTCTCGACCTCCGAGCAGCTTTTCCATTTCATCGACGACCTGGAGAGGTCCCTGGACTACGAGCCCGGACGCACGTTCGACTGCGACAGCATCGTTCTCTGCGGTGTCGGCGGTTCCGCGGTCAGCGGATACTTCGTCTCCGACTGCTTCTTCGGGATCTCGACCAAGCCCATACGCCTCATACGCTATCCTGAGCTGCCGTCATGGGCAGGCCCGCGCACCCTCGCGGTCATATCCAGCTACTCCGGGAACACGGCAGAGACGCTGGAGATGTACCGCCAGGCGAAATCCCGCGGATGCTCGGTGTCGGTGGTCACCTCGGGAGGCATCCTGAGGTCGGAGGCGGAATCGTCCGGCGATCATCTGGCACTTCTGCCAGAGGGTATGCACCCCAGGCACGCGATCGGGTTCATGATAGGCTACACCCTTTCGATCATGAGGTCGGCCGGGTGCCCGGATCTCTCCGGGAGGATCCGCGCCATCATCCCGTCACTCCGGGGATACAGGGATTCCGTGACCGGCGAGGACGGTCAGGCGAAGGCCTTGGCGCGCATGTTCGAGGGGAGGGTGCCGGTTGTGTGCGCGGACAGCTGGATGGCCTCCGTGGCATTCAGATGGAAGACCCAGATAAACGAGAACTCGAAGTTCGTGGCGTTCTGCGAGTCGTCTCCCATGTTCGACGCACATGCCATGAAAGGGTGGACAGGGGCCAGGGACGATTTCACCCTGGTTCTCCTGAACGGCGGCTCCAGGAACAACCCGTGTCTCTCGGCGGCATCCCTGGAGGGAGCCGGCTGTGAGGTCATCGACGTGCCGCTGGGTGGAGCCAGCCGTCTGGACGACATGTTCAGGGCGATCATCCTGGGAGACTACATCTCGATGTACATGGCGGAGGCCAGGGGCATCGATCCCGCAGAGGTCCGCCCGGTAATGCAGATGAAGGAGAAGCTCTCCCGTTCCATCAGCTGAGACGCTCAAGGATGCCCTCGGCCTCGGATACGAACTCCGCCGAACGACGCTCGGCGACCGCCGGGTCCTTTGATTCAGAGTATATCCTGAATTTGGGCTCGGTTCCGGACGGCCTCAGCAGCACCCATCCGTCATCGTAGTCGATCCTCAGGCCGTCGGTCAGATTGCATCTCTCGCCGGAATGGGCGGAGGACACGGATCCGATGAGCCGCCCCTTCAGCTCGTCCGGGCACCTGATCGCCGCCTTCACCGTACGGTATCTGGGCAGGGCGTCGATCTGCTCGCCCAGAGAGCCCTGGCCGGCTATGCACTCCAGCATCATCGCGGCCCCCATGGCGCCGTCGCGGCAGTACTGATGGTCGGCGAAAATCAGCCCTCCGTTCTCCTCCCCTCCGAAGACCCCTCCGTCGGAGCGCATGGCACGGGCGACTATCGGGGATCCCACGGCTGTGTACTCGACCTCGCCTCCAGCGGACCTGGCGACGTCCTCCACGATGGATGATGTCGCAACCGTCACCACGACCCTGCCCCCGTGCCTCTTCCTGAGTATGTATCCGGCCAGAAGGGCCAGGGAGACGTCTCCGCTGACGTATCTCCCGTCATTGGTGACGAAGACGCACCTGTCGGCATCACCGTCATGGGCGATGCCCAGGTCCGCCCCCGTGTCCACGACCATCTTCTTGAGGGCCTCGAGGTTGTCCTCGGTCGGTTCGCTGGGGTGGCCTGGGAACTCCCCCTGGGGGTTCCCGTTCAGGGTTATCGCCCTCACGCCGAGCCTCCTCATGAGTTCGGGGGTGGTGTGGCACGATGCGCCGTTGGCGCAGTCGACGCATACCGTGAGTCCCGCTCTGCGTATGATGTCCGAGTCGACTCTCGACACTATCGCGTCGATGTACTCGTCGTCAGCTCCGGCGACCTTCGCGATCCTGCCGATCTCGTTCCATGGGACGCACTCCGTTCCGGACTCGTACATCTCCTCTATCGCATGCTCCTCCTCCGGGGAGCATTCCGTCCCGTCTGCGGAGATGCATTTGATCCCGTTGAACTCCGGCGGGTTGTGGGATGCGGTGATCATCACTCCGCCTGTGATCTCCGGGCGGCTTCTGATGTAGTTCTGAAGCGCCGGGGTCGGAACCATCCCTATGTCCAGCACGTCTGCGCCCACGGACACGAGCCCTGCCGTCAGGGCGCTTTTGATCATGTCCGACGATATGCGGGGGTCCGTAGCGACCGCGATCCTGCGTCCGAGGACGCGCCCTACGCATCTACCTATACCAAGTGCCAACTCACAGCTCAGATAGTCGTTGGCCACCCCGCGAATGCCGTTGGTTCCGAACATCTTCATTAGATTACCAATTCGGAATTCATGACTCCGTAGATAAAGGGTCCACGTATGTTTGTAGCGATTATAGGCATCTTTTGAGAATAGATATATATCAGCTCCATATGGAAAACCTGATGCGACAGGTGAACGTAGGGGATATTAGCAAATTCTGTATACGTCACGGTACTGCTATAATCCTGATTGTCGCAGCTATCCTATTCTTTGTCAGGATGCATTATGCCCTTGACACATATCCTGTTAGGGGAGACGTGATCAATTTCTACAACCAGGCGGAGATGGTCAAGGCAGGAATGGTCCCATATGTGGATTATGTGTTCGAATTTCCGCCATACGCGATGATGTTCTTTTTGATACCATCGATGTTCACATCGGATCTAGATGTGTATGCTCAGATTTTCGCTGTCATGGTAACACTGGCATCGCTTCTCTGTCTATACTTCTTAATGAAGATCTCTGACAGGATGGGTATCAACAAGCTGGTGACAGCATTCATTTTCTCCGCGCTCATCCTCATGTACTACAAGGACCTGATCTTGAAATTCGATGCGATTCCGATGCTTCTGACCATGATGTCCATTTACTCATTCCAATGCAGGAATAGGTATCTGGCCTATGGTTTGGCAGCGTTGGGCGCATTGGTCAAGATCTATCCTGTTTTCCTGATAGTGGTATATCTGATTCTGGATCTGTCGGATCGCAGAGACAGCCGCAAGATTCGCATCACTCAGGGCGTGATTGCATGTGTCGTCGTCGGACTCGTTGCAATCATTCCTCTGATGGTGGCTGGGGCGTCATTTGGGGACATTATGTCTTTCCTGTCTTTCCATACCGAGCGCGGGTTCCAGGTCGAGAGCGTCATCGGCGTGATCATACAGGCTTTGGGTCTTATGGGATGGACGGATGTCTCTCTGGAGATGGTTCATGATACGTATGACGTCATAAGTCCGGTCAGCAACGCCCTGTTGCCATATTGGAATTGGATTGTGGCATTAATGATGCTGGCTGTCTATGCACTCATATTCAAACATGCTATGAGGTATGGGCGTGATGGAACATCTGACCGGAATCTGATGGTGTATGCTTCTGTGGTATTCCTGATGTTTATCCTGACGAACAAGGTGTTCTCGACACAATATATGCTTTGGCTGTTTCCTCTATTCGCAGTTCTGGCATCCTTCCCTGGCCGTCGGCAGGAGTGGTCACTCATTACGTTCATATTAGTGATGGAGATGCTGGCAGTCACAATGTTGATGTCTTATCATCCAGTAACGGTCGATTTCGTCATCGAGAACCTTGGTCGTGATCTGATGATGGTAGCTTTAACCGTGGTACTGCTCCTATATATCTGTGGTAAGCATCGTCTTTTCACGCGCAGATATGTAGAACATGGAGATGAGAGGTCTGCAAAGATTAAACAAACCAATTGACGCAGTTTCAAGTTAGGCGGAGAGTTCAGAGAATGTCGGTATTCGGATTGGAGTCTTTCAGATCACTGCCAAAGGCGGTGCTGCTGGTGGCGACAGTGTCGCTCGTGGTTCACATGATTCTCACCGCGGCGTTCTCGCATACCTTCGATTCTGAGTATTGGTTGCTCATCATGCAGAACATTGAGACCGGCAACGGTCTCTATGACATCAACGGCTACTACTACACGCCGATTTGGGGATATCTGCTGTCGTTTATCGATATGCTCACGCAGGTGACCGGTTCGATTCCGATATTGGGCGATCGCTTCACAGATCTGATCGTCATCGAGGATCATTGGGGATTCCAGGCAACACTGGCTTCGCCGGATGTTAATTTCCTGCTCAAGCTTCCATTGTCCATAGCCGATGTGCTGGTGGGCGTGTTCATCTACATCATCGTCGCTCATCACACCGGTAGCGAGAAGAAGGGGTTGGGCGCCATGGTCTTCTGGTCGTTCTGTCCCATCGTAGTATATATGTCGGCAATCCAGGGGCAGTTCGATTCCGTTTCTGTCCTCCTTCTCCTTCTCACGATATTCCTCATCAAGCAGGACAACCCTCTTCTGGCGGGCATGGTGTTTGCTCTCGCCACATGGTTGAAGATTTTCCCGGGTGTATGCATCCTTGTTCTGTTCGGGTACATGCTGGCACGCTATCGGGGTACGGAGCGCTCCAAACAGCAGATTCTAATGGCCATTGCGGGTTTTGTCGGGTTTACTCTGATAATATTTCTGCCACAGATTCTGGACGGAACCTTGCCATACGCTTTCTCGTTCCTCACGACGAGGGTGTCGGACTATAATCTGAAAGACACACTGAACATGGTGGGGATTCTTGCACTGATTGTCATTTTTATGCTGTTCATGACGAGGTCAATATCGAGGAAGCCGATTGTAGAAGCAGACCGGCTTGTGTTCCTCTATTGTGGGCTGCTGACAGTCATGGCCACGATGGTCCAGTTTGGCTACCAGTACGGAGCATCCGTAATGGGCTTCATCATATTCTTCATGTACTTGTCTGTGAACACGCGCGGATACAGGGTGGTGTACATTCTGGTCGCGTTGTTCACTTTCCTCGAGGCACTGTTCTGGGTCAATTACTCCGCATTCTTCATTGTCTCAGAGTACTTTGGATGGGTAGATCCATCATGGGCTCTTGATAATGCCTTGGATTTCATAGCATCGTGGGGTTCTGAGGCCTCGTACAGCTATATGGGGCAGTTCTCACGTATATGGCACTACACGATGTTCGCGTTCGTGTTGCTGGCAGCCATAGATTTCTGCAGAGGTCGGCTGCCTGTGCTTGACAAGGCCTCAGACTACATTCGCTCTCTCGGAGGCAGGATATGAACGGAAGCAACAAGGCGATCGTGGCTCTGGCGGTACTGCTCTGCGCTGTTGTGGTCATCGGCGAGATGTATGCCTATCTCCCGAACGATTACGGGTATGGTTCGTCAGCCGATCTGTCTGACGGGACCATCAGTTTCACATTGGAGAATCGTGGATCAGACGAGTATGATGCGATCCTCCTCGACAATGGCTCGTACGTTGCCGTGGGGACAGTCTACATCTACTATGATCCGAGCTATGCCTCCAATGTCAATGAGGACGTTGGGGTGGAAGTCGGTGCCCAGCCGATGACCCAGGCATACTACATAGATCAGGTCACCAAGGTGTTGGAATATCGTGGTTGCAAGGATATCAGGCTGGTCGATGCACAAGAACTCAGGGAGGTACTTGAGTCCGATATGGAGACATCGTGTGTCGGAAAGGGGCTCATCATGGCTTCTGGGGCAATTCCCGATACTGTCTTCTCCGGTTCCGAAGATGATCTTATTTTGCAGTGGATATCCTCTGGAGGCAGCCTATACTGGGTCGGTAATGTCATCGGACAGTACATGTCCACCACGACTGGGATTGTGGAGGTCGATGCCACCGCACTGTTTGTGGGCACCGACGCAATCAACCTTGACAATTCCAGCGCGTACGAGGATGCCTCGGATCTGAGGGCCATGTTCTCATACGAGTACAATCGCACGATGTACTCCGTTGACATCTCCAAAACAGACAGGCAGTGTCTGGTTGCAGGATATACTGACGGGACGTATGCTTCGACGACCTTCGTCCAGATGGGTTCTGGACAGGTATGCATCGTGGCTGGCGAGTTCAACTCGAAGCAGGTTCGCGATCTCGCGATATCCGTCTGCTCAGGCCTCTGTTACTGCTCTCAAGTGATAGGGTATGATCAGGGTACCGTCGACAACAATGCTTGGGGATCCATGTCCGTTCCCGCCGGCAGTGGGAGTTTGCGTCTGTATCTCTATATCGGCGGCTATTTCTGTGTATACGGGCAGGGATACAATTTCCAGGCAGAAGCCG
Source organism: uncultured Methanomassiliicoccaceae archaeon (assembly GCA_905187815.1). GTDB lineage: Archaea > Thermoplasmatota > Thermoplasmata > Methanomassiliicoccales > Methanomethylophilaceae > Methanoprimaticola. The sequence goes on from CAJJJM010000001.1 coordinate 64,701, forward strand.
TAGCCAACCAGCAACATTAATAAACGGGTTGGTGGTGCAACGTTTGATTTGGCTAACTGTGGCTTAATCCGCATCAACAGAGATCGCGGGAGCATGAGGACATGGTCGGAACGTGCACAATCGTAATCCCCACCTACAACGAGGAGAAGAACATCGCCAACATGGCAAGGGCCATCAGGGAGGCTTATCCCGATTACAAGATCCTGTTCATGGATGATAACTCCATCGACAGGAGCAGGGAGGAGGTCGAGGCACTCAACGATCCCCTTGTCACATTCTTCGTCCGCAAGCCGGAGGAGAGGGGGCTCGGTGCATCCGTTCTCCAGGGGTTCGCCATCGCAGACACGGACTACGCCATGTGCATGGACTGCGACTTCCAGCACCCCATATCTGCGCTGGGCGCCATCGTCGCGGAGATGGACAAGGGCGCCGACCTCTGTGTCGGGCAGAGGAACAGCAGGATGGCCATGGGACTCAAGAGGACCCTCGGATCAGAGCTCGTCGAGGCCTACTGCAAGCTGTTCTTCATGATTCACCGCAAGCAGACAACCAAGGATATGATGAGCGGCCTCTTCGCCATCCGCTGCGACGTTTTCCGTCCCATAATCCAGAACAACTGGGACAGCTTCGAGCTCCGCGGCTGGAAGGTCCTGATGGACCTCCTCAAGTACGCCGACCGCCGCATGGACGTCCATTACTACAGGTACGATTTCGGGGAGAGGGCGGAGGGCGAGTCCCATCTGAATCCCAAGGTCCCGATCATGACGTTCCATCAGCTCTGGGGATTCGGCAAGCTCACGGCGAAGATCGTGGCGAAGATGTACGGCGTGGACTACTACGTCATGTACCCCGACGAGAAGAAGTGATCGCGCGCCTTCGGTTGCGGGTATGTGAAACGACTTAAACCAAACCACCCTTCTTTAAATATAAGAAATCTAATCGGTTGCTCATGGCAGCCGATAAAATATGCTCTTCCTGTGGAAAGAGACTGGTTGGCAAGGGAAACACCTTCTTCAAGTGCCCCCGCTGCGGTGAGTACGAGATCGGAAGGTGCGCTCAGTGCCGCGACCAGGGCGTTTCGTACGAGTGCAAGAAATGCGGATTCATTGGACCGTGAGGTGTGAGGAATGGGACAGATCGCAGCAGCATACGACCTGATGCCCGAGAGCACCGAGATCGATCTCGATGGTGTCATCAAACAGCTCGAGGGAGTCCTCCCCGCTGGAGTCAAGCTCCTGGAGACCAAGATCCTGCCCGTCGCCTTCGGACTCATGAAGGTCAACGCCGGATTCCTCATCGACGACACCGACGAGGAGGTCGGAGGGAAGCTCGAGGACGCTCTCCGCTCCATCGCTGGAATCGAGAACGTCGAGTGCGTCTCCAACACCGTCGTCTGAGACGGCAAAACCGTGGGGCACAACCCCACATGTCCTTCAATCCGCGAAAGCGGCAAACCGTTTACCAGGAGTGTTTTCCATGAGGTTCACCGCAGACTGCGCCCCGTGTCTGATGAGGCGCGTTCTCTTCCAGTCCCGTCTGGAGGGCGGCGGACTGGAGTTCGATGCAGTCAAGGCATCTGTAGACGTCCTCTCCGAGCTTATGAGGGACGACATCCCGTCCGTTGGCATAGCCACGGAGGTCCACAGGAGGGCCTACGAGGCGATACGCTCGGAGGACCCATACCGCGACATCAAGGTCCGCGCCGACAATGTGGCGGAACCGTACGTCGAACTGCTGGACCGTGCGGTGGCGGAGTCGGACGATCCGCTGAGGGCCGCGATCATCGCCGCCGTCGTGGGGAACATCATGGATTTCGGCGCGGGGTCGGCGATAAGCGATCCGGACGAGTTCATGGGGGTCTTCGACGGGATGGTCGCCCAGGGTCTGGGGAGCGACGACACCGATCTTCTCAGGGCGGAGCTGGAGGATGTGCCCGGGGTCGTGTACATGTTCGACAACTGCGGGGAGTCCCAGCTTGACAAGGTCCTGATCAGACAGCTCAGACGCATGGGCAAGCGCGTCGTGGGCGTGGTCCGCGGAGCGCCGATCCTGAACGATGTCACATCGGAGGACGCGGTCCGCATAGGCATGGACAGGGAGCTTGACAGGCTGCTCACCACAGGGAAATTCTACATTGGCATAGACTGGGACGACTGCCCTGCTGAACTCCACGACGAGATCCTCGCATGCGGACTCATCATCGCGAAAGGCATGGCCAACTACGAGGCGACTTCGGACAGGAGGCTGCCCGTCCCCATTGTGCATATACTCCGCACCAAATGCCGCCCGGTCGCGGCATCCCTCGGTGTCCCGGAGGGGATCAACGTGGTCAGGCTCATCCCTGCGGGAGGTAGATGACATGGGCGGAAGGGTCAGACAGGCGATACTGATGGTCGGAGGGAAGGGCACCCGTCTTCTCCCGCTGACGGAGAACAAGCCGAAGCCCATGCTCTCGGTGGCGGACAGGCCATGCATATGGTATCTGATCAGGTCCCTGGCCCGTGCCGGAATCGAGGAGGTGATCCTCGCATGCGGATACAAGCCTGGGATGATGGAGGCCCTCGGCGACGGTAGCGATCTGGGCGTCAGGATCATCTACTCCTACGAGGACGAGCCCCGCGGAACCGCAGGTGCCATGAAGCTGGCGCAGTCCCGCATGGATGACACGTTCGTCGCCGCCAACGGCGATGTGTTCGCGGACCTGGACGTCTCCGGAGAGATCGAGAGGCACCTCGAGACCGGAGCCGCCGTGACGGACCTCCTCACCCCGGTGGACAACCCCTGCGAGTACGGGATCGCCCATGTGGACGACGAGCTGAGGATCTCCGAATTCAAGGACAAGCCGCGTCCGGAGGAGGTGTTCTCCAATCTGATCAACGCAGGCGTCTACGTGGTCCAGCGCGACGTCCTCGATCTCATCCCGGAGGGGGAGTTCAGCGATTTCTCGATGCACATCATACCGAAGGTCATCGAGGCCGGCCGCAGGGTGCAGGGGTTCGAGCTTTCCGGACTATGGATGGATGTGGGCCGCCCTCATGACCTCCTCCGTGCGAACCTGACCGTCGCGGCGAGGGAGTTCGGGGACGGGTTCCCTGGGGATCTCCTCCGCACCGAGGTGGTCGGAACGGCATACGTGGGGCACGGGGCATCCGTGTCCGATTCCATGATGTCGGACGCGGTCGTCCTCAGAGGATCCAAGGTCAGTGGGTCCAGGCTCCGCCACACGCTAGTCATGGACGGCTGCTCCGTCGACGGTGCGGACATCGAGGACAGCATCCTCGGTGACGGGTGCAGGGTCGGCAAGGGCGCGGTCATCCGCAATGCTGTCCTGGCGGACGGCACGGACGTCCCCCAGGGCGCGGTCATAGACGGCGGGAGGGTCGTCTGAAACCGTGAAGGGTCTCAACAAAGACTTATAAGGCCGTTCCAAAATGGCAATCCGGTCGTGTTCAGATGGAGACGTTCAGCATCGTGGAGGCGAATCCCTACTTCCTGCCGCATCTGGGCGGCATCGAGAACAGGATGCATGTCACAAGCAAGCATCTCGCCAAGAGGGGGCATGACGTCACCGTCCTGACTGCCCAGCTTCCGGGGACCCCTGCGGAGGAGGAGACGGAGTACGGATACCGCATCGTCCGTGTCCCTTCCAAGTTCTACAACATCTACAACCCGCCGTACGTCACAAGCAGGGGCGTGCTGGATGCGTTGGGGTCCATCTCCCCGGACATCGTGAACTACAACTACAGATGGGCCTTCTCTTTCGACGGGGAGGTCTCGAGATACCCGGGCAAGAAGGTGTTTACTTACCACAACATGTGGGGCGAGGGTGTGGGCTACCAGAGGTACATCTCCGAGGCGAACGATGCCCTGTACCGGAAGAAGCTCGACCGCTACGACCACATCGTCGCGGTGACGGACTACGTGAGGAATGACCTGATCCGTCGCGGGATCGACCCCGCAAAGGTGACGTCCGTGGACAACTGCCTCGACACGGTCCCGGATATCTCACGTACCGAGGGGGACTTCATACTCAGCCTCGGGCGTCTGGTGGCCACCAAGGGCCTGGATTATCTCATCGAGGCGATGAGGGATGTGGACTACAGGCTCGTGATATGCGGCACGGGTCCGGAGGAGAAGACGATCCGCAGGCTGATCTCCAAATTCGGTCTGGAGGGCCGCGTGGAGGTCAAGGGATGGGTGTCGGAGGAGGAGAAGAACCGCCTCATGGACACATGCCGTTTCTTCGTCATGCCGTCCATCTACGAGTCATACGGCCTCGCCGCGCTCGAGGTCATGTCCTACGGGAAGCCGATCGTCTGCACGGACGTCGATGGTCTTCCTGGGAACGTCAAGGACGCCGGACTCTATGTGAAGCCGAAGGATCCGAAATCGCTGTCCGAAGGGATAAACCGTCTGCTGTCCGACGAGGAGTACCGCAGGGAGCTGTCCGACAACGCGCTCAGGGTCTCCCGGTCGGTCACGTGGGACCAGCAGATCGTGAAGCTCGAGGACCTCTACCGTTCGGTGATCCTCGGCGAGATATGAGGTGTCGTCATGGTGGATGTCGGGCAGTTCCTTTTCGACACGTTCGGTGCCGATGGCGGATGGGGTGTGGTGCTCTGCATCTTCCTGATCTTCCTCATCGACGCGTTCCTGTTCCCCACGCTCCCGGAGCTGTTCTTCATACTGGGATTCTCATACGACCCGTCCATCGGGTTCGGTCTGGAGCTCCTGCTGGCTGCGATCATCGCCGAATGGATCGGCATATTCTCGCTGTACTACGTGGTCAAGCACATACGCATACCGCAGAAGGTCACCCGTGTGGTTGACAAGTACATCAACTTCCTGCTGCTCAAGGATGAGAAGCTGCTGCTCCTGAACCGTATCGCGCCGACCGTTCCATTCGCAGGAGCGTTCATCCACATAGCGGGATGGGATCCCAAGAAGTGCTGGTTCTACATCACGCTCGGATGCATCTTGAAGTACGGAGCCATAATGCTGCTGAGCGACTACATGTACGACTACTACGCCGAATCCGCCCAGACCATGACCATAGTCATGCTGGTGGTCATCCTGGCGATAAGCTTCCTGCTGTCGTACGTGGTCAAGAGGCGCAACGGCCTGGACGACCAGGCGAAGCCTCCGGAAGAGCCCAGCGAATGATATATGTTGGGCATCGGCCTTCGCTGATACGATATCAATGAAGGCTGTGATTCTTGCCGGGGGATTCGGAACCAGGATTTCCGAGGAGAGCCATCTGAAGCCCAAGCCCATGATCGAGATCGGGGACAAGCCGATCCTTTGGCACATCATGAAGATCTACGGATCCTATGGAATCACGGATTTCATCATATGTGCCGGTTACAAACAGCACATCATCAAGGAGTACTTCTCGAACTACGCGCTGTACAACAGCGATGTCACCTTCGATTTCAGGTCGAACGGCATGACCGTCCACAACAACGAGTCGGAGCCGTGGACTGTGACGATAGCGGACACGGGGCTCAACACAATGACGGGCGGGCGCGTCAAGCGCATCAGGCGCTTCCTGGACGACGACGAGCCATTCTGCCTGACATACGGGGACGGCGTCACCGACGCGCCCATCGACAAGGTCGTGGAGTTCCACAGGGCGGCGGGGAAGAAGGCGACCATCCTGGCCGTCCGCCCCGAGGGGCGCTTCGGGACCCTGGACATGGACGGAAACGACATCAGGTCATTCAGGGAGAAGAGCATAGACGATGTGGGATGGATTAACGGGGGGTTCATGGTCCTGGACCCATCCGTCATCGACTACATCGACGGCGATGACACGACCTTCGAGCGCGAGCCCGTGGAGAGGCTCGCGGCCGACGGGGAGCTCAACGCATACAAGCACGACGGGTTCTGGCAGTGCATGGACACGATGCGTGACAAAGAGAGGCTGCAGAGGCTCTGGGATTCCGGAGAGGCCCCCTGGAAGCTCTGGTGATAGACATGGCCGACCCCGGTTTCTTCAGAGGGAAGAGGGTCCTCCTCACGGGGCACACGGGATTCAAGGGCTCCTGGATGTGCGTCCTCCTGGAGGGTATGGGCGCGGAGGTCCACGGGTACTCGCTCGATCTCCCTACGGAACCCAGCCTGTACAGCATCGCCGGGGTGGGCGATCTCGTGGATTCGGAGATCGGGGACATACGGGACTTCGACAGGCTGGAGTCGTACTACTCCGATGTCGCACCCGACATAGTCATACACATGGCCGCCCAGCCCATCGTCAGGGAGGGGTACAGGGTTCCTCGGTACACGTACGAGACCAACGTGATGGGCACTGTCAACATCCTTGAGTGCCAGAGGCTCCACCCCACCGCCAGGTCGTTCCTCAACGTGACGACGGACAAGGTCTACGACAACAACGACACGGACCGCTACTACCGCGAATCCGATCCTCTCGACGGGTACGATCCCTACTCCAACTCTAAGAGCTGCTCGGAGCTCGTGACCCACAGCTACCGCAGGAGCTTTCTGTCGGAAGGCTGCGCCGTGTCCACCGCCAGGGCGGGAAACGTCATCGGAGGCGGGGATTTCGCGAAGGACCGCATCGTTCCGGACTGTGTCGCCGCCGCCAGGTCCGGGCGCCCCATCGAGCTTCGCAATCCCAACTCGATCCGTCCGTACCAGCACGTCCTGGAGCCCCTCCATGCGTATCTTGAGATCGTACGGGCGCAGTGGTCCGACAGGTCCAAGGCGGATGCGTACAACGTGGGGCCCAGATCGGAGGACTGTGTCACCACCGGGCGTCTCGCCGACATGTTCTGTGAATGCTGGGGCAACGGTGCCAGATGGGTCACCAACAACGATGACGGTCCCCATGAGGCCAACTTCCTGAAGCTGGACAGCACACACATACGGGAATCGCTCGGTTTCGAGCCCAGGTGGCACATAGAGGATGCGGTGGCCAGGACCGTGGAGTGGACCAAGGCGTGGCTCGACGGCGAGGATACGCTTGGCGTAATGAGGGACCAGATCAAAGCATACGGGGGGATGTGATGGAGTCAGCCATCGTCACCGGTGCGAACGGGTTCGTTGGCAGCGCCCTGGTCAGGGAGCTCCTCGACAACGGCATGGAGGTCTATGCCGCGGTCCACGGGGGCAACCGTTCCAATCTTCCGGATGCCAAGGGCCTTCATGTGGTCGATTTCGATCTGTCGGATGCGGCGGGGCTCACAGGCAAGATTCCTTTCGGGGCTTGCGACACGTTCTACGACTTCGCTTGGGACGGGTCCGCCGGCCCCAAGCGCGCCGATGTGGGCCTCCAACTGGACAACGTCCGGTGGACCGTCGATGCCCTGAGGGTTTCGAAGGAGCTTGGATGCGATCGCTTTCTGCACGCCGGGTCGATAATGGAGCATGAGACCATGGCGGCCGGATACAGGGACGGGAACCGTCCCGGACAGGGCTACATCTACGGGTGCGGAAAGGTCGCGGCGCACATCATGTGCATGGCGGTCGCCGCAGAGATGGGTGTGGATCTGGTGTGGCCCGAGATCACCAACGCATACGGTCCGGGAGAACGCAGCCCCAGGCTTGTCAACACGACTATCCGCAAGTGCATTGATGGGGTCTCACCTCAGTTCACATCTGGAACGCAGAACTACGACTTCGTCTACATCGACGATGCCGCCCGTGCGTTCCGCCTCATCGGTGAGCACGGCGAGCCGTTCACAGAGTATCTGATAGGTAGTTCCACCGCCAGACCGCTCAGGGAGTTCCTCATGGAGATGCACGACTCAATAGCGCCGGATCTGGAGTTCGTCTTCGGGGACGTGCCGTTCACCGGTGTGGATCTGCCGCTGTCGTATTTCGACTGCTCCAAGACGGAGCTCGACACAGGGTTCAGGGCGCAGGTGTCGTTCGCCGAGGGGTGCAGACGCACCAGGGATTGGATTATCAGGGAGGGATGACATGGTTCAACCGTTCGAGTTCAAGGAGACCGGTATCGCGGGCCTCATCGAGGTCACGCCGTTCAACGCAGATGACAACAGAGGCTGCTTTACGAAGGACTACTCCAAGGAGGTCTTCGAGGCGCACGGGATCAAGCACGATCTGGCGGAGGTCTTCTATACCACAAGCCACAAGGGTGTGGTCCGCGCCCTTCATTTCCAGAGGGTGATACAGCAGCCAAAGCTGGTCAGATGCATTTACGGCCATGTGTGGGATGTGGTCGTCGACCTGAGGAGAGACAGCCCCACCTTCAGGAAATGGATCGCGTTCGATTTGGTCGGCGAGAGGCACAACGAGATCCTGGTCCCGGCGGGATGCGCCCATGGATACCTGGTGCTGGAGGATTCGATCGTGTCCTACAAGTGCGCCGAGAAGTTCTACGGCGAGTACGATGACGGGATAGTCTGGAACGACCCGGACCTCGCCGTCGAATGGCCACTGGACCTGATCGGGGGAGAGGGGAACGTGATCCTCTCCGACAAGGATCTGCACCTTCAGACATTCTCCGAGTTCATGGAGAGATACGGCGGTTTCTGACATGAGGTATCTCGTAGTCGGCTGCGGGCTGTCCGGTGGCGTCGTCGCACGCGAACTCGCCGAGAGAGGGCACAGCGTGACCATCTGGGAGCGTCGCGACCACATCGGCGGCAACATGTACGACTACTTGGACCCGGAGAGCGGGTACCTGGTTCAGAAGTACGGTCCCCACACCTTCCACACATCGGACAAGGCGCTGTACGACTACATGAGGAGGTTCTCCGACTGGGACGAGTACATCCTGAGATGCGGGGCGGTATGGGACGGCGAGTACACACCCGCCCCGTTCAACTTCGAGACCATCGACCGTTTCTTCAGCCCGGAGGAGGCGGAGGAGATCAAGGCCCACATATCCGCAAGGTATCCGGGGCAGGAGACGGTCACAGTGGTGGAGGCACTGGAGTCGGATGATCCCGTGATCCGGAGGTATGCGGAGTACCTCTTCGAGAAGGATTACCGCCCATACACATCCAAACAGTGGGGCATACCACCCTCCGAGATCGACCCCAGCGTCCTGAAGAGGGTCCCGCTGCGCATGTCCTACGGCGACAGGTACTTCGATGACACGTATCAGGTCATGCCCAGGACGACTTTCAAGGGATTCTTCGACAGGCTGTTGGACCATCCGAACATCGAGGTCCGTCTCGGCATGGATGCATTGGAGCACATGACCGTGGAGGGTGACAGAATCGTGGTGGATTGCATGCCCGACGCGCATGTGGTGTACACCGGGGCATTGGACGAGCTGTTCGGGCTCGTCCACGGGAGGCTGCCATACCGCTCGCTGGTCTTCGAGTTCCGCCGCTCCGAGGATGCTTCCTTCCAACCGGCTCCTGTGGTCGCATACCCGTCCGATCCGGAGATCGTCCGTATAACCGAATACACCAAGCTTCCAGTTCAGAGGGGCGAAGGTACCGTATACGCGCTGGAGCGCTCGATGGAATACGAGCCCGGCAAAGGCCTGGAGCCGTACTATCCGGTACTGACTGACCAGAGCAAGGAGCTCTATGCGAAGTACAAGGGTATGGCGGAGTCCATCAGCAACCTGTCGTTCTGCGGGAGACTCGCAGATTTCAGGTACTACAACATGGATCAGGCGCTGAGGCGCGCCCTGGATCTGGCGGGGACGCTGTGATCAGGACCTGCCCTCAGCGAGACGCTTCTTCTTCGCCTCGATCACGGACTCGTACAGCTCCACCAGCTTCCTGGCGCTGCTGTCCTCGGAGTACGACTTGGCACGCTCCATGGCCGCATCCCTTATCCTGTCGTCCTTGCTGATCTCGAGGGCCTCGGTCACGCGTTTGGCCATATCCTCTATCCCGCCGTCGAACAGGAACCCGTTCTCGTTGTCGATGATGATCTCCTTGAACGCCCTGACGTTCGGGACGACTATCGGCACCCTGCAGGCCATCGCCTCCATCAGGCTGAGGCCCTGGGTCTCGAACCTGGATGCGGAGACGCACACCTGGACCATGGTGTAGTACTTCGGGAGGTCCTCTCTCTTGACCATTCCTATGAGGTGGACTCTGTCCTCCTGATGCTCGTCCTTGATGACCTGGGCGATGTATTCGCTGGCGGGGCCGTCGCCGTCTATGATGAGGTCCACATCGTCCGGCAGGTATCTGAGGGATTGGACGACCTGCTCCACATGCTTCTCGAACGAGAGCCTCCCGACGCACATGATCACCCTTTTTCCGACGAGGTTCATGGACTCCCGGAGCCCTTCGGGTTCCTCCATAGGGTGGAACATGTCCGTGTCGACGCCTGCGGTGATGACCCTGGACTGCCTGGGTTTGACGCCCTCGGCCTCGAGCTCCTCCAGGATGGGGGTGGTGAACGATACCACGGCATCGGAACGGTTCAGGAGCTGTCTCAGATACACCCAGGACAGCTTCTCCATGGTCTTCACCGGCAGTTTGATGGGCAGATAGTACTTCATCGCGTCCGTCACCATGGTTCCCATGGTCACGACATACGGGACCTTGAGGCTGTGGGCGGCAAGGAACCCCTTCAGGGCCATCAGCGTCAGACCGTGCGAGTGGACCACATCCGGTTTGATCTCCTCGAACACCTTCTTGGTGTGCGAGGGGTAGACCGGGACGAAATAGCCCTTGTACGATGAGAACGACTTGGATTTGAAGTAGTAGACGCCCTCGATCCTATGCTCCTCTCCGGGGTCGGGAGCCACGATGAACACCTCGTGTCCGAGCCTCTCCAGGCACTTCTTCTCGGAGTCGACCACGAACACCATTCCGTCGACCGTGGGGTGGTAGCTGTCTGTAAGAAGGATAATGCGCACGTCCTCACCTCGGCAGCGGATTAACGAGGCCGTAGGTATAGTTTGTCACGCGGATAGCCCTTATATTCAGCATCTGCAATTCCGCAGCGGTTAACATGCACGTCATCTCACTCATCGTCAAGAACGAATTCGGTGTCATGCAGAGGGTCATGGGTGAGTTCACCCGCAACAAGATCAACGTCGAGACGATCGTTGTCGGGAAGTGTGAGATCCCTGGCAAATCGAGGATGGTCCTCTCTGTCATCAGCCATGATGCCGCCGTCACCGCCATAGGGAGGCTCCAGAAGCTCCAGGACGTCTACGATGTGGATCTCGTTCCAGAGTCTGGCCAGTCCGCATACGCGCTGCTCTCCACATCCAATGGCAACGTCGGTGTCGTCGGAGGCTCCGATCAGGTCGAGGAGCTCATCGAGCGCAGCAAGCCAGAGAGGTACGTCAAGGCTCTGAACGCCCTCTGACGACGGTGCCTCGGGTTCCGAGGCACATTCGGTCTTTATATTTCACATCCATGTCGAAATATGTCACGCTTGCAATGTGCCAGCGTGCGTTTTAGAGTAAGGTGTTGAAATCTCTATATATGAGTAAACCGTAGAACGCGCAATCGATTCCAGCGATGTCGCAGAGGCGCACGGACCCTCTGTGAACCAGGTGGTAAGATGGATGGGATACATTTCAGAGCAAGGGCCCCTCTCAGAATCGGGTTGGCAGGAGGCGGGACCGATGTCGAGCCGTACGCTTCGAAAAAGGGCGGAGCGGTTTTCAACACAACGATCAACAGGTACGCCTATTGTACCATCACGCCTACCAACGACCATTCGATGTCCATCCATTCCACGGACTACGGGAAGTTCGAAGCTCCATTGGACGGAGGCCCACTTGCGCTCGATGGGAACATGGATCTCATCAAAGCCGTCACCAATCATTTCAACATCACGGACGGGTTCAGGATGTTCCTGCAATCCGAAGCGCCGCCGGGTTCCGGTCTGGGGGGATCCTCGACCGTGATCGTGTCAATCATCGCGGCGATGTGCGAGTGGCAGGGGATCAAGCTCACCAGCATGGAGATGGCGCGTCTCGCCTACAAGCTGGAGAGGGAGGACATCGGCCTCAAGGGAGGCAAGCAGGACCAGTATGCCGCGGTCTTCGGCGGATTCAACCTGATGAAGTTCAACAAGCAGGGTGTGGATGTTAACCGCGTGAAGATAGGTGTCGACACGAAGAACGAACTGCAGTACAGTTCGCTCCTCTGCTACACCGGGAATCCCCGCGAGTCTGCGAAGATCATCGAGAGCCAGGTCGAGAAGTTCAACAAAGGTCAGAACGAGGAGGCTCTCGACAAGTCCGTGGAGATAGCGCTGTCGATGACTGCTGCTCTCGAGAGAGGGGACATCGTAACGGCGGGAGAGCTCCTCGACGAATCCTGGATCTACAAGAAGCAGTTCTCCAGCAAGATCTCCAATCCCCACATCGACGCCCTGTATGATGCCGCCAAGGAGGAGGGGGCCATCGGAGGCAAGGTCTCCGGAGCCGGAGGTGGCGGTTTCATGTACTTCATATGCAAATACGACCGCAAATACAGTGTGGCCAAGAGGCTCCAGGCGATGGGCGCAAAGGTCACCGATTTCATGTTCGAGCCGGAGGGCGTGATCTCATGGAGGTATCCCAATGAATGAGGAGATTTCAGCCGAGCTGAAGAGGAGCGCAGACACGATTTCCAGGATTGATCCAGCACAGATTAGGAAGGCCGCGGACATCCTGATTGAGGCTTTCAGGAACGGTGGCCAGGCGATCTTCATGGGAAACGGCGGTTCCTCAGCCGACGCCCAGCATATCGCAGCCGAGTTTTCCGGCAGGTACATGCTCGAGCGCCCGGCGCTTCCGGGGGTCTGCCTCTCCAACATCGCGCCCGTCACAGCCATCGGGAACGACTACAGCTACGATCTTGTTTTCAAGAGGCAGATCGAGGGCATCTGCAGGAAAGGGGATGTGGTCATAGGCATGTCCACATCCGGCAACTCCAAGAACGTCATCCTGGCGATGGAGGCCGCGAAGGAGCGCGGCGCCATAACGATATCCTTCACCGGCGACGGCGGGAAGATGAGGGAGATCGCCGACCATGCGGTCGTGATCCCGTCCAAGGAGACCCCCCGTATCCAGGAGGGGTACCTCTGCGCGTGCCACACGATGTGCGGCATCGTCGAGAGGGAGCTGTTCGGCCAGCGAGCGGTGCTCATCGACCGTGACGACACCATCGCCAAGGACGTCCCGTATTGTGACGATCCCGCAAAGTTCGAGCTGTACGAACACGTGCCTCCAGCGATCAAGAGGCTCAACGACGCTGGATACAAGGTCATAGTGGTGACCAACCAGTCTGGGATAGGGCGCGGGTACTTCACCGAGGAGACCCTCTCGCGCATCCATGGCAAGATGATCCGCACAGTCGAGGCCGCCGGAGGCAGGATAGACGACGTGTTCCATTGTCCTCACACCCCCGATGACCACTGCTCTTGCAGGAAGCCCGAGGTGGGCATGGGTCTCGCGGCCATCTCCAAGCATTCTATCAATCCCCGCATCTCGTTCATGGTCGGCGACCACGAGAAGGACATGGAGTTCGGCCGTCGTCTCGGGTTCAGATGCATACAGGTTTCGGAATCGTTCACGTTCTCCGATGCCGTGGATGAGATCCTCCGTTCACCGTGAGACGGCACTCGTCGCAATAACGTGTAAATAACGAAACGAACGTGCACTTTTCTAAACAGGGGACCGAACGTCCCTTGGTCGATTCATCTCCAAGGTGATTCTATGGACAAGACGGAAAAGATCTGGCTGAACGGCAAGCTCGTCGACTGGGAGGATGCGAAGGTCCATGTCCTCGCACACGCACTCAACTACGGTACGGGTGTCTTCGAGGGAATCAGGGTCTACCACACCCCCAAGGGCATGGCCATCTTCAGGCTCAAGGACCACGTCCAGAGGATGATGGACGGCTGCAAGATCATGGGGATCGACCTCGAGTTCGAGGGCAAGACCTACGGTTTCGACGACATCTGCAACGCCATCAAGGATGTCGTCCGCGCCAACGGTGAGGCCGTCGACTACGTCAAGCCCTGCATCTTCCTCAGCGGAGAGGAGGTCGGACTCAACCCAATCGGAGTTCCCGCGTCCATGGCCATCACCTGCATCCACATGGGCAACTATCTCGGGACCGGTGCCGATGCCGGAGCAAAGCTGATCACTTCTTCGTGGCAGAGGCCCGACAACCTGTGCGGTCCCGCCGGAGCCAAGGTCAACGGTTCCTACGTCGCATCCACCCTCGCCAAGAGGGAGGCCGTCCGCCAAGGCGCCAACGAGGCGGTCATGCTGAACTCCGTCGGACATGTTGCGGAGTGCACAGGCGAGAACATCTTCATGTACCACCACGGACAGATCATCACGCCCGCACCTGCAGAGAGCATCCTCAACGGAATCACCAGGCGCTCCATCATACAGGTCGCCCAGGACATGGGATACGAGGTCTGCGAGACAGAGGTCTCCAGGTTCATGCTGATGTCCTCCGACGAGGTCTGGATGACCGGCACGGCCGCGGAGATCGCTCCCGTCACCAGTGTCGACGGCAAGCCCATCGGCGACGGAAAGGTCGGAAAGGTCGCCACGAGCATCCACGCTAAGTTCCACGACATCGTCACAGGCAAGGATCCCAAGTACGAGGCCTGGCTGGACTACGTCAACTGAAACCAAGGCCCTTCGGGGCCATTCTTCCCTTCTACAATCCCTGCCGTCGAAAACGGTTATAACGGCCCCCTGTCATTCCGAGGCGTGACCTCCAACAAGACGCTCGTCTCGATGTCCATCTGCCTGTCGGTCGTTCTGGGAATCATAGCGTTCCTCGCATCCGATTGGATGTGGCTCATCATCGACATCCTGTGCGTCATCATGCTGGCCATACCGTTCGTCAAGAACCTCGGGTACCGTTACAACAGGACGATCATCGTGATGTCGATGATCGCCCCCATCATCGCCATGGTCATCCACTGCGCGGACTACGTGGCGAACCTCCACGATGACACGTTCCTGGACGTCGATATCTATACGTATCTCACGGCCGCCGTGCAGACCTACCAATGCTATCTCATAGGGTCGATGCTCGCGGTGCTCATGGACCGCAGCTTTGGTATGAGGATGACCAAGATGTGGATGATCGTCTTCGCCCTGGCGTTCGCCATGACCCTGTCGGCCCTGGACATGTTCTTCGTGTTCAGCAACATGTACGTCGCAGGGTACCCCGTCTTCAACGAGGACTTCTTCGATGCCGACAGGTACACCAACGGCATACTCATGGCGACCCCCGTGGTATCAACGGCGGTGACCGCGGCCCTGGCCGTTTATGTCACCATCGCCTATCGCGGTCGCAGCAAGGATATCTTCATAGACACGGAGGTCGAGTCATGAAGAGGCCGAGGATCCAGGACATCGTCTCCATGGCTGTGGGGGTCATCCTGATCTCCATGGCGTTCCTGTCGCCGGAGATACTGGAACACAACGTCAGGATAACCATCATATGCGGGCTGATATGCTTCATCCCGTTCATCATCAGATGCACAGGGGCCTTCACCATCCCCCTGTTCCTCAATGTGCTCATCGTCGTGTCGGCGTTCTTCCACGCCTTCGGTCTGGCCATCAACATCTATGCCATGGGCGGGTTCTACGACACCATAACCCACACGCTGTCCTCGATGACCGTCAGCATATGCATCTTCATGGTCCTGGCATGCTTCCAGCACTATGCCGGGGACGCAGTGAATTTCTCGGGCAGGGGGCTCGCTCTCTTCACAGCCCTCCTGGGGATGACGTTCAGCGTTTACTGGGAGGTCATAGAGTACTGCTCGGACATGATCACCGGGTCGGTGACCCAGTACAGTCCCTACGACACGTTGACCGACCTCGTGTGCGACTTCCTCGGAAACATCATCGCTTCGGTGTTCGTCGGCATCTACATGATCCGTCGCAGCCCGAAGGACCTGGTGGAGTCCTTCGAGATCCATCCGAAGATCAAGTTCCTGGCTTTCACGGATCGCACGGGCAAGGAATGATCACGCGGAATCGGATTTGCTCCTTCTGAAGACCAGGTACTTGCTCAGGACCCAGTTCAACACGATCTCGATGATGCTTGTGATGATCTTGGCGACCATTCCAGGTGTGCCGAAGAGCTCCTGATCCACACCTATGTCTATCAGCACAGGGAACGCCACCACCGCGACGATCAGGGTGAATATCCTGGATCCGAAGAAGAACACTATCTCGCGGCCGAGTTCCTTGGGCTTCAGGGTCTTGCTGTTGAAGACGAACCATTTGTTCACCACGAAGGCGAACACGACTCCGCAGACCCAGGACAGGACGTTGCTGACCTCCTCTGTGATTCCGAAATGTACGAACCCTGCATAGGATGCCCAAGTGACGAGTGTCGTGAACCCGCCCATTATGACATACATGATGGCCTCTCTGTGGACCATCATGAGGTAGCCGATCTTGCCCATTGGCGGCTCGCACGTGTTTCTCGTAGATAAATATGCATCATGCGGTCTCTGGCGTTTCGGCACTATGCGCGTCACCACGGACCTTGGCGAATGTGAACAATGTCATCAGGGTTCCTAGGTACTGGAGCGCGGCACCGCCGTAGTAGATGATGTGGATGGGGGCGATCCCGAACGCGAATGACGTGTGGAACCACTCCACTCCGGCAAGGACCGTGTCCATGGATATCAGGTCGGTGAATCCTGCCAGAGGGATGAGGAACGTGGCGTTGCCTCCCAGCGAGAACATCGTCGTGCCGATGGCGAACAGTATGTACGGGACGCGATACCTGCTGTCGACCGTCACCAGCTGCACGATCAGGAACGGTATCAGGAGCATTATGTACTGAGGTGTAGA
Organism: uncultured Methanomassiliicoccaceae archaeon; assembly: GCA_905187815.1. Taxonomy (GTDB): domain Archaea; phylum Thermoplasmatota; class Thermoplasmata; order Methanomassiliicoccales; family Methanomethylophilaceae; genus Methanoprimaticola. Next base: position 81,445 of record CAJJJM010000001.1, read on the forward strand.
CGGATAGAGGAACAGGACCGCCCCGTTCACCATCAGCATCGTGAGGAGAGTCCCGTCAGGATCGTTGCCACTGCCGCGTGCGGTCCTGTATGCGAGAAGCAGCGTGACCACAAGTATTGCCGCATACGCGGCGATCGTCCCGTATGTGACCAGATCCCCTCCGACACCCATGCCGTCGCCGGCTCTGGACGTGAGGAACCCGAAACAGTCGGAGAGCGTCCCATCCAGGATCTGAGGCAGCAGGAGGATGACGATGATGGATGCGAGTCCGATGAATGACTGAACGAGGGCGGGGACGGCCTTCCCGTCCCCTCTGTGCTTGAGGATCACGTATGCAATCATCACGAACACGAAAACTCCCGGGAAGATCTTCATGAGGGCGGCGGTTCCGAGGCACATGCCGGCAAGGAGATGTCTGTCGCGCATCAGGAAAATCACCGTCAGCAGCGTGAGCAGCACGGTGAACGTGTCGAACATCCCGCCGATGCCGCCGACCGCGATGACCAGCGGGCAGAGGAACCACAGAGCGAATCCGATCAGCGCCTTCCTGTCGTCCGATGTGCGCTCCCTGACGATCCAGTAGATCGCGTATCCGACCGCGATGTCCACTATGAAGTACATCGTCTTGATGGCAAGGGCGAAGGCGATGGAGGGGGCGCTGGCCGAGAAGAACCAGCCCTCTATCTCCTCCACGGGGAGGGCTTCCGTGAACCTCTCTCCGAACACGTCCAGGCCGAACATCTCCGCTATCACGGAGAACGTTCCGAGGATGTATCCCCAGGGCGGCGTGTAGTTGAACCCGGCAACATCGTACAGCCCGTTGCCGCTTTCGAAATTCGATATGATGAGCGCCCAGCTGTGGACGTCGTACGTGTATGTGAGGAAGAATCCCATGAAGTATCTGATGGCCAGACCTATGATGAGGACGATGAGGACCTCCTTGCGGAAGAATCCTCCGTATAGTCTTTTTCCCACACACGATCCGAAGTCCACTGTATCACAGCCAGATCAGTTTGCTGTAAACAGGATAGTACCCACCGAGGTAGATGAAAGCCGACAGGTTCTCTCCCGAGACGTTTTCGATCGAACCAGAGATGGTCCCGTTCGTGACGGTTCCAGATTCCACGGCCACAATCTCGGACTGAGGCCCTAGGCCGGAGGCAACAATCTGGACTACGTCGTTGCGCTGGTAGTTGGAGTAGTCCCCTCCGATGACACAGATCATCCCTTCTCCATATTGTACGAACGTTATGCTAGAGTACCCTTCTTCTGTGAATCCTATGCTGAGGTGGGCTCTGTCTTCGGGAAGGAGGTCCGGGTTCACAGCATATTTCACGCTGTTGCTCTGAAGGGATAATGCCTGCCTGTATCCGTTGTCCACTATGTCGGAGTATGCGGCATCGATTCCCTCCGTGTTCAGGCACCGTGTCCCGAAAAAGAGTTCCTGGTAGCCATCGACATCAACGAGTCCATCAGTGGTAGCATAGCAGGATCCGATGAGGTTACCTAGCCAGTAGAGGCTTCCACCAGAGGACATCCATTCGAATATGCTGTCGTCGGAGTTGCCGGTGTACACAGTGTCAGGGAGAGCACCAGATATCACAAGGAGCCCGGCGTCACCGCTGGTGCCGGACGACACGTCCTCCGAGAGTTTTTCCTCGAGCTGTTTGGCGTCAAGGTAAACGATCTCTTTGAAATTGCGGGGTTCCAGCAGGTTAACGACCTGCCTCAGATAATATTCCTGGTCGAGGGCTTGGGCCCCGATGGATACGTCCACATCTTCGTAGTTGGTCGCGTAGGACTCATCGTAGTAAAGGTACAGTCTGTCGATGCCGCCGTAGGCTCCATTGTCATTGACGATTATGGAATAGATCTTCGATCCATCGGCCGATACCTCGTATGACAAATCGCTACCATCTAGGGTCGCATCGGCCGAGTAGTCCGTGTAGTTGGAGCTGTAGACCACGACCTCTCCTACGAGGATGACGGCGATGATGATCGCAGCGATGGCGATTACAGGTTTATCAGACTGTCTCGTCAAAATCCCACCTTTTCAATTTTTTCAGGGCATTGGCCATTTTTGGTAATTTCGTCGACAGCTTTCTCTCAAAGAATAGCGCGATGATTATGATGAAACCTACGTATTCGATAATGCTGCCGAGGCTGTTTATCAATAGAACGGGAGTTATTCCGAATATCGTGTTTGATTCTATCCATTCTGCGATGGATACGACCCAATCGGGTGAGACGATGCCAAGGTATTCCGCCGCGGAGTCTAGCAACATGATGTTGTTGTTTGCCAATGCCCCGATGAAACTACCCACCGTGATGAGTATCCAGCATATCCTGAGTCTGCCCTCGGACATGAGCATGACAAGGATGAGGATGGGCATCATTACCATCATGTATTGCGGAGTCGCCGAAATGAACATGGCGCATCCGAGGGCAATGAGGACGCATTTGAAGAAACCGCGGTCGGCATCCTTTGCATCCGTCTTGTACATGCGATATCCCGCGTATATCATGCCGAGCAATGCGATGGCGATGAGGGCGTACTGTGCCAATGCGACATACCATCCGTTCTCGCTCTGCATGTCCATTCTTCCGAAGATGAATCCCAATGTGTAGTTGAACGTACCATCCAGAAGCTGTGGTAGGAATAGGATGATGCACATGATGCCTGCACCCAATGCGGCCTCGATGATTCTGCGGGCAGCAAATCCATCCTCCCTGTGTTTCACGATTATGTATGCCACCATGACCAGGATTGTGAATCCGGGGAAGAACTTCAGAAGTACCGCTGCACCGAATATCATTCCGCCGAGGAAGCAGCGATCTCTGTAGACCAGGATCACAGTCAATAGCATCATAAGAGCTGAGATGGAATCGAACTGTGCCTGGATCCCGGACATGTAGATAACGGTCGGACAGAAGAGCCACAGTATCATCCCTGCCGCTCCCTTCTTCTCGCTCCCAGTGATTTCGATGATAAGCCAACGTAGAAGCAACGCGACGACTACGTCGACGATCACCAGAGGGATCTTCATGGCGATGTTGAATGCGATAGTCGTTGTCGTTGCCGTGTGAAAGTCAAAATCTAGAGATTCGATTGGGAACAGGTCAGTGAATCTTATGCCGAAGACATCTACTGTTCCCAGGACATCCATGATCATGGAAACGAATCCGAGAATATACCCCCATGTCGGTGTATAGTAGTAGCCAGCAACATCATACAATCCGTTGCCGCTCTGGAAGTTCTGGATGATTACGGCCCAGTGGTAGATGTCATAGTCGTATGTGAGCAGCGGCATCAGGACCAGACGGACTAACAGCGCGACTGACAGGATGGTAATAACAGGGTGCCTGAGGCATGTGTCGGTCAGGCGGCTGGCTGTTTGCCCGCACGACTCCATGGGAGCTGTAATGGGGCTGTTCTATAAATCGGATTTGGAAAGGTGCTCGGATGTTCCCGAGCATCCGTCCGTTGAGTTGATAATAGATTAATATTACCTTTCGATGGCTTAATCATGGATTCGGGGCGCATCGGTGCAATCCTCAGTGCGGTTATCGCACTGGTATCGCTGATTCTGGCTTTGGGTGATATGGAAGGGAACATGATAGTCACATCTCTCTTCGTACTCGTCTTCGGAATCATCGCATCGAAGCGCTGCTCCTTGGAGATGAACCGTTTTATCTTTATCGCGGCTGTTGTGACGTTGGCCTGCACCGTCCTCTCAGTGACGGTGTTCGCTCAGGAAACAATCCAGATTGGCGAGGACGCTGAATTCGGATGGTTCTACGTGATAGCGTTACTTCACGCGATTCCCCTGGTGCCTCTGACCTTCGCGGCGTTCGTCATCACAGCATCCGTCTCAGACGCCTCCTACAACTGGGCGGTCGTCCGCGGACTCAGTCCGTTCATAGCGATGGGGATGCAGGTCCCAGGATTCGTCGTCGAGTATCTGGATCCCAAGAACGTCGACAACGGCTACATACTGTACACCCTGCTGACGATGTTCGTCGTGATGCTGGTGTGCGGACTTGCGATGTCTCATTACATGAGGAAGAACAGGATGGTCATCAACGAGAACGGGATGGTGGTGCTGGAATGAATTCGGCCGAGAATGCGGCCGAAAGGCGCGTGGCATGGATCCTTCTGATCGCAGCTCCCGTCGGGTTCGGGATAATATGTGCGTTCGTCATGGCCGGCCTGGCACCCGGTTTGGATGCGGGGCATCCCGAGGAGTACCTGGTGGCCACATGCGTGGCATGGGCGATCATCTCGCTCGTCGTTCCGATACTGAGGCTTGCCAACCTGGTGTCCCTGCCACCGATCCTGATCGGGGTCATCTACTTCGACATGTTCTTCTACGTCCTGGGATTGTGCAGCGGATGCTATCTGAACATCAGCTGGTTCGGTGATTTCGGACACGTCGTGTCATCATCCATCGTCACGGTCATAGTCTTCGTGGGGCTGTGCATGATCGAAGCGCACTCCCCTTCCCATGTAACATTTGGAAACCGTACCGGGATGGCTATCATGCTCCTTCTGGTCGCCTTGAGTTTCGGCGGGGTGTGGGAGATGATCGAGGGGTTCACGGACGGCGTCACCGGCAACGCATACATGGTCTACGGGGCATCGGACACGATGGGCGATCTTTCCGCAGACCTCATCGGAGCGTTCATCGTATCCGTGGGAGTGTATCTCTATTTAGGGAACCATGCCGCCTCGGACATCTCATCAAAGGTCAGATTCGGGCGCAAGGCGTTCGTTATTGACGAAACCGATTAATCGGTGCAGGGGCGTGTACTGCCGATGAGACCCCTCGACGGCATCCGCAGGTATCAGCTGATCATCGCCATATTGTTCCTGGTGGCCTGCGTAGGGTATCTTGTGGCCGTCCACGCCCTCGGCATCGAGACCGAGGTCATGAGGGACCGCTTCTGGAAGAACGCGGAGCCGCTGTTCAACGGAGAGCTCCCGGTCATGGAGTATCCGCCGTTCGCTCTGGTCTTCTTCGCAATCCCCAGGTTCTTCGGGGACACCCCGTGGACCTACAACATCGCCTACGTGGCCGAGGTCTTCGTGTTCATGGTGATCGGCCTGATCCTTGTCTCCAAGCTCGCGGAGAGGATGGGCCATGACCAGAAGAAGGCGATGCTCGTCTACGCGGTGCTGACCCTCCTGATGCTGGAGTTCGTGGTGGACCGTTACGACATCTTCCCCGCGGTCCTCACCCTCGCGTCGTTCTACCTCTTCGCGACCAAGCGCTACGCATGGGCAGGCATCATTCTGGCGGTTGCAACACTGACCAAGCTCTACCCCGCCGTGGTGTTCCCCCTGTACTTCCTGTACCTGGCTTACAACAGGCAGTGGCGCGACGCCCTGTCCGCGACCATCGGGTTCTTCGGCGCGGGCGTGCTGATTGTCGCGGTCGTCTGGCTTATCGAGCCGCAGATGATCACCAACTTCCTGTCGTACCACACCGACCGTCCGTTGCAGATCGAGTCCGTCCCGTCGTCCATATTGTACCTGCTGTCGATGCTCGGCCTGGCCGACGTCGAGATACAGTCGTTCTTCGATCCGGGCAGTTTCGGCTCCGACAACCTCATCGGACCGCTTCCCGATGCCGTCGCCGAGATCATGATGCCCCTGATGATCATCCTGATCCTGGCAGTCTACGCGCTCTACGCATGGGCCAGGGGCAGGACCTCCGACGAGGGTCTAAGGTTGCTGGGCTTCGCGGTGGTGGCCGTCCTCATGCTGTTCATGGTGGCCAACAAGGTGTTCTCATCGCAGTACCTGGTGTGGATCGCCGCCCCGGTGGCCTTCCTCGTCGCCTCCGGGTCGGGGCGGACGGAGCGGCGCATGTTCTGGCTCACCGTCCTCACCCTGGTTCTCACCCAGCTGAACTTCGCCTACAACATAGGGTATCTGGGCGGAGGCGAGAACATCAACGACCTCGGGATGATGGTGATCCTGGCGAGGAACATCGCCGCGATAGGCGTCACCTGCCTGGCCGTGGCCGGGATGTACCGCTGCGTCCGTCCCGCGGAGCCGTCGCCGGACGAGGCGTGTCATGCCCGCCGGACCGTGATCGCCAGAAGAGCCAGATGATCTCCCAGAGGTCCCCGACCTTAAAAAAGGACCCAAGGGAACCAATATATATCATCAGCTTTTAGTCCGAGACGCTCTCCAAGAGCCGATGAATGATGAAGGCGCCTTTGAGCGTCTGAAAGAGGTAATTGAAATGTCCGTATTCGTCAAGTTTGAGACACCCAAGGAACTCTCCGACAAAGCCTACTCCCTCGCCGAGATGGCCAGGGACGGCGGAAAGATCAAGAAGGGAACCAACGAGGTCACCAAGACCGTCGAGCGCGGCGCTGCAGCCATCGTCATCATGGCCACCGACGTCGAGCCCCCAGAGATCCTCGCCCACATGCCCGCCCTGTGCGAGGAGAGGAACGTCCCCTACGTCTACGTCCCCAGCAAGATCGAGCTCGGAAAGGCCATCGGACTCGACAAGCCCGCAGCCTCCGTCGCCATCATGGATGTCGGAAAGGGCAAGGCCCTCTGCGACGAGATCGCCCAGGCAGTCCAGGCACTCAAGAACTGAGGTGAGCTGAATGGTCGACACTGACAGCATCCCCTCGGAGGTTGTCGAGATCATCGGAAGGACCGGGATGACCGGAGAGGCCACCCAGGTCAAAGTCCGTGTGCTCGACGGCCGTGACAAAGGAAGAATCATCACCAGGAACATCATGGGCCCCGTCAGGATGGGAGACATCCTCATGCTGAGGGAGACATCCAGAGAGGCCAGGAAACTCGGAATGAGGTGATTGGCATGGTGGACACAACCAGGAAATGCTCCTTCTGCGGCGCCTCCATCGAGCCCGGAACCGGCAAGATGTACGTCAAGAAGGACGGTACAATTCTGTTCTTCGACACCAACAAGTGCTACAAGAACATGATCGAGCTCAAGAGGGTCGCAAGGACCACCGAGTGGACCGAGAAGGCCGCCGTCGAGAAGGCCGCCAGGCTCAAAGCCGCCGAGAAGAAGGAGGAGTGAAGATGGCCATGGAGCAGACCTACCTCATGGTCAAGCCCGACGGAGTCCAGCGCGGACTCTGCGGTGAGATCCTCTCCCGCTTCGAGAAGAAAGGCCTGAAGATCGTCGCCATGAAGATGATGGTCATCTCCAAGGAGACCGCCGAGAACCACTACGGCGAGCACAAGGGCAAGCCCTTCTTCCCCTCCCTGATCTCCTACATCACCTCCGGCCCCGTCATGGCCATGGTCCTCGAGGGAGAGAACGCGGTCTCCGTGTGCAGGGGTATGATGGGCAAGACCAACCCTGCCGAGTCCGCTCCCGGAACCATCCGCGGCGACTACGCCATGGTCACCGGCATGAACATCATCCATGGATCCGATTCCGTCGAGTCCGCAAAGAGGGAGATCTCCATCTTCTTCAAGCCCGAGGAGCTCGTCTCCTACGACAGGACCGCGGACAAGTGGATCTACGAGTGATCTCGACCTGAAACCATTTACATCACAAACCCCTTTTATTATCACAGTAGGTGGCGGACATGGCGATTAGGCAACCCGTTGTCAGTGTCCTTGGTCATGTCGACCATGGAAAGACCAAGCTTCTCGACCGCATCAGGGGGACATCCGTACAGGCACGCGAGGCCGGGGCGATCACCCAGCACATCGGTGCCACCGAGGTCCCGATCGAGCACATCTACAAGGTGTGCAAGCAGCTGATCGGCAACAAGAAGTTCGACGTACCGGGACTTCTATTCATCGACACGCCTGGCCACCACTCCTTCACTACGCTAAGGGCCAGAGGGGGATCGCTGGCGGACATCGCCGTCCTCGTCATCGACATCAGGGAGGGGCTGATGCCCCAGACCATCGAGTCCATCCGCATCCTCAGGCAGTACAAGACCCCGTTTGTCATCGCTCTGAACAAGGTCGACACGATCCAGGGGTGGATCAGCGAGGAGGGAAGGCCCTTCATCCTCGCCGAGAAGGTCCAGCAGGACCACATGCTGGCCGCGTTCAACGACAAGCTCTACACCGTCATCGCCCAGCTCGCCGAGCAGGGCATCTCCGCGGACCGCTACGACAGGATCGACGATTTCACGAAGGCGGTGGCCCTCGTGCCCATCAGCGCCAAGGAGGGCGAGGGGATACCCGACCTCCTCCTGGTCCTGATCGGTCTCGCGCAGCGTTTCCTCGAGTCCCAGCTGGAGAAGGGCGAGGGTCCCGGCAAGGGAACCATCCTCGAGATCAAGGAGGAGCGCGGACTCGGCAAGACACTGGACATGATCCTCTACTCCGGGACGCTGAAGAAGGGTGACACCGTCGCCATGGGGACTCGCGGAGCCCCCGTCGTGACCAAGATAAAGGCCATCCTCAAGCCCAAGCCGCTGGACGAGATCCGCGACCCCAGGGACAGGTTCGACTCCGTCAAGGAGCTCCATGCCGCCGCCGGTGTGAAGATCTCCTGCCAGAACTGCGAGGGCGTCATCGCCGGAGCCCCTATCATCGTGGTCAAGGGTCCCAACGACCCCGCCATCAAGGCTCTCCAGGAGGAGACCAGCATCAAGATCGAGACCCAGGAGAAGGGCATCACCATCAAGGCGGACGCCATCGGGTCCCTGGAGGCCCTGGCCTACGAGGCCAAGGAGCACGACATCCCCATCCGCAAGTACGGCGTCGGGGAGATCACCCGCAGGGACATCGTGGAGGCGGCTTACGGCGACAAGAAGAACTGCGTCATCCTCGGATTCAACGTCAACATGTCCAAGGATGCGGAGGCCGAGCTGGCCAACCACGAGGAGATGACCGTCATGACCAACCAGATCGTCTACCAGCTGATAGACGACTACATCGAGTGGGTGGAGGACAGCAAGAAGAAGACCGACACCGACAAGAGGTCGGAGTTCTCCTTCCCGGCGAAGTTCAAGATCCTGCCCAACTGCGTCTTCCGCGCCAGCAAGCCCGCCATCGTCGGAGTGAGGGTACTTGCCGGCAGGATAAGGCCCGGGGAGAACCTGCTGGGATCCGACGGACGCGATGCCGGGAGGATCAAGAGCATCCACACCGGCGAGGACGCTCTCAAGGAGGCGAAGCAGGGCGAGGAGGTCGCCGTCGCCATCGAGGGCGTCACCGTCGGCAGGCAGATCGACGAGGAGGACATCATCTACGTTGACCTCATCGAGTCCGGATACAAGCAGCTCATCGGTCTGGAGCTCAACGATGACGAGAAGATGGCCATGGAGGAGACCGTGGCCATCAAGAGGAAAGAGGACCCGTTCTGGGGTATGTGATCCTTGTCCTATCTCACAAGGCCCTTCCTGGGCTTCATCTTCGCACTGGAGCCGGTCTGGCTCCCGCTGTTCGTCATCGATGTGATCGCGCTAGTGGTGATGATCTTCGCCGAGAGGTTCAACCCCAGGACGCTGATATTCTGGATATCGCTGGTGGTGATCGTGCCCTTCGCGGGGATACTGCTGTATCTCGCGTTCGGCAGCAACCTGTACACCAGGTGGAGACTCTCCGGCCGCAAGCGTTCGGAGGACGAACGGTTCCTGGAGGGCGAAGGGGACGTGCCGCCCGAGGGCGACGCCGTCAGGGTCGGATGCCTCGAGAGCCTCGGTGCGGACGTGTACACATCCGACAACGATGTGAGGTTCTACTGGGACCGCTCCGAGATGACGCCTGACATGGTCTCGGACATCCGCGCCGCAGGCGAGTCGGTGTGCCTGATGGCCCGCCGCATGCCCAAGGACTCGGCAGGTGTCCACGAGGCACTCATCGATGCGGCATCCAGAGGGGTCTCCGTTCGTGTGATGACCTCCGCGATAGGATTCGGAAGGACCCGTGACGCTGGAAGGCTCAAGCGTGCCGGGGTGTCGTTCCATTCGTTCCACAACCCCCTGTACTCCATGTTCTCCATCCGTCCGGCGAACCGCAACCTCCGCGCCATGACCGTCATAGACGGCAGGATCGCGTACCAGGGCAGGGGTGCGACGGTGAGGGTGGAGGGTCCGGCCGCCGAGCGCCTGGAGAGGAGGTTCCGTGCGGACTGGTTCCACGCCACCGGAGAGGACCTGGGCACCCGCGGCTCGCCACCCGAGAGGGTGGGGGGCGGATGCGGGGTGCAGGTCGTCTCGGACGGTCCGGACACAGGGGATGCTTATCCCATGCTCTCCTGCTATGCCGATCTGATCTCACGCTCGGATCGCACCCTGTACATGGCGTTCCCGTATCTCCTCCCGAACGACGACATCTATTCGACCGTCAAGATGGCCGTGGTCTCCGGCGTGGACGTCAGGATTCTTCTGCCCCGGAGGGGGAAGCACTGGTACCAGTCCTGGAACTCCCTCGCAGCGTCCAATCCGCTGATGATGGTCGGGGCGAAGGTGTACTTCGTGGACAGGATGCTGGGCAAATGCGTCATCATATCCGACGGCAGGATGTGCTGCGTCGGATCCGGCGACCTCTCCAGCAGGCCGCTCGCCCAGGACCTCAACGCCGGGTGCCTGGTGTACTCCGAGGAGGCGGCGTCCGAGGCGGAGGCAGCCTTCATGCGCGAACTGGAGAACGGTGTGGAGTGCCTGCCAGAGGAGTACCAGCGCAGGTCCTTCGCCGATGTGCTGAAGATCGGCGTCGCCAGGCTTCTGATGTTCTTCAATTGAGCCAGTGTGCCGCCTTTCAAAAAGGTTTATAAATAATCCCCTGATAGCCAGCCCCTACAGGTGTTCAAATGGTAGAATTCAAAGCCATTGTCAACGACGTCAAGACCGGAAGGTCCTACAACGTCGCAGTGTCCGGTCACCACGCGAACTCTCTGATTGGTGTCAACATCGGAGAGATCGTGGATGGAGTTTTCGTCGGTCTCCCCGGTTACAAGCTCAAGATCACCGGCGGCTCAGACGGCAACGGAACCCCCATGAGGTCCGACCTGCCCGGAAACAAGAGGATCAAGCTCCTCCTGTCCGACAGCAAGGGATTCCACGAGAAGTACCCCGGACAGAGGAAGAGGGTCGCCATCCGCGGATCCGCCATCTCTGCCGAGATCGTCCAGATCAACATGGCTGTCGCCGAGTACGGACCCAAGTCCATCGAGGAGTGCCTCAACCCCCAGCCCGAGGGCGAGGCTCCCGCGGAGAACTGATGAAAGTACCTCAGCAGCCCGAGATCAACATCGGGATGATCGGTCACGTCGACCACGGGAAGACGACCTTGACAAAGGCCCTCTCCGGCGAGTGGACCGACCGTCACTCCGAAGAGCTGAAGAGAGGCATCTCTATCCGTCTCGGGTACGCGGACGTAGCATTCTACAAATGCCCCGAATGCCAGGGGCCCGCCGCATACGGCACCACCAAGAAGTGCAAGAACTGCGGCGCGGACACGGAGTTCCTGAGGGCGGTCTCATTCGTGGACGCCCCGGGACACGAGACCCTCATGGCTACGATGCTCTCGGGAGCCGCCCTCATGGACGGCGCCCTCCTGCTGGTGGCTGCTAACGAGAAGTGCCCCCAGCCTCAGACCAAGGAGCATCTGATGGCCCTGTCCATCATCGGCATCGACAAGATCATCATCGTCCAGAACAAGATCGACATCGTGAGCAGGGAGCAGGCGATCGAGAACTACAGGCAGATCAAGGAGTTCGTCAAAGGCACCATCGCCGAGAACGCCCCGATCATACCCATCTCCGCCAACCGCGGTGTCAACATCGACATGCTCATCGAGGCCATCGAGGAGCACATCGTCTCCAAGGTGGTCAGGGACGTCGATGCGCCCCCGCTCATGCATGTCGCCCGTTCCTTCGACATCAACTCCCCCGGAACCAAGCCGGAGGACCTGAAGGGAGGGGTGCTGGGCGGGTCCCTCATGCAGGGTACGCTCCATGTCGGTGACGAGATCGAGATCGCGCCCGGCAGGAAGACCGAGGTTGCCGGTAAGACCGTCTACGAGAGGATCACCGCAAAGATCACCTCCCTGGAGGCAGGCGGCAAGAGCGTCGACAAGGTCCTTCCCGGCGGACTCATCGCCATCGGTACTGGCTTGGACGCTGCCATCACGAAATCCGACGGACTCACCGGAAGGGTCATCGGCCGTCCTGGCGAGCTGCCGAGGGTGGCGCACGACTTCAGCATGAAGACCGTTCTGCTGGACCGTGTCGTCGGATCGTCCGCGGAGCTCTCTGTGGAGGAGATCAAGAGCAACGAGCCGCTCATGCTCAGCGTCGGCACGGCCACGACCGTGGGTGTCGTCAAGAGCGCCAGGAGCGACTCCGCCGAGGTGGCTCTGAAGATCCCGGTATGCATACTGCCGGGACAGAGGGTGGCCATCTCCAGAAGGATCTCCAACAAGTGGAGGCTCATCGGCTACGGCATCGTAGAGTGAGGACGATGCAGACCGTCGTCCTCGACACAAACGCCTTACTCATGCCTTTTGAGGTCAAGATGAACCTGGACCTCGCCATCAGGGAGCTCCTGGGCGAGGCCAGGATCGTCGTCCCCGGACCGCTGATCGGGGAGCTCAAGCACCTCGACCACAAGTTCGCCGGAGCGGCCCTGTCACTCGCCAGGAAATACGAGATCATCCCCACCCAGGCCACCGGGGACAGTTCCGTTATCGAGCTGGCCAAGGCCACCGGGGGCTACGTCCTGACCAACGACAAGGAGCTCAGGCGCAGGCTCAGGAGGGAGAAGGTCCCCATAGTGTTCCTGAGGTCAGGTACCCATCTCGCCATCGATACCTACCTCGGCGAGTGACCCACATTATGCCATCATCACGATGATGGCGAAGGCTGATTATGCCGACATCCTATCGATCAGACATCGTGACGAACGATGTCCATGCGGCATCGAGGGGCATCTATACGATCGTCAGATCAGCGGATCCGGGTACTGTGTCGGGTCTCCAGGCTTCAATGCCTGCTTCCCGCATTCGTCGAGCTTGTCCTGCATCAGCTCCTTTCCTATCGGGGTCACCCCGTACACGGGAACCTTGTTTCCTGCGACGAGCGTATCTGGTCTCCTCAGGCACTCCTCGCGGAGGTGCTTGGATGCGCAGGCGGTGATGATGTCGAACGTGTCGAACGCCCTTCTCGCATCATCCTCGGACATGCCCGTGGTGTGGACGCCGATAATGACCAGCCTGTCCCCGTACCTGTTCCTCATCCTGGCGGCGGAGTCCACGAAAGGCGTGGTGACGGCCACCCTGTCGTATCCCATCGAGAACGCCTTCTCCACTCCGGCCTCCATGTCGATCTTGGCCGTGTCCGGGTCCAGCATGTTCTCCCTTCCGATGGCCTCGACCACCTTGGGGATCGGCTCGGTCTCGCATATCCCCGAGATCCTTCCGCCCATGCCCTGGACCAGCGACGGCTCCGTGATGACAGCGGTCCCGCATCCGTCCGCGGCGATGACGGCCGCATCGATCTTCCCGTTCTTCAGAGCCGAGCAGAGCGTCTCCGAGATCCCGAAGTTGAGGAAGTTGTCCATCGCTGTCACCCTGTCCTCCGTGCACATGCCGAACGAGCTGATGCGGTACTCGATGTTCTCCTTGATCGACTCCCTGTTCAGCTCCTCCATGCCCCTGCGTTTCGCGAAGAGGGGGCAGTATCTGACCTTGGGCTCCGTGACTTCGACGACCTTCCCGTCCTCGATGGTCACACGGCTCATCCCGAGACATTCCATGACGTGCCTGGACATAGTATCCGCTCCGTTGCGAGGGAATCGGCTGACATGATTAATAGGCTGGCGATGTATGGGTTTGGAGAAGGGAGGGGTCTCTATGGACCCCCCCATAGATTGGTGCCGCGTCACTCGTCGATGACGTCGACGCTGATGATCTTGACGTCCTTGAGCGGCTTGTCGTTCCTGTCGGTCTCGACGCGGCCGATCTTGTCGACGATGGGCATGCCGTCGATGACGGTTCCGAAGACGGGGTGGGCGTAGGGGGTCCTGGGGTCCTCCTTGTCCAGGTAGGTGTTGTTGACGGTGTTGATGAAGAACTGGCTGCCTCCGGAGTGGGGCTGGCCGGTGTTCGCCATCGCCATGGTGCCCCTGATGTTGGAGTGCCCCTTGCCGAACTCATCCTCGATCGTGTACCCGGGACCGCCCATTCCGGTTCCGGTGGGGTCTCCGCCCTGGATCATGAATCCGTCGATGACCCTGTGGAAGATGGTCCCGTTGTAGAAGCCCTCTTTGGCGAGTTTGACGAAGTTGCCGGTGGTGATGGGCATGTCCTCGTGCATCTTCACCTTGATGTCACCTTTCGATGTGTGCAATACGACGATGGTCATGAGCGACCCTAGAACCACGGGTGCTATATAGCTGTCTGAAGAACCCACATTAAGTACGTGACACGATTACTTTCCATGGGCGACTACTTCCGTCTCAAGGAGAACGACACGACCCGTGGCCGCGAGGTCATCGCAGGTCTCACCACGTTCTTCTCGATGGCGTACATAATCATCGTCGCCCCGTCGATCCTATCCGGATCCGGCATGGAGTGGGGTGCGGTCTTCCTGGCATCCATCACGGCCTCCGTGGTAGGCACCCTTGTCATGTCGCTCTATGCGAACGTCCCGTTCGCCCTGGCGCCTGGTCTGGGGATGTGCTCCTTCTTCGTGGTGACCGTGTGCAACGGCATGGGCTTCACATGGCAGCAGGCGCTGTCCATGGTGTTCATCTGCGGCATAATCAACATCCTGATCACGGTGACCAACATCCGCAGGCTGATCATATCGTCGATACCCAAGAGCCTCCAGTATGCCATATCGGGAGGGATCGGTCTGTTCATCGCCTATCTGGGGATGGTGCAGGTCGGCGTGGTGGCGTTCAGCGGAGGGACGCCGGCGCTGGCCTCGTTCTCAGATCCCGCAATCCTCCTGTTCCTGTTCGGTCTGGTCCTCGCCATCGTGCTGTACGTCAGGAGGGTCCGCGGAGCAATCATCATCGCCCTGATAGTCACGACGGTCGTGGGGGCCCCTCTGGGAGTCACCAGCATGGGGGACTCCGTCGCGCCGGCGGATGCGGTGGCGCAGCTTCCATCGACGTTCGGTGTCATCTTCACCTCCGAGGGCATCCCGTCGCTGTTCTCCGATGTGTCGATGATCCCCGCCGCCATCGTCGCGATAGTCTCGTTCAGCCTGGTGGACACCTTCGACACTATCGGTACCTTCATCGGCACGGGCAGGAAGAGCGGGCTGTTCACAGAGGAGGAGCTCTCGTCGGATGGCTCCGAACCAGGAAGGACGAAGCTCGACCGCGCATTGATGGCGGATTCCTGCGCCACATCCGTGGGCGCCGTGTTCGGTGTCTCCAATACGACGACCGTGGTGGAGTCCACGACCGGGATAGAGGCGGGCGGCCGCACAGGTCTGACGAGTCTCGTAGTGGCCGTATGCATCGCCGCCACAGTATTCTTGGCGCCCGCGGTGAGCATGATTCCCGCATCCGCCTACGGGGCGGTCCTCGTGCTCGTGGGGATACTCATGCTGTCCTCCTTCAGGCAGGTGGAATGGGACGACCTCGCCGAAGCCGTCCCGGCGTTCTTCGCAGGCCTGTTCATGGCCCTCTGCTACAACATCTCCTACGGGATCGCCATCGGGTTCATCATCTACTGCCTGATGAGGGTGGTCACCGGCAGGAGGAGCGAGATAAGCGGTGTGATGTGGTGCATAACCGCCCTGTTCATCGCGGTGTTCGCATTGCAGGCGCTGTTCTGAACGAGAGGAACCGATCGGTGCAGAACACGCGATGCAATCAATGCAGGAGTCTTGACGGAGAAGTGGCGGGCCTGAAGGGATTCGAACCCTTGGCCGTTCGATTAAGAGTCGAACGCTCTACCTAGCTGAGCTACAGGCCCACTAAACCCCTTGAATACCTGCTTATACATAAAACTATCCACAGCCATCCAGACTTATTGCGGGGGTTGAGTTCCCAACCCGTGAACCAAACCCATATAAGCGCAGTACAGGAATACCCACCCGATGTCTAAGTTGAAGGTAAGGGACCTGATGACCACGCAGGTGGTGACGCTTAAGCCCGACGACACCGTCAAGAAGGCGGTCATAAAGTTCGCGTTGGACAACATCTCCGGCGCGCCCGTGGTGGATAACAGGAACCATCTCCTGGGGATCCTCAGCGAGAACGATGTTCTCGGCATGCTGCTGAAGTACCAGGAGGCCCTGGACGACGACAGTCCCGGATCCGTCATGCTCAATTATCCGATGGACTCCGGAATGGAGGAGAACTCCACCCTCAAGAGCATATCAGAGGAGATCTCCAACACCCTGATCTCAGACATCATGACCCGCACGGTGCTCACAACCACCCCGGACACGACGATCATGGAGGTTCTCTCGGCGATGATCGAGATGAAGGTCAACCGCCTCCCCGTCGTCGAGAAGGGGGTCGTGGTCGGCATCATATCGAGAGGGGACATCATCTTCGCGCTCTACAAGAAGAAGGCTTGAGACCGAATGATCGAGGTCCACGTACTGGCCAGCGGTAGCGATGGCAATTGCACCGTCATCGAATGCGACGGCGAGGCCATCATGATAGACGCCGGCATCAGCTGCAAGAGGATACTCTCCCTGATGGAGCAGGAGGGTGTGGACAAGGATGTCGTCAAGGCGATCCTCCTCACGCACGAGCACAGCGACCACGTCTCCGGTGCCGGGGCGACAGCCAGGAAGCTGGGGGTGCCTGTGATGTGCAACATGGCCACGTTCTCCCAGCTCAGTCTGGGGAACGTGGACTTCGTGCCCTTCGACTCGGCCGAGCCCTTCGACGTAGCGGGTTTCCACGTCACGCCCCTGCCCACCTCTCACAACGCCATAGAGCCTAACGCGTTTCTGACCCAGAGGGACGACAGGAGCGTCCTCCTGGCGACGGACACAGGCAAGCTGACCTTCCAGATAGAGGCCGCGCTCAGGACCGCGGACATAGCGGTGATCGAGTCCAACTACGACAACAAGATGCTGGCGGACGGTCCGTATCCGGTAGCCTTGAAGAGGCTTATCGGCAGCGAGAGGGGGCATCTGTCCAACGTCGACTGCGCCAATGCGATACGCCGGACCATGTCTGATTCGGGGCGCCAGCTCTTCCTCGCGCATCTGAGCAAGACCAACAACATCCCCGACCTGGCCAGGGACACGGTGTCGGAGATCACGGGGATAAAGCGTCTCAACATAGACTGCCTGGAGTTCCCCGGCGACACCAGGACCCTCAAGGCGTAGGCCTGATGGCCATTGCTTTCTCGGAATTGATCAGGACCTCGGCAAGAACCCTGGGCAGCATCACCAGGTCCTCTTTCAGGAGCTTATAGTCCCTGTCCGGTCCAACGAACTCCGGCAGGTCCTCTATCACCCTTATCAGGATCGGCTCCAGCTCATCGCCGTCGACCTGTGCGGGATGTTCGGCGGGGGCCTCCACAGGAGGCTCCTCCGAGACCTCCGGTTCGGAGGGAACAGTCTCCGGCTTGATAGCGACCGCTGGTGCAGGCTCCGCAGGCGCTGTAGGGACATCGTCGAATGGTTCCTCGGGGAATCCGTCGAACTCGTCCGGTATGGGCTCGTCCTGGAAGTCGTCGGGGGAATCGTCGAACGGGACCTCGTCCGCAGGCGGGGCCGGGGCCTCCTTCACGGGCTCAGGCTCGGCGCGGACCGGTTCGGGCACCTCGTCGATGTGGGTGGCTATGGTCTTCCTTTTTCCGCGGAGGACGTCCACCTCTGACATGTGCCTCTTAGACAGGTCCAGGACCTTCTCGTAGTAGTCCTTCTCCTCATCGGTGAGTACCTCAAGGGCGTTCCTGCCGCCCATGGCCCCCCTTATTGCCATCTGGCAGATCTTCTGGGTCCTAATGTGGACGATGTCCTTGGCCAGCCTCTCCGCCTTCTTCCTGCGCTGGTCGGCCCCCTCGCACATGACGGATTCGGGGTCCAGGGCCATCTGGCGGTCGTACTCCAGGCGGAGCGTGGTGAGCAGGTTGGCCATCGCCCTGAACAGGTCCTTGCGCACCTGGGTTATGGCGCTGCTCTTCATCTCCACCCTGTACAGCTCCGACAGCTCGTCGAACGACATCGGCTCCAACGCAGGGCTCATCGGAAGGCCATCAACGGTGCCATAGATAAGGGCTACGACTTGCCCGCCGGACATGTCCCTGGGGCGTGTGGGCCGTGTCGGATGTGTAGAGGCAACACTGTGAAATGCACGCTCGGATATCTGGGGGACATGAAGGTCTCCGACGTCTGCAGGGTGCGCGACGGGTGCGTCGAGGTAGACGTGTCGGTGTCCCCCAGGTCCAACCGCTCCGGTCCGGACGGGTTCGACGAATGGAGGCGCAGGATGAACGTCAGGGTCAAGGCCCCGCCGTTGGACGGTCGTGCGAACAAGGAGGTGTCCGAGCTTTTCAGGACCATCACCGGATGCCGTTCTGAGGTCACCTCCGGCCAGACGTCCAGGCAGAAGACCGTCACTGTATACGGAGACCCCGGGGCAATCATCGGATCCCTGGAGGCGGTGGTCGATGGACGATGTCGAGCGCCTGGAGAGGATCCAGGCCCTGCTGGACGAACTCAACGATATGCGCGGGACCCACATCATACTCGTCGAGGGTCTGAAGGACGTCGCCTCCCTCAGGCACGTGGGTGTGGACGGGGAGTTCTTCTGCGTCCAGAGCGGGGGAGGGGCCGTCAAGGCCGCGGAGCATGTCTGGCACAGCGGGATGCAGGCCGTCATCATGACGGACTGGGACCGCAGGGGAGGCTCCCTCGCCAGATCCCTCAGGGAGAACCTCTCGGCCCTCGATGTGAGGTACGACGACAGGATCCGCGGGGAGCTCGCGGTCCTGTGCAGGCCGTATGCCAAGGACGTCGAGTCGGTGGACGCGGTGGTGCTCCTTCTCCAGAGGTCATGCGGGCTGTCGCGATGTCGGACGGAGGGGGAGGCGTCCCCGCACAGTGCGTCCCGGACGCCGCGGGCCACGGCAATGCTTATTTCAGCGATGCGTATCGACATGGGATGAGCGGAGTCTTCATCGTGTTCGAGGGTATAGACGGAGCGGGGAAGTCCACCGTCTGCCGCAGGGTCGCCAGTGAGCTGGAGGCGAGGGGTGTCAGGACGGTCGTCACAGCGGAGCCGACCCATGAGGGGATCGGCGCATTCATCCGCTCGGGCGCCGCAGGGGCCATATCCCAGAGGACCGAGGCGCTGCTGTTCGTCGCCGACCGCAACGACCACACCGAGCGCATCGGCAGGGAGGTGTCAGGAGGGGCCGCGGTGATCTGCGACAGGTACTTCGCCTCGACGGTCGCGTACCAGTCCGCGAAGCTCGACGGCGACAGCTCGGACAGGGGCTGGCTCATCCAGATCAATTCGGATTTCAAGGACAGGGCCGACGCCACGATACTGCTGGACATCGATCCCGGGGCGGGTCTGTCCAGGGGGGACAGCAGGGGCGAGGACGTCAGCAAGTTCGAGAACCTCGCGTTCCTGGAGCAGGTGCGTGCCAACTACCTCCGCCTTGCGGAGGAGTTCGGATTCCACGTGGTGGACGCATCCAGGAGCATGGACGAGGTCTTCTCGGACGTAATGTCCATCATAGACAAGGTGGTTTGAGATGCATCCTTCGGAGGAGATCTACTGCGAGAAGAGCACCAGGCTCAGAGGTAAGACGGTGGTCATGGGCATCACCGGGAGCATAGCGGCGGTGGAGTGCTTCGCCACCATCAGGGAGCTTATCAGGCACGGGGCCGAGGTGTATCCGGTCCTCACCCGCGAGGCGGCCAAGCTGGTAACCCCGGATGCTCTGGAGTTCGCCAGCGGCCACAGGCCGGTCACGGAGCTCACCGGCAGGACCGAGCACATCACAATGATGGCCGCACGCTCCGCCGACCTCCTTCTGATCTATCCAGCCACGGCCAACACGATCTCGAAGATCGCCAACGGAATCGACGACACGCCGGTCACGTCCATGGCGACGGTGGCCATAGGCGCAGGGATACCCATCGCGATCGCCCCCGCGATGCACGACTCCATGTCCCGCAACCCCGCGGTGGAGGACAACATGGAGCGTCTGAGGAAATGGGGCATAAGCTTCATCGGCCCCCACAGCGACGGGGTCAGGTCCAAGGTCGCATCCAAGGAGGAGGTCGTCGCGTGGACGTTCAAGATCCTCTCCAGGAACTTCTTCCACGGCAAGCGCCTGCTCGTCATAGGGGGCCGCAGCGAGGAGCCCATCGACTCGATGAGGATCATCACCAACCGTTCGACGGGCACGATGGCGGTCGAGCTGGCGAAACGCGCGTTTGAGAGGGGCGCGGACGTGGAGCTCTGGATGGGTGGGTGCAGTGTGCAGCTGCCCGACTACATCCCTACGAAGAGGTTCGAGACAGTGGCCGATCTCATCTCCATGGTCCGCACGATCGACCACGACGCTGTCCTCGTGCCGGCGGCCCTGGCCGATTTCTCCCCACACGAGGTTGCTCCGGGCAAGATCTCGAGCGACCAGGGCTTCGGGCTGGAGCTCGACCCCGTCCCGAAGGTTCTCCCGCTCATCCGCACCAAGTGCGACGTCGTCATCGGGTTCAAGGCCGAATCCGGGCTGACGAGGGCGGAGCTCTCCGAGAGGGCCAGGTCCCGTCTCGAGATGTACAACCTCGCGGCGGTGGTGGCGAACGACATAGATGTGGTCGGCAGGACGTCATCCTCGGCGACCCTGGTGACCAGGACCGAGGCGAAGGACATCTCGGGGACCAAGGCCGAGGTCTCCGACGCGATCCTCGATTACTGTGTGAAGATGCTATGATGTCGTCTTTCTGTCCCGGCCACGTCTCCTGCGTGTTCCAGCCCATAACATCGTTCGACGCCATGTGCTCCGGATCCAGGGGGATCGGCATAAGGCTCAACAAGGGGGCGACGGCGACCGTCGAGGAGAGGGACGACGGCGTGGTGAACATCTTCCTCGACGGAAGCCAGTCTGTCGCCCACATCACCAGGATGGTGGCCGAATCGCTGGCGCCCGGAAAGGGGTTCGACATCAGGATAACCAACGACCTCCCGGTGAGCCAGGGCTTCGGGATGAGCGCAGCCGGAGCCATCGCGGCGGGGCTGTGCATCGCCGACATGACAGGTCAGTCCCGTACAGCGGCGTTCAAGGCGGCCCATGCCGCCGAGGTCATGGGAGGCGGCGGCCTAGGGGACGTGGCGGCCGTGGTCGCTGGGTCCGACATCCCCGTGAGGACGGTGGCCGGATTCCCGCCGTTCGGGAGGGTGGAGAACGCTGACTTCTCGATAGACGCCCTCACTCTGGTCGTCATCGGAGGGGAGCTGAGGACGGACTCCGTCCTCGGGGACCCGTTCATGCTGAGGAAGGTGAGGGAGGCGGCGACCGAGTCGATGGACTCGTTCATAATGGATCCGACGTACGACAACCTCTACGCGGTCTCCAACGCATTCTCGTCGAAGTCGGGTCTGGAGAGTCCGGCGGTGAGGCGCGGGATGGACCGTCTGAAATCGAAGGGCTACCGCGCGGGCATGTGCATGCTCGGCAACAGCATATTCACAGACGCCCCCGAGAGGGAGGTCTGGGCGCTCTTCGGCAGGGGCCATGTGAGGACCTTCAAGTGCGCGTCCTCCAGGAAGGAGATCATCATTCATAGAGGGTGAACAGCACATCGTCCCCGTCGACGTCGAACAGCCCGATCCTGGCACCGCAGTCCAGCCAGGCGTGGGCGTAGTTCACCGCGGCGAAGGCCGTGACTATGTCCCCGCACTCCCTGAAGTGCTTGGCGTCGGAATAGTAGCAGTTCGCCATCTCCAGGAAGCTGTCTGCCAGGCGGCGGTTGTACGATTTCTCCGGAGCGGCGATCCTGATCTTCGCCAACGCTCTCGCGGTTATGTCCAGGTACTTCTCGATGCGCTCCTCTGTGACGACGTCTATCCTCTCGCCCATGCGACCCTCCAGCACTCCGGCGGTAATGGAAGTATCGGTCGGGCGCGCGTATAATAAGGTGGAAGCGATACGAGCAGACATGATAATCGTAGGCGGGTCTTCGTCCAGGGACCTGGCCAAGGAGATGGCCTCAATCCTGGGATGCAAGTACGTTCAGGCAGCTTCCACTAGATTCCCCGACGGGGAGTGCTACACGAGGATAGACGAGGAGTCCCTCGACGACGACGTGGTCATCGTCCAGAACACCTATCCCAATGACAACCTCATCGAGATGTTCCTCCTGCAGGACGCGGTCCACAGGATGGGCGCCAAGAAGGTCACTCTGGTCATCCCATACTTCGGATATGCCAGGCAGGACAGGGTGTTCAAGCCCGGAGAGCCGGAGTCCGCCAAGGTCATGTGCAAGCATCTCAACATGGGATGCGACAGGGTCATCACCATCGACATCCACAAGGAGGCCGTCCTGGACCACTTCGACTGCCCCCATGTTGATCTCAAGGCCGCCTCCGTCATCGCCGACTACTTCAAGGACAGCAAGATCGACCTGGTCCTCTCGCCGGACATCGGTGCGGCGGGCCGCGCCAAGGATGTCGGGGAGAGGATGGGCGTGCCCTACGACCATCTCGAGAAGACCCGTCTCTCCGGGGTCGACGTGCGCATCGCACCTGCCAAGATGGACTGCACCGGCAAGAGGATCCTCATCGTGGACGACATGATCTCCACCGGAGGGACCATCATCGCCGCCGCCCAGGCGCTGAAGGACGCAGGGGCCGTCAGCGTCTCCGTCGCATGCACGCACGGCGTGTTCGTGAACAACGCACTGGAGAGGCTCACCGGCAGCTTCCTGGACAACGTCCTCTGCTGCAACACCCTGGACAACGAGGTCTCCCACATCTCCGTCGCCGGCATCATCGCCGACGCCATCAGGAAGGGATGAGCAGATGACGATGAAGGAGGATAACTTCGCGGACTGGTACCTCGACATCGTCGAGAAGGCCAACCTCTCCGACAAGAGGTACCCGATCAAGGGGATGAACGTCTGGACCCCCTACGGGTGGAAGATCATGAGGCAGATCGACACCTACATCCGCCAGGAGTTCGACGCCACCGACCACGACGAGGTCTGCTTCCCCCTGATGATCCCGGAGGACCAGTTCGCCAAGGAGAAGGACCACATCAAAGGCTTCGACGAGGAGGTCTACTGGGTCACCCATGCCGGACTGAACGAGCTCGACGTCAGGCTCGTGGTCAGGCCCACGTCCGAGACCGCGATGTACCCCATGTTCGCTCTGTGGATCAGGTCCCACCAGGACCTGCCCCTGAAGACGTACCAGATCGTCAACACGTTCAGGTACGAGACCAAGCAGACCCGCCCGTTCATCAGGGTCCGTGAGATCCACTTCTTCGAGTCGCACACATGCCACGTCTCCGAGGAGGACGCCCAGTGCCAGATCGAGGAGGATATCCAGATCCTTGAGAGGATCGCCAAGCAGATCTGCCTTCCGTACATGCTCTGCATACGCACCGACTGGGACAAGTTCCCCGGTGCCCACTACACTGTGGGGATAGACACATCCATGCCCAACGGGAGGACGCTGCAGATGGGGTCCATCCACCACTACCGCACCAACTTCTCCATCCCCTACGACATAACGTACGAGGACGAGAACGGGGAGCACAAGCACGTCCACCAGACCACGTTCGGCATGAGCGAGCGTCTCGTCGGAGCGCTCATCGGGGTGCACGGCGACGACCAGGGCCTGGTCCTGCCGCCCGGAATCGCTCCCTACCAGGTCGTCCTCATCCCGATCGTCTCCAAGAAGACCACCGTGGACGTCATGGGGGCCGCGAGGGAGACGGCCAAGGTGCTGGCCGACGCAGGCATCAGGGTCAAGCTGGACGACAGCGACGCCCGCCCCGGCAACAAGTATTACGAGTGGGAGATGAAGGGTGTGCCCCTCCGTCTGGAGCTGGGAGGCCGCGACATCGAGAACGGCGTGGTCGCCTTTGCCAGGAGGGACACGGGCGACAAGGGCACCATCGACGCCAAGGACCTGGTCCCCGGCGTGAGGATGCTCCTCGACGCCATCTCCGAGGACATGCTCGCCAAGGCAGAGGAGGTCCAGAGGTCCAGGATCGCGGAGATCGACTCCATGGAGGACATCCCCCAGGACAAGATCCTCAGGCTCGGCTGGTGCGGATGCCCCGAGTGCGGTCACAAGTTCGAGGACACGACCGAGTTCAAGATCCTCGGGTTCCCCTACCATCCCGAACCCTATTCCGGCAAGTGCATCGTCTGCGGCAAGCCCGTGGACAAGGCGGCCTACGCCGCCCACACGATGTGAGTAAACGAGTTATCCAGGAGGGGCCCTGTGGGATCCGGGCCCCTCCGTCCCATCATCAGGACCTGGCGGCGACCCTGTCCAGGTTGTTCTTCGATTCCCTGTAGATCCTCTCCATCGGACCCGTGTCTATGTAGCTCGGGTCTGCCTGCAGGATCTTGAGGTCCAGGGAGTCGCACATCTCCTTCGTAGCCCTGTCGAACTCGTCCCTGGGCTCGAGGTGGTTGTCTATCTGGACCGCGTTCTCGTACCCGCACATGTGGAACAGGGCCCTCATCTTCTCCTCCCTCGTGTCCCCCGGGAAGACGTCCATCCCCTTCGCCATCTCGGAGGCTCCGAGGAAGTCCTGCCAGTTGGTGGCGACGGCGGGTGTCGCCAGGAGGACCCCGGTGAACTCCTTGATCAGTCTGAGGTAGCCGTCCAGCCCTCCGACCGAGACACCTACGCAGTCATCGCAAACGCGGCCCTTGCAGTCCCTGAACACCTCTATCGGGAAATCCACATGCTCCTTCCCCCACTCTGTGAGGTCCCAGCCGTAGTTGCCGCACATGCCGTAGTACATAGCCACGGCGTCCACCCTCCCTTGGATCATCACGAGCTCGTTCTCCAGGTCCTCCATGAGCACCTTGGGTTCCGCGTGGAGTCCCAGATCCTTCATCTTTATTACGACGTTGAACCTGCTCCTGTCGATCCGGTTCTCGCAGTTCATGAACTCGAACTCGCCCATCGTGGTGAACGGGACCCCGTAGTACTCCAGCTTCCTCTTGAGGCTCCCGTTGTACGGGTTGTCGAGCACGTACACCGTTTTCTCCTCCGGATCCGTGGACAGGCTGTGTATCAGCTCGTCCTCCAGCATCGGACATGCTATCACGCCGAGAATTCCCTTGGTCATGGATGTCATATCGCCTGAGCCCTTTTTAACTCGGGCAGTTCCCCCGTTGGAACCGGGCGACAACCAATTAAACGGACAGCCTGTACGGGCGCGCATGGCATTCCAAGAGGGCGAGACGGTCTATCTCGAGGACGCGAACGGCAAGAGGGTCTGGGTCAAGGTGGCCTACGGCATGGTGAAAGTCCAGTCGCTGGGCGCCATCGACGGCTCCAGGTTCAAGGACCTGGACGACGGGGACGGGCTCACGATAGTCGGAAGGCAGTACACGGTGTTCCGTCCCGGGGTCACGGAGCTCATGGAGTCCCTGGAGAGGGGGGCCCAGATCATCTCGGCCAAGGATGCGGCGACCATACTGATGCACTGCGATGTCAAGTGCGGCGATAAAGTCATCGAGGTCGGCGCCGGGTCCGGCGGCCTCACAACCGCCCTTCTCCACGCGGTCGCCCCGGAGGGGCGCGTGCACACGCTCGAGCTCAAGGAGGAGAACGCCCATCGCGCCGGAAGGAACGTCGCCAGGGTCGGTCTCGACAAGCATTGGTCCTATGCGATCGGTGACGCGAGGGAGATGGATCCCGGGGTGGATTGGAAGGCTGACGTGCTCACGATGGACATGCCGGACCCGTGGCTCGCCGTGCCCAACCTCCAGGGGAGCCTCCGCGCCGGCGGAAGGCTGTGTGCGTACGTCCCGAACATGAATCAGGTCGAGTCCACGGTCGTCGCCCTGAGGGAGATGGGCTACTCGGATGTCCACGCTCTTGAGAACATACAGCGCTATCTCGAGGTCCATCCCGGAGGGGTCAGGCCATCCTTCGACACCCTCGGCCACACCGGTTATCTGGTGTTCGCGAGGAAGAGGTCGGGCATCTGACGGTCAGAGCGGGTAGTTGGGGTCATCCCAGCTCAGTATGCCCGTCTCCACGGCCCTCTCATAGCAGAATATCTTGTGGTTCAGGAGCTTCAGCGCCTTCTCCAGGGCCGCCTGCTGCTGGAGGAGCTCGTCCTTCTTCCTCTGCATGAGGGCGAGCCTGTCGGGGATCGTCCCGTCGCCGAGGGCGTAGAGCCTGTTGTACTCGACGATCTCCTCTACGGAGAATCCGGCGGCCTTGAGGCACTGTGCGAACTCGATGGCCTTGCAGTCGTCCTCGCTGTAGTCGCGGATGTGCCCGTTGCCCCTCTTTATGGCGGGGATGACCCCCTCGCGCTCGTAGTAGCGCAGGGTGTCCTGGGGTATACCGTACTTCTCGCTGACTTCCGCAATCTTCATCATATCACGCCTGGCGGTCGCAGTTGGATTAGATAATACTTATTTAAGGGTCTTGAGGCTTCGGCCCCATCCCGACGGGCCTTCCGGGGGTCCGGGGAGCACGTGATGGAGGCGGACTCGCAGGGGCAGCGATCCAGGATCGCATCCGGACCGCTGACACCTCCATTTCCACTAAACGATGTATTAAATATGATGACCGTCTCCACCCCAAATACAGCTTAAAAGCTATCCATTGGGCCTGTAGCTCAGCTAGGTAGAGCATCTGACTTTTAATCAGGTGGTCAAGGGTTCGAATCCCTTCAGGCCCGCCATGGACTTCATGAGCGATCGAACGGCAGATCAAGTATGAGGAAGGCATGCAGGGCATTTCTCGAAAACTGATTTCCAGCTGACCGGGCTGGGCAAAAGTAGGTGAATCACTTGGCAGCAGAAAACATCTCGTTCAACGTACTCAAGCACGTCCTCGTGCCTGAGCACCACCTCCTGTCCGAGGAGGAGGCTGCGGAGGTCCTCTCCAGGAAGAAGATGACCCCCGACCAGCTCCCCAAGATCAGGAAGAGCGATCCGGGAATCAAAGTACTGGAGAGCATCCATGGACCCATCGACGAGGGCCGTGTGGTGAAAATCGTCAGGAAGAGCGAAACCGCCGAGGAGTTTGTGGCGTACAGGCTCGTAATAAGGGGGTAAACAATTGAGGGATCTAGTCAAACTGTACTTCTCCGAGCGCAACATCGTCAACCACCACACTTCCTCGTTCAACGATTTCCTCGCCACCGCCGACAACCCCAACAGCAGGATGCAGAGGATCGTCGACGACATCAGGGTCCCCACCGACGACGCCGAGAGGGGGATCATCAAGCTGGACCCGGAGAGGACCGGCGGAAGGAACATCGAGATCCACATCGGAAGGAAGAGGGACGAGGAGGGCAACATCGACCTCCAGGCCAAGCCCACCATCCGCATAGAGGAGCCCAAGGTCATGGAGGCCAACGGGTACAGCCACGAGCTCACCCCCATGGAGGCCAGGCTCAGGAACCTCAACTACATGTCACCGGTCTATGTGAGGTTCGAGGTCTACGAGGACGGCATCGAGAAGGAGATGCCCGAGAGCGAGAAATGGATCCACGTCGGGGACCTCCCGATGATGGTCAAATCCAAAGGCTGCAACCTCAACCGCGAGGTCATCGAGAGGCACCTCGAGCGCACACTCACCGACGCCGAGTACCTCGACGAGCTCGTGAAGCAGAAGGAGGACCCCAGGGAGCCCGGTGGATACTTCATCATCGGCGGAACCGAGAGGGTCCTGATCACGCTTGAGGACCTGGCCCCCAACAGGGTCATGGTCGAGTACAACGAGAAGTACGGTGCCGCCGTCGAGGTCGCCAAGGTGTTCTCCCAGAAGGACGGATACCGCGCCCTTACCCTCGTTGAGAAGAAGAAGGACGGCATGGTCATGGTCTCCGTGCCCGTCGCCTCCGGTTCCATCCCGCTCATCGCCCTGATGAAGGCGCTGGGGATGGAGTCCGATGAGGAGATCTTCGAGACCATCGTCTCCGACGAGGCGATGGCCAACATCGTCTACGCCAACATCGAGTCCTCTTTCGACAAGAAGACCTACGCCCCCAACGGGTACCACACCAAGGAGGACGCCATCCTGTTCCTCGAGAGGAACTTCGCCGCCGGTCAGGCGAAGGAGTACAGGACCAAGAAGGTCGAGAGCATCCTCGACAGGTCGCTGCTGCCGCACCTCGGGGACACCGAGGCCGACCGTATGAAGAAGGCGATCTTCCTCGGGCGCATCGCCCGCTCCGTCCTGGAGCTGTCCCTCGGGAAGAGGAAGGAGGACGACAAGGACCACTACGCCAACAAGAGGCTCAAGCTGTCCGGCGATCTCATGGAGGATCTGTTCAGGACCAGCTTCAGCAGCCTCATGAAGGACCTGAAGTACCAGCTGGAGAGAAACTGGGGAAGGAAGAAGAGCGAGATGAACATCGCATCCTCTATCCGTCCCGACCTGCTCACGCACAAGCTGCTCCACGCCCTTGCCACAGGAAACTGGGTCGGAGGCCGCGCAGGAGTCTCCCAGCTGCTCGACAGGACCTCCAACCTGTCCGCGATGTCCCACCTCAGGAGGATCACATCCTCACTCACGAGGTCCCAGCCCCACTTCGAGGCTCGTGACCTGCACCCGACCCAGTGGGGAAGGCTCTGCCCCTCCGAGACCCCCGAGGGTCAGAACTGCGGTCTGGTGAAGAACGCCGCCCTCATCATCGATGTCTCCGAGGGATTCCCCGAGAACGACATCAAGTGGATGCTCAGGGAGCTCGACATCGAGTCCGTCAAATCCGGAAACGGAACGCGTGTCTATGTGAACGGTGACCTGGTCGGAGTCCACTCCGACGCTGCCAAGCTGGTCAGCGAGATCAGGGAGCGCAGGAGGTGCGGACTCATCTCCAACGAGATCAACATCCGCCACGACGAGGAGATGGGCGAGGTCATCATCAACTGCGACGAGGGCCGTCTCAGAAGGCCCCTGCTCATCGTCAAGAACGGCAGGCTCATGATCACAAGGAGGCACATCGAGGGAATCCGCGACGGCAAGGTCAAGTGGAACGACCTGTTCCGCGAGGGAATCATCGAGTGGCTCGACGCAGAGGAGGAGGAGGACGCGCTCGTCCTTGTGGACGCCTACGACACCCCCAAGAGGTGCCCCTGCTGCAACCACGCCCTCTCCCCGATGGACGCCGACTGGATGAACCCCGGCAAGGACGGGGACTGCGTCCTGCACTGCAAGTGGTGCGGCGAGGACTTCACCGTCCCCAGCAAGATCGAGCCCAAGTACACCCACATGGAGGTCGACCCCATGGTCATCCTGGGTGTCGCGTCTGGAATCGTTCCGTATCCGGAGCACAACTCCGCGCCCCGTGTCACCATGGGTGCGGGTATGGGTAAGCAGGCCCTGGGAATCCCCACCGCCAACTACAGAATAAGGCCCGACACCAGGGGCCACCTGATGCAGTACCCCCAGGTCCCGATGGTCCAGACCCAGACCATGCAGTTCATGGGCTACAGCCACAGGCCTGCCGGTCAGAACTTCTGCATCGCGGTCCTCTCCTTCCACGGATACAACATCGAGGATGCGCTCGTCATGAACAAGAGCTCCGTCCAGCGCGGTCTCGGAAGGTCCACCTTCATGAGGTCCTACCGCGCGGAGGAGCGCCGCTATCCCGGAGGACAGGAGGACCACTTCGAGATCCCCTCGCCCGACATCATGGGTGCCCGCGCCGACCTGGCGTACGCATCCCTCGGAGAGGACGGTCTCATCTCGCCCGAGAGCGCGGTCACCGGTTCCGACGTCCTCATCGGTAAGACGTCCCCGCCCAGGTTCCTGGAGGAGGAGACGGACTTCCTCACGCCCCAGAAGAGGAGGGAGACATCCGTCACCGTCAGGCCCGGGGAGAAGGGATACGTCGATTCCGTCATGATCACGGAGTCCGAGAACGGATCCAGGCTCGTCCGCGTGAAGGTCAGGGACGAGAGGATCCCCGAGCTGGGCGACAAGTTCTGCTCCAGGTTCGGACAGAAGGGAGTCGTCGGAAGGCTCGTCGACCAGTGCGACATGCCCTTCACCGCCGACGGAGTGACCCCCGACCTCGTCGTCAACCCCCACGGTATCCCGTCCCGTATGACCATCGGGCACGTGCTCGAGATGATTGCAGGCAAGGTAGGTTCCATGGAGGGACGCATCATCGACGGTACCGCGTTCTCCGGAGAGAACGAGGAGTCCATCCGCGACGGTCTCGTCAGGAACGGGTTCAGCAGGTCCGGAAAGGAGGTCATGTACGACGGAAGGACCGGACGCATGATCCAGGCCGAGGTCTACACAGGTGTCATCTTCTACGAGAAGCTGCACCACATGGTCAGCGGAAAGATGCACGTCAGGTCCAGGGGACCGGTCCAGATCCTCACCAGGCAGCCGACCGAGGGACGTTCCAGGCAGGGAGGTCTCAGGTTCGGAGAGATGGAGAGGGACTGTCTGATCGGTCACGGGGCCGCCATGGTCATCAAGGACAGGCTCCTGGACGAGTCCGACGGAACCCAGCAGTACATCTGCGGCAACCCCAAGTGCGGGCACATCGCCATCATGGACAGGCACGGGTCGCTGTACTGCCCGGTGTGCAAGAACAACACCAACATCTACCTCGTACAGACTTCGTACGCGTTCAAACTCCTCATGGATGAGCTCCTGTCGCTTGGTGTCGCCATGAGGCTTCAGCTGGAGGACCTGAGATGACAGTTCGCGGTATCACCAAGAGGATCGGATCGATCAAATTCTCCTGCGTCTCCCCCGAGGAGATCAGGAAGATGTCTGCCACCAAGGTCATCACCGCAGACACCTACGACGAGGAGGGCTACCCCATCGAGATGGGACTTATGGACCCCCACATGGGAGTCATCGAGCCCGGACTCCGCTGCAAGACCTGCGGATGCAAGGTGGACGAGTGCCCCGGGCACTTCGGCCACATCGACCTCGCCCTGCCCGTCATCCACGTCGGGTTCATCAAGGACATCAAGATGCTCCTGGAGTCCACCTGCTGCAAGTGCGGCAGGCTGATGCTCTCCGAGGACCAGATCCAGGCCCGCAGGGAGAGCATGGAGAGGATGGAGGAGCTCGGAGGAGGCACCATCGAGGTCAAGAACTTCTCCAAGGAGACCGCCAAGGACGCGTCCGGGAAGGGCGTCTGCCCCTACTGCGGTGCCGAGCAGATCAAGATCAAGCTCGACAAGCCCACGACATTCCGCGAGATCGAGGACAACCACAAGCTCACGCCCAAGGAGGTCCGCGAGAGGCTCGAGAGGATCCCCGACGAGGACCTCGTCACCCTCGGAATCGAGCCCTCCACCTGCAGGCCCGAGTGGATGGTGCTCACCGCGCTGGCCGTCCCGCCCGTGACCGTGAGGCCCTCCATCACCCTCGACTCCGGAGACAGGTCCGAGGACGACCTGACCCACAAGCTGGTCGACGTCCTGAGGATCAACCAGAGGCTCAGGGAGAACCGTGACGCCGGTGCCCCCCAGCTGATCGTCGAGGACCTGTGGGAGCTGCTCCAGTACCACGTCACCACCTACTTCGACAACCAGACGTCCGGTATCCCGCCCGCGAGGCACAGGTCCGGCCGTCCCCTGAAGACCCTGGCCCAGAGGCTCAAGGGTAAGGAGGGACGTTTCAGATCCAACCTGTCCGGAAAGCGTGTGAACTTCTCCGCGCGTACGGTCATCTCGCCCGATCCGCTGCTCTCCATCAACGAGGTCGGTGTCCCGGTCATCGCTGCCAGGGAGCTCACCGTTCCCGTGCACGTCAACGAGCACAACATCGAGAAGATCAGGGAGATGGTGGCCCGCGGTCCCGCACCCACGCCCGACAAGCCTTACCTCCCCGGTGTGAACTACGTCATCCGTTCCGACGGAAGGAGGATCAGGGTCACGGACAGGAACGCCGCCGATGTGGCGGAGGGAATCGACATCGACTACACCGTCGAGAGGCAGCTCGTCGACGGGGACGTCGTCCTGTTCAACAGGCAGCCTTCGCTGCACAGGATGTCCATGATGGCCCACCGCGTGAGGATCATGGACGGACGTACCTTCAGGTTCAACCTCTGCGACTGTCCTCCCTACAACGCGGACTTCGACGGGGACGAGATGAACCTGCACGTCCTGCAGTCGGACGAGGCCCGTGCAGAGGCCAGGATCCTGATGCAGGTCCAGGAGAACATCCTGTCCCCCAGGTACGGAGGACCCATCATCGGAGCCATCCACGACCACATCACAGGAGCGTACTTCCTCACCCACAACAACCCCCGCTTCGACAGGTTCCAGGCGATGAACATCCTGTTCAAGCTCGGGGACATCGAGGTGCCCGAGCCGTTCATCGACGAGAAGGGCGAGCCCTACTGGACCGGGAAGCAGCTGTTCTCCATTGTCCTGCCCGACGACTTCCGCACCACGTTCAAGGCCAACATCTGCCAGAACTGCAAGGTGTGCCAGAAGGAGAACTGCGAGTACGACGCCTACGTCAAGATCCGCGACGGCCAGCTCCTGTGCGGAACCATCGACGTCAAGGGAATCGGTAACAGCAAGGGTAAGATCCTCGACAGGATCGCCAGGGACTACGGTTCCGCCCGTGCCGCCCAGTTCATCAACCAGGTCACCAGGATCGCCCTCGGCGCCCTGATGAACCACGGGTTCTCCACCGGAATCGGCGACGAGGACATCCCCGCCGAGGCCGCGCTCCAGATCAGCAACAACACCCAGGACTGCATCAACAAGGTGACCGCCCTGGTGGGATCCTACCAGGACGGAACGCTCGAGCAGATGCCCGGACGCTCGCTCAGGGAGACCCTGGAGGTAAGCGTCATGGGTGTCCTCGGAAACGCCCGTGACGAGGCCGGTAAGATCGCCGGTAAGCACCTGGGAATGAACAACCCCGCGGTCATCATGGCCAAGGCCGGAGCCCGTGGATCCATGCTCAACCTGTCCCAGATGGCGGGTTGCGTGGGTCAGCAGGCCGTCCGTGGAGAGAGGCTGTCCAGGGGATACTGGAACAGGACGCTCCCCCACTTCGAGAAAGGGGACCTCGGCGCCTACGCCAGGGGATTCTGCTCCAACTCCTACAAGTCCGGTCTCTCCCCGACCGAGTTCTTCTTCCACGCCATGGGAGGAAGGGAGGGTCTGGTCGATACTGCGGTCAGGACATCCAGGTCCGGATACATGCAGAGGAGGCTCGTCTCCGCTCTGGAGGACCTGAAGCTGACCGCCGACGGAACCGTCAGGAACACCATCGGCACAGTCGTCCAGTTCAAGTACGGAGAGGACGGGGTCGACCCCGCCAGGACCGTCAGGGGTAAGGCAATCGACCTCGACGACCTGTTCGCCGAGGTCCTGGGAGACCAGGCCGACGAGCTCCTGCACATCGACACCAAGGACGTGGGAGGCGACTACGGATCGCTCGAGAAGGACGAGATGGAGTACATCGAGGACGAGGAGAGCGAGGAGTATGACGACCTTGACATGGACTTCGAGGGCGGAGGTGAGTGATAATGGCAAGAAAGGACACGATGAAGGCCCTGATCAACAGGGACGTCAGCGAGGAGACGGCCGCACTCCTGCTCACGAAGTACAACTCGCTCAGCGCCATCAGCGCAGCCGGCGAGAGCGAGCTCATCGAGCTCGGACTCATGGAGGAGGAGGCCAGGTCCGTCCTGGCCAAGATCGGCAAGAGGCCCTCCTCGTCATCCAGGGTCAAGAAGGAGGTCGAGGAGACCGTTCCGGTCGAGCCGATGGAGGAAGTCACCAACTTCTACCAGTACAACGAGGGCGAGCTCAGGCTCAAGGCCATCGCGGAGAGGCTGGAGATCCGTCTGCCTATGAAGATCATCGTCGACATCGCGGCCCGCATCAAGAACGCGGACCTCAGCGACGAGATCTGCGAGAAGCTCATCACCACCGCCAACAGGATGTACACCGCCCACCTGATGGACCAGAACGAGTCCGCAGGCGTCATGGCGGCGCACTCCATAGGAGAGCCCGGTACACAGATGAACATGCGTACCTTCCACTATGCGGGAGTCGCAAACATCAACGTCACACAGGGTCTGCCGAGGCTTATCGAGATCGTGGATGCGAGGCGCGTGCCCAGCACGCCCTCGATGAACATCCCCCTCACCGGCACGGCGGCGGAGGACGAGAATGTTGCCAGGTACGTGGCGTCCAACATCGAGATGACCACGCTGCTGGACATCGCGAGCGTCGAGACCGACATCACCAACATGAGGCTGATCGTCACTCCCGATGCGCGCAAGATGGAGGCCAGGGGAATCGACATCGACGAACTGGTCGACAGACTGAACAAGGTCAAGGCGGTCCGCGGAATGGTGACCAAAGCCGGATACGACGTGGTCATCAACTCCGACGAGCCGTCTTACAAGAAGCTGCAGATGATGTTCGACGCCATCAAAGGCGCGAAGATCAAAGGGATCGACAACATCACCCGTGCCGTTCTCTCCAAGACCGAAGGGTCCTGGAAGATCATCACGGAGGGCAGCAACCTCAAGGAGGTGCTCAAGGTCGAGGGAGTGGATGCTGACAACGTCATGACGAACAGCATCCTGGAGGTAGCGGACGTCCTCGGAATCGAGGCGGCCAGGAACTCCATCATCCACGAGGCCATGGGAACACTCGGAGAGGCAGGTCTCGATGTCGACATCAGGCACATCATGCTTGTCGCCGACCTCATGACCAACGACGGATACGTCAAAGCAATCGGAAGGCACGGAGTGTCCGGAAAGAAGTCCTCGGTTCTCGCCAGGGCGGCTTTTGAGATCACTGCCGCGCACCTTCTGCATGCGGCGATGGTGGGCGAGGTCGACCACCTCGAGGGAGTCACCGAGAACATCATCGTCGGACAGCCGGTCACCCTAGGTACCGGTGCAGTAAACCTGATTTACACACCCAAGAAGAAGGGGGATGAAGAATGAGCGATGAGAAAATCGACATCAGCAGGGCATTGAAATCCGCCATCACCACCGGAAAGGTGGAGTTCGGCGTTGACCAGACAGTTAAGGCAGTCAAGGACGGCAAGGCACAGATGGTCGTCATCTCCAGGAACTGCCCCAGCGCAGAGCTGCGCGGTGACATCGGCGTGAAGGTGCACGTGTACGAGGGAAACAACATGGAACTCGGCGCGATGTGCGGTAAACCCTTCTCCGTGTCTGCCCTTGTGATCATCGACAAAGGTAGCTCCAACATCTTAACGCTGTGAGGAACATGTCCGCAGATATCGTACTTACCGAGGACACCCTGAGGTACATCGCTCTCTTCGAGCAGATCACCAGGGCGAACGCCATCGACTGCATGGACACCGAGGACAAGCTCGTGTTCGTCGTCGAGAAAGGCCAGGGCAACATCGCCGTCGGGAAGAAGGGCGAGCATGTCATCAAGCTCAAGGAGAAGACCGGGAAGAACATCCAGGTCGTGGAGTACTCCGAGGATCCCGAGCAGTTCGTGAAGAACGTCTTCCACATCTACAATCCTCAGAAGGTCGTTATCGAGCAGCGCGGAAACATAACGCACGCCACGGTGACCGTGGATCCAAAGCTCAAGGGCCGTGCGATCGGCAAGGCCGGTAAGAACCTGCGCATTGCCAGGGACATCGTGAACAGGCACCACGAGATCCAGAGCATCAGCGTCGACTGAGATCGGAGACCCCCTACGATCCTCTCGTACGGTCGGGCACAAACCCCTTAATCACAAACCTCTTCGATTCTCACAACCACGATTACCATGTCAGGGAAGCGACCGCGAGGGCGCGGCCTGGATTAGATTTCGGTATGCTGGCACATGTGTCCCGCGGCTCAGTTCAGGGGGGTTCTCTCGACCTCGAGGCCGTCCGCAGTGGGGTACTGTTCGGACAGGAAGCATCTGTATCCGATCTCGTCGGCAATGTCCTCGAGCACCCAGGGCGCGACCTCCACCTTGTTCTCCATCGCCTCGAACAGGTCATCCGGGACGCCCAGCTCCCTCAGCTTCGACACCGCGGCGCCGACGTCGTCCGCGTAGAGGTATCCGCGGACGATCGTGCCGTCCTCGGTCACCTGCTGGTATGGCTTGGCGGTGTGCTCCGCCCTGCGGATGAGCCTCCTGCGCAGCTGGATCCCGTCCTTGAACGTGGATGAGCAGAAGTGGACGCTCATCCTCTTGTTGGCCTTCAGGACGGCCATGGCGGTCTCCCTCGACCCGGCGACGGCGGACGACAGCTCGTCGCGGACCTCGTAGCCGTAGGTGTCCATCATGTCCCAGTTGCTCTCGGAGAACTCCAGCTCGTTCAGGTTGACGAAGTCCACCCCAGCGTCCTTGGCGTATGCGACCAGGGCGTTCAGCTCCCGCTCCTTGCGTGGGAGGGCTGGGACCTCGATCCCGACGTCTATGCTCAGAGCGGAGACGGTCTCCCTGAGGCGGGTCCTGTCCATCTCCGTCCAGACGGATTCCGGCGGATGGAAGCGTATCTCGTCCAGGCCCGCCTCCTGGAGGGCCAGGGCCTTCTCGGGGTCGATGGTCGCCGTGTAGAGATGGATGTGGTGCCCCTTGCCGAACCTGTCCTTGAGGAGGCGTATCATATGGATCGTGCGATCCATGTCCAGGAGGGGGTCCCCTCCGGTGATCCCCGTGCCGGTGGCATCCATTGCCTCAGCCTCCGCGATGATCTCCTCGTCGGTGAACACCCTGCCCTCGTTGGCGTACATGACGTCGAGCCCCTTCTTCTCGAGGGACACGGGGCAGTAGTAGCAGTTCCACTTGCAGAGGCCGGTCACGAAGAGGACCATCTTGGATCCGTCGATGCAGTGCCTGCATCCTTCGGCGACCTTGCCGGTGCAGGCGGAATCGCACTCCATCTTCCTGAGCATGCGACCCCATGTCGTGGAACCCTTATAAGTGATGGTGCAGTCCGTCACGCATGAAGATGGACAGCAGGCTCATCCTGGCATTGGATGAGACGGACGGAGCCAAGGCTCTGAAGGTGGCGGAGTCGGTCTCCGGAATCGTGGACGCCATCAAGATCAACTGGCCGCTGGTGCTCTCCGAGGGCCCCGGCATGATAACGAGGCTGTCGGAACTGTCGGACGTCATCTGCGACTTCAAGGTCGCCGACATCCCCAACACGGTCAGGCTTATCGTCGAGAACGCCGTGTCCAGGGGGGCTTCCGGGGTCATAGTGCACGCTTTCACAGGGGACGATTCCCTGAGGGCCGCAGTGGAAGCGGCCGGAGGCGCCGACATCTACGCCGTGACGGAGATGAGCCATCCCGGAGGGAAGATGTTCACCGCCCTCCACGCCGAGGAGATGGCCAGGCTCGGGGTGGAGTGCGGGGTTTCCGGATTCATCGCTCCGGCAACACGCCCTGAGCGCATAGCCGCGGTCAGGCAGGTCATAGGCGACCTCAAGATACTGTCCCCCGGGGTAGGGGCGCAGGGAGGGAAGGCCTCGGACGCGATCCGCGCAGGCGCGGACTACGCCATCGTCGGCCGTGCCATCTACGGATCCGAGGATCCGAGGGGTGCCGCCGAATCCTTCGCCGAGGACATACGCACGGTGCTCTGAAACGGAAGGGCTCCGCCCCTTTCTTCCTTTATAATTATTTTATATAACGCGTGTGCGCTCTTTAAATATAGGCTCCTGTTATCCTCGCCCATTCTAAAATGGAGATTTTTAGAATGAGCAGATTCAGAAAAGAGACAACCGCTCCCGAGGAAACGGGAGCCGTCCGCGAAAAAAGCGGTAACGGGTGGTTAAGGAACCACTGGTGTGCGCTCTCGCTCTGCATCATCGTGATCGTGGCGTTCGCGCTGCGCACGGTGTTCGCATACGGTATCTCCGCCGACGGAAACTTCGCTCTGTCGGGCGGTTCGAGTGCGCAATATCACCTGCACGTGATTGAAAGTATTCTGAACGGCAGCTACTCCATGACGGATTCTGCCGTCAACTATCCCAACGGAGGACTCAACGTCTTCCCGCCCCTCTTCGACTTCATCGGAGCCGGCATCGCTACCGTGCTGACAGGCATGGGCATGTCCACCACCGAGGCCGCGTCCGCGGCGATCGGAGCCCTCAACCCGATCATCGGCGCCCTGACATGCATCCCCGTGTACCTCGTCGCCAAGGAGATGTTCGACAAGAGGGTCGGAGTCGTCGCAGCCCTGGTCTTCGCCTTCCTGGCGCTCCCCATCAGCACCACCGTCTTCTCCAGCGGAACCGAGTACGGTCTCGCAGCGTTTCTGGTCGCGTTCATGTCCTGGTTCGTCGTGAAGATGGTCAAGGCCGCCGATGCCGAGGATGTCTCCAAGAAGGCCGTCCTCGTCAACGCCGTGATCGCAGGCATCTTCATGGCCCTCGCCGCGCTGACATGGAACGGGTTCCGCTTCCTCGTGGTCATCCTGATCGTCGCCATGGTCCTCCAGATCGTGGTCGACCGCTTCAGGGGAAGGGACTTCCAGACCGTCCTGTTCGGATACATCGCGACTCTGCTCGTCGGCACACTGATCCCCGCGGCATACTACATGCCCGCCGGACTCTGGGAGGCAGTCTATTCCGGACCCCTCCTCATGATGGTCATCGCCGTCGTGCTCTCGCTGGTCTTCATGGCGATCCGCTCCAAGCCCTGGGTCGTCACCGTGCCCGCACTCGTCATCGTCTTCGTTGTCATCGCGGCCGTCCTCGCCGTAGCGGCGCCCGACCTGTACAACGACCTCATCTGGGGCAACAGCATCTACTCCAGCTCGATCATGGATGAGCTGGCAAGCAGCTACGTCTCCATGTCCAACGTGTCCTCCTATTACGGATGGCTCACGATGTGGCTGCCCATCTGCTACGCCCTCTACAGCACTTACGTCTACTTCAGGAAGGACCACTCCGCCACCAGGCTGTTCATCACGATCTGGATGTTCGGCATGTTCTTCGCGGTCTGGACCTCCTACGCCAACGCCGCGGTCGTCGGCACAGTCTTCGCCGTCGGATCCGCCATCATCATCGTCCGTGTCCTCGAGGCCGCGAACCTCAGGGACTGGTGGACCTCCATGAGGACCGCCGGGTTCCCCGGGTTCTTCAGGAAGATGATCAAGCCCTTCCCGTTCGCATCCGTGGTCATCGTGGCCCTTCTCATCGTCGTCCCCAACGTCTCGTTCGCCGTGGACGCCGGTATCTCCAACAACTCCGACGCCGACTACTACTTCAGCGGCAACACCCAGTACACGATCAAGACAGGCGACTCCTACCCCATCGGGGACCTCTGGGACTCCATGGAGGACCAGCCCAAGGACGGAGCCCTCGTGTCCTGGATCGACTACGCCAACGACGCGGTCGCCCAGGGCGGATTCGATACCGTCGTCGACACAGTCGGTGGCGGAACCTCGGCCGTGTCGCACATGTACCTCTCCGAAGGCGCAGGCGGATCGGTCGCAGCCATGATGCTCCGCATCATCCTGTCCAACGACGTGAACGACTTCGCATCCTGCTTCGACGGCAACACCGACGTGTACGAGAAGATCAGGGGATTCATCGAGGACCCCTCCACCGCCGTCGACGACATCACATCCAACCCCGACACGTACGGCAACGTCAGGTCCGACATAACCGACGAGAACGCCGTGTACCTGGCATCCATCAACGCCATCGTGTCCGGCATGAACACCGTGGAGATCATGAACGCCTACGATGCCGTCTGCGATGCCGCCGGCCAGAAGATCTCCTATGTCATGCTCGACCCCTCCATGCTGCCCCTGCAGTACGGCGACGGGGACACGTTCTCCACCATCGCATACTTCGGCGACTACGCCGTGGACAGATACGGAGCCGCCACGCAGTTCTACTCCTACAACACATACTACGGATACACCGTCTACACCGACGCCATCTACGACACCTTCCTGTGGAAGGCCATGATTGGACCCTCCGCGGCCGAGGCCGGGTTCACAGGCAACAACGCGTCCTACAACTACCTGGTCGCCCTGTCCTCCAGCGACGGCTCCGAGGGATCCGCCAAGGGAATCCCCGGATACGGACTGGCCGGATACGAGGTCGTCTACTGGCAGGTCCAGTACAACCCCGATTCCGACGCCATCGTCACCGACGACGGCTGGGAGTACATGGACGGCTGGGAGGCCATCCAGAAGCAGAAGGAGGAGGGAGGAGCCATCAACTACCTGACCTCCATCGTAATGCTCCACTACGTCGGAACCCCCGACGACGCCCAGGTCTATGAGGGCGGCGTCACCTACCAGGGAACCGGCGTCACCGGAGCCACAGTCTCCGTCTACCAGTACAGCGACGTCTACGGACAGTACGTCCTCTACTCCGAGACGACCACCAGGGACGGCGCCTACGAGGCCATGGTCCCCTCCGGAGACTACAGGATCGAGATCAGCATCGGCGACGTGGTCGTCCAGAGCTTCACATCCGACAACCTGGTCCAGACCTACGACATCCCCGCCGCATCCGTCGACGGGTCCGTCATGGTCGGAGACAACGTGTACGGCGCAGAGGAGATGCTCCTCAAGCTCGAGGGAGATGCGGCGGACTACGAGATCCGCACGACCGACGGCTCGATCACGATCGACTCCATCCTGCCCGGAACCTACGACTACACCCTGTACAGCGAGACAGGGGACTCCATGGGAACCGGAACCGTCACCGTCTACCCCGGGAACAACACAGGATTCCAGGTCTCCCCCACCACCAGGACCATCACGGTCACGGTGAACGACGTCAACGGCGACCCCGTACCCGACGGAGCGCTCGTCATCGCAACCAACCAGACCACCATGGCCCAGTTCCAGGCCGAGGTCGAGGACGGACAGGCCGTCATCACGGTCGTCTCCGGACAGTACAACCTCTCCATGGGTCAGGGATACGCGTCGATGTACACCAACACATCCAACGCGACCAGCGGAAACAGGACCGCCACGATCACGGCCTACGATGCCCACACGGTCACCGTCAGCGGTGCACAGTCCGACGTCCTCACGGTCTCGGCCGGTTCCTTCAACACCGTCACTTACGTGGACGACGAGACCGGCGAGGTACGCTTCGACGTCCCGTACAGCATCGCCACCGACCAGATGCACTACACCATCTACGGCGTCTCCGGAGAGCACGTGTACCACGCCCTGTACCAGACCAGCGGCGACGCGAGCATCTGGGACGACACCGTGTCCGTCACCGATTCCAACAGCAGCGTCGTCTCCGGACAGCTCATGGACGGCGACAGCGGCGACGAGGGAACTGTCCAGTTCATCAGCCGCAACGGGGAGTACTTCTCCGTGGCCACGGACAGCGAGGGCAACTTCACCGCGCTCCTGCCCGAGGGAATCTACACCATCGCCGCCAACAACGGAAGCAACAAGGTGTACATCGGCAGCACCACCGTCGGCAGCAGCGACTCCGACATGGGAGAGCTCGACCTCGTCGACGGAAGGAGGATCGGATACACCCTCAGGTACGACAACGGACAGAGCGGCTCCAACCCCTACCTGCCCTTCGTCATGGGTGTCATTACCTTCAACTACAACGGCCAGGACTACGAGCTCTACGGCATGACCAACACCAGCGGTGTGGTGAACTTCTACATCCCCGACGATGTGGCCTCCACCATCTCGCTGAACAATGTCGACGGAACGCTCGACAACGCCGCGTTCCACTGCGAGAGCCTGACCAGGGACGTCGATGCGGGACCGAGCAACAACACCAACACTCTGACCATCGACATGTACGACTCCAGCGACGAGGATCAGGAGAACTACGTCAAGGCGATCCCCTACACGCCCGAGTTCGACATGACCGTCTACCACTACGACGACTCTGACACAGCCATCGAGCTCAAGGCGGGTGTCGAGACGCCTCTGCTACCCGGAACCTACACCGTCGAGGTCGACGGATCCACCGGACACTACTACAACGGAAGCCTGGACCTTTACGCCGGATCCACGCAGTTCTACGGCTTCGACGCCATCGAGGACGTCGTGACCGTGAACGTCACCAACGCCGAGACTGACATCGTCTCCGTCTCCACCACCGATGGAAGCTACCACAGGTTCGACGGAGGGTACTACCTCGAGGTCGGATACGAGTACTACTTCACATCCACCAACACCAACGATGACGGACACGGCAACATCGCATACGGATACCTCGACCTCACGGACGTCACCGACGGAACCTACACGATCGACATGACCGCGTCCCAGCACAGGATGCAGGTCACCGGATACGTCGGAACCGTCGCGGACGGAACCATCACCGTCTCCTACGAGTACAGGGGAATGACCGTGAAGCACGACTTCGATGTCACCAACGGTGCATACACACTGACCCTTCCCGCAGACGTCTCCTCCGTGGAGGTAAGCGTGGAGGTCAACGCCACCATCGACTCCGAGGACGTGTACTACTACGCCACCGGGGAGTTCACCGGACTGGCGCTCGTCGAGACAGACGGAACCGTCACCGCCCAGGTCCGCAACATCTCCGTCCTGACAGGCGACGCGCCCGTGGACGAGGACGCCGAGCAGCCCGGATTCACATCCGAGATCACCGGAGCCGTGTTCTCCAACGGAAACGTCTCCATCGACGTCAGCATCACCAACAACACCGACAGGGACATGACCTATCTCATCACCGGAGGAAGCGACCTCTCCCTGAACAGCGCCTTCAGCCTCAACGTCCCCGCCAACAGCACGGCCTCCACGACCGTCTACGGAACCTACGACGTCAACCGCGTCGCTCCCGGATCCAGTGGAATGACCCTGACTGTGGCGGACATCAACGGCACCGACACCCAGACGATGGATGTCGACATGGGAGGCGATACATCCGCACCTATCGACGTCGAGGTCTTCAAGGCCGGCGACGACGACAGGGCCGCAAGCAACCGCGTCTCCGCGTACCAGTACATGTACGCGGTCACCGTCGTCAACAACAACGTCTACACCCACGATGTGACCATCAACGTGCCCAACGTCCCCAGCGGATGGTACGTGACCATCGTGGACGAGAGCGGAAGGACCATCGCCGAGAACGGCGCAACCTTCCAGGCGCCCGGTCTCCAGACCTCCGTCTACTACGTGAAGCTGATGCTCCTCGAGCCCGGTCAGGACTCCACAGCGGTCCCGTCCATCACAGCCAACGTGACCGTCGGAAGCCACAGCGAGACCCTCAGCCTCTCCGCAGGCAGCATCGACGTCAGCACCGACGACATGACCGCCTCTGGAGGCGACGCGCTCGACGAGAGGTCCGGACTCCCCGTCGGAATCTGGTTCCTTGTCGCAGTGATTCTCCTGATGCTCGTGGCGATCTTCTGGCTCGCCAGCAAGAGGGGGGTGTTCTCACGCAGATGAAGACAGTAACAGCAGCAATCGCCATCATGGCGGTGTTCGCGCTCTGCCTCGTGCCCCTCCAGGGCGTCGACGCGGACTACGCAGACATCGACGGCGAGACCAACGTGATCGGCGTCGGCGCAGATGCCGACTTCCAGGTCATCTACACCAACAACGACTACAGCTCCACGGACTACCCCAACCTCAGCATGGCCATCTCCTACGAGGCCAGGCTGGTCGACGGCTCCGGCGACACCGTCAGCAACGGCGTCAGCCCGAGCTCCGGGGACCTGGACAACGGAACCGCGCAGACCCTGACGGTCTCCGCCCCCGACACCGCCGGCAGGTACACGCTGGTCGTCGACATCACCGTCGACGCCACCTACACCTCCACCGACGAGGAGGGCAACGAGACCACCCAGGACCTCGAGGTCGAGCCCAGGACTCTGGAGTACCCCATCACCGTGGTGGAGCCCATCACCCTCTCCGTCACCCTGTCCAACAACTCCGACGAGCCTCTGCAGGGATACGGCGTCTACTTCTACGTGGACGGCGAGAGGATCGACGACAGCTTCACCACCGTGGACCTCGACGCCAACGGAACGACGACCATCGAGTACGAGTGGATCACCGACGCCGGCTACGGAACACACGAGTTCCACGTCGAGGCCGCCGATGGCGGGAACATGGTCGACATCACCGGACTCGGTGAGAGGCACACGTTCTACATCGGGGACAACGACTACACATGGGTCATCGTCCTGCTGGTGGTCGTGATCGTCCTGCTGGTCCTGGTCATGATCTGGGTCTACCGCAAGCCCGTGAAGAACTACGGAAAGCCCAAGTCCAGGCGCTGAAACCTAAAATGAAAACGGAGGGCCCTCGGGCCCTCCCACTTTATTCTTTTTTGCAGATTCACAATCTGCCGACGACCGCCGCCGTTGTCATGTCCGACCTGGTGCGGTCCATGATCCCGCGGGCGATGTCCTGCTTCCTGCGTACGGGGGCTATGGCGTCCGGGACATCCAGGAGCATTATCTCCCCGCTGATGTCCTCCATCATCGAGAAGTACCTTCTGGCACCGTCCATGTCCCCCTCCATCAGATGGGACGTCACGATCCTCCTGAGCTCGCCGACGCAGTCGCACAGCCCGAGGACCCAGGCTGCCGAGGGGATCCCCAGTTCCGTCGGTGACGGGATGCGCCCATCGATCACAAGCGATCTGAGGATCGCGGCCTCGGCGTACTCCATCAGGG
Source organism: uncultured Methanomassiliicoccaceae archaeon (assembly GCA_905187815.1). Classification (GTDB taxonomy): domain Archaea; phylum Thermoplasmatota; class Thermoplasmata; order Methanomassiliicoccales; family Methanomethylophilaceae; genus Methanoprimaticola. The sequence continues at coordinate 126,101 of CAJJJM010000001.1, forward strand.
CGTCCTGGACCATCTGGGACAGTCTCACCTCAGGTGCACCAGTCGAGAGGAGCACCTCGACGGACGCTCTCATCTCATCGGTCGATGCGTCGTCCCCGACATGGATCGAATGGATGATCCTCTTGCTGAGCCTAATCACCCTGCGGGAGATCGCCATCGCGGCGTCCCTTTCATTCTCAATCCTCGCGAGGTCCTCTGCCGCCGAGCGGACCATGTCTGCCAAACCATCCATGGGCGGGGCATCGACATGGTACCATATAACCGGCAGTCCGTCGACGGCCTCATCCGTCACTGTGCATAATCGATGAATAGAATCCGAGCCTCAGTCTGGCGGAGAACGTCTGTTCGTCGACCTTTCCGGAGAGCACATGGCTGTCGCACGGTATGAACTCCAGCCCATCGTATCCGACCTCGGTGAGGGTGAGGGCGTCCGCCCGGGCGATGCCGAAGTTGCACTCCTCCCCTTCGAGCGCACCAGCCACATCCGCGAGCGAGCTGTGGCCCGATGCGACCTCCGCGATCGCCGCCGCAGTCCTGCGGACCATGTTCCACAGGAAGTACCTCGCCCTGTATGTGAGGATCACGCATCCGTCACCTTCCACAATGTCCACGGAGTCCACGGTGACTTTCGTCGGCTTCCCGTCCGGGCGGCAGAACCTGGCGAAGTCGTGTTCGCCGACGAAGAGCGATGCGCACCGCTTCGCCATGTCGATGTCCAGTCCGTCCGACGGGAGGATGTACACATACTCTCTGGATGTCGCGTGGCGCGGGTTGAACCCTTCGTCTACCCAAGCGTATCCTGTGTAGAAAATGCCGTCCGACACGGCGTTCAATGCGCGGAGGAGCGCCTCGGGATCGTCGAATCCCGTGTTGAACACGGCAACGTTCCCGAGGGCGTTCACTCCCTTGTCCGTGCGGCTGGCAATGCGCAGGTCCAGCTCCCCGTCCGCCAGATGGCAGACCTTCAGGAGCGCCGACCTCATCTCGCCCTCCACGGTCCTGGCTCCCGGCTGTATCTGCGAGCCGGAGAAGCCGTCGCCGTGGTAGGCGAACCTGACGGCGATGCGGTTCATGCGGAACGGAGTTCCCTCATGTGGTCGACCCTGCGCTGGACTAGTGCGCGGGTCCCGATGTCATGGCGGACTGCCATGGCGTCGCACCTGACGTGCTTCAGAGCGGCCTCGCAGTTGGCCTCCGCCTCCTCGAGGGTGTCGGCGATGCCAACGACCCCCAGTGATCTGGACGTCCCTGTGACGAGCTTGCCGTCCTTCATGTCTACGTTGGCGTAGTACACGACGGATCCGCTGCTCCTCACGGCGTCCTCGTCCACGGAGATCTCGTGTCCCGACTCGGACTTCACGCCGTATCCTCTGGGCACCACGTACTTGCAGACCGTGGCTTTCCTGGCGAAGTCGACGTCCCTGTCGAGCGTGCCCGTGGCCATCATGCGGCAGACATCCTCGAAGTCGTCCCCAATGAGGGAGAGGACGTTCATCGCCTCCGGGTCCCCGAACCTGGCGTTGATCTCGATGATCTTCGGCCCTTTCACGGTGAGCATGAACTGTCCGTACATGGTGCCCCTGTAGGGGCAGCCCTCCTCCGCCATGGCGTCGACTATGGACTGGAGGATCGCGAGCGCCTGCTCCCTCTCCCCCTGTGTTATGAAAGGCAGGAGGTGGTCTGCGTCGGTGTAGGATCCCATGCCTCCGGTGTTGGGCCCCACATCCCCCTCGTAGGCGCGTTTGTGGTCCTGGACCAGCGGGAGGGGGACGATCCTCTTCCCGTCCACGAAGACCATCTGCGTGAACTCCTCGCCGACAGCCTTCTCCTCGAGGATCACACCGGCTCCGCCGATGTTCTGGTCGAAGATCTCGTTGATGTACTCCATGGTGTCCTCGAAGGAGTGCAGGTGCTCCCCCTGGACCTTGACGCCCTTTCCGCCTGTGAGGCCGACGGGCTTCACCACGATCTCGTGGTCCACGGTTCTGAGGTAGGCCTCCGCGTCCGCGGCGTTGTCGAAATGGGCGAACCCGAGGTTGCCGGCGATGCCGTGCTTCTCGACGAGCTCCCTCATGAACGTCTTGGACGTCTCGATCCTGGCGGCGGCCTTGGTCGGGGCTGCGCATGGGATGCCCTCGGCTTCGAGGGCGTCCACTATGCCTTTCTCCAGCGGGGCCTCGGGCCCGACGAAGGCCAGCTCGACCCCCTTCTCCTTGGCGAAGGCGACGACCTTGTCCACATCCTTCTCGTCGCAGAGCAGATGCTCCTTCGACCTGGCGATGATGCCAGGGTTGGCATTCTTCATCACTGCGTAAATCTCGGAGCCGGAGCGGGACAGCGCCTCCACGGCGGCATGCTCCCTGCCCCCTCCGCCCACGGCGAGGACCTTCATGTTGACACCTTCAGAGCTTGAGGGCTGCGAGGATCTCGTCCAGCCCCTGCTCCTTCTTAACGCTGCATTTGTAGATGTTCTTTGTGCCGCCCATCAGCTTGTTGTAGTCCCTGGCTATGACCTCCGGGTCCACGTCGACGGCGTCGGCGATGTCTATCTTGTTCAGGACGGCGACGTCGGAGTGGATGAAGATGTCGTGGTGCTTCCTGACCATGTCGTCTCCCTCGGTGGTGGAGATGACGACCACCCTGTAGTCGGTTCCGAGGGGGAAGTCGGCGGGGCACACGAGGTTCCCCACGTTCTCGATGAAGATCACATCGTAATCGTCCAGGTTGATGTCCGCCAGGGTCTTCTTGACGAGGTTGGCGTCAAGGTGGCACTCGTGTCCCGTGTTGCAGTTCACGGAGTGGAGTCCGGATTTCTCGAACCTGGTGTAGTCGTCGGCCCCGGTGACGTCGCCGGCGATGGCGCACACGCGGACGCCCTTCGCCCTGAGCTTCTCGGCCAGTTTGATGATGAGGGCGGTCTTCCCGGCTCCGATGGAACCCATGAAGTCGACGGATTTGATCCCCTTGCTCCTCATGAGACGGTAGTTCTCATGGGCGATCTTGTTGTTCTCCTTCAGGACGTCGATTTCCATTCCGGGCTGTACTATGTGCATGGGTGGCGAAAGCCTGTGCATACTATTTAGCTTGTTCGTGCTACGCCAATCGTCTCTATAATAGAATAAGAAAGAGGGGTAGAACCCCTCGGATTCAGTTCGTGCTGATATCGAAGGAGGAGCGATAGACCTCCTTGACCACCGATGACACGCCGTCCTGGTCGAGTGCCGCGTCGGCGATCGCACCTGCGTCGCCGGAGCTCACATCGAGGAGTATGACAACCAGGGTGCGGTTCTGGACCGTGTCGCCGTTGTCGGTGTAGGCTCCGTCCGCCCAGTACATCGTGTATCCGGTGCCGTAATCGCTGGTAATCGTGTCCTTCATGTAGGACTCGAGAGCATCCATCTGGCTCTGTGTGGCGTCCGCATCCATGCCGATGTATATCCTGTATCTGTCGTCGGAATCGTCCCCGGTGGCCACCATGATTATCGCGGCGGCGGCCACGATGACGGCGACCACCGAGATCACGATAGCCGCTTTCGGTACAATGTCGTAATCCATGGGGCTCGCAACGGGATGCCGTTATAAACTGCGATGGGTGGATGCTCGGCCCGTGTGCGATGCACCGCATACGTAGACTCGGTATTCTACTTCGGTGTCGGTTAAGAGGCCGTCGGCCGATTACATATGCATGTCCTCGGACCCCCGCAGGGAGCTCAGGCGCCTACAGGATTCCCCCGTTTTCAAGACATACACCGAACTGAGACGCATGTCGATGTGCTACGACATGATGGATTCGAAGCTTGACGAACTGATCGACGCGGTGCGCACGACGAGGCGCATGTGTCCGGACCATTGGAGCAGGTACGAGACGATCGAGTCGCACACCATGGGGATATGCCAGCTGCTGGCGGACTTCCTCTCGAGGATGTACTCATGCAAGAACTACGCCGCGGTCTGCGCCAAGAGGCACGGGATCGACCGCGAGTTCAGGGCCCTCAAACACGAGGGGCTGGGTTTCGAGGTCTCGCTCGTCGTGAACCTGAGGAACTACGTGGTGCATGTGGACATGCTCCCTCTGGAGATAGATGTGAGGGACGGGAGGGTCGTGTTCACACGGAGATGCTGCGGCGACGGGATATGGAGCACCAGTCAGAAGGTCTACCTCCGGGAGATCGACCTGGAGTCGCTGCTCAGGTCGTACTCCGACACGATGTCCGTGTTCTACGCCAGGTACTTCGGCATGCTGGTGGAGGCGATGCGCACCCAGCTCGGTGCCTGCAGGCAGGAGATCGGGGACCTCAACCGCAGGGTCGGATACGAGATGGTCAGGTTCGACCCTCTGGCGGGGATGAAGGCGTGATCGCCATACAATAGATATGGTGAGAAACCGATACTTAGGATACTATAGATCTGGTGCAGATCCATTCAAAGAAAACTCTAGATTTGGTGATTAATGAATACAATCAAATGTAATTATGCAATATTGTCATTTATCTTCGCAGGAAAGCCTACGATATGCTCCTTAAGTGGAAGGGTGAGAGTACCGGCTCATCCGCGATTCTCATCAACGGGGCCCGTCTTGTAGGGAAGAGCTTCCTGGCAGAAGAGTTCGTCAAAAGGGAATATCGGGATTACACCACAATCAATTTCACTAAACTGGATCCAGCCGTCAAAGCCGTGTTTGATGGATACGATGGCAATATCGACAATTTTCTACAGGCGCTGTCCGTGGCAATCGGCAGGGTCCTGCCTGTCAGGGAGTCCTTGGTGATATTCGACGAGGTTCAGTTGTGTCCCAAAGCTAGGCAGATGATAAAGTTCCTGGTGGAGGACGGGAGGTACGACTATATCGAAACAGGGTCCCTGTTGTCGATCAAGACGAACATCAAGGAGATGGTCATACCCTCTGAGGAGGAGAATCTGAATCTCTACTCTCTGGATTCTGAAGAGTTCCTCTGGGCGATGGGGAACGAGACCGCGATCCCACATCTCAGGAGGTGTCTGGCGGATACCAGTCCCGTGGAGGTGAAGTCCTCGGACCAATTGAATCACAGTTCCCTGAACCGTTTCATAGACAGGTTCGGAAGAACGGCTGGTCAGGTCTATCTTCTGTGCACTAAGAATGTCAGATGGTCCGGGGATGTGCTGTACCGGCCCCTATACATGGCAACCATCCTGTAATGGGAACGCGTGTGCGCGCGAGCGCAACCAATCTAAACGATAAGGGGATACCTTCAATCGAACAGCATGTACTCCGAATCGCTTTCCAAAACCTTGGAGTCCCTCGGCGCGGTCGAGGGCACCAAGCTGTCCGTCGTCAGGGACGGCAGGACGTACGTCGGGACACTCATGCCCCATCACGAGTTCAGCGCCCCGGACATCCTCATCCTGAAGATGAAGTCCGGATACAACGTCGGCATCAGGATCACCGACTCCGCGGAGATCTCGGTGCTAGAGGCTCCCGTGGAGAGGGTCAAGCCCGAATCCGAGGTCGAGTTCAAGAAGGGCCTGCCCAAGCTGGTCCTCATCGGTACGGGCGGAACCATCGCATCCTATGTGGACTACAGGACCGGGGCTGTCCACCCCGCCCTGTCTACCAGCGACATGGTCAACGCGGTCCCAGAGATCAGGGACATAGCAAACATCGATGCCACCGTCCTGTTCTCCATATTCTCCGAGAACATGAACGTGGAGCACTGGCAGGCCCTCGCGGAGGAGGTCGCCAGGCAGATCAACGACGGGGCCGACGGGATCATCATCCCCCACGGTACGGACACTATGGGGTACACCGCCGCCGCGCTGTCTTTCATGCTGGGCGACGTCCCCAAGCCCGTCGTCCTGGTCGGGGCGCAGAGGTCCTCCGACCGCCCCTCCTCGGATGCCAGCAGCAACCTGATGGCATGTGCCAGGTTCTGCAAATCCGGAAAGGCGGGGGTATACGTCATCATGCATGACACGCCCGGCGACGATTCCTTCGCAGTCCACTTCGGCACCCGCGTCAGGAAGATGCACACTTCCCGCAGGGACGCGTTCCATAGCATCAACGCGCTACCCGTGGCCCATCTCGACAAGGAGGGCAAGATCACATTCAACACGGATCTGCCGGCGGTCTCCTCGGAGAAGGCCGTGGCCAGCACCGCCATGGAGAGGTCCTGTGTCCTTCTCCAGTACTACCCCGGGATGGACCCCTCGCTTTTCGAGGACGTGTTCATGAGGTCCAAGGGAGTGGTCATCGCCGGTTCCGGTCTGGGCCATGTCAACGAGAACATGATTCCGCTCATCAAGAGGGCATGCGACAACGGCACGGTCGTGGTGATGACCAGCCAGTGCCTCAACGGGAGGACGAACCTCAACGTCTACAACACCGGAAGGGACATGCTGAACGCCGGTGTCATCACGGTCTACGACATGCTGCCGGAGACCGCCTATGTCAAGCTGATGTGGGCCCTCGCGAACTCCTCCTCCCCGGAGGAGGCCAAGGATGTGATGAGGGTGCCGCTCGCGAATGAACTGTCCGACAGGAGGACCATCGATGAGTGAAGACTACGAGATGATGTGCGGTATCGAGATCCACCAGCAGCTCGACACCAAGAAGCTGTTCTGCTCCTGCGACAGCCATCTCTGCGATGACGGTCAGGGAGCCTACTTCAGGAGGCTCAGACCCACCACAAGCGAGATGGGTGAGGTCGACAGGGCCGCGCTGGCACAGTTCCAGAGGCACTCCGGCTACAGGTACCAGTGCTGCAAGGGCACCACATGCCTGGTGGAGCTGGATGAAGAGCCCCCTCACGATGTGAACCCGGATGCGATGCAGATCGCCCTCACGTTCTCGGAGATGCTCGGCGCCAACATCATCGACGAGATCCACTTCATGAGGAAGATCGTGGTGGACGGATCCAACACGTCCGGTTTCCAGAGGACCGCCCTCATAGCCACGGACGGTTCCGTGGATGTGGGCGACAGGAAGATCTCCATCCTCTCCGTCTGCCTGGAGGAGGATGCGGCCAGGAAGGTCGAGACCACCAAGAACGACGAGGTCCTCTACAGGCTGGACCGTCTGGGCATCCCGCTCATCGAGGTCGCCACAGGACCGGATATGCGCACACCCGAGGAGGTCATGGAGGTCGCATACAGGCTGGGTACCCTGCTCAGGGCCACAAGAAGGGTCAAAAGGGGGATCGGAACCATCCGCCAGGACCTGAACATCTCCATCCCCGGAGGCGCACGCATAGAGCTGAAGGGAGTCGGGGAGCTGAAGATGATCCCCGACTACGTCAGGAACGAGGTCAACAGGCAGAAGATGCTCATCAGGATCAAGGGCATCCTGAACGACAGAGGGGTGCAGCCAGCCGCGTTCGAGCCCGTCGACGTCACCGAGATATTCGCGGACTGCGAGTCGAAGGTCATCAAGGGCGCCCTGGACGACAAGGGCAGGGTCATCGCCGTCAGGCTCCCGGGATTCGCCGGCGTCATGAACGGTGACAACAAGACACTCAGGCTGGGGTCGGAGATGGCCCAGCGCGCACGCACCAAGGGCGTCAAGGGTATATTCCACTCCGACGAGCTGCCCAACTACGGCATCGAGCAGTCCTATGTGGACAAGCTCAGGGAGTTCCTCGGCATGACCGGGGAGCATGACGCCTTCGTGATCTGCGCGGCGAGGGAGAAGAAGGCCACGGACGCCCTCGAGGCGGCGGTCGTGAGGGCCAACGAGGCCCTTGTCGGCGTCCCCGAAGAGACAAGGGACCCGCTCCCCGACGGCACCACGAAGTACTCCAGGCCTCTGCCCGGAGCCGCGAGGATGTATCCCGAGACCGATGTCCCCCCGACCCCGATCACGGACGAGAGGATGCAGGACATCAGGGACAACATGCCGGAGTTCCCGGAGCAGATCGAGGCCAGGCTCGTCAACGACTACGGCATCAACGCCCAGCAGGCCAGGCAGATCGTCAGGCAGAGCAACGACGAGCTCTTCGAGAAGATCGCCGCTGACAGGGCGATGGCCCCGGTGGCCGCGACCATGTTCCTGAACACCTACGGCGAGCTGGAGCACGACGGCATCGATGTGGGCGTCTTCACCGACGACGCGATCCTCGGCGTGTTCGCCATGCTGAAGGAGGGGCGCTTCGCCAAGGAGGCCCTCCCAGCGCTGCTCAGGGAGATGGCGGTCGGCACATCCGCCGAAGATGCGATCAAGAAGCTCGGTCTGGAGGCCATGGATTCGGACGAGGCCGCCAAGGTCATAGAGCAGATCGTCAACGAGCGCGCCGACTTCGTCAGGTCCAAGGGCATGGGGGCCATCGGTCCCCTCATGGGTCCCGTCATGGGCGCCCTCAGGGGAAAGGTCGACGGCAAGCAGGCCAACGAGCTGCTGACGGCCGCGATCAAGAAGCTCCTGGGCTGACAGAATCCATTTACCCGCCTTCGGGCGGGGATTCCCTACCCATTCTGGTAGAACGGTACGGCTTAAATCCAACCTCAATTTCCGAGAGACCGACGGCCAGGCTGATCGCGAGACCACGTCCGACCGGGGTGGTTGAGATGAACGCGAGAAACGCCATCGGATTCGTAGGTGCGGCGGGGGCACTCATCGTGCTCTACTTCGCATCAGGGTCCCCCATACCGTTGTATTCAGTGTATCAGGAACAGCTCGGGCTCTCCCACGGAGACCTCTCGATGGTGTCGATGTACTACCTTCTCGGGACGGTCATCCCGCTCATGTTCCTTCCCCGCATATCCGACCATCTGGGGAGGCGTCCCGCCACGGTGATGATCCTTCTGGTGTCGATATGCGGATGCATCACGTTCGCGTACCTCTCCAACCCGGAGATGCTCATGATCGGGAGGCTGATCCAGGGCATCGCCAGCGGTCTGGGGTCCAGCACCATCGCGGCGTATGTGGTCGACCTGTCCGCGGACATGCCCAGGTGGATCGGTCCGATGATCACCAGCAGCGCCCCGACCCTCGGTCTGTCGACGGGATGCTTCGTTTCCGGAGGGATCATCAACTACACGTCCGTCTCCTCCACGTCGTACTTCGAGGCTGTGGCTGTCATCGTAGTGGTGTTCATCATCCTGGTGCTCTTCGCCAGGGAGACGATGCAGAGGAAGCCAGGACTCATCAGGTCATTGAGGCCGAGGTTCACGCTGCCGCCGAACTCTCTGAGGCTCTTCGCCGCATCATCCATGGCGTTCGTCGGCACATGGGCGCTGGGAGGTTTCGCCCAGTCGTTCAGCTCGACCCTGGTGGCCGAGCAGTTCGGCATCCACGACACGTTCATCGCGGCGGCGGTGTACACATCCCTCCTCCTGCCCAACGTCGTCGGCAGCTTCTTCGCCAAGAGGTTCGACGTCAGGGTCGCTCAGAGATGGGGGTTCGGACTCTTTGCACTGTGCGCGGTGATGATGCTGGTCTCGCTGACCGCATTCGACAGTCTCTCCATGTACGTCGTGTTCAGCATCGTCGCTGCCGTGTGCCAGGGTATAGCGTTCACAGGCAGCGTCACAGAGCTGCTAGGCAGGTCCAGCCAGGCCCAGAGGTCGGGCGTGTTCTCGCTCATCTACCTCACATCATACGGGGGTTCGGCCATACCCAACCTGGTGGTCGGTCTGATCCCGGGGGAGTACAGCCTCTACACGATCCTCACAGGATATGTGGTGCTCGTTGTCGCCATGTACATCGTGATGTTCGTGCTGTCCGCGAAGTCCTATCCGAAGGTCGAGGCAAGGGACGTCCCGATCCAATGATGTTCCGGGCACCTGCAAGTGTCGGCCGATGCACGGGCCGTCCATTCTGGAAAGGTGTCCCGGCCGCGCCATGAACCTCGGCGGCGACCGGGGGCCCGATCACTCGGGCCTAATAAAGTTCGTCATCGTGGGCGTCTCGCGCTCCGGGAGCGGGACGCCTGTGGCCTTGCCGGCGTCGATGCATTTGATGAGCCAGGCCATGTTGCGGGCCAGGGTGCGCATCGTCTGCAGACCCTCCAGGTCCTGGCGGACCTCGTCCGGGGTGTTCCCGTGGACCTGGTTCCAGTATTGGGAGGACACGATCGGCATGCTGGTGATGCTGAAGTACTTCAGAAGGCGGTCGTAGGATGACGATGCACCGCCCCTGCGGCAGGAGACGATGGCTGTCCCGGGCTTGTTGATGAGTTTGGATTTGTCGGCGGAGTAGAACAGCCTGTCCATGAACGCGCATGACTGTCCGGAGGGTCCGGCGTAGTACACCGGGGCGCCGATGACGATGCCGTCGAACTCGTCCAGTCTGGCGGCCAGGGCGTTCACCTGGTCGTCTATGACACACTTCCCTTTCTTCTTGCAGTAGCGGCAGGACTTGCATCCGGGGACGTCCCCTTTGCCGATCCAGTAGATCTCGATCTCCACACCCTCCTTCTCGAAGGTGGCCGCCATCTCGGCGAGGGCGGTGTATGTGCACCCGTGCTCGTTGGGGCTGCCGTTGATCAGAAGCACTTTGCTCATCTCAATCACTCCTGGACGCGGTCGGACTTCGACCGGCGTCGATATCAACGTGAAGAGGGGATGGGTTATGAAGCCATCGATTCCGGTTGTCTGCGCACACTCATTCCGAGGGCATTATGAAATGGGTCCACAGGTGTGGCTCGTACACGGGCCTATCGATGCCTTTGTCCCTTCCAGCTTCGATGCACTTCAGGAGCCAGGCAATGTTGCGGGCCAGGGTGCGCATCGTCTGCAGACCCTCCAGGTCCCTGCGAACGTCATCCGGGGTGAAGCCGTGGACCTGGTTCCAGTACTGGGACGGTACCACCGGCATGTTGCAGACGGTGAAGTACTTGTTAAGGCGGTCGAAGGCGGCTGAGGCCCCTCCTCTTCTGCACGAGACGACAGCCGCACCCAGCTTCCCGGCCATGTGGTCGGCGTTACTGTAGAAGAGCCTGTCGGCGAACGCACATACCTGTCCGGAGGGTCCGGCGTAGTACACCGGGGATCCCAGAACGATGGCGTCGAACTCGTCGAGTCTGTCGGCGACGGCGTTCACATCGTCCTTGATCGAGCACCGGCCTTTCTTGGCGCAGTATCCGCAGTCTCTGCATCCGGGTGCATCGCTCCTTACATGGAAGATCTCACACTCAACGCCCTCATTGGCGAGGGTGTCGGCGATCTCCTTCAGCGCGGTGTACGTGCAGCCTTTCTCCTTGGGACTGCCGTTGATCAGGAGTACCTTGTGCACCCCATCACCTCAGATGGAAGCTCCGAGGTTCCTCGCCTCGTCCAGGTCCCCGTGTCCCTCGATGTCTCCGACTTTAAGGACCCCACCGCAGAGCACCTTCCCGCGGTCGGTCCAGCCCATATGTCCCATGAGCTTGTCGTAGTAGTTCTCCACCTCTGCGAAGTCGTCACCTTCCGCTGCCATAAGCAGAACACACTCCTTCCTAGGGTTGGCGTAGTCGGGGTCGCACTCCGCCACGGCGAACAGCCTGTCGAACGCCGTCCTGAGCTGGCCGCTCAGGTTCCAGTAGTAGAGCGGTGAAGCCAGAACGACCACGTCGGCTTCCTTGTATGCAGGGTAGATCTCATCCATCCCGTCCCTCTGCACACATGGATGCTCGGGGTCCTTCCCTCCGCCGAAGCATCCGCGGCATCCGTGGATGTCCATTCCCTGGAGGAAGAACACCTGCACAGTGTTGCCGGTCGATTCGGCGCCTTCCGTGAAGGCCTCTATCAGGCAGGAGGTGTTCCCGTTCCTTCTGGGGCTTCCGTTGAGGACCACTATCCTCTTCGCCATCTCAGTCCCTCCTTATGGTGTCGGAGTTCTGGTTGTAGACCTTGGCCACTGCTTTCCACTCGCCATCCATCTTGATAAGCAGCAGGAAGTCGCTGAAGTCGATGCGCCCTCCCCAGTTGTCCTCCAGTACACGGACGATCGCCACGGTCTCCTCGATGCAGAGGACGTCGATCCTAGCTCTGTAGCCGGGGTCCGCCCCCACGGTGTCGATGTTGTCGTACAGGTTCTGGATGGGTCCGTGTTCCAGCTTCCCGTCAAGGTAGCCGAACATGACCGCCTCGTCGTAGAACAGTTCCTTGGCCGGTGTGCTGTCGCCTGAACCGACGCTGTCCACGAACTTCTGTGCCGCCCTTTCTACTGCTTCATACTCGCTCATATCAGATCTCATTGCCGATTCTCCTGCGACATGGTCGCTTGAGTACCATCATGCTTGGAGTGAATATAAGCCGGACACTTTCGCCCGTTTCAGGTACTTTCCAGCACTCCAGATACTTACCCGGAGTGAAATTTCGGGTCCGAGGGGGCACTTCACAAAATGAAGTGTGGGGGGTTTTTGAACCTGCATGGTATAACGGCAGGCGGTGAGACGATGGTCCAATGCAGCATAGTGGAGGCGGACATAGACGAGACCGGGTTCAGCTACACCCTGTCCCTCATCAACGGGAAGTACAAGATGTTCATCCTCTACGCTCTGATGGAGTTCGGGACGGTGCGCTTCAATGAGATGAAAGGATACATCAAGGGCATATCGTTCAAGACGCTCAGCGCCAACCTGAAGGAACTGGAGGCGGATGGGCTGGTCCACAGGGAGGAGTATCCGCAGGTTCCTCCAAAGGTGGAGTACTCCCTCACCGAGACCGGCAAATCCCTGATACCGATACTGGACTCCATGTGCGAATGGGGCGATGTGCATCGCAGGGCATGACATCGGCAGCCGTCCTGATGGAATCCGGGTGTCCATGACTTCGAAGGGTGTATCGGATTCGGAGTGTCGATCGTCTTTCCCCAGCTTTAACAAAGTGCCTCTCCGTCTGATCTTTAAATACAGCGTCCAGGATTGATTTCCGGGCATAACCATGCAGATAACAGTCATCGAGGGGAGCCCCCACATCAAAGGGGCGTCGAGCGCAATCGCGCAGAGGTTCGTGGACGGTGCCACGGAGGCAGGCCACTCCGTGGATGTCGTGGAGGTCGTACGTCTCAAGGTAGGGGCGTGCAGGGCGTGCAACGCGTGCGGGACCTCAGGCCCATGCATACAGCAGGACGATATGTCCGGCATCCGCTCCAAGATCATGTCGTCCGACATGGTCGTCTTCGTGACCCCCGTGTACTTCTGCGGATTCTCGGCGCAGCTCAAGACCGTCATCGACAGGTTCTACAGCTTCAGCTCCAACCTCCGCACACGTGGCACCAAGGCGGTCCTGATCGCATCATCCGCCGACAAGGAGGACTGGACGATGGACGCCGTCAGGATACAGTACGACTCGCTGTGCCGCTATCTCAATCTCCAGGACTGCGGGAGGATCCTCGCGACCGGATGCGGCGGAGCCGATGCCGCATCGGCCGTCAGGTTCAAGGACGAGGCATATCAGCTCGGGAAATCGCTCTGACCTCGGAATCCCCTTATCTCCAGGACGGAGAGCCTCTCGAAGAACAGCTTGAGCTCCCCCAGGGTCCTGACGTCGTAGGGAGCGAGGGCCTCATGGAGCGCATGGGGCTCGATGAGGGACGACACCACCACGACCACCCTCCCATCGGGGCTCAGATGTCCGGGTGCGCCCTTGAGCAGTCTCGGCAGGGGCCCCAGGCCATCCGGTCCTCCGGACCATGCCTTGGCCAGTAGGCCCTCCTCGTCCACCGGCAGGTATGGGAGATTGAAAACAATGGTGTCGAAGGTCCCGGTCACGCACCCGTAGACATCGCTCTCGATGACAGGGATCGATGTGCCGTTCGCCTCCGCGTTCCTGCGTGCAAGGTCGACAGCCTTGGGGTTGATGTCCACGGCGGTCACCTCGCATCCGTTCAGGGCGCAATGGATGGAGACCACTCCCGAGCCGCATCCGACTTCCAGGACCCTCTCCCCGGGGTGCACGTCGAGTGATTCGATCAGCAGGATGCTGTCGTCAGAGGGCGGATACACGTCCGGATCCTCGGCGATCTCTATCGACGGGTCGTATTCCATAAGGTCACCTCAGTATCGGGAATCTCTTCACTATGGACAGCTCCGACCATCTCCCATCCAAGCCGAGGACGCCGTAGCCTCCCAGGTAGTAGATGACGATGGATGCCAGGATGTACACGATATGGTAGTCCACGAGAGGATTGTCGTCAGGCGGCATCTCCAGGGAGAACATCAGCGCCATCATCACGCACATCCCGACCGTCGAGAGTCTGGATGCCACGCCCAGGATCATCGCTGCACCCACCAGGAGCAGACCCGCCATGAGTAGGAGGTCCAGTGCGGGGTTCCCTGCAAGCGAGGAGTAGAATCCTTCGAGCGGACCGCTCACGAGGTTCGACAGATAGTATTCTGTCGGGGATCCACCGTTGATCATGGCCGCTTCAGGGGTCGTCGGCATGCCGAGACCCAGGAACTTGTCGAGGAACGCCCAGATGAGCATGAAGCCCAGTACGATGCGCAGGATCCCGAGGACGAGCTCGCCCCTCCCCCTGTCGGATTCCAGGTCCAAAACCATGCGCCGTAATGCCGGTATCAGCTTTAACGTATTTTGTCTGCATTCCGGCGGGCTGCATCAGGAGGCCGAGGGATCCCTGCCGGCCCTGTAATGCCTGAATCCCTCCCTCGCCAGCCACATCATGAGGGCGCCGCCTATGACCTCCGCCACGAACAGACTCCAGTATATCGCGTCCAACGACACCGAGCTGGCGAAGAACAGCATGACGACTATCAGGATGTTCCTGGCGAATGATGACAGCATCGAGATCTGCGCCAGGCGGAGCGACTGCAGGATGGATGAGCCGATGTCGATCAACCCTATGAACGGTATCAGGAGGGCGTAGATCCTCAGGACATGCGCGAATTCGGGTCTGAACTCGATCATGCTCTCCGAGTATGTGAACGGGATGATCACCCAGTCCGCGAAGACGAAGAGGACGGCTGCGATGGCGATCATCACGCCCATCGTCAGGGTTAGCGAGTATCTGTAACCGGTCTCGGCCTTGGCGAAGTCTCTCCTCCCCAGTGCGGCCGAGCACACGGGGATGAGGGCCGATCCAACCGCCTGGGAGACGACCTCGCTGATGGAGACGAACCTCCAGGGGATGTTGTAGAACATGGCGGCGGATGTTCCTCCGCAGGCGATGACGAATATCCTCTGGACCATGGACATCACGCTGATGAGCATGGATTCCGTGCCCCTCGGGATCCCGACATACAGGATCTCCTTCATGTCTGCCCAGTTCGGCCTCATGTCGGCGAGGGACATGGTGAGGTAGAGTCTTCCGCGATGGTACCACCACAGTCCGAGGGCGGCTGAGGAGGCTGACGCGATCGCGGTCGCCCATCCGGCTCCTGCCAGGCCGAGGTCCAGACCGTAGATCAGCACAGGGTCGAGGACCATGTTGACCGCCGCCGCGACCAGCAGCACGACCATGGACCTCTTGGCGGCCCCCTCCGACCTGATGACTCCAGAAACTGTCCCGTCCAGGATGACGACGGTGCCCGCCAGGATCTGCGGGAGGATGTATTCGCGGCACTCCTCGGCGATGTCCTGTGCACCCATCATCGAGAGGGCGGGGTCAACTGCGAGGAGCAGGACGGGGGTGCTGATGATGCCTATGATCACAGACAGCACCACGGTCTGGGATGCCAGCCTGTCCGCGTTGTGCTTCTCGCCCCTCCCGAGGTATCTGGCTATGGCCGTCGCGGCGCCGATCCCCAGCCCTGTGCCGAGTCCCGAGACGATCCAGTAGAACGGAGAGATGGTGGACACCGCGGAGCTCGCGTCGGCACCCAGGCCGGAGCACCAGGATGTGTCGGCGAAGAGGTTGATCTGGACAACGAGATACGAGACGATCAAAGGGAGCAGCATGGAGCGTATCGCGCCCTTCGGGTCGCCAAGCATCCTCTCCAGGTCTTTGCTCTCTCCCGCCATCGTCGGTCGAGCACAATGGGAAGTATTTACAGTGTCGGTCGTATCTAGAGCTGGATTAAGGTCAAATAATGTTTTCACATAGGAATCAGAATGGCAGAGAAGGACATATTCGAGCGCGACAGGTCAGGGGAGATCGTGGACATGAACGACCCTGAGTTCTACAAGATCTATGACGTCATCCACGACACCATGGCGAAGCTGCAGAGGATGAACTCGTCGGTCATGAGCGCGGAGGAGGTCAGACAGGTGTTCGCCGATGTGACCGGGACCGAGGTCGACGACACGCTCACGCTCTTCCCGCCGTTCTATATGGATTTCGGGAAGAATCTGAGGGTCGGGAAGAACGTGCTCATACAGCAGTGCTGCACGTTCTTCGACCGCTGCGGAATCACGATCGGCGACAACACGTTCATCGCCCCGAAGGTGAACCTGATAACGATCAACCATCCGGCCGACCCCACCAAGAGGAACTGCACCTACGGTGCCCCGATCACCATCGGGAGGAACGTCTGGATCGGCATCTCTTCCACCGTGCTCCCGGGCGTGACCATAGGCGACAACTCCATCGTGGGTGCCAACTCCGTGGTCACCCATGATGTGCCCCCGATCACCATCGTAGCCGGATCCCCCGCCAGGAAGATCGGCGATGTGCCGGTCCCGGAGGAGTGAGATTATTAATCGCGGCGGGGATGACATCGGCATGATCCAGCTGGACATCCTCGCCGTGGGCAATCTAGAGCGTGACGAAGAGGGCAGAATCCTGGAGGCCAACTCCACCTCCGTGCTCATCCGCACACAGGACCGCCTGATCGTCGTGGACCCGAGCACGAAGTACATGAAGCCGATGGTGAAGACGTCGTTCAAGCAGATCGGCGTGTTTCCCAAGGATGTGGACACGGTCATCCTCACGCACTCGCACAGGGACCATGTGGAGAACCTGGGATTCTACAAGAACGCGAAGGTCTACATCCATTCCGGCGCGTCCGAGGAGATTCCCGGAGCGACTGTCATCGACGATGACGAGTTCAGGATATGCGAGGGCGTGACCATGGTCCACACGCCCGGCCATTGCCCGGAGGAGTGCAGCGTGTTCGTGGAGGCCGACAGGCGCTACGTGATCGCAGGGGATACGATCCCCCTGGAGGACAACTTCCGCAAGAACGTCCCTCCGGCACTGAACTCGGACCCGGACCTGGCCTTGGAAAGTATTAAAAGGGTCAGGAGGTACGCGGACGTGGTCATCCCGGGGCACGGCTTCCCGTTCATGGCCGAATGGTGATAACATGATCCAGAGGGAGATGCCCGACACGATATTCTACGAGTGCCCCGTGTGCGACGAGGAGACGGAGCACCAGATCCTCAAAGGCAGGATGGGCAAGGCCACCATCGAAGGCACATTCAGGTGCAATTCCTGCGGCCGTGTGACCAGCGAGACCATCAAGATCCCGGAGCTCATCGAGGTCCCGGTCGTGTTCAGCGACGGCGAGGTCTCCGAGACCACCAGGACGACCATAGAGAGCAACGACATCATCGCCATAGACGACGAGTTCGAGCTCGATGACGGCAGGAAGGTCTGCGTCACTCACATCGATGTGGACAACGACAGGAAGGTCAAGAAGGCCCTTGCCACAGATGTCAGGAAGCTGTGGGTCAAGAGGTTCGACGTCCTCAGCGTGAAGGTGTCCGTCAACGACGGTGGGAAGACATATTCCCTCAGGGTGGAGGCGGAGCCCGATGACGAGTTCGTCGTTGGTACCCAGCTGGAGTTCGAGGACTTCGACTGCCTGATCCACGCGATAAAGACCAAGCACAGCCTGGTCAGGCGCGGCGTCGCCGAGGCCAGGGACATCACCAGGATTTACGGCAAGATCAGGAAGAAGAGGTACGACGTGCTCGACTTCGACGACGATGACGAGTTCGATGAGGCGGACTACATCATCGACGATGACGACGACTACGACGAGTGACCTCCCGGTCCTGGAACTCGACAGAGCAGGATGGCGGTCGTGGCTTGCCGAGAACCACAGCAGCTCCAGGGGATGCTGGCTGGTCATGGACCGTCGGAAGGGTCCGGACGCCTCCAAACTCGCATATCTCGATGCGGTGGAGGAGGCGCTCTGCTTCGGATGGATCGATTCTACGTTGAGACCCGCGGGGGATCTGACCATCCAGAGGTTCACACCTCGCCGCAAGGACTCCAACTGGACCGAGCTGAATATCGTCAGGTGCGAGCGTCTGGAGCGTCTCGGACTCATGACGGATGCAGGCAGGGCGGCGATTCCGGACAGGACATTCAGCATCGACGACGATGTCATGGCCGCCATACGCTCCGATCCAGAGGCGTCCGCCAACTTCGACCTCCTTCCGCAGTTGTATGTCAGGATAAGGGTGGCGAACATCCAGTGCAAGAGGGGGACCCCTCTGTTCGACTACAGGCTCGATCGTTTTCTCAAGGACACCCGCAGGGGACTGGTCCGCGGGGCATGGGATGACGGCGGAAGGCTGTCCTGATCGTCGATGCACCATCCGGGCGGTGTGATGGTTGTCGGTGGTGCCGTCTTTTCATGGCCATTTTGGATGCCGATCCCATTGAATCGTAAAAACTAGTGAAATTACTAGAAATCACTCGTAAAAACTAGTAAACATGAAATAGCCAGCATTATCCAACACATACGTTTGCCGATCCTGGAAAGGAGGTCAAGCTGAAATCCGGCGGATACGAGCGTCTGGAGCTGTGACCGATCCCGTATGTTGTGATTCCGGAAAAGCAGCCGACTTATGCCCGGGGGCGCATGCGTCCGCCAGAAGCCGCCATACTGTGTGCGTCCGGCGACGGGTCGTCCACGAGGATGTGGTCAAGCACGTCCGCGATGTTGTCCGATTCGACGGTCACGTCCGCCGCATCGCTCGTGTATGGGTCCGTGGGGTTGAACGCTATCGACAGCCCCGATTGTTTGAACATGCCGATGTCCGTGTACGAGTTGCCTATCGAGACCGTCCTCTCCTTGGTGGTTCCGTACTTCTCGATGTAGTGCCTGACGTTGATGCCCTTATCCCTGAGGTCCACGTTCATCCTGCCTTCGCCGGTAAGACGTCCGTCCTCGTAGGAGCACAGTTCGTCCGCCACGTAGTCGTCGAATCCGAATTCCCTCTTCAGCATCTCCGCGGCGAGGTCTATCCCGCCGCTCACGATGACGGTTCTGATGCCGCAGTCTGCCAGGCATGCCACCGTCTCCTGGATTCCGTCGATCAGGGGCATGTCCCTGAACGTCAGGGCAATGTCCATGACGGTCACGTCCGGGTCCACACCCTTCCAGAGGGCGATGTCCCTGCGCATGAACTCCGGCTCGTCGATCTCGCCGTTCACGAACGCCTGGTAAGCGGGCTCGTTGTCGACCCCGAAATGCTGATGCACCCAGCACCAGGAGCTCCTGAGCTTGGTCAGGGTTCCGTCCATGTCGAAGCAGACGAGATCGTATTTTCTCATGTACGGGAGTAGGCGCAGCTTGGATAAAGTCCCATCCCCATCGGCGGTGCGGTGGAAACATGGCCGTCGTCGTCAATGTGTACTACAGCGGGGAGAACGGGGCGGCGAGGAGGTTCGCGGACCGCGTCAGGTCGGAAGGCGTCCTCGCCGAGGTTCGTTCGGAGATTGGATGCGAAAGATACGAGTACTACATTTCGTCGGAGGACCCGGAGAGGATGCTCCTGGTAGAGAGATGGGCCGACATCCCATCGTTCGAGGCCCACAAGGCCGGCGGGCCGCTTGAGAGGATACATCGGATCCAGGAGGGGGCCGGGGTGTCCGCCGTCATCGAGAGGTTCGAGTGCTGACTCGAGGCCGGTTCTCAGCGGCGTCTCAGGCCCATAACCGCGATGACGAAGAACAGCGCGGTGATCCCCAGCACGTACAGCATGCTCGTGCCCGCATCGAACTGGAACCCTCCCAGGGAGAGATCGAACCCCATCTCCGCCCTGAACGAATCCAGGGTCTCCGCCGGCGCTCCGGCGAACACGCCGTCTAGGGCGTCACCGGCGAGGGAATCGCGGAACAGGGCGGCCATATGGCTCGCGGGGACCAGCGTGCCGATCGTCTGCATCGCCGCAGGCATCGTGCCCATAGGCATGTAGATTCCGGCGAGGAATCCGATGAGGACGCTCACCACCGTGAAGAATCCGGAAAATGCTCCGGTGCTACGTAGGAATGACGTTATCGCGTAGACCACGATCGATCCCGACAGCGAGGAAGGTATCAACAGAACCGCCGACATGCCAATCCCGGATGCGCTCAGCGGACATCCCGTCGCCGCCAGGTATGCGACGCACACTGCGAGTGTGATGGCACTCATCACGAGACCGACGATGAACGTGCTGATGATGTATCCCCCGGCGATCTGGGCGGATGTCATGGGTGTGACCAGGATGTCCCTGATCCTCCCACCGGCCCTGTCCTCCACCATCGTCTGAAGCGAGCCCGCGGATGTCGTCACGGGCACGATCCCGAGTATCCCGGCGAGGACCCACGCGTCGATCAGCTGGGGCATGCCCTCCATGTCCGGATAGGACTCCACGAGCATGTTGCGGAGGAACAGCAGATAGAGCATCACCACGATGATGACCGCCATGAGCGAGAACACCACCGAGGCCCTGTCGCGGAAGTAGCACAGGACGTTCCTCCGGGCGAGGCTCATCATCGCGCTCATTCCATCGCCTCCCCGGTTATCCTTATGAACGCGTCGTCGAGGGTGCCCGTCCTGACCTCCAGGGAATCGAGCATCCCCTCCAGGAGCGCCACGATCGGTACGGCGTCGACGGTGCTCGACAGGGGGATCTCGACCGTATCGGCCTTGACCTCGAAGCCGATCCCGGCTCTCCCGAGGGCCCCGGTCACAGCATCCATGTCCTTGGGAACCACGGTCATCCTGTCGGAGCAGAATCTCTCCCTGAGCATCGCCGGTGTCCCGTGTGCGACGATCTCCCCGTTGTTGACTATGACGATGTCGTCCGCTCCGGCCGCCTCCTCCATGTAGTGGGTGGTCAGCAGCACCGTCAGCCCCTCATGCTCGTTGAGATCGGTCACCGTGTCCCAGATGCGCTTCCTCGTCTGAGGGTCCAGTCCGGCCGTGGGCTCGTCCAGTAGGAGCAGCCTCGGGCCGTGGACCAGCGCCCTTGCGATGTCGGCCCTGCGCCTCTGCCCTCCGGAGAGGCTCCCGTACCGTCTGTCGGAGAAACCATCGGAACCGGAGATGTCCAGCGCCCTGTCGACAGCCTCTTCCAGTGCATTACCGGTCAGTCCGTACATCCCTCCTCTGATTGAGAGGTTCTCCTTCACGGTGAGCCTCCCATCCATCATCGGGTCCTGGAACACCACGCCTATCTCCCTCTTCACGGAGGGGTCGGAGACTTCCTTGCCGAACACGGTCACCTCTCCGGAATCGGGTGGGAGGAGGGAGCATATCACGGAGATCGTCGTGGATTTCCCCGCACCGTTCGGTCCGAGGAAGGCGAAGAACGATCCCTCCGGGACATCGAACGAGATTCCCTTCACGGCTTCGAAGTCGCCGTAGGATTTGCGGAGGTCGTGCACGGAGATGGCATTCATCGGATGATGAATGCGTCGACCGTATTAATGCGGTATGCCGGCCCAGTAGCCTTAATATCCGACTCCCATTCCCGACCGATGATCACAATAATCGGCACCGGCCACGTCTTCAATCTGGCGGAGCCAGTGTCGTTCATAGTGAAGAACACCTGGCCGGACGCCGTGCTCATAGAGCTCGACATGTCCCGCTACAACTCCCTCATGAAGGCTCAGGACGAGGGTGCCAAACCCCAGGGCGAGAAGGAGATGTCCGCGATATACCGCCAGACGGCGAAATACCAGCAGAGGATGTCCGAGGAGTACGACACCCAGGTCGGCGGCGAGTTCCTGGCCGCGATCAACACCGGAAGGCTGGCGGGGGCGGCGATCGTGCCGATAGACACCAACGCCATGCAGGTTCTGAACGACATGTGGGATGAGATGTCCCCGATGGAGAGGTTCCGCTACAAGCTTTCTGGGATCTCTGATTCCATAGGCGGGAAGCGCAAGGTCGAGCAGGTGCAGTCGAGCTTCGCCCAGGACGAGGAGGCGTACATCGAGGCCATGCGCAGGAAGTACCCGACCCTGGTGAGGAAGCTCATCGACGAGAGGAACGTTCACATGGCCGAGCAGATCAACAAGGCCTCCGACACATACTCCAACATGGTCGTGGTGGTGGGCGACGCGCACGTCGAAGGGATATGCAGGCTCCTGAAGGATCCCGAGGTACGCAAGATCAGGCTGGCGGACCTCAGGGACAGGGAGCGCATGGACAAGGTCAGGGCGATGGTCTGGAAGGGGGATGAAGGCGATGATCGTTAAGCTTCTCGCATACACTCAGAACGCGGACGCGATATGCGCCGCGGCAGGGAACTCATGCTACTCCGAGCGTCCGTCGTTCGAGATAGCCGAGGACATAGACTCGGAGAAGGTGCTCTCGAGGATAGTCGGGATGGGCCACCACTCCGTCATCGAGCACGCGGTGTTCACGTTCTCGGTGGAGGGTGTCTCCAGGGCGCTGACCCATCAGCTCGTAAGGCACAGGGTGGCGTCCTTCTCGCAGCAGAGCCAGAGGTACGTCTCCATGAAGTCGCCCACGTACGTCACGCCTCACACGGTGGAGGCGGACGACGAGGCCAGGCGCATATTCGACGAGACGATGTCCGCGATATGGGATGCGTACTCGAGGCTGGAGGAAATGGGGATCCCCGCCGAGGATGCCAGATACCTGCTTCCGAACGGGTGCACCACCAACATCACCATCACCATGAACGCCCGCGAGCTGCTGCACTTCTTCTCGCTCAGGTGCTGCAACAGGGCCCAGTGGGAGATCCGCGAGCTGGCGGATAGGATGATGGAGCTCTGCACCGAGGTATCCCCCGTCATATTCAAGGATGCGGGACCGCCGTGCATGAGGGGCCCATGTCCGGAGGGGAAGCTCTCCTGCGGGAAGCCTCGCAGGGGTTGAACCCTCCCGATTGTCCGAGGGTTCTCCTGGACAATCTTTATCAGGGGATGAGTGTGGGATGCGCATGAGCAACTTCGACACCCTCTGCAGAGCACTGGAGAGCATGGACCCCGAGACCTATTCGGACACGATGATCGACAAGACGCTGGACATCCTGGCGGGGTTCGACGAGCTGTCCGAGGACAGGGGCGACTGCATCGCGCTCTACTGCGACTTCCTACTGTGCTCCGTGGCGGCGGACGGGAAGCTCACGGAGGAGGAGTTCCTCCTGGCCAAGCCGGTCCTGGACAGGATGCTGGAGATTGACACGGACTACGAGGAGGCCCTGAGGTACTTCGCCGAGACAGGACTCGACCAGCCTGAGGGGTACAAGGACACGATGGGCGGGATCGTGGACATGCTCGGGGAGGTCTCCCCCAAGCTCAAGGAGGATCTGATCCTGCTCTGCATGATGGTCTGCGCCGTGGACGGCACGATCTCCGCCAAGGAGAAGGCTTGGATCAGGCAGCTGATCGAATGACGTCCCGCATATATCTCGCCGGCGGATGCTTCTGGGGTCTCGAGAAGGCCCTCGGAGGTCTGCGCGGCGTCGTCTCGACCGAGTGCGGCTATGCCAACGGAGACCCCCATTTCATCCCAGACTACATGCTGGTCTGCTCCGGGAGGTACGGCTACCGGGAGACCGTCAGGGTGGACTACGACCCGGACGTCCTTCCTCTGGAAGACATCCTTTACGGGTTCCTCTACCTGATCGATCCGACGCAGGAGCGCAGGCAGGGGAACGACATAGGGATACAGTACCAGGCAGGGGTGTACTGGGTGGATCCCGGGGACGAGGAGGTCGTCAGGAGGGTGTTCTCCGCAGAGGCGCCCCGGTATCCCGAGTTCCATGTGGAAGCGGGCCCGCTGACGTTCTGGTCTCCTGCAGAGGAGTACCACCAGAAGTACCTGGACAAGAATCCAGGCGGATACTGCCACATACCGATGTGGAAGGTCGCGCTGCTGGAGTCTGTCATGGGTTCGGGCGGGAACGTTCGCGAACTCTGAAGGTTCCTCCCATCCACATTTATAAACTGGCGTCGGTCTGGAAACCATGAGTTGCTTCAACATACTCTGCGAGGTGCTCGAGCGTCTGGACGACGACACCTACAACGCCCTGATGGAGGAGAAGTCCTCCAGGATCATCCCGGCCCTGGCGGACATCACCGCGGACGGTCTCAGCGGTGTGCAGATCTACATGGACTTCGTCATCTGTGCCGTCGCCGCCGACGGAAAGCTGACCGAGGCCGAGTACCTGCTCATAAAGCCAATCCTCGACCTCACGATGGAGGCCGACATGGGTTACGGCGACGCCCAGAAGTTCTTCTACGACAACGGTCTCGACAAGCCCGAGGGCTACAAGCAGTCCATGGATGCCATCGTGGACCTCGTCGGGCTGGTATCACAGGAGCTCAAGGACGACATCGTTCTCCTGTGCATGCTGGTATGCTCCGTGGACGGGGAGATGTCCGTCGAGGAGCGCGAGTGGATCCAGCAGCTGATCGAGTGAGCGCGGGATCCTCATCGCACAAACTCCATCCGGGATCCGTGCCTCTGTTGGTAGGCGGGATTCCGGCTGGAATCTTTAAATATGACATACCCTTAATCGGGTTCACTCGGTGAATGATATGGGAAGAATAAGACCCACCTACATCAAGAGAGTGTCTATCGAGCTCCTGGAAAAATACCCTCAGGCCTTCAGCAAGGACTTCGAGGCCAACAAGGAGATGGTCAGCACACTCACAGATGTCTCATCGGTGAAAATGAGGAACAGGATCGCCGGTTACATCACCCGCTACCTGTCTCACCCTGAGGCATGAAAACGCCTTAAACCAACAATTTCCGCAGCAACAGCCCGCGTGGGGTAGCTTGGATATCCTGTGAGATTGCGGATCTTTTGACCCGGGTTCGAATCCCGGCGCGGGCACCATCGTTCTCTTCAGACGGTGTATCCGCAGGACTTGTAGTAAGGGATGGCCCAGATGGGCCGTTTTGTTTTTGCCGTGCTCACTCTTCAGGAGTCTCGCCCTTCTCCGGAATCTCGGTATTCTCCGATGTTTCCGGCTTCGCAGGCTTCTTAACGATGTCTATGATCCCGCCGAGAATCGTGATTATCGATCCGACCATGACGATCCAGACCCCAGCACCTACGTCGAGGTACTCTCCGATGCCGTACATGGCGTTATCGAAGTCGCTGTAGAACAGTGCTGTGAGTATCAGCACCACGATTGCAAGGATCAGTCCGACAGCCCCCAGCATCTTTCCAATGTTCTTAGCCGGAAGGACCATCGGGACGATCATCGCTATCAGAGATATGATTCCACAAACCAGAGCGACCAGAGGGGCGTAGTTGTAGGAGAACATCTCGCCATCGTCGTCGGTGGCGATCTCCCATCCGCTGACGGATTCCGTTCCGCCCCAGGAACCGAGGTCGATGGACGCCCATGAAACGAACACCCCGATAATCATCAGCAGTGCACCGATGATGGCGATGACGCTAACCAGTTGATTGATTTTACATCTGTCATGTGCATCACGTGCAGCATTGTCGCTGCCAACTGTCGTTACGCGTTAGCTTTTAAAGAGGATACAGAACAAAAGGTTCCATTCAGCCAATGATGTGCGAAAACGATGTGGCGGGAGGTCGGGCCTCCCGTTTTGTGATAGGTTTAAGCGTATTCTGAACCAATGCCGAATACTGATCTGAACTATATGGTTCTTCACTCTAAATCGCGGAATGTTCACTCCGTCTTTCTTGCGATGTCCCCGATTCCGCCGAGGATCATCAGGACTGCTCCGACGATTCCTATGTATACCCCGTAGGAGGCTCCGACAGTTGCGGTGGCGAGCCCCTCATATCCTCCGGAGTAGGAGAGGTCAGTCATGTACAGAACCATCAGGACGATGGACACGATAGCCAGGATGAGGGCGATTATTCCGAAGATCCTGTTGATGTTCTTGCTTCCGCTGCTGGCCACAGGAAGGATGGTGGCGATGAGACCGACGATTCCGCAGATAAGCGCCACAAGCGGCACGTAGCTGTAGGAGGTCAGCTCCAGCTCGGAGATGGGAATGGAGATATCAAGTAAAGGTATGCTGAAAATTGACACGTCAGAGTACAGGTCCCATCCGCTGAACGCGTATGTGCCAGACTCACCCATCAGTGCCATCTCGATGGATCCCCACTCGAGGAAGACACAGATGATCATCAGAATCGCACCCAGGATTCCCAGGATGCCGATGATGTTGATCTTTGACTTTACATCTGTCATGTGCATCACATGCAGTTCTTGACTGCGAGCGATTGTTACGCCTTATAACTTAAAGCTAATGCATCCAGACCCTTCTGGCAGTGCCGAAGGATGGTCATATGACAATCGTAAACAAGGGTTTTTGACCCCTGAAAAGTACTTTTGAACGTGTTCAAAACAAAGGCCGAACCAAAGTTCCAGATATTTAAGGGTTCACTCCCCATCCTGCTCATCTGGCTTGGGCCAGACCTCTCTGACCACGACCACGTCCCCGGGCGGTAGGATCCTCGATATCTCCTCCTCGGGGACGTCGAAGCGCTTCGCCATCTCGTTGGACATGCGTCCGGTCTTCTTCCCAGGATGGATCACGAAGTACCTCTCGGAGCCCTTGAAGCAGTCGACGGGCCCGCACATGACCTTCCTGGCGTTCTGATAGTACACCTCGCCAACGGCCAGCTCCAGCGGGAGATGGTGCTCGTAGTTCCTCTTCCCGCGGATGATGAACGCGCCACGGGGGACGAACTCGCCGGGGTTCGGGGTCTTGCTGACCTGGTCTGGATACGCCCAGAACGCGGTTCCCTCCGCCAGTGCCGCGATCCATGACTTCGACTGTGCCAGAGCGAAGAGGCAGGCCTCCCTGAGCTCGGTCTCGGAGGCTTTCGCGCCGTCCTTTATGATGACCGACGGCGCTCCGTGAACATCGGCGTGCGCGTACAGGTCGCCATCCTTCAGGTGCTTCTTCACGACGTTGTCGTTCGTGTGGGCGTCCCTGCCGGCGATGACGAGCCTGCCGCCGGAGGTTATGAACCACTTGTATCTCTCGAACCAGAACTGCTTCGTCGGCTGGGCCTTGCCGGCCATCTCGGCCTTCACCTTGGCGATGCCCTTCTCGAGCTTGGCCAGTTCCGCCCTGCTCTCGTTCAGCGCCGCCTCGGCGTTCTTCGCCTTCTCGCCCACCGCCTTGCCTCTCTGATACAGATCCGAGGCGTTGGCGTCCAGGTTCTTCGTGTAGTCGAGGGTGACGGTCTCGCCGGCGAAAGTCCCGGTGACCTGGTTCTTCGACGGGTCGATGGATGTGACGAACGGGATCTTGGACGCTCCCTCTCTCAGCTTGTCCCATGTGATCCTTGAGGACTGCTCCAGGAGTACCGACAGGAGCTCGCTGACCTTGGCGTAGTCCGTGTATAGGGCCTCCGCCTTCCTGCGGTAGATCTCGCACTGCTCCTTGTACTCCTCGAGAGTCTCCTCCTGCTTGGCGATCCTCTTGTTGAGCTTCTCGACCCTCGGGTCGACGAACGCCTCCTCTTCCTCCTCGGCGATCTGCACGAGGAAGGCGTCGATGAGCTTGGACATGGAGTCGTAGCTCTGCTTCTCCAGATCGGAGTGGGACAGCATCTCGATCGGGGCGAGGTCCTCGATCTGCCCGTCCTTCAGATAGGCGGTGGGTTGCGGGTCGGCGACGACGTGGTTGACGATGACCTTCATCGCATCGTACATGCTGGCGACGGTGGTGTCGTCCACCTGGGAGGCGGGTGTGGACTTGTCGATACCCACGCGCCTGCAGACCTCCTCTGCGTACTGGCCTCCGAGGTTCACCGACGTGGCGAGGGTCCTGACGCAGTCGGAGTCGGACGATCTGAAGGATGTGAGGAAATCCTCCTCAGACGATTCCGTGGGGTCGAACCTGGTCTTTGGCATCAGGTACGGCTCCCCGGGACGGGTCTTCCTGTCCTTCCACGTCTTCTGGATGAGGCAGTTCAGGATCGTCCCGTCCTTGACGAGCAGGACGTTGCCTCCTCCGAACATCTCGAAGATTAGCCTGTAGTCCCCGTCCGACTTCGAGAGCTCCATCTCGACTATGCGGTCGAATCCGATCTGCCTCACCTTTCCGATGCGTGCGTTGTCGATGTACTTCCTGAGGAAGGAGGCGAACGATGTGGGCAGGGTGGGCGTCTCGGGCTTCACCGCGGGACAGTACAGCCACTTCTTGTCCTTGAAGAAGAGCTCCTTCTTTCCCTCGCCCTGGACGTTGATCCTGAACAGGACGTTACCTGCTCCCCAGTGGTAGATCTTGTCCATGTGTCCGCCCTCGAGGACCGCCATCTCGGTGACGATCGAGCGGACGTCGAAGGAACTCATCTCTTTCTTCATGCGGACGTGATTGCGGGGTGTCCGAAATAAAATTATTGGAGAGGTATTCCGCAGATCTTGTACTCCCTGTCACCGAGCACCTCTATGAACCTGGAGATCTCCTCGCGGTCGGTCTTGAACTGCAGGCCCATGATGTTCGCGACTGTGTTGATGACGAGCGGCATGGCGTCCAGGGGGTCCATGGATCCGGGCTCCCTGTACAAGCGCTCCACATAGGTCCCGGTCATGGCCATGCACGCCTCGAGTCTCAGCATGAAGTCGGGGGAGTCGGAGCGTAGCGTGTTGTCGAGGTCTATGCTCTCCAGCCACTTCCTCAGGGCCTCGGTCGCCCTTCCGTGTATGTCCCAGTGCTTGTAGGCCATCATCAGGAGCTCGGCGATGCGCGGGGACCTCGCCGACAGATAGATCTGCGCGTTGAGGAAGAATCCGAGCTTGAGGCACGGGGGCGTATCAGCGGGGACGAACTCGGGAGTCTGCCTGATCGCGTCCTCCAGAGCCATCATCACGATGTCAGAGAATATCTCCTCCTTGCTGGAGTATATGTTGTACAGGCTGCCGTTGAGTATGCCCACCTCGTTCAGGATCTGACGGGTGGTGGTCTTCTCGTATCCCTGCTGTATGAACAGTCTGAGGGATGCGTCCAGGATGCGCCTGCGCATCTCCTCCGTGCGTCTGGCCCTCTTCGTCAGAGGCTTGTCCGGAGCAGCATCGTCCCCCATGTTATCGGGAATTCTACGTTATGATGATTTATGCTCTTTTCGGACCGTTTCGATTGGAGGCGAAGCTTCGTCCCGTGGCGAAAAGAAAACTTGAGCGTAATCAAATAATTTAAATATCATTGTTTTGAGCATACTCTAAAGTGATTTCCATGTTCGAAACGTATTCGAAGCATGTGCTGAAGCACCCGAAGGCCATCATAGCCGTGTGGCTGGTGGCCCTTCTGGTGGCTCTGCCCTTCGCCGTCCAGGTGGGGGACGTCCTGAACTACGATATGACGTCCATGGGCGGATTCGACTCCGAATCCTCGGAGGGGCAGGGAATCGTCGATGAGTATTTCGAAGGCGGGTTGAGCACCGACACGGTCCTTGTGATACCCTATTCCACCGAGGCGGAACTGTCCGATGTGGAGAAGGGATTGATTGACTCCGGCGTGTTGTCCGATGCTCTTCGGGAGCGGTATGGCGACGGGGTCGGGATGACGGTTCTGGGCTCATACGGGAGCTCCGACACCGGGTCAGGCGTCATGATGGTCGCGTTCTCGTTCGCCGACGGTCTGTCCGCGATGGACGAGGTCGGGAACCTGAGGTCCGTGGTTTCCGATGCGAAGTCGGCCGCCGGTCTGGGGGACATGAGCTCCTACGTCACAGGTTCCGTCCCGATCGCATACGACACGCTGCAGGGTGCCAACGATGACATGGCGATGATCGACCCGATCTCCATCGTCCTGATCTTCGTCCTGCTGGGGCTGTTCTTCTGCACCCTGGTCACGGCGGCCGTTCCGCCGCTGGTCGTCGGCACCGCATACGGTATAATCCTGGCGCTCACCTTCGCGCTCGGCAGCCTGTTCGACATATTCTACATCACACGCGTGATCGTCCTCGTCTCGATGCTGGGTGCGGGGTGCGACTATTCCGTATTCATAATATCGAGGTACAGGGAGGAGCGCAGGTCCGGGAAGGAGAAGGACGAGGCGCTGACCGAGGCCATCAAGTGGGCCGGTGAGTCGGTGTTCACCTCCGGTCTCGCGGTCATCATCGGGTTCGCGGTCATGTCACTCTGCTCCTACGAGCTCGTCTCCACCATGGCAGTCGTCCTCGCGCTCGGAATCGTCCTCGCGATGCTCGCCGCGCTCACCCTCATACCCGCGGTGCTGGCGATAGTCGGCGACAGGGTGTTCTGGCCCAGGGACATGGGATTCTACAGACGCATGGAGACATCCGGTTCCGGACTCTACGGCAGGCTGACGGACCTTGGCAGGAGGTACTTCTCCTGGGCAGGAGGATTCTCCGTGAAGCACGCCAAGGCCATAGTCGCGGTTGCGATACTCGTCACGGTCCCGATGGCCTATGTCGCCGTGACGTCGGAGGACTCCTTCGACATGATAAGCGTCATGCCCGACTCAGAGGCCAAGGAGGGGGTCGATGCGATCACCTCGAGCACGGACGGCGGAATGCTGATGCCGACCTACGCGCTGATCGAGATGAATTCCGCGATAGCCGAAGTTACGTCCCTGGGAGGTGGCCTAGGCACACTTCAATGGACGTCCGAAGGTCAGTCGCGTCTCGGCGATCTGTCCGCGATGCAGACCGGTATCGCCGCGAACGATGACAACGTCAGTTACGTGCTTGGCCCGGTGTCATGGTCCGCGCTGTACTCCGTCGCATACGGGAGCATGTCCGGCATGCTCCCGGAGGGGGCCGTGACTCCCGAGATGGTCAACAGGGCGGTCGTGTCCCAGCTGCCGGACGTCGTCGGCAGGGCCCTGGAGGGCTTCTTCGACTCGTACGGATGGGGTCTGACCCCCGACACCATGCTGCCGCTGTCGGAGACGGTCTCCGTGCCGGTGTCGTCGCTGCTCGACTACTCCGTCAACATCGGCGCGGGTCTGGTGTCCACCGACGGCAGGTACGTCCAGATGATGATCATCGTCGGAGACGAGCCGATGTCCCAGAGGTCCATGGATTCCGTGGCGCTCGCCAGGGACGCGCTCGCCAGGTACTCGGACCAGATGGGATGGATGGCAGGAACATGGGTGGTGGGCACCCCCGCGATCCTGTACGACATCTCTGACGTGGTCGATTCGGAGTTCTCATGGATCGAGGTCGGTGTCATGGTTCTGATCTACATCCTGCTGCTCCTGGTCCTAGGATCGTATCTGACCCCCGTGAGGTCACTAGCGACGATCATGATGAGCGTCGTGTGGACGCTGGGGATGCTGCAGCTGGTGTTCGCCCACGCCCTGGGCGCGGAGGTCGTATGGATAGTCCCGATAGTCCTGTTCGTGATATGCCTCGGGCTCGGTATGGACTACGACATCCTCCTGACGACCCGCATCAGGGAGGGGAAGGTCAGGGGATTCTCCAACGACGATGCCATACGCGATGCCCTGACGAGGTCAGGAGGGATAATCACCCTCTGCGGGCTCATAATGGGCGGCACGTTCCTGACCCTGTTGATATCGGGATCCACGATGCTGCAGGAGATCGGGTTCGCGCTCGGGTTCGCCATCCTCGTCGACTCGCTGCTGGTGGTCCCGTACGTGGTCCCTGCCCTCATGCACCTGATGGGTGACTGGAGCTGGAAAGGTCCGAGGTTCCTCCGCCGCATCCACGGCGGGGAGTCGGACTGAAAACAATCTTTACCCGGCCTTCGGGCCGGGACTCATCCGATCCCGCCGAGCAGCGCCCCGGCGACCAGCGCCACGAGCGTGAGGGCACAGTATGCGTACTTGCCTAGCGGTATGAACCATCTGCCCAGCGGTCTCCTGGCACCCTCGTTGACGTTCTCCAGGGCGAAATCGCTTCCGGCGACCCAGAAGAACATGACCGCCGCCAGGAGCGCCCCCAGGGGGCACACGTATATCGATACGCCGTCCATCCACGGGGAGACGATGGACTGGATGCAGAGCGCGACCGCGCCGCCGATGACCAGCATGGCCACGGTGGCCTTGACGCGGCCGGCGCCGAACCTCTCCTGCAGGAATGACACCGGGGCCTCGTACAGGTTGACGATGGAGGCCATTCCGGCGAACAGGACGCTTACGAAGAACACGATGCCTATGATCTGCCCGCCGGCCATTCCGTTGAACACGTTGACGATGTAGACGAACATCAGTCCCGGTCCGCCCTCGTTGAGCTCCGCACCGCCTGCCGCCATGGCCGGGATGATGACCATCGCGGCCAGGAACGCCGAGATGGTGTCGAAGAGCGCGACATAGAACGCCGCGCTCGGGATCGATTCGTTCTTCTTGAAGTACGATCCGTAGATCACGCTCCCGTTCCCGGCGACGGACAGGGAGAAGAAAGCCTGACCGAACGCGAATATCCAGACGAGGGGGTTGGCCAGGAGGTCGAAGTCTATCGTGAGGATGTAGCTGTATCCCGCAGACGCCCCGGGCAGCGTCCCGACGTAGATCGCGAGTCCGATGAGCAGGACGAACAGGACGGGCATGAGGATGTTGTTCGCCCTCTCTATGCCCCTGGACACTCCCAGCGACATGATGACCAGCGTCGCCACGACGGCGACCACCACCCATGCGTTTGCTCCCCATGCGCTCGCCGTGTCGTTGAAGGTCCCGGATATGACGTCCATGTCCTGCCCCATCCCGAACAGGTCTCCGCTGAACGCCATGCAGGTGTATTTGATGATCCAGGCGACCACGCAGGTGTATCCTATCGCCAGGGCCAGGGATCCTATGACCGGTATGAGGCCGATGCGCTCTCCGATCTTCCTGTTTCCGTACCGGCGCTCCGTGCACATCCCGAAGGCGCCGCTGGGTCCTGCGCCGGCGGCGCGGCCGAGGGCGAACTCGCCTATCACGCCGGATGCGGAGATCAGGACCACGAATATCAGGTACGGGATGATGAACGTCATGCCGCCCCACAGCGACACCATGGCAGGGAAGCGCCAGATGTTCCCCATCCCGACGGCTGAGCCTATGCTTGCGAGGATGAATCCCCTCTTCCCGCTGAAGCTGTCGCGGGTCTGGGCCCCTTCGGTGGGTTGGCGGTCGCCGAACATCAAATCGTATGTTCATTGATGCATACTTATATACATTTTATTGAAGCGACATCCTCGGCGTGGTCCTGGGAGGTGCTCCTCTCAATCAGGGGAACAGTAACCTTTATCAACAGGGTGCCAATACGCATCCCTACACACTGCCGCCGTGGCTAAGGGGTATAGCGACGCCTTGGTAAGGCGTAGGTCGTGGGTTCGATTCCCATCGGCGGCTCCATCTCATTTCTGACCCATCATCTGTGCGCATCATCCGGTGTCGCGTCCTGCATGCATACGTTTCCATCCGATCAGGTCGCGTATGGGCTGCAGGCAAAATCCCCTGTCCGGGACGACAGGTGTTGAGTAAAGGGGGAGGGCGTGGCCCTCCCGTGATCAGAACATCTTGTAGAAGACGAACCCTGACCAGATCTTGGGGAAGAAGAACGTGGTCTTCTTCGGCATGCGCTTGCCGATCATGGACAGGTCCCAGATCTTCTGGAGGCTGGGGTCGTTGAGGACGATCGCCAGGTCGTGCTGCTTCTCGTCCATCTTCCTCAGCACCGAAGGCAGCTCGGCGTCGTATGACACGTCCGCCTTGCCCTCATCCGATTTGAAAACGCCCTTCAGGATCTTCTCCTGGGCGACGTAGGTGTCCAGGGTCCACATGGGGTCGTCCCCTCCGTCGTAGTCAGCGAAGTAGCATGCGCCGGATTTGAACACGAGTCCCATCATGTGGTCCTTCAGTCCTGCGACCATGTCGTCGCGGGTGGTCTCCGTCAGTGTCATCGCCTTGGAGATCCCCTTTATCGCGTTCCTCTCGGAGATGTCTCCGGCGTCCACGAGCCTGTGCGTGGGCCAGATCACCAGTCCTTCGTCGTCGGCGGCGACGAGCGTGGCCAGGACGAACTGCTTCTTCTCATCGTCCGGGTTCTCGAGAGCGTAGTTGAGCGCCGTCTCGTACCTGTGGTGGCCGTCGGCGATGAGCATCTTCTGGTCCCTCAGCTGCTCGGTGATCTGCTTCGTGATCTCAGGGTCGGAGAGCTTGTTGTACCTGTGCTCGACCCCGTCGGAGTCGACGTACCTGTACACGAGGGACTCCGAGTTCCTGATCGCCTTGTTGAGCTCCGGGGTGAATCCCTGGTAGATCCCGAATATGGACTCCAGGTGGCATTCCATGTCCCTCAGGAGGTTCAGACGGTCGGCCTTCACCTTGGAGAACGTCTCCTCATGGGGAATGATGTTGCCGTCCTCGTACCTCTCGGTCCTGAGGATCCCGACTATGCCCCTGCGGACGCGGGTGGTGCCATTGTCATCGAAGGTCTGCTCGTAGACGTAGAACGAGTCGGCGTCCTGTTTCAGGGCGCTGTCGGAGATCCACTGCTCAAGCTCCTTCCTGGCCCCGTGGTACCTCTTGTCCGAGTCGGGGTTGAGGGTGAGTCTGGTCACGTTGTGCGGACGGGACTGCAGGTCCCTCAGATAGTCTGGTCCGATGACGTCGTAAGGCGGGGATATGCGGTCGCCGACGTGCTCGCCGGCCTTGATGTTCGGCCTCAGTCCGGGGAATGGCAGGAAAGTTACCATGAGTTGATGACCTCGTCCGAAGCAATGCGCGCGCCCTATATGAACGGCGCGGAGCCGTTCATGCGCCCTCAGACAGTCTCGCCCGTCTCTGGGCGTTGAGGGTCCTCAGCCCCTCGACCATGAGGAACACCGCCAGGACGAACAGGGGCGCGGAGATCACCAGCTGTGCGGCCGCCACGCCGTCGAACCCGGACGCCAGATCGCCTATGCGGCCTCCCATGGTGAAGAGGAGGGAGGTCAGCGTCGCGGCGAGCATGAACATCATCGACATTTGTATGGCATGTTCCAGCCCCTCTTGGTCCAGATGGTCGTCGGCGTAGATGAAGACTTACTCGTTGTCCTCCACGGACCAGAGGTTGACGCTCCTGGTCAGCGGGTACTTCTCCCCGCGGGAATGGAATCTCGCCTTGGCGACCAGGTCCCGCTCGTCGCATTCCTCGACGTCATAGTAAGCGGAATAGGATTGGAGGAGGCGGTCGACCCGCCCCTGACCTCAGGATCCATCACTCGGGTGCGTACTTCCCCACGACCTTGGCATGTGCCAGAACATGGCCCTGCATGGCGAAGTAGAGTTCGTTCAGCCTGAATCCCCTCTTCAGATCCAATACGGTGTCAAGGGCGTAGACCTTGAGGGTGTACCTGTGCTCCTTGTCCGGAGGGGCGGGTCCACCGTATCCGGTCGCCTGTTCAACGGTGTTCTCTCCGGCCACGCTGTGCCAGCTGTTGCATCCCTCGGTGAAGTCCGGGGAGTTGTGGGATTCGCCCTCGGCCACGGATGTTCTCCTGAGGTCGCTGATCGTCCAGTGGAGCCAGTCGAAGCCACACACCGGGACGGCGTCGTAGTCGTCGAAGATGACCGCGTAGCTCTTGGTGCCTTCGGGCGCGTCCGTTATCTCGAACGGGATGGAGAGTCCCGGCATGCCGTTGACGACGACATCCCCCTTGCATCCGTACTTATCCTGGATCCAGCCGTCCTTTATGGCGCTGCTTGTTACCTTCATATGGAATCCACCGCCCGGGGATAGGGGTCGTTCGGATATAACAGGTCTGACAACGGTTATCTCCGATGTCAGCATCAACGTGCCATGGACGATTCCGAAGCCACCGTGTCTCAGATGAAGGATCTTGTGCGCGATTTCTGCGAGGAGCGCGACTGGGACAGGTACCACAACCCGAAGGACCTGGCCATCGGGATGGTCACGGAGTCATCCGAGCTCCTGGACATATTCAGGTTCAAGTCGGAGGAGGACATCGACGGGATAATGTCGGATCCGGTCCGTTCCGCCCATGTGAAGGAGGAGCTCTCCGATGTCCTGTACTTCGTACTGAGGTTCGCGCAGACGAACGGCATCGACCTGTATTCGGAGCTGGTCCGCAAGATCGGGATAGACGCCGAGAAGTATCCGGTCGAGAAGAGCAGGGGAAGGAACCTGAAGTACGACGAGCTATGAGCCGCCGACCTCCGACAGGGTTTTGGCGGCGGGGTCTCCCCCGCCGGTCTCAGCAGATCCTCGGGACCGGGTCCCCTGCGGGGGCCTCGAGGATCCTCTTGCCGCCGACCTCGGTCCTCAGGACCACGCGTTCCGGCCCGTCGACAGCATGACCGATTATGGCGGCATCCTTGCCCTCCGGAGTGCGCCTGATCGCCTTCAGGACCTCGTCGGCCATCTCGGGCACCACGCCGATCACGCACTTGCCCTCGTTTCCGATGCTGAGCGGGTCGATCCCGAGCAGGTCGCATGCGTTGACCACGCCGTCCCTCAGGGGGATTGCCGAGTAGTCGATCTCCATGCCGATGTGGGATTTGGAGCACCACTCGTTAAGGGTGTTGGCCAGGCCCCCGCGGGTGGGGTCCTTCATGGCGACGATGCCACCTGCTTTCAGGCCCTCGGCGATCATCTTGTTCAGCGGGGCCACGTCGCTCTGGACCTCGCTCTCGAAGCCGTATCCCTCGCGGAAGGACAGCAGGGCTATGCCGTGGTCGCCCATGTATCCGGACACGATGATGGCGTCCCCCGGCCTGACGGAGGAGTCCGTGCACCACCTGTTCTCGACCTTCCTGTACTCGGCGGCCTTGGCCAGGTCCGAGTCGAGGTACGGGGAGCGCTTCCCTATGGCGGATGTCGACATGACCATCTGGTCCACGGCGCCGGACTCGACGACCTTGGTGTCGCCGGTGGCGATCGGAACGCCGCATCCAGCCGCGGTCCTGCCCATGGAGTCCATGACCCTGTCGACCACATCCACGTCCAGGCCCTCCTCCATGATGACCGAGCAGGCCAGTGCCAGCGGGGACGCGCCCATGACCGAGATGTCGTTCACGGTGCCGGCCACGGAGATCTTCCCTATGTCCCCTCCGGGGAAGAACAGGGGTTTGACGGTGTGCCCGTCTATGGTGAAGACCACATCGTCGACGACGGCGGAGTCGTCCATCGAGTCGAGCGGGACCTCTGCGTCCATGGTCGGGAAGTGGTTCGTGATGTGCTTGGACAGGAACTCCTGCATGAGCTCCCCTCCAGCTCCGTGGTTCAGGATCACCTTTGACATGCGGGCCGAATCCGCCCACACACGTTAAAGGGTTGCTTCCAGGAACCCCCGATACAAACGTCTTTATCGGTGCTGTATGTACGAGCAGACGGGCCCCGTGGGGTAGGGGATATCCTGTCGGCCTTCGGAACCGACAACCCGGGTTCGATCCCCGGCGGGGTCACCATGCCATGCGACGGCAGGGGGACGGGCCCATGTCTCCTGTCTATCTATTCTATATAAGCCGTCTACCGTCCCGACTGTGGTTAGACTGATTAACCTTATATAGAAGTTCTAACATAAAGCCGTCTCAGTATTCCAATCAAGGAACATTTGGAGGAATAAAAATGGGAATGGGTAACGCCCCAGTCATCATCCTTAGGGAAGGAACCAAGAGGGACAAAGGCAAAGACGCTCAGTTCAACAACATCCAGGCCGCCATGGCAATCTCCAACGCTGTGAAGAGCAGCCTCGGACCCAGGGGAATGGACAAGATGCTCGTCGACTCCGTCGGCGATGTCGTCATCACCAACGACGGTGTGACCATCCTCAAGGAGATGGATGTGCAGCACCCCGCCGCCAAGATGCTCGTCGAGGTCGCCAAGACCCAGGACGCAGAGGTCGGGGACGGAACCACCACCAGCGTCATCCTCGCCGGAGAGCTCCTCAAGAAGGCCACCGACCTGATCGACGCCAACGTGCACCCCACCATCATCACCGCGGGATACAGGCTCGCCAACGAGAAGGCCCAGGAGGTCCTCAAGAACGTCTCCATGAAGGTCTCCATCGATGACGACGACCTCCTGAAGCTCATCGCCCAGACCGCGATGATCTCCAAACAGGTCAACAGCTCGAAAGAGTACTTCTCCAACATGGTCGTCGACGCCGTCAAGACCGTCGTCGACAAGGACAAGGACGGAAAGTACACCGTCGACCTGAAGAACATCCAGACCGTCAAGAAGGCCGGAGCCAAGATGGAGGAGTCCTACATCGTGAAGGGCCTCATCATCGACAAGGAGCCCGTCCAGCCCAACATGCCCAAGGTCGTCAACGACGCCAAGATCGCTCTGATCGACGCCCCCTTCGAGGTCAAGAAGACCGAGATCGACGCCAAGATCCAGATCACCGACCCCAACCAGCTGTCCCAGTTCGTCGCCGAGGAGGAGAAGATGCTGAAGGACATGGTCATGAAGGTCAAGGCCTCCGGAGCCAACGTCGTCTTCTGCCAGAAGGGAATCGACGACCTCGCCCAGCACTTCTTCGCCAAAGAGGGCATCTACGCCTGCAGGCGCGTCAAGAAGTCCGACATGGAGAGGCTCGGAAGGTCCACCGGTGCCAACATCATCAACAAGATCTCCGAGATCGACCCCTCCGATCTGGGCTACGCCGAGACCGTCGAGCTCAAGAAGGTCGAGGAGGAGGAGATGACCTTCATAACCGGAGTCAAGGAGCCCAAGACCGTCTCCGTGCTCGTCAGGGGAGGAACCAACCACGTCGCCGACGAGGTCGAGAGGTCCCTGGTCGACGCCTGGTCCGTCGTCAAGGTCGCCATCGAGGACGGCATGATGGTCACCGGTGGAGGATCCACCGCCATGGAGATCGCCATGCAGCTCCGCGACTACGCCGCCACCGTCGGCGGAAGGGAGCAGATCGCCATCGAGGCCTTCGTCTCCGCCATGGAGTCCATCCCCAACACTCTCGCCGAGAACGCCGGTCTCGACCCGATCAACATCGTCATCGAGATGAGGAAGCAGCACAAGGAGGGCAAGGTGTACGCCGGTCTCAACCCCTACTCCGGAAAGGTCGAGGACATGAAGGCCCTGAACGTCATCGAGCCCTACAGGATCGGAAAACAGGCCATCAACTCCGCTACCGACGCCGCCGTCATGATCCTCAGGATCGACGACGTCATCGCCGCCAGGGCCAGCCCCATGCCCCAGGTCGGAGAGGGTGGAATGCCCCCCGGAATGGACGAGTGAAAACACAATCTAACAAACCGAGGGGCTCCGGCCCCTCATTACAGGTTATCGAACGACTAGGAGGTGCTACGGATGACTGGTAAGTCTGAAGAGGTGGAGAAGAAGGCGGATGAGACCGTCGATCCCGCCCAGGCGCTCGCGGATGCACAGGCCCAGGCGGACAAGTACCTGGACATGGCACGCAGGCTGCAGGCGGATTTCGACAACTTCCGCAAGAGAACGCAGCGCGAGAACGAGGAGTTCCGCAAGTATGCCTGCTCTTCCATCGTGGGCGACCTCCTGACGGTCGTCGACGACCTGGACCGCGCGCTGGAGCACGCGGGCGAGGAGACCGAGTTCGTCAAAGGGATCCGCGGAGTCAGGGCCAACCTGATGAAGGTCCTGGAGTCCAACGGGCTGCAGGAGATCCCGGCAGACGGGAAGTTCGACCCCGAGTACCACGAGGCCCTGTGCACCGTGGACGGGGACGAGGACGGCCTCATCGCAGAGGTCTTCCAGAAGGGATACACACTCAACGGGAAAGTGTTGAGATATTCGAAAGTAAAAGTCACAAAGAAGAAAGCAGAGACAGAAGGTGAGGAGAAATGTCAAGAATAATCGGAATCGACCTTGGAACGAGCAACTCTGCCGCATCCGTCATGGAGGGCGGCAGGCCCACGATGATCCCCAGCGCAGAGGGAACCAGCGTCGGAGGGAAATCGTTCCCCTCCTACGTAGCTTTCACAAAGGACGGCCAGCTCCTGGTCGGAGAGCCAGCCCGCAGGCAGGCCGTGACTAACCCTGACGGAACCATCAAGAACGTCAAGAGGAAGATGGGATCCAGCGAGAAGGTCACAGCCCTCGGCAAAGAGTACACTCCCCAGCAGATCTCGGCGTTCATCCTGCAGAAGATCAAGAAGGACGCTGAATCCTATCTCGGAGAGACCGTCGAGAAGGCCGTTATCACCGTTCCCGCCTACTTCAACGACAATCAGAGGCAGGCTACGAAGGACGCCGGCGCTATCGCCGGACTCGACGTCGTCCGTATCATCAACGAGCCCACCGCCGCCGCGCTGGCGTACGGTCTCGACAAATCCGACACGGAGCAGACCATCATGGTGTTCGACCTCGGAGGAGGAACCCTCGATGTCACCATCATGGACTTCAGCGACGGCGTCTTCCAGGTGCTGTCCACATCCGGTGACACCCAGCTCGGCGGATCCGATATGGACGAGGCGCTCACCAGGTACGTCATCGGCGAGTTCCAGAAGGAGACAGGTATCGACCTCTCGAAGGACAACATGGCCTTCTGGAGGGTCAGGGAGGCATGCGAGAAGGCGAAGATCGAGCTGTCCACCACCATGCAGACCGAGATCAACCTGCCCTTCATCTCATCCGACGCATCCGGTCCCAAGCACCTGATCCAGACCATCACCCGCGCCAAGCTCGAGGAGCTCGTCGAGCCCATCGTCTCCAGGTGCAGGCAGTCCATGGAGCAGGCCATGTCCGATGCCCACCTCAACCCCGACAAGATCGACAAGATCATCCTCGTCGGAGGACCCACGAGGATGCCCATCGTGCAGAACTTCGTCGAGAGCGTCGTCGGACCCAAGATCCAGCGCGGAATCGACCCCATGGAGTGCGTCTCAATGGGTGCGTCCATCCAGGGCGCCGTCCTGTCCGGAGAGGTCAAGGACGTCCTCCTGCTCGATGTCACGCCCCTGTCCCTCGGTATCGAGACACTCGGAGGCGTCGCCACCAAGCTGATCGAGAGGAACACCACGATCCCGACCAAGAAGAGCCAGGTGTTCTCCACCGCCGTGGACAACCAGCCCTCCGTGGAGATCAACGTCGTCCAGGGAGAGAGGCCCATGGCAGCCGACAACACCTCGCTCGGCAGGTTCGTCCTCGACGGCATACCCCCCGCACGCCGCGGAGTGCCTCAGATCGAGGTCACCTTCGATATCGACGCCAACGGAATCATCAACGTCTCCGCCAAGGACCTCGGCACCGGAAAGGAGCAGAAGATCACCATCGCGTCCTCCAACAAGCTCAGCAAGGAGGAGATCGACGAGCTGGTCAAGCAGGCCGAGAAGTTCGCCGATGCGGACAAGAAGAAGATGGAGCTGGTCGAGGTCCACAACCAGGCAGAGACCGCATGCTACACCGTGAGGAAGTCCCTGGACGAGCTCGGCGAGAAGGTCACCCAGGAGGAGAGGATGAAGATCGAGACCGCGATCTCCGACCTCGAGACCGCGAACAAGGGCGACAACGTCGACGAGATCAAGTCCAAGATGGACGCTCTGATGAAGGCGATGGAGCCCATCAGCCAGAGGGTCTACCAGGAGGCCTCCAAGCAGCAGGCCGGGGCCCAGCAGGGAGCCGGTCAGCAGGCGGGCGGTCAGCAGACCACCGGTCAGGCATCCCAGGAGAAGGCCGACGGCGACTACGTCGACGCCGACTACAAGATCGTCGACGACGAGTGAAACGGGTGAGTGGAGATGCCGAGAGACTACTACGAGATCCTCGGGGTGGAGAAGACCGCCACCGCCGACGAGATCAAGAAGGCCTACCGTAGCCTTGCCAAGAAGTACCACCCCGACGTCTCCACCGAACCCAAGGACGTCGCCGAGGCCAAGTTCAAGGAGCTGTCCGAGGCGTACGAGGTGCTGTCTGACCCCGAGAAGAGGAAGATGTACGATCAGTACGGATTCGACGGGGTCAAGCAGCAGTTCGGGCAGGACGGATTCACCTGGGACGACTTCACCAGGGCGGACGACATCAGCGACA
Source organism: uncultured Methanomassiliicoccaceae archaeon (assembly GCA_905187815.1). Taxonomy (GTDB): domain Archaea; phylum Thermoplasmatota; class Thermoplasmata; order Methanomassiliicoccales; family Methanomethylophilaceae; genus Methanoprimaticola. Next base: position 168,038 of record CAJJJM010000001.1, read on the forward strand.
TCTTCGGGGACATATTCGGGTCCATGTTCGGCGGCGGACGCCGTTCGAGGTCCCGCAACTCGTCTCAGCAGGGCGAGTCCCTGAGGTACGATCTGGAGATCACCCTGAAGGACGTCCTAGAGGGGAAGAAGGTCAACCTGGACATCCCTCATACCGTCGTGTGCGAGCCCTGCAAAGGGACCGGAGGCAAGGACGGCAAGGTCACCACATGCCGCAAATGCGGCGGGTCCGGACAGGTCCAGATGGTCACCAACAGCATGTTCGGCCAGATGGTCACCGTCCGCGAATGTCCCGAGTGCGGCGGAAGGGGGAGGACATCCGACGAGAAGTGCCCCCACTGCCGCGGTACCGGCCGTATCAGCAAGGATGCGCACATCTCTCTCAACATCCCCAAGGGGATGGAGGAGGGCATGCGCCTGAGGGTCGCCGGGGAGGGCAACGCCGGATACAACGGCGGTCCCGCTGGGGACCTGTTCGTCGTGATCCACGTGAAGGAGGACAAGACCTTCGACCGTGACGGACCGAACCTCTGGACCGGCATCACCACGACCTATCCGAAGCTGGTGCTCGGAGGCGAGGAGACCGTGACGGCCATCGACGGCGACAAGGTCGCACTCAAGATCCCGGCAGGGACCGCGGTCGGCACCGTCCTGAGGGTGCCCGGGAAGGGTCTCCCCAAGACCAACTCCTCCACCCGCGGAGACATGATGGTCAGGGTCTCCGTCACGGTTCCCAAGAAGGTCAGCGAAGAGGAGAGGGAGCTCCTGATGAAGCTCGACTCCTCCGCCGGTTCGAAGACCAGGAAGGGCAGGAAGGGTCTCAAGGACAAGATTCAGGAGACCATCGACGACCTGACCAACTGAAACACTCAAAACCCATCCCATCGCCGTGGGTTCCCTCCCACGGCACACTTCTGCATCACTCTGAAGAAAGACATGTCATGTGGGGGATCCCCCACATCATCGGGTCCGTCCAAAGCCTCTTGAGAGCGTCGGCCCGATCATCGGTGGAGGGGACCTTGCGGTCCGACCTCCTTGTGTTTCACTGATAGATTTTGTGCCCGGGTTCGGCGGAGTGGTACTTGCCGGTCCTGGATTCGGGGACGATCTCGAAGATCCCGGTGGGCGGGACCTTCTTCTCCTCGATGGCGTCCTCCCTCCTCTCGGGGGTCAGCTTGTCCACGGTGGCCCTGAGGATCCTCATCTTCATGTCGTTGTCCTCGATGGTCTGGACCTTGCCGCGGATGATCACGGATTCGTACAGGGAAGTCGTGTTGCATGCTCCGTCGTCGCATCTCTCGAACCCCTTCTCCTCCACTACGGTGAAGCAGCATCTCGGGTCCCTTTTGAGGTTCGAGACCTTCTCCCCGACCTTCCTTCCGTGGAAGAAGATCCTTCCGTCCATGACCACGAAGTTGACGGGTGTTCCATAGGGGTATCCGTCCTCCCCGATGGTGGAGATCACACCCATCCTCGCCCTGGCGAGAAGGGCATCCATCTGTTCGTCTGTGAGGGGGTATTTCTGCATGTTCGGCTGCATAGTATCCGATGTAACTACCGGGATGGTCTGTTATAAAGGATATGTTGTTTTTACAACAGACATGCTCCTGTGGGCATCCGGAGGATCATAGGCGTGACATCTCCGTCGAGGACATCGACCAGGTCCGCGTAGAACGTTCTCGTGGATTCCTCGTTGTCCATGTTGAACACCACGACGTTCCCATCGACGAGGTGCACGACTATGCACAGACCGACGTCGTTGTGTATGGCGAGCCTGTACGACCCGAACTCGTCGTTCCTGAAGTTGCCGCTGCTTATGTCGCTCCCGCCGAAGCCCCCTGTTCTCATACCGTAATCCACATCGTCTCTGAGCTCGACGTACGATATGTCGTCGAACGGAATGTCCTCGTGCATCATGGTGGCATCGATCTCCAAGCTGTCGTCATCCATGCTCACGCTCACGTGGCCTGACACCATCATGACGACGATGATGACGGCGACGACCGCGATGCAGATCACTGTGAAAGCGACCAGGAAGTTCCTCATGCTTCTGTGGCCGCCGGCCGCCTTCTCGGATTCCTCTGGGGTGATGACGACACCCTTGGCATCCGTCCCTTCTATCAGGGCGCGATAGACGGCCATGGTCTCCGTCTCGTCGCCGACGTTGAAGGCCAGGATCTTCTTCCCACTATGGCGCACTATGACGTATAGAGGGGTCTTCTTGGTCCCGGCGAACGTGTACGATCCGAACTCCTTGTTCGTGAAATCTCCGGATCCCGAGCTGATCCCTCCGTATCCGTACATGCGGAGACCCATGTCGAACGATGTCCTGCATTCGACGGCCTGGATCGATGAGAGCGGTATGTCCAGGTCGACGAAAGGTGCTTTGATGCGGAGGCGACCGTCGGAAACCGATGCCTGGGCACCCTTGAACGACAGGATCGGCACGAACATGAGGACGATCGAGGCCGCCAGGATCACCCAGAACAGCCACATCGGTATCGCCGACATCAGGATCAGCGCAACGTCCAGCAGGATGAGGGCGGTCGATACCAACACTGCAGTCCAGAATTTCGAGCTGTCGTTCATGATTGGAGTATCTGAGAACGACTTTTCCATGTTTCGTCTCAGATGACCAGATCGTGGTCCCCCCTCGTCAGGTGCACCTCTGCCTCTGATGTCAACAGTCCGGCGAATGCGGCGCAGAACAGGGGATATTGTTCCACACCATCCTCGGTCATCATGATGTTGCCGTACTCGAATTTTACCCATCTGCTTATGTTTCTGCCTGCATCCATCTCCATCATTTTTTTGAGCGATCTTGCACGGCGTTTCTTCCCGGTCTTTACTTCGATGGCGAATATCTCCGATCCGATCTCGGCGATGAAGTCCACCTCCACCTCCTTGTCCACTTCATAGTAGAACGGGTAGATGCCGCATGCTGTGAGCATCTGACAGACGGAGTTCTCGCCGATGGCACCTTCATTGATCGACAGGTCTTTTCTCATCATCGCCTCCACGGTGCCGCCGCCGTACATCCTCACGAGGAGCCCGGTGTCCACCATGTACATCTTCAACATACTCTCTCTGGAGTTCCTTCTCAGCGGGCGCTCAATCGCCGACAGTCTGCGGCATACGGTGACGAATCTGGAGCCCTCTATCCAGTCTATCGGTTCCCTGTATTCTCTGATGCCCCTGTTCTCCTCGTTGTCTATGTCCTTGAATCTGAGGCGCTTGTTGGTCTTGCCCAGCTCCGTCGGGACCAGTCTCAGGAGTTTCAAGACATCATCCTTCGCGTCCTCCGCATAGGCCAGGATGTCCTGCTCGTATCCGTTGATGATGTCATCCTGCGCGTCCATGTAATCCCCGGCGTTGACGGAGGTCACTGATTTCAGTACAGGTAGCGGCATCCCTCCCACGATGAGGTATTGACGGTAGTATGACTCCATTGTATGGAGAACGGGCGGGTCGAACGGTTTCCTCTCGCGGACATGCCTTCCTATGCTTTCGGTCTGTTCGTGTGACAGTCCAAGTGCCCACAGGTATTCCTCAAAATCCATGGGGTGCATCGTGATTTCGTGCACGTAGCCTACAGGGTATCTTTTGGGTGATTTCTCGTACAGGCCGAGGAATGATCCGGAGCAGATGACATCGAGTGTTCTGTCTTTGGACAGTGCCTTCAGGGCGGATATGGCGGCGGGACAGTCCTGTATCTCGTCGAGGAACAGAAGGGACTTTCCTTTGACGACACGGAATTCCGGATACCTCAATGTTATCCTCTGGATGAGCTCAGTCTGTTTCCCCGCCCAGAAATCGTCATCAATTCTCTCATCCCTCAGATCAATCTTCAGATAATAATCGTAGTTACTGGTCCCGAATTCGTCGATGATGTATGTCTTCCCGACCTGTCTGGCTCCTTTGACCATGAGGGCGGTCTCATCACCACTGTCCTTCCATTTCTGCAACAAAGCGGTGATCTTCCTCTCCATGAGAGTAGATCCCAATTCGGAGTAATCTATTTTTCCGTTTCTAAAAATAGTAAAATTACTACTTTTTTATTTCGAAAAGTAGTGAAAATACTAGTTTTCCTTTTCGAAAAGTAGTGTAACAGTAGCTCACATAGATTAGGCGATGACTGTAAGTACGGATGGCAACTGGATGAGGATGAAAGAAATGGCGCCGAGGGAGAGATTCGAACTCCCGAGGATTACTCCAGCGGTTTTCGAGACCGCCGCCATACCGGGCTTGGCTACCTCGGCTCAGGATTCCCCAACTTCTCACGCTATAAAAATATTATTCGCGCGTACGCGCAATTATTATTGGCATCGGCGATTACGGGTCGGTACAATGTCTGACGTCGTCTCGGATATCAAGAGGGCCAAAGCAGCTTCGATAGAACTGTCCGTGTTGTCCACGGAGGTCAAGGACAGGGCGCTGGGCGCCATGGCGCAAGCACTGGACGCGTCGCGCGAGCAGATCTTGGAGGCCAACACCAGGGATCTGGAGGCCGCGAAGGCGATGCTGGACAGCGGCGAGATATCCGGATCGATGTACAAGAGGCTGAAGATCGACGGATCCAAGATCGACGGGATGATCGCGGGCATCAACGACGTCATTGGCCTGGCGGACCCCGTCGGAGAGCAGATGTCCGCGCTCGATCTGGACGACGGCCTCACCCTGTACCAGATCCGCTGCCCCATCGGGATGCTCGGGATGATATTCGAGTCCCGTCCCGACGTGGTCCCGCAGATCATGTCCCTGTGCCTCAAGTCCGGCAACGCGGTGGCGTTCAAGGGTGGGAGGGAGGCCGCGAACTCGATCCGCGTACTGTTCACGATCCTGAGGGACGCCGCCTCGACGGCAGGGGTCCCAGCCGATGCGTTCGTCCTCCTCGAGACTAGGGCGGATATCAACGTCATCCTGGACCTGGACAGGTACATCGACCTGCTCATCCCCAGGGGATCAAACGAGTTCGTCCGCTACATACAGGAGAACACCCGGATCCCTGTCCTCGGACATGCCGCGGGCGTATGTCACGTCTACGTCGACGAGTTCGCCGACCAGGATATGGCGGTCGAGGTCGCCCTGGACTCCAAGATCCAGTATCCCGCGGTCTGCAATGCCACGGAGACCCTTCTGGTCAGTTCCGCCATCGCAGATGTGTTCGTTCCGCGCATCGTATCAGCCTACGAGGCCAACGGTGTGGAGGTCAGAGGGGACGAGGCGGTATGCAGGATGACCGACGCCATCCCCGCGACATCCGAGGACTGGGACACCGAATACGGGGACCTCATAATCTCCATCAAGGTCGTTGGCTCCCTGCAGGAGGCCGTGGATTTCATCAACGCGCACGGTTCCCATCACACCGATGCGATCGTCACGAAGGACGTCAGGCGCGCCGCCGCCTTCGCCAGGTCCGTCGACTCGGCGGACGTCTTCGTCAACGCATCCACGAGGTTCGCCGACGGATACAGGTACGGCAAGGGTGCGGAGGTCGGGATCAGCACGAACAAGATCCATGCTCGCGGACCGGTCGGGATGGAGGGCCTGATGATCTACAAGTACGTCCTGGTCGGGAACGGCCAGGTGGTCAAGGACTACGTGGGCCCGGGGTGCAGGCCGTTCAAGCACACCCCGTCGAACGCTCCCTACCCCTACAGAGGGGAGTGACATGGTCTCCAGGAAGGACCTCCTCGGAGAGGTCGGGAGGGTCGTGGTCAAGATCGGGTCCTCATCGATCATGAGGAACCAGACGTCAATCTCCAGGGACTTCATGGACTCCGTCGCGGAGCAGGTCGCCCGTCTCAGAGGGATGGGCATAGAGGTGCTCATCGTCTCGTCCGGAGCTATCGCCATCGGTCTGAAGGCGATGAAGGTGAAGCCGAAGCCCAACGAGATCCCGATCAGACAGGCGGCGTCCGCCGTCGGTCAGGGGATACTGATGAAGGAGTGGGGCGAGTGCTTCCAGCGCCACGGCATGATTGTGGGCCAGGTCCTGATGACGCTGGACAACTACTCCGACAGGACGGAGGCCGTGAACATGAACAACACCATCGAGTCCCTGCTGAAGAACGGCGTCGTGCCGATCTTCAACGAGAACGATGCGGTGTGCATCAGCGAGATCAAGTTCGGCGACAACGACACCCTCTCGGCGATAGTGGCCAGCAGGACGGATGCCGACCTGCTCATAATCCTGTCCGACGTCGCCGGGTTGTACAACAGCGACCCCACCTCCAATCCGGATGCGAAGCTCGTGCCGGTCGTCTACAGCATCGACGATGTCCGCCACATGGCCGGGGACTCCGTGTCCGGGGTCGGCACCGGCGGCATGAAGACGAAGCTCAGCGCGGCGCAGGTCTGCCACGATGCCGCCTGCAGCATGATCATCGCCCTCAGCAAGGAGGACCAGGTCATCTACAGGGCATGCACCGGGGACGACATAGGCACGATATTCGTGGCGAACTCAGGCATATCCAAGAAGAGGCGCTGGATTAAGTCCGCCCATTCATCGGGGAGGATCATCATAGACGATGGGGCGCAGAAGGCCGTCCTGGCCCACAAATCCCTGCTGCCGGTTGGGATCAGTGATGTGGAGGGCAGGTTCAACAAGGGCGATGTCGTCGATATCGTCTGCAACGGATCCGTCGTCGCCAAGGGGATCATCGGCTACGATTCCACCGATCTCAAGATGATCAAGGGGAAGCACAGCGACGAGATAGAGTTCGTCCTCGGATACAAGGCTCACGATGACGCTGTGATCTCGGAGAACATAGCGATCCTCTGAGTCACACGGTGAAGCTGTCGCCCCGCCGGAAGAACGTCTCGCGGCGGGGTAAGTGGTTTTCAGCCGGGGTATCCCCCGGCGTCATGGGATCACTCCCACTCGGTGATGTTTGTCTTATCGTTGCAGAGGTCCTTGACCACGTCGCGATGGAACACCGGGTCTTCCACGCCTGCGTCCTCCTGCTCCCTCCAGTCCTTGTAGGCCCTGAAGACGAACTTGCTCAGGTAGAACACGACGATCATGTTGACGGCACCCATGGCTGCCATGAACGTGTCGCAGATGGTCTCCATCTGTCCGGTGCTGATGACACAGGACAGGAACGCCACGGCGATGACCAGGACACGGACCGCGAAGACGAATCCCTTGCTGTCCTTGATGAACCTGATGTTGGACTCGCTCATGGTGTAGTATCCGATCAGGCTGGTGAACGCGAACAGCAGCAGGAAGATCGAGATGATGATCGGTCCCGCCTCTCCGAGGAATGTGGCCTCGGCGATGTTCTGCACGAGGGTCGCGTTTCCTACGTCGGTGACTCCCTCGTTGAACACGTTGATGATCTGGTCGTACGTGCCCGAGGAGAGGATGACGAACGCTGTGAAAGAACAGACGATCAGGGTGTCGACGATGGTTCCGAAGGACTGGATCATACCCTGCTTGACAGGGTGCTTGACATCCGCGGTTCCGGCGATGTTGGCGATGGAACCGAGACCCGCCTCGTTGGAGAACACTCCGCGCTTGAGACCCATCATCATGACGGTTCCCAGCGCACCTCCGCCGATGGACTGGATTCCGAATGCGTTCTCGAAGATCATCTCCACGGCATGGACGACTCCGTCGATGTTGCAGCAGACGATGATGATGCAGAAGACGAACCAGGCGAGGGCCATGATGGGGACGAGCTTGGTGGAGAAGACCGCGATCCTCTTGAGGCCACCGAAGATGATGATGGCAGCGGCGAGGGCGATTATGGCACCGAAGATGATCGTTCCGTTCTCGAGTCCGAGATACTGGCTGAAGGCGCTGTCCAGCGCTGTGGCGGAGTTCGTCGCCTGGACGCCGACGAATCCGATTCCGAACGTGATGATGATGAGGACCGCGAGAAGGACGGCCAGGGGGCGACTTCCGACACCCTTGAGGGCGTAGTAGGCAGGTCCGCTGTGGTACTGTCCATCGGACTTCTTCTCTTTGAACATCTGGGAGAGGGTGGATTCCATGAAACTGCTGGCGGATCCGATGATTGCGAAGATCCACATCCAGAACACGGCTCCGGGACCTCCGACGACGATGGCGCTGGCGACTCCGGCGATGTTCCCGACGCCCACACGGGCGCCGAGGCCGATACAGAAAGCTTCGAACGACGATACTGTGTGGCTGTGTTTGCCTTCCTTTGTTCCGGACAGAGCAAGCTTCGATGTCTTGTGTATCCTGAAAATCGGGAGACCTTTCAGCCTAATCATGAAATAGATACCGAGGCCGACCAGGAACACGAACGCTACATACCATACATACGTGTTGACGGTCCCGATAGCGGCTGCAAAATCCATAGATATCAAATCCCGAACGAGCGCAAAATGAACGATGCGATCGTAGTTGAGAAAATAGAAGCTGGTGGGCCCGGCCGGATTTGAACCGGCGACCTCCGCCATGTCAAGGCGACGTCATAACCCCTAGACCACGAGCCCAGCATAGGGCATGATATCCTTCCTGTTCTTATATCTTTTGGCTCGACCATCGATATATTACGGAGCGTGGAGGAGGTCTATGTAGGAGATTATTGGATGAATGAGCATCTAAACGCCGATGACCCCATCAGATGCACGCTTAGCTTCTACTAGTTCCGAGTATGTTATATATTTGTCCATAAGAGGGGACGTTTTACGCGACTTCAAATACGGAGAAGGTCTCGGGAACCTCATGATCACGCTGGGGATCGAGGGTACCGCCCACACGCTGGGCGTGGGGATAGTCGACGACGACTGCAACGTCCTCGCCAATGAGTTGGACATGTTCCGTCCCAAGGAAGGCGGGCTCCATCCCAGGGAGGCGGCGAACCACCATTCCGATGTCGTCTCCCGCATCATCCGCGAAGCGGTGGACAAGGCAGGCATCAGCCTCTCCGACGTCGGCCTGGTGTCTTTCTCGATGGGCCCCGGCCTCGGCCCCTGTCTCCGTGTGGCCGGCACCGCCGCCAGGGCGCTGTCGTGCTCTCTCGGGGTCCCGATAGTCGGTGTGAACCATTGCGTCGCACATGTGGAGATCGGCCGCGCACAGTGCGGCTGCGATGATCCCGCGCTGCTCTACGCGTCAGGCGGCAACACCCAGGTCATCGCCTTCGCGGAGGGCCGCTATAGGATCTTCGGCGAGACGCAGGACATCGGGGTCGGCAACATGCTCGACAAGCTCGGCAGGGAGCTCGGGATGGGATTCTACGCGGGGCCGGTGTTCGAGAAGCTTGCGAAGGACGGGGACCGCTACTATCCGCTGCCCTACTCGGTGAAGGGGATGGACGTGTCGTTCTCGGGCCTCATGACCGCCGCCGTGGCTCTGAGAAAGAAGGGCGTTCCGCTGGAGGATATCGCCCTGTCAGTGCAGGAGACCGCGTTCGCGATGCTGACCGAGGTCACCGAGAGGGCGATGGCGCACATAGGGAAGGACGAGGTCCTGCTCGGCGGAGGGGTGGCCCAGAATAACCGCCTGAGGGACATGGTCGCCGACATGGCGCATGCCCGTGGTGCGGAGATGTACGTGCCGGACCGCAGGTTCTGCATGGACAACGGCGCCATGATCGCATGGCTCGGTGCGGAGATGTACAATTCCGGCGTAAGGATGGATGTGGCGGAGACCGCGGTTCGCCAGAGGTTCAGGACGGACGAAGTGGAGGTCACCTGGCGGAGCTGATCTGCTCGCCGATGATTCTGTCCAGGTTCTGAAGGAACTCGTCCACCTTGTCCAGCGGTACCGATCCGCCTGCGGCGATCTTGTGTCCGCCGCCCTGTCCGCCCACGGAGGCGCAGGCCTCCCTCATGGCCTTGGCGAGGTCGACCCCTCTGTCCAGCTGGCACCACATGCCTCTCGAGGACAGGTTGACCGGGTCGTTCGACTTGTTCATGCCGATGGTGGGCTTCGTGTGGTCGCCTATGGACTGCATCGAGATGCCGCAGAGCATGCCCGTGAACCCGGAATCCGTGGAATCGAACCACTGTATGTGCTCCATCTGGTTCAGGCCTCTGGAATCCAGCTCGACCATGCTCTCGACGACGGCCTTGGATGATTCCTGGTTCTGCCTGGCGCCTTCCTGTATGCATCTCTCGTCGCCCATGCCGGCGGCGATCCCCACGCCTCCGATGCCCGAGCGTCCGCAGTTGTTCAGGATGGCAGAGAGGTACTCCGCATCCATCTTCATGCCCTTCAGGTAGTACCTGTCGCGGGCGATCTCGTTCATCGATGAGAGCTGCACCCCCTGCTCGGTGAGCTTGATGGCGATGAGGGACGAGAGCCTCCTGCGCTCCTCCTCGGTGAGGTCCATGAACGTCTTGCCATTCTCGATCCCCGCGTCGGACATCAGCTTGGCCACGCCGTCGACGTTGCCGCTGACGCCGCGTATGTACGGGTCCGTTATCAGGAACAGCTCGGTCTGGAGGTCTCCGGAAGGTATGAGGGAGCCCTGCATCCTCTCGATGTAGCCCCTCTTCGTCCCCTCCTCGAGGAGGTACGTGTTCAGCCCGGAGAGCCCGTTGATGTGCTGCCTATCCCCCGCGATGCCGGCGAAGGCGATCTGCACCAGGTCCCAGTTGTTCTCGTCCATGGTGACAGCGAACAGCAGGCACATCGTGGCGCCGCATCCCGACGTCATGCCGTCGATCCCGTAGAGGTGCGGGTTGGCGTAGCAGACCCTCTTCGCCTCGGAGATTATCGTGTGGTGATCGAGGACCACAACATCCTGCTCCAGCTGGTCCAGCTGGTCGATGTACGACGCCCCGAGGTCCGAGATGATGATGCAGTCCGCCTTGGTGTTGCGGATGACCTCCATGTTGTAGTCGTTCAGCGTCGTGAAGAGCGTGACGCGGAACTCCTTCCCCGCTCTGAGCAGCGTCTTGGCGAGGATGGCCGCGGACGACACACCGTCCGCATCGTAGTGGGAGTATACCTGGATGAAGTCATGGCCGCGGACTATGTCCGCGGCTGTAGAAAGAGTGGTAAGGAGTTTTGAAGGTACCTTGTCCTCCATGGGACTCACTTGAGCATGAGTTCCGCGTTGCTGAGACTGTACTTCCAGTCTGCGGGAAGGACACCGTTCCTCTTGTAGTAGCGCTCGAGCCTCCTGATCTTTGCCTCGATCATGTTGAGACCCCTCCTGTTGGAGACATCTCCCCTGTTGTCCCTGAGGTGGACGTTCAGGTCGATGGCGCGCCTCATGAGGTTGGCCAGGTCCTCGGGGAGGGATCCTGCGACTCCCTTCTCCTCCATGATCTGGGTGATGGTCTTGCCGGTGGCGAGCTTGACGTTGGGGACACCGTACTGGTCCCTGAGAACAAGTCCGATCCTGGCGGAGACCATTCCGTCCTTCGCGAGCTTCACGATGAGGTCCTCTATCTCGGTGGCGTTGAGAGGAACCCATGCGGGGTTCTCGGAAATCATGGGGCGTTTGGAACAGGATTTGCCCTTCCTTCTTGTGTGCATTCTTGCCATAGTCTGATCCTCCGAATCATATCCTAGGCGGCGAGGCTGAGGCTTGCGATGCGGATAGAGTATTTAAAAGGTCTTATGGGAGCGCGGACGCGCGTGACCCATCGGCGGGAGGGGGCTCTAACGCGGGAGTCCACGACGGATTTGGCCCATGGGATCGTGTCCAGGTACTCCTCGCGGTCGAACGAGAGCTGTTCGGGCAGCTCGGAGAACAGGCGGGACTCCATCTCGCTGTCGTCCCTCACCTTACGCCCCAGCACCGCCGCGCAGACGTCGCAGTACCCAATGTCGCGCGTCTCTAGGATCTCCACCTCGTACCCGGCCTCCTCCAGGAACTCGCGGGCCGCCGCCTGGGCGGACGTCTCGCCTTCCTCCACGTGCCCTCCGGGCATCTCCCACCCGTTGCGGCGACTGTGCCAGACCATCAGGAAACGGTCCCCAGAGAACGCCACAGCGTACGCCGTCCTCATCCTCGCCGCCTCTCGAAAACGATCATCTCATGCGCCTTCTCGTACGGCTCCAGCGGACGTGCGTCGACGATGTGGAAACCCCTGTCCCTGATGCGCGCCTCCGTGTCGGCGAACACCTTCTCCGGAGCGGCGGTGACGTCCTCGGAGCGGGCCTTCACCGCAACCATGCCGTACGTCGCGCCGAAGGCGTCCATGTTGTCGCAGATGATGTCCGCCTGCCTCTTCTGGGCCACATCCTGGTAGACCACGTCGACTGAGCCGGCGAACACAGAGTACTCCTGAGGCTTCGTAGCGTCGCCCAGGATGGGGATCATCTGCGGCCTGTCCTCGCAGGTCTTCACGAGGTCCCTGAACATCCTCTGGGCGAATTCCACGCAGTACACCTTCCCGTCGGAGCATATGTCCGCCACATGCGATGCGGTGGTGCCGCTGGACGCCCCCAGATAGAGGACGCTGCTGTCCGCTCTGAACGGGAACGCGGTCCCTCCGACCGACAGGTATGCCCCCAGCTTGCTCCTGCGCGGATCCCACTCCCGCATCTCCATCCCGGACGAGCGGACCAGCCTCTCGCCGTAGACCCTCTTCCCGGGGCAGGACGACACTGTGTATAGGCGACCCCTCTCGGAGAACACCCTGCCGGACGTGAAACCCAAAGCATCCATGATGGTGAGCCATCGAACATCGCATATAAAATGGGAAATACCATCCCCCGGGACATGATCACGATGGAAACCCTTTCGGGCATCGCCGATGCGGTACAGGCCGCCATCGAGAAGATCCCGAACTCCAGGTGCAAGGGCGAGGAGGTCTGCATGGGCGCCGACGGGACGCCCACCTCGCAGATAGACAAGGTGGCCGAGAACGCCGCACTGATGCACATCCAGTCTAACCGCATCCCGCTGAACATCCTCAGCGAGGAGATCGGCTTCGTGGACAATGGTGCTGAGGAGACCCTCGTCATGGATCCGATAGACGGGACGTCCAACGCCATCGCGGGGATACCGTACTTCACGATCTCCCTGGCGGTCGGCACGTCCAAGCTGTCGGACATCCGTCTCGGCTATCTCAGGAACCCTGTCACGGGGGACGTCTACACCGCGGAGAAGGGGAAGGGTGCCTTCAAGAACGGCTGTCCGATCCACGTCAGGAAGGCCGTGATGGACGACCTGTTCGTCATGATCTACATGGGCAACGGGGCCCATCCTGACGCGTTCGCCCTCGCCAAGCGCGTGAAGTCCTCCCGCTCCCTGGGATGCGCATCCTTGGAGATGGCCATCGTCGGTGAGGGGGAGGCCGACGGATTCCTGATGAAGTCCGAGAAGTACACCCGTGCCATCAGAATCGTGGACATCGCCGCGAGCACCATCATCCTCAGGGAGGCCGGGGGAGAGGTCTACGACCTCGAGGGCAACGTACTGGACATGCCGTTCGATCTGGAGCACAGGTCCAACTTCATCGCCGTCGGGGACATGAGTGTCTACAACCTGATCATCACCCAGAGGGAGACCCTCGGCGAGCACAGGTACGGAGTCTACACCAACAGGCACGTCAGGAACGCGGTGAAGTACACGCAGGAGGTCATCGACGCCCTGCAGGGCCAGACGTACTTCGTGGACTCGGACATAGCCGAGGTGATGGGGATCCCCGGGATGCCTCTCGCCGACATGGACGTCGACATCGTGATCGTGGTCGGAGGCGACGGGACGCTCCTCAGGGCCCTCCAGCACACCGATGCCAAGGTCATAGGCATCAACGGTGGCAGCGTCGGGTTCCTCGCCGAGATCGATCACGACCACATCAAGGAGGGGATCGACCGCCTGCTCAGGGAGGACTACATCGTGGAGACCAGGTTCAGGCTGAACTGCTGGTACAACGGGCAGTATCTCACACCCTCCGTGAACGAAGCCGTGGTTCACACGGCATCCGTCGCCAAGATCAGGCACTTCAGGGTCTACATCGACGACGTCCTGGCATCCGAGCTGAGGGCGGACGGACTCATCATATCGACCCCCACCGGGTCCACATGCTATGCCATGAGCCTCGGGGCCCCTTATATGGATCCCAAGGTGAAGGCGCTGATGGTCGTCCCGATGGCCGCATACAAGTTCAACTCCCGTCCGTTCATCGTGCCGGCAACATCCAAGATTACCGTGGAGAACGTCCTGGACAAGGAGTGCCTCATAGTCCTCGACGGACAGGAGGAGTTCAAGATGGACGGGTGCTCGAAGGTGGACTTCATGCTATCCGACCGTAAGGCCAGGTTCATACGCTACGACACCGACTTCTACTCAAGGGTGAGGGACAAGCTGGTGAACACCCTATGAACCGCATCAGGGGGGTGGATATCGACTTCATCGACGGATTCAACGCCGCCGCCAGGTCGACGTATCCCGACGAGTTCCTGTGCATGACGAGGGAGATAGATGGGGTGATCTCGGAGATGATCCTGCTGCCGGGGACGGTGTACGGCGACAGCCACAGCTTCCTCAACCAGTGGATGGAGCCGATAGACTACAGCATAGCCGGGTCCGCCCATTCCCACCCGGGATACTCCAACGAGCCGTCGGAGGCGGACAAGGAGTTCTTCAGCAACACCGGCGGGATCCATTTCATCACCTGCCAGCCGTACGACAGGAGGAGCTGGAGGGCGTACGACTCCCGCGGGGAGCCCGTCGATATAGAAGTGATATTCCGAGGTCAGAGGGCCTTGAGGCACTCATCGACCAGGTCCCCCGCGATCTCGACGAGGCCGATGACATATGCCCTGTCCTTGGACTCGGCTACGATCTCGATGGCGGGCCCGGGAGTCTTGATTAGACGCACCAGGAACCATCCGCCCTCCAGGTCGACCCTCCAGGCGTAGTCGCGCACGAGCGTCCTGCCCTCCATGCCGGGGAGCCTCTCGTCCATCTCGCGTTTGAACGCCTCGGGTACGGCGGAGAAGTCGCGCACCGACCTGCTGCGAAGGTATTCCGGGAACGTCCCGATCATCTTGTTTATGCTCTTGTCGCCGGCAATCCCGGCCATGACCGCGGCGGTCCTGATCCCGTCGGGCATCATGCTGATGTCCCTGTAGATGATACCGCCGTCGTAGAACCCGAGCTCTGCTCCGGATGCGACGGCTTCGCAGACAGCCGCCGCGTTCTTGGAAGTCATGACGTATCCGTCCGAATCGACCTGCGGCTGATCTTCGCTGAGCCTTCCGTAGAACGCATCCTCTATGAGCGTGGACGTGTCGATGGGGACCGCGATGCTCTTCGGCCTCAGGAACATGACGGTGAGCGCGAACACCTCCTCCGGCTTCAGTTCGCGGCCGTTCTCGTCCAGGACTGATGTCATCGTCCCGGCCTTGTTCATGGCGCATCCGATGTACCCGGATTCGGACTGGACCTGCCTCTGAACGTTGTCAGAGCGTATCCCGTGGGAATCCATCTCGCCTGATACGTAGTCGAGGTCCCTCTGCGCGTTGAGCGTCAGCACGTCGACGCCCATGGAGTTGAGTATCTGAGGCGCGGAGTCGGAGACGGGGCCGCAGTTGCAGTCCATGACGACGGAGCACTCCGCTTTCTCGGGGGGCAGAGACCTCAGTCTGGCGTTGTACTCGTCAACGGCGCCGTACACCTCATACACATGACCCAGACCTCCGGATTCTGGGAGCTTCGGGGGATCCACGAGGTACATCTCCAGATGTCTGAGCTGCTCCTTCCTGAACAGGCTTCCGTTGGGGTTGACCAGGAGGTATCCGCTGGTCATGCCGTATCCGCGGTACTCCGTGACGTATACGGCGCAGTCACCCTTGGAGGCGGCCAGTGCCAGCGCGGGACAGCTGACTACGCCTACGTCGAGAACGTTCGCACCGGAGGATGTCAGTCCGGCCACTAGGGCCTCCTTCATCATGGAGCTGCTCCTCATCAGGTCCCTGCCCACCACGACCTTGCGGTTGTCCATGGCTAGGGCATGACCCAAGAGTATGCCCATCTCGGGGCTGGTGTTCTCTGCGGGCGAGGACCTGAGCAGAATCCTGTCGGCTTGCGCCATGGCACTCTTCATCCCGCTTGACTTCATATTTATTGTGGTCCTCCCGCAAATGGAGAATCCATCCATCTCCGCGGTCGTCCTCAGCCCCATTCAGGAAGGCAGACATCTGGCTCTTTGGAGGCAGCCCGGAAATGGTAAAATGGCACCGATTTTTGGCCAATATTTAAAGAATCTTTAAATACGACAGAGTGGGATATTTACTCCATAACAGGGGGTGTTTGCCATAGCAATGGAACGCATCGATATCAAGAAGGCACAGGCCATCGCCAAGAACAAGGGACTGAAGCCCGGAAAGGTAAAGGGTACTGATGGGATCCAGTTCACCAAGGGGAAGAACAACAGGCTCGACGTCATCACCTGGGAGGAGTTCGAGGGCATCCTTGCCAAGAGGCAGCTCGCCATCTACGAATCCGGCGGGTGGATGAAGATAATGAAGGAGTGATCCTTCAGGCGACCTCGACTCGGAACTACTATATACAAGAATGTAATCCTTGGCCTCAGGCTCTTTGCAAGGGTATCCGAGCCTGGCCAAAGGAGATAGGTTCAGGGCCTATTCTCGTAGGAGTTCGAGGGTTCAAATCCCTTCCCTTGCACCAATTCTCAAATCGTCATCTCAGTACTCGTCCATGTAGCTCTGGACGCTGTCTATCAGTCTGCCGATGTGTATGCCGTCGACGAACGAGTGATGCGCCTGCACGGAGAACGGCATCGTGACCTTGCCATCCCTCTCCGAGTATCTCCCCCAGTCGAACATCGGCGTGACGTTGTTCCGATGTCCGGGGTTCGTATGGGATATATGACTGTAGGACACCCATGGGATCGGGGAGAACTGGAACACATCGATGCCCGGGGGCGATGGGAAGTAGACCTTCTGCGCCCTGGCGGCCCTCGTGGCCTCCTGGACGTACTCCCTCATGGAATCCCTGAACGGGACGGTGACCATCTTGAACAGGTCATCCCCCTCGTCCATGTACGCGAACGATGTGTCGATCTTGTCGAACAGGACGACCCTCTCACTGAGGAAGCGGTAGCGGAACTCCTCGATCTCGTTGGCGCACTTGGACACTACCCATATGAACGACATGGTGAACGAGTACCCTTCGTTGCGCACGGTCCTCAGGAAGTTGGTGACATCCAGGTCGACCGTCATGCAGTACGACGGCTCGACGTAGTGCCTGAAAATGGCGCAGTGCTCCCTTCTCCTCCATCTGTTCTCATCTATGACCGTGTAGCCGTTCATCCGATCTCCAGACGGTTATCGGGATAAGGGGTTATAGAATCACTCGAGGCTGATGACGATCCCGATCGCAGTGACGACGAAGAGAATGGCCGCGACCGCCGCCCATCTCCAGTCCCTCTCGATGACCAGCACCACGAAGGATGCGATGACCCCCAGGAAAGGTGAGACGATCAGGACCAGCAGGCCGATGTAGATCAGGGTGTCCGTCCCGTCCATGAAGTAGAGGCAGAGTCCCGCGAGCATCAGGACCATGCCGATGACTATTCCGACCCTCAGGGTCGTCGCAGTGCTCCTGTTGAGATCGGGTGCGTTCACAGGACACCACCTGCCTGGAGGAGGACGAGGACAGCCATGACGAAGAGGACGATCGAGAAGTACTTCCTGAGGTGGCTCGACGGAATCCTCCTGGCGTAGCGGGCCCCTATCAGGGATCCGGAGAACGCGCCGAAGGCGAGGCATGCAGCGCACGGAAGAAGCGACTCGATCCCGGCGCCGCTGAGCAGCGGGGATACGGCAGGGTCGGTGAAGACCCCTGCGAAGAAGTAGGTGATCGCACCGGAGAACGCGGTGATGCCGATCATGAAGCTGCTGGTCGAGCTGGCGGCCTTCATCGGGATGTGCATGTGGAGGTTCATCAGCGGGACCTTGATCGCCCCTCCACCGACCCCCGTCATGGATGAGATGGCGCCGGCGAATGTGCAGATGCCCATGCCGCTCTTGACGTTCTGGATCTCGTAGCGGATGTCCTCGCCTATGGATTCGTCCCTGTATCTGAACGTCATCGGTCCGTCCTCCCCGTCGGACGGCTCCACGGTCCTCTCAGGGTTGATGATCATGCGGAATGCGCTGTATATGATTATGACCGAGAACAGGACCATGAGGATCCATGACTCGAGGTAGGTGGCCAACATCGCACCTATTATCGCCCCGATGCAGGTCGTTATCTCCATCATGAGGCCGAGGCGTACGTTCGAGAGCCCTTTGCTGATCAGGACTGTGGATGCTCCCACGGAACCTGCTATGATCCCGACCAGGCTCATGGCCACCGCCTGCGTGGCGGTCTCGGCGACACCTGACAGCAGGAGGATCGGAACGAATATCACACCTCCTCCGAGACCGAACAGGGCGCCGAAAAGCCCGGAGCACAACCCCAGTACGATCAGCCCTATCAGGATGACAGCCAGCTCCATGAATGACGGTATCTGGAAGTCGAATAAAGGGCTGTCGGAGAACGGCTTAAAAGGGCACAACCCGTGCGCCCAAGCATGGAGACAACCGGCGCTCTGGACCGTTTCTTCGAGATAACAAAAAGAGGCTCCGACATAAAGACCGAGGTCAAGGGCGGAGTACTGATCTTCCTCGCGATGGCGTACATCATCGTCGTCAACTCGTCCATGATGGCGGATGCGGGGATGGACCAATCCGCGTGCTACACGGCGACCATCGTCATGTCCATCATCGGTACGCTGCTGATGGCGCTGTACGCGAAGTACCCCGTCGCACAGGCCCCGCTCATGGGAGTGAACGCGTTCTTCACATACACCATCGTGATAGGTCTGCAATACACATGGCAGGAGGCCCTCGTCGCTGTCCTGCTCTCAGGCATAATCTTCTTCCTCATCGCCGTGAGCGGTGTCAGGAAGAAGGTCCTCGACCAGATTCCGCCGAGCCTGAGGTTCGGCATCACGGCCGGTATCGGTTGCTTCATAGTGTTCATCGGTCTCCAGAACGCAGGGATCATCGTCAACTCCGACTCGACCCTCGTGGCTCTCGGCGAGTTCTCCAGTCCTCCCGTCATCCTGTCCTTGTTCTGCATCCTCCTGACGCTGTTCCTCTATGCCAGGAAGGTCACCGGGGCGATATTCTTCGGTATGATCATAACGGCGATAGTCGGCATGGTGTTCGGCATAATCGCGATACCCGATTCCCTGGTGTCCGTTCCGGTGATGCCCGAGTTCGGCGCGTTCATCGACGGGCTCTCATCGGACCTCGTGAGCGTGGAGTTCCTGATGGTCGTCATATCGCTGACGTTCGTCCAGTTCTTCGACAGCACAGGCACCCTGATGGCCACAGGAGAGAGGGCGGGGATCATAGACGAGAACGGCAACGTCCAGTGCGAGAAGGCGATGATAGCCGACTCCGCCACATCCGTCATCAGCGGAGTCGTCGGTGCGACGCCCACGGGATCCTTCGCGGAGTCCACCGTCGGAATCGAGGCCGGCGCCAGGACGGGTCTGGCATCCCTAACCGTGGCCGTGCTGTTCGCCGTCGCGCTGTTCATAGGCCCGGTGTTCCAGGTCGTGGACTACAGCTGTACGGTCGGCGCGATGCTCATAGTCGGAGCCGCCATGATCACCCAGCTGAAGGGGGTCAAGTGGGATGACTGGCCCGTGTCCGTGGCCGTCCTCGCGACCATCATCATGATGATCCTCACCTACTCCATCACCGACGGAATCGTGTTCGGCATCATATTCTACAGCGTGTGCATGATCGGTGCGAACCGCTGGAAGGAGGTGAGCCCGATAATCTACGCCCTGGCCGTGATATCCCTCCTGTACCTCATCGTGGTGGTGGCGTCCCTCTGAGGACCCATCACCCTTTTAACCGACCAGGCGATGGCGGTGGCGTGTCCGTACTCCTCGTGAGATATTCAGAGATAGGCCTGAAGAGCGCCCCCGTCCGCAGAAGGTTCGAGAACCAGCTGAAGGACAACATGCTGTCCATGCTAATGGAGGACGGCGTCGAGGCCCTCGTCACCAAGAACGGTGCCAGGTACTATGTCGAAGCCACGGATCCGGACGCCGCCGTCGCATCCCTTCGCAGGGTATTCGGCGTGGGCTCCATATCCGTCGCAGAGGAGTGCGACTCCTCCAGGATGGAGGACATATGCTCGAAGGCGGCCGAGTATTCCAGGTCCAGGATCTCGGCGGGACAGAGCTTCGCTGTAAAGGCCCGCAGGGAGGGATCCCAGGGCTACACGAGCATGGATGTCGGCAGGGAGGCCGGTTCGGCCATCTTTATAGCCAACGAGGACCGCGGTGTGAGGGTCGATCTGACGGACCCGGACGTGGTGTTCTACGTGGAGGTCCGCGAGAACAGGGCCTTCGTCTTCGGAGAGTACATAAGATGCCATGCGGGGCTCCCGGTCGGCAGCCAGGGCAAGGTCATCGCCGAGGTCGGTGACGAGCGCGGTATGGTCGCGGCATGGCTCATGATGAAGCGCGGCTGCAGGGCGATAGCCCACGGTGACGCCGACCTCATCGCCCTTCTGCGCAGGTACGATCCGCTCCTGAAGGTCGGTGACGGCAATCCGCAGGCTCTCGGATACGTCCTTGGAACCTCGCTCGACGGTCTCGATGCCGTCGATGTCTCATCCTACGACGTGCCCGTGTACTTCCCCACCATCGGCATGAGCGATGACGAGGTGTCGGAACTGGCCGGGGTCATCAGGGCCGGCCTCTGACCGTGCGGAGGCATCGTTTCGGTGTCTTGACAGCCTCTTGCGGTCGGATTTCATAAAAAAGTCCCGTCCCAGAAGGGACGGTAAGAAGTTTTCATGACAGGTATCTCACTTGATCCTTCTCTGGTTCGCCCTGACGGAAGGCCTGGCCTTCTCGGCACCCTTTCCGGTGTGCCTCATTCCACGGCCCTTCTGTCCGGCGGAGGTCTTACCGCGGTAGACGCGGTTCTTGTGAGTGTTGTCGCAGATCCAGTTGATCTTGGGGTCGGCCTTGATAACGGGGTGCGCGGGGTCCACGAGGATGATCTCGTACCACTCCTGCTGTCCGTCGGCTCCGACCCAGTAGGAGTTCAGGACCTCGAGGTTGGGGTACCTCTTGGCGGTCCTCTCCTCGGCCATCCTCTGGAGGGACTTACCGACTGTGATCTGGTTGATTCCCTTCCTCTTGGCCCTCCTACCGGTGACGATGGCCCTCTTCTGGAAGGATCCCTTCCTGACCCTCGCCCTTACGACGACGTAGCCCTGCTTGGCCTTGTATCCGAGAGCCCTTGCCCTGTCGAGGCGGGTGGGCCTCTCGATGCGGCAGAAGTTCTCCTCTTTCCTCCACTGGATCCTGCGCTCGTAGTTGAGGTCCTTGACGTAGGATTTGGAGGGGACGTTCCAAGCGTCGGCGATGTAGCTGTACATACTCTTCCCGTTGACCGGGCGTGTCTCCTGAGTCTCTTCGCTCATTTGTATCACCTTTACGGATTCACCCATGCGGGCACATTTCCGTTCGTGCCCCTAAGCGGAGCACATGTCGGTGCACGGATGTATCGTATTTAAACTCTGTTCCGAGGCGATCGCGCCTGGAGCCTGGGGTTCTCGCGCTCCCTCATCCTCGGGATGATGTACGCCGCGGTGATGACGGAGGCGACGATCACGAACGCCGCGCCGATGTATCCGATGTCCCCCACCCCGGGCCCGTCGGTGACCCATCCTCCGATTATGGATCCCATCGCGATCCCGACGTTGAAGATCCCGGAGAACAGGGACATGGATATCGCGGTGGCGTCGGACGGGGATGCGCGGAGCGTCTCGTTCTGGAACGTGACGTTGAACGATGTGGCGAAGAGGCCCCAGAGGGCGCACACCAGGAGGACCGTGGCGAGCGAGACCACGGACGGCCTCAGGAGCAGCAGGCAGACCGCGGCACCCAGGAGGGCCGCGATCATGAATCTGAACCTGGTCCTGTCGTAGAACTTCGTGAAGAGGATGCTGCCGACGATACCCGCAAGTCCGAACACGGTCAGGACCACGGTGACCATGGTGTCGGACATCCCCGCGACCTGGTACATGAACGGCTCGATGTAGCTGTAGCCCGTGTAGTATCCCGTGACGTATATCGCCAGCATGATGTAGATGCCAACGAGGACCTTGTTGCGGAAGAGGTCCGGGAGCTTCTTGAGCGTGAAGGTCCCCGGGTTGTCCAGCTTCGGGAACACGAGGACAAGGAGGATCAGCGCCACGATGGACACGGCGGCGATGACGATGAATGTCATCCTCCATCCGAGGGCGAGACCTATCACCCTTCCGAGGGGCAGTCCGACGATCATGGCGACCGATGTGCCAGTGGCCACGGAGCTTATGGCGAGCTTCTGCAGATGGGCCGGGACGATGCGCACGGCCATGGGCGTGGCGATGGACCAGAATATGGAATGCGCGACGGCCACGCCGATGCGTGAGACCATCAGCATCCAGTAGCTGCTGGAGATCCCAGACATGATCTGGAACACCACGAACAGCGCGATGCACATGAGGAGCATCCTGCGGAACTCCATCTTCCTGAGTGCCAGCATTATCGGGAGCGACAGGATGGCGACCGCCCATGCGTAGATGGATATCAGGAGGCCGGCGGTGGATTCGCTGGTGTCGAAGTCCGTGGCGATGTCCGTGAGGAGTCCGATGGGTACGAACTCGGACATGTTGACGATGAATACGCATATCACGAGGGCTATCAACGGGAGCCACTGTTTGGTCGACATAGGATGCCTGCACGCCCCCCATTCCAGATTTTTTATTTAAAACCGATTTCAGGGCATGCCTCTGACGCATGATGTCGCATGACGGTGGGGCATCGCACATGCTGCTCCCGGTGATGAGGCCGTACTTCCAGGCTGATCCGGACGATGTGGATTCTATGGACAGGAGGGAGTACCATCTCGGCGGGATGATGGGGTGGTTCCTTCTGTGGTTCGACCGCGGGATGGAGGAGTCGCCTGATGAGATGGCGGATGCCGTCCTGCGCATGATGGACGCAGTCAGAAGAACTCGTCCAGACTCCTGACCTTGGACTTCGGCTTGGGCTTCTCAGGGGCGTCTATCTTCCTGGGCCCCTCGTCGGACGTCTTGAAGGCGCCGCTGAAGAGTGTGGCCTGCTGGCTTCCGAGCATGAGGTCCTTCTCGCTCCATCCGAACACCTCGGTTATCCTGGAAGCCATCTGTGCCAGACGTTCCGCGTAGTATCTGTAGTCAGGTTTCGCCGTGAACGGCACGCCGCTGATGTAGGGCTCCACCTTCTGCGGTGCGGAGTTCCCATCGGTGACGATCCAGGACACCTTCATCCCGGGTATGAACTCGTATCCCTTCTCGATGAGCTTCTTCGCGGCCTGGACGTTGGCCATCCTGTCGGGATTCTCGTACGCGTCAAGCCCCTTGCACGTGCGGGAGATGACCAGCTCCGACGGGTCCACCTTCCCCGAGATGACCTCCTGGATGGTGGATTTCACGAGTGCCAGGGCCTCGTCGTTCTTCTCGTCCAGGATCCTGTCGAACAGGTCCGTGAGCAGCCTGCTCTGGAGGTCGAAGGAGTCGGAGCGGCGTATCTCGTACCCCCTGACCAGGAGCTCGTCCTGGGCCTCCGGCCAGACTATCCTGCCGACGTACCTCTTCTTCATCCCGTGGGTGAACATGGGCTCGAGGATCTTCTCGAACTCCAGGGTGCCTCCGTCGCGGGAGTACTTCTCCGCCATCCTGGTCCCGAATTCGACCGTCCCTTCGAGGTTGTGGGCGGGCGACTGCATGAACACCGAGTCGGTGTCGGAATAGATCGCGTGGATGCCCTCGGATTCGATCTCGCTGATGATGCTCTTGACGTTCGCTCTCGCGAACGATGTGATCGCGGCACCGATGCTCTTGTCGGTGAACCTGTAGAACGATGATGCGAACACCCCGTAGAACGTGTTCATGAGGACCTTCACCGCCGCCTGGAGTCCGTCGAGGTACTGGTGCTCATGCGGGTCGGAGGTCTTCTTCATCAGTCTCTTTATGCTGTCCCTCTGGTCCATCAGGTTCGTGAGGATCGTCGGGAGCAGCCCCACGCGCTTCTCCTTGGACATGAACCTGGCGCCGGACGGCGAGACGATCTCCCCGTCAGGGGACAGGGTCGTGAAGCAGATGTTCTTCGCTATGATCAGCGACGGGTACATCGATTTGAAGTCCAGGACGCAGACCCAGTGGTAGAGCCCTGGGACCATGTCGTGCACGTATCCGCCCTCTATCTGATCCGAGGCTCCGGCGCGCCCCATGTTGGGGACGGCTATCTTGCCGCGGTCGGCTGCGCGGATGAGAAGGGAATCGGCCAGCTGGGACGATCCGGAAGTCAGCACGTCCTCCACGGTGAGCTTCGAGACCGTCGCCAGGTCCATGCCCTTCCTCAGCGTGCCCACTTCCAGGAGGATCCTGAGGGCGAGCTCTGCATCCTTCGTGCAGTACTCGAGGACCTTCTCCCTGTTGGTGTTCCATTCGGAGTCCATGTGCCTGGGGTCGACATCCATCTTCGTCTCCCCGAGGAGCTGCATGGAGACGGCGTTGAGCGTCTCCTGCTTTGGACGGAGCTCCTTCCTCACGGCCCACCAGGCATCGCATATGAGTCTCCCCTTGACCCTCCAGAACCTCTCGCTCACGATCCTCGGCTGTCCGCCGTCGCGCCCCCAGGGGAGGGCGTCCTTCATCTTGTTCGCCTTCGCCCTTTCCTGGATCTTCCGTATGTCGTAGTTGTCGATGTTGTACCCGGTTATGACGTCCGGGTCCTCGCGGCGTATCAGCTCGGCGAACCCGGTGATGATCTCCTTCTCCGATCCGTGTATCGGGTCGCACTTCCGGATGTTCCCGTCCTCCCCGATGACGGCGCATATGCAGTAGATGAACTCA
The DNA here is from genome assembly GCA_905187815.1 of uncultured Methanomassiliicoccaceae archaeon. GTDB lineage: Archaea > Thermoplasmatota > Thermoplasmata > Methanomassiliicoccales > Methanomethylophilaceae > Methanoprimaticola. Next base: position 192,906 of record CAJJJM010000001.1, read on the forward strand.
TGCTCTACGCTGTTCTCGATGTCGAAGGAGAGTATCCTCAGACCAGGGTCGAACGAGTCTATGTTTTCGAACGATGACATGTCGATGGTCAGGTCCGTGCATCTGTCGCTGTCCACCGGCTCGCCGGTGACGCGGATGCACGACCCCATGTCCATGTCGTAGAAGAAGCGGTGATTGAGGGGGATGTCGGACGCGAGCGTGTCGAACCCCATGCGTTTGAACTTGTTGCGGTACTCCGAGACCTTCCATGGGCTCCGTATCGTGACCTTCAGGACCGGGGTGTCCGAAGCGCGGTAGAGGAGCGTGTCCCTCTCGGTCGAGATGACCTCCCCGTCCTCCGCGAGCTGCTTCTCCAGAGCGTCTGTCGGGTTCACGGCGAACAGGTACGGCCTGAACCCGTGGACGAGCACGGTGACCGATTGCTTGTCGCGAGATTTGCCGTACAGCTCGACTACCGGCTCCTCGTCCTCCATGACATAGGAGGCGCTGATCAGTCTGACATCCCAGGTGCCCATGGTGGATCACTTGTTGGCGACGATCCTTATGACGTCCCCGTCCTGGAGCTCGTAGTCTGCTCCGACGGTGCGTTTGGTCTTCGCGTTCACGGCGCGGATGAACTTGTCGCCCAGTTCGGTGTGGATCCTGTACGCCAGGTCCCTGGCGGTCGAGCCGCGCGGGACCAGGAACGCATCTGGCAGGACCCTTCCGAAGTGGTCTGTGTACTTGTTCTCGTCCTCCACCGGGTACACGGCTATGAGGTCGAGCATGTTGAACGCGGCCTCCTCTATGCACCTCTGGATGCCGGTTCCCCCGTTGGCGGCCATCTTCTCCGCCATGTACTCGAGGGCCTTCCTCTGTCCGTCGCTTACCTTCGCGCCCTCCTTGATGGTGAACGTGGCGTCCCCGGGGGTGTAGTCCACGAGGCCACCTGCCGCCGCCTTCTTGAGCGCCAGTTCGGTCTCTGCCATGGTGGCGACGCAGACGTCGTTGATGGCCTCAACCTTCTCGATGTTGCCGGCGGGGGCGATGTCCGCCTTGTTCATCGCGGCTATCATGGGTTTGGACTGCTTCCTGATCTCCCCGCACAGCTGGAGGAGCAGGTCGTCGTCCCATTTCGTCGGGTCGTCCGGAAGCGGCACGACCCTGAGGGCCTCCTTTATCTGGGCCTCTGTGACCTTGAGGCCCTGAAGCCTCTCAGCCAGGATCGCCTCGGGCTTGCTGCCCTGCATCTTGGCCTGCCTGGCTATCTTGGAGAAGCCGTTCTTGATGATCTCCCTCATCCAGCACTCTATCTCCCTCCTGAGGAACAGTATGTCCTCCGTCGGGTCGTGTGTGCCGATGTCGACCGGGTTACCCTCGATGTCGGTGGATCCGCTCACATCGATCACGTTGATGAGCGCATCCGCCTGTCTGAGGTCGTCCAGGAACTTGTTGCCCAGACCCTTGCCCTCCCAGGCATCGGGGACCAGCCCGGCAACATCCAGAAGCTCCACGGGGATCATCCTCGTGCCGTCCACGCACAGCGAGTTGTGGGGGGTGCATGTGACTCCGAGCTCCCTGCACGGGCATGGTGCGCGGACATAGGCGACGCCCTTGTTGGGCTCGATGGTGGTGAAAGGGTAGTTGGCTATCTCGACGGGGGCCATCGTTGCCGCTCCGAAGAATGTGGATTTGCCGACGTTCGGCTTTCCTACGATACCAATCTGCATGTGATCGCGACCATATGGGGTTCTTCGATTTAATGTGATTCGGGCTCCGCATCGCGGTTTTGGCCATCGCGGTCGCCGGACTCCATGTGCGCAGTGATCCGGTCAAGCATGTCAGACAGCATGGCGATCTCATCCTCCGTCAGGCACCCGAGGTTCCTGTGCCCAGCGTCGCTGCCACGGGCCTTGAGGTCGTCGCAGACCCTCCTTCCGTGCTCGGATAGGACTATGGTCCTGGCCCTGGCATCCTCCTCGGAGACCCTGACGTCCAGCAGGTCCTTGGACCTCATCCGGTCGACCAGGCCGCAGGCGGCCTGGTGGCTCACATCCAGATAGTCCCTGAGGTTGTTGATCTGGCTGCTGGGGGTCCTGTCGAAGAAGATGAGCGCATCCGCCTGTATGGATGTCAGTCCGAGGTCCTCCAGGTCCCTGTCTCTGCCCTGCATCATCCGTCTGGCGACCTTCTGGAACTTCCTGATCGTTAGGCGGTAGTCGTCGTCAGTTACCTGTGCCGGCACCATCGGAACCGCTCCCTGAGATGGCGGCGTTCTCCGGATCGTCGGGGAACAGCCTCTTGGTCAGCCAGGCGAGCTTGCTGAAGTAAATTCCCGCTATGGTCCCGATCAGGAGGGCGCATATCACCGTCCCCTCTCTGACTCCGCCTGTGGTACCCATGCCGATGTAGCCGATGATGGCCGCAATGACGATCATGCTCACATCCGAGCATACGCGGACGACCCTGTACGGCTTCCTCTTGATCCTCACGGAGAGCGCGTAGGCGAATCCGTCCCCGGGGACCATCGTGAAGTCGGCGACGATCTGCAGGTAGACTCCGAACGCCAGCCCGAAGCATCCTATGAGGACGCAGACGATCCTCTCCCAGTAGATCTCCGGAGAGAAGTCGCCGAGGAGCATCATTCCGAAGTCGATGAAGTATCCGAATACGAACGAAATCACGACCTGCAGGCCCAGGCTGACCTTGTCTGCCTGCTTTCCAAGTATCACCAGCTGGAGGAATACCAGGAGCAGGCTGTAGATGATCGTGAAGTTGCCCAATGACAGGGACGGGAAGATGAGCGACAGGCTGTACGGGATGGACGATATGGGCGGCGTTCCGAGGGACGCCTTGGTGATGAACCCTATGCTCAGGGATATCACGAGAAGGCCCACTGCGAACACGAGTATGCGCCTGCAGATATGGTCGTGTTTCATGATGATTCGCAATCATACAAGATATTGTATATCAATATGATGCGGGGAATCATACCATGGTGGGCAGCGGCGCCCTCCCGATCTCACCGCCGATCCACCTGTTCACGGCGTAGGCCAGCGTCATCACCGAGTAGATCATCAGCCCGGCGGTCCAGACGGCCTCGGTCCCGGTCAGGATGCCGAGCACGATCGCAACGGAGGACAGGGCGGCCGTCGCCGCGAGGACGCGGAATCCCCTGAGGACCAGCGGGAACACCGATGTCAGGAGCAGGAACGCCCCGATCGATATGACCATCAGGTCTGCCTCGGCTCCGAGTATCACCGCCGTGTCCCATGTGGCAGAGACGAGGGCCATCGAGAGCAGGTACATGCAGGTTCCGGGGCGGCCGTGGAACATGGAGTAGAGGGCAGCCACACAGGTCACCGCGGACAGGAACAGTCCAGGAACGCAGAATGCGATGGACATGTCGAACAGTGACGAGTCCAATCCGACCATCGAAGCGGTGAACATGCCCGAGGTGGCTACCAGGAGGATGGAGTAGTCCTTCCCGGAATCCACGGCGAAGCGAGCCCTGTCCCTCTCCAGGATTCTCTCGCCCTTCTCGCCGAGTATCGCGCCCAACATCGAGTAGACCATCAGGGCGGCACCGGCGACGAGAGCGATCACACCAAGCGGGACCGTCTCGGCGGTGCCGGTCAGAGGCGGGATGAGGTAGACGAGGGCCATACCGCCGGCGGTCGTAGCCAGCGCCCAGTTCCTCCTGAATATGAATATCGCGGCGGTCATGGCGATGCCGACAGCGAACACGATCTCCATCGGAAGCGCCCCGCCGGTGTCGAAGAACAGGGTGACGAGGGAGAACGCCAGCACGGATAGTCCGATGTACATGTTCATGAGGGCCTCGGTGAGCTTCCCATCCCTCAGCAGGTCGAGGACGAACGGCAGGGCGAAGAGGCACAGGGCGACCCTTACGAAATGGTATGCGGTGGCGTCAGTCTGATGTCCGGTCGCCACGAGCAGGTAGTTCATCCCGCACCAGACCGCGATGATACCGATGGTCAGATGGGACGCTGAGTTCATCCTCGACGCATGGCCGCCATGGCCGTGGGACTCCTTTGACATGAAGAGGCCCCTGAACAGTCTGGTGCCCGTCTCGTAACGGACGATGGACGTTATGGCCATGACGCATGAAACGGCCTTGAGGACGGCCACGATGACCTCTAGGTACGCCGCATCGCTCACGAACGGACCAAGGAAGAACATGGCGAAGAGGAGGGCGCTGGCGATGGACATCATCCAATCGCCCTCCCGTGCGAACCTGTAAGCGAGAGGAATGAACACGAAGGAGACGACCATCCCGAGGTATTCGGTGTCCGGGATGTGGACGATGTGCGCTGCGGACGTCACAATGGTGATCATCGCCACGGCGTACATCATCATGCCCTCCGTGGCGATTCCGCGTGACAGGGCGTACAGTCCGAATCCCATGGTGATGACAGACATGACGATCTTGACCAGGTACAGCGACGAGTCCCCATCGATGACGTAGTATCCGAGAACCAGCGACAGGATCGCGAACATCAGCACACCGGCTGTGGATACGAGGTTGTGGGCGTATTCCACAGGACTCTGATGCATGCGCGGGCAGTCGAGCTCGTACTTCTTCTTGAGGACGCAGACCTTGTACGTCTTCCAGACGGCCGACAGCAGGAACAGCGATCCGCATGCCAGGTAGCCGATGCCGAAGATCCCGGCGGAATGCCCGGTCGGCAGAGACGATGCCAGAAGCGTGACGCAGACCACGGCACATGCGGCGAACCTCAGACTCTGTCCTCTCTTCTTGAAGATGAATGCGCAGGTGGCGAATCCGGATATGAAGAACAGGTTGGCGATCACGAACCCGGTCAGCTCGGTCGTGACCGCGGACATGGACATGATGAGGGTCATCACACCCATGAGGAGCATGAGTATGGACTCCGTGATCATGCGGGCCCACATGGACACCACCGCGAAGGCGATGGCTAGGAAGGAGCACATCATGGTCAACGCTCCAGTTGAGACCTGGTCCAGCCCGAGGATCTCCATGGCCCAGGGGGAGTTGCAGGCGGAGGTGAGGCAGAGAAGCGCCAGGGAGAACGTTCCCGCCGTCGGCGCTACGGCGAAGCGTCCCAGGCTGGAATAGTGGGGATAGCGCAGAGGCCCGTCGGCACTCGATATGGGGATGACGACCATTCCGCTCTCCTTGTATATCCATCTGGAGACCGCGTAGATCAGGATCACCGCCGACATCATCAGCGCTCCGGTCCTCCAGCACCATTCCGTCCCGATGATGACGCCGGGTGCCGCCAGGATCCCGAAGGCCAGGGCGGCCATGCCGGTGAAGTACTGGCGTCTGAGGACCATAAGGGCGCCGCAGACCGCCATGATGATCGCGCAGAACGTATCCGTAATCATGAATCCGGCGCCTACGGCGTTGCCGACCGCGAACATCACCGATGCCGCGGAGTAAGTCATGATCATGATGCTCTCCAGCAGGATCCCCTTGCAGATGCCGTAGAGGCCTATAGCCAATGTGCAGGCGCATATGACGAACGTCGATGCGAACATCGTGCCGTCATACACGGAGAAGGCGCTGATGAGGCCCTGGGTCCCCATCATCAGGAGTCCGACAATCACCACGGTCTCGTACGCCCTGTCGCGTTCCGGGATATGCTTCGCGAACCTTCCGCCGACGCGGTCCTTCCTGATGGAGCCGAAGAGCCCGAAGATAAGGAACAGCAGTCCGGAGGCGACCATCAGCAGGTCGGAGAACCACATGGAGGTCTCGTCCCGGAGCGTCGATGACAGCACGTTGGATGTCAGCAGCATCACGGATGCGGCCGTCGCCATGTACCTCCCGCGGGAGAAGCTGACGACAACGAATGCCACAAGAGGGATCGAGTATGTCAGTTCGATCACGGGCATGTCCCAGGTGCCCAAGGCTATGGAGCTGACGGAGCGAGTCGCCGACGACAGAGCGATGTACAGCATCGTCAGCCCGCTAGTTATGTGATCCGTCCTCACGGAACCGAACGAGAGGGCCGCCAGCACGATGGACAGGGACAGGCTCGCCAGCGCTCCGGCGGTAGCGTCCATGCCGAGTGCCCCCGAGGCAAGGTCCATCTCAAGCAATCCGGTCCATATCAGAAGCGCGCCGCAGATCACGAACGACGACATGGTGGTGCCGATGTGCAGCCCCTTCCACATCTCGCTCCGATCGGTCATGGGAGGACATCATCCGATTGGCCATAAATCATCTGGATGCGGATGCGCGATACACAGCGTCGGCGATCTCGCCGATCTCTGCGGGACGCAGGTCCTCGATCCTCTCGTCCAGGTACGGGATGTCGTCGCCGGGTGAGACCATCCTTGCCGATTTCAGGGATGTGCCGATCTTCTTGCGACGGTGGTTGAAGGCGACCTCGGTCACCTTGAAGAACGTCCTCTCGTCGAGGACCTCGAAGGGGGCCTTCCTGGGGACGATCCTCACCAATGCGGAATCGACCTTCGGCCTGGGGTTGAATCTCGATGCCGGGACCGTCTCCATGATCTCGCAATCCGCCCTGTAGAAGAGGTTCACTGTGAGCCTCGAGTAGTCGGGGCTTCCGACATCGGCGACCATGCGGTCCGCGAACTCCTTCTGGACCATGACGACCGCCGTCCTGAAGCGGTGCTCCAGGAGCTTGAATATGATCGGGGTGGAGACACTGTACGGGAGGTTGCTGACGAAGACATCGAACTCCGGGAACGGGACCTTGACCGCGTCCCCGTGGATCAGGGACACCCTGTCGCCGAAGGTCTCGGAGATGTATTGCGCCAGGATGTCGTCCAGCTCTATGCATGTGAGGTCGCACGGCAATGTTGCCATGCGCTCGGTCAGGATGCCGAGTCCTGGCCCGACCTCCAGCACCCTGTCCCCCTCGCGTATTTCCGCGTAGGAGATGTGCCTGTCGGCCACCCTGCCGTCTATCAGGAAGTTCTGCCCCTTGCTCTTCTTGGGGACGATGCCGGTCTCGGCGATTAGCCTGCCTGTGTCTGTCATCTCGAGACGAACAGGTAGCGCTTCCTCTCGGGGTCTGAGATCTCGAGAACGATGCGCGCGACGATGAGCTTTTCCGGACTCTTGACGCCGGTCCTCTCGGCAAGTTCGGCGAAGTCCTTGAAGTTGCCCTTCTTCCTCTCATCGAGGATGGCGTTCATGGACTTCTTCCCGAGTCCGGGGAGCTCCTCCAGCATGTGCTTGCGCATGCTGATGCCCTCGGCCTCGTTGAAGAACCTGATGAACCTGTCCTGTTTGGCCATCACGATGTCGCTGATGGCGTACTCCAGTTCGGCCTGCGCGTTGTTGGTGAGGTCGTTGTAGTTGATACGGCGCTTGACATGGTCTATCATGTCGCGCTTGACCTCCGCGGTGTCCTTCCCGATGTAGGTCCTCGCTCCGATGTCCACCTGGGCTCCGGCCTTGGGGACGAGTTCGAAAAGCTTGAACTCCTCGTCCCCGATGGCGTAGCACACGGGCTCTCTCTTTGAGAATCCTCCGCCGGCGGTGCCCTGCGGGAGATAATCGAGGATGTAAGCGTAGTCTTCCATGGGGTGTCCCACCTCAGATGTGCTTCTCTACGATATCGATTATCTGCTGGATCTGTGCCGGCTCGAGGGTAACCCTCTCTTTGGAAAAGATTGCGCGGACGTCCTCCGGGTATCTGGGGAGGAGGTCCGCGATTTTCAGGGCAACAGCATCAGTGACGATGTCGATCTGCTTGACCTCGTCGATGATCGCGTTGGCCTGGTCGAGGGAGATGCTGCAGACCGTCTGGGCATGGTCCAGTGCGGCCTTCTGCGACTGGAGGAGGTTGTCGTATCCCCTGATCTCCGCCTCAGCTTCGAGGAGTTCCCTCACTTCGGCCAGTGTGACGTACTGCTCAGACATGTCCGTTCACCCGTTTCAGTTGACGTTCTTCACAAGGTGCTCGGGGCGGGCGACGACGATCTTGGTCTTGTTGCCGTCCTTGACACTGACCTCGTAGGCGCTTCCCCTGGCTCCGATGACGACTCCGGTGAGTCCGTGGAACCTGGAGAACGGCATTCCCTTGTGGATGCTGGGGTCGATGACGATGTTGACCTTCTCTCCGGCCTCGAATGTCTGAAGGCCTTTGGTGATGGGTGAAAGGCCGCGTGCCCTTGCCTTCTTCTTAAGGACGTTGCGGGTCTTCGTCCTTGTACCTCTGGATCTCTGCATTTCAATCCCTCATGGTTCGTGATAGTTGATCGCCAACACGTCGAGGGTCTCGACCCTGCACTGCACGCCGAGCCTCTCGGAGAAGCTGGGTGTGCTGCGTCCGTCGTCGCCGGACACGAACTCCTTCACGTACGTCCCCGAATCGGTCTCGAGTTCGAGATCGAAGGAGTCGTCGGTTATCGCGTCCGCCTCGACCCAATGGATCTTCCGCTTCCTCACCAGGTCGGCCCTTCTGTGCTCGACACGGCGTGGAGTCCTCTGATCTATATTGGCGTTCTTGAACGATAAGGCAACCTCAACTACTGCCTCTTTATTAACTTTACCCTCTGCGAGCACGTGCACGCGGTAAACCTTGTCCGCGGCAGCCTCCTTGTACCTCTCCACTGCCTCGCGCTGCACATAGTGCAGGTCGTTGAATGCGGCGAGCTCGTTGTCCGATCTCCTCTTGAGCTCGTCGAGGTCTATGTTCCTGATGCGGGGGTTGCTGATCTCCATGACGAAGGGCCTTCCGTCTCCGAGCATGCGGGCATCGATGTCCTCCCTGCCCATGCCGTGGAAGAAATGCTCCTTGCCTCCGGTCATCTCCAGGGCGACGTCCCCGATGATCTCCTGGACGGAGGTCTCGTACATCTTGCCCTTGCCGTGGCAGTGGTCGCATCCCTTGCCGTGGCACACCCTGCACGGCCAGATGGTCTGGGGTATCTCGCGGCTGAACTTGTTGTAGCGTCCGGCGATGAATATCGGGGCGATGTCCACGGACACGTCGGCGAAACGGGTGTCGACGCATGCGACGACCTGCGGGTTCTTGAACTCCACCGGACGGTGCATGCGGGGGAGGGCGAGCTTCCCTATCTCGCGGTTGAGCTCCGTCTTGATGGCCTCCGCGTTCTCCAGGTGGTACTCCTCCCACAGCTCCTTCTCCTTCTTGGCGATCTCCGGCTCCACCCTGGTGCCGATGAGGAAGTTGTCTGATTCTATGCCTTCGAGGCTCTCGACCGCCGCATCGGCGAACCTGTCGAGCAGGTCGAAGACGTTCTCGCACAGGGGGCAGAACTCCGCCGCAGGTGCCTCGACACCCTCCTCCTTCAGGGCCTCGCGTATCGCCAAGCCCCTGTTGACGTTGGTGGTCCCGGTGCCGATCTTCCCGAACATGCGTCCGAGGCAGTGGTCGCAGAGCCCCATCTCGGCAAGGGCCCTCGCGGCTTCGTAGTTCTCGTGGATCCACTCCTCCATGGTGCCGCCTCAGAGGTCGAACCCCATCTCAGCGATCCTGAGCCTGGGGCGCTGGCTTTCGAGATAGTGGTAGACCGTGGCATGCTCGCTGCCCTGCAGGATGAGCTCGACGGCGTGCTTGGCGACCGGCAGGCTGATCGAGTTCCCGATGAGGGACACGGTGTTGCCGTAGATCACCATGTCGCAGCCCGTGAGGTCCTCTATGATCCTGCGGGTCTTCCCGTCTTTGCCGATGAGCCTGCCCCTGATCCTCGTGATCTGGTTGCTCCTGTCGCCGACGAACTCCTTGAGGTCTACGACCTCCAGGTACTCGTCGTCGTCGAACAGCCTCATGGCCTTGTCCGGGTTGAAACCCCTGCCGACCGCTTTGATGACGTCCTGGATCTTCAGGGCCATCACGGGGTCCTCGAGTTCGACGTCGTCGTGGATGACGACCTCCCCCTCCTCGGTGTCGATGTCGAGCTTGATTCCTGAAATGCTCTGGAGGGTCTTCTTCGTCTCCCCTCCCTTTCCGATGAGCGTTCCCACCCTGTCGGCGGGTATCCTTATGGATCTCATTCCTCGTCCTCCTCTTCGTCGTCATCCGAGCCGTTGACGGTCTCATCGAAGACCACGTCGTCGGCGATGACGTCTGCGCCCCTCTTCCTGAAGAACGCGTTTATGTTCCTGATGTCCCTCTCGAGCAGCTCCCTGGCGTTGTAGTGGTCCGTGGTCATCGCCTGGCCGACGTCTATCATTATTGGCTGCCCGTCCTGCATCAGGATGTTGTACTCGCTCAGGTCTCCATGGACCAGATGGGCGTCCCTCCACCCGTCTATGATGAACGATATCACCTCGTCGTAGGTGTCGGTCGGGTCCTCCAGGACGACGTCCTTCAGCTGGGGGCACGGTCCCGACTCGTCGCCGATGAACTCCATGAGCAGGCAGTTCTGAGCGAACGTGACCGGCTCCGGCACCGGGATCCCGGCATCGGCGTACCTGGCGAGGTTCTTGAACTCCTTGTTGACCCAGGCGTAGATCATCTTCCACCTGTTCCCGGTGACCCCTCTGAACCTGGGGTCCCCCTCCACGTACTTGGACACCCTCTTGAAGGTGGACGTGGAGGTGCGGAATATCTTGAGCGCGAACCCCTCGCCGTCCTCGTCGGTGACGTAGAAGACGTTGCCCTCCTTGCCGGTGGACACGGGGTAGTGCACGAGATCGATGTACCCGGAGGTCATCATGTCGTAGATTGTGAGAAGGGTCTTCTTGTCGAAGACCTCCGCATCGGTCTGACGCTCGTCGCCGGTGCGATTGGTTTTGAGGGCGTCCACATGCCTCTCGAGGTATGCGTACGCCTCCTCGTAGGAGGTCATGTGGTGTTCCCCTCTCAGAATATGTCAAGGTTCTTCGGGACCTTGCCCCTCTTGCTGAGGTTGACTGCCTGGGTCTTGGTGTACCTGAACCTGACGTCGCATTTGTCAGGCTGGAAGTCCCAGACGGAGATGATCAGGAGGTCTCCCTCCCTTATCCACATCCTCTTCTTGATCTTGCCGGGGATGCGTCCCACGCGGGAGACTCCGTCCTCGCACATGACTTTGATCTTGGATGCACCGAGAAGCTGATCCGCTATCCCGAACATCTCACCTTCCTTGATATTGGGCAGACGTACACGTGTTACGTCCTCATCCGGGCTCTCAAGCGGTTCATTGTCGGCCATGATTCTCACTCCGATATCCTTCCATTAAAGGGATGATATAAAAAAGATTTCGTAGAGCCGTTTTAGGGATGATGCCGCATCCATCGCCTGGACGTGCCTCCGGGCGGCCACAATAATCATTATAAATAAGGTCGTGATGGCTCTGTCTACGCTCTGGTAGTGTAGCGGCCAATCATTCGGCCCTTTCGAGGCCGACACTCGGGTTCGAATCCCGACCAGAGCACCATGATCTTCTGAACAGGTTCACGGGCCCAGGAGCTTTTTCCTGTACGCGGCGCTCTTGGCGGCGACCTCGTCGACGTTCTTCCTGTCGACGATGTACACCTCGGGCAGCTTCCTCGGATGCGCCGCGAGCATGGCGTCCACGAGGTTCCTGTCCGGGAACTCGGCTTCCTTGAGGTACTTCCTGTCCCAGTTGCGGGCCAGGTCCAGGACGGATTCTATCCCGCGGCTGAAGAACTGCTCCGCGAAAACGGCCCCCACGGTCGAATCCTTGGACAGGATCGCTATGGTGCTTCCCCTCACGGCGAAGTCGGTCCCGTTGAACGCGACTGCGACGCCCCCGCTGTCCCTGACGAGGTCGAGCGCCTGGAAGTCCGTGTTGTCCCCGCCCATGTAGAATGTGCTGTCCAGGTCTATGTTGGTCTGGCGCCTGATGTCCAGGAGCTGATAGGCCTTCTTGTGGGATGTGACCGGGGTCACAGACTCCATCAGGCTCATGGCGTTGAGCTCGGGGATCCTGTCCTGCAGGATGTCATCGAGCGTCCTGATGATCTTGACGTCCGCCTCGTCGACCTCCATGGGCACGTTGAGCTCGTATTCGACCTTCGGGATCTTCAGAGAGGTTATCACCTCGGTCATCTCCCTGAGCTTCCTGGACTCCGCCCTGCTGAACTGGACGGTATCGAGGTCCATCTTGGAGCAGGCGGTCTCGACCATGGGGGTGTCGAGCTGGTCCGACACATCCATCATGCCGTGCTCGAACATCGAAGTGGAGATGAACGACGGCATCTGGCTGGATATGTAGCGCATGGCAGTCGTCGCACCGGGCATCAGCCTCATGTCCTCCCTGCCGAACCTTCCGACGAGGTGGTTGGTGGCGCCGTGTGCCTTCAGGAACGGGACGACCCATTTGATGACGTTCCCAGCCGTGGCCTCCTCGCGGCCCAGCACATAGGCCGTGAGCTCGTCGTACCTGAGCATGACGTCGTAGAAGTGCGCCCCGTTGCGGATGAATCTGGCACACAGGTCCCTCAGGTAGTTGTTCATGGTGATGAATCCGCGGCAGTTCGTCACGAATATCCTGTCCGGGAACAGGCCAAGCTCTTCTGCGGGGTCGAACTCTCCGGGCATGGGATCACTCCAGGGACGCGTCCACCTGTGCGGACAGGTCGTACGGGCCCTCGAGGGCCTCGTCTCCGGCGTAGAGCCTCTTGCCCTCGATCCTCACCCTGCCGTCGGCGAAGGCGCCGATGGTGGCGACTATGAGCGGTAGCTCGCGCTTCGCCCCGTCCTCCCTGATCCTCTTGAACAGCGGCTCGTCCTGTCCCTCCGAGGCCTTGACCTCGTCGAGGGTCATGGTCCCCAGCTTCGCGTGCATCTGGTCCCACAGGGCGTCGTAGTCCCCTCCCCTTATCGGAAATCCGCAGTAGGTAATCGCGGCGCCGCGGTCCCATTCCTCTGTGCAGATGTGCATCATGGCTCCCTGCCTCTCCGCATCCTCGGAGATTAGCTGCCATATGACCTCCTGCCATGTCCCCTTGGGGCCGTCCGGGAGTGCGGGGTGCAGGTTGAGCATGTCGTACTCTCTGCAGGTCTCGTCATCCATCCACAGCATGTACCCGGCCAGGATCCCGAGGTCGAACGGGTGCTGGGAGGTGAGCCTCCTCAGCTCCTTGCCGTACTCGTTCCTCCAGGCGGTCTGATCCTCCTTCCATAGCTCCGGCATGAACTTCTTCCATGACAGCGTCACGAGAGGGATCCCGTACCCGCTGACCATGTCGAAGAACATCTGCCTCTGCTCCCTCTTGGGGTTGTCCTCCTCGTCGTTGTCCCAGTTGCAGAAAACGAACGAGATCTCGATGTCGAGCTCACCCTGTTCCTTCTTGTCCATGACGGCCTTGAGGAGGTTGCGGGATCCGGGGCCCCTTCCGGTGGAGAACCAGCCTAGTCTGAGCATGCCCCGCGGAATGCCCTCTATAATAATTAGTATTGTTGGGGTCAGACGTCGAACAGGACGGTCACGGACGGTGTCTCGCGGTCGATCTCCATCATGTGGTAGGTCACCGCTTTCACCTCCGACCTCACCCTGTGTCTGGAGCGGTCCAGCCTTTCGCCGCGGGCGTGGCAGATCACATCCTCGCCTTCGAAGCGGACGTCGAACTCCTTCAGGATGAGGTTGTCGCAGTCCTCTATGAACAGCAGCTCGGATAGGAACGAGTAGAGGCGGTCCTCGTCGTCGATGCCGCTGACCCTGATGTCCGTCTCCTCGGAGGTGCCGATGCCCGAGAGGTCCACGGTCTGGTCGAAGAGGGCGTAGCCGGCGTTGGCGAAGCACTCCTCCAGGGTGTCTCCGAAGGCACGAACCATCATGTCCGCTGTGTGGTCGACGAGGACGTAGCGTTCCATGGACCGGGTTAAGGCGTTCCCGTTTATGAATGCGACCGCGGTTCCGAACTCCTTTTGCATATCATTCTGAGGCCGACAACAGACGGTCGCCAAAGTCATCGGTCCAAAACACTCATAATTTTCAGTCCAAAGTACTCAATTATCAGTTTGTACAAATCATTATGAGCGAATCCAGGGTGAGGCCTATAGACAGAGAGTCTTTCGATGCTCTTAGGGCACAAGGGCAGTTTTCATCACAACTTCCATCATAAACGGTCCAAAAAACCAAGACGGCTATCAGTGTGTGACTGACGGGGAGGGATGGAAGGTTGAAGTCCGACGGCGACATGATGTCCCATGGACGAGTCTGTATTCTCGAGCGCACACGATTTCCTGGAGTCCCTGTTCGAAGGCGATAGCAGCGGTCACGACATCTGGCATACGATGCGCGTGCATGACATGGCCGTTTCAATATGCCGCGAGGAGGGAGGGGACATGGACGTAGTGAGGCTGGCAGCCCTTCTTCATGATGCCGACGACAGGAAGCTGTTCGGTGACAACGGCTATGCCAATGCCCGCCGTTTCATGGATTCCCAGGGGATCCCGGAGGATGTGCAGGATCGTGTGATCGGGATAATATCCCAGATATCGTTCAAAGGTACGGACTCCGTGGTCCCCGACACACTGGAGGGCAGGATCGTCCAGGACGCCGACAGGATGGACGCGATCGGCGCCATCGGGATCGCCAGGGCTTTCGCCTACGGAGGCAGCTGCGGCCGCGCCATGCACATCCCCGGCGAAGAGCCGAGGATGGGGATGGATGCGGAGCAGTATCACGCCAACAGGGGCACCACGATCAACCATTTCCACGAGAAGCTCCTCCTTCTGAAGGACTCCATGAACACCGGGGCGGCGAAGCGCATGGCAGCCGCCCGCCACGAGTACCTGGTCGGGTTCCTGGACGAGTTCATGGCGGAGTGGTGCGGATCCCGGTGATCACTTCAGCACGAAGTGGTTTTTCTGGAACTCGATGATCCCCTCGCGCTGCATCTTGCCTAGCTCCGTCGACATGGCGCTCCTGTCGACGCCCAGGTAGTCCGCCATCTCCTGGCGGTTCATGCCTATCATGAAATCGCTGGATCCGGCGGCCCGAGCCTGATCGGAGAGGAAGGCGCAGATTTTCTCCCTGGTGGACCTCTTCGCCAGCTGGTCGAGGCGGCGGTTCATGACCATGGATGTCCCAGCGAGGTTTCTCATCAGGTTCTTCACCAGGCGGTTGTGGAACTCGCAGGACGAGTTGCACACATTCGCAGCCCTGCCGACATCTAGGAACATGACCTTGGTCGGCTCGTTGGCCACTATGCTGACGTCCAACGGGTCCGAGGTGCAGGCGTATTCCGTGCACAGCGGCATCCCGGTGCCGACGTCCCCCAGGGATGTCCTGTTGCCCCACCAGTCCTCGCGTATTATCCTCACGTTCCCGTCCAGGACCACGCCGAGACACTCGGTGCGGTCGCCACGGCGGAAGAGGAACTCGTCCTTGGCGTACCTGCGGGTGAATGCCCCCAGGCACTTCAGCATGGTCTCCATCTCCCCGTCCTCTATGCCTTCGAACAGTCCCGTGTTCCTCAGGATCTGACCCCTGCCTCTCATGATATCTGTTGTATAAACAACATTTCTGTTATATTAATTGCATTATGATTGTAAAGACGACCACAATCTGTGGAGGTAGAATCGTGGAATCAGATGTACCGATGTTCTGTTATCAGTGCGAGCAGACCGCAGGCGGGAAGGCCTGCACCGGCAGGGCCGGCGTCTGCGGGAAGACGTCCGAGGTGTCCCAGCTGCAGGACCGTCTGACAGGTGCGCTCGTGGCACTTGCGACCTCGGCGGACCGCAGCACCCTCGGACAGGAGGCCGACAGGGCCGTCATGAGGGCACTGTTCTCGACGCTGACAAACGTCGATTTCGATGCGGACGACCTCAAGGAGCAGGAAACCGGGATCATCGCTATGTCCGGAGTCTCCGAGCCATATGACATGGGCGCCGTGTGGGGTGCGCAGGAGGACGTTCGCTCTCTGAAATCCCTGATCCTCTTCGGACTCCGCGGGATGGCCGCGTACGCGTATCACGCCGCGGTCCTGGGAAGGACCGACGGAACCGTCATGGACACGATCTACGACGGACTCCGGATGATCAGGTCCGATGCGGGGGCCGACGAGCTCCTCGCCATGGTGATGGAGGTGGGGAAGGCAAACCTCGTCTGTATGGAGATGCTCGATGCCGCCAACCGTTCGGAGTTCGGTGTCCCGGGCCCTGTTAAGGTCTCCACGTCTATCGAGAAGGGGCCGGCCATCATCGTCTCCGGACATGACCTGAAGGACCTGAAGGACCTGCTCGAGCAGACCGAGGGCAGAGGGATCAACGTCTACACCCACGGGGAGATGCTCCCCGCACATGCATACCCGGAGCTGTCCCGCTTCGGGAACCTGAAGGGCCATTATGGGACCGCATGGCAGAACCAGAGGTCCGAGCTCGACGGCATAGGTGTGCCCGTGCTGTTCACCACGAATTGCCTCATGCCTCCTAAGGACAGCTATGCGGCCGACGTGTTCACCTCCGGTCCGGTCTGCTATCCTGGCACGGTCCACATCGAGAATGGGGATTTCTCGCAGCTGATCGACAGGGCCCTTGCAACCGGCGGGTTCAGGGAGGACCATCCCGGCTCGGTGGAGTACACCACCGGTTTCGGAAGGGAGGCGATCCTCTCCAACGCGGGAGCGATCATCGAAGCCGTGAAGTCCGGCGCCATAGGTCACTTCTTCCTTGTCGGCGGATGCGACGGCGCCAAGCCGGGAAGGAGCTATTTCAGGGAGTTCGTCGAGAAGGCCCCCTCCGATTCCGTGGTCCTCACCCTGGCGTGCGGAAAGTTCAGATTCAACGACCTGGACCTGGGCGACATAGGCGGCATACCGAGGCTCCTGGACATGGGGCAGTGCAACGACGCCTATGGAGCCATAAAGGTGGCGCTGGCTCTGGCGGATGCATTCGGGTGCGGGGTCAATGACCTCCCTTTGACCATGGTCCTGTCCTGGTATGAGCAGAAGGCGGTCTGCATCCTGCTCACCCTACTGTATCTCGGTGTCAAGGGGATATACCTGGGACCCTCGCTTCCGGCGTTCGTCTCCCCTGGTGTTCTGAAGGTGCTGGTCGACAACTACGGAATCCGTCCCATATCGACACCGGACGACGACCTCAGAGAGATCCTGACCCAGGACTGATCG
Source organism: uncultured Methanomassiliicoccaceae archaeon (assembly GCA_905187815.1). Lineage (GTDB taxonomy): Archaea > Thermoplasmatota > Thermoplasmata > Methanomassiliicoccales > Methanomethylophilaceae > Methanoprimaticola. The sequence goes on from CAJJJM010000001.1 coordinate 209,926, forward strand.
GTCCAGCCGATCCGTCAGACGGACATCCTCCAGTTGGCGGGGTCATCCCCGCCGACAACAACGGATAACGATGAATAAACAACGAATTTCGTAGATATTGGGCCTTAACACTACGATTACTTCCCTAATGCTATTATATCGAGAATTTTAGTTACGCCTCATGCGCATAACAATCGTAGGGTGCGGATCCATCGGGTCCAAACTCGCCAAGGCGGCCGACGAGATGGCCGAGGTCAAGAGGATATACCTCATGGATGAGGACACCCCTCGGGCCGAGAAGCTCGCCGCCGAACTGAACAAGGCGATTCTCATCAACGATGTGGAGGAGGAGCTCTACCACACCGACCTGGTCATCGAGGCGGCCTCCCAGAGGGCCGCCACAAGCATCGTTCCCAAGGTCGTCGCCAGGGGGGTGGACATAATGATAATGTCTGTAGGCGCCCTCGTGGACGACAAGTTCAGGGAGATGGTGAAGGAGAAGGCAGCCCATTCGGAGGCCAAGATCTTCATCCCCTCCGGTGCCGTCTGCGGTACGGACGGTCTCCGTTCTTCCGCCGTCGGGGAGCTGGATGAGGTGGAGCTCATAACCACCAAGGGTCCCAAGAGCCTGGAGGGCGTCGACTGGATCATGGAGCACGGGATAGATGTGGACAAGCTGACCGAGCCCACCACCGTGTTCTCCGGCACGGCCAGGGATGCGGTCAAGCTGTTCCCTAAGAACATCAACGTGGCCGCGACGGTGTCACTCCTGGGAGTCGGCTTCGACAGGACGAAGGTCACGATCGTGGTCGATCCGGCGAGCCACAGCAACTCTCACGAACTCAGGGTCAAGGGCGAGTTCGGCCAGATGACCTGCCATACGTTCAACGTCCCCTCCCCCGACAACCCCAGGACCTCGTACCTGGCCGCGATGTCCGCCATCTCGGCCCTCAAGAGGATCGTGAGGAACGAGTGGATCGGCATCTGAGGATGGACCAATGAAAACGCAGGGAGCATCCCCTGCTTCCTTCGCCTGGAGGAACGCGTAGGCATCGGATCCTTCCGCATCCCCGCGTCTCCCATCGCTACCCCAATATAGTTCTGTATTATAGCGGAAGGCATGCCTAAATCAAGGGCCGAGAGGCTCATTTCGAATGCCAAGGACGACATGGATGCCGTCGTCATCGTGAACGACGGCGAGCCGTTCCTCGACTCAACGTTCTGGTACCTCACGGAGCAGAAGTCCGGTACCTTCGAGGGGTCGTTCGCCATCGTGCGTCCGGACGGGAACCTGGACGTCATCGTGAGCATCCTGGAGGAGGAGGGCGCCCACGACGGCGTCGGGGATGTGCGCGTGTACCATAACCGCGAGGAGCGCGACAACTTCATCAGGGACGCTCTGAAGGGATGCAGGAAGGTCGGGTTCAATGTCAGCTCCGCGACGTATGCCGGTGTCAGATACGTCGAGAGGACGGTGGAGGGCATCGAGGTCGTCGATGCCGGGAAGGCCATATCCGCAACAGTCTCCGTCAAGGACGAGAAGGAGATCGCCGCGACCCGCGAGGCCTGCAGGGTCTCATCCATAGTGGCAGGCGAGATCCCGGGGATGCTGTCTGAGGGCGTATCGGAGAAGGAGGTCGCCGCCAGGATGGACTCCCGCATGAGGGAGCTGGGCGGTACCGGGAACGCCTTCGACACCATCGCGGCCTTCGGGGCATACTCATCGCAGCCCCACCACATGCCATGCGACTACAGGCTGAAGAAGGGCGACACGGCCCTGTTCGACTTCGGCACCAAGTATGACAGGTACTGTTCCGACATGACCCGCACGGTGTTCCTCGGCAGGCCCCCAGAGGTCCTGGAGAGGGCATACGAGGTCGTGCTGGAGGCCCAGAAGGCCGGAATCGCCCAGTACCGGGACGGAGCCAAGGCCTGCGACGCGGACCTGGCGGCCAGGAAGGTCATCGACGACTCGGAGTTCAAGGGCCGTTTCATCCACTCGTTCGGACACGGCATAGGCATGGATGTGCATCAGTCGATATCCGTCTCCCCCAAGTCCGAGCAGGTGCTCCGCACGGGAAACGTCGTGTCCGCGGAGCCCGGCGTGTACATTCCAGGGGTCGGCGGTATCAGGATTGAGGACACATGCCTGATCACCGACGACGGCTGCGAGATCCTGACATCCTTCGACCATTCCTTCACGGTGGTCTGATGCAGGCCGTCATGATGAAGGCCGAGCAGGCCCAGGACATGCTCCACAAGGCTGTCGGCAGGATGCAGGACCTCGGCGCCGAGTTCTCCGACGCGAGGTCCCAGACCGTGAGGGTCACCGGGGTGAGCTCAATGAACGGGGACATACGCCAGCTGGTGCAGAAGAGCACAGGGGGCGTGTGTCTCAGGGCATGGGTCGGCGGCAGATGGGGCTACGGAACCGCCACGACGTTCGACGGCGATGCCGTCATGAGAGCGGCGGAGCAGGCTGTCAGGAACGCCTCTGGGGAGAGGAAGTCCGATCTCTCCCTGGAGCCGGCCACAGTGAGGGAGCACAGGCGCGCCCAGGTCCGCATCCATCCCGACTCCGTGGACCTGTCGGAGAAGATCGCCGCCGCTCAGGACCTCGACAGGGCGCAGATGACGGATGAGCGCATCGTGAACAGCGTCGGCTCCTATTCCGAGGAGGTGAAGACCAACGCCCTAGTCAACTCCGCCGGCTCCGATCTGAGCTGGGAGGAGGTACGCACGCTCTGCAGAGCCATGTCCGTCGCCGCTGACGGCCAGAGGATGGAACGCTACTACGACGGTCCGGACAGCACCCGCGGCTTCGAGGTCGTCAGGGACGCCGACCTGGAGGAGCTGGGCAGGGTCACCGCCAGGGAGGCGATCGAGACGCTGAAGGCTGACAGGGCCCCGTCGGGCAACCTCACCGTCATATCCGATCCGATGGTCTCGGGGCTGCTGGCCCATGAGGCCATGGGGCATGCCTCCGAGGGTGACGAGATCACCAAGAGGCGCTCGTTCCTCACAGGGGCGGTCGGCAGGAAGGTCGCCTCCGACATCATCTCGATGTACGACAACGGGACGGTCCCCGGTGCTCACGGCTCGGTCCCGTTCGATGACGAGGGGACGCCCTCGTCATGCACCACCATCATCGACCACGGCGTCTACACCGGGTACATGCACAGTCTGGAGACCGCTTCCCAGCTGGGGATGAGGCCCACCGGCAACGGCAGGGCCGAGAACTACGGCAAGAGGGTCTGGGTGAGGATGACCAACACATACTTCGGACCCGGGGAGTGGGACAAGGACGAGATCATCGCCGACACCAAGGAGGGGATCCTGTGCGACAAGATGGTGAACGGCATGGAGGATCCGGTCGGAGGATGCTTCGAGGCCAAGTGCCTGAGGGGATTCCTCATCAGGAACGGTGAGATCGTCAAGCCGTTGCAGTCCTTCACCCTCACGGGCAGGTCCCTGGACATCCTGTCCTCGGCCGACGCACTCTCGAAGGAGGTCGTCCTGGACGGAGGCATGTGCGGCAAAGGTATCGAGGACTGGGTCAGGGTCTCGTCAGGGGGCCCGTACATGCGCGCCAGGATGATCGTGGGGGGAGGCCAGTGAGCGACATCGGATACTATGCCGAGAAGGCCATGGAGGCCGCCCGCGAGTACGGCCAGTCCGAGGTCTACGTCTCGGAGGCCGTCATAAACACGGTCTACATCGATGATTCGAAGATCAGCAACATCGAGACGAAGCTGGACTCCGGCCTGATGATCCGCATCGCCGACGGCGGGAGGCAGGGGAAGGCATCGGTCACACTCGACAGCGACTCCTCCGTCCAGCAGTGCATGTCCATGGCGGAGTCGGTCCTGAGGTTCTCGCCCGAGAGCACGGAGTTCAAGGGCTATGCCCAGCCGGGCAAGGCCAGGATCTCCGCCCCGGATGTGTGGGACAGGAGGGTGGAGGACGTGACCCCCGACACCCTGAGGGAGATGGCCAGGACGCTGATCGACGCATGCCCGGTCAACATCCCGAGGGCCCAGATCAGGGTGTCCACCAATGACTGCAGGGTCATGAACGGCAACGGTGTGGACTGCGGACACAGGAGCACCCTGGTCTACGGGCACTTCACCTCCATGACATCCAAGGACCATCCGGGAGAGGGCATGGAGACCTACCACGGCACCCATCTCGACATAGACCTGCAGGCGATCGGCGAATCGCTCGCCAGACAGGCCAACGCCGCCGCATCGAGCCATGAGTTCAAGGGCTCGGAGCAGCTGACCATGATCCTTCCGCCCGGACAGCTGGGGGACATGATGAACTCGTCAGTCGTCGCCGCCGTCAACGGTGAGAACGTGAAGTACGGCAGGAGCATGTGGAAGGACGCCCTTGGACAGCAGGTGGCCTCGGAGCAGCTGACCATCGTGGACGATCCGACGGTCCCGGCACCTCTCTCGTGCGTGTTCGACGACGAAGGGACGCCCACGGAGAGGAGGGTGGTCGTGGAGAACGGCGTTCTGAGGTCGTTCCTCAGAGACTCCTTCTGCGGGGACAGCACGGGGAACGGGATGCGCAGGTCCAGCGTCGAGGCGCAGGGGGCGTACGAGCGCACCCCTGTGATCAAGGCCCTGAACGTGACCGCGAAGCCCGGCAGGTACACCCCAGAGCAGATCATTGAGCAGACGGATCGCGGGATATTCGTGGAGAGGTTCGCGTGGCCGGAGGCCGATGAGATGACCGGACGTTTCGGTCTCAACGTCAGATGCGGCTACATCATCAGGAACGGGGAGGTCGTGGACACGATCAACAACGCGCTGCTCATGGGCAACATGCTCGAGGCCGTGAGGAATGTGGAGCTGATCGGTAACGATCCCCGTCAGATGGGCGTCGTCACCGTGCCGACGATGAGCTTCTCGGGAACGGAGCTGGTCGGGAACTGATCCCCGTCGCTCCAAACCGTTTCTTCTAAAGCGGCCCCCTGCATCCGGAAGCACGAAGGTGCAGGGGGTCGGACACTTCTCCCGGGCAGACACGCATGCCCGTTCCCGCGTCCAGACAGTTATAATCATCAGAGTCTATTCTGTCAGTATGGCCCGCTACAGATGCACCGTTTGCGGTGATATTTACGACGAGGAATACGAGGGAGTAAGGTTCGAGGACCTTCCGGAGGATTGGACCTGTCCGACATGCTGCTCCCCCAAATCGGCCTTCGTCCTCATGGACGACGATGCCCCGGACAGTCAGCCGCAGGCGGTTCCGGCGGGACCCGCGCCGGTCGCTGCGGAGCAGGACGGCATCGACATCTCGCTGCCGCAGAACCTGATCAGATACGACGGAGGGGTCATGGACGACATCCATGCGATGTCCATGACCGGCAGGAGCGTCGACAGTGCCATGGACACCGAGCTGGACGTCCCTGGTTTCGAGGACATCCTGTTCCTCGGCGCACAGCTCGCCAGGGCTCCGAAGGACAAGTGGGAGGACGTGTCCATACGCACGGTCATCGGGAAGGGATCCCGGAGGCCGATGGAGCTGGAGATGCCGGTGTACATCAGCCACATGAGCTTCGGTGCGTTGTCCGGAAGGGCGAAGATCGCACTGTCCAAGGGCAGCGCCATCGCCGGCACCGCGATGTGCAGCGGAGAAGGCGGCGCGCTGTGGGACGAGATGATCGCCGCCCACAGGTACATCTTCGAGTACATCCCCAACCAGTACAGCTTCAACGATCTCACCCTGGAGCACTGCGACGCGATTGAGATCAAGATAGGCCAGGGCACCAAGCCCGGGATGGGAGGGCACCTGCCGGGGGACAAGGTCACCGAGGTCATCGCCGTCATGAGGGGCAAGCGCCGCGGGGAGGACATCCTCAGCCCTTCTAAGTTCCCGGGCATCGACACCCCCGAGGACCTGAGGTCCATGGTGGACATGCTCCGCGAGAGGTCAGGAGGTCTCCCCATCGGAGTGAAGATAGCCGCGGGGCACATCGAGGAGGATCTGGAGTTCATATCGCACTCAGGATGCGATTTCATCACGATAGACGGCAGGGGAGGCGCCACAGGTTCGTCCCCCAGGTTCCTGAAGGACGCGTCATCGGTCCCGACGGTGTACGCCCTGTCCAGGGCCAGGAGGTACATGGACGAGCACGGCATGGATCAGGATCTGGTGATCACAGGCGGATTCCGCACCAGCGGCGACTGCATCAAGGCCCTCGCGATGGGTGCGGACGCGGTCGCCATGGCCTCCGCCCCGCTGATGGCGCTGGGATGTCAGAGGTACAGGGCCTGCAACACCGGGAAGTGCCCCATGGGGATAGCCACCCAGGACCCGGAGCTGGAGGCCAGGCTGGACCAGGAGGCCGGCGCCATCCGCGTCGGCAACTTCCTCGGAGCCCTGGCCGACGAGATCAGGGCGTTCCTCAGGGCGTCCGGACACGCGGGGCTCGACGAGCTCTCCCTGGACGACCTGTGCACCGTGAGCACGGAGATATCGGAGAACACCGGAATCAGGCATGCGTGATCACATGGCCAAGGAAAGGTTCGAGACGGTCTGGGAGGAGGGCACGATCAACACCAGGACCGTCCTCAGGGACAGGGATACCGGCGTCTGCTACCTGGTGGTGCAGACGCCCCTGGGATGCGGGCTCACGCCGCTCCTGGATTCCGACGGGAAGCCGATGGTCTCCCCATGCGGTCCGTGATCACGGTCGCTGTGGAGCGGCGCATGCAGGCGGGCCGATATAGGATGTGTCAGAACGGCGGGAGGAGGGTGAGCCTCTGCCTGTCGCCGGCTGAGTCCAGTCCGGTGCAGTCGCCGGCCATCCTCCCGATCTTTATTACCGGGTAGGGCGCCACAGGCTTGCCGTCCTCCCCGCTGAGGGGAGTGGGGCCGTAGAATATGCAGAACGCCCCGGGGCCGGGCCAGTAGGCGATGTCACCGACCTCGAGCTGCGTGGTGCGGCCCTCCTTCGGCATTATCGCGTCCAGAGGGCACTCGCAGTAAATCATCCCGCCCAGCATGTTGATGTCCATGCTGAGCGGGAGCGAGAGCCAGATGGCGTTGGAGATGTCCGAGTCGTCGAGCTCTGCGGGGAAGTCCCCGTTCCTGGTCCTGACCGTCATCCTGCTCATGTCGCCACCCGGCCGTTAGGGTTTTAGTTCTTCCTCTCGAAGAGCTGGCGGATCTCCTTTCCGGTGATCTCGAGCTGCAGCTTCTTCTCGTCCTCTTCCATCTTCTTGAGGTTGACGAGTCCGGCGGCCCATTCGGCCCTCCACTCGTCCTTGAACTTGCCGCTCTCGATGTCGTCGAGGATGGACTTCATCCCCTCGGCGGACTGCTCGGTGATGACCCTGTCGCGCCTGGTCATACCTCCGTACTCGGCGGTGTTGGAGACGACGTTCCACATGAGCTCGAATCCGCCCTTGATGATGAGGTCGTCGATGAGCTTGGTCTCGTGGAGGACCTCGAAGTAGGCCATCTCCGGAGGGTAGCCGGCGTCGGTCAGGGTCTTGAATCCCTGCCTGATCAGGGCGGTGAGTCCACCGCAGAGGACGGCCTGCTCGCCGAAGAGGTCGGTGTAGGTCTCGTTGTCGAAGGTGGTCTCGAAGACACCGGCGCGGGTGGATCCCAGTCCTTTTGCCAGAGCGAGGGCGATGGCCTTGGCGTTCCCGGTGACGTCCTGGTGGATGCAGATGAGCGCGGGGACTCCGAATCCCTCGGTGAAGACGATCCTCTCCATGTCTCCGGGGGCCTTGGGGGCCATCATGATGACGTCGACGTCCGCGGGAGGCTGGATCAGCTTGTAGGTGATGGCGAATCCATGGGCGAACTCGAGGGCGGCACCCTTCTTGAGGTTGGGCTCGACGTACTGCTTGTAGATGTCGGGCTGGATCTCGTCGGGCAGAAGCATGAGGACGACATCGGCGTCCTTGACGGCGTCGGCGAACTCGGCGACCTTCAGTCCGTCCTCTTTTGCCTTGTTCCAGGAGTTTCCGTCCTTCCTGGCTCCGATGGTAACGTCGATGCCGGAGTCGTGGAAGCACAGGGCCTGAGCCCTTCCCTGGGATCCATATCCCAGGACGGCGACTTTCTTTCCGTCGAGGACCTTCAGGTCCGCATCTTTATCATGGTAAAGCTGCATGGTTTTCACCTATATGGGCGCGTACTCTACCATCCGATTTATACCTTGTTTAGTAAACACGGGTGTGAGTAGACGAATGTCGGAAGCGTTCACGACCCCAAATTGCATATATCCAAGGACTCGTCGCACCCGTCATGGAGACTGTCGAAAAGCGCGGCGGTTTCTCGGGAAAGCTGGGATTCCTCCTGGCCACCGCCGGCGCTGCCGTCGGTCTCGGGAACCTGTGGCGTTTCCCATATCTCGCTGAACAATACGGGGGCGGGATCTTCCTGCTTGTGTATCTGATCCTGGTGGTCACCTTCGGCGTGGTCATGCTCATCACGGAGCTCGCCATAGGTAGGCGCACGGGCAAGTCCAGTTTCGATGCCCTGATGGACCTGTGTGACAAGTACCCCATCATAGGATGGGTGGCCATGCTGGTGCCGATGATCATCGTTCCATACTACTGCGTTATAGGCGGATGGGTCACCAAGTACTTCGCCGACTACGCGGTCGGTGCGGGTTCGGACCTGGCGGGTTCCGGTTTCTTCGACAGCTTCATCTCGATGGACATAGGAGGGGTCTTCGACAACCCCCTGCCATGGTTCCTCATCTACGCGTTCCTGACGATCATCGTTGTCGTGTTCGGTGTAGAGAAGGGGATAGAGAGGATGAGCAAGGTCCTCATGCCGGCCCTGTTCATCCTGCTCATCGCCATCTGCGTGTATATGATGACCATCGACGGCATATCCGAGGGCCTGAAGTACTACCTGGTCCCGGATTTCGACCAGCTGTCCTTCTCGACGGTCGCGGGCGCGGCGAGCCAGCTGTTCTACTCGCTCTCCATAGCCATGGGCATCACGATCGCCTACGGCTCATACATGCGCAAGCAGGACAACATCGAGAAGTCCGCATACACCGTCGCCCTCACGGACACTTGCGTGGCATTCCTGTCCGGGCTGATGATCGTCCCGGCCTTCGTCCTGTTCTCCAGCAGCACCGAGATGAGCAGCGGGTTCGGCCTCCTCTTCACGACGATGCCCGAGGTGTTCAACACCATGCCCGGAGGGGAGATCGTCGGGATAGCGTTCTTCCTCCTCGCGATGTTCGCCGCCCTGACATCATCCGTGGCGCTGATGGAGGCGGTCGTGTCGGTCCTCAGGGACCATTGGAAGATGACCCGTATCCGCGCATGCCTGATCGTGGCCCTCGGCATCATAGTCCTCGGGCTCCTGTCATGTCTGGGATTCGGGCCTCTGGAGATGGTGTCGTTCTTCGGCATGTCGTTCCTGGAGTTCTTCGACTTCATAACCAACTCCGTCATGATGCCGATAGTGGCCCTCGTCACATGCGTGCTGATAGGCTATGTGGTCAAGACCAGATATGTCATCGACGAGGTGGAATCATCCGGGTGCGAGTTCAGGATCAAGAGCTTCTACTCGATCATGGTGAAGTACATCTGTCCTGTGATCCTGGCGGTGATCCTAGTCGTGGGAATCCTGGGCGGGCTCGGCGTGTACACAATCTGATGTGCCGGCCGGGCTACCCAACCAATATATAATCAGATACTCTGGCCAAGGGCATGGAGCATGCTGCATCGCGCGGCAGCTTCTCGGGAAGGCTGGGTTTCATCCTGGCTGCCGCCGGTTCGGCGGTGGGTCTCGGGAACCTGTGGCGCTTCCCATATCTCGCTGAGCAGTACGGGGGCGGGGCATTCCTTGTCACGTACCTCGTATTGGTGATAACGTTCGGCGTCGCCCTGATGATCACTGAGATCGCCATCGGCAGGCGCACCGGAAAATCCTGCATCGACGCCTTCCTGGATCTGGGGGAGAGGTACAAGGTCATCGGGTGGATCATCGCCATAATACCGCTGATCATCGTCCCGTACTACTGCGTCATAGGCGGATGGGTCACCAAGTACTTCGTCGAGTACATGTCCGGGATGGGTTCGGAACTGGCCAACGGTACGTTCTTCGGCGACTTCACATCCGTAGCCCTTCCGGGGGTGTTCGACAGTCCGGTCATCTGGTTCGTCATCTACGCCGTCCTGACGGTGGCCGTCGTCGCGTTCGGTGTGCAGAAAGGTGTCGAGAGGATGAGCAAGATCCTCCTTCCAGCACTTCTCGTCCTTCTTGTGGGGATATGCGTCTACATGCTGACCGTCGACGGTATCGCGGAAGGTCTGAAGTACTACCTCGTCCCGGACTTCGGCGACTTCTCAATGAAGACCGTCCTCGGTGCGATGGGCCAGCTGTTCTACTCCCTGTCCCTCGCCATGGGTATAATGATCACATACGGATCCTACATGAGGAAGAACGTGGACATCGAGAAGTCCGCCTACACCATCTGTCTGATGGATACATGCGTGGCCTTCCTGTCCGGACTCATGATTGTGCCCGCGGTCGTCGTGTTCATCGGCCCCGGGCTCTCCAGCGGATTCGGACTCATGTTCGAGACCATGCCCCTGGTGTTCGAATCCATGCCCGCCGGTCACGTGATAGGTGCGGTGTTCTTCCTCCTCGCGATGTTCGCCGCATGGACCTCATCCATATCCCTGGCGGAGACCGCCGTGTCGATCTTCAAGGACAGGTGGCATTGGCGGCGTTCGACCGCATGCGTCGTGTGTCTTCTCATGATCCTCTGCCTGGGGATACTGTCATGCCTCAGTTTCGGTCCTCTCAGCGGAGTGACCCTGCTCGGAATGAGATTCCTGGAGTTCTTCGACTTCATAACCAACTCCGTGCTGATGCCGATCGCGGCAATAATAACGTGTATAATCGTAGGATACGTTGTCAAGACGAAGTTCGTGGTCGATGAGATAGAGGAATCAGGTAGATTCAGATTGAAACCGGTCTACAATCTGCTGATCATGGTCGTGTGCCCGGTGTTCATGACCTTGATCCTAGTTTCAGGACTGCTCTCGTACTTCGGAATATACACCATATGAGGATGACCCGATGGCTGGCGACAAGGGCGGGATCGATCTTGTCATGACGTTCCCCAAGAAGATGAACACATGCGTCAAGGGGTACGTTGAGAGGTACCTCAAGGACACCCGCCTCAAGCCGCCCCATCTCCTCCTCATACACCGCATAGGCCAGAGGGAGGGGATATCCCAGAAGGAGCTGAACGACGAGGTCATGTTCGACAAGTCCTACATCTCCAACATGGTCCACGAACTGATCGACATGGGGCTCGTCAGCAACGACGGCTCCGGAAAGGCGCACAGCCTCCACCTCACGGATTCCGGCAGGGACATCCAGGCCATGAGCCAGATGATGTTCGAGCTCATAGACCGCGATCTGTTCACGGTCCTGACGGACGAGGAGCGCAACGCCCTAGACAGCATAATGAGGAAGCTCAACCGCCGTGTGGACGAGATCCTCGACGAGCTGTCCAAGCGATGATGATATTAGTTGATTTCTCAACTATTCAAAGTTGGTCGTAAAACGTCCGAACCATGGAATTTTTTATAGATTATATATAAACACAAAGAGGAAAGGTGGCGCAAATCCTCCAACCGAATCCATATCTTTGTTGAATCGCCAATTCACAAGGTACTTATACAACATCTTGCTCAAGGGTATTTCTGTCAAGAATCCTGGGAGGGGTTCCCATAGCAGCTGAACAAATCACATACAAGAACATCGATCCGAAGGTGCGCACCACCATCATGATCGGTCTCTGCGTCGCCATGCTCGGTGCATGCTTCGACGGAACCATCGTGGGCACCATCGGAACAAGACTGGCGGAGGACCTCGGAGGCCTCAGCCTATACTCTTGGATGGTCACCGCATACCTGCTGTGCGAGACCATCATGATCCCCATCGCGGGAAAGCTCTCCGACATCTACGGGAGGAAGCCCCTCTTCCTCATCGGTCTCGGCCTCTTCGCCGTCGGTTCCGTCATCGCCGGACTGTCCACATCCATGGGCATGTTCATCGTCGCCCGTGCAGTCCAGGGTATCGGCGGAGGTATCCTGATCCCGGTCGCGACCGCCGCCGTCGCCGACCTGTACGCTCCCCGCGAGAGGGCCAGGATGCAGGGAATCCTGGGAGCCATCTTCGGAGTGGGAAGCGGAATCGGACCCCTTCTCGGAGGATACATCGAGGGAGCCATCAGCTGGCACTGGTGCTTCTACATCAACATCCCTCTGGCGCTCATCGCGCTCATTCTCACCATCAGGAAGTTCCCGACCCCCGTCAACGACGAGGAGAAGCACATCGATTACAAGGGTATCGCAGTCCTGACCCTCCTGCTCCTGGACGTCATCCTGCTCTTCGAGTTCGGAGGCACGGAGTTCGGATGGGCCAGCATCGAGACTATCGCCATGATCATCGCGGCCATCGTCCTCATCGTCCTGTTCGTGGCAATCGAGAGGAAGGCCATCGATCCCATCCTCGCGCCCCATCTGATACACAACAAGACCGTCATAATGGCAGCCATCTTCATGGCTATCTTCGGAATCGGAATGATCGGGGCCATGATGTTCACCAACATGCTGGCCGTCGGCATCTTCGGACTCACGACCCTCCAGGCGGGCATATGGTCTCTCGCGATGGTCGCGGGAATGATGATCACATCCCTGTCCTCGGGTGCCCTGGTCAACAGGACCGGATACAAGGTCTGGCTCATCGTGGGACCCATCCTCTGTTTCCTGGGACTCTACTACCTGTCTGGCATGTCGGTCACTCCCGAGATGATCGTGCAGATGGGAAGCGACTCCGCATACCTGCAGGATCTCTATATGTCCAGGTACCTCATCGGTACGTTCGTCCTCGGTCTCGGTCTCGGATGCATGATGTCCGTCGTCATGTCCGCTGTCCAGAACAGCTCCAAGCCCACCGAGATGGGAATGACCACATCCTCCGTCAATCTGATCAGGTCAATCGGAACGACCATGGGTACCGCCATCTTCACCATGATCATCAACGGGCGTCTCACAGGGGAGCTCCAGAGCTCGCTGCCCGAGGGGATCTTCAACCTCATACCCCATGACACCGGTGTGCTTGAGGTGCTCGCCAACCCCGAATACATGATGTATGCGCCCCAGATCATGTCCTCGTTCAGCAACAGTGTCGACTTCTCGTTCCTCGCAGGAGGATGCATCATCCTTCTCCTGGTCATCGTCGGCATCGTCTTCAAGGCCCAGAAGCCCGAGGAGGACGAGGAGCTCGAGGCCGTCAAGAGAAGGATCGAGCAGGGCGAGGAGTGATCCTGTCCAAACGGGTCAAAGGACCCATTTTACCCATCCCTCGCGGATGGGCCCTTCTTTTTATTATATTCGTCATTTCCAAACATGGATTTCCTTGAACGTGCCCGCCGCGGGGTCATGACCAGCGAGACAGATGAGGACATCGGAGAGTTCATCGAGGCAATGGAGAGGGCCCATGGCCTATGCGAGAGGTTCAACGTCCCTTGCACGCCATGGAGTGAGCGCAAGGCCATACTCGAGGAGCTCTTCGGTCAGGAGCTGGACTCGGACACGGTGATCAATCCGACATTCTGGTGCGACATAGGGACCAACATCAGTCTCGGCAGGCACGTCCACATCAACTTCGACTGCGTCATCCTGGACAGCGCCGAGGTGGAGATCGGCGACTACGTCCTTATCGCCCCCAAGGTCTGCATCGCGACCCCGGGACACGGCTTCGCACCTGAGCTGAGGAGAGCCATCGCCACCCGTGCGGAGAAGATAACCATAGGCGACGACGTCTGGATAGGTGCCGGGGCGTTGATCCTCCCAGGGGTCACCATCGGGGAGGGAGCCATCATAGGCGCGGGCGCGGTGGTCACGAAGGACGTCCCAGCCGGGGAGACCTATGCTGGCGTACCTGCCAGGGACATAAAGGCGATATGATGGACGAGGTCAGGCTGTCGATGGTGTCGATGAACTCCGTCACAGGCGACATCGAGGGGAACCTGTCGAGGATGCTCTCTTTCTGCGAGGCGGCTTCCGATGCGGGTGCCGACATCGTCTGCTTCCCCGAGCTATGCATCCCGGGATACTCCATGCCGGACAGCGCAGGGCTGGTCACGCCTGTGGACGGCCCTGAGGTCGGACGCATCATCGACGTTTCTGCCGAGACGGGGATGTGCATATGCTTCGGATATGTGGATGATGGCCCTCACATAGCCCAGTCCGTGGTCGAGGGCGGGAGGCTTCTCGGGACCTACCACAAGACCCATCTCGGGGAGCGCGAGGCGCCGGCGATGATTCCAGGGGATTCTCTGCGCACGATCCATACGTCGAGGGCGGTCATCGGCCTGCAGGTCTGCTGGGAGATCCATTTCCCGGAGATATCCGGGACATACGCTCTGCAGGGCGCTGACATAATCCTCATGCCGTCCGCATCCGGTCTCGGAGGGGATCGCAGGCGCTCCGCATGGGACAGGGTGATCCCGGCAAGGGCATATGACAACACGGTCTACGCGGCCGTGTGCAACCAGATCGGTGACAACGGCAGGGGCGTGACGTTCGGCGGAGGCGTGGCGGTGTATGATGTCCGTGGCAGGAAGATGGCCGAGGATTTCTCCGGAGAATGCATGGTCACCGTCGACCTGGACCCTGAGCCGCTCGAACGCATAAGGGCGGAGGGGTACGAGTCGATGAGGGATGTGTACTTCCTGGACAAAAGGCGTCCGGAACTCTATTACCGCTGATCCCGCGGGATGCGGAGTTGCACCCGGCCGAGTGATACTACGGTTACGGCAATGATTCCGGCCGGGTGCGAGTGATGTGAGTATCGGCATGTCTGTGTCAGAGTTCCCTTATGTCCACCTCCTCGATCTCCTCGCTCGTGGCATCCATCTGGATGTCGAATTCGTTCAGCAATCCCTTCTTTCTCGCCAGTTGGCGGATGTCCAGTCTCATGATGCAACCCCCGTTCCGGGATTGACACAATCGGCAGGGGACAGATCGGCTATGACCGCGACAGCGGTCATGTCATCCAGGAGTATGCGGACCTCCTTCCCTGCATCGTGTGCATCCGTGTTTGCTGACATCATTATTTAGGAATGCCTAAATAATATTTATATTTTAGGCCATCCTAAAATTTAGTTGTTGAATGAAATGATGTGATGAATGGGAAGTCGGGTTCGGCAGGAGGGTGCCGGACCGTCGTTTGATGTGATGTTCGGAATCTCAGGAGCACATGAGTCTGCCGAGGTTCCTGCAGTCCTCGGCCTCGGCATCGTTGGGTGTCAGGTTCGCGATGACCCCGTCGTTGGCGAGTTCTGCGCCAGCGGCTCTGCACCTGTCTGCCCAGTCCCTCATCCACTGTCCGTCGCCCCAGTCGTAGGATCCGAAGATCCCGACCCTCTTCCCGGACAGGGAACCCTCCACAGCCGAGAACATGGGCTCGAAGATGTCCTCCTCGAGGATCTCATCCCCCATCGCCGGACATCCGAAGGCGATGGCATCATACTGCGACACCTTGTCGGGTCCGAAGCTGTCTGCGGTGATGACATCTGCGTTCCCTCCGGCGGCTCTGATTCCTTCGGCGACGTAGTTGGCCATCGCCTCTGTGTTCCCTGTGTCGCTCCAATATACAACTGCTATGTTGGACATTATTTAGGAGAACCTAAAATAACTATTTATATTTTAGGAGTGCCTAATTATTATGGCAGCATGGTGATGTATACTGGCAGATATGTGATGTTCTCATCGATTCTGAGGTCCTTGGTGTGAACGACATATGCCCTATCGGCAACATCTTTGAATTTGATGAGGAACCTGTCCAAGGATATGTGACTTGTAGAGTCTGCCCCCGATTTGACCTCTATGGGCAGGACCATGCCGTTCTTTACTAGGAGAAAATCTACTTCCTGGGTTGTCCGTCTCCTTCACATGGAATCTGCAGAACAGAAGTTCGTAATCCTTTGCCACGAGTTCCTGTGTATTGAATTGTTTAATGACAACACCTATTTTAGTGATATGTGTGAATCAAAATACACCTATGCTAAGATAGACCTGTTTCATCATAAATGAGGGATCAAACCATAGACGGGTTCAGAATCTGAATCGCAGACAATAGAATATGGAAAGGAGGTCCTTGCGGACCCCCTGTTTGATCACTGGGTCTCTTCCTTGGGCTTCTCAGGAATCTGGATGACGTCCGTGACCTTCTCTGCTCCTGGCTCGGTGTAGCCCGGAACGATGGTGAGGCACTTCTTCGGACAGGATTCCGCGCAGTATCCGCACTGGATGCACAGCATCCTGTCTATGGTCAGGGTCCTGGCGGCCTTGTCCACCTTGATCGCATCCGTCGGGCACTTCTTCCCGCAGATGTTGCAGGTTATGCAGTTCGACGGGTCGAACTCGATGTGACCGCGGCTCCTCTCGGGATACTCCCTGGGGACCACGGGGTACATCTTCGTCGCCGGTTTGGAGAACAGGTTGTGCAGCAGCCTTCCTCCGAACTTCATTATCGCCATGGTATCAGCGCTCCGTGCAGCTGATGCAGGGATCTATGGTGATCACGAGCATGGACACGTCCTGGAGGTTGCATCCCTGGAGCATCCTGGTCATGGCGGGGATGTTGATGTTCGTGGGCGTCCTCACCCTCGCACGGCTCAGGTTCTTGGTGCCGTTGCCCTGAACGTAGTAGTACGCCTCGCCGCGTGGCTGTTCCACGCGGAACATGAAGTCCCCGACGGGTGGGTTGCCCTTGACAGGGACGGACACATCCCCCTCCGGGAGGTTGGCGATGGCGTTGCGGATGATGTTCAGGGACTGCATGATCTCATCGACCCTGACCATGCACCTGGACCAGCAGTCGCCCTCGTCGTACAGGATGGGTTCGAATCCCAGGCTCTTGTACATCGGGTTGATCGTCCTCACATCGTTGTTGACGCCCGAGCCCCTGGCGACCGGTCCGACCGCGCACAGGTCGATCACATCCTCCTTGGTCAGGACGCCCGTTCCGCAGAGCCTGTTCCTGACGGAGGAATCCTTCATGAAGACCAGCGCGGTCTTCCTCATCTCATCCTCCACGTAGTCGCAGGTGTCCTTCACGAGCTTCAGCATCTCGGGGGTGAGGTCCTTCCTCACGCCGCCGACCTTGCAGAACGAGAGGATGACCCTCCCACCCGTGATGGCCTCGAACACGTCCAGGACCTTCTCCCTGATCCTCCAGCAGTGCATGAACAGGCTGTCGAATCCGAGTCCGTCGGCCAGCAGTCCGAGCCACAGCAGATGGCTGTGCACCCTGGACAGCTCATGGAACATGATCCTGAGGCATTCGGCCCTGTCCGGGATCTGTATGCCCATCAGACCCTCGACCGCGCCGGCGTATCCCCAGCCGTGGCCGAAGCTGCAGATTCCGCAGACCCTCTCCATGACGTAGATCATCTCGTTGTAGTCCTTCTTCTCGGCAAGCTTCTCCAGTCCGCGGTGGACGTATCCGATGGACGGTATCGCGCGTACCACGGCCTCGTCCTCGAGCTCAAGGTCCAGATGGACCGGCTCGGGGAGTGCCGGATGCTGCGGTCCGAAGGGAACTATGGTCCTCTTTCCCATCAGGCTCCCTCCTTCGTCTCTTCTGCTTCCTTGCCCTTCCACGGGGTCTTCTGGCTCATGCGGAAGAAGTTGCCCTTGTAGTCCAGCTTGCTGTCGGTGAACTCCACGTCGAAGAGGTCGTGGACCTCGTTCTCGTAGACGAACGCCGCCCAGTACCACGGTGTGATGCTCTTCACCTGCGTCCCGAACGGGATGTCGACCTTGAAGTTCCTCACATCGAAGTCCTTGTCGAAGGTGTAGATCACCTCGGTGCAGCCCTGTTTGGTAACCCCGCAGATCTGGACCATCCTGTATCCCTCTGCCTTCAGGCTCTCCGCGAGGGCCGGGATGTCGCCCGGTGCCGCGGTCTCGAAGGTCTGTGTGTGCTCCTCGGTCATTTGCTCCCCTCCTTCTCCTGCTGGAGCTTAAGGCGTTTCTGCTCGAGGACGTCCAGTCCCTTGACGACGCCGTCGATGATGGCTTCCGGCCTGGCGGCGCATCCGGGGACGTACACGTCGACAGGGATGACCTTGTCGACCCCTCCGAGGATGTTGTAGCAGTCCTTGAAGATCCCGCCCGAGCAGGCGCAGATCCCGACCGCCACGACGACCTTGGGCTCGGGCATCTGGTCGTACAGCTGTTTGACGACCTCCTTGTTCTGGTCGTTCACGGCGCCCGTGACCAGGAATATGTCGGCTTGCTTCGGGTCGCCCGTGTTGATTATGCCGAACCTCTCCACGTCGTAGACGGGGGTGAGGCAGGCCAGCACCTCGATGTCGCATCCGTTGCAGCTCGAGGCGTCATAGTGCATCAGCCATGGTGATTTCGTTGTTCCAGACATTCACATCATCTCAGATCAGCAGGAGCACGGCAACGTTGCCGACCCCCAGTATGAGTCCGACGATCCATCCGCTCTTCAGCGCGGTCTGCCACTTCATCCTGGCGAAGCCGTTGTCGATCCAGATCTCCAGGATCCAGGCGAGTACGGCTATCACTACTCCGAGGACCGCTCCGGTCCAGCTGCCGTTCAGGAAGAACAGCACCATCATGCCCAGGAGCATGACCGACTCGTACCAGTGGGCGATCTCCAGGGACGCGTAGGTCCTTCCGGAGAATTCCGTGGCCATACCCCTCACGATGTCCTGGTGGGCATGATGGGACAGGCTGAGGTCGAACGGGGACTTCCTGAGCTTCATGGTCAATCCGAACAGGAACGCGATGAACACGCCGATCAGCGGGATGAACGCCATCTCGCCGCTTCCGACGATGTCGGAGACGGCGAAGCTCCCGTACTCCAGGTAGTAGCAGATGGCCATGAGCAGGATGATCGGCTCGTAGGCCATCGCGACGTACAGCTCCCTCTGCGCACCTATCTGCGAGTATACCGATCCGGACGAGTACGCAGCCAGGACAAGGAACGTCTCGGAGAGCGTGAGGGTGAAGATCACCAGCAGCAGGTCCATTCCACCGAAGAACATGGCTCCGGTGATGATGGTGAAGAGCAGGAAGCACATGACGTAGAAGTCCTGCACCTTGTTGGGCGTGACCTGCTCCTTGGCGAGGAACTTCTTCACATCGTACAGCGGCTGTCTGATCGGAGGTCCGACACGGTTCTGCATCCTCGCGGAGATCTTCCTGTCGATTCCTGCGAGAAGCAGGCCGATCACCGGTCCGACGATCACGAACAGCACCGCAGACAGTGCCCATATCCAGTCGGTCACAGTTCCACCCCCGCGATCGCGATGACGAGGAGGACGACTATGACGATGGCCGTCACCGCCTCCCCGACCTTCCTTATGCGGTCCTCGCCGAACCAGGAGTTCATGTACCAGTTCCTGAGGGACACGTCCACGGTGGCACCCATGGACCCCACGTAGGACCCGTCGTCGATGCCCACACCGGCCATGTAGTTGGGCACGACCTTCTTCTTGGTCCTGCCGAAGAACGGCAGCGGCAGGAGGATCAGGACGATCACCATCAGTATGACGATGTACATGTTGTTGGCCTCCAGCAGCGGCACGAGGCTCTCCCCGGACGTGTGGAACACGCCCTCGAGCCAGGGCACGATGGTCTCGGACGAGACCACAGGGTAGAGTATGCAGGTGGCGATGGTGAGGACGGCTAAGCATCCCAGCACGAACCACTCCTGCTTGTGGACGGTGTCCTCGCAGCTCTCCGCCTTTGATGCGGTGCATGCGAGCTTGCCGAGCCACTTGGTCCAGTAGAACGATGTGACCGCGGAACCGAACACGATGCAGGCGATCACGACGATGTACTCGCTGTCGACGAATGATGTGAGGGCCGCCCACTTGGAGATGAGCATTCCGAACGGGGCGAGGAACATGCCCGCGATGCCGATCATCATGATCAGGGTGAGCTTGGGCATCCTGACGAACAGGCCGTCCATGTCTTCGATGTCCCTGCTGCCGATATGATGCTCCGCCGTTCCGACACAGAGGAACATCATGGACTTCGTCACAGCGTGGAAGATCATCAGCATGATTCCGGCCCACACGGCCTCCGGGGTGCCTACGCCGGCGCAGGCGACGATGAGACCGAGGTTTGCGATGGTGGAGTAGGCCAGCACTCTCTTGGCGTTGGACTGGGAGATCGCGGCCATGGATGCCAGCAGGAACGTCAGACCGCCGACGGTCATGACCATGTAGCCTCCGACATTGCCGTATAGAAGCGGCGAGAGCTTCAGGACCATGAACACTCCTGCCTTGACCATGGTGGACGAGTGCAGCAGCGCGGATGTCGGAGTCGGGGCGACCATCGCACCGAGCAGCCATGTGTGGAACGGCATCTGGGCCGACTTCACGATTCCCGCGAGGCACAGGAGCATGACCGCGACGAGGATCCACTGGGCCCCGGAGTCCTGGGCCAGCAGCCATTCGAGGCTGAGGCTCCCGTACTGGTACGCCAGCAGCATGTTGGCCGCCAGGAACGCTATGCCTCCGATGAGGTTCAGGATCAACTGCCTGAACGAGTTGTTCACGGCCTCCTCCGTCTTCGTGAAGCCGATGAGTGCGAACGAGCAGAGTGTGGTTATCTCCCAGAAGAAGAACATCCACACCATGTTGTCGGATAGCACGATGCCGTACATCGCGCTCAGGAACGTGAACAGGAGGAAGAAGAACCAGCGCCTCCTGTCCTTCTCCTCGCTGTGGTGCTGCTGGAAATCCCTCATGTATCCGACCGCATAGACGCAGATCAGGCTTCCGATGATTCCTATGATAAGCACCATTATGATGGAGAGGTCGTCGATGTAGAGCGACCTCTCGACCTCGATGCCCTCCTTGAGGGCGAATTCGAAGTACAGGGACATGCAGAGTTGCACCAGCCCGAGGACGGATGCAGCGTATTTCTTGTGTTTAACTCCCAGATAGATGATCACCAGCCCGAGGATCACCTCGGCGATGAACATCAGCATGTCGATGATCTCGCTATGGAACTCGAACGTCTGGGGCTCACCCAGGTAGCTGTACGCCACCCAGATCGATGACAGGATGATGATTGCCGCCGCGATCTCGGCGATGTATCCCCTGGCCTTGTCGTTTTTCACGACCAGTAGGATCAGTGCCGCGATGAACGGTACCGCCATCATGAAGAGTATATCGTTCATGAGCCTTACCGACATGTGCCTGAGTTTGGCCATATTTAAAACCAAATCAAAGTATCATTCAGACATCTACGAAATATAGTGTTCAAATCGTAGTGTCTCCTTCGAAATTCGAAGAATTGTATTAACGGATGTTAATCAATTACAGATTATTTATAAATCACCGAAGCCAGCGGAACCTCGGAGGTCCACATGTTTCCGTGTTTCCGATGGGTCTATGGGACGCTTTATAAGATAATATATGCATCCGCACCAACATGGGTGGATGCGTCGGTCGCTCTGAGGAGCTTAGTTATTTAGAGGGTGTGTACGAGAAGGTGCCTGTTGCATGCGCGGTCTGCGGCCGTCGCCATCTGGGGAAGACCGCCATACTGCGTAGCTTCTGCGAGGACAAGCCCTACATCTATCTGACGGGCGTGCCGGGCCTGAAGTCCGACAACATCGACGAGATCTGCCGCAGCCTGTCCAGGTTCGCGGGCAAGGAGATACGCTTCGATGACATCCTGGATCTGTTCCCGACAGTGAAGAAGCTGTGCGGCAGGAAGAGGGTCGTGGTCATCATCGACCGTTACTCCGACCTCGTCGAGAACTTCTCGGAGTTCAACTCGTACCTGCGCTCTTTCATGAACCGCGAGCTCCCGGGCACGAAGATGATGCTGATAGTGTGCGACAACGACAGCTCGATCTTCGGCAGGTTCTACTACACTCTGGATCTGAAGCCCATGACGTATCTGGACTGTAAGGGATTCCATCCGGACTACACGCCGCTGGAGCATCTCATGGCGTATGCGATCGTCGGTGGGACCCCGGCGTACCAGAAGCTGTTCGTCGGGAAGCCCATGGACATCATACGCGACCAGTTCTTCGACCACATGTCCGTGTTCTCCCTGGAGGCCGAGGGTCTGGTGGCCTCGGAGACGGATGTCAGCAGCGCGTGCACGAAGGTGCTCTCAGCGATGGCCGCCGGTGCACAGAACGTGAAGGACATGGCCGCGAAGGCCGACGTGAGCACGTCCTACTGCCAGAAGATGGTCGACGACATGGTACACAAGGGGCTGGTCCAGAAGGAGGTCTCCTCCGGGACATCCCGCAGGGCGGTGTACTCCATCAGCAGCAACATCATCCGCTTCTTCTACGAGGTCGTCTACAGGTACACGCACCATGTGGAGTTCGAGTCCCCGCAGGAGGCCTTCGAGATGGCCAGGGATGACATCGACGCTTACATGGAGCGCAGCTTCAAGTCCGTCTGCATGGACTACGTCACCCGCGTCTACGACTACTCCTTCATGGGGAAGCTGCGCAGGAAGGACGACACCAGCGACACGGTGATCGATTTCGTCGCCGCGGTGAACATGAACGACGTGAGGCGGATCATGGCGGCCAGATGCAGGCTCCACGGGAAGCCGTTCTCGGTCGCGGACCTGGACGAGCTCAGGGAGAGGTCCAAGAAGGTCGAGGGCTCCAACAAGATGTTCACAATGTTCTCGGGAGCCGGATTCGATGCGGAACTCACCGCCCGCGCCAAGGACGACCCCAACGTCATCCTGCTGACCCTGGACGACATCTACCGCGGTTGATCACATGCCAAGGTACGTTATGGCCGTCGACGCGGGGACCACCAGCGTCCGCTGCATGCTGTTCGGTCACGGCGGGGAGGTACTCGCCGTCTCCCAGAGGGACCTCAGGCAGATCTATCCGGGTCCGGGCATGGTGGAGCACGATGCAGACGAGATATGGCAGCTCTGCAGGGAGACCATCCGCGACTGCCTGTCGAGGCCGGGGGTCGACCCCTCCGAATGCATGGCCATGGGGATCACGAACCAGAGGGAGACCACTGTCGTGTGGGATTCGGTCACAGGCAGGCCGCTGTGCAACGCCATCGTGTGGCAGGACCGCAGGACCCATGAGTTCTGCCAGGAGCTCCGCGACCGCGGACTCGGCGGAACGGTCCTCTCCAAGACGGGGCTGCAGATAGACGCGTACTTCTCAGGGACCAAGCTGCGCTGGATACTCGACAGCATCCCAGGGGCCAGAGAGGGTGCCGAGGCAGGACGCGTCCTGTTCGGCACCGTCGAGTCGTGGCTCATATGGAACCTGACGGGCGGGACGGCCCATGCCACGGACTACTCCAACGCGTCCCGCACGATGATGTTCAACATAACAGACCTCGGATGGGACAGTGAGCTCCTGGACATCCTGGGCGTCCCCGAACGCATGCTGCCGGAGGCGTTCCCTCCAGGACATCTGTTCGGCACGACGGTCATCGAGGCAATCGGCGCGGAGATCCCGATAGCCTCAGCGATGGGGGACCAGCAGGCCGCCCTGTTCGGCCAGACCTGCTTCGACAGAGGGGATGTGAAGATCACGTTCGGCACCGGCGGATTCTTGCTCATGAACATAGGCACGGATCCGAAGATCACCACCAGCGGTCTCCTGACCACAGTGGCCTGGGATGTGGGCGGCGGTGCGGAATACGCCCTGGAGGGGTCGATATACATCGCCGGCGCTGCGGTCCAATGGCTGAGGGACGAGCTCCAGATCGTGGAGGAATCCGCCGAGACCGAGAGGATGGCCGAGCGTGTGGAGGACACATGCGGATGCTATGTGGTCCCCGCGTTCGTCGGACTCGGAGCGCCGCACTGGGATCAGAACGCGAGGGGGATAATCATGGGACTGACGAGGGGCACCAACAGATGCCACATCGCCCGCGCGGCGCTCGAGTCCATCGCCTTCCAGGCTAACGACGTCATCCGCGCCATGGAGGCGGACTCCGGGACCGCCATGCATTCCGTCAGGGTGGACGGAGGGGCGAGCGCCAACAACTTCCTCTGCCAGTTCCTCGCCGACATCACCGGCATGGAGGTGGAGAGGCCCAGATGCATCGAGTCCACGGCTCTGGGTGCGGCCTACATGGCCGGGCTCACAGTCGGATTCTGGTCCGGCGAGGACGACCTCGCCGACAACTGGGCTCTCGACAGGAGGTTCGTGCCGTCAATGGATGAGGCCGAGAGGCGCAGGCACACGGACGGGTGGGACCATGCCGTCAGATGTGCCAGACTGTGGTCGGCCACCGACAATTCACAGCGTTAATATATTCTCCCGACGATTCATCCCCGATTCACATGAAGGTCCTGATCATCGGTGGTGTTGCCGGCGGCGCTTCCGCGGCCGCCAGGCTCAGAAGGCTCGACGAGAATGCGGAGATAGTTGTGCTGGAGCGCACAGGGTTCGTGTCCTATGCGAACTGCGGACTCCCGTACTATGTGGGAGGCGTCATCAGCGACAGGGGGAAGCTGACGCTCCAGACGCCGGACTCCTTCAGGAACCGCTTCGACGTGGACGTCAGGGTCAGGAACGAGGCGGTCTCCATCGACAGGGATGCCAAGACGGTGAGGGTCAGGAGGCTGGATGACGGCTCCGAGTACGACGAGGGCTACGATGTGCTCATACTGTCGCCTGGCGCCAAGCCCCTGATGCCGGAGATGCCGGGGACAGGGGATCCGCGGGTCATGACCATGCGCACCGTCGAGGATGCTCTCGCCATGCGTGATTTCGTGACGGGCAACAGGCCGGAGAATGCCGTCGTGGCAGGAGGTGGATACATCGGGCTGGAGGTGGCCGAGAACCTCGCCCGCATGGGTGTGAGGGTGACGCTGGTCCAGCGTCCGGACCACGTGCTGCCCCCGCTCGACAGGGACATGGCGGCGGATGTCCACCACTGCCTCAGGAGCAACGGGATAGAGCTCCTCCTGTCGGAGGCGGTTACGGGGTTCGAGACGGGAACACGCCTGAAGGTCAACCTCCGGAGCGGACGGGCTATCGAGACCGACATGGCGGTTGTCGCCCTGGGTGTGGTCCCGGAGGCACATCTCGCGTCGGATGCCGGTCTCGAGACGGGGATCAAGGGCGCCATCATCACCGACACGCACATGCGCACATCCGACCCGTGCATCTACGCGGTGGGAGATGCGGTGCAGGTCAGGGAGTTCGTATCGGGAACGGATGCGGTCATATCTCTGGCGGGGCCCGCCAACAGACAGGGGCGCATAGCCGCGGACAACATATGCGGCATCCCGAGCGAGTACAAGGGGTCCCAAGGCTCATCCGTCATACAGGTCTTCGACATGACCGTCGCCACCACCGGTCTGAACGAGAAGACGTCCAAGGCCGCCGGGATCGACTACGACAAGGTTTACACGTACTCTGCGTCCCACGCCACCTACTACCCGGGGGCCAGGAACATGTCCGTGAAGACGCTGTTCGAGAAGGGGACAGGGAAGATACTGGGGGCCCAGATCGTCGGATACGAGGGTGCGGACAAGAGGATCGATGTCATCGCGACCGTCATACGCTCCGGCGGGGACTACAGGCTCCTGGAGGAGCTCGACCTGGCATACGCGCCCCCGTACTCATCCGCCAAGGATCCGGTGAACATGGCCGGATTCGTCATAGACAACGTCGTGTCCGGAAGGGTCTCGCAGTTCTTCTGGAACGACGTGGCCGCACTGGCGGCCGACGGGTCCAACGTGTTCGTCGACGTCCGCACACCAGAGGAGTTCTCCCGCGGTCACATCGAGGGGTCCGTGAACATCCCGGTGGATTGCATGAGGGAGAGGATGTCCGAGATACCCAGGGACAGGCATGTCTGCCTGATATGCCACAGCGCCCTGCGCAGCTACATCGCGGCGAGGATGCTGATGCAGAACGGGTACGACTGCAGCCATCTGGCCGGAGGGTACAGGCTGTACTCGTCGGTGGTGGGTGACATCCAGGTGGGCTCTCCCGACGGACCCCCGTGCGGACAGAGCCGCCGATCGTGAGGATCGCTGTTTGGAGAACACGCTGGAGAACAACCTGAGGTTCCTGCGGTCCTCCGGGACCGCCACCCTGAATCTGCTCCTGTCGAGGGCTTCGAGATAGTACGGTCTCAGGTCGGTCATGCAGACGATCTTGGGTCTTCTGCTGTACGTGGCGGCCATCATCCATCTTATGCCGTCGGTGGCCATGCCGTACGGCGTCCCCTCTGCCCTCATCGCTCCGATGAGCTTCTCCGACGCCTCCCTGAGAGGGTGGTTGGCCGCCGTGATGGCTATGACTAGGCCCGGCGTGTGTTCCAGTTCGTCACGGATGTCCGTGACCTCGGTGTACCCCAGTGTGCGGACCATCGGGGCGACCAGCACCCTGGCGGTCAGGAACTGGGGACCCTCCTGTGTCGTGACGCCCCTCCTCGGAGGGGCCGACGCACCAGAGATGACCATCGCCGAGATCCTTCTGCCGAGAACCGAATCCATCTCGGAGACCGCACGTCCGATCGTCTCCACAACCTCCGTCTCAGATGCGACCATGGGATTCCGATTCCGGAGATTCGTTTATGAGCGTTGCAGGGGGAGTTGACCGAACGCGAACCCGGTGCGTCACGCATCTGGCACTCATCGTGCAGGTGCCGAAAACCCCTGGGGATCCACATGTGCCAGCATGACCGAAAATCACATGGCGGGGTCGTCGAGCACGGCAACGGATGGCAGAGAATCGGAAGATGGTGGGCCAGCCCGGATTTGAACCGGGGTCAACGGCTCCCAAAGCCGCAAGTATACCAAGCTAACCCACAGGCCCACTGGGGATGTGTATCCCCAGGTGGTTAAAGTGCTTTTTGGGTATGGCGGACCCCGCCTCAGATCTCCCAGGGCATCTTGGGGTCCAGCAGCTCGGTGAGAAGCAGCGGGTCGATGTTCGCGAGGGAGGATTCGTGATCCATGACCGCCATGGTTCCCAGATCCAGCTCCTTTCCGATCCCTGCCATGGGGGCCTCGCGTTCGACCATGCTCCTCGCATCCGTGTACTGTCTCTCGGATATGACGACCCATCTGCCGTCCTCTATGAAAGGGTCCCCGTACGGGCCGCCTCTCCATTTGGACAGGAACGATGTGGAGTTCACCCATACCGGAGGTCCCTGGTGCTTGAATGTCAGGGGGAGGGTGTCGCGTTCCAGCTCGAACACCACCATCATCCTGTCATCGGTCATCTCATGTGTCGCCCTCAGCACCCCGAAGCCGAAATCGTCCAGCTTCCTGGCCAGTGCGATCTGGGTCTTCCAGAGCTGTGAGTGCAGGTTGTCCTCTATCGCATCCGGTCTGTCGAAGACCACCGATAGGAGCCTGCTGCCGTGGGTGTCCGTCAGCCTGCGAAGCCCATCGTTCTGCATGGGCGTCCTGGTTCTCGGGAAGAAGAACTCCTCGCGGGGGTCGTCGAGATATGCGCATGCCGCGACGATGAACAGGGACAGGGTGTCCACATGCACCGCCGACGCGACGTTCCTCTTGGGATCCACGGGGTCGTACACCACCAGTGCGGATTCGATCTCGGGGCCCGTGCCCTTCACGGAGATCGTGGTCCCGCTCCTCCAATGCCTCGCGGCCTCGAGGACCCCGCGGAAGCTTCCGAACCTTATCACCAGGAGCTCGCAGAGATATCCTGAGAATCCGCGGGAGTCCTGCTCCGCGCCGTAGGCGCCTATGCCCTTCATGAACTTCTTGAGCAGGCGGACCTGCCCCCTTCCCGCGTCGTCAAGACGGGAGTTGACGAACTCCGTGTGGAACGGCGTCCTGTCCACCGCGCTCTTCAGATGCTCGGTGCTGTCTATGTGGAAGCATGGCACCATGTCGACGTCCAGGCCCTCGAACACGCCTCTTGTGTAGGGGTGGTCGGAGAACATGCGGATGCCGTGGAGGATGTCCTCTCCAGCCTGCAGGCCGACGAGCCTCATCTCCTGCTCGGACACCGTGTCCGGGAACATCAGGAACAGGTCAAGGTCCGGGTTCGAGAGGAACGTGCCCTTGGAGAACGACCCGGCGAATCTGGCTTCGACCTCGATGCCGTGGGCTGCGATGTATCCCTCCACGATGCCTTTCAGGCGGTCGGCGCGCTCCTTGATGGACGCGACCGTTTCTGGCGATGGAGTTATCTTCTCGAGCACAGAATTTTCGAGGTCCATGCGTGCACGATGGCAGGACCATAATAAAGGTTCTCTCAGGGAGTTCCCAGACACCGCGAAGGGTGTCGTAGGAAGCGGTTTTGGTGCGGGGCCGTGCCCCGCATCAGTTCGTCTCAGACGCTGAAGCCGCAGCGTCCCATGACGATGTTCTCCTTCGGATCCGCGGGGATCATGGGGAGCACGTGCTCGTCGGGGTCGACCGTGATGTCGATGAGGCATGTCCTTCCGCAGTCTTTGGCCTCCTTCAGCGCGTCGGCGATCTCGCCGGGCCTCTCGACCTTGATGCCCTTCGCGCCGAAAGACTCGGCCAGCTTGACGAAGTCCGGATCGCACTTCAGCGTGGTGGCCGAGTAGCGTTCGTTCCAGAACAGCTTCTGCCACTGCCTGACCATGCCCAGCGTCCCGTTGTTCAGGAGGACGACCGTCACAGGCAGATCCTCCGCTAGGGATGTGGCCATCTCCTGCATGACCATCTGGAAGCCGCCGTCCCCGGTGATCGCCATGACGTTCATGTCGGGCTTCGCGGCCTTGGCGCCGATCGCCGCCGGCAGTCC
The DNA here is from genome assembly GCA_905187815.1 of uncultured Methanomassiliicoccaceae archaeon. Lineage (GTDB taxonomy): Archaea > Thermoplasmatota > Thermoplasmata > Methanomassiliicoccales > Methanomethylophilaceae > Methanoprimaticola. Next base: position 238,690 of record CAJJJM010000001.1, read on the forward strand.
ATATCCCATCGTGCCGAACGTTCCGGATGAGAGGAACCTGCGGGGCTTCTCGATGTCCAGGTAGTGCATCGCCCACATCTGGTTCTGTCCCACGTCGGTGGTGACGATGGTGGCGTCCCCGAGGGCCTTGTTGATTTCGTGCATGACCTTCTGGGGCACAATCGGGGTGAATCCGAAGTCCGGATCGCATGCGCAGTGGGATTTGAACATCCTGGCCCTGTCGGCCCACTCGCGATGTGGGACATACGACGGTTTCAGGGCCTCGATCAGCATGCGGACGGCCTTCTTCGAGTCGCACTGGAGGTTGGCGGCGGGGTGTTTGTGCTTGTTGAACTCGGTGGCATCGAGATCGATGTGGACGACCCTTCCCTCGGGGCTCTTCATGCGGCTCTTCTGGCTGTACGTCCTGTCGGAGAACCTGCTGCCGATGGATATGATCAGGTCCGCCTCGTTCATGGCGTGGAGGGCGGACATCCTCCCGTGCATCCCCAGCGGCCCCATGCAGAGGTCATATGTGGATGGGACGATGCCCAGGCTCATGAGCGTGGTGTCCACGGGGGCCTGCAGCAGCTGGGAGAGCTCCATGACCTCCTCGCATGCGCCGATCGCCCCGCCTCCGATCAGGATGACCGGGCGCTGCGCGGCCTTGATCCACTGGACGGCCTCCTCGAAGGCGCTCATGTCCTCGACGACCGGTTTGATGCCGTATTCCTCGTCAAGATAGGACTCGTCGATGTCCGCGTTCATCTGGTCGACGGGCAGGTCGATGTGCACCGGGCCCGGACGTCCGGTCTGGCAGATCTCCCAGGCCTCCTTGATGGCGTGGGGGAGCCTGTTGACGTCGAGGACCCTGAAGTTGTGCTTGGTGATCGGCATCAGGACGCTGTACGCGTCGACCTCCTGGAAGGCGCCGAGTCCGAGGGAGCCCGTACCGACCTGGCCGGTCAGCGCGATCATCGGGACGGAGTCCGCGAAGGCCGTGGCCACGCCGGTGACGAGGTTCGTGGCACCAGGGCCGCTTGTGGACAGGCACACGCCTGGTTTACCGGAGGCCCTGGCGTACCCGTCGGCCATGTGGCCGGCGCACTGCTCATGTCTCACAAGGATGTGCCTCAGGTCCGCATCGTAGAGCTCGTCGTAGATGGGGATGACGCTTCCGCCGGGGTATCCGAACATCGTGTCGACGCCCTTCCTTTCGAGCATTGTGACCAGTGCTTTCGTTCCTTTCATGTTCACGCCTTCGGCGGTCGTATACACGCGTATTTGAAAAACTTGTCCGGTCGCATGCGGTCAGTATGGGGTGTCGACCGCAAGACCTCTGCAGAGGCTGAGGGCATCCTCGTCCGACGGCAGGCCGTCGATGACGTCCCGGGACGCGCCAGCTGCATCCGCGTGGCGGGAACGCCCCGGGACGTGTCCCGGTCAGTAGTGGCAGTCCCCCTTGATGATCGGGATGTTGGGGTTCATGGGCAGCATGGGCAGTATGTCCATGTCGGGGTCAATCATGATCTCGACGATGGTCGTGACATCCGACTCCACGGCCTGTCTGAGGGCGTCGCCGATCTCCTCGGGCTTCTCGACATGGATGCCGTTGCACCTGTAGCCCTTGGCGATGGTGACGAAGTCCGGGTCGTCTCCGAGCTCCATGGCGGAGTAGCGTCCGTTCCAGTAGTGCTTCTGCATCTGCTTGATCATACCCAGGCAGCCGTTGTTGAGCAGGACGATCGTGACTGGGATGTCGTCGGCGACGGATGTGGCGAGCTCCTGTATGACCATCTGGAGCCCCCCGTCCCCGGTGATCGTCATGACCTTCTTGTCAGGCATGGCCACCTTGGCCCCGAGTGCGGACGGGAGTCCGAACCCCATGGTGCCGAACGTACCCGAGGTGATGAACTGGCGTGGGTGCTCTATGTTCAGGTAGTGCATGGCCCACATCTGGTTCTGTCCCACGTCGGTGGTGATGATGGTGTCGTCGTCGATGAGCTTGTTGATCTCGTGCATGACCTTCTGGGGCGCGATGGGCGTGCAGCATCTGTCGTCGTCGCAGACATGCGACCTCTTGACCTGGAGCGCATGCTCGGTCCAATCGGGCCAGCTCATCGGGGATGTGCCCATTGCGCAGATCAGCGCCCTGAGCGCCTTCCTCGCATCCGCCTGCAGGTTGACGCACCTGTGCCTGTGCTTGCTGAACTCGGTCGCGTCTATGTCGATGTGGATGACCCTGCCCGTCGGGTCCTTCATGCGGTCGTGGGGGTTGTAGGTCCTGTCGGAGAACCTGCTGCCGATGGATATGATCAGGTCCGCCTCGGTGGACATCTCCAGCGCGGAGAGCCTTCCGTGCAGCCCCAGCGGGCCCAGGTTCATCTCGTAGGACGACGGGACGATCCCCATGCCCATGAGGGTGTTGACCACGGGGGCCCTCATCATCCTCGCGAGCTCCATGACCTCCTGGGACGCGTCGATCGCGCCGCCTCCCACGAGTATGAGCGGACGCTTGGACTCCCTGATCCACTGTACGGCCTCGTGGAGCCCTGACAGATCCTCCGTCAGCGGCTTGACGCCGAACTTCCCGCTGAGGAGGGACTTGTCGATGTCGGCGTTCATCTGGTCGATGGGCAGGTCGATGTGGACCGGCCCCTTCCTCCCCATCTGGCATATCTCCCATGCCTCGCTGACCGCGTGGGGGAGCCTGTTGACGTCCAGGACCCTGTAGCTGTGCTTGGTGATCGGCATCAGGAGGCTGTAGGCATCCACCTCCTGGAACGCGCCCTGTCCGAGGGATCCCGCTGCGACCTGGCCCGTGAGGGCTATGATCGGTGACGAATCGGCGTACGCCGTGGCGATCCCGGTGACGAGGTTCGTGGCTCCGGGTCCGCTGGTGGCCATGCACACTCCCGGCTGGTTCTTGGCGCGGGCATACCCGTCCGCCATGTGGGCGGCGCACTGCTCGTGCCTTACCAGGATATGCCTGATGGGCGAGTCTACAAGCTCGTCGTAGACGGATATGATACTGCCTCCGGGATATCCGAAGACGGTGTCGACGCCTTTGTTCTCAAGCATATTCAGGAGAGCCTTGGTCCCTCTCATGTCGATACCTCGCAGTGGCATCTGTCGTGCGGTTATAAGGGTTGGTCTAAGGATCGTGGGATTTGAACCGTATTGAAAAGTACGAAAGGGGTTGGGGCCCCGGTCGGACCGGGGCCGTCGGGCTCACGCGGGCGGGGCGCGGTGGTCCATGACCCTGCATTCCTTCGCCCTGCGCTTGTCCATGCTTATGACGCTTATCGACACGTCGTCGGTCACGATCTCGTCGCCGCCGACCGGCGTGCGCCCGAGGATGTGCATGAGCAGGCCGTTCACGGTGTGCTCGGTGTAGCCCTGGAGGTCGAAGTCCCTTCCGAGGGCATCCATGACGTCGTAGACGCTCGTGGAGCCCTTGACCGTGAGGGAGCCGTCCACGTTGACGGTGATGTCCTCGTGGACCTCGTCGCTCTCGTCCCAGATCTCCCCGACCAGGGCCTCCAGGACATCCTCGAGGGTGATGATCCCGATCGTGCCACCGTACGAGTCCAGCACCACGGCCATGTGGACCTTGGTCCTCTGGAAGTCGTTGAGCAGGTCGGAGGCGGTCATGCTCTCCGGCACGTATTTCACGGGCTTCATGATCTCCGTGACGTTGCACGGCAGACCCTTGTGGGCCCTGGTGAAGTAGTCCTTCGAGTACACCACGCCGACGATGTCGTCTATTGTGCCGTTGTACACCGGGAGCCTGGAGAACCCGGAGTCGGCGAGGACGTCGGACAGCTCCTTGGCCGTCGCGTCGCGGGACACCGCGGTGACATCCATCCTGGGGACGCACAGCTCGCCGACCTCTATGTCGTCGAACCTGATTGCGGACTTGATGAGCTCGCTGGCATCCGTGTCCAGGGATCCGCCCTCCTCGCACTCGTCGATGAGGACCTCAAGCTCCTCGTCGCTCATGGTCTCGTCGGCCGTCTCACCGATGGCCTTCGTCAGCTTTGTGAAGAGCCAGGATACGGGTGACAGGATCTTCATGAGGGCGGCGAACACGTTGACCGTCTTGATGCACCACTTGACGGGGTTCTTCTTGGCCACGGACTTGGGGATGATCTCACAGAACGTGAGGGACACCAGGGTCATCACGATGATGTTCACGATGCTCCCCAGATCCGCGAAGATGGCCACGAACATGACCGTGGCTATGGTGCTCGACGCGATGTTGACGACGTTCACCCCGATGAGGTTCGTCGTGAGGAACTTGTCGTAGTCCTCCAGCATCGCGAGGGCCTTCTCGGCCTTCTTGTCGCCGTCGTTGGCGAGTTTCTTCAATCTCACGCGGTTGGCACCGGTGAACGCGGTTTCCGTCAGCGAAAAGAACGCCGAGAAGACCACCAATACAATAATGATACACGCGTAGACAATGACCATACTGTCCATGTTTACGCACCGATTCCGTTGGAACGATTAGTTGACACTTGAATCCAGTCTAACATCCGTGTATAACGATATAAATCCATTGAGATGGATGAAACATGTCCGCCGTCGCATCCAACCCCGGTCCTGGATGCATCCCCAACGCGCAACGTTTTTAGAACGGTAGGCAATCCGTTCCCCAGGTAGACAACATGGCAAAAGTCAGGGTTGCAGTCAACGGATACGGGACCATCGGAAAGAGAGTGGCGTCCGCGGTCGCCAAGCAGGACGACATGGAGCTCGTCGGAGTCACGAAGACAAAACCGAACTTCGAGGCCCAGGCCGCACTGGCCAAAGGCTACGACATCTATGTCCCCGACGAGAGCGTCGAGGCATTCAACGCCGCCGGCGTCCCGATAGCCGGAACCCTGAAGGACATGTACGGGAAGGTCGACATCGTGGTCGACTGCACTCCGGGCAACGTGGGGGAGTTCTACAGGGACCAGTACAAGGCCGCCGGGATCAAGGCGATATTCCAGGGCGGGGAGGACCACAGCCTCACCGGGATCTCCTTCAACTCCACAGCCAACTACTCCGAGTCGTGGGGAGCCCAGCTGTCCCGCGTCGTGTCCTGCAACACCACCGGTCTGCTCAGGACCCTGAACCCCATCGACAGGGAGTTCAAGGTGAAGAAGGCGTTCGTGACCATCGTCCGTCGCGCCGCCGATCCCGGGGACAGCAAGAACGGCCCCATCAACGGGCTGGAGCCCTCGGTGAAGCTGCCCACCCATCACGGACCCGACGTTCAGAGCATCATGCCCTGGCTGGACATCAGCACGATGGCCGTCAAGGCGTCCACCACGCTCATGCACGTGCACACGGTCGTCGCGGAGCTCGGATGCGAGGTCTCCACGGCGGATGTCGTCGAGGTCCTCAGGAAGGCCCCCCGCGTGAGGCTCGTGAGCAGCAAGGACGGAATCAAGACGACCGCCCAGATCATGGAGATGGCGAGGGACATGGGCCGCGACCGCTCCGACATGTACGAGATCGTCGTGTGGGAGGACGGCATCAAGGTCGTCGGGAACACCCTGTACTACTACCAGGCGGTCCACCAGGAGTCCGATGTGATCCCCGAGAACATCGACTGCATCAGGTCTATGTGCAAGATGGAGCAGGATCCCGCCGCGTCCGTCAGGAAGACCAACGACGCGCTGGGAATCCCCAACAAGGAGTGAGGCGGGAACATGGCCAAGGACTTCAACACCCTCGAGGATTTCAACTTCAGGGACAAGACCGTGCTTCTGAGGGTGGACATCAACTGCCCCCTGGACAAGAAGACGCTGCAGATCGTCAACGACGCCAGGATAAGGAGGGTCGTCCCCACGATCAGGGAGCTCGTCGGAAAGAGGGCCAAGGTCATCATCCTCGCCCACCAGAGCCGCAAGGGCGGCTGGGACTTCATCCCGCTGGAGCAGCACGCCGACCACCTCTCCAAGCACCTCGGGATGCCGGTGAAGTACGTCGACGACGTCATCGGCGACGATGCGGTCGAGGCCATAGGGGCCCTCCAGCCTGGTCAGGTCCTGCTCCTCGGCAACGTGAGGGAGCTGGACAGCGAGACCGCCAAGGGCGACATGTTCAAACACGCAGAGGGGGAGATCGTCGAAAGGCTCGCCCCGCTCATCGACTACTACGTCTGCGACGCTTTCGGAGCCGCCCACAGGTCGCAGTGCTCCCTGGTCGGGTTCCCAGTCAAGGTGCCGTCGGCCTCCGGAAGGCTGATGGCCAAGGAGCTGTTCGCGCTGAATGCGATCTTCGGCCATCCCCGCAGGCCCTGTGTGTTCATCCTCGGAGGTGCCAAGTTCGGCGATGCATCCGAGATGATCGACCGCGTCCTCGGCAACGGCATGGCGGACACGGTCATCCTCGTGGGTCTCGCAGGGAACGCCTATCTCTACGCCAGGGGCGTGGACATAGGTGAGGCGAGCATGAAGGTGCTCTCCGACGAACTCACTCCTGAGAATCTCCAGGCGGCCAAGGACATCCTCGCCAAGTACGGTCAGAGGGTCCTCCTGCCGGTCGATGTCGCCGTAGAGAGGGACGGTCAGAGGGTATCCGTGAACATCGGGGACATGCCCACTGCGGAGCCTGCTCTGGACATAGGCGACGCATCCGCCGAGAAGTTCCGCAAGGTCGTCGCATCATCCAAGACATGCTTCATGTCCGGTCCCGCGGGCATGATCGAGAAGGAGGGATTCGAGGTCGGCACCAAGATCATCATGACGGCCATGGTGGACAGCGGCGGGCAGTCGGTCATCGGTGGCGGCCACACGGGCGGAGCGGCAGAGAGGTTCGATCTCGCCGACAGGTTCTCGTATGTGAGCACAGGAGGAGGAGCCCTTGAGACGTTCCTCCTCGGAGAGCCTCTTCCGGTCGTCGAGGCGCTGAAGTATTCGAGGAAGGAGTTCTCCGAGCAGTGACCGAACGGCTTCGGAGTAATGTATTTAAGTAGTATCAGGATGCGGTTGCGATGGCAAAGAAAAAGAGACGGTTGGTCGAGGAGCCCAAGGAGGAATACGAGTTCACTCCGACCGAGTTCAATGAGAGGGAGTTCATCCTCAAGGACATCTACATGACGAAGGTCTTCCTCGTCGTCACGGTGCTTGCCATCATCGTGGGCATCATCGGGGCTCTCCTTTGTATCCACGCAGGCGATAACGGATGGTTGTTCGCGACGATCGTCTCGTTCGTCGTGTGCGCCCTTCTCACCAAGATCCTCGGTGTCCTGAAGTTCAGGGTGGACATGCTCGAGATGAAGTCGATGCTCGGGAACTACCTCCTGTTCCTGATGCTGGCGCTCGGTATCTGCATCCTGCTGATCAACGAGCCCTTCGCGAGCATCCTGTAAACCCATTACAACCCATTTCCATTCTTCTGACAAGATTCCATGGTCGCGGGCCGATGCGTGCCGGTGTCGCAGGGGATCAAAGTGGTTTGCCGGAAGCGGTTTCAGATTATGCCTTCACCTTTCATGGCGTCGATCAGCAGCCTGACCGCGTTCCCTCTGTGAGATACGGCATTCTTCTCATCCATGGGGATCTCGGCGAACGTCCTCTCGCCGTCATGGGAGAACACCGGGTCGAACCCGAATCCCCCGTCGCCCTGTTCGCTCCGGGTGATGATCCCTCTGCAGATCCCCGTGACCACGATCCTTTTGCCCATTATGTCGCATCCGATGCAGCATCTGAACTCCGCGCCCCTGTCGTCGATGCCATCCATGAGTTTCAGGATCCCGGGGTTGCCGATGGTCTTCTGCGCATAGGCGGACCACACGCCGGGGAACCCCTTCAGAGCATCCACGAAGATGCCGGAGTCGTCGATGATGAAGTCCCTGACCCCCTGTGCGATGATGGCGTCCATGCCCTTGTTCACGACCTCCTCCAGATCGGACGTCTGGACCTCGTCGTAGGGGAGCCTCACGTGCTCCATCTCTATCCCGTACTCATCGAACTCCCGCTGGTATTCGGCGACCTTGCCCGGATTGGATGTGATGACCTTCAGCTTCATGTGTACCTGCCCCTGTTCTTGATCTCCTCGACCTTCTTCCTTATGGCCTTCGCATCGGGGACCATGGAGTAATAGGAGTCCATCATAGCATCGTAGGCCTGCAGCAGGTCGATGTGGGCGGATGTGAACGCCCTCTCCAGGAGCCTGAGGTCGACGCCTATGTCCTCGGTCTCGGCCCTGGTGCACCCCATGGACATGTCTATGAGGCATATCTCACCGTCATCGGTGAGGATCATGTTCGAGGTCGTCAGGTCCCCATGGCAGATGCGGGCCCTGTGGAGTCTGGCAACGCATTCGCCGATCATCCTGCACACCCTCTCGGCATCCTCCGGATGCTCGTCCAGATAGTCCTTGACCATGGTTCCCTTGATGCGCTCCATGGTGATGGAGCACTCCTTCAGGTCGATGTCGTAGATGCATGGGGTCCTCACATCCGCAGCCCTCGCCTCATGCATGATGCGGGCCTCGTTCCTGGTGCGGGACGACCTGATGTGGGCGTCCAGATCGGGGAGCCTGTAGACCTTGGGGGGCCTGGATTTGACGACCGCGTCCCAACCGAGGTACGATGTCTCGGTTATGACCGCCTCCGCTCCCTGCGCACTGTCGGAACCGTTGTGGAACATGGTTCCAGGGAACCTGTCGCGGATATACATAGGATATGGTGGCCTCCGACGGTTTCGATTTTAAGTCCTCCGTAGATACATACACGATAGCATGAAGTACACAATCACAGGGGACAACCTGCAGTTCGTGAACATCGAGCTCCAGCCGGGCGAGGAGTTCAACTCCGTCGCGGGTGCGATGGCGTACATGAGCGGCAACATGAGGATGGAGTCGAAGATGGAGGGCGGGCTCATGGCGGGTCTGAAACGCTCCCTGTCCGGGGCGTCGCTGTTCCTCCTCAGGTACACGCCACAGGGTGGCGTCGGGACCATCGGCCTTGCCGGCAGGGCCCCCGGGAAGGTCCTGGATGTGGATGTCGGACAGGGATCCTGGATCGTTCAGAAGACCGGGTACCTCGGTTCGGAGACCACCGTCAACCTGGACATGGCCCTTCAGAAGAGGCTCGGATCCATGATGTTCGGCGGCGAGGGGCTGATCCTGCAGAGGCTCTCCGGCACCGGTCGTGCGTTCATACACGCCTGCGGCGACCTGAACGTGGTGGACCTCGCGCCGGGACAGCAGTACAAGGTGTCCACGGCCAACGCGGTCGCATGGGAGGACACGGTGTCATACGACATCTCGTCGGTCGGAGGCCTGAAGACCGCGCTGTTCAGCGGCGAGGGACTCTTCGTGACAACGCTCACGGGTCCGGGCAAGATTGTTATACAGTCGATGACCCTCGGTGACCTGGCTGATGCGCTGATACCCTACATGCCGCAGCAGAGCAGTTGAGGTGAGATTCAGATGGACAAACCGCAGGTGGACAACGCCAGGAAGGCGAAGACGGGGAAGTCGGCCGTAGGGCTGGTGGTCATCGCGATCATGATCGTGATAATCATCGCGGCGATCGCGTACGTCATGATGCAGCCGGGTGTGCTGGAGTCGGTCATCAGCATCGTGGCAATCGTCGCGGTGGTGGCCGTGGCACTGGTGATCATAGGCTATGTTGCGATGGCGATCATGGCCATCCCCATGTACGCCTACAAGGGTGAGCAGTACCAGGAAGGCGTCGACTACAACCTCGACGATGTGAAGTCCGTCGAGGGGAAGGACGACAAGAACGAGGGGCGTTGATCTCCGATAAACCCCTTCAAACCGCTTCCTTTTTCACGAATCCCTCGATACATGGAGACATGACAGGTTTCACGTCGGGTTGCGTCATATGCGGAGCGCCTCTGGTCTATCACGAACACGCCAGGAGCATGGTGTGCGCCGTTTGCGGAAGGACCTTCGACTCCAACGCAGAATGCGAGAACGGCCACTACGTCTGCGACTCATGCCATTCCGACGGGCTGTCCATGGTCCGGGCCGTCTGCCTGTCCTCGGATTCGAGGGATCCGATCGCCATAGTGCAGGACCTCATGCGTCTCCCCGGGATCCACATGCACGGGCCCGAGCATCATGTGATGGTCGGATCGGCGCTCCTCACCGCATACCGCAACTGCGGAGGGGGCCTGGATCTGGGCAGGGCCCTGGATGCGATGGCCGAACGCGGGAGGCAGGTCCCGGGAGGGGTCTGCGGACTCTGGGGGTGCTGCGGAGCCGCGGTGAGCTGCGGGATGGCATACAGCATCATCACGGGATCCACCCCGCTGTCCGGGGAGTCATGGGGCAGATGCAACATCATGACGTCCAGGTGTCTGGAGGCGATAGGGTCCGTAGGGGGCCCGAGATGCTGCAAGAGGGACTCGTTCTCCGCTCTCAGGGCGGCATCCCGGTACATCGGCGAGACCCTCGGGGTCGGGATCGAGACATCCATGCCTGTGTGCCGGTTCCATCAGTCCAATCCGCAGTGCCTCGGGGAGTGCTGCCCCTACCATCGCGGGTAACCCATTTATCGGACCGTCACTTTCACGTGTACGTGGATAGGATACCCTTCGGATGCAGCCAGCTCGATCGTCTCCTGGGCGGTGGAATAGAGGCCGGCAGCGTCACGCTGTTCTATGGCGAGGCGGGAGCCGGGAAGACGAACGTCTGCCTCCAGATAGCCCGCAACATAGCGTGCACCGGAGGGAAGGTGGCATACATCGACACCGAGGGTCTGTCCTCGGACAGGCTATCCCAGGTTTTCGCCGGACAGGAGGAGAGCATCAAGAATCTCCTGATCTTCCAGGTCCACAGCTTCGAGGAGCAGTCCGACCGCATCGACAAGATCGAGAAGCTGGCCGCCGCCGGCTCGATATCCCTTGTAGTGATCGATTCCCTCACGATGTTCTATCGTCTGAACCATGACGACCCCTCGATGAGGAACGACTTCATCAGGCAGACCGAGGTCCTCCTGAACACCGCGAGGCAGTATGAGATCGCCATAATGGTGACATCGCAGGTCTACGCCAATCTGAGCACCGGCGGTGTGGAGTTCCTGGGCGGCCACGCGTTGCATCACAACGCCAAGACCATCATCCGTCTGGACAAGAGGTTCGACGGAAGACGTGAGGCGGTCATCATGAAGCATCGCAGCCTCCCGGAGGGCAGGAAGGCCCAGTACAGGATCACCGAGACCGGAATCGAGGACGTCTGAGTCATTCCGGAGCCGATTCCGCCCATTCTCTGATGTCGTCCATGGAGACCAGCTTGATCCTCAGATCCGTGCGGATGTCCGCGGTCTCCAGGAGTTTGGTCGTGAATCCCGATCTGGAGAAGATGAAATAGAGCACGTTTTCCCCACCCATCAAAGCCTTTTCGGATGTTTCGATGAGTTCATTCAACTCGTTATCTCCACAGCGCCATTTGGTGAACTTACATTCTGCCATTATGGTGAATACCGCATCCCCGCGGACGACGTTGGCGACGATGTCGATGTCCGTGTCGGTGGTGATGACCTTTCCGCTCCCGTTCCTCACAAGGGATCCATCCTCTTCGCGGAGCGGGATCTTTCCCCACCATCTCCCAACCCATCTGCATCTCTCAGTGGAGCGGATGTACTGTGCGCAGACCTCCTCGAACCGTCTTCCGTAGAAGGATTCTATTCTGCCTTTCAATGCTTCATAAGCATCATTCCTGTCCCATTCCAGGAGGGCCTCGTTTCCGGCCAGGATGCTGTAGAAGAAGTCCAGGAAACCGTCCATTATGAAGAACTCCTGGGTCTTTTTCGCTCTTCCATACAACCTTTTTTCGGATACGATCCCCAGGAATCTCAGGTCATCCAGGATTTCGCGACATCTGGTCTTTGAAAATCCCGATTTCTCTGCGAGTTCCTTCACATCTGTGGTTCCTCCTCCCAGGAGGGTCAGGAGGGTATTGTAGGTGGATTCTGGGGACACCTCTATCGACAGGAGATTCCTGGATTCGTTGAACAGAGGTGGTGTCTCACCAAGGAGTAGATTGATGATGGCATCACGGGGGGAATCATATGCGGACATCAATTTGTGATACAACGGGATTCCCGAAGCTACAGCGTACATTCTGACGATGTCGTCCTCGGACAGGCCTGGATGGAATTTGCGGGCGTCATCGTATGGCATCGGGAGCAGATGCATCTGTATGGGGAATCTTTGGAACAACGGCCTCTTCGAGTCGTTCAGCTCCCTCGTCATCGCGGATATGGAAGAGCCACAGACGATTAGGAACACATTTTGATTCTTCATATCGCCATCGATATATCTCATAAGGGATGCGGGAACATCTTTGAAGCAGTTGACCGCATCTGGAAGCTCATCAAGAACGATCACTGTCCGTTCCATCGGTCTCATGGAAGATAGGAACATCATCAGGCTGTCGAAATCTTTGATTCCCGATCTAACTGATTCCGGATTGTCGCCTGTATGCTTGGAGATGTCCATTGCTATGTGATCAAGCATCTTTTCGGGGTCCGTTCCGGAGAGGTTGAACTTGATGTTCGGTTTGTCCTCACAGAACCTGTCTATGAGGGCACTTTTCCCAACCCTTCTTCTACCGAATATCGCACATGTGTTGATGGTATCCGAGTTGAAGTACCTCTCAAGTTGTTCGAGTTCTTCCTTGCGGCCTATGAACTCCATATAATGACATGGTCGTAGCTGTATTTTAATGCACGGAAAAAGTGTCTAATAAACGTATAGCACGGAAAAAGTGTGTTATAATTATAAAACACTAATAATGTGTGCTGAGACGGTGCAGTCAGAACTGATCACAATAAAAGGAAAATATCCCGGGTCCGGATATCGACCCGGGAGTTTGATGGTTTTCAGACTTCCCTGTTGATGGAGTAGTCGGCCAGGGCGAGCATGAACTCCTTCTCCTCGGTCTCGGGGAGGAAGGCGATTTTGGACTTGGCGATGTCCACTTTCTGTCTGGCCAGGTTGAGGCCGTACTCGATGGATCCCGTCCTCTCCATGATGTCCTTGGCGCGGGCGCACTGCTCGTCGGTCGCTTCCAGGTTCCCGAGGACGGACTTGAACTCCTCCAGCTCCTTGGGGTCCTTGATGTTGTGCAGGGCATGGATGACCATACAGGTGCACTTCCCCTTGCGTATGTCGTTGCCCACGGACTTGCCGGTCTTCGCCGGGTCCCCGGCGACGCCGAGGTAGTCATCGAACATCTGGAATCCCAGTCCAAGTTCGATGGCGTACTCGTTGATGGCCTTCACGGTCTTCTCGTCGGCGCCTCCGACGATTGCGCCTCCGGCGGCAGCGGCGGCGAAAAGGACGCTGGTCTTCAGCTTGATCGTCTCGATGTACACATCCTCGGTCACCAGCTGTCCCTCGTTGTTGACATCCATCTGCTGACCGCGGGCGAGGTCCCATACGGCCTGGCTGATGTACCTGAGGGCATCCCTCATCCTCTCCGCGGGGACGTCCAGGTCGCAGATGATCTGGAACGCCTTGGCGAACAGGGCGTCGCCGGCGAGGATGGCCGTAGGTGCGCCGTATCCGACGTGGATCGTGGGCATACCTCTGCGGACCTCGTCCCCGTCCATCAGGTCGTCATGGATCAGGGTGAAGTTGTGGATGTACTCGACCGCGACCGCGAGTGGCACGGCTTTGCTCTTGTCCCCTCCGACTGCGCCGCAGCAGGCGACGGCCATCGCGGGGCGCATCCTCTTGCCGCCCGCATAGGGGTACTGCTTGGAGGAGTCCATGAGGTTCTTGGGCTCCTCGTCTCCGATGTAGCTCTTTATGGGTCCGTCGAGTTCGGCGGACATCTTCTTAAGATACTCTTTGGCGTCGATCATAGCGCATCAATCCATTGTCTGGTCTGGCCGAGGACAACATGCCTCGCCTTCGAAAGGGCTTCCAGGTCTGCGGACCCGGTGAGGAGCATCGCTGCCCTGAGCTCCTCCCTGATAATCGTGAGTTTGTCGATGACCGCCTGTGCGGATTCGGTGGCCTCCCTCAGCACGGCGTTCGCCACTCCGGCGCATGTGGCACCCATCGCTATGGATGCCGCGACATGGACGCCGTCCAGCATCCCTCCGGATGCGATCAGCGGGAGTCCGCATCCACGGGCCTCCACCAGCGATACGGGAGACGGTATCCCCCAGTCGAAGAACGTCTCGCCCATGCTGGTCCTGACCTTGTCGTCCACGTTCATGGCCCTGTAGAGTTCGACCGCTGAGAAGCTGGTGCCTCCCATGCCCGCGATGTCGATGCCCTGGATGCCGATCCCCTTGAGCCTCTCGGAGACCTCGCGTGAAATCCCCGCCCCGGTCTCCTTCACCATGATGGGGTACTCCCTGGCGAGCTCTCTGATGGCCTCGCGGACGCCTTTGGCGTTCGTGTCGCCCTCGGGCTGGACGACCTCCTGCAGATAGTTGAGATGGATCGCCACGATGTCGGCGTCTATGAGCTCCTTGGCCTGTCCCACCATCTCATGGCTGAACAGGTCCTTGCTCCTCTGTGGGACAAGCTGCGGGGCCCCGACGTTCCCTATGACGAGGGGCACGTCGAACTCCTTGATGACCGAGTAGCTCTCCGGGCACGTCCCTGTCACACCGGCCCTCTCGCTGCCCACGCCCATGCCGATGCCGAGCTCCGCGCATGCCTCTGCGATGTTGGAGTTGATCTTTTCGGCTCCCTTGAACCCGCCTGTTATGGCGGTGACGATTAGCGGGAACTCCAGCTTCTTTCCGAAAAGGTAGCATGTGGTGTCGATGTCGTCGGCATCGATCTCCGGAAGGGCGTTGTGGACGAACCTGATGTCGTCCCAATAGCAGTATCCCGGGGCGGTCCTCTCGTTGACGCAAATGTCGATGTGGTCCGCCTTCCTCTCTCTGATCTGTGTCATGTGAATCACATCCTTGCCACCGTGCAGGTGACATCTTCGCCCCTGAGGAGGGACAGGAGCCTTCCGGGGACGGTTCCGTTGACCAGTACGCAATCCCTGCCCTCGTCGCACATGCGGAGCATGGACTCCATCTTGTTGCGGACCCCGCCTGTGACGTCATCGACGTCGGAGACGGATGACACCTCGTCAAGGGTTCCAGCGTCGAATTCCGGGATCAGTCTGGCATCAGGGTCCGTCTTGGGGTTCGCGGTGTAGAGCCCATCGATGTCGGACACGAATATGACGCGCTCAGGCTTGAACATCTCGGCCATGAGCTCCATCATCTGGTCGCCAGAGACGATGCCGAACCCCCTGGTGCGGTCCATGACGACGTCGCCGAACGTGACAGGCATGATGCCGATTTTCCTGAGCGACTCGATGGGCTCCAGGTACTCGGGGACCAGCTTCCCGCCGTCCATGACGAAGCATGTTCCGGGGGAGACAGATGCCGCAGGGATCCCCATATCCAGGAGCGTCTGGGTCATGAGCATCCCGAGCTCCATGGCGTCGTGATGGACCTGGGCTGCGGCCTGGATCTGCTCGGGGCCGCTGTACCCGTTCTGGATGGAGTACTTCTTCGCCAGGACATGACCGAATGAGCCGGCTCCGTGGACTATGATGGCCTCCTTGCCGGAATCGGCGATCTCGCGGCAGAGCCTCTCGGCCTGTCTGCGGTCGAATTTCTTGTACTGGGACTTGTCCGTGATGACGCTTCCGCCCAGCTTGATCAGTATCATCGCCGTGGGCATGGTATCGAAATATATTACCTCTCTCGCCCCGACAAGGCAAGCGGAACGGATTATATACAGCCTCTCGGCCACGAGATGGAATGAAGAAGTGGCTGACAGCGTGTCTGAGTTCCCGTACGCTTGCGCAATACAGTACAGACAGATACGCGGGCGGACTTTACTTCCGGGTTCGGAATGGGACCGGGTGTGACCCCGCCGCTATGGCCGTCATACCGAAACATGGGATATCTGACGCATATTTAATTCTTTCTGCATAGTTTCTGTACTTTGCGCCGTTGCCACGGTCTTGGAATCAGATGCCGTTGCCACAGTACCGTCCAGCGCGGGTTCCGACCCAATTATAAGAACATAGCCGACGATTCCCCCAGAGGGATACAATGGCTCTACTCAAGAAGAAGGAATCAGAGATCCAGTCGTCCGACGAGGCCGTAGACGCGGCACCGAAGAGGTCCAACGGCGCCTACTTCGTCTCGCCCCATCCTGACGGCGGATGGCAGGTGAAGAAGGCCAGCGCACAGAAGGCCTTGAAGAAGTTCAAGACGAAGGCGGAGGCGGAGGCCTACGCGAAGCAGGTTGCCGCGAACCAGGGCACCACGGTCGTCCGTCAGAAGAAGGACGGCAAGATACAGAAGAAGAGATGAAAGGGGGTCCACGGCCCCGATCCCGGGGCCGCAGGGATCAGTTGAAGCTGGTCACGCCGCTGTCGAGGACCTCGTTCCAGAGCCTGATGGTCTCCTGGGCGTCCTCCTCGTCCATTATCTGGATGGCGAAACCTGCGTGCACCACGGCCCAGTCGCCGACGTTCGCGTCGACCATGGACAGGTTCGCCTTCCTGGTGACCCCTCCGAAGTCGACATCGCCCATGTCGCCGTCGATGCTCACGATCTTTCCGGGAACTGCTAGACACATTGCTATCACTCCGACATTATCTTGATGATGGCCTCTGCGGGTTGTCCGTCCGTGGCCTCCAGGGCCTCGACGGCCTTCGCGACGTCGCATCCGGTCTGGGACATGACGAGCTCGACGTCCTCCTGCGGGAACGAGACCTTCGCCTCACCCTCGGAAGCGGAACCGAGCGCGCGCTCCTCCTCGACACCCGAGACCTGATAGCTCTTGGAGCCGCCCATCTCGACGCAGATGACGTCCGCGTTCCTGATGACGATCTCCTTCTCGTTCGTCCTGATGATGACCTCTGTCACTCCGTCGATGGTGTTCTGTTTGATGCCCATCTTCTTCATGGCCTGTTTCATCTGACGGTCGTTCATCCTCATTCCAGGCATGCGCTCACCAATCCTATTCTACTTTATGAAGTGAGCGATTCTATGACCGTCTCCTTCAGTGCCTTTGAGACCTCGTCTGCCAGCGTCGCATCCTGCACGCCGCCCTGGGCGAAGTCGGTTTTGCCGCCGCCCCTGCCGCCGAAGCGCTTGAGGATCTCGGGCAGAAGCTTCCTGCAGTCGACTGAGGGGTTGCCGGATGCCATGATGACCGACAGGGTGTCTGACACGCCGACGATGAGGGCCACGCCTCCGCCAGACTTCACCGACTCTGCCATGTCGGTCAGTACGGCGCGGTCGGAGCCAGGGAGGACCGCGGAGTACACCGGCACACCGCCCACCTCTTCGGTCGGGATCCTTGCCGCCAGGTCCTTCGTCGCCTTCCTCAGGAGCCTCCCGTACAGGTCGAGCTCATGCCTCGAGTTCGACACGGCCTTCGGGGAGTCCTCCACCTTGCATCCGATCTCGTCAACGATCTCGAGGGCTATGCTGGACAGGTCGGCCGCGGCGTTCCTCGCGCACTGACCGACCTTGAAGTGGATGGCGATGCCGTCCTTCCCGGCGGACACCTTCCTGTCGACGATCAGCATCTCTAGCTCCGAGGTCTCCATCACATGGACTCCGCTGCAGGCGGACAGGTCTATGTCCCCGATCGCGACGACGGATATCTCCTCGTCCTCGGGGATCCTCTCCAGCTTGATCCTGACCTTCTCCAGGTCCGGGTCGTCCCTGTCCATGATGCTCTTCGTGACCGGGAGGTTGTCGACAATCGCCTGGTTGGCGAACCTCTGGGCCTCTCTGATCTGCTCCCAGGTCAGGTCGTGGTTCACTATGACGTACTTGCTCTCGGGGGAGATCATGATCTTCGTGATCGTGAGGTCGGGGCACTGCCTCCTCAGGGAGCAGAACAGCAGGTGCTCCCCGGTGTGTCCCTGCATCAGGTCGTAGCGTCTGTCCCAATCGACGCTGCACCACACCCTCTCCCCGGGCTGGAGGTCGTTGCCGGGTGCCTTGTGGACGATGTCCCCGTCCTTATTGTAGTAGGCCTCGGTGACGGTGTTCCCGCGGATGGAGCCTGTGTCGCACACCTGGCCTCCGCCACCCGGATAGAATGCGGTGCTGTCCAGGATGACCTCGTCGCCGTTCACGGAGACGACGTTGGCCTCGAACTCGAACACGTAGCCGTCGTGCCTGAATATCTCATCCGTCATTGTATCGCCTGACGTCCAGCGCCAACGCTCAGAAGGTTAATAAATGTCTTTAGGGATTTTGGATGAAAAGGGATACAAATGTCGCTGTCTGACTACGACGAACTGGACAAGCGTATAATCGAACTTCTTTGCAGGTCCAGTCAGGGCTCGTACAGGCAGCTCGCGAAGCAGCTGGAGGTCCATCCCACGACCCTGATCCAGAGGGTCAAGAACCTCGAGTCCAAGGGTGTCATCAACGGATACCGTGCCAGCGTCGACTACATGAAGCTCGGTTTCGACTACATGGGGCTCGTCAGCATCTACGCGGACAACGTGACAACGGTCCAGGGCGAGATAGCGAAGATTCCTCAGGTGATAGCCGTTTTCGATGTCACCGGTGAGAGCGACTGCGTAGCGTGGATCGCATGCCTGGACAGGGACGAGTTCTCGGAGGTCGTGAAGGAGATCAACAAGGTCCCAGACGTCCACAAGACCAACACGTCGGTCATCCTGAACATCAAGAAGGATCCTTTCACATACATCCCTCCGATTCTCGGCGAGAAGTGAATCCCAGAGGCACCCGGACCGTCCTGTACCAGGTCTATGGATTGCCATGCAACGTACATAGGCAGCTTCGCATCCATGGAACAGTTCGGAATGCCGGGTAACCATATGGCCGACGACGCGGTGATCGACGTCGAACCGTTGTTCATACTGGCTGTCATACTGATAGGCAGCAGAGGGCCCGACGAGAGCGGCCCAGTGGAGACCAGGGTCGTCTAGTGCCAGAGGTACAGATCCGCTTTCATCGTGCAGGTCGGGGAGACCGATGACGTAGGACAGTGACACATCCCATGTCCCTGTCGCTCCGCCTTATACAATATGTGCGCCCGTGCGACCCTATAAATATGGATTCCAGAATCGCACCCGTATTACAATAGAGGCGCTCTTATGAGAAGAACAAACACCTGCGGTGAGCTGAGGTCCACGGACCTCGGGAAGGAGGTTTGCCTCCAGGGATGGGTAAGGTTCTCCAGGGACCACGGCGGAGTCGCTTTCATCGACCTCGCGGACAGATACGGGATCACTCAGGTCGTCTTCGACCCCGAGGACCTCCCCGCGGGCGCTGACGCCGCGAAGCTGGATGCCGTCATGAAGACGTTCACCCGCGAATCCTGCGTGCAGATAAACGGTGTCGTCAGGAAGAGGGTCGAGGGCACAGAGGATGCCAGGAACCCCACCGGCGAGATCGAGGTGCTGATCACCGACGCCGAGCTCCTGAACAAGTCCGCCCTGCCCCCGTTCGAGCTGGGCGATCAGAAGGAGGGGGTCTTGCCCGACGAGGACATCAGGATGAAGTACAGGTACCTGGACCTCAGGAGGACCGACATGATCCAGTCCATGGTCTTCAGGAGCAAGCTCGTCCATCTCGCCAGGCAGTATCTGGAGCAGAACGGGTTCCTCGAGATCGAGACCCCCATGCTAGGAAGGTCGACCCCCGAGGGTGCCAGGGACTACATCGTACCGTCCAGGGTCCATCCCGGGACCTTCTACGCACTGCCCCAGTCCCCGCAGCTGTTCAAGCAGATGCTCATGGTCGCCAGCATGGACCGCTACTACCAGGTCGCCAGGTGCTTCCGCGACGAGGACTCCAGGAAGGACAGGCAGCCCGAGTTCACGCAGCTGGACATGGAGATGTCCTTCGTGGACATGAAGGACATCCAGGACATGATCGAGGGCATGATGTCGTACATCTGGAAGGGTCTGTACAACGAGGAGCTCAAGACCCCGTTCCCGCACATCGCCTACCGCGATGCGATGGAGAGGTTCGGCTCCGACAAGCCCGACATGAGGTACGGTCTGGAGTACGTCAAGCTGACCGATGTGGTGAAGGACGCCCCGTACAAGATCTTCCAGAACGTCATCGCAGAGGGCGGGATCGTCGCCGGAATGAACCTGAAGAAGGACATCGCCGGTGACAAGATCGGAAGGAACGACAGGGACAGGTACATCCACTACGCCAAGAAGGTCGGCCTCGGAGGACTCACCTGGATGTGGGTCGAGAACGGCAAGCTCGAGTCCAACATCACGAAGTACTTCACCCCCGAGATCCTCGAGAACATCAAGACCACCATGAACGCCGAGGAGGGCGATGTGCTGTTCCTGATCGCCGGACCGTGGAAGGCCACCTACGAGGGAGGAGGGTTCGTCAGGAAGAAGATCGCAGAGGACCTCGGCCTGATCCCCGAGAACCAGTTCCAGTTCTTCTGGATGGACGAGTGCCCCATGTTCGAGATCGATCCCGTGTCCGGGAAGTACGACGCTTTCCACCACCCGTTCGTCCTTCCGCAGAACGACCTGGACGACGACTACGTCGGAGGCGCCTGCTTCGACCTGTGCCTCAACGGCAACGAGCTCGGCTCCGGGTCCCTGCGTATCCACAATGCCGATCTCCAGAGGGCCGTGTTCCACAAGCTCGGACTGGATGACGAGAGGATCGAGGAGAATTTCGGATTCTTCGTGGAGGCCCTCAGCTACGGTGCGCCTCCCCACGGCGGTATCGCCATCGGAGTCGACAGGCTGTGCGCCATCCTCCTGAACAAGGACACCATCAGGGAGGTCATCGCGTTCCCCAAGAACAAGAGGGCGGTCTCCCTGCTTGACGGCTCCCCCGAGAAGGTCGCCGACGACAAGCTCGAGGAGCTGCAGATCATCTCCCTCGCAGGCGACATCGACTTCAGCGATGTCGAGGACCTGTCCGAGGAGTGATCCGGAAACCGGAGGGGTATTCCCCTCCCTCTTTTCTTCGATTCTTAATATTCCGTCCGAAACGCCCACTCATCGCGCACAATAATTTTAGGAAATCCTAAATCATTATATACGCAACACGGGATGTACCATGCAGTGACATTGTGCCGGAGAACCGGCACGCCGGGCCGCTAGGGTACGGTGGTCCGGCGAAATCCTTCTGGAGGGACATCCGTGATAATGGGGATCAAGAACATCAGGGCGACCAAGACGACCAAGAAGGGGAACTGAGGAATCTAGTGGTCGAACGAGGAGAACGCCTCCTCAGCTCTGGAGGCGACTATGTCCGCGACCGACCGCAGGCCTCCGATCTCCGGACCGTATGTTATCCTGACGCCGTCGGCGACGCGCTCACTGCACCCCTCGGGAAGTCCCAGGGCATCCGGTATTTCGGATGATGTGTGGGGGCTGGATGATATGAACATCGGTATGACATGCACGTGTCCGAAGCCCAGGCCGAGAGCGTCCCAGAGCCCCTCCTCGACGGACGGGGTCTGCATCTCGAGGAAGCAGCTGCGGGTTTCGAAACCCTTGGAACGCAGCATATCCGCACAGCCCTCGACAGCCGAGAGACTCGTGCCGTCCATGGATCCGTGCCCTATCAGCAGTATGGCGGTCATCCTCGGGTCAAGGCCCTCGGATGCCTCGTCCATGACCCTGGACATCAGCGGATGGTCGCCCAGTGCACCTGAGACGGACACCCTCATCGTGCCTGGGTTCCTCAATATCGTCCCGTGCCTGGAACCCTTGGGGAGTCCGACCAGTTTCGGGACGACGTGTTCGGAGAAGAAGCTCCTTGCGAAGAACAGCGGGACGACCGCCGCTTCCTCGATGCCGTCCGATATCATCCTGTTGAGGGTAACCTGGAGTATGGGTTCTTGACGCTCCAGGTATCCGTAGTAGCAGGGGATCCCGAGCCTCTCAGCGACAGATGCCGAATGGACCTCCGCGGACGGGCGGTCGCCAGGTTCCTCAGAACCATGGGCAACCACGAGCACGCCGCGCGAGGTCATAGTGGTCACATCCTGGATTCTATGTTCCTCTTGACGGCCTCGACGACTTCTGCGGACGAGTAGCTCCCTCCGGAGTTCTTCATCACGAATCCGATGGCCTTGTTCGCGGCCTTGTCGTTCTTCCTGTAGTCGTCGATGATCCCGGGGTTCTGGTCCAGGTAGTCGTTGACCAGCTTGTCCAGGTCGCCGGAGGCGCCCTTGACGGACTCCAGGTCCTCGCCGGTCATGAGGCATTTGATCTCGATGCCGCACTCCGTGTCGGTGATCTCGCCGGCGACGAACCTGTCGATTATGCCGACGACACCGCGCACATCCGCGTTGCTGGTCTCCAGTGACTTCCAGTTTGAGCTCACAGGTCCGGCGACCCACTTGACGGCGCTCTGGGTCCCGTGCTTCGCGGCGACGTCCTCGAAGAGCTCTGCCAGCTCGACGGAGGTGTTGACCAGCTGCTTGGCCATCTTCTGGTCGATGCCGTACTGC
The DNA here is from genome assembly GCA_905187815.1 of uncultured Methanomassiliicoccaceae archaeon. GTDB lineage: Archaea > Thermoplasmatota > Thermoplasmata > Methanomassiliicoccales > Methanomethylophilaceae > Methanoprimaticola. Next base: position 261,114 of record CAJJJM010000001.1, read on the forward strand.
TGGGCAAGCCTGACGGTCATCTTCTGGGGGCTCTCCCTGATCTTGATGGACTCGGCCATCTCCCTGATGTGGTATATCCCGAGGTCGGGCTCGTCTATGTAGCCGTAGTCGGCCTCGAACTCCTTCTTCCTGACGCTGATGGTGACGCCGCGCTCCTCGTCGAAGCGTCTCGTCTCCCTGTCGATCTTCCCGCCTGCCTTCAGGATCTTGGTCTGGCGGACCACCTCGAAAGTGAGGGCCTTCTCAACGTTCTTCAGTCCGGTGACGTTCTTGACCTCGACCCTCTCCTTCCCGACGGAGATGTTGCAGTCGCACCTAATGCTACGCTCCCCGTCTCCGGGAAGGTCGATGACGCATCTGATGTCCTGGATCAGCTGTCCCAGGAACTCCCTCGCCTCGGCGGGGGTGGAGATGTCCGGCTCGGTGACGATCTCCGCCAGGGGTATCCCGGAGCGGTTGTAGTCCACCAGGGACGAGAGGTCCCCGACCCTCTTGGTCTTCCCGGGATCCTCCTCCACGTGTATCCTGGTGATCCTGATGGGCTTCTTGCCGTTCAGGTAGTACACCCCTCCCTCCCCGATCGGGTTGTCGTACTGGGTGATCTGGACGCTCTTCGACATGTCGGGGTAGAAGTAGGTCTTCCTGGAGAACCAGGTGGTGTCGGCGACCTTGCACCCGAGGAGCTTGGCCAGCATGATCCCGTATTCGAGGACCTTCCTGTTGAGCACCGGCCTGGATCCGGGCATGCCCAGGCATGTGGGGCACACATGCGTGTTGGGTCCCGGGGCCTCGGTGGCGGGACAGGAGCAGAACATCTTGGTCTTCGTCGGCAGCTGCACGTGGATCTCGAGTCCTATCTTCATGCGGACACCTCCGGTCTCCTGATCTCGAACTCCTTCTCCCAGGCCTCCGCCATGGAGAAGAGGACGTCCTCGTCCCAGTGGTCGGCGACGAACTGCATTCCCACGGGCATTCCGTCGGATCCGTATCCGCAGGGGACGGACATGTGCGGTGTCCCGGCGATGTTCGCGGGGACCGTGAGGTAGTCCGCCTTGTAGTTGTCCAGTGCGGACATCTTGGAGATGTCGTCGAACCTGGGTGCCGTGAATGGCATGGTGGGCGCCAGGACGGCGTCGTGGTCTTTCAGGATCCTCTTGTAATCGTCTATGACGACCTGCCTGACCTGTCTGGCCTTGGAGTAGTATCTGTCGCTGTAGCCGGCCATCCTGGTGAATGTACCGAGCAGGATCCTCCTCTTCGCCTCGTCGCCGAAGTATCTGGAGCGAACCCCGGAGAAGCAGTCGTCGAACTTCAGGGACAGGTCGCCGTCCTGCCTCCCGTACCTCATGCCCACGTACCTGGCGAGGTTGGTGGATGCCTCGGACGTGGCGAGGACGTAGTATGCGGGCATCGCATACTTCAGGGAGGGCATATCGACGGCCTCTACGTCGATGCCCATGCGTCTGAGCTCGTCGAGCGCGTTGTTGAACGCGGCCTCCACGTCTTTGGACAGGCCCTCCACGCCCTCCTTCGGGACGGCGACGGATCTCATCTTCCTCCCCTCGTTCCTCAGCTCGGGCTGCACGCAGGACGTGGGGTCCCTCTCGTCCCTTCCCGCGATGACCCCGATGTATTTCCTGAGGTCGCCGGCCTTGGCGGAGAGCACCCCAATCTTGTCCAGCGAGTTGCCGTAGTCGATCAGCCCGTATCTGGACACGCGGCCGTAGGTCGGTGCGATTCCGTAGACCCCGCAGAAGCTGGCAGGGCAGCAGATCGACCCTCCGGTGGATACTCCCAGCGACACGTGGTCCTCGAACACCGCCGCGGCGCATGCGGAACCGCCGGATGAGCCCCCGCAGGCTCTCTCCAGGTCGTAGGGGTTCCTGGGTATCTCGAATCCGGAGTTGGTGGAGAACGTTCCGAACCCGAACTCGTCCATGTTCGTCTTGCCGATGAGCATGCCGCCTGCCTCCCTCATCCTGGCGATGGCGGTGGCGTCGAAAGCGGGGCGGTATCCCTCGAGGATCCTCGATCCGGCGCACGTCTCCATGTCCTTGGAGGTGAGGTTGTCCTTGGCGGAGAACAGGAACTTCGCATCTCCGGGATCGACCTCGTGGGTCCTGTCGTGGAACATGCCGTATTTCGAGTTCACGGACTCGAGACTCTCTAGAACGGACCTCATGCTCATGACAGCCTCGGCCCCCTGACGTATCTCTCGTAGGTGTCCATGTCGCGGAGCAGTACATCGGCGTCGATCTCCATACGGGGCTCGTCGTCTCTGAGGACGTCCGCGACCTCGATGGGGTTGATCCCGCGTTTGTCCGATTCCGGAGCCTCGTCAAGAAGCTCGAAGTATCCGAGGATCTCGCCGAGGTCGGCGCTGTACCTCTCGATCTCCTCCTCTGTGAGTCTGATGTGGGCCGTACGGGCGACCCTCTCAACGGTTTCTCTGTCCATCGTCAAGACCTTCGTGCGGTTATCCGAGATATTGATTAAAAGGCTTGTCGCGCGTGCACGTGTGCATTATAATTCCGATGGCGCCCGTCTGTATGCCCCTCAGCACGGCCGCCGCACCGTGCATATCGTCACGGCATCATTCCGACAGGAGGATCACACCGTAGAACGTGACCGCGTCATCCCTGAACTCGAACCTTTCGCCGACTGTCGCCAGGTATGATGACATGTCGATGCCCACGACCGATATCGAGGGCAGGAGGAGATCCGGGTGCCTGCACGGTTCCGGATAGGCGCATTCGGCACAGAGGTCGCATCCTCCGTCCGCTAACCCCCTGCAGCGGAATCCCGCGCCGCGCAGGGCGGTTATGGCCCGTCTCATCGCCGCCTTCATCAGGGAGTTGAAGCCCTCGACCGTCTCTCTGTCCTTAGGATCGCAGGGGAAGGTCCGGCTCATGAGGATCGCCGAGTCGTAGTCCCTGGATAGCGTGTCCATGTGCTCGTCGAATCCGGGAGGGCATGCCCAGCACGTCCCGTACCTGCCGCAGAGGTTGCCCTCGCAGAGCTCACGGCATTTCAGAACGGTCGGTCCGTCGTATTCGGGCAGAGCCGTCTCACGCAGGTCGAACCCGTCCAGATCCACCCCATCCAGTGCTCTCATCCAACCGTCCATGATAATCCATTCGGACAACCGTTTATAAGCATTTTCGGAAGGGTATATATGCGGTTCACGATAACCGCCTCCTCATGGCAGAGGCTACCCCCGAGAAGAAGATCGCCAATGCGATGAAGGCGATGGACGAGGGCGATTTCAAGAAAGCTTACACGGCGTTCAAGAAGCTGGCAGCAGAGCTTCCGGACAACGCCGAAGTCTGGTACTACAAGGCCGAGTGCGGCAACTACGCCTCCGGAATGTTCGGAGCCAAGGTCGACACCCAGGAGATCATGGACGCCTACAAGAAGGCCATCGAGCTCGACGGCGACCGTGTTGACTACTACCAGTCGTACGGACTGTTCTGCATCTCCGTGAACAAATACGACGAGGCAGAGAAGGCGTACTGCGAGGCGGCAGAGATGGACGAGTCCATGTCCGCGTCCCTGTACTCCGAGTTCGCCATCGAGTACTACAACAACGTCATGGCCACCTACGGCGAGATCATGGAGGATCCCAAGGCCCGCGCCCCCTACGGCAAGAAGGCTCTGGAGTACATGCTCAAGGCCCTGGACATGACTCCCGAGGAAGCCAAGAGCCTCCTCTGATCCCCGGAAGGGGGTCGCCCCAAACACCTTCTTTTCCCAGTTCTTCCACCGATCCGTTCGAACATCTCCGATGTAATAGACAAATGTCTATTGTTCCATCATTCTCTATGCCATATTTTCGAAAAATGGTTGAATTTACATTGATTTTCATCAAAATTAGCTTCAATTTCTAGTCACATCACGGATATCTTGAAATATGATTAGACATTTGTCTAATTCATCCCAGAATCGGGAAACAAATATCGGAGAGTGACTTTGATTTGAGGATGATCGGAATGGCTGCGATCGGTTTCGCTGTCCTTATGGCTATCACGGTCTTCGTGATACCTGAGGTCTCGGCGGCGATCGACGACTCCACCGTGAACACGATTTCATCCGTGTTCATCCTGTTCTGCACGCTTCTGGTCTTCATCATGTCGCCGGCGATCGCGCTGTTCTACGGCGGCATGCTGAGGAAGCAGAGTATGACCTCCATAATGGCACAGTGCCTGGGCGTCATGGCTGTCGCCGGGATAATCTGGTGGGCTGTTGGATACTCCCTGGCACTGACAGGCGACGGACCGCTCGTGGGCGGATTCGACGCCATCTTCGGCAGCGGCCTGTCGGTGAGCGAGGGCAACGGCTCCGTCCCGACGTATGAATACATGATGTTCCAGGGCACGTTCGCCATATTGACCGCATGCATCGTGTTCGGCGCCACCGCCGAGAGGGTAAGGTATCCCGCGATCCTCGCCTTCCTGGCTCTGTGGTCGGTGTTCGTCTACGCCCCCATGGCTCACATGGTCTGGGGCGGAGGCCTCATACACTCGCTCGCGGAGATTGGGCTCCCCAACATCGACTTCGCCGGAGGGACCGTCGTCCACATATGCTCCGGTATCTCGGGAGTCGCCGCTGCGATCGCTATCGGCAAGAGGAGCAACAGGATATCCAAGGGAAGGACCCACAACGTACCACTGATGTTCATCGGGTGCTTCCTTCTCTGGATCGGCTGGTTCGGATTCAACTGCGGCTCCGCCGGAGGTTTCGACGACATCGCCATCCTCGCCGGCATCAACACGTTCATCGCGTCCTGTGTGTCCACCATCGTGTGGCTCATCATCCAGTATCTCCATGTCGGACGCGTCAACGTGACCGGTCTGTGCGCCGGCGTCCTCGCAGGACTCGTCGGAATCACGCCCGGATGCGGATATGTGGACCCGTGGGCGTCCGTGATAATAGGTGCCGTCGCAGCCGTAGTGTGCTACTTCGGGATCATCTTCATGCGCAACAGGTCCGGAATCGACGATGCCCTGGACGTCATGGGCGTCCACGGTTTCGGAGGCATCTGGGGTGCCATTTCCGTCGGCATATTCGCCGTCACGACCTATGGGAGCACCGAGTACGGCGGACTGGTCGAGGGCAGCCTCAACCTCCTCGGAGGGCAGATCGCTTCGGTCCTCATCACGCTGGTGTACTGCTTCGTCGTGTCGTTCGTCATAATGAAGGTGATCGACATCGTGATGAAGAGGACCGGCAAGGGTGCGGCCATGACCGAGAGCGAGCAGATGATCGGTGCCGATACCGTAGAGCACGGTGAGCCGGCGTATGTCATGTGAGGTGATTGGATGAAGATGGTGATGGCTATAATCAGGCCCGAGCGTCTGCAGTGCGTCAAGGACGCTCTGAAGGACATCGGTGTCAGCGGCATGACGATAACCCATGTGACCGGGCGCGGGGAGCAGATGGGACTCAAGTTCACTACCAGGGTCGGCGAGTTCGTCGTCGACGAGATCGAGAAGGTGAAGATCGAGGTGGTCATCGACGACGAGGACCTGGACCGCGTGATAACCACAATCAGAAGGTTCTCCGAGACGGGGAACCCCGGTGACGGGAGGATCTTCGTCATTCCCGTGGAGCAGTCCATAAGGATCAGGACAGTGGAGGGCTGAGCCGAGGAGGGTCGGACACCGCTGTTTCCTCCAAACTCCTTAGCCGCCGTCCCGTCTGGGGCGGCGGTCATCAGATCGTGGAGATCGCGACTTCACCGCTTTTTCGATGGAATCATCGGCATTCATGTTGTTATGAGAACAGTATGGTGCGATTGCCGGGAATCGAACCCGGGTCAGAAGCTTGGGAAGCTCCCGTCCTAACCGCTGGACTACAATCGCAGTGCAGCCTTCAATGTAGTTCTTGTATTTAACTACCTATGAAACCGACCGACTGTCTTTTTATATCACCGTCATATTCCAAGAATCACGGGCCCGTGGTCTAGGGGTTATGACGTCGCCCTTACAAGGCGAAGGTCGCCGGTTCAAATCCGGCCGGGCCCACCATCTAGTCTCATTCTCTTTCTGCGCTTAACTTTAAATAAGGCCATGTTCTCGGGGGGCGTATCGGACTCGTGGTCTAGGGGTTATGACGTCGCCTTCACACGGCGGAGGTCGCCGGTTCAAATCCGGCCGGGTCCACCATACAACTTCTATCAATTCCCATCGAACCGGGCGTCATCATCATATCCTGCATCCCCGATACGACCGTCATCATGGCAGACTATCCAGATTTGCAGACCACCGAAGAGGGCAGGGAGTACGAGAAGCAGATCGACATGTTCCTCTCTGGAGAGAAGAGGGACTTCCCCAGCTACTACGGCGGGATGAAGGTGGCATCCGGCACCGAGTTCGTCATCACCAGTCCTATCGACGAATCCATCACCTACGGAAGGTTCCAGGAGCCTGAGGAGGGCATCATGGTCGAGGCCGTCACCGCGGCGAAGACAGCCTTCGAGTCGTGGTCCAAGGTCCCTGTGGCAGAGCGCGCCGCATACTTCGAGAAGTATCTGAACCTCCTGAAGGCCAGGAGGCTCTACTACGCGGCCATGGTCACGGTGTCGGCCGGGATGGTCCGTCAGGACGCCCTGTCGGAGGTCGATTCGCTCATCGCCGCCTTGGAGGGCATACTCGCGGATGCCGCATCGTACAAGGGCAAGCCGTTCGGGGTCTGGGCCGTCATATCGGCGCACAACTCGCCGATGGCGTCCCCGATAGCATATGCGGTGGCCGCCATGGTCGCAGGGAACTCCGTTGTGATGAACCCGTCCAAGTACTGCCCCACCCCGGTGTACTCGTTCTATGAGGCGATGGAGAAGTACGGTCTCCCAGGAGGCGTGCTGAACCTCGTCGTGGACAGGAAGGATGAATCCACCGAGGAGTTGGCCAACGACATGCGTGTGGCCGGCATCGCCGCCAGCGGTTCCGGGGACAGGCTGGAGGACCTGATGTTCCTCCAGGTGGACGACGAGCTCAGGTTCATCAACGACATCAAGGGCATGAACCCCGCGATCGTGTACAGGCCGTCGGACATGAAGGCCGCCGCGAGGGACATAGTTGAGTCTGCCTTCGCCTTCAGCGGCCAGCGTCTTTACTCCTGCTCCAAGGTCATAGTCACCGCCGAGGACCAGAAGCGTCTGATCGAGAACATCTCCGAGATCATGAAGGACCTGGAGGTCGGCGATCCTGTGAACGACACAGCGTTCACAGGGCCGATCATCAGCAAGGATGCCGTCAAGCGCTTCAAGGATCTTGCGATGGAGAACATGCCTTTCACGATCTCCAAGGCTCCCGGTGCCGTCGATGCGCCTTCCGAACTCTATGTGTCGCCCATCGTCGTCTCGGGTCTCGATGAGGAGAACGAGCTAGGGTACATGGACTCGGGTCTGCCGATCCTCAACATAAAGGTGGTCGAGTCGCTGGACCGCGCCTTCGAGGAGCTCGAGGACACGGAGTGCGGTCTGTCCGCAGGCATCTTCGCCAAGGATCCGAAGGTCATCGCCCGCTTCAAGGAGCAGGTCGATGTGCCTCACACCTACGTCAACCAGAGCAGCCGCTCGCTGGGCGCCGCCAACGGTGCGGTGCTCGCGAACTTCTGCAGGTGATCAATAGATCTTAACATCCCTGGCCACCGCCCGTATGGGCTTGGCCAGGGCCATCAGATCGTTCTTGCGGTAACGTTTCCTGTCGCCCTCAGCATCCGGGCGTCTGAGCTGGACCTGCAGAGCGCCGCTCATGCTGTGGATGAGCTTATGGGCGTCCTCGAGCGTCAGGCGCTCCGGGTCCAGGTAGAGCTTGACGCCGAACCTGCAGTCTCCTTTCCCGAGGATCTCCAGCGATTCCTGCTGTGTCTTCACAGGGAACATGTCGAGCACGATGATGGCGTCGTTAACGTATCCGGCGCCGATGAGGTCATCCAGCATATCGGGGTGCTTCCCGTTCGTCTCCACAACGGAGATGATGTGTTTCGGCATGACGTTCTTGATGAGCCTGTGGATCCCGTCGAACTCCAGGATGTCCTTTCCGCATCCCCTGAACAGGACCCCGTCCAGAGAATCCCTGTCGTTGTAGATCGTGTTGGCGACCTCGACCTCGCTGACTCCCTCGCCGGAGCCATCGGACACCTCGACCGCGGACAGTAGGAAGCCTGGGTACGAGACAGTGTCCGTCCTGCGAAAATCCGAGATGTACATCGACCCGGTATCGCCATCGTGGTCTAAAGAGTTGACTCCGAGTCCAGGCTGGAGATGAGTGTCTCCAGGACCTCACAGGAGCCGCGATCCAGATCGTCCAGCACCATCAGGGCGCCGCCGCGCATGACGGAGACCGAGGCAACGGACAGGGCGTACTCCCCGGACCATGTGCGGGTGAGGATGGGGTGGCATGCATGTTCGAACCCGTGGCTCGCGAGACGGCACAGGTCGGTGTTGGTCTCGAGGCACCCCTTCATGTTCCCGTAGCCGGGGCACAGAACGATGCCGCCGACCCCGTAGCCCTCTACCGCCTCAACGTTCTCCATGAGGGACTCCACATCTCCGCCGGGGACTGACACGGGGCATCCCCGTGCGACTGACAGGATCGCGGTCTCTCCCAGGCGGTCGGCGTCGGTCATGCAGATGAGAGGCGAGTGTCCCGGGACCGCCGCTATGCCGGCTGCAAGGCACACGGGGTCCGCGGATTCCAGGATCATCCCCAGTCCCGTATCAGCCGCAGCTTCGGCAGCC
>CAJJJM010000002.1 GCA_905187815.1 uncultured Methanomassiliicoccaceae archaeon
CGCATGGGCGCGGCCTGCGCCACGGATACCGAGCTGTACCGCGCCTTCGACATGACCTACGACTACGACATCTGGCCCTTCTACGAGGGCTTCCTGAAGGGTGAGCTGTCCCTGCGCGCCTACACGGATATCCTGAACTATCAGGAGCTGACGTACCCCACCGGCTACATCAAGGCCCGGTGTCTGGAGAACCACGACACCCGCCGCGCCGCCTCGTGGCTCACCAGTGACAGCCAATTGTACCACTGGCTGGGCTTCCTGTACTTCCAGCGGGGCGCCGCCATGCTGTACAGCGGCATGGAGTACGCCCCCCAAAAGCAGGTGGGGCTGTTCGACGCCGACGACAATTACGGCGACATGCGGCTGGACGTCCAGCTGTACCTCACCGCCTGCAAGGCCATGAAGCAGACGCTGCCCCTGGGCGGCGGCTTCTGGTGGGAGCCGCTGAACGACAGCGCAGTACTGGGACACTACGACGGGCCGGAGGGCCGGGTGCTGGGCGTGTTCGATCTGCGGGGTCAGGGCGGCGAGGTGCCCGTGGACCTGCCGGACGGCGTGTATCAGAACCGTCTGGGCGGCGAGGTCTCCGTCCGGAACGGCCGCCTGACGCTGGGCCAGCGGCCTGTGGTCATCTGATGCCATTTCCTTCCATTGTCTTTTTACACAAAGGAAAAAGAGATTCTGTGACGGATGTCACAGAATCTCTTTTCTTCATTGACCTGACCTTTTTGAAATGCTATACTTCTTAACATGTATATCTATGCCCTTTTCCGCGTTGGGAGCGGGGGAGGACAGCGAGAAAAAGAGGAGGAAAGAACCTATGAGCAAGCTCATGAAGATCTGCGACGGCAACGAAGCGGCGGCATATGTCGCCTATGCGTTCTCCGAGGTCGCGGCCATCTATCCCATCACGCCGTCCAGCCCCATGGCCGAGCATGCCGACGCATGGTCCGCCAAGGGAAAGAAGAACATCTTCGGCCAGCCCGTACGTCTGGTGGAGATGCAGTCCGAGGCCGGCGCCTGCGGCGCCTGTCACGGTGCGCTGGAGGCCGGCGCGCTGGTCCTGGCGGACAAGGGTCTGGCGTGCATCGACGAGCTCGACAAGATGACGGACCAGGACCGTTCATCCCTGCACGAGGCGATGGAGTCCCAGAGGATATCTGTCGCCAAGGCCGGAATCACGGCGACCCTCCAGTGCAGATGCTCCATGCTGGCTGCGGCCAACCCCAAGTACGGCAGGTTCGAGGAGGACTCCCCCATCGCGGACCAGATCGATCTGCCGCCCGCCCTGATGTCCCGTTTCGACCTGATCTTCGTCCTGACGGACAAGCCGGACAAGAAGAAGGACACCGCGATCACGGAGCACATCCTGAAGGCCCATCAGCGCGGCCAGGTCAGGATGATCCCCGAGGGCACCCGCATCGACGGCGTGGACCCGAAGCAGATCCTGGAGAACACGGACAACATCCGTCCGGTGTACGATGTGGAGATCCTGAGGAAGTACGTCGCATACTCGAAGAGGATGACCCCAGTCATGACCGAGGAGGCCAAGAACATCATCGAGAAGAGCTATCTGAGGATCAGGACCATGGGCGGGGACGGGTCCTCGGTCCCGATCACCGCCAGGCAGCTGGAGGCGTTCGTGCGTCTGTCCGAGGCATCGGCCAAGATGCGTCTCAGCTCGGTCGTCACGGATGTGGACGCCAACCGTGCGGTCGACCTGGTGGAGGACTATCTCAGGAGGATCGCCGGCAGCGATGACGGCGGCTTCGACATCGACAAGATCGCCACGGGCATAAGCTCCAAGGACAGGAACAAGATGGATGTGATCAGGGAGATCATGAGGGACTTCGGAGGCGACGGGCTCTCCGAAGAGGAGTTCATACAGCACGGCGAGTCCCAGGGCATACCCGAGGCGGAGGTGCGCAGGGCCGTGAAGCAGCTTCACGACGCCGGCGAGTTCTACAAGGTCGGGAGCCTTTACAAGAGGGTGTGATAGGATGTTCGTCAGGATACACACGCACGGTAACGAGAGGATCCTCGCCGCTTGCGACGAGGACATCATAGGGATGACGTTCGAGGGCGGAGGCGCCAAGATCAGGGTTAGCGAGTCGTTCTACCGCGGCGAGTCCATATCGCCCGAGGCGTTCGTGGAGAGGATGAAGTCGGTCACGATCATGAACCTGGTCGGTGAGGAGGTCATCGCCCTCGCGATAGCGGAGGGGAAGGTCTCTCCGGACAACGTCATGGAGATCGGCGGCGTCAAGCACGCCCAGGTGGTGCTCCTTTGAGCTTCTGCGTCAAGTGCGGCAAGGACTGCGAGGAGTCGATCGACGGCCTCTGCATCGACTGCTGGCTGGACGGGAGGAGGCTGACCTCGCTCCCCCATCACGTGGACCTGAAGGTCTGCACGAACTGCGGCGAGTACGAGTTCGGGGACAGGTGGCTCAAGAGGGACCGCATGGTCGCCGTCCAGGATGCGGCGGCCGACGCGCTGTCCGTGATAAGGGATGCCGTCCCGGTCTCCGTCTCCACAGAGGCGGTGGAGCAGGATCCATACGTCTACTCCGTGACGGTTCGCACGACGTGCGACGTGATGGGGTACGAGGCCGATGATGAGGAGACCACCATCGTCAGGATCAAGAACACCGTGTGCAAACGCTGCTCCAGACAGCTCGGCAGCTACTACGAGGCCATTCTGCAGATAAGGACGGGGTCCGGAAGGCTCTCGCCGGAGGACAGGGAGGAGACCCTCGCCATGGTGGAGAACTCTGTGGCTCGGCAGGCCGCGACGAACAGGTCCTTATTCATCACCAAGATGGAGATCGTCACCGGAGGTGTGGACGTGTACCTGTCGTCCATGTCGCTCGGCAAGAGCCTGGCCAGGGAGCTCGCCGATGCGTACTGCGCCGAGACAAAGGAGTCCCCGAAGCTGGTGGGGCAGACGACCGACGGTCAGGACATGTACAGGATCACGTATCTCGTGAGGCTGCCGGAGTACCATGTCGGCGACGTCGTCCTGTTCCAGAGCCACTACTGCAAGCTCGTCAGGGTCAACGGGAACGGCGGAAGGGTCCTGGACCTCAACGACTTCCGCGAGAGGGCCGTCCGCAGGGCGGACATGTCCGGGATCAAGGTCTACGAGAGGGCGGAGGATCTGAAGGACGCCACCGTCGTCAGCAGGTCGGGGTCCGAGATCCAGGTGCTCCATCCCGACAACTACTCGACAGTCGACCTCAGGGTCCCGGAGGATGCGGACATCGGGGACACGGTCAAGGTCGTGGCCATCGACGACGTCCTGTACATGGTCCCCTGACGTCGCTGCCCGCAGTCGGTTCTTATATGGAGACCTCCTCTGGGACGACGATGACCGTGATCAAGCTGTCCGAGCCGGTTGAGGACGTTGTCGTCAACCTTCTTCGTCTTGCGAACACAAAGCTCCCCGCCGATGTCGGATGGGCCCTCGAGGCCGCCGCAGGATGGGAGACGAACGAGGTAGCGTACACCCAGCTCGGGGCGATCATGGAGAACGTCAAGAAAGCGGAGCATCTCGGGCTCCCGATGTGCCAGGACACGGGCATCCCCGTGTTCTATGTCAGGGGGAGGTTCGATTCCTCCATCGCCGAGGACATCTCCAGAGGTGTCGCCAGGGCCACGAGGGAGATCCCGTTGAGGCCCAACACGGTGGACCCCCTCACGAGGGAGAACCACGGCGACAACCTGGGTCCCGGGATGCCGATCATCCACTACATCCCCACCGACGACGATTTCACGGAGATAACCGTGCTCCCGAAGGGCGCCGGTTCAGAGAACATGACCCGTCTGGCGATGCTCAACCCGGCAGATGGGATCGAAGGAATCAGGAGGTTCGTCATAGACTCGGTCCTCGACGCCGGCGGACGCCCCTGTCCCCCGTCGATAGTCGGCATAGGCATCGGCGGGACATCCGACAGGTGCGTCGAGATGGCCAAGGAGGCGCTCCTGACCCCACTCGACGAAGAGAACCCCGATCCCGCCCTCAGGAAGCTGGAGGAGGACCTTTTCGTCGCGCTCAACGGCTCCGGTCTGGGGCCGATGGGTCTCGGAGGGGTGACGACGGTGCTCGGCGTGAAGGTCCGGAAGTGCTCATGCCACACCGCGAGCCTCCCGGTCGCAGTCAACATCGGATGCTGGGCGACCCGCCGCGCATCCGCCAGGATCACCGACCACGGCGTCGACTACTCCCAGGGGGTGACCCTGTGAGGACTCTCAGGACGCCCCTGAGCGAGGAGGACGTCAGGTCCTTGAAGCTGGGGGAGACGGTCTATCTGTCCGGACCCGTCATCACCGGCCGCGACGAGATGCACATCCGTGCGCTGGAGTACGCCGAGGAGGGCAGGGATGTGCCCGAGTGTCTGAACGGCGCCGTCATCTTCCACTGCGGTCCGATCATGAGGCAGCGCGACGACGGCTCCTGGTCGGTGGTCGCCGCCGGTCCGACGACATCCGCCAGGATGAACAAGCTCGAACCCGAGATGATCCCCACGTACAACATCCGCGCCATCATCGGCAAGGGCGGTATGTCCCGCGAGACGGCAGAGGCCATGAGGGATTACGGATGTGTCTATCTCGCCGCGACAGGCGGAGCAGCAGTGTCGCTCGCCGAAGGGCTGGACAGGTGCGTCGGCTGCGAATGGGGCGACCTGGGCATGGCAGAGGCCATGTGGATGTTCGAGGCCAAGAGGCTAGGGCCGCTCATCGTCGCCATCGATGCGAACGGGGAGAGCCTGTACGACAGGGTCAACTCGTCGCTCGTCAGGGACGCTTGACATCATCCTCTTCCTGTTCGGTGAGAGATTCCAGGTCGTTGATGAATATCGGGTCCCTGTCGCCCTTCCTGGTCCTCAGGTGTATCATCACGGCCACGAGGAGCATCGCCGCGAATATCGCCGCCGCGATGATCATGGTGGCATGGGCCGCGTCTATGTTGGCGAACACGACGCTGGTGTTCTGCACAAGGACCACCGTGTAGGGCGTGTTCTGCCCGGACTCCACCTGGATCGATTCGGAGGTCTGGAAGCCGTTGCACCTCACCGTGAGGATGTAGGATCCGTAGGGGCACTCGATGATGAAGTAGCCGGAGTCGTTGGTCTGGGCGGAGTAGCTCTGCCCGTTCTCCGACATGATGGTCACCGTGGCCCCGGAGAGCTCGAAGGTCGTCCCGTCATGGTCGCCGAAAACCACCCCGTATACGCTGCCGGTCGTGATGACCATGACGATGGCATGGAGGCTGTCCGCGGTCTCGGTGAGGGCGTACTTGCCCTCGGCGTCTATCATGTCGGAGGACATCTCGAAGCTCACCATGTTCTCCCCGTCCATGTTCATGCTGTCGGGGAGCGCCCTAACGGTGTATCCGGGGTAGTCGAACTTCAGGAAGTAGGATTGGTCGCTGGAGTACTGGAATGTGAACTCGAAGCGCCCGGTCCCGTCGGTGCTGCAGGAATCTATCGTGACCCTGTCGGACCCGCTGCCGCTGTAAAGGGTGACGACCACCGATTCCAGGGGCGTGTTCTCCTCCTGGTCCGACAGGTTCGTCACGTATCCGTACACTGTCCTCTCCTCCACCACGGGGTCGCTGTCCGCGGCGTCCGAGTGCTCAGAGAGGATCGGGATGGACAGGGCCATGATGACCATCAATGCAATCAGGGCCAGCGCCCTGCCGTTCCGCGACATGATTCCCGAATCCGGGACTGTCCTTATAATATCTGGTGGAGGAAGCTCGGAGGATGCGCCCTCCGCAGAAGGATGCCGTTCCGCGTAACGCTTAAATCGGACCCGTTCATGAGGTTTCCGTCTAGTGATGGCCATGCTGGAGAGAGTGGATAAGACATACACCAAGGACGAGGTCATGGGTCTGATGGAACCTCTCATCTCGACCTGGTTCAATGAGCGGTTCGACGACCTGACCATCCCCCAGGCCAAGGCGATCCCGGTCATACACCAGAGGCGCAACGTCCTGGTCTCATCCCCCACCGGTTCCGGGAAGACGCTCACAGCATTCACCAGCATCATCAACGAGCTCACACGCTACTCCAGGGAGGGGACCCTGGAGGAGAGGGTCTACTGCATCTACGTCTCTCCGCTCAAGGCCCTCGCCAACGATGTGAACCGCAACCTCAACACCCCGCTTGCCGAGATGAGGGAGGTCGCGGCCGCCCACGGCATGGACGTCCCCGACATCAGGGTCGCGGTGCGCTCCGGGGACACGCCGCAGAACGAGAGGCAGAGGATGGTCAAGCACCCTCCGCACATACTCATCACCACCCCGGAGAGCCTGGCGCTCATCCTCGCCGCCCCGAAGTTCAAGGAGGCGTTCAAGAAGGTCGAGTGGGTGATCCTGGACGAGATCCACGACATCTGTGATTCGAAGAGGGGCGCGTTCCTCTCGCTCACCCTCGAGAGGCTGAGGCACCACTGCGAGACGGATTTCGTGAGGATCGGTCTCTCCGCCACCCTCGCTCCCATCGAGGCGATCGCGGGATACCTGGTCGGATGCGAGCCGAACGGCGACGTCCGCGATGTCGTGCTGATAGAGTCCGGTTCAAAGAAGCAGCTGGATCTGAAGGTCATATGCCCAACCGACGACATGACCACCCTTTCGTCGGACATCGTCAACTCGATGATGTACGACACCCTGAAGGACCTGATAGACCAGCATGAGACCACACTGGTCTTCACCAACACCAGGTCCGGTGCCGAGAGCGTCGTTTACAAGCTCAAGGAGCGTGGGCTCGACAACATCGAGGTCCACCACAGCTCCCTGGGGAAGGAGATAAGGCTCGACGTGGAGGAGCGCCTCAAGCGCGGTGAGATCAAGTGCGTTGTGTCGTCGACGTCCCTCGAGCTCGGGATCGATATAGGGTCGGTCGACCTCGTCTGCCAGATCGGGTCCCCGAAATCGGTGGCGAAAGGGCTCCAGAGGATCGGGAGGAGCGGTCACAGCTTCGGCAAGGTGGCGAAGGGGAGGCTGCTGGTATTCGACCCGGACGACCTGGTGGAGTGTGCCGTCATGTGCCGCGCAGCGCACCGTGGCGACATCGACAGGGTGGGCATCCCCGAGAACTGTCTGGATGTCCTCTCGCAGACGGTGGTGGGGATGAGCCTCGACAGCAGATGGGACGTGAAGGAGGCGTACGACCTGGTAAGGGGGTCATACTGCTACCGCAACCTCTCCGAGGAGAGCTTCCTGGACGTCCTCAGGTACCTGGGCAGCAAGGACGACTTCGAGGGTGTGTACTCGAAGATCTGGTACGACGAGGGGGACGGGCAGTTCGGGAAGAAGAAGGGTTCCCGCATGATCTACTTCATGAACATCGGGACCATCCCGGAGGAGGCGAACTACCGTGTGGTCACGAACCACGGTTCCACCGCGGGAGAGCTGTCCGAGAAGTTCGTGGAGAGGCTGTCGCCCAGGGACGTCTTCGTCCTGGGAGGGAGGTCGTTCGAGTTCGTCCGTTCCAAGGGCATGACCGCGTACGTCAAGGAGGCCAACGGCAGGAAGCCTACGGTCCCGTCTTGGGCGGGCGAGATGCTGCCCAGGAGCTTCGACCTGTCGATGGACATCGCGGAGTTCAGGAAGGAGATGGCCACCAGGATATCGGAACCCGATGCCCAGGCGATCTCCGAGCTCGTCAGCGACTTCGATGTGGACGAGGGGTCCGCCAGGAGCATACTGTCATATTTCAGGGAGCAGGACGCCGTCGCCGGGTTCATCCCGGACTGCGACCGCCTCGCCGTCGAGGAGTACATCGACCCATCCGGGAACCAGAAGCTGGTGTTCCACTTCCCGTTCGGCCGCAGGGTGAACGACGCCCTCTCCAGGGCATACGCCTACAGGATGACCGCGATGATCGGGGCGAACGTATCGGTCACGATATCCGACGACAGCTTCATGCTCGGATGTCCCAGGAAGTTCGACATGTCCCTGATCCCGGGGCTCATCCGCGGGTCCGAACTGGACCAGGTTCTCCGCAAGTCCATCAAGGACTCGGAGATATTCAAACTCAGATTCAGGCACACGGCCGCCCGCAGCTTCATGATCCTCAGGAACTACATGGGCAGGCCAATATCGGTCAACAGGCAGCAGGTCCGCTCATCGTACCTCCTGGAGATGCTGGGCGACATGGAGAGGGTGCCGGTCATCGAGGAGACCTACCGTGAGGTCCTCGAGGACGACATGGACATCAAGAACGCGAGGCTGGTCCTGGACATGATCGACTCGGGGCGGATGGCCGTGGAGCTCATCCACTACACAGGCACCCCGTCGCCGTTCGCGCACTCCGCCATCCTGTCCGGGTTCTCGGACATCGTCCTGATGGAGGACAGGTCCGCGCTCCTGAGGGAGCTGCACAGGAAGGTCCTCTACAGGGCGTTGGGCGATTCCGTGAGCGAGTTCGAGTTCACGGAGGACCAGGTCATCCCGTATTTCGCACAGAAGCCGCCAAGGGTCATGTCCAAGGGGGACATCCCCAAGCTGCTGTCCGTCACAGGCCCCCTCCAGGCGATGCGCGAGAGGGGCAGGAACATCTACGCCTACACCGACGAGGACAAGAAGACCGTCGACGGGTGGGTGAGGGAGCTCATCAGGGACGGCACCATCGGGACGGTGTTCCTGGACGAGCCGCACATCATGGTCTCGGAGGAGATCCCGTACTATGCCGCCGCGACCCGCAGGGAGAGGGAGCTGACCGATGTAGACAGGGCCGTCTACGAGAGGGTCACGGGCGACACGCCGCTGAGTGAGATCTCCGCGGACCTGGAGATCAGCGACGATGTCGCGTTCAGGTCCATGAGGAAGCTGGAATCGATGTACCTGGTCACCAGGACCGACGTTACCGGCAACAACAGGTGGATGTTCTCAAAGGTCAGCTACCCGGAGGTCGACAGGAGGAGGGCCGCCGACAGGATCGTCATGCGCTATCTAGAGTGCTTCGCGCCGGCCACCGTGCAGGAGGTCGCGTTCTCACTGTCGCTCCCCGAGGAGGACGCCAGGACGTCCCTGGAATCATTGGTCGCGTCGGAGGAGGTCTCCAAGGGCAGGTTCCTGATCTCCGAGGACGACCAGTACATGCTGAAGATCGATCATATGAGGCTCAAGGCCGGCAGGGACAACGTCTACGACTACGAGACCGTCGAGCGCTACCGCCTGACCAAGGGCGAGAGGTTCGGGTCGATCCGCGAGTTCTTCGAGTTCTACGGTTCCGCGGGCAGCGAGCTGGACGTCTACAGCAGGGTGGACGGCTTCGACCTCTCGGAATGGTACTCCATGAGGGAGTCCGGCGAGATCCTCCTGGGAAGGTTCGTCAGGGGCAGGGTCAGGTTCGTACTGAAGGATGAGGGCGACCGCTATGCCGCCCTCAGGCATGAGGAGGTCACCGAGACCGACATGAAGGTCCTGAACATGATCGACGGGATGGAGCGCGCCACGATGAGGCAGCTGGTCTCCGCCACCGGGATGGACAAGGAGGACGTCAAGCAGTCCATCATGCGCCTGGACCGCTCGCTCCTGATCATACGTGACTTCGACGAGAGGGAGGACTGGGGCACCGAGAACACCTACGCGGTGTACCGTCCCGGGACCCCCGAGGGCGATCCCGCGAAGGACCTCGTCCGTCGGGCGATCAGGGCGTACGGCCCTATCCCGACGGCATCCATGAGGTTCCTCGTGGACATCCCGTTGGACGAGATCGAGAGGTACGCGCAGGAGGTCGGCGCATCCACGATATCCGTGGGCGAGGGCCAGGTCCCGATGCTGGTCATGTCCGACGAGCTGCCGGCCCTGGAGAAGGTACCCGAGCAGGACTTCCCGGTCAGGGTGCTCTCGCTCTACGACCCCGACCTGGGATCCAAGTGGGCGGAGATATCCTCGCGCTACGGCGACAGGTGGATCTACCCGCTCGTGCGCGGCGACACGGTCGTCGGCGCCCTCGAACTCTGGGAGATGTCCGGCTGCATAGAGATCCGCATGATGGACCTGGACGCCCCCGAGCTACTTCCGGATGCCCTCTCGGCCATCGACTCCATGATGGGGTTCTACGGGATGAAGGGGACCGACATCGTCCGCATACGCGAGATCATGAACACGGACGCGGAGAAGCTCGACGACGGCATGGTCTCTGTGCTGACGGAGAACGGGTACCACTTCGTGAACGGGTTCTACGCCAAAGGCCGGTTCGTGCCCTGGACGATGACCGAGCAGGAGATGCTCAGCTATGTGTTTTCGAAGCAGAGGGTGCCACGCAACGACAGGTACCCCACGGTCGCGGCGGCGATGGAGAGCAGGGGCTACATACGCGGCGACCAGGAGCTCATGGCACGCGTGTCCGAGAGGACCACCATGAAGAAGCAGATGGAGCGCGGAGGCCTGATGAAGATGGCTCTGTCCCCAGGGTACATAGGCTACACGACCATGGAGATGGCGGTGCTCTACAGGGCAGAGAAGGCGTTCGTCGTGGACAGGCATTCCAGGGAGGTCCTGAAGCTCATAGCAAGGAAGCAGCCGGTCTCCAAGAAGGACCTGGTCGCCGACTCGGCGTTCTCGCCGGAGCGCACGTCCGAGATCCTCTCGGAGCTTTCCAAGAACTCCGTCATCTACACGGACGAGAGCAACCGCATATGCATCGTTCCTGACGAGGGCATGGACCGGCACGAGGCTCAGAAGGAGATCGTGCGCCGCCACTTCCGCGACTTCGGGATCTTCTCGGCCGAGACGCTGTCCCAGTTCGTGGGAGGGAGGATGGCCGTCACGAGGGGCCTGCTGAGGGAGCTCGAGGACGACGGTTTCCTCAGGAAGGGGTTCTTCGTGAAGGGCGATCAGACGCTGTACTGGATGCTATCGGACGACGTCGGCGTGAAGCCCCCGAGGTTCCTGGACAACTTCGTGCTGAACTCCCAGGACAATCTCCACATCTATCTCCGCGGCATGATCAAGGCGGAGACAGGCGCTGGGGCCAACTCGGTCATATTCAGCGGGACCCGCATCGTAGGCAGCTTCAAGGGCAAGGTGTGCGCGTCCGGGGCGAAGGTGGAGGAGTTCCAGGGTTCCGACAGGGCCGCGAGGATCCTCAAGGAGGCCGCCCAGTCGGTGGGCGTCAGCCTGGAGACCCAGAGGCAGCGCGACGATGATGACTGGGACGTATCCGAGTTCTACCTGAAGGTCAACACCGGCGCATGACATAATGCCTCCAGGGCCCTCCTGTCCCAACGGCGTTAAATACTAGGATGGTCTAGGCGGAGGCATGAAGATACCGTGCGAGATTGTTGTCTGGTATGTTCTGCCGATGATCCGCAGAGAGGTTTCCAAAGAGCTCGTTCACACCCATGGGATGACCCAGGCAGAGGTCGCCCGCAGGTTCGGGGTCACCGACGCCGCCATCTCGCAGTATCTCAAGAAGAAGAGGGGCGGAAATGCCATTATCGATGACAACCCCCTCTACCCGGAGTTCCAGGAGGAGGTCAAGGTCTCCGCCGCCAGGATCGCCGAGGACAAGAGCGATTTCGCCACCGAGATGTGCAGGCTCTGCTGCGTAGTGAAGAAGACCGGCCTTCTGGCGGTCATCTACAAGGCGCAGACCGGGATGGTCCCGCCCAACTGCGCCCAGGACATCTGAGCCCTTCACCCGATGAACTTCCTGTGATAGAGGAACTCCTGCGCGTATCCGGCATATCTGCCGAACTTCTCGCGTCCGTAGGCCGACACGGCCTTGTACGATCCGCTGACGCCGTACAGCTCCTCCATCGACTTCTGTATCCTGGCATCCACCGGGAACGCGTCCAGGTGCCCGTAGGCGAAGAGGGCCACGCAGTCAGCGACCTTCGGCCCTACCCCTTTGATCCCCATCAGCTCATCGACGCAGCCCTGGTAGTCGAGCTCCGCGATGGCGTCCACGTCCACCTCGCCGTCCTCGACGCGCTGTGCCAGCTCTATGAAGCGCTGCTCCCTGAAGCCCAGTCTGCATTCACAGATCCTGTCGCTGCCGTCGAGGATCTGGGAAGGCGTGGGGAACGAATGCCTCCCTCCGAGGTCATCGCCGAACATGTCGCAGACCGATTCGACCATCTTGCCGATGCGGGCGACGTTGGCGTTGGTGGCCAGAAGATAGGTTGCCAGACACTCCCAGCGGTCCTGTCTGAGGATGCGGAGGCCCGGGCAGTGCTCCGATAGGGAGGCCACGTAGGGATCCCGGGATGAGATGTCCCTCACGATCTCCGACAGGTCGTCCTCCGCCCTGAAGTAGTCCCTGAGGCGGCCGATATCCGAGCATCCCTCCACTTCTGCACCGTATCCGGTCTGTCTCATCCTCACCACATCCCTTCCGAGGACGCCGGTCCAGACGTCGCCATCCTTCCTCCAGCGGTGGGCCTGTCCGCAGCCCAGCGTGGGGTCCAGGGAAACCTCGAGTTCCAGCCTCATGCGTCAAAGGATGCCGTCCCCGTATATACAAGGCGGTCGTCGACTCACAACGGTTAACATCGTGAAGCAACTACGGTCATCCATGAGATTCGGTCCCGCAGGTTATCCCTCCGCCGGTAAGACGCCGGAGGGTTCGTTGGAGTACACAAAGGGCCTCGGCCTGGACGCGCTGGAGGTAGAGTTCGTCCGCGGAGCGAGGATAAAGCCTGAGAGGGCCCAGGAGATCGGTGCGAAGGCAAGGTCGCTGGACATAAGGCTCAGCTGCCACGCCCCGTATTTCATCAGCTTCAACTCCGACTCGGACGAGACCAGGGAGAAGAGCATAGGCTGGGTCATGGACACGGCACGTGCCGCCCACAACCTCGGAGCGTACATCATCGTCATCCATGCCGCATCCTACGGCAAATCGCCGGAGACCGCCCTCCCGTCGGTAATCAAGGGGTTGTCCAGATGCAAGGACATGCTCGATGATGAGGGGATCAGGGACGTGACGCTCGGCGTCGAGACCATGGGCAAATTGGGACAGTTCGGGACGCTCGACGAGATAGGGAAGGTCATGGAGAGCGTCGACGGCGTGCGTCCGGTCCTGGATGTGGCCCATGTCCACGCCAGGGGAAGGGGATGCCTCAGGACCGAGCAGGATATGAGGGAGCTCACGGACCAGTTCTTCTCCCTCGCGGGAGACATAGCCCACTTCCACATCAGCTGCATCAAGTACGGCGAGAAGGGGGAGATATCCCATCTGCCCCTGGAGACCAAGGAACCAGACCTCCAGATGCTCGCCGACGTCCTGAAGGATTCCAAGCAGGAGTGCACGTTCATCTGCGAATCGCCTCTGATCGAGAAGGACGCCGTAGTGTTCAGGGATATGTTCCCCCAGCACAGGCTCTGAACCCGATTATAAAGAGGAACGCGATACCGAAAGGCATGAATGCCAAGAACATCAAGATGATGACGGTCGCAGCCGTGATCATCGTGATATGCCTGTTGTTCTCGTGGGTCAACTACGGGAACGGCGCTGGCGATGGCCAGGAGGATTCCTTCGAGGGCACCTGGTATCCGGTGTACAGCTACGAATCAGGTACCGATTTTGTCGTCAACGTCCCAGAGTATCTCGAGGCTACCGTCTCCGAGGATATCGTCTCGCTGACGTATCAGGGATCGACGATCGAGTTCATGCTCATCTCCGATGTCGAGGCGGTCAGTCCCACCTACGGTGTCGAGTACCAGCTGTACATCGAGGACGGGATCCTCTACATGTTCTCCATCGGCGCCGGCGATGGGGATCACGGTTTGGCCTACATCGCGATGTCCAGGGACTCCTCGGCCACTCTGCCCAGCGACAGGGTCGACCTCACGGGCACTGCCTCCGAATTGACGTTCCGCATGTGCAACGGCGCTGAGTTCCGCCCGACGGAATACCCTGCCAGCATCACCGTGGACAGCAACTCGTTCCATGTGGCCGAAGGAACAATCCTGATGGACGGGCTGACCATAGACTACTCGGGATTCGTGAAGAGCGACGGCTCCAGATCCATCATCACCGGTTACTACTCCGACACCGATGGTGGCGTGGGCAAGATCGACGTGCTGGTGGAGGACGGACAGGTCGCCGTGGCAATGGACCGCACCTATGCCGTGATGTCCCAGCCCGAGGGACTCGACACCAGCCTCGGTGACGGCATGCTGACGATCGAGACCGGGTCCGGGTCGTACACGATGGATGTCGATGTGAGCGAAGGCCTCGTCAACGCGTCCGGAGATATCGGTTCGACCTACATCTTCATTCCCGGAACGGTCCTCTGGACCATGGGTGACGACTATGTGCTGATGAAAGGAGGTTCCATCCTGTCTTACGACGGGTCGGAGTATTCCCTGGTGGTCAACAGGCTCGTCGCCTGAGCGGGTTCAGTCACGGGTCGGCCGTCCTTGTGTGTTAACATATTAAATACGGGGACTCGTTCCCCACTTCCATTGCCACTGTGGCTCAGCGGTAGAGCGGCGGTTTCGTAAACCGTAGGCCGGGGGTTCGATCCCCTCCAGTGGCTCCATCCCTTTTTCCAAAGTCGTTTGCGGACGGTAGGGATGTCCGTCGCAGACCCATTTTCACAGAATCAACGGACGGGTCCGATACATCCTCTGAAAGGAGATGGAAAAGGCGGCGGTGGGCCGCCGCATCAACGACGGGGGTCAGCAGTCATGCATCCCGTCATCCTTCTTCATGTAGGTGTTGACGATCTTGATCGCGCAGACATCGCCGCACATGGAGCATCCCTCGCTCTCCTCGGTGCATCCCCTGCACCTGTACCTGCGGGCCTTCTCCTCGTCTATGCACGTGTCGAACATCGTCTCCCAGTCCAGGGCCTTCCTGGCCTTGGCCATCCTGGTGTCGCGATCTCTTCCGATGCCTCTGCACAGGTCGCCGACGTGCGCGGCGATCTTCGATGCGATGACCCCTTCCCTGACATCGTCGACGTCGGGCAGGGACAGGTGCTCCGCTGGAGTCAGGTAGCACAGGAAATCCGCCCCATGCTGCGCGGCGACGGCGCCCCCGATGGCTCCGACGATGTGGTCGTATCCCGGCGCGATGTCGGTGACGAGCGGTCCGAGGACGTAGAACGGGGCATGGTCGCACATGCGCTTCTGGATCTGCATGTTCATCGGGACCTGGTCCAGCGGGACGTGTCCCGGTCCCTCGACCATGGTCTGGACGCCGGCATCGCGGGCCCTCCTGACCAGGTGTCCGAGGGTCATGAGCTCGGTGATCTGCGCCTGATCGGACGCGTCATCGATGCATCCGGGTCTGAACCCGTCCCCCAGGGACAGTGTGAACTCGTACTTCCTGGCCATCTCCAGGAGGTAGTCGTAGTTCTTGTACAGGGGGTTCTCCTCTCCATTGTGAAGGATCCATGCGGTGAGGAACGACCCACCCCTGGAGACGACGTCTGTGATCCTGCTGCACTTGCTGAGCCATCCGACGCTCTCCTTGGTGATCCCGCAGTGGACCGTCATGAAGTCCATGCCGTCCTTCGCATGCTTCTCGATGCCGTTGAAGATGTCGTCCTCGCTCATCTCCACCACGGCGTTCCTCCTTGCGGCGGTGAGTCCGGTCTGGTATATCGGGACGGACCCCATCATCACTGGGCACTCCTTCAGAAGCCTGGCCCTGATCGCATCGATGTCCCCGCCGGTGCTGAGGTCCATGACCGCGTCCGCGCCGTACTTGAGCGCAACCTGGAGCTTCTGGAGCTCGGCATCGAGGTCCACGATGTCCCTGGATGTACCCAGGTTGACGTTGATCTTCACCGAGAGACCCTCGCCGATGGCCGCCGGCTCCGGGTCGTGGGCGGGGTTGCAGGGGGCGCAGATGCGCCCCGACGCTATGCCGTTGCGGATGAACTCCGGGCTGACGTTCTCCTTCTCGGCGATCTTCTTCATCATCGGGGTGATCTCCCCTCTGCGGGCCACTTCCATTATGGTGCTCATTTCGGATCGGTTCCGTATCGCCTGAGCCAGGCTTAATAGTTGACCGATGGCGGATGACGGTTTCCTGTCGGTAATCATGTCACCGTGCGGTTTCTGGTCACAACAAATACCCTTTCCGTCATGTAGACAGTGAGGCCTGAACGGCCGACAAGTGATCGGAAGTGAGAGAATGAACAGCGAGATCTATGCGGTGATTTCGGACGGCGTCGGCTTGCTGGTCATCGTCCTTGGCGACATGGCCTCCTCCGGTCAGGAGATGAGGTATGACAAGGTCCACATGGTGATGGTATGCGGAAACCTCGGGTTCTTCAGGATTGAGGGTAGATCGCTTCGATCCCATGTCGTGGATGGGTACCGATGTCTCTCATGAGGTCGGGAGCCCGCGACCGGTCCCGGTAAAACATCTCAAGGCCGCCATATGCGGCCGCTCATACATCCCTGGCTGATTCGGCGCATTCTGACGCCGACTGTCTGTTCGCACGCACAGCGCGTGCGCGCGCGTGTACGCGTGTATATATAGCATTAGGAGATAGGTCATCCGATTATCATGGATGGGAACATGAAACACGCCGAGGAGGAGTACGATGCGGACAGCATCGTGGCCCTCAAAGGTCTCGAGGCTGTGAGGAAGAGGCCCGGTATGTACATCGGGTCCACGGACTCCCGCGGTCTCCACCACATGGTCTACGAGGTCGTGGACAACGGTATCGACGAGGTCATGGCCGGGTTCGCCACCGAGGTGGACGTAACGATCAACGAGGACGGGTCCATCACGGTCGTGGACGATGGTAGGGGCATCCCCACAGGCATCAACCACGAGGAGGGCAAGTCGGCCCTGGAGATGTGCCTGACAGACCTCCATGCCGGAGGGAAGTTCAACCAGAACAGCTACAAGGTCTCCGGAGGACTCCACGGGGTGGGAGTCTCCGTCGTCAACGCGCTGTCCGAGAGGCTCATAGCCACGGTGTACAGGGAGGACAAGGTCTGGAGGCAGTCGTACAAGATCGGGGTGCCCGACGGCCCCGTCGAGATCATCGGCGACACCGACCGCCACGGGACGGAGATCACATTCTGGCCCGACAAGGAGATGTTCGAGACCATCGAGTTCGACTACACGACGCTTCAGAACAGGTTCCGCAACCAGGCGTTCCTGAACAAGGAGGCCACAATCAACTTCGAGGACAAGCGCACAGGCAGGAAGGAGAGGTTCCACTACGACGGCGGCGTGTCGGAGTTCGTGGAGTATCTGAACAGGTCCAAGACGCCGATCCACCAGACACCCATCCATTTCACCGGCGAGAGGAACGGCGTGATGATCGACATCGCCATGCAGTGGACCGACGGCTACAACGAGGAGATCGATTCGTTCGTCAACACGATCTTCACCCCCGAGGGAGGGACCCATCTCACGGGGTTCAGGACGTCCCTCACCAAGACGATCAACGACTACGGGAAGGCCAACAACCTGCTGAAGGACACCACCCTGGAGGGCAGCGATGTCCGCGAGGGCCTGACGGCCATCGTGAGCATCAGGATGTCCGAGCCCCAGTTCGAGGGTCAGACCAAGGCGAAGCTGGGGAGCAGCGTCGCGCAGGGCGCCGTGTCGGGGCTCATGAACGACAAGCTGGCCGAGTATCTGCTGGAGAACCCCTCCGTGGCCCAGACGATCGTCAGGAAGGCCATATCTGCTTACGAGGGACGCGAGGCCGCCAGGAAGGCGAGGGACGCGACCAGGAGGAAATCCGCCCTGGAGAGCACCAGCCTGCCCGGAAAGCTCGCGGACTGCTCGGAGAAGGACCCTTCGAAGTGCGAGCTTTACATCGTGGAGGGGGAGTCCGCAGGCGGGAGCGCCAAGCAGGGCAGGGACCGTGCGTTCCAGGCCATCCTTCCGCTGAGGGGAAAGATCCTCAACGTGGAGAAGGCCAGGCCCGACAAGCTCCTGGACCACGAGGAGATCAAGAACCTGGCGATAGCAATCGGCGGAGGCATCGGGAGGGACTTCGACGTCACCAAGATCCGCTACCACAACATCGTCATCATGACCGATGCGGATGTAGATGGCGCACACATAGGCACGCTGCTGCTCACGCTGTTCTACAGGCAGATGAAGCCGCTGATCGAGGCCGGGCACGTCTACATCGCCATGCCGCCTCTGTACAGGGTCTACAAGGGCAAGAAGCAGATCTACGCGTACAACGAAGAGGAGATGGCATCTGCTATGGCCGAGATCGGCCAGGGGGCCAACGTCTCCAGGTACAAGGGTCTGGGAGAGATGAACCCGCAGCAGCTGTGGGAGACCACGATGAATCCCGAGACCAGGATCATGAAGAAGGTCACGATCGAGGACGGCATGGTCGCCGACCAGCTCTTCTCCGTCCTGATGGGCGACGACGTCGAACCCCGCAGGGAGTACATAATCGAGCATGCCCACGAGGTCGTCAACCTGGATGTGTGATACCATGGATGGAGAGAGGAAGCTCATCATCCAGCCCATCGAGAGGGAGATGCACCGCTCGTACATCGACTACTCCATGAGCGTCATCGTCGGACGCGCGCTGCCCGACGTCAGGGACGGTCTCAAGCCAGTCCACAGGAAGATCATGTACGCGATGTCCGAGCTCGGACTAGTGTACAACAGGCCCCACAAGAAGTCCGCCACCGTGGTCGGAGAGGTCCTCGGTAAGTACCATCCGCATGGCGACACCGCGGCGTACGATGCCATGGTCAGGATGGCCCAGCCCTTCTCGCTCAGGTACCCCCTGGTGGACGGGCAGGGTAACTTCGGATCCGTGGACGGGGACCCGCCCGCGGCCATGCGTTACACCGAGGCGCGTCTCTCGAAGGTGGCCAGCGACCTGCTGGCGGACCTGGACAAGGACACCGTCGACATGATGGACAACTACGACGGGTCCCTCAAGGAGCCGACGGTCCTGCCGTCGAAGTTCCCCAACCTGCTGGTCAACGGATCGGACGGAATCGCCGTCGGAATGGCCACCAAGATGCCCCCTCACAACCTCAGGGAGGTATGCGACGCCATCGTCTACACCGTCGACCACCCGGATGCCACCCTAGAGGAGCTCATGCAGTTCGTCAAGGGGCCAGACTTCCCCACAGGGGGCACGATCTACGGCATCGGCGGCATCAGGGCGGCATACGAGACCGGCCGCGGAAGGCTCAAGGTCAGGTCCAACACGCACATCGAGGAGATGGAGAACGGCAAGGAGAGGATCATCGTCGACGAGATCCCCTACCAGGTCAACAAGGCCCAGCTCATCACCCAGATCGCCGACCGCGTGAAGGACAAGGAGATCGAGGGCATCACCGACCTGCGCGACGAGTCGGACAGGCACGGCATGCGCATCGTCATCGAGCTGCACAGGGACGCTCTGTCCAGCGTCGTCCTCGAGAACCTGTTCAAGAAGACAAACATGGAGGTCACCTACGGCATCATCAACATCGCCCTGGTGGACAACAAGCCGACCACGCTCAGTCTGAAGGCGCTCATTACCCACTACATCGCCCACAGGAAGGACGTGGTGGTCCGCAGGACCAGGTACGACCTGGCCCAGGCCGAGAAGAGGTTCCACATCCTGGAGGGCCTGATGAAGGCCATCGACATGCTGGACGAGACCATCGCCCTCATCAGGGAGTCCTCCAACGCGGAGGAGGCCAACACGGGGCTCCAGTCGCTGCTCGGCATCGACTACGAGCAGGCAAAGGCCATCCTCGACATGAGGCTCCAGAAGCTCACAGGTCTGGAGCTCAACTCGATCAGGGAGGAGTACGACCAGCTCAAGGCCCTCATGGAGGATCTGAGGGACATCCTGGCCAACGAGTCCAGGGTCCTCTCCATCATCAAGTCGGAGACCGAGGAGATGAAGGAGACCTACGGCGACGACCGCAGGACCGTCATCGACCCCAACGCCATCGACACCGACGAGGAGGACCTCATCCCCAGGGAGCAGGTGGTCATCACCATCTCCGCTGACAACTACATCAAGAGGATCCCGCTGAGCACGTACAGGCAGCAGTCCCGCGGAGGCGTCGGCCTCACAGCCATGCAGACCAAGGAGGAGGACCATGTCGCGTCTATGTTCGTCACCTCCTCCCACGACTACGTGATGTTCATCACCAACCACGGGCGTCTCCACTGGCTCAAGGGATACAAGATCCCGGAGGGCAGCAGGCAGTCCAAGGGCAAGCCGATCGTGAACCTCCTCCCAGATCTGGAGGAGGGGGAGAAGGTGGTCAACACGGTCTGCGCCTCAGGGTTCCCCGAGGACAGGTACCTCGTGTTCTGCACCAGGAACGGGCTGTTCAAGAAGACGTCGCTCTCCGCTTACGGCAACGTCCGTGCCAAGGGCATCAAGGCGATCAAGCTGGAGGACGGCGACGAGCTGATCGAGACCGGAATCACCGACGGTTCCGAGCAGATAATCATTGCCTCCGCAGACGGGCAGGCCGTCAGGTTCGACGAGACCGACGCCCGTCCGATGGGCAGGGACACGATGGGCGTCAAGGGAATGACCCTCAACCCCGGAGACCGCGTCGTATCCATGGCCGTGGTGAGGCCCGGGGACAGGCTCCTGACGGTCTCCGAGAACGGATACGGCAAGATCTCGGACGTGGACGACTACCGCAAGACCAGGCGCGGTGGCAAGGGAGTCATCACCATCAAGACCGACGAGAGGAACGGCCAGGTGGTCAGCGTCAGGAAGGTCAACCCGGGCGACCAGCTCATGCTCACATCCGCATCCGGCAAGATCATACGCATCGACACCGACGAGATCCGCGAGACCGGGCGCAACGCCAAGGGTGTCAGGGTCATGGACATGCGCAACGGGGACAAGGTCGTGGCGGTAGAGCCGGTCATGACCGAGGAGCAGGAGGAAGAGGTCGAGGAATCGGCCCCGGAGGCCCCCGAGCAATGAGCCAGACGGGGCGGCGTCATGCCGTACCCCGTCACAAACTTTATAACGGGAACATCTATAGGGGGGAATTACGCCGTGGTAACTCAGTTGGGAGAGTGCAAGACTGAAGATCTTGAAGTCGCTGGTTCGAGCCCGGCTCACGGCACCATCTCTTCTCCTATCAATCATTCGGGATGACCCTTCATGGAGCCAGACCGCGTTTTCATCGACATCCGCACCTGCGATCTGACGCTGTCGCAGGTCATGGCCGAGATCGCCAAGCTCCAATCGGAGTATCCTGAGTACGAGGTGTTCATGGACGGAGACGCGTACGCCATCGTCGGAAGGCGTCGCAACCAGAGGTGAGATTCATGGGACGCGGGAGGATCACGATCGGACTGTACAACTCATACGACCAGAACTTCAGGGAGCCGCACAGGAGGGTCATCGCCCGCGCCGGGGACCTCGCGAGGGCCTACGACATGGGACTCGCCCTTTTCGGTTTCCCCATCCCCGAGGATGCCCGCACTCCGAAGGAGATCGCGGAATGGGTCGCAGGCACCACCAGCATCGGCGGCCATGGCAAGAACTTCCTCGAGATGGCCGAGACGGGCAGGTTCCAATGCTTCCCGTATCCCGGCAAGGGGTTCCCGCCGCAGCTCGGGGAGATCATCCTGACGACTAGCAAACCCGATGCGAAGAAGCAGATCCCCCTCTCCGAGGCGGTGTCGATGGTGGAGTGCGGGCAGAGCATCACGCTGCTCTTCGGGATCGGGCCCCACGGGGTCCCGAAGTCCGCCGCATCCATCCCCAGGTACAATCTGGACATCACACCGGGCGGGTTCTCGCTGGAGACGGCAACGGCCCTGGGGGCGGTGTGCGGCGCATTCGCGGATCGTCTGGGTCTGATCCAGTGATCGCTCCCGCGGATGTCCGAAGCGGTTGCCCTGTATCAGGCGTGTCGGGGCGCATTCGCAGGTCGGCTGCGTCCTAAGCATAACGCAACTGATTTGAACACACTGACGTTCCATCCCCTCATGGTAAGACAGGCACGCTGTTCCCACATCCTCGTGGACTCCTACGAGCAGGCTCTCGACCTGCAGAGGAGGGTCTATGCCGGGGAGAACTTCGCCACGCTCGCCGCCCAGTACTCCAAGTGCCCCTCCGGAAGGAACGGGGGAGACCTCGGGTGGTTCGGACGCGGACAGATGGTGAAGCCCTTCGAGGACGCCGCGTTCTCCTACAATCCCGGAGACATGACCATCGTCCAGACCCAGTTCGGCTGGCACCTCATCTACGTCTACGGCCAGAGATGAAAACATGGCGGGGCCCGCCCCGTCATCCCTTCCTTCTCTCTATCTTGTCCATCGCCTTGTCGATGATGCCTTCCTTGCGGGCCCTGATTATCGTCATGTAGAACCTGTGCTGAAGGGGCGAAAGGTCCGGCGTATCGTCCAGGATCCCCTCGATGGCGTCAAGGTCTATGCGCTTGTAGAGGAATGCCAGCGCGGCGTTGCAGTCGATGTTGTCCGCCGCGGTGATGAAGTCGTAGTAGTTGATTCTGGCATGGTCGATCATCAGCGTCGATTTGGGGAAAAGTTTCACCCTGTCCTCGATCTCGTACGGTTTGGAGAGCGCCCTGTCCATGCCCTTGTCGTCCAGCTGGGGGAACAGACAGGATCCGCAGTCGTACACAGGGGCGAGGTCCGCGTGCTTGATCCTCTCGTTCACGAGGATCCCCCAGTTCCCGTTGTGGCGGTCGAAGTTCGCCAGCAGGGCATCCCCTATGAACTGTCTCCAGAAGAACGTCCTGAGTCTGTCCGGCATTATGAGGCGCTGCTCGTCGATGGCCTTGAGGATCGATCCGAGGTCGGTGTTGTATCCGTCCAGGTCGCTGTCCAGACAGGTGTTCTTCAGGTGTGCGAATTCCACCAGGGTCTTGCCCCCTTCGGCGAAGTCCCTGCAGGCGACGACCTTCCTGGAGTTGCCGTGCTTGTCGGTGTAGGTGCCGAGGAGGGTCTGCTGGGCGGATATCCCCATGGATTCGAATATGTGGCATGCGAGGTACTCGGTGGTGCAGGAGTTCTCGTAGTTCAGGTCCGTGTTGGGGTTGGCCTTGGGAGGGAATTTGAGCATGTAGCCGTGTCCCTCGTAGATTATGTTGATCTTGTTCCCGCTGGCTCCCCCGTAGGCGCGGTACTCGTTCCTCTCGCAGTCGCTGAAATCGATTAGTTCCATCGCGGTCACCGTAGTTGAAAAGGTATCTCTTGCGCAGGCGTTCGGCGCGTTCCGCCGTTATGTTGCCCGCCCAGAGGTTGGCGTTTATGGCGCCGTAGAGCTCTCCCCAGAGACAGTCCAGCAGAGGGGAGCCGGAGGATATGCCCTCCAGATACTCCGCCAATGCGAGCTCTATGTCCGGGGGCAGTCCGCCCTCCGACGCCTCATCCGTTATGCGCTCGCCGCGCTCAGTAGTGGTCATACAGTATGTTGCCCGACTCCAGGAGGACCCCGTCCCCCTTCTCCACCCTGCCGACTATGTCGGCGTTGGGGTAGCGGGAGGCGATCTCCTCCGCATCGCCCGCCGGGGCGATGATCGTGAATCCCATGCTCATGTTCAGGGTCTGGTAGATCTCCCTGTCCTCGATCTCACCCAGCTCCTGGAGTTTCTGGAAGATGGGTGCGGGTTTCACGGGATCGCTGATGACGTATCTGAGGCCCTTCCTCATCCTGAGGATGTTCCTGAGGCCCCCTCCGGTGATGTCCACCAGCCCGTGCACTGTGTGCTCGGATGTGATCTCGAGGACCTGCCTGACGTAGATCTCGGTCGGTGTGAGCAGCTCCTCCCCGATGCTCTTGGAGAGTCCGGAGACCTTGTCGGTCATGGCGATGCCGTTGGCCTCGACGACCTTCCTCGCGAGGGTGAGTCCGTTGGAGTGGATGCCAGACGATCTGAGCGAGATGATGAGGTCGCCCTCCTCGCATGCGGACCCCGTGATTATCCTATCCTTCGCCACGTATCCGAGGCACGTCCCCGAGAGGTCCACGCCGTTGATGATCTCCGGCAGGACCGCGATCTCGCCGCCGACGATCTCCATGTTGGAGAGCTCGGCGCCCCTCTGCAGGCCCTTGCCGATCTCCTCGGTAATCTCAGGATTGGGTTTGTCGATGGCGATGTAGTCCACGAATGATGTCGGTTCGGCGTTCACGCAGATGGTGTCGTTCACGTTCATCGCGATGCAGTCGATGCCGACGGTGTCCCACTTGTTCAGTTCCTCGGCGATGAGCAGTTTGGATCCGACCCCGTCGGTAGCCATGGTGATGTACCTGTCACCGAAGTCGATCAGGCTGGCGAAGAGTCCGGGCATGCGCACGGCCTGCCCTATACCGTCTCTCTTGTAGCTGACCTCGTTCACAAGCGCCTCGATGGCTTCAGACTTCTGGTCGATGTTAACTCCGGATTTGGCGTAGGTCCAGCCGCTCATCTGTTATCCCGGTTGGCAGCATCGTTTTCTTCGTTTTAATCTCTTCTCAGACCCAGGAGTCCGCGCAACACGGGCGTCCGCGATCAGTCGCGGTACTTGCCTATCCGCTTCAGCCAGGCCTTCATGCCCTTCTCGTATCCGTTGTCCGACATCTCGTAGAAGCGCCTGCCGACAAGTTCGTCCGGGAGGTACTGCTGGTCGACGTAGTGGTTCTCGTAGTTGTGGGGGTACTTGTACGTCAGACCGCGGCCGAGGTCCTTCGCGCCACTGTAGTGGGCGTCCTTGAGGTACGGAGGTATCCCGCCGGTCGGTTCCTCCTTGACGGACTTCAGGGCGGAGAAGATGGCGTTGTAGGCGGAGTTGCTCTTGGGTGCGCACGCGACGTACGTGGCCGCCTGGGACAGTATGATCTGGGACTCCGGCATGCCTATGCGTTCCACAGCCTGGGCCGCGGATACGGCGACCACGAGGGCCTGAGGGTCGGCGTTGCCGACGTCCTCGGACGCGCAGATCATGATTCTCCTGGCGATGAACTTCACATCCTCGCCGGCGTACAGCATCCTCGCCAGATAGTACACTGCGGCGTCGGGGTCCGACCCACGCATGCTTTTGATGAAGGCGGATATCGTGTCGTAGTGGTTGTCCCCATCCCTGTCGTAGTTCAGAATCCTGCGCTGGATGCACTCCGATGCGACGGAAAGGTCGATGCGGATTCTGCCGTCCGGTCCCGGAGGAGTGGTGAGGGCCCCCAGCTCGAGGGCGTTCAGCGCCGCCCTGGCATCCCCGTTGGACATGTCCGCGAGGAAGTCCGCCGCATCGTCCTCGAGGTCCACATCCATCCTGCCCAGGCCCCTCTCCCTGTCGGAGACGGCCCTTTCCAGGAGTCTCCTTATGCTGTCCTTGGAGAGCGGTCTCAGCTCGAATATCCTGGACCTGGACACCAGGGCGCGGTTGACCTCGAAGTACGGGTTCTCGGTGGTCGCCCCGATGAGGATGACGGTGCCGTCCTCCACGAACGGGAGAAGGTAGTCCTGCTGGGCCTTGTTGAAGCGGTGGATCTCGTCCACGAAGAGGATCGTGCGCTTCTCCTCCATCCCCAGGGCGTCCTTGGCCCTCTGGACGGCATCCTCCATGTCCTTCTTGCCCGCGGTGGTGGCGTTGATCTGGACGAACCTGGCGTTCGTGGTGTTGGCGATGACCTGTGCCAGCGTGGTCTTCCCGGTGCCGGGCGGACCGTAGAAGATGAGGGAACCTATCCTGTCGGCGCGTATCGCTCTCGAGAGCAGCTTGTCATCACCGATGATGTGCTCCTGTCCCACGACCTCGTCGAGGGACCGGGGGCGCATACGGCTCGCAAGCGGGGCGTCCTTCTCGAGGATGCCCTTGCGCGTGTACTCGAACAGGTCCATGGGTGGAGGATTCGCGGGCACCTATTAATGGGTGTCATCAGGCGTCACGGGCCGAGGCAGGTGATGGGCACAACATAGACGCCATCATCCCGACGGTATGCCGCGGGGGCGGTGCCGCATATCACGCAGAGGAATTCGGGGAGCGGCCAGCCCTGGTTCTCGTAGACCTTGCGTACCTTCATCAGGCTACGGACGCCCTCGGCAATCTTGTCAGTGCCGGTTTTCATCTCGAATGCACCCCATCTGCCATCGTTCCATTCCACGACCGCATCGGCTTCGCGGCCTTTATCGTCACGATAGTGGTAGACGGACCCGCCACTGGCTTCCGCATAGATGTTCAGGTCCCTGATGCACATCGACTCGAACAGATATCCGAACGTGCGTAGGTCTCTCATGAGTCTCTCCTCATTGAGGCCCATGGCTGCAACAGCGAGCGAAGGGTCTGTGAGGCGTCTCTTAGGACTCTTGCCGACCTTGACAGACGAGCGTGCGTTCGCGTTGAACGATGGTTGATCCTCCACCACGAAGACCCTTTTCAGGAGATCTATGTATTTCGATACGGTCTGATCAGTCACGGTTTCGTCTTCGAACTCTGCGACATCTCTGGCAATGGTGGCATTGCTTGCGACGGTGCCCTCATTGCGAGCCAGGGATCTGAACACCATCGTCATCTTGGTCTCGTCACATCCTCCTTCCAGACGCGATGCATCCCCGACGGTTTTCATGACATAGTCCTTATGGACTTCCAACGCTGATCCGGCATCCATCCCAATCAATCTGGGCCAACCGCCACGGACTGTCAGGCCTATTATATCTTCCAACGATACTTTCTTGATATCTGTGAAAACGTCCGCTCCATCGAAGAGGGATGCCAGGGATACCGAGCCGTCCGAATCCCCGGATTCGAACAGGGACATTGTGCGCATGCGCATTGAACCGATTCTGCCTGTGCCACTGTGGTACACACCTTTGTTGACGGGTGTCGATGAGCCTGTCAGGATGAAACGACCGTTCATCCTGCTGTCATCAATCTTGATCTTGGTTGCATCCCAGATATGAGGGAATTCCTGCCATTCGTCTATCAGGTGAGGGGCGTCTCCTCTGAACGCATACTCCACATTGTTTGAGACCAATTGGCGGTTGGCGAAGTTGTCTGTCGGATCCGCGATCATGAACGCGCTGTTGGACATATTCAGCGATGTCCAGGTCTTCCCACATCCGCGCGGTCCTTCGACGCATACCGCACCGAACACTTCGAGCATTCTCGCGAGTCTGCGATCCGCGATCCTCTGCATATACCCCTCCTTCGTCAGAGTCACGTTCTCACCGGGCTGTTCATACGCGGTGTGTATACTTGAATATAGCGAATTATCTATGTTAAAAATGGAGAATTCTCCATATCGAACATAGAGAATTCTCCATGTTGTTATTACACAATCATATCGTCCAGACAACGGCGTCCAAGGTCCATGTCGGCC
Organism: uncultured Methanomassiliicoccaceae archaeon; assembly: GCA_905187815.1. Taxonomy (GTDB): domain Archaea; phylum Thermoplasmatota; class Thermoplasmata; order Methanomassiliicoccales; family Methanomethylophilaceae; genus Methanoprimaticola. Next base: position 27,217 of record CAJJJM010000002.1, read on the forward strand.
CTTCGGAGTCTCACATCCAGCCCCGATCATATCCTTTGAAGCAGTCCAGGCATACGATCTTCCCGTTCTGGAACCTCATCATGTCCTCCCTGGCGCTCTCCCCACAGATCTCGCAGGTCCTGCTCTCGAACATCCTGGCCCCCTCGGGGAATGGGAATCCGGGCCCCTTGAAGTCGAAGAGTTCCTCCAATGGCATGTTCAGGACCCTGTCGATCACATCCCTCTTCTCCCCGCTTCTGTCGAACGGTTTCAGGACGGCTCTCACGGACCTTCCCGTGTCCCGGTCGAAGAAAGAGAACGCGTTCTTGCCACGCGGTCTCAGGATCATGTTGCCCTTTCCCACGGTGCAGGACATTATGCACTGGATGGAGTCCACACCGCAGCTGTCGTTCTCCGACACGCAGACGATGTCCTCGTCCTCTGTCCTCTTGAGGGTCGTACCCAGTCTCTCCGATGCCGCCTCGGCGGCTCTGTACCCTATCGCAAGTCCGGGGCATGCATGCCCGTGGAACTTGACGCATTCTTCCCATAGCTCCTGATTCATAGTCTCAGATCTCCTCTATCCCCATGCCATGCCCATGAGGCTCCAGGTGGTCGTGGATGTCATGGGGGTGATGGTGGCTCTGGAGGTGCCTGTACTTCTCTGAGTGGCTCGGGACCACCAGGGGGACTCCCTTGTGGTCGACGATCTCCGCATCGATCCCGTACACGTCCCTGATGAGGTCCTCGGTTATGACCTCCAGGCCGCCGTAGGCGGCGACCAGTCCGTCCTTCATGAAAAGGAACCTGTCCGAATAGTGAACGGCCAGGTTGATGTCGTGCATCGTCATTATCGTGCACATGCTCCGCATCCTGACGGCGTCCATGATCATGTGCATGGTCTTGTGCTGGTTGGCGATGTCCAGGTTGTTGGTGGGTTCGTCCAGGATGAGCACCGAGGGCTCCTGGACCAGTGCGCGTGCGATCTGTGCCTTCTGGAACTCCCCGCCGCTGATCTCGTCGCAGTATCTCAGGGCGAGGTCGTGCATGCCGAGAGCGTCGATGACCGAGCTGACCTTGTCCAGGTCGTCCTGGGTGGCGATCCAGTCTATGTACGGTTTCCTTCCCAGCAGGATGGCATCGAAGACGCTCATGCGGGACACGGGCACGGATTGCGGCACGAATCCGATGACCTTGGCGAGATCCCTCCCCTTTAGGGTGCCGACGTCCGTCCCGTCCACCGTGATGGTCCCGGCGTCCTGTCTGTGCAGGGCGCACAGGCATCTGAGCAGGGTCGTCTTCCCGGTGCCGTTGGGTCCAAGGATGGACACCACCGTGTTGTCCTCGACATCGAAGCTCACGTCCCTCAGCACCTCGTGCTGGCCGTACGAGAACCTGAGGTTCCTGACCTCCATCATACCGTGCTCCTCCTGCGTCCCTTGAGCAGGATCGCTATGAACAGCGGTCCGCCGATGGCCGATGTGATGATCCCGACGGGGATCGTCGGGAAGATGACGTAGGTTCCGACAACGTATGACAGCAGCATGACCAGCGCGCCCATCATTATCGAACCTACCAGGACGTACCTGTTGTCGTTCCCCACGAGGCGCTTGACGATGTGCGGGCCGACCAGGCCTATGAACCCGATCACGCCGCAGAAGGATACCACCATGGCAGTCAGAACCGCGGATAGGGTCAGGACGAGGAAGCGGGTCAGGCGGATGTTCACCCCCAGTCCCCTGGCGACGTCCTCGCCGGACTCCATCGCGTTCAGGTCCCACCTCTTGTAGAGGAAGTACGATGAGATCGCCAGCAATGCGATCACGATGATCGCGAGGTTGTCCCACGAGGCCTTGCTGAGGCTTCCGAACTGCCAGTAGACGATGGCCGAGAGCGCGACATCACTGGCGATGTACTGCAGGAACGCCAGGCCCGCGGAGAATATGGAGCTGATGGCCATCCCTGCGAGAACGATAGTCTCGGGGGTGCACTCCGTCATCTTGACCATGAGGAGCATAACGCCGGTGGCGACCATGGCGAACAGGAAGGCCATGATGGTTACCGCCGCGGTGTTGTTGATGTCGTATCCGGAGCTGTTGGATACAAACACCCCTGCATCCATGAAGATGATGGCCAGGGACGCCCCGAACGCCGCCGCGTTGGACAGGCCCAGGGTGAATGGCGATGCCAGCGGGTTCCTGAGGATGCTCTGCATCACCGCCCCGGCGATCCCCAGGGCCGCCCCGGCCGCGATCGCCGTGAACACGTACTTCAGACGGAGGTCCCACACTACCGTGCTGGACCATGACCCGTCCGGATGGAAGATGTAGTGTATTATCTCGGACAGGGACAGTCCCGTGGACCCCAGGCCGATAGTGACTATGGACAGTGCCACGAGCAGCACCGTGCATGCGATGATGAACCCCGTCTTCCTTCTGGAGTACTTGAGATAGCCCTCCTTGGTCGCAGGGGAATCGTTGTTCGCGCTTCTGTCAATGAGCATAGGATCACTGTGCTCGATTCGGATGTGAAGGTAGCCCGGGATGCCCGGGCGAGGGCGGACTCAGACCGTCCTGAATTCGAACCTCCCTCCGTCATCGACGATCTCAACCTGTGCGAGGAGCGACATGTCGTACCCAAGACGGCCGAAGTAGTCCTGATAGGCGGCATCCATCTTCTGGAACACGTCCTTCCCGGCATCGCCGTAGAACACCGTGTAGATGTTGTCGATCCTCTCGAGCATCTGCTCCCCCGTCAGCTGTCCGTAGAACACATGGGCGAGGAAGTACCCGTTCACCAGTACGCCGTCGTAGTTCGTGCCGAATCCCGAGACGGGCATCGCGGTGTAGATGCGGACATCGTTGTCCGGGTCGGAATCGCTGTTGATGGAGTGGTAGTACTGCATCACGAGCTGGCTGTTGGGGTCGCCGTACTTGTCGGCGGACGAGGGGTCGAGGACCATGATGTCGAAATCCATCCGGGCGAGGCGTTCGACGGGTATCTCGACCTTGGATGTCTCCCCGCCCGTGTAGGCGTTTTGCAGGCCGGTGAGCGTGAACGGGTCGTATCTGGCCAGCGTGGTGTTCAGGGTGTTGGTCCCGCCGTAGTTGGCGCCTGCGAGATACGCCCTGAGGTCGGATTCACCGACCAGCGAGCGTATGTCCTTGATGATGCCGTCGATGCCGGTTATGAGCTCCTCCGCCCTTTCCTCCTGTCCCAGCAGCTTCCCGAGCGTATCTATCGTTCCCGATATCTCATCAGATATCCCGGAGACATCCTCGTCCCAGAGGTCCATCTGGACCTTCAGAACGAACGTGGGTGCGGCGTTCGACAGGATCTCGACGTTGTCCCTGTACGTGGTGTAGACGGTATCCATGACCACGACCAGGCTGGGATTCTTGCTTGCGATAGACTCGACCGTCTCGTTGTCCAGCGTGTTGTTGGCATGGTATTCACAGTCGGTGTAGTCGAACGCGAACGCGTAGCCGCGGCCGTTGAGCGGGTTGTTGACCTCGTTCATGTCGACCTCGATCACATGGTCTTGGACATCGAACATCGAGAGCAGCCTGAGCGGACTGGTGCTCATGCCAACCACGACGATGCCACCATCCAGGGATTCCGGGATCGGCACCGACCTGCCGGCGCTGTCCGTCACATGGTCCGCCTCATCCTGTATGTCGTCGCCTCCGTGGTCGGTCATCAGGACTGCGCCTGCCCCGGCCAGGACGACGATCGCCACGATCACGATGGCCCATGTAATACTTTTCATAAATACGTGTTACGTAAATAATACTTTATTAAAATTTGTAATACCGAACGAACAGAGTGGACGATGCCGTCCCAGGATAATCCTTAAACCCTCCGTGCCAATCCCATCGATATGGCAGACCTGCATGACCGCTGGGTCGCGGAGAGGAGGAACGAGCACTACTACAAGCTCGCGAAGAAGCTGAACTACCGTTCCAGGGCATCCTTCAAGCTGATCCAGATCGACAACCGCTTCGGGATCTTCAAGCCCGGCGATGCGGTGGTGGACCTGGGCGCCTGTCCCGGAGGGTGGTGCCAGGTCGCGCAGGAACGCACATGGCCGAACGGCAGGGTCATCGGTGTGGATCTGAGATACATCAAGCCCATCGACGGGGTCGAGACGTTCATCGGTGACATCACACACGATTCGACGATGATCGAGCTGATGGACAGGTTCGGGGGCAAGGCGGACGTGGTCCTGTCCGACATGGCTCCGAACATAGCGGGTCATTATTCCATGGACCATGCCAGGTCCATCAACCTCTGCATGTACGCTGTCGACGTGTGCGATCGCATCCTCAAGAAGGAGGGCAAGCTGGTCATGAAGGTCTTCATGGGAGACATGTTTGATTCTCTCATGACCGAGCTGAAGAAGCGTTTCCAGTCCGTCAAGGTCCATTCACCGGATGCCTCCAGGGACACGTCCTCGGAGGTCTACGTGATCTGCCAGGGTTACTACGGCAAGTCTGGCATAACCCTGAAGAAGCCCGAGGTCGAGGAGAAGAAGCCCGAGTTCACCGTGAAGGGCGGGTTCATCTGACGGCTCTTCTGCGGCATATCCTCTGACGGCTGTCGTTCGGTTTGTCCGGGAACAGGTATTCCAGCTCGCCCAGTTCTATCAACTCGTTTATGCATCTTCTCAGGACTGGCGTGACGGCGGAGTATCCCAGTTCCATCGCTATGGTCTTGGATGGCAGGCACCCCTCCCTGTCCAGAACCTCGATTATATCCTGTTTGATGTCCTTCGATGAACGTCTTCTCTGCTCCCTACGGATGGCTGGCCGGATTGGGTCCCCCTTGAAGTCGGGATGCACTGGGATCGTGACACTCAGATACGTCCTGTCGGCGTCAGTCTCGTAGATGGGTGGCTCGGAGCCATTGTGTCTCAGGGATTCGACGATCATGGCCAGTCCGGTGTTGCGTCCTTCGGTGAGGTGGAGCTCCTTCAGGAAATCGCCCAGACGCTTGTTCCTATAGAACCTGCCCCTCATCCTGAGGTTGCGTATGTCCTCGTCCGGTATCCCGGGTTCCGGGCCCGGAAGGCTTGTGATCTCGATGCGGTCGTTGTAGATGTACACCTTGACCGGTTCCGGGATTTCGTAGCTCCTGTGGTAGAGCGCGTTCACGAGAACCTCCCTTATCGCCTCGAGGGGATAATTGAAGTATCTGAGGGCCTCGGTCTGTCCGGGCACCTTCCTCACTCTCTCTACGATCACTCTGTCCCTGATGAACTCGATCGCTCTGACGATCTGCATGTTCACCGGGCCGTTGAACGTGGCCTCATCCATCAGCCTCCCTGCGGGATCATGGATGATCGCCACCTCGGTTCTGGAGTACGGGAAGTGGTCCTCGGGTCTGGGGGAGAACATCATGAGCGCGGCATTGATGGGCCTGAGATCCTCTTTCGGTCCTCTGACCAGTCTCATCATGCCATAGAGCTCCATGTCCGGGATATCCTGTCCGGCAAGGTTGCTTCCGACGCTGTCCAGATACTCCTCGACAAGACCGCGCTTCACATCCCTCAGGGTTCCCGCAGACGATGCTCTCTCGTCGAACGAGACCCTTCTGGACAGCTCCATGAGACGCACCTCCTCGTCTCTGTTCGCCCTCACCGTGTGGGATCCATGTCTTATGTAGTAGGCCTTCTCGATGTTGTGTTTCTTATCGGATCCCAGGGATACCGGGCATTTGAACGGACGCCTGTCATCACTCGTCGCCCAGATGACAACGATCCTCTTTCCGTCGATCTCCTCCACGGACATCTCTGGTATGTACTTCGGCTCTATCGTATTGCATACGTTGATCAGTCCGCGGTCGATCTCCACAATGTCCCTGTCCGTAAGGCCGATGATGTCCCCTCTGCATCCATCATCATCCTCTATGCCGATCATCACGTATCCTCCGCCAAGGTCCTCGTAGTCATTGGCGAATGCGCATACTGTGTGCAGGATGCGCTCCGGATTCCAGTTTCTCTTATACTCCACCCTGTTGCTCTCCACAGTGCGACCGTTGAGAATGGCTGAAACGTTGATCGGCAGTCCCATTTCAGCACCTCGCCATTGTGCTCATACTCATACTCATACTCATACTCATACTCATACTCATACTCTTCCAGTCAGACCCTAGGATACTGTTGCGTTCGCCGTCGACATGTGTATATCGTCGGCATCCAATCGCCATTCATGGCACCCGGAAAGATCGTCTGCATAGGCTGGAACTACCGCTCCCATGTGAAGGAGCTCGAGTCCGAGCTACCGAAGGAGCCGACGGTGTTCCTCAAACCGTCAAGCTGTCTCATATCGGATGGGGACAGCATAGTCATACCGTCCGGCGTCACCAATGTCCAGCACGAGGTCGAACTCGCGGTCATCTTCGGGACGAGGTGCAAGGATGCGACGGAGGCCGATGCCCTGTCGTACATCTCCCATGTGGCGGTCTTCAACGACGTGTCCGCCAGGGATATGCAGACCGAGGCCCGCCGGACAGGCAACACCTGGGACCTCAGCAAGGGCATGGACACGTTCGGACCCATGTCGGAGCCGGTGCCGGTCGGGATCGTGGGGGACCTTCAGGATCTGGAGCTGACGCTGACGGTCAACGGCGAGGTCAGACAGCACGGGAACACTCGCAACATGATCTTCCCCGTCGCCCGGCTGATATCGTACGTCACAAGGTTCATGACCATGGAGCCGGGGGACATCCTGATTACAGGCACTCCAGAGGGTGTGTCCGAGATAAGGCCCGGGGACACCGTCAGGGCGGAGATCCGTGGCGTCGGTTCGGTCACCAATCCCGTCACATCCCGCTGACGTCAGATCGGGCCGACGGGCATGTCCGTCCTGGGGTTGACGTAGCGTCTCTTGCCCATGGTGGACTCGCCGAGGTCGATGGCCGTCCTGGGGCAGCGGTGCAGGCACGCCAGGCACAGGGTGCACGAGTCGGCGTTCCAGGCAGGTCTTCCATTCTCCATGGATATTATGCGGTCGGGGCAGACATCGGCGCAGACGCCACAGCCGTCGCATCCATCCGACAGGGTGAAGTTGGATGTGGCGGAGGCCTTGTCGTAGGCCGTCTTCATGCTCGGGGACACCGCGGCAGCGACGGTCCCCGCGAACCTGTTGAAGTCCCCCTTCTCGAACGATGCCACCTGTTCCGCGATTTTGCGCGAGTCGGCATCCGCCTCGTCGAGGATGACGTTCAGCTCCTCATCGCCAGGGACCTCCAGGGTCGGGATGTAGGTGTACTGCGTCCTCACGCAGAACTGGGCGACTACGTCGACCCCCTTCTCGGCGAGGGCCTTCGCCAGCGTTCTTCCGGCGGTGCCTGTCCTGGTCCCGAGCGTCAGCACGACATAGGCGTACTTCCCTTCGCAGCCGGCGATCTCCAGGCCCTCGACGAACCTCATCACGGCTTTCGGCGGGTTGTAGAAGTACGTGGGGATGACGAACCCGATCCTGTCATCCGATGACGCGTCGAACGTGGATTTCCCGTCGGCCAGCGACCCCGATATCGAAACCAGAGTGTCGCCAGTGCGTTCCGCTATGATCTCTGCGGTCCTCTTGCTGTTACCTGTTGCCGAGAAGTAGAATAGCATGTCCAGAGCCTCGGATTCAAATCCGTTCCGGCTCTGATAAATGCTCCGCACCGGCGCAGTCCTTTCCATCGAGGAGGACGATGAAGTTTGACCGCCCCATGGGGGGGCGGAGGAGACATCACTCCGGTCTCGCCGGGGCCAGCTTGGCGAAGCCGTCCCAGGCGACAAGCGATGTCACCGAGTCGTCCCCGTATGCCGAATCCACCCTGCACGCGTAGAGGTAGTGGTCTCCGACCTCGACGACCTTGTCTAGACTCACACACATCGCAAGCTTCACGTCCCGGGGGATCATGATGTCCGTCCCCGGAAGGCCGATCAGCTCCATGCCATCGGCCTTATCGGTGTCTCTGCCGGTGCTGGTGCCGCATCTTATGATGTCGGGGATGAGGCTTGTTCCTGGGATGGCGATTACCGCCTTGCCTGTATCTTTCACGGTCTCTCCTGTGAATGAGTTCTTCCCCATGGCGAATCCCACCATCGGCGGTTCGAAGGACAGGTGGCTGAAGAAGCAGACCGGTGCGAGGTTCATCCTCCCGTCGGAGGTCCTGGTGCAGACGAGGGTCAGCGGGTTGGGCGATGTGTATTCCGGTGTTTTGGCGGCGTCGATCTTCTGGATCATCTGTGTTCACCGCAACCTCTTATATGGTTGTGATAGTTAACATGGTACGGATATCGTACTTACTCGGTACGGTGTACCATACCGGTGGTGACATCATGGCATCTATGGAGATGACATACGATGAGTTCGTGCGCGACATTCATGGGATCATCCTGACGGAACAGGGTAACTGTCCGGTGTCCAGCCTGTTGCAGATGCTCCAGGGCAAATGGAAGTTCCAGATCCTCTATGAGATCTGCATAAAGGATCCAATCCGCTATGGTGAGTTGAAGCGGGTGATTCCGGGGATAACCAGTACAATGCTGTCCGCGTCCCTGAAGGATCTGGAGCGTGACGGGCTCGTGACGCGCAGACAGTACGAGGAGATTCCGCCCAGGGTGGAGTACTCGCTCACCTCGAAGGGCGCCGACCTTATGCCGGTGTTCTATGAGATGGCGCGCTGGGGCCTCAGGCACATCCCCTGATCAGTCCCAGAACCTCTTGTTCTTGGCGTAGAGGATCTCGGCGTTCATGATGTCGCGGTAGAAATCGTCCTCGTCCACGTGCATGCTGCGAAGGATCCTGGACGCTGCATCCGGGCCGATCCCCCTGCCGGCGAGGGCGATGACCGCGCGCTTCCCGTGCTCGTTCACGAGGTTCGCGTTCCTGGAGAGGCGCAGGCGGTCGCGTTTCTCCTGGGCGTTCATCTCGGTCAGCTTGATCAGGCTGATGTTCTCCCTCTCGTAGCCCTTCAGCACGGCGATCATGACGCCTCCGCACTGGGGGCATCTGAACCTCTTCGGTGCGTCCCCCACCCTGAACCTCCACTGGGATCCGCAGTTGAGGCATGATGCGAACAGGACCTCGTCCTCGAGCCTCTTCTTGAGGGCCATGAGGATGGAGTGGTCCGCACGGACGGGCTGCATCAGCTCCTTGGAGCGGACTATGCCCTCCAGGCCGATGGCGGAGATGCCTCCCAGCTCGACCTTGATGTCGCCGTTCGCGATCATGGACACGACCTTCTCGGTGTTGGGGATGTCCAGGTCCTCCCACAGGACCTTGTTCACCGCCTCCTTGTAGGCAGGGGTCCCCTGATGCATCTCGAACAGCCTGCTGAAGTTCATGAAGCGGTGGTCGGCGTTCTTCTCAATGATGCCGAACTTCTTGGCGACGAACACGAACCTCCATCTCAGGAACGACGAGTTCAGGATGGTTATCCTGGCCAGGGCCTCTATGGTCCCTGGCTTCACGGACATGACCGTCTGCAGGATGTCGTCGCGCTTCATGTTGCGGGGAAGCTCCAGGATCATCCTGTACGGATCCGCGGTCATCCCGACGCTCTCGCCGAGACGCGCAGTGAGAAGCGCGGCGTAGATCTTCCCGAGGGTCTCGTTGACCCTGCTGCCGAAGCATCCGTTGACTATGGCGAGGCGGTCCCCAACCTCAACCGTGACCAGCTTGTCCGTGGGCATCTTGAACCTCTCGTCCTGGTCGGCGAAGTACTTCTCCAGCACCCTCCTGCATCCCTCGTCCCCGGGGTAGTCCTGCAGGTTCCTCAGACGGCGCATGCGGCCCACCTCCATCGCCACCTCGTACGGCACTGGTATGTCTGACCCGACCCAGTTGGGGACCGATCCCACCTCGCGGGCCTCCTCGACCAGGATCTCGTCCTCGCGCATCTCGACGATCCTCCAGGTCCTCCCCTTGGCGATGAACATGGCGTACTCCTCGGCGAAGGACGCCACGAAGCTCTCGTCTAGCGTGCCTATGACGGCGCGGGTCCCGATGTCGCGGATCATGTACGAGCGCTCGTCCGGGATCATCGAGATGTTCTCGTAGAAATAGTTCATACCCTTGCGCGACCTGCGGAACGCGTCGCCGTCGTCGAAGAGCATCTTGATGGATTTCAGCTGCTCCAGGACGTCCTCGATGTCCTGTCTCGTGATGTCCCTGAACGGATAGGCGTTGGAGAACACCTTGTACGCTGTCTCCCTGTCCACTCCCCCCGACATGGTCATCGCTATCAGCTGGTTGGCGACGACCGACAGGGGGCACGGCCTGCCCTCCCAGAACTCCAGCTCCTTGGAGTCGCATCTCCTGGCGATGACCATCGCCTCCGCGACCTCGTCGGGGGCGGTGGCGATGATCTTGGCCCTGATGCGCTCGCCGATCCTGTGGCCGGCGCGCCCGGCCCTCTGGATCATGCGGGACACCTGTCTGGGCGAGTTGTACTGGATCACCATGTCCGTGGACCCCACGTCGATTCCCAGCTCCAGGGACGACGTGCAGATCAGGGCCCTTATCTCGCCCCTCTTGAAGCGGTCCTCCATGTCCATGCGGTTCTCCTTCGACAGGGATCCGTGGTGGACGTCTATGGATATGGATTCGTCCCACAGATGGTAGCGGGCGGCCAGCCATTCGGCGGTCTCCCTGGTGTTCACGAAGAAGAGGGTGGACCTCCCAGATTCGACTATCTCCCTGGCCCTCTGCATCACGCCGATGATGTCGGGGTCGCCCTGTAGCTTGTCGAGCAGGGAGGCGTCCTCGCATGCGGGCGGGCACTCCACGTCGATGTCGAAGTCGCGGTGGGTGTCGTGCTTGCGGATGGTCACCTCCCTCTTGGGGCCCACCAGGAACCGGGCGACGCTGTCGACGTTCCCGACAGTGGCCGATAGCCCGATCCTCTGATATTCGCCGGCGATCAGCGTCAGCCTCTCCAGTGCGACGCTCATCTGGGCGCCCCTCTCCGTGTTCGACAGCTCGTGAATCTCGTCCACGACCACCCACTGGACGTTCTTCAGGTGCTGCAGGAGGCGTTTCCCCGTGAACATGACCTGCAGGGTCTCTGGGGTTGTGATGAGTATCTCGGGCGGGTTCTGGGACTGGTGGTTCCTCTCGGCCTGGGACGTGTCCCCGTGCCTCACGCCGACCGTGATGTTCAGCGCCCGGCCGTACTCCTCCATCCTGCGGAGCATGTCCCTGTTCAGCGCGCGTAGGGGCGTGATGTACAGGCATCTGAAACCGGATCTGCTCCCCTTGGTGCGGAAGATCGTGTCGAAGATGGGCAGCATGGCCGCCTCGGTCTTGCCTATCCCGGTGGGCGCGACCAGGAGGATGTTCCCTCCCTTCAGTATCCTGGGGATGACGTCCGCCTGCGGTGGCGTGGGGTCGGTGATGCCCCTGTTGGCGAGGGCCTGAACGAGCTCTGGGCTCAGCTCGGGAAAAGGCATGGAGAAAGGGTAAAGGTGCCGGGGCGGACCCCGGCGGTTAGAATCACTCGGAAGCGGGCTCTTCCTTCTTGGGCGCCGTGACCTCGAGGAGGACCTGGGACAGATCCATGACCTTGATCTTGGATCCGGCCTTCTTGGCTCCCTGGGTCAGGTTGAGGACGCAGAAGGGGCAGCAGGTGATGAGGATCTCGGCACCGGTGGCCTCGGCGTCGTGGATCCTCTCCACGGCCACGGCGGTGGCGAAGTCGTTGAACTGGGACTTGTATCCTCCTCCGGCACCGCAGCACCTGGAGTTCTCCCTGGACCTCTCCATCTCGACGAACTCGATTCCCTTGATCTTCTTGATGACGTTCCTGGGAGCGTCGTAGACGCCGGAGTGCCTTCCGAGGTGGCAGGGGTCGTGGTAGGTGACCTTGTGCTTGAACTCGTTGTTGAGGGGCAGCTTCCTGTCGTTGATCAGCTGCTCGACGTACTGGGAGAAGTGGTAGACGTTCTGTCCGACCTTGGCGTAGTACTTGCCGAAGTCGGAGGAGACGGTCTTGTAGCATCCGGAGCAGGTCATGACCATGTCCTTGGCTCCCATTCCGTCGGCCTTCTCGACGACGGTCTCGGCGCATCCGAGGGACGCGTCCTTGGTTCCGGTCCTCAGCAGGGGCGAGGAGCAGCACCACTCCTTCTCTCCGAGGCAGTTCATCTTGACGCCGGCCCTGTCGAGCACGATGACTCCGGCCTGGGCGATGGGCTGCATCCTGTAGGATCCGGTGCATCCGGCGAAGAAGATGACGTCTGCGGGGGTGTGCCTCTCGACCTCGGCGGGCCACCAGGCGTCCCTCTTGGACGGGGGCTCACCGTAGGGGTTGTGGAACTGGTTAACCTTGGTCGCCATTCCTTTGTGCGCGGAGAGGGGTCCGGCGCCGTTCTCGACGATCCAGGCCCTCATGTCCTCCCAGAAGTCGACCAGCTTGATCTGGGCGTGGCAGACGACCTCGCAGTTTCCGCATCCGGTGCACTTGTACATGGCGTCGACGAACTCGGGGCTGAGGGAGACCTCTCTGCCGAGGAGCCCGTCCAGGGCGCCGCTCCCAGCCTTGTCGAGCTGGTTGACGTAGTAGATCTTTCCTCTGGGCGTGACGGACTCCCAGGGGGTCTGGTTGTGGGCCTCGCAAACGTCGATGCAGTATCCGCACTGCAGGCAGGCGGTGAGCACTTTCTGCACGCGGGGGAGTCTGATGAACTCGGGTTTCTTGACTTTGATCTCTACCATGTTGCCGATCCTCCGGACATGTGTGACGGCCGTCTGTACGGTCGCCTTTCCTGGTTCTTCGAAAGTCACGGGATATTTAATCGTTGTAGGGGCGGGCGGCTCCGAGCCAGCCCGGTGACGGGGTGTAAAATGAGATTGAATGAGATTGGATGGACGGGCCGCAGGGTTCAAGGGAGACGCCGACCATCCAGGTGCCAGAGGTTCTCGCCATGGACGTATCGGAGAGGGTCATCGGAGGCAGGACGGTCCGTGTGTCCGCATGCGGGGCCGATGGGGCGCCCACGGTCTACGCCAGCATGTACGAGGATGTCTGCGACAGGGTCCTGGAGGGATGCCGCGGGCTCGGCTGTCCGCCCTTCAACCTGGTGTCCGTGTCCGGTCTGGACTGGGACTCGGACCTCTCCCCGTGGCAGTGCGGCCCCGTCGTATCCGAAGACGACGACTTTGCCGGCCGCGCCGGGGAGTACCTGGGCCTGCTGGAGGGCGAGGTCGTGCCGTTCGCAGAGGGTGTCGTCGGCACCGGTGGGGCGAGGATCATGGCCGGATACTCTATGGCGGGTCTCTTCGCCCTCTACGTCCCGCACGTGTCTCGTATGTTCTCCGGCTCCGTCTCGGCATCGGGTTCGCTGTGGTTCCCGGGGTTCGCGGACTTCGTCAGGGGAACGCCGTTCGTGAGGCGTCCGGACGCGATCTACCTGTCCATCGGTGACAGGGAGAGCCGCACCAGGAACCCGTACCTGCGCACCACCGAGGATCGGACCCGTGGGCTGTACGATCACTACCGTGCCGAGGGTATAGATTCCGTGTTCGAGCTGAACCCCGGCAACCACTTCAGGGACGCAGACCTGAGGCTCGCGAAGGGCATCTCCTGGGCCGTGCCGAGGTGCGGCGGCACTCCGATTATCTACTGGGATGAGGATGACCGGACATGAGCGCGCCCAGGCTTTACGAGGATTGGACAGGCAACGTCGTCAACGGAGCCGACGTCAGGAACCTCGATCCGGGCGCTGTCAGGGCCGCCCGGGCGGCGTTCTGCGAGAGGTTCCCGGACCGCGCCGACGAGAGCGCCGGGTGGGACGACGCCACGTTCCTCTCCCGCACGGGCGTCTTCAAGCGCGGGAAGGTCACCAACGCGGCGCTCATAATGCTCGGCAAGTCCGGCGACCGCATGCTTCCGCCAAGCGTCTGCATAAGGTGGAGGCTGGTCGACCCGGACGGGATCACCGTGGACACCAGGACGTTCGACGGTCCGGCGATCCTGACCGCCACGCAGGCGGTGTCGATGATAAGGAACTGGTCCTGCAGGACGGGGTCGGGGGGATCGGAGAACGTGGTCAGCGCATACCGCACCTCGACGCTCCTGGAGGCTGTCAGGAACGCGGTCGTCCATCAGGACTACGGCCTCGGCGGGACGGTCGAGGTGGTGGAGAGGGAGAACGAGTCGGTCACGGTCGTCAGCATGGGGTCGTTTCCCGAGCGCTCGCCGGAGTCCTTCGTCAAGGGCCCCCCGTCGTCTACTCCGCCGAGGAACCCGTTCCTCTACAATGCGATGGCAGGCATCGGGGCCATACCAGCATCGGGGAGCGGCATCAGGTCGATGTACCTGTCGCAGGCGTACCGCAGGTTCCCGATGCCGGACTTCGACATCATGGGGGACAGGGTCGCCGTGAGGTTCCCGGGGATCAGGGGCGGGTCCTACGCCAGGGTGCTGGACCTCAGGGACGACCTGGACCTCAGGACCGTCATGGACCTGGACAGGGTCGCCAAGAACAGATACCTCCCGGACAGGAGGCTGAAGTCGCTCGTCAGGAGGGGTCTGGTCGAGATGATAGGCGACCTCCCGTGCATCGCATCGGGAGCGGGCCAGGAGGTGGCATCGGCGTACACGGCAGGAACACCGCAGGAGGCGGTCCTCGATCTCGTCCGGGCGAAGGGCTACGTCACCAGGTCCGATGTGACCGAGCTCCTCGCGTCGCGCGACTCCAAGGATCTGACCGAGGAGCAGCTGAGGGTGAAGGCCACGAATCTTCTGCAGACGATGAGGAGGGCGGGGCTCCTCGAGAAGGCGGAGGGGAGCACGAGGTCCGCCAGATACGTGCTCGCACCCGATGCCGGGGGGATGTGACCGCATGAACACCAGGCAGGAGATCGAGGACGCATTCGACGGCCAGGGCCGCGGCGAGCTGCCGCCTCCCGCCGTCTTCACGCAGACCGGGACGGTCGGGCAGATGGAGGCGTGCGGGGCGTTCTGGCCGGAGGCCAACTTCGACGCAGTCAAGATGGGCGAGCTCGCCATCCAGATGGACAGGATGTTCGGTTTCGCCACGGCAAGGGTGCCGTTCTGCCTGACAGTGGAGGCGGAACGCCTGGGGGCCGTGATCAACCCTGGAAGGGTCGACACCCAGCCTAGCATAACCGGGTCCCCGTACCGTGGGGACGTGATGGAGATGGACTCGCCGCCGGAGGGCCTCATGGATCCGGAGGAGTTCGCCACGGGCGGCCGCTGCGCACTCGTGCAGGAGGTCGCGTCCAGGCTCTCCACGGAGCATCCGGACCTGTTCGTGACCGCTGGGATGATGGATCCGCTCTCGGTGTTCATGCAGCTCTTCGGCGTGGAGAACGCGCTCATGTGCTACATGATGGAGCCAGGGAAGACCAGGGAGTGGGTGGAGAGGATGGTCCCGTACACCCAGGCCTACGGGTCGAGACTGTCCGAGGCCGCGGACAACGTGACGGTGATCGGTCTCGCGAGCGCGGACGTCCTCATGCCGGGCATGTTCGGGGAGCTCATCACGCCGTTCATGTCGCGTACCGTCTCCAGCCTGAGGGATTCCTTCAGCACGATCCACACATGCGGAGATACCCGCCCCAACATCCTCGAGCTGGCGTCGATGGGTGCCACGGGGCTGAGCCTGGAGGCGTCGCACGATCCCGGGGAGTACCTGGGGGCCGTCGGTGGCAGATGCAGGCTGTTCGGGTCGGTGGACCCGGTAGGGACGCTCCTTATGGGATGCCCGGCGGACGTGGCATCCGAGGCCAGGAAGTACGCGGAGCTCGGATTCGACATCATCACGCCGGAATGCGGGGTGCCGCCGAGGACGCCGGATGCCAACCTTTATGCGCTGGCGCACTACCGCGAACTGTGATCGCCGGAATGTGTGAGAAGGGTGAGTGGGCCCTGCCGGATTTGAACCGACGGCCATCTGGTTATGAGCCAGACGCTCTACCTAGCTAAGCTAAGAGCCCGCAGGGGACCCTATATGGGGATTGGTTAAATAAGTATCGTGGAGAAGAAGGGATGGCGCCGCCGCACGGATTTGAACCGAGGACCTTGTGATTAACAGTCACACGCTCTACCTACTGAGCTACAGCGGCTTGTTGTACGACTGCGAATGAGGGACCTGTATAAAAAACTTATGACGGGTGGATGAAAACGGAGGGGCGGAGGCCCCTCCTTTGAGAGTGCAATCAGGACTTGGAGCGCTTCTTGGACTTCTTCTCCGGCTTCTCGGAGACGGTGTCCTCCTCGAAGTCGAGCCTTCCGTAGAAGATCTCGCGGCACTCGACCATGCGCTTCCCGATGGCCTTGCCCTTCGGCGTGAGCTCGTAGATCTTCATGAGACGCCTTCCCGCCTCCAGATGCATTGTCATGAGGCCCAGGTCGACGAGCTGATCGGCGGTCTTGATGACCGTCTTGTAGTTCTTGGCGATCCTGAGCATGTCCGTGGCCATGATCTTCTCGTTCTCGTAGACCATGGACAGGATGTCTACCGCATAGCGGCTGGAGAGGGGTGACTGGTAATCCGTCATCATGCGCGATAATATCACTTGTTCGTATTTAGTGATTCTACTTTGGACATCATGTGCCGTTTCCCCTTCGGTGACATCTTAGACTGCGGAACGGACGCCGGGGACGCACGCCGCACCGGGACCGATGTCGGAGGACGGGCGCGGACGCCGGGCCGGGCAATCTTCAGTCCTCAAGAGCCTTAAATAAAACAATCGGCAATCCGTCCAACGGTCCACATGATCGTTGATGTGAAGTACGGCAAGGACGGGGTCCAGAAAGTCGAGATCCCCGACCAGAACTATATCGGCACGTTCTACCCCAAGGACGTGGAGTGCGGAGACCCGGACGAGGTCATCGGCGAGTCCATCGACAACCCGATCGGATACGCCTCCATGGACGACTTCCTCAAAGGAGGGGAGGACATCGTCTTCATCGTCAACGATGGAACACGCCCCACGCCCACGGCGAAGGTCCTGGACGCCCTCTCCAAGAGGATGGACCTGAGGTCCGCCAGGTATCTGATTGCCACCGGCACGCACAGGGACATGACCCCCGAGGAGTACGACTTCGTCTTCGGCTCCCACTATCAGGAGCTCAAGGACCGCATCATCTGCCACGACGCCAAGAACTCCGAGTGCGTCTACCTCGGCACATCCAAGAACGGCACGCCCATGGAGGTCAACAAGGTCGCCGTGGATGCGGACAGGCTGATCATCATCACCTCCGTCGAGCCCCACTACTTCGCAGGGTACACGGGCGGCAGGAAGTCCTTCCTCCCCGGAGTCGCCTCCTACAGGACCGTCGAGGCGAACCACAAGCTCGCCATGAGCATGGAGGCCCAGTCCCTCGCCCTGGAGGGCAACCCCGTCCACGAGGACATGATGGATGCGCTCGAGGTCGTCAAGGGCAAGGAGATCTTCTCCATCCAGATGGTCCTCGACAGGCACCAGAACATCTACAAGGTCGCCTCCGGAGCCCTGAACCCCGCTTTCGAGAAGGCCGTCGGATGGGCGAACGAGGTGTTCTCTGTGCCCATACCGGAGAAGGCGGACGTTGTCATCTCCGTCGCCCCCTACCCGATGGACGTGGACCTGTACCAGTCCCAGAAGGCTCTGGACAACGGGAAGTGGGCGCTGAAGGAGGGAGGGAAGATCATCATGGTCTCCAAGTGCAGGGAGGGCATAGGGCATGCCACGTTCCTCACGCAGCTCTCCAGTTCCAAGGACCCGAAGCAGGTCCTGGAGAACCTCAGGGCCGAGTACAAGCTCGGCTATCATAAGGCGGCCAAGATGGCCGAGATCGCGACCTGGGCCTCCATATGGGCGGTCACCGACCTGGACCCGGAGCTCCTCAGGAACGCGAACATCACCCCGTTCCCCTCCGTCGCCGACGCGGTGGCGGAGGCCCTCAGGGAGAACCCCGGCGCGAGGGTGATGGTGCTCATGGACGGTAGCGTAACAATACCGAGGTTGGGATGAAAATGTCGGAATTCAACGTAGACAGGCTTGAGGCGGTCAGGAACGCTGTCAACTGCTGCACCATGTGCGGCTTCTGCAAGAGCGTCTGCCCCTCTTTCAAATCGATCGGATGGGACTCCGCCCTCTCCAGGGGACGCATAGTGCTCACCTACGGACTCCTCACGGGGGAGCTCGAGCCCGACGAGTCAGTCGTCAGGAACATGTACACATGCACCACATGCGCAGACTGCGTGCGCAGGTGCCCGTCCAAGGTGGAGATCGTGGACATCATCGAGCTCTGCCGCGCCGACCTCGTGAAGGCGGGACACATCCTGCCCAAGCACAAGGCGATGTGCGAGAACATCCTGAAGGAGGGCAACCCCTTCGGCGAGAAGCAGTCCAGGGAGGAGGCACTCGGCAAGAAGCCCCACAAGGCCAAGGTCGGGTACTTCGCTGGATGCACGGCCACATACAGGTCCAAGGAGACCGCCAGGGCCACCATGTCCATCCTGGACAAGCTGGGCGTCGACTACACCACCCTCGACGAGACCTGCTGCGGCTCCGTCATGCAGAGGGTCGGATGGCCCCAGGAGGACGTCACGAAGCTGATGCAGAAGAACATCGAGGTCATCAAGGCGATGGGCGTCGAGACCCTCGTCCTCTCCTGCGCCGGATGCTACAGGATGTTCAAGATCGAGTACCCCAAGTACGTCGACGTCCCCTTCGAGGTCCTCCACATCACGGAGTTCCTCGCCAAGCAGGACCTCAAGCTCAAGCCCATGTCCGGTGTCGCCACTTACCATGATCCGTGCCACCTGGGCAGGCACTGCGGCGTGTACGAGCCTCCGAGGGAGGTCATCGCCAAGATCCCCGGGCTCGAGTTCAGGGAGATGGACTTCAACAGGAAGACCAGCCACTGCTGCGGAGGCGGCGGAGGCGTGAGGTCCGCATACCCCGAGGAGTCCATGGACATCGCCGGCACCAGGCTGGACGAGGCGTCGTTCGCCGACGTGATCATCACCACCTGCCCCTTCTGCGTCAACAACCTCGACGCTGCCAAGGGGGACAGGAAGGTCCAGGTAAGGGATCTGGTGGAGATCATCGACGAGCTCCTGTGAAACCGCTTATGTCCTTCTCACCGAGGAGGCCCCCGTCGGGGGGCCCCCTCATCATGGGGATCCTGAACGTAACGCCGGACTCGTTCTCCGACGGCGGGAGGTTCATCGATCCCGACGACGCCGTCAGGCACGGGCTGGAGATGGCCGACCAGGGCGCGTCCGTCATAGACGTGGGCGCTGAATCCACACGTCCGGGCTCGGCCCCTGTCTCCGCGGAGGAGGAGATGCGCAGGCTCAGACCGGTGCTGAGGGACCTCATCCCGTCGCTGAGCGTGCCTGTCTCCGTCGACACCATGAAGGCTGAGGTCGCGGAGATGTGCTTCTCCATGGGCGCGCAGATCATCAACGATGTGAACGGTCTCAGAGGACCCGGCATGGCCGACGTGTGTGCATCATCGGGGGTCTACGCCATCATAATGCACATGCCAGGCTCCATGGGCACGGTGCACGCCCATGACATGGGCGAGGGCTTCGCCGAGCAGATGCGGTCATCCCTGCGGGAGCTGACGGCATCCGCAATCGAGGCGGGCGTCAGACCGGACAGGCTGATAATGGATCCGGGGATAGGGTTCGGCAAGACCATGGAGCAGAACATGTGGATCCTGGAGCACAGCTCCTACTTCTCCGACGGGTTCCCGGTGCTGTCTGCGTCGTCCAGGAAGAGGGTCATCTCGGCGTACTTCCCCGACATGGACATAGACGACGCGTCCGCCGAGGCCGCATGCATCGCGGCCGAGTCCGGAGCCGACATGGTGCGTGTGCACGACGTGGCCAGGACCGCCGCCGCATTCGAGTCCAGGTTCAGCCGAAGATGAGCCCTATCGCGAGAATGACGACGACCGCCACGCCTGCGGACACGTAGAACAGCATGTCCCTGCGCTTCTCCGCGGCCTCGCGCTCGGCCTCCGCTCTTCTGCATTCCTCGTCGCAGTATTCCTCCCCGAACGGTACGGGGTCCCCGCAGAACTTGCAGTGCGAGTGTTCCGGCAATCTCATGCCCGCCATGACCCCGCGATTAGCCTAGTTAGATATTAAACCGTAGCTGGTTCGCTTTTACGTCCGCGAAGCGTCTCACCGGTGCCGCACGTCGCGGCAGGAGATGCACATGGTGAGGTTCACATTGCTATGCAGAGGTCGCGGGTCCAACATGAGGATGGAGTTCGCCGGAGGGGACAGGGTGAGCGAGGTGGATGATGCCGTGAGGGAGGCGCTCGGTTTCGAGGGTTTCCTCCTGAGGAACGGATACAGCCTGCTGGATCCCGGGGCCCAGGTGTGCGAGAGCATCTCTGACGGGGACACTGTGGAGGTCATCCCGGACCCCGAAGGGTATTTCAGTGCGTGCCAGGAATGACGGGGCATGGGAAGGCTCGTAGCGCATGCGGACATCGTCCTGGATCCCCTCGCGGTTGAGGCGATGATATCGGCCGCGGAGGACGGGGAGTCCGCCGTCCTGGTCAACGGCGTCCGCGTGGATGACGGAGAAGGTGTATACTACGAGGTTTCCGGGCGCGGGGACCCCGTGGGCATGTCCGTGACCTCGGCAGAAGGCGGGACCGCACCGGGAGACGGCGCGTTGGAGATGTTCAGGGAGCGCTTCTCGGAAGGGGTCCTCGTGATGGTGGATCCTTACGCGGGCGAGTTCGCCCTGTACATAGTCGACGAGGACGGTGTCAGACAGGCCACCGCCGTGATGTCGGAACGATGTCACACCCAGATCGCGTGCCTGCTCCTCATGTCCTCCTCGGTGTTGCCCGTACGTGACATGAGCTCGCTGACAACGCAGTCGAAGAACAGGAGGGATGAGTTCTCGAATATCGTCCCGAGGGGCGCCACGCTTCTGAGGTCGTCCCCCTGCGGGACATCCAGAACCACCGACGTGTCGGAGACCTTCGTCAGGGGGCTTCCCGGGGTCCCGGTTATGCAGATGATTCTCGATCCGATCTTCTTGGCGATCTGCGCCGTCTGAACGACGGACGACGTCCTGCCCGTGTATGATATCAGGAGGGTGAGGTCCTCCTTCCCTATGATGGGGGTGGTCATCTCTCCGACGAAGTGGACGTCCAGCCCCATCTGGACCAGACGGACGGCGAACAGCTGTCCCACGAGGCCGGACCTGCCGGAGCCGTAGATGAAGACCTTGCGGCAGCCCATGATCCCCTCGATGAGGGCCTCCGAGCTGTCCTGGTCTATGGAGACGACGGCCGACCTGCAGGCGTCGATGATCCTGTCGAACTGGCCTTCCAACTCACTCACCAGCGGCCGCCGCGCTTGCCTCGGCCTTCCTCCTCTCCTTGAGGTCCTTGGCCACCTTCTTGCTGAGGACCCTCTCGTGGATGACCCTCATGTAGACGGCGTCGTGCTCCAGAAGCGGGGAGGTGGAGATGACCGTGCAGTTGGGCTTCATCTCGATCAGCGCCTCTGCGAGAGGCTCGAACTTGAGGTCGCCCTTCTTGATGGGGGTCAGTCTCTTCTCGTTGCCGTCGACGTAGTCCACTCCGGCGAACGCCGTGTGGATCTGACCGTTGCTCATCGGCTCGATCATCTCGAGGACGTTCAGGAAGTCATCCATGTCGATAAGGGAGCCGTTGGTGCGCGAGTGCAGGTGGGAGAAGTTGATGACGGGGGTGAGGCCGTCGATCTGCTCGCATATGTCGAGGACCTGGTCGAGTGAACCGAAGACGTCCTGCTGGCCGGTGATCTCGATTCCGAGCCTGGGCTTCAGGCCGTTGCCCTGCCACCAGTCCATGAGGTCCGCGACGTTGCTGTAGATGTAGTTCTCGATGTCCTCCTCGGAGCGCTTCCCGTCGTACAGCCCGAGGCTGGTGACGACGATGTCCCCGTCGAGGGCGTTCATGATGAGACCGGCGTACCTAATGCAGTTCATGCACTCGTTGGCCAGCTCGTCGTCCGATCCGAGGTCCATATAGTAGGGGGTGTGGATGGACATGTTGACGTCGAGCCTCTTGGCCATCTCGCCGATGGGGTAGAGGTCGCCGAAGGTCGCGGCGACTCCAGAGGGCATGAACACGAGGTCGTCATCCTCATCGATAGGCTCGTCGGGGTCGCAGATCGACTCGCCGTCCCTGAGAATCTCGATCACGAAGTCCTCCTCGATGTCCTTGAGGGTCATGCCGATCTCCTCATCCTCCGGGGGCCTAGTGAAGGACCCGGGACGGACGAACTGGATCTCCAGGGCGCCCAGGCTGAGGTTGTGGACGTCTTCGATGCCGTCTTCAAGGGTGCGACCTTTGCATGACAGAGGGATTCCCGCGGGACCGAACCTTATCATAATAATCACGCGAGGTAACGCGCCCGTCTATTAGTAACCTTGGACCGCTCCTGCGTGACGGGAGGCGGTCGGGGCCCCCTCCGATCGAGACGTCCCATGCACATCTGGCACATGCATCTCGTGGTGTCCGGCCGGGGCTCCGCGGTCACCTCGTCCGGACCCCTCCATTATATTATTGGAAGGAAGGGGTGCGTGGCATATCTTTATAAACAAGTCCAGTATAGCGAGCCCTTACCCAAACCGTTTACCGAAATGTCGGGAGAGTCAGAAATATGAAGAGCTGCAAGACAAATCCCCAGCTCATCGCCACCATCGACACGCTGAAGGCGAAGACTAGGGAGACAGAAGCTGCCATCTGGCGAGACATCGCGCTTAGGCTCGAGAAACCCAAGAGGAACTGGGCCGAAGCGAATCTCAGCAAACTGGAGAGGTACGCACAGGACGGGGAGACCATCGTCGTCCCCGGGAAAGTCCTCGCCGCAGGCAACATCAGCAAGAAGATCACAGTCGCCGCGTACGACTTCTCCGATGCCGCCGCAAAGGCCATCGTAGCCGCAGGCGGGAAGACGCTCACGCTCGAGGAGCTGGCCGAGGCCAACCCCAAGGGAACCGGCGTCAGGATCATGAGGTGATTCAGATGGTTACTGTTATCGACGGAAGGAACCTGATCCACGGAAGGCTGGCCAGTGTGGTCGCCGAGAGGATCATGGATGGAGAGGAGATCGTTGTCCTCAACGCCGAGGCCATCGTCATCACCGGTGTCAAGGAGAAGATCTTCGCCGACTTCAAGGCGAAGGTCGACCGCGGAGACACCACCAAGAGGAAGGGACCCTTCTACCCCCGCAGGGCGGACCTCCTGTTCAAGAGGTGCGTCAGGGGAATGATCCCTTGGACCACAACCTCCGGAAGGGAGGCCTACAGGAGGCTCCACGTCTTCGTCGGCACCCCCAAGCAGTTCCAGGACTGCGAGAAGGAGAGGCCCGAGCAGGCCTGCAGGAAGATCACCGGCAAATACACGACCCTGGGAGCCGTTTCCAAATTCCTGGGTTCCAACGTGAGATGATCCCATGGTTGAGTGCGTGAACACAAGCGGAAAGAGGAAGACCGCCATCGCCAGGGCCACCGTGAAAGAGGGCTCCGGCAGGGTGACAATCAACAAGATCCCTATCGAGGTCTTCACACCCGAGCTGGCTAGGCTCAAGATCGAGGAGCCCCTGGGACTCGTTCCCGAGAGGGCCGAGAAGGTCGACATCGCCGTCATCGTCAACGGCGGAGGCGTCATGGGACAGGCTGCTGCCGCCAGGACCGCCATCGCCAGGGGACTCGTCGAGTTCTACAAGGATGAGGAGCTCGAGGCCATCTTCAGGGCCTACGACAGGACCCTCATCATCAACGACGACAGGCGCAAGCTGCCCAAGAACCCGCTCGGACCCGGTGCCCGTGCGAAGAAGCAGAAGTCCTACCGTTGAGGTGCTGGTATGATAATTCCTGTGAGATGCTTCACATGCGGAAGGGTCGTCGGATCGGCGTATCCCGAGTACGTGAAACGCGTGAGCATGGGCGAGGATCCCAAAGCGGTTCTCGACGACCTCGGATTCGAGAGGTACTGCTGCCGCAGGATGATCGTTTCCCACGCCGACCTCATCGGAGAGATTGCTCCGCTCGGATGAATATCCAGCTGGGGCGGTTCCCGTCCCAGCGTCAACTTTTTAAACCAAAACTCTTTCCCCCGTCTTACACGGGCCCGTGGGGTAGCTTGGTATCCTTCGTGCTTGGGGTGCACGTAACTCCAGTTCAAATCTGGGCGGGCCCACTTTCTGCATCCCTGATTACTACGTTTGCGCAGTCGTCTCAACACAGCCTCATGCACAGGGGGCACTCCGCATCCTTAAACGCGACTCAGATGCACCTCAACCAGGCCGTTGGGTATTACAACTAGTCCCGAGGCCGATCTCGTCCATTACGATTTCCTCCCTCGCAGACCGCTGCATCTGGTGGAGGGGAAGGACCAGCAGAATGTCCGGGACGTCTCCGCCTGTGCCGAGGAGCCGGTTCACTGCCTTCCGGACAGGTACGCCTCCGTCCTGACCGCCACGTTGCGAACGAGGTTGTCGTAATACATGCCGTAGTCCATGTTGTGCAGGCTGGTTGGGCCGAAGAGATCAGTCTGCTTCGTGTCGATGTAGAATCCTGGCGCGGTGCTGCATATCACGGAGCCGCGCTCGACGTCCACCCTCGCATCCTCCAGGCCCGGCACGTGCTCGTGGTCGCATTCGGCATGCTTCACCAGGCTGCCCAGGTTGTCCTCCACGGGGGCGTACGTACTATCGCGTTTCCAGTTGATCGGGTTTATGCACAGTGCCCCGTCCCTTATCACCACGTTGTCCTTCCCTATGTTCTCCGGCCCCTCCGTGTTCCACGAGACCACTACGCCGGTGTCATCCTCCCTCTCGGCGAACCTCAGGTGGGGGTTGGCGGACATGAACCTGCGGGTCACGGAGAACCCTATGACGTAGGCGGCGATCATGCGGGAGTACTCCTCCGGATGGCAGTCCATATACTCGTCCAGGATCATGCCGGTCATTATCGACCCCTAGGAGTGTCCGGCCAGGATGAACGGGTGGCCGTCGTTGAAGTGCTCGAAGTAGTAGTCCAGGGCGGAGAACACATCCTCTCTCTGCACCCCGTGCTGATAAGCGTACAGCTCGTCGTGGTCCAGACGCTCCACCTTGAAGAGGTTGGTCTGCCTGTATTGCGGCGCGAAGACGTTGGTGGACTTCTCGAAAGCTGATGCCTGCCCGACGAGTTTGTCCAAGGCACCCGCATGCATGATCGGATCTCGATGTCGCACACGTCCGGAGCGCCGAAGGATGGGTTGATGTATGTGGTGGGGTAGAGGTAGAATGTGTCCACATCGTGGATAACGTCGGGGATCCCCAGCCAGTTGCCGGGGTCGGAGTAGTCGGCTCCCGTCATAGTGTCACGTGGACGGAATCGGCATCGGCGGATAACAGTGTTCCGTCGAAGCGGATGGTCCGGAACCGATCACATCTCAGCGATCTTTTTCAAACCCTCGACAATCTCCTCATATCTGGAAATGGTGTCGGTGAGCATCGTCGCCAGAGTGGACGGGTCCAGTGCATTAAGTTCCGTCCAACGGTCCGGGCTGCACCTGTTGGCGTAGAAACTGTGTTTCATCCTGTCCAGATAGGTTCCGTTGTGGTCGATGTAAACCACATCGGACCTGGAACTCTCCGATTCGATTTTATCCGGATCTTCGACTTCGTCGAAAAAGCCTGACTTGAACAGTTCGTCGAACACGCAGTCGCCGACTACATCCTCCACCCCGTAGTCCAGAAGGTCGCTGGAGTCGAACATCTTCTTGCTGTCGCAGTTGTCATAGGCATAGATGGCAATCTTGCGCGCCCATTCGTATGACGGTCTCATGAGGAAGCGGTCCTGATGGTATTTGGCTTCCGGGCACTGGACGAATTCCCTGATGTTCTCCTTCAGGCGGATCGTCATATATTCTGCCCTGACGAGTTCGACGATGAGTTCGTCTTTCTTCGAGATCTCGATGTTCAGGTCGGACATAATTGCGGATTCGATGACAAAACAGAAAAGAGTACTCGGATCTCGCTCGATACGATGGTTCCCGTTCGCACACATGTCGAGTGTGTTCCGACATATGCCTCATGCAATCGATCGGTCGCTGTCCGGCGGCCCTGTGCCCGGCCGTGCCGGTTCGGGTCCCCGGGGCATTTTGCGCTACGAACGAGCCCTTATCATCAACAAGTGCGTTTGCCCATCATCCGATCACGGAGGCATGTCTCATGCAGCACAAGGTTAAGATGACGGTCATCGACAAGAAGTTGTATCCGGAACTCCAGGAGCAGTACTGTGCGGATCCCGAGGCCGGTCCGTGCCCCTGCTACAACGTGGGGGACGAGTTCGTTTTCGAGCGCTATGATGACAGAGACAGCTTCTGGTGCATGGGCCTGAACACCCTCGTGAAGTCGGAACATCCGGTCGACGGCATCGCGGGCGGCCCCAACGTCCCGCACTGCTCCGAACTCTGGGACGCGGTGTCCAGATACATCTACGCCGGACTCCAGGGTGGCTCCATAATGAGGGGATGGATGGACGACGACAGGGTCATGATCACCTGCTGCCGATGGGACCAGGCCCGTGATATTCAAGATCGAGAGGCTGGACTACTTCGCCGTCCGCTACGAGGGCGAGATCGACGAGGAGATCGTCCGCTACAACCTCATGTCCAAGTACGGTGTCAAGGACGTCGCCTTCAGGGACGGGTTCATCGAGGTATACGTCAGCAAGGACGGGAACGAAGGCGCTGTTCGTCAGGGCGCGACATCAGCAGGCGTCAAGGTCGTCCGCATCGACTGACGGATCACGAGTGATCACAGGGGATCCGATGTTCAGGTTCGAGGTGTCAGACCATCTGACCGAGGATGCCATCCGCATCCGCCAGGAGGTGTTCGTCGAGGAGCAGGGGTTCGTCGTGGAGTTCGACGACCGTGACTCCGTATCGACCCACATAGTCCTCTACGATGGCACTGTGCCGGTCGGTGTGTGCCGCATCGTGCCGGAGGACGGCGGTCTGTGTTCGATAGGCAGGGTGGCGGTGTCGAAGCCCTACCGCGGACGGTCGCTGGGGTCGGAGATAATGCGCGAGGCAGAGTCCGTGGCCCGTTCCAGAGGGGTCGTGCAGGTCTTCGTCTCCGCCCAGGTGCGGGCGATGCCGTTCTACGAGTCGCTTGGGTACACCGCTGAAGGGGAGCAGTACATGGACGAGCACTGCCCGCACATCAGGATGCGCAAGGTGTTCTGACCATCCCGTCGATCATCTGCGTGTCCTCTGGCACTTGGGGCAGTGGACGCTTCCGCGTCCTCCGACCGTTCTCTTCACCAGTGTCGTCCCGCAGACTGGGCAAGGCTTCCCGGCGTGACCGTATATCCTGATGTAGGGCGTGTTGCGGTAGTCCTTGCCGTCGGTCTCCATCCACTCTTCGGGGCTCACGGCGTTCTTCTCGACGAAGAACCCGATGCATCTGGGTATCTCCTCCGCCAGGCGCTCCCAGTCCCCATGGTCGAGGAGGCATGCGGGGCATGCAGGGTCGATCCCGGTGGCGAACAGGATCTCGTCGGAGTAGATGTTGCCGATCCCGGCCACCACCGTCTGGTCCAGCAGGCAGTCCTTCACGGCCCTGCGGCTGCCGCCGAGGCGGTCCTCCAGATAGTCAGGCGTCAGCGACGGGTCGTCAGGCTCAGGGCCTAGGTCGCGCATCCCCGAGACATCGTCCTCCTCGCCGTTTCCGAAGTACCAGAAGCGTCCGAACCTGCGCAGGTCTGAGAAGCGGAGCTCCGTGCCGTCATCCATCGATATCACTAGGCGGGTGTGCCGCTCCCTCGGGCGGTCGCGGGGGACGGCCAGCAGGCATCCGGTCATCCTCATGTGCATGACGATCCTTCCGCCGTCGTCCAGGGCCGCGGTCAGGAACTTGCCCCTGCGGGTCAGGCCGGTGAACGTCCTCCCCACGACGGCGGCGTGGAACGTCTCCGGATCCGGGCGGGCGACAGTCTTCGGCTGTATTACGTCGATGTCTGTAATCCTGCGGCCGATGAGCATCGGCCCTATGGCCCTTTTGATCGTCTCTATCTCTGGCAGCTCCGGCATCGCGCATCGCCTCTGTCGGTATCCTGATTGTCTTGTGATAGAAGTAGTTCACAATGGTCGATAGGCGGTTGTTTAGGGGTGTCCAGGGGGTCGTGATGATAAGATTTCAACTGTAACTCTTTGAAGAGCTCTTGCATCTATCGTACCAGATGCAGACGTGTTATTCTATGATTTTTCAGTATCGACATAGCTAATAGTCTTGTACAACTTTAAAAATATTTAAATGAATAAAGTAATGTGAGACTATGTTCACAAAATCAGAGCTGATTCTGATACATCATGTGGCAAACGGCAAAGCCGATGTCCAATCCCTGTCTGAATCTATGGGGATTACACATGCTAGAGTGTATGATATTATACGAAGTCTTAAATGCAAGCAGATACTAGAATGCACTCGTGGTGTGAAACTGAATTCCAATGCGCTATCAATGAGATTGTCAGCTCTTATGCGTCCTTCCGATAGGAGGGCCGATGTTCTGGCAGACTCCGGTTTGGATATTCTTATGGAAATCAGGGAGCCGAGCAGCGTGGAAGACATCATGAAGAAGTTGGACCTATCCAGAGCAACCGTATTCAGACGTCTGGGTCTCGCAGTGTCTTCCGGGGCGGCGATGAAAGCCGGCCGTAGTATGTATGTTCTCAACGATCGCATGTGGCTGGGTCTCAGGGAGATGCTGGATAGTTTGGACGACATGAGGTCTGTTCTGGATCCGCGTGTGGTCAGAGGTGCCGTGATATACAAGAACAGTCGCAACGAAGTCCTATACTCGTACCAGGAGGAGACGGGTGACACGAAGACCGCTTTCTCGGTATTCGGAGAATTTGGAGTAGAGGCTTGGTTGGATACGATCTACTATACGACGTCGCCGGACCAGGTTGGGATCAGTAAAGCATTCGACGACGCATTCACGATCTCGGAGAAGGAGGACGACTACAGGTTGAGGCTGTTGCTTGTATTGTTCTATGTTTGCAACGAGTCTGCAATCAAGGCGGATCCAGCCTTTCTGGAGATCTTTGGGCGTATCAGAGGAGGGGAGAAGATACCGCGTTGGCCCACGATCGGAGATGTGAAGTCCCGCATGGAAGGGGGCGTGGTCGGATGATAACGAACACGGACAGTATAGCAAGTTTGATGGATGAGCTATCCAGCAAAGTCGGTTCCGATTAGGACTTGTATCTGATTGGGGGAGGTGCCATGATGTTCATGGGTAGCAAAGCTGCGACCAAGGATGTGGATCTTGTCGTCAGGGGAGAGTCCGCATACACGGCAGTGTGCACAGCGCTCATGGATATGGGATTCAAATTCATACGTCCCGGGGCGGAATATGCCCGGATGAACCTCTCTGATATGCTGGAACGCGAAGACGGGTTCAGGATAGATCTATTCGACACGAGGGTCTGTGGCAGACTGGGTCTCTCCGAGGAGATGGCGTCCCGTACGGCGCAGCGTTATTCCAAGGGTGGCGTCAGACTGTTGTCATGCTCGGGAAGCGACATCCTGATTTTCAAATCGATTACGAGTAGGAATGGAGACTTAGAGGACTGCATACAGCTGATTGAGATGAATCAGGTCGACTGGAAGGTGGTGATGGAGGAGATCCTCGTGCAGATTGAGTCGGGGGAGGAGGTCTGGATAACCTGGATGGCCGAGAGACTAAACCTTCTTAGCGAGAGCATGGGTGTGAGCATACTGATTCTCCGCAGAATCAACCGTTTGGCCGACGAGTATCTGGAACGTTGGGAAAAGGAACTGTTGGACCGGACGGGAATCAGTCCATCCGATTTGCCAGAGTGATGTAGTCAAAGGAGCTCCCTGAGCTTCCCTATCCTGGTTGCCAGCTCGTCGATGTAGCTGGAGATCTCGTTCATGAAGCCGTCGTAGCGGTCGGAGACCGTCGCGCCCTCGGGGGTCGCGACGATTATCCCCTGCTGCTCCAGGAGTTTGAGCGAGTATCTGACCCTGTGCTTGGGGATTCCCGTCATCTCGGACAGCCTGATCAGTCCGACCGGCTGGTTCCCCTTCACCGTCTTCAGAATGGAGATGTGCCTCTCGAGGAGTTCGACATCTTCGATGAGCGAACCCACTGGGTCCTTGTTGTCAGCCAACCGATGTCACGCCCCCGTGCATAATCTCCGATAATCCATGTTAAAAAGTAAGGGTTTGGGGAGGGTGCCGGCTCAGCGGCCGTACCACTTCTGTCTGCCCCACTTGTTGTAGTTTGCCCACCATCCCTGGACGATGGAACCGCAGCAGTCCAGCGCCTTCTGCTCGGCGTCAGGACCCTTGTAGGTCTTGTAGCAGTTAAGGCACTGCCACCTAAGTTCGGGCTGTTTCTCAGCTTTCATTGACGTCGAATTAGGGAGGTTCGTATTAAACCTTCGCGCCGTGGCGACGCTGGATGGGTGCGTGGTCCACGGATCGTCCCAGGGGCGGGCCGCACACGATGTCTACTTTCAGACACATTCTGCCGCCAAGTGTTGTCACAACGCCATCGAGCCGTTATGGACTGGCAGTGATGTTGGTCAAATAATTCATTATATACTTTCGAACGTATGAAGTATGACCATGAATAGAATCAAGGTCATCAACGAGCCGTCGGAACTCGTGCCGATGTTGAGGTCCGTTGATACACCCGTAAAAAGGGATGTTCTGAAGGAAGTGACCTTGGAGTGGAGAACGGCGGACGAGATCGAGCAGAAGTTCGGCCCCGAGGGGAGGGACGCCATCATCTTCTTCGAGAAGATGAAGCTGGTCGAGACACGCTGGCTGTCCAAGGACGGCGGGTACCCCGAGAAGTCGTACCACACCTACTACACGTCTTTCAGCATCAACGCCCAGTGGCCCGTATACGAGATCAGCGATGTTCTAACGGCCGCCATGATGAGTGACGCGGAGTACGCGGAGATAGAGGCCAAGATCCTGGCCGAGGTGGGAAAGGACGGAAGGTTCTCAGGCGACATCGCCGAGTCGCTGGGACTTTCATCGACGATGCTCAAGAGCCTGGTCCGCAGGTCCGTGAAGATGGACTACCGCGGACACAGAATAGAACTGATCCACGAAGAGTAATTCCGATGTCCGATATCTGGATAATGAGAATCGGCCATCGCCCGCAGAGGGACAAGAGGGTGACCACGCATGTGGCGCTGTCGTCCAGGGCCCTCGGGGCGAAGGGCATCTACGTGGACACGGAGGATCCTGTTCTGGAGGAGAACATCCGCAGCGTCGTGCAGAGGTTCGGAGGGGACTACACCATCAAGACCGGTGTCAGCTGGAAGGAGGCCATCAGGGACTTCCAGGGGAAGGTCGTCCACCTCACGATGTACGGCCAGAGGGTCGACGAGGCTCTGCCCAAGATCCCGCGCGACGAGGACATCATGATTGTCGTGGGTGCGGAGAAGGTCCCAGCGGAGGTCTACCAGCGTGCGGACTTCAACGTCTCGGTAGGCAACCAGCCCCACTCCGAGATAGCCGCTCTTGCGATATTCCTGGACAGGTTCACCGAGGGCAAGGCGCTCTATGCCGACCGCGGCGGAGAGCTCGAAGTTGTTCCCAACGAGAGGGGGAAGACCGTTGTCGAGCACCATCCCGAGTGAAGATGAGTGCATCGAGCTCCTCATGGAGGCGGGATGCAAGCGCAGGGTGGTCATACACTGCTGCACCGTCGAGGCCGTGGCGAAGGAGATAGTCTCCCGCGTGAAGGGGGCCGACCCGGACCTGGTGGCCGCGGGGGCGCTCCTCCACGACATCGGCCGCTCCGTGGACCATTCGATCATGCACGCCTACATCGGCTCCCAGATCGTCCAGGCGCACGGCCTTCCGCAGTCGATCGTCGACATCGTCCGCAAGCACACGGGCGCGGGTCTCGACGCTGAGGACGTGGAGGAGCTGGGGCTGCCTGACGCGGACTACATGCCGCGCACCCTGGAGGAGAAGATCGTGGCCCATGCGGACAACATGGTCAGCGACAACAAGGTCGTGAAGCACTCGCACTCCT
Organism: uncultured Methanomassiliicoccaceae archaeon; assembly: GCA_905187815.1. Classification (GTDB taxonomy): domain Archaea; phylum Thermoplasmatota; class Thermoplasmata; order Methanomassiliicoccales; family Methanomethylophilaceae; genus Methanoprimaticola. Next base: position 59,256 of record CAJJJM010000002.1, read on the forward strand.
CCGACAAGCTCAGGAACAAGGGCGCCGAACGCGGTGCAGACAGGATCGATGCGCTTCACGCGGAGCTCTCGGCGCTCTACGGGGAGGACCTCGACGTGATCCCCGACCGCATAGGGCAGTATCCCGATCTGCCTCTGGCCAGGCGTTACAATCTTATCTAAATGATTTCGATTCAACCCTTTATAAGCAATCAGATGATACGGGAGTGATTAACATGGTCACAGAACTGAACGAGTCCAACTTCGACTCCTTCGTGGAGTCGAACCACATCGCCATCATCGACTGCTGGGCGCCCTGGTGCGGACCCTGCAGGCGCATGGGCCCCATCGTAGAGGAGCTCGCCAACGACCTCGCCGGCAAGGCCGGTGTCGCCAAGCTCAACACCGACGAGAACCAGGCGATCGCCATCAGGTTCAACATCAACGCCATCCCCACCCTGCTCGTCTTCAAGGACAGGGTCCTCGTGGACGCGCTGGTGGGACTCAGGCCCAAGGAGGACATCCTCCAGTACGTGGCCACGCTCTGATGGACGCCGACGTCGTAATCATAGGCTCCGGCCCGGCAGGGGTGCAGGCAGCGATCCACGCCTCGAGGCGCAAGGTGTCCGTTCTTGTAGCCGGCAAGGCGGCGGCCAGCGCCGCCGCGGGTACGGAGATGGACAACTACTTCGGGACCGGGAGGGTCTCGGGGGATGCGCTCATAGCCGAGGGCATGAGGCAGGCCGAGTCCACAGGCGCCGTCTTCCTCGGGCAGAACGTCATCTCGGCCTCGAGGGAGGGGGAAGCGTTCCGTCTCGGACTGGAGGACGGGACCGAGGTCAACGCCAGATCGGTCATCATCGCGACCGGCATCTCGAGGAAGAAGCTGGGCATCCCCGGCGAGAAGGAGCTCTTCGGCAAGGGCGTGAGCTACTGCGCCGTGTGCGACTGCAACTTCTACAGGGGACGCAGGGCGGTCATAGTCGGGAACGAGTCCGAGGCCGCCGTGTCCGCCGAGATGATGACCGGCTACGCGTCCGAGACGTCATGGGTCGCCTGGGACGTGCAGGCCAACCCGGCCCTCGTCGCCAAGGCGGAGGCAGCCGGCGTGAGGATGTACGGGTCGAAGCCCAAGGCGATCCTGGGCGAGGGGAAGGTCGAGTCCCTGGAGCTCGAGGATGGCACGCTGATACCTACGGACGGCGTGTTCATAGAGCTGGGGGCCAGGTCGTCCGCCGATCTGGCCATGGACCTGGACGTCATGCCCGAGATGGACGACACGATAAAGGTCGACTGCGACTGCGCGACCAGCGTCCCCGGCGTATACGCGTGCGGCGACGTCACCGGCAGGCCGTGGCAGGTCGCGAAGGCCGTGGGCCAGGGATGCGTCGCGGGCACGAACGCGGCCGCTTATGCGAAGGGAGAGAGATGACCGTAGCGGATCTGATTTCAGGAATGCTCAGGGAGGACGGAGGGTTCCAGAAGGCCTTCCGCAGCATCCTCGACGACGAGCTGAACATGTCACTCAACGAGTTCTGTCAGCTCTCCGGGATTTCCCAGAGCACTATGTACAAGATACTAGAGGACAAGCGCGAGCCCAACCTGCGCACGGTGCGCCAGGTCATAAAATCGCTGAAGATCCTGATGGAACCGGAGGACTCCCATTTCATAGGCGTGATCGCGTTCACCGCGGTCCTGGAGAACCTGCCCAAGTCCGTCGACATGGACGGCCTGACCGTCAACATCAGGGAGTATCCCGTCTCCACGGTGGAGGATGCCATCATAGCGGCGGTCCGCGCCGAGCGCGACGGGGCCCTCGCAGTCGTCTGCGCGCCCATCGTCGCACCGACCGTCGAGAAGATCCTCTCGATACCAGTGTCGCGCGTCATTCCCACGACCAGTGTCCTGTTGGCGATAGATAGACTGAAGGACGTAGTCTGACGGTTAATGTACAGCCGATACAAAGTTAATATACCAGCTTAACAGTGAACGCCTCGGGTTGAGGAATGTTCGAACTGCAGGTTGTCAGCAACACTCCCATGACGGGTGTCGACGATGTCAACGTCGTAGCGGAGACACTGCTGGTGCAGATCGGATACCTCCCGAAGGGATACGATCCCAAGACCGGTGCCATCACCGTCAGGGACAGCGTGCCCTACCGCCTGTTCATGGACCATCTCATGGCCCATCCCTCCAAGGCATGGACCGTGGAGGAGCTGGCTTCCCTGCTCGGGACCACGAAGCCCACGATATACAGGCACATAAACAAGCTCAAGTCGATGGACCTCCTGGAGGCCATGGACGTCGAGTACGACGGTCAGATCCGCAAGGGCTACCGCATCAGGTTCGGCGACCTGGCAAAGGCGTGGAGCTTTACCGAGGCGAATGTGAACATGGCCATGGAGAACTACCGCAAGACCATCGTACACTTCCAGGAGCTTACCCAGAAGAGGTGATTTTCAGTGGAGAACGAGTTCACGGTCGCGCCCGGCGCGAGGTTCGGTGTTTCTTGGAGGTACTCCCGCGACGAGTGCAGGGAGTTCGAAGGCGTGTACAAGGGGCTGTCGGCCATCGGCACGGAGACCGCCATGGTCTTCGACGTGGACGGGACCCTGAGGTTCATCGCCGCCTCATCCATCGTGCTCATGGACCAGCTCGAGGCGGCTCCCGAGAAGGCGGAGAAGAAGTCCGATGCAGGGAACGTCTTCTACGGATGAGCCCGACATAGTCTCGTTCTCCCGCGAGATGATAGACGCGGTCAAGACCGGCAGGGTCACCGACCGTGACCAGCTCCAGAACCTGAAGCTGAAGCTCTGCAAGGCGTACGGTTTCGGGGACGTGCCGCCGAACTCGGAGATCCTCGCGAACGTCCTTCCCGAGGAACGCAAGCTCCTGACGCCGTTCCTCGTTAAGAAGCCGACGCGCACGATTAGCGGAGTCGCAGTCGTCGCCGTGATGACGTCTCCCCATGACTGCCCCCACGGCCGCTGCTCTTTCTGCCCCGGAGGGGTCCAGAACGATTCCCCCCAGTCGTACACCGGTAAGGAGCCCGCCGCGAGAAGGGCGGGGAGGAACAGGTTCGATCCGTGGATGCAGGTCACAGACAGGGTCACCCAGCTCACGGAGATCGGTCACAAGACCGATAAGATCGACCTGATCATCATGGGCGGAACATTCACCAGCCGCGAGCCCGACTACCAGGAGTGGTTCGTACGCAGGTGCTTCGACGCCCTGAACGGCACGGACTCCGAGACATTGGAGGAGGCCCAGAGGCTCAACGAGGTCTCAGAGCACAGGTGCGTCGGGCTCACGGTCGAGACCCGCCCCGATGTATTCACATCCGAGCAGATAGAGAGGGTGATGTCGTTCGGAGCCACCAGGGTGGAGCTGGGGGTGCAGATCCTGGACGACGACGTCCTTGCCGGCGTGGACAGGGGTCACGGGACGGCCGAGGTCCGCAGGTGCACCAGGGAGTGCAAGGAGCACGGTCTGAAGATCTGCTATCACATCATGCCCGGTCTTCCCGGGTCGTCCCCAGAGAACGACCTGAGGTGCTTCCGCAGGATATTCGACGACCCGGCGTACCGTCCGGACATGCTGAAGTTCTACCCCGTCCTGGTGGTCGCAGGCACCAAGCTGTACGACATGTGGCAGCGGGGCGAGTACTCCCCGTACCTGGAGGACACCGCGACGAGGCTGCTGGCCGAGATGAAGGGGATGGTGCCAGAGTACGTGCGCATACAGCGCATACAGAGGGACATACCGGTTACCGAGATCTCCGCCGGCATACGCAAGAGCAACATCCGCCAGCTGGTCGCCGACTACATGCGCGACAACGGCATGGAGTGCAGATGCATCCGCTGCAGGGAGGTAGGCCACAGGGGCACGGTCCTGCGCGACCCGTCGCTGGTTACCATGAAGGACACGGTGTACGAGTCCTGCGGGGGCACGGAGCATTTCATCGCCCTGGAGTACGAGGACGCGATCATCGGCTACGTGAGGGGGAGGGTGGACTCCAACCCGGCCGCCACCATAAGGGAGCTCAAGGTCTTCGGCAAGGTCGCATCCATCGGCGACGAGGGCGAGGACTGGCAGCACAGGGGGGTCGGCAGGGAGCTTGTGGCCGAGGCAGAGCGCATAGCCCGGGAGTCCGGCAGGACCAGGATAAGGGTCACCAGCGGCGTGGGTGTCAGAGGCTACTACAGGTCCCTGGGATTCGACTACGACCTACCCTACATGGCCAAGGACCTCTGAGTTTCTCCGGCAGGCGCATCATCACCGGGGAACCTGCTTTATACCAGGAATCTGTTTAAGTGATTGCTTAAACGAAAGGTGCTACGATGGGCGACCCCGCAGATACCCTGAAGGCGATGTCCGACGAGACCCGGTTCAGGATAGTGACGATACTACTGAACCACGACATATGCGCCGGAGCGATCGCCAGAAGGCTGGGGATCTCAGACGCCGCAGTGTCCCAGCACATGAGGGTCCTCCGCGAGGCGGGCCTCGTGACCTCCGAGAGGAGGGGGTACTTCACCCACTTCTCCGTGGACAGGGACGCCATCCGGGAGCTCGCAGACTTCCTCCAGACAATGTCCGGGTGGGAGCGCGGACCCTGCGATCCGGATCTCGAGGGTTGCACCGCCGTCAGGCGCGGGAGATGTCCTGCGGAGAAGTGCGGGAGCGGTTGCCCCCGCGCCGGCGGCGGCAGATGCCCCGGATGCACCATGGTGACGGATAAGCGCAGAGATGAGACGATGAAGGTAGCGGTCACATACGAGAACGGAGAGGTCTTCCAGCATTTCGGCAGGACGGAGCAGTTCAAGGTCTACGACATCCAGGACGGGAAGGTCGTGGCCTCGGAGGTCGTCGGCAACCAGGGCCGCGGGCATGGAGAACTCGTCGGAGTGCTCAGGCAGCTGGGCGTCTCGGTGCTGATATGCGGAGGGCTCGGCATGGGCGCCAGGCAGGGTCTGGAAGCATCCGGCATCAGGGTCTGCTCCGGGAACGCGGGGAGCGCGGATGCGGCGGCGCAGGCGTTCGCCGACGGTACCCTGGACATGAGCTCGGAGGTCACCTGCAACCACCACGGCGAGGGCGACCACGAGTGCACGTGCGGAAGGCACTGATCAGCCGTAGAACGGCGCGGTGTCCCAACTGGTGCGGCGTCTCCTGATGTCGCGCCCCATTTTCTGATAGCTGTCGAAGGTGGCCTGGTCCACAGACGGGGCCACCCTCTCCAGCGCCTTCACGAAGTGCTCCGGGCGGACCCTGTCCGCATCCCGGTCCTCGCGATAGGCGCACAGGGCGGCCTCCCTGCACAGGGCCGCTAGGTCGGCACCTACGTACCCGTCGGTCGAGGCGGCGAGCCATGCGAGGTCCACCCCGTCGAGCGGCATGTCCCTGGTGTGGACCTCCAGTATCCTTCTGCGTGCCTCCCCGTCGGGCTTGCCCACGAGCACGAGCCTGTCGAACCTTCCGGGCCTCAGCAGCGCCGGGTCTATCATGTCCGGCCTGTTCGTAGCGGCCATGACCGTCACGTTCTTCATCGATTCCACTCCGTCCATGGAGGTCAGGAGCTGGGCGACGACCCTCTCCCAAGCTGAGCCGTCCCCTCCCCCGCGGATGGGCGCCATGGAGTCGATCTCGTCGAAGAACACTATGCACGGGGCCATCTGCTTGGCCCTCTTGAATATCTGGCGTATGGCCCTCTCGCTCTCGCCCATCCATTTGCTGGCGACCTCCGGGCCGTTCACCGAGATGAAGTTGGTGCCCGACTCGTTGGCTATCGCCTTGGCGATCAGGGTCTTCCCTGTGCCGGGCGGACCGTAGAGGAGTATCCCGCGGCCGGGCTCGATGCCGAGTCTCTCGTACGCGCTGTTGCCCTCCTCAGGGACGAAGACCTCCTCGATCTCGCGGCGCACGTCCTCCATGCCGCCGACGTCGTCCCAGGTGACCTTCGGTATCTCGACGAGGACCTCCCTCATCCCGCTGGGCTCCACGTCGTTCAGGGCCTCGCGGAAGTCGTCCATCGACACCCTCATCCCCTCCAGGATCTGCGAGGGCACGGGCTTGTCCAGATCCAGGGTGCTCATGCGGGAGCTGAGGCAGCGCATTGCCGCCTCCCTGCAGAGGGCCGCAAGGTCGGCGCCAACGAACCCCTGGGTCAATCCGGCGAGGGCGTCGATGTCCACATCGTCGGTGAGCGGCATATCCCTGGTGTGGACGTTCAGGATGTCCGTCCTCGCCTTCCTGCCGGGGACTCCGATCTCGATCTCCCTGTCGAACCTGCCGGGCCTCCTCAGGGCGGGGTCTATGGAATCCTCCCTGTTGGTGGCCCCTATGACGATGACGTTCCCCCTGTCCCCGAGGCCGTCCATCAGGGTCAGGAGCTGGGCGACGACCCTGCGCTCCACCTCTCCGTAGACGGCGTCCCTGTTGGGGGCTATGGAGTCTATCTCGTCCAGGAAGATGATGCTGGGCGTGTTCTCGGAGGCCTCCTTGAACACGTCCCTGAGCCTCTCCTCGCTCTGCCCGTAGTACTGGCCCATGATCTCGGGCCCCCTCACGGAGAACAGCGTGGCGCCGGACTCGTTCGCCACCGCCTCGGCTATCAGGGTCTTGCCGGTCCCCGGAGGTCCGTAAAGGAGGACCCCGCGCGGGGCGCCGATCCCGAGCCTGTCGAAGAGCTCGGGGTGCTTCAGCGGGAGCTCGATCATCTCCCTGATGCGCCTCAGCTCCTCGTCCAGGCCCCCCACGTCGTCGTATGTTATCTGCTGGCCTGTGTTGCTCTTGTTGGCCTTCTGCTTCTTGGCGGAGTCCCTGATGACGATCTGCGTCCCCGCGGTCACCAGGACCGGGCCGGTGGGCGTCGTCGAGACGACCGTGAACGTCGACCTGTTGCCCATCAGCGCTATGTTGGGCACGATGATGTCGGTGCCGGCGACCAGGGGCCTGGCCAGAAGTCCCTTGAGGAAGATGTCCTCGATCCCCTTCTCGAACTTGATCTTCTTCCCGTCAGGTATGTTGGGGGCCAGGACGACCTGTTCGGCAATCAGCGGCTCGCACCTCCTCACCGTGACGTTCTCGTCGACGCTGATCCCGGCGCTCGTCCTCGTCAGCCCGTCGATGAATATCATGCCCCTCCCCTCGTCCTCGGGGTCGCACTTGAATACCTTGGCGACCACGGACCGCTTGCCCACGATCTCGATCGTGTCCCCTATGTCCAGCCCGAGCTGCCTGCGGGAGTCCGTGTCTATCCTGGCCCGGCCGTAGCCGGCCTCGGACTGCCTCCTGGCCATGGCGACCTTGAGGACGATGGAATCTGTCATCGTTACCGTATTGTCTGGCACATCTGATAATGATTGGCTCCGCGCGGCGGGACGCGCCCGCCCGCGGATCCGTGCGCGTGGACGCGGGCACGCGCATCCTTATAAGAAAGCTGAGCCATCGGTTCATCATGACGATCGTCGAGATCAGAATCGAGCTCAAGAAAGGGGTCGCGGACCCGGAGGGCAAGAACACCATGAAGACCCTCCAGTCCCTGGGCTTCCAGGGCATCGCCGGTGTCAAGACAGTGAAGCTGTTCGAGGTGGACATCGACGCCCCCGCCGACAAGGCGGAGGCCGAGGCGGAGGAGATGTGCAAGAGCCTCCTGGCCAATCCCGTGATCCAGAACTACCGCGTCACCGTGAGATGATACGATGGCCGGACCGATGATCAAACGTGACGTTCCGTTCGAGCTTTACGACGTGGACATCCTGTCGGCCTCGGACGACGTCCTGGAGTCAGTCTCCAAGGACATGAGCCTGGGGCTGTCCCTCGACGAGATGAAGAGGATCAAGGAGTACTTCCAGGGCGAGGGGAGGAACCCCACGGACGTGGAGCTCCAGGCCCTCGGGCAGGCGTGGAGCGAGCACTGCTGCTACAAGAGCTCCAAGCCCATCCTGAAGGAGTTCGTCTTCGGCCTCGACAGGGACGACATCCTGTCCAGGGGGGACGCGGGCGTGATGGTCTTCGACGACGACCACGGCTACGCCCTGAGGATAGAGAGCCACAACCATCCCTCAGCGATAGAGCCGTACGGCGGAGCCGCGACGGGCATCGGGGGGATCCTGAGGGACGTCGTGTGCATGGGCGCCCAGCCGATAGGACTGGCCGACCCCCTGTGCTTCGGCCCCATCGACAGGAAGGGGGAGCTCCCTCCGGGAGTGAAGCACCCCAGATACCTGGTGAACGGCGTCGTGTCCGGCATCAGGGACTACGGGAACCGCGTGGGGATCCCGACCATCACCGGCGGCTTCTTCTTCGACGAGAAGTACACGGGCAACTGCCTCGTCAACGTGGCGTGCCTGGGGATCGTCAAGCGCGCCGACCTCGCCAGGAACTACGCAGGAGGCCCCGGGGAGGTCATGATCCTCATCGGCTGACGCACCGGCCGCGACGGCATCCACGGTGTGAACTTCGCCTCCGCGGACCTCACCGCGACGTCCGACGAGGACTCGAGGGGAGCCGTCCAGCTCGGGGACCCCATCACGAAGGAGCCGGTCATGCACGCGTGCTTCGAGGTCAACGCCAAGCATCTCATCACAGGCATGAAGGACCTCGGAGGCGGCGGTCTGAGCTGCGTCGTGGGCGAGATGGCCCTGGATGCGGGATGCGGGGCCGATGTGGACCTCGAGAACGTGCCCCTGAAGGAGCCCGGACTCGCCCCATGGGAGATCTGGGTGTCCGAGTCGCAGGAGCGCATGATGTGCACATGCAAGCCGGAGAACGTCGAGAAGGTCCTGGAGATCTTCGAGATGTGGGACGTTCTGGCGACACCCATCGCCAGGACCACCAGCGAGAAGCGCACCCGCCTCTTCTGGAACGGCGAGATGATTTTCGACATGGACCTGGAGTTCCTGACGGGAGGGCCCGTCTACAACAGGCCGTACGCCCTCCCGGACGTGTACACCAAGGAGAGGGAGAGGTTCCCGGAGCTCCCCGACGACAGGGAGGTCATCCTGTCCCTGCTCTCCGACCCCAACGTCGCATCGAAGGAGTGGGCCATAAGGCAGTACGACCACGAGGTACGCGCCTCCACGGTCATCCACCCGATGGTCGGGCCGCTCAACGAGACCGGCCCCGGAGACGCATCCGTGCTCATGCCCGTGCAGGGCAGCATGAAGGGACTCGCCGCGGCCATAGGGTGCAACCCCTGGTTCACCGAGGGCGACCCCTACAAGGGCGGCATGGCATGCATCGACGAGGCATGCAGGAACCTGGTCGCCGTCGGCGCCAGGCCCAACGCGTTCACGGACTGCCTCAACTTCGGCAACCCCGAGAAGCCCGAGAGGCTCGGCGAGTTCAGGGAGGCCGTCAGGGGCCTGGGCGAGATCGCCAGGGAGCTGAACATCCCCATCCCGTCCGGGAACGTCAGCCTGTACAACGAGGCTCCCGGCGGACACCACATCCTGCCGACCCCGATGATCCTCGGATGCGGGCTCATCGACGACGTCAGGAAGGCCGTCACCGCCGACTTCAAGAAGGTCGGCAGCTGCATCTTCGTGGTGGGCAGGACCCGCGACGAGATGGGAATGTCCCTGCTGTTCAGGAAGTTCGGCGGGGAGCAGGGGGCGGTCCCGGGAGTGGACATCCCCGCGCTCAAGAGGTACATGGACGAGCTGCTGAAGGCGATGGACGAGGGCATCGTCCTGAGCTGCCACGACTGCTCGGACGGAGGGATAGCCGTCGCCGTCGCCGAGATGTGCATATCCGGACACGTCGGCGCAGAGATATCTCTCGAGGGCATCGACGGCATGGACCTCAGGAGGAAGCTGTACTCCGAGAGCAACAGCCGCTGGATCGTGGAGGTAGACGGCATGGACGTCACGAGGTTCACCGAGATCATGGGCGACGACGCCGTGCTCCTCGGCATCACCAAGGGCGACGGTCTGAAGATCAAGGACAACGGGACGTTCGTCCCGCTCGATGAGATGAGGAGCGCTTGGAACGATCCCATCTGGAATATAATGGGAGGTGCTGCGGAATGAAGCCGGAGGACGTCAGGGTATGCGTCGTCAGGATCGAGGGAACGAACTGCGAGGATGAGATGGCCTACGCCTTCAGGTCCGTCGGGGCCCAGGCGGAGGAGGTCCATCTGAAGCAGCTGATCAAGCAGGCGCCTGCGGACATGTGCCGCGACCTGGAGGACTACGACGTCCTCGCCTTCCCCGGAGGATTCTCCGCAGGGGACTACGTCCGCGCGGGAGCAATCTTCGCGGCGAGGATCAAGGCCGCCATAGGTCCGGAGGTCAGGAGGTTCGTGGAGTCCGGGAAGCCCGTCCTGGGTGTCTGCAACGGATTCCAGATCCTCGTGGAGATGGGACTCCTCCCAGCCCTCGAGGGCACCATGTCGGAGCAGCCCACCGCCGCCCTGTACACCAACGACTCGGGCAGGTTCGAGTGCCGTCCGACCGTGCTGAGGAACGACAACCGCGGCAAGTGCCTGTTCACGAGGGACATCCCCGAGAAGAGGATGCTCATGATCCCGTCCGCCCATGCGGAGGGGAAGCTCATGAGCATGGATCCGGACTTCGTCCAGAGGCTGGAGGACAACGACCAGGTGGTCTTCAGGTACGTCTGTCCCGACGGTTCCGATGCTGTGTATCCCTGGAACCCCAACGGGTCGCCGTCGGACATCGCCGGAATCTGCAACCCCGCGGGCAACGTCCTGGGCATGATGCCCCACCCGGAGCGTGTGATCACAAGGTTCACGCATCCGGACTGGACCCGCGGATACACCGATGAGGAGGGTGACGGCAAGGTCATCTTCCGCTCGGTGATATCCTCGCTCACAAACTGATTGCGACCGCCCCCTCGCGGGGCGGTCAATTTATTTTCAAAGAATAAGGGTCCCGTTCGACGGGATCAGATGTTGACCTTGACGTCGATGTGGTCGCCGTCCTCCAGGCTCAGGGTCCTCCTGAGGTGGTACTGGCAGATGATCTCGATGGTGTCCACGTAGTGGGACCTCTCCGGGACCACGATGGCGCAGTCGATGTTGCGGATCTTGGCCTTGTAGGCGATGACGTCGCCGAAGCTCCTGCCGTCGTTCGAGAACCCGCTGATCATGATGCCCGCGGTGCTCCTGACGACATCGAGCTTACCAACATCCTCCGGGTCCACCTGGATGTTCAGCGTGCCCTCGAAGGGTGTGAACCCGAGCTTGGACTGGAACTGGGCCTTGTAGCCGTCCTGGCAGATGTAGTATCCTCCCTCGCCCATGCCGGAGACGACGCTGCCGTGGATGGTGATGTGGTCGGTGAGCTCGAAGATCCTGCGATACTCGTTGTACTCCTTCTTCAGGTCGTCGATGCCCTTCTGCGTCAGCTTGATGCGCTGTCTGCGGGCGCCGAGGTCGCGGACGATGTACTTCTCGTCCAGAAGCTCCAGAATCCTCTTGGACGCCGACTGTTGGCTCATCTCGAGGGCCTCGCCGAGCTCCCTGGAGGATATGGCGATGTAATCGTCCATCGCCCCTAGCAGGGCGAGCTTCCTGAGCGCGAAGGAGTACTTCTCATCCATGAGGGGGAGAACGAATCCGGCGATTTAAAGGCACCGAAAACAGGGTAGTTACACAAAGTTTTGTAGAATCAAGGAAAGGAAGGCCCCTTTCGGGGCCGTTTCTGTTCAGATCCTGTTGGTGTCGACCCACGAAGTGACGGTGGGGCAGGCGGCGAACAGGATGTTGACAGCGCCGATGACGGCGAGGATGAGGTTCAGCCAGACGTAGGACGCCTCGTACAGCATGGACAGGATGACCATGGCCTCGCAGACGGCCGCAAGGACGAGGATCGTGGATCCCTGCACGGGGGTGAACTTGGTGAACGCTCCGGCGACGGCGAAGAACATGCATGCGACGAGCATGTTGAGGCCGACCAGGGTCAGGGAGTCGAGGGTCCCGTCCCATGCGCAGGCAACGGCGGCGATGCCGATGATTCCTCCGATGAGTCCGAGGGCGGCTCCGAAGACCATTTTCTTGGGGATTGCAGACATATTAGCACCTCATTCAGTTGGTGTTCCTCGAGGTGAAGATCATCTTGGCGCTGATTCCGGCGAGCCAGACGATGGCGCAGGCGGTGGTGATGACCTCGAGGGATTCGATGTTCATACCGACGCAGCATCCGAGGATGATCAGGATGAGAACGACGGTCAGAGCGGAGTTCAGCCTGTATCCGTCCTTGGAGTCTCCGATGGCGGAGAGGACCATGGCGATGAACAGGAAGAGGTAGCAAAGGATGGCGATGGTGTCGTGGGTGTTCCCGTTCCCGAAGTCGCTGTGGATGTAGCCGACGAGGATCAGGAAGATCCCGGAGATGGCGAGCATGCATCCGCTGGCGCGGTTGCAGCTGGACTCGCAGAGCGATTTGCCCAGTCCGAAGACGAAGACGAGGATGCCGATCACGATGCACCCGTAGTTGAAGAGGTCCGCTGTGCTCTGGACATCGGAGACGCCCAGGTCGGACAGCATGTTCTCCCCGTAGACCCAGGCCGGGTCGCCCATGATGGCCGTCACGATGACGATGGCCAGGGCGAATGCGGCGATGAGCCCGATGACCGCGAACGGTCCGGGGTGGCGATAACTCACATTCATAGAGGACGTGTAGAAGTCCAATTTTTATATTGATTTCGTCCCTGGGGGTTATGTGGCTCATGCCACGGAGCGTGGATTAAGTGAAGAACCTGTTCTTTGTCGGGACCGCAGGTAGCGGTAAGAGCACACTCGTCGGAGCGTACAGGGACTGGCTGGACGATGCCGCGGTGGACTCCATCGTGATCAACATGGATCCCGGTGCCGACACCCTCCCCTACGAACCCGATGTGGACATCCGCGAATGGATCTCCTTGGACGAGGTCATGCAGGAGTACTCCCTGGGACCGAACGGGGCGCAGATCGTCGCGGCGGACCTCATGGCTGTCAACATCGGCAAGATGATGGAGGTCGTGAACACCTACAAGACCGACTATGCGCTCATCGACACCCCTGGTCAGCTGGAGCTCTTCGCATTCAGGGAGTCCTCCGAGGTCACCGTCAAGGCCTTCGGACGCGAGGACTCCATGATCGTGTACCTCTCCGATCCCTCGCTCTGCAGGACGCCGAACGGGTTCATTTCGGCCATGACCCTCGGGGCGCTCGTCCAGTTCAGGCTGCAGCTCCCGATGCTCAACCTCCTGTCCAAGTGCGACACCCTGTCGGAGGACGACGAGCAGAGGATGCTGGACTGGTACTCAGTGCCGGATGTCCTCTACGGGGACCTCCTGGACTCCGATGCCATACCCCAGACCGTGGTCGGGATGGAGCTTTTCAAGGCCATGGAGAACACCGGGGTCTTCGGAGAGATCAGGGCCGTGTCCGCCCAGGACTTCATAGGGCTGGAGGAGATCTACGGCGCATCCCAGCTCTCGTTCTTCGGCGGAGAGGACAACGAGAGGGAGTGAGGCGGAAGGGCCGTCGGCGCGGCCCGTTCCGTTGTCATAAACGAGGAGGGGCTTCCGCCCCTCCGTGTGAAATTGTTGGATCAGCCGAACATGTAGGCCGGGGCGGGCTTCGCCTTGTTCCTTCCGGCCTCCAGGACCTTGTCCTTCGCGTTGAGGAAGTCCTTCTCGGTGATGTGGTCGCGGTCGTTCCTGATCGCCAGCATTCCTGCCTCGGTGCAGATGCTCTTGATCTCGGCACCGGAGACGCCCTCGGTGATCTCGGCGAGCTTCTTGGCGGAGATCTTCTTGTCCACGTTCATGTGGGCGAGGTGGATCTCGAAGATCTGCTTCCTGCCGTCCAGGTCCGGGAGTCCGACATCGATGATCCTGTCGAACCTGCCGGGCCTCAGGAGGGCATCGTCCAGGATGTCGGGCCTGTTGGTCGCGCCGATGATCTTGACGTCGCTCGTGGGTGTGAAACCGTCCAGCTCGGCGAGGAGCTGCATGAGGGTCCTCTGGACCTCCCTGTCGCCGGACGTGGCGACGTCGAGCCTCTTGGCTCCGACGGAGTCGAGCTCGTCGATGAAGATGATGCTCGGCGCCTTCTCCTTGGCGAGCTGGAACAGCTCGCGGACGAGCCTGGCGCCCTCTCCGATGTACTTCTGGACGAGCTCCGATCCGACCAGCCTGATGAACGTCGCCTGGGTGGCGTGCGCCACGGCCTTGGCCATCAGGGTCTTACCGGTTCCTGGCGGACCCACAAGGAGGACTCCCTTGGGGGGCTCGATACCGACCTTCGCGTACAGCTCGGGCCTCAGCAACGGGTCCTCCACGGCCTCGCGGAGCTCCAGCATCTGCTGTTTCAGGCCTCCGATGTCGTCGTAGGTGACATCCGGTTTGTCGATGATCTCCGCTCCCGAGACCACGGGGTCGATCGGGGCGGGCAGCACGTCCATGACAGACAGCGTCTGCTTGTTGAGGGACACCCTGCATCCGGGGACGAGTTCCGCCTCGGGCACGTACTCCGAAACCGAGACCACGAAGTCGGGTCCCGTGGAGCTCTTGACGACGACGCGGTTGTTGGGCAGAACGTCCTTGACAGCCCCGATGATGAGCGGCGGGCTCTTGAGCCTCTCCAGCTCGTTCCTGAGCCTGGAGATGTCCTTCTGCAGCCTGAACAGCTCGCTCTCGGAGTAGCGCTTCTCGGTCTCGGCGTTCTGGAGGTCCTCCATCAGCCTGACGTTCCTCTCCTCGAGTGTGACGATCTTCGCCTTCAGTTCAGAAACCTCGTCGTTCGTATCCGTCATGTGTCCTCCCGACGGTCAACGGGGACATATATTATAACGATTTCCGAGTGGCGCGCGCGTTCAGGATGAAATTTAATTACGATGCCATCGGTACGGACCCGCATGATTTGCGAGATGTGCGGTAAGGACGTTCCGCAGACACGTGCGGTCATCGTGGAGGGTACCAAGCTCAACGTATGTCCTGGATGCGCCAAGTTCGGCGAGGACTACAGGGCGCAGTCCTCCGGTGGGGCCCCGGTGAGCCAGACTGTCATCGACCAGAGGCTCGAGAGGCGCGAGAGGAGGATGAAGTCCAAGGACATCTACGCCGGCACGACCTCCGTCGAGCTCATCGACGACTACGGCGGGGCCATCCGGGCGGCCCGCGAGGCGAGGGGTATGGACCTCGAGCAGTTCGCGGCATCCATCCAGGAGAAGAAGGGACTGCTCGCCAAGGTGGAGGCCAACAACCAGATCCCCGATGACAAGCTCATCAAGAAGATCGAGAAGGCCCTCGACATCAAGCTGATGGAGACCGTCCAGTCCGGAACCACCGTCGGCGGGTCCAGGTCCGACAAGATGACCCTGGCCAACTTCATCAAGAAGGAGTGAGCTCAGCTCGTCCTGACCGAATCATAAACGGCGTCGAGGTAGGGGGAGACATCAGTGCCAGCGTCCCTGAGGACGATGAGCGCCGCGATCCCTATCTCGATGTCCAACCTCTTCTGGATCCTGTTGCAGTTCTGAATGAAGTCCCTGCGTTCCATCCCGGACTCGACCGCCCTCTCCATGAGGGCCGGGAAAACGTCCGCCGGCGCCGCAGGCCTCTCCGCCTTCTTCGCGGGAGCGTCAGTCTGGCTCTTCGCATGGAGCGATTCAGTCAGCTCCTTCGGGGGGCGGTATGCCAGGGGCACGTCGACCGCGGACAGGTCGGTCGCGGGACGGACGTACCCGTCCCTCTGGGAGACTATCCCCTTGCGCACGAGGAGTGCCAGGAGGAGCTTGGCGTCGGACGGCGACATCCATTTGAGCTCCAGGGACGCGCCCATGACGAACTCCTCAGTGGTCGTCACATCCTTTCCAATGCTGCGGAAGTAAGCCGCCGCGCAGACCTCCAGTTCCTCTGCCATGCCCCCGTGGATGCGGTCCTGGTTGAAAACGCTTGTCCGTTCCCGGCGCGTCTCCCTATAATACGCGCGAGCGTTACTAGTTATTCCTACTAACAGGTAGGGATAGGTTTATATGCGACATCCCTCATGGGCGGGACATCCCGTATGGTGACCCATATGAAGTACACAAGATTCGAGAAGGCAAGGATCATCGGCGCCAGGGCGCTGCAGATCTCATATGGGGCTCCCGTGCTCGTGGACTATCCCGAGGACATGCTGGACCCCATCGACATCGCCATGCTGGAGTTTGACAAGGATCTCATTCCTATCACTGTCGTAAGAAACTAAAGGAGACTTTCAGATGACCGACGAGGAAATCCAACCTGTGAACAACGCCGACCTTCTGGTCGCAGAAGACATCTACCTGACATCCGGAGTACACATCGGTACCCAGCAGAAATCCGCCGACATGAAGGATTTCATCTACAAGGTCAGGCAGGACGGACTGTACGTTCTCGACGTCAAGAAGACCGATGAGAGGATCAGGGCCGCCGCTTCCTTCCTGAGCCGCTACGACCCCAAGAGGATCCTCGTGGTCTCCGCCAGGCAGTACGGACAGAAGCCCGCCAGGGAGTTCTCCAAAGCCATCGGAGCCCCCGCCTTCGCCGGACGTTTCGTCCCCGGAACCCTGACCAACCCCACCAACCCCGCGTTCATCGAGCCGGAGATCATCGTCATCACCGACCCCGCCGCGGACAAGCAGGCCCTCAACGAGGCCCTCAACCTGGGAATCCCGATCATCGCCATGTGCGACGCCAACAACGAGACCCGCAACGTCGACCTCGTCATCCCCACCAACAACAAGGGAAGGCGCGCCCTGGCCTGCATCTACTGGCTCCTGTCCAGGCAGGTCCTCTTCGAGAGGGGCGACCTCAAGGACCCCAACGACTTCAACATGGAGATCGAGGACTTCGAGGCCAAGCTGGTCTGATCACGATACAAAGAAACTTCTTCCCAAACCCCTTACCCCATTCTCATGAGACTCCCTGCAGTGGCGGGACGCTTCTACCCCGCCGACCCTGACGACCTGCGCGACATGATCGGATGGTGCTTCTCCCATCCGCTGGGTCCGGGGGAGCCGGGGGATGCCGGCTCCGACCGCAGGATCTCGGGGATCATGGCCCCTCACGCCGGGTACGTCTGCTCGGGGATGACCGCGGCGCACGCCTACCGTGCCCTGAGGGAGGACGGCCTCCCCGACCTGTACGTGATCATCGGTCCGGACCACTACGGGACCGCCATGGGGAGGACGGTGATATGCTCGGAGGACTTCTCGACGCCCCTCGGCGTGTGCAGGAGCGACAGGGAGGTCTGCTCCAGGCTGTCAGAGGTGTTCGCCGACGATCCCCGCGCTCACGCCAGGGAGCATGCCGTGGAGGTCCAGGTTCCGTTCATCCAGTACATCGACCCCGACCCGTCGATCGTGGCGGTCACGATGGGGGACCAGTCCCCCAGGGCCGCCGCGGAGCTCGCGTCCGTCCTCAGGGAGGCATGTTCGGACCGCGACGCCGTCGTCATCGCATCAACGGACATGTCGCACTACATCCCGAAGGAGGAGGCCGGGAGGCTGGACGGGATGGTGCTGGACAGGATCGCCGCGATGGATGTGGAGGGCATGTACAGGACGGTCTACGGGAACAGGGTCTCCATGTGCGGATACGGGCCGACGGCCACGGCCATGCTGTGGTCCGAGGGTGCGGAGGCGAGGGTGCTCAGGCACACGGACTCCTACGACTCCCTCGGCATGGATCCCGGGGCCGTGGTGGGCTACGCATCGGCCGTCTTCCTGAACTAAGCTTTATAGTCCCAGGCAGATTACTCCGCATGGACAACCAGAACTTCTGTATCCAGTGCGGCCAGCTCCTCGCGGCCGACGCCAAGTTCTGTCCGGCATGCGGAGCCAGGGTCCCCGGTAGGAACCCTGAGCAGGTGGAGGCGGAGAAACAGGAGATCCGCGATGTGATAAAGTTCCGTCTGAACTGGGCGATCGCATTGATGCTGATCTACTCCATCCCCTTCCTCATCATAGGCATCTACATCCTCGTGGACCTGGACGGAATCGTCAACATGATCATGACCGACCCCCTGTACGCCGACTACGTCGACTACTACGGATGGACGGCATCCCAGCTCACCGACGTCTTCCAGATCGCCGGATACGCGTACATCCTGTCATCTCTCTGCGGGATCGTGTCGTCCGTCCTGTGCTGGAAGAGGACGAAGTACTGGATCGCCGTGATCCTGTGCATCGTGTCCATGTTCACCGGTGCCATGGGACTGTTCGCCCTGTTCATGGGGATGTTCGCCTTCTGGACCATCCTCACCAGCAAGCTGGCCTTCGTCGAGTACCAGGACCAGCTCGAGGGCGAGCTCGACAAGATACAGTGATCTGAGAAACCGATTAAGTGGGGGAGGGTCCCCCTCCCCGTTTTTCCTGATTCAGATGCGCTTGAGGTATCTGAGGTTGGGTTCGTAGACGAGCCCCTTGTCCATGAGGACGTTGGAGATCTCCTCGAGCTCTATGCTGCTGATGCCCTCGGCCTCGGCGCGCCTCTCCAGCTCGTCCCTGGGGGCCCCCTTGCCGTCGGTGTCCAGCTCCTCCAGCATGTTGAGGATGATGTCCTCCAGCTGGCCGTGGTTGTGCTCGTCCGAGCCGGAGCCGTCCATGTCGATCTCGTCCGGCTCGTCGGAGAGGTCCTCGGGGAACCCGAAGTCGACGTCCCTCTCGGGCAGCAGCATGCGGAGGGCGTTCTGGATGGTCTTCAGGTACGCCGCGGAGTCGGGCAGCTGCCCGTAGTTGTCCAGGGCGTAGAGCAGCCCCTCGGCCTCCGCCTCGGTCATACCCATCGCCAGCAGGTCCGGGACCTTGGCGTCGGGCATGCCCAGGACGGTCTTGGCGTTCTTCAGCCTCCTCCAGGTGGACTTGGCGGTCTCCAGGAGCCACTCGTTGCGGGTCTGCTCGTCGATCCTGATGATGTGCTCGGGCCTGACGGACACGAACACCCTCTGGTCGTCGGTGGTGTAGGTCCTGACCCTTCCGACCGCGGCGACGAAGCAGGGCGCCTCCAGGTCGGCCATGGCCGCCGACGCCTCCGGCTGGTACCTTCCGACGTTCACGTAGTAGTTCCCGCTGACGTCCTGGATCCTGACCTTCCACATCGGCTCGTCGGGCGACCCGATGTTCTCCTTCTCGGTCATGACGCCCGCGATCAGGACCCTGTTCATCTTGGCCCCGAGGGGGGACACGACGTACGACGGCATCTTCTCCTCCGTCGCCTTGATCTCCAGCGTGGAGCTGTTGAGCTCCGTGGCGAAGACCCTCCATGCGGTCTCCCTGGCGTTCATATCGCCGCCTCCACTTCCTCGAGGAGCTTCTCTGCCTCCTCCTGGAGGTTCACCTCCACGGGCTCGGCGGACCTCACGATCATGCTGGGCCCGTAGTCGTCGCTCATCACGTTGCCGGTGACTGTGATCCTGTGCATCAGCATCCTTCCCATGATCTCCCTGGCGACGACCCCCTCGCCCTTTGCCGCGGCGAGGCCCTCGGCGGCCTTCATCGACACGCCGGTGAGCTTCTCGGTGTCGGCCCTGTTGATGATGGCGCCGATCGCGCCGGTCCCGTCGTCGATGACGACCTTCATCCTGAGGTCCGGCACGCCCTCGACCTGTCCGTGGGCGGTGCAGACGCCGTTGAGGATGGAGCGGTTGCACTGGGGGCACCTCTTGATGAGGCCGCTTCCGTTCTTCATGTCCACGACGAGGCCCTCGAGGGTGATGTCCAGCCCTCCGCCGATCCTCGCGATCTCCGCGACGGTCTTCCTGGTGGTCCCGGAGTCGACCGTGTCGAAGACGGCGTCGACCCTGCTGACCTCGCAGCGGTCCCCCATGTTCAGCTGAGGTATGCCCTTCCACGAGCGGATGTAGGCGTTCTTGGCGCAGATGGTCTCCCCGACCTTGAGCTCGAAGTCGTGCCAGGCGGAGTACTGGATCTTGCCGGTGTCGTCGGCGATGAGTCCGGAGTAGACGGTCTTCTGCTCTCCCCTGACGGTGATCTTCCTGGCCTCGGTGGAGAGGACCTTCCCGGTGACGGTGACGTTGCCCATCCCCTCGCGGATGTCGCCGATCTTGCACTCCTGGGCGGAGAGCGATATCGTGCGCTCGGGCACGTTCAGGGTCACGTTGGTCGCGGGCTCGACCCTCCCGCGGTTGCCGAGGTTGATCTGGACCCTGTCGTTCCAGAGCTTGCAGTAGCAGTTCCTGAAGTAGTAGACGGAGCCCTTCTCCAGCATGACGCTGCCGGGCTCCCAGAGCGTGAAGGACGCGGTGGATGTCTCGTCCCCGAGGATCCCCGAGACGATGGTCTTGTTCAGGCCCTTCACGGTGATGTTCTTGTTCTCGACGTAGACCACCTTCGCCAGGACGTCGACGTTCTGCTCCGTCCCGGACAGGTCCGCGATCTTCTTGACGACCGAGGACGCGGTGACGAAGGACGAGCTGTCGGACCCGCCGTACTTCCTGATGATCCCGCGCTTGGCGGACTCGATGTTCACGTGGTAATCGTTGAGGTACTTGTTCAGCTCGGCGATGAGCTGTTCTTCGTCGATCTTGTCTCCGAGCACCCTTTTCATTTCTTCGATATGGGGTGTTAGTTCTGTCATGTCCAATGTATCGACCTCCCTCCGCGGAGGGACATCCTCCGTATGCCGACTACTCTAATTAATGTGAGCACGGGCCGTCACAGACCTCGGAATTACCATTTTAGTAATTTCTAGTAATTTCTAGTAATTTCGGGAGACGGTCCTGACACGCCCTCAGATCGGCCGTGTCCAGTCGAATCCGGGATGGAATGATTTATAGGTATGAGCGCAATCCCTGGATATGGTTCCCAAGAGCAAGATCGAAGAGATTCTGGACGGGTACGACACCAGCGACATCACAATCGCCACGCTGTGCTCCCACTCGTCCCTGCAGATCTTCCACGGCGCGAGGAAGATGGGCTTCAAGACCCTTGGGCTCACCATAACCCACAGCACGAAGTACTACGACGCGTTCCCCCTGGCCAAGCCCGACGAGATCCTGAGGTACCAGGACTTCGACGACTTCGACGACCGCACCGGGGAGCTGCTGGACAGGAACGTCATCATCATCCCCCACGGCTCCTTCGTGGAGTACATGGGGTCCCGCAGGTTCTCCGACATGGAGGTCCCCTCGTACGGCAACCGCGCGGTCCTGAACTGGGAGTCCGACAGGGACATGCAGAGGCAGTGGATCACCGGCGCCGGAGTGCCCATGCCCCGTCTCATAACGGACGCCAGGGAGATCGACGAGCCCGTGATGGTCAAGTACCACGGCGCCAAGGGCGGAAGGGGCTACTTCATCGCCATGGACTACCCCGACTTCAAGATGTCCATCGACCCCACCCAGCCGTACACGATCCAGGAGTACTGCCTCGGTACCAGGTACTACATGCACTTCTTCTACGACCCGTACAAGACCGACGGGTACAGATGCGAGCAGGGAGGGTCCCTGGAGCTGCTGTCCATGGACAGGCGCGACGAGTCCAACATCGACGAGATGTACAAGCTCGGATCCATCGAGGAGTCCAAGAGGCACGGCCTGTACCCCTCGTTCGTGGTCACCGGGAACACGCCGGTGGTCCTGAGGGAGTCGCTGCTGCCGAAGGCGTTCGAGATGGCGGAGAAGATCGTCAACAAGTCCTACGAGCTCTTCGGGGGCATGTGGGGTCCGTTCTGTCTGGAGACGGTCGTCAACGACAAGCTGCAGTTCAAGGTCTTCGAGATCTCCACCAGGATCGTCGCCGGTACCAACCCGTTCATCTCCGGCTCGCCCTATGCGGACCTGATCTACCCGGGTCTGAGCACAGGGGCCAGGATGGCCATGGAGATCAAGGACGCGATCTCGCAGGGTCACTTCAAGGACATCATGTCCTGAGCTCCAGAAGGAAATCGTTGGACCAGGGGTCCGGGTTCATCCCCGTCTCTGTTTAACGATCTGAGGAAAAATAGGGATTGTGGACATCGGACATGCATGAATATCCTGATGAACAGATATTCACGAAAAGTGAGATCGAGGACATTTTCAACCATGCGGTTGGCAAGACCCTGATGGAGGTCGACAGCAGGAACGTCCTCGAACGGACCAAAACCCATCCCAAGATCACAGGCATAGCAGGGGACATCATAGAACGCTCTGTCCTTGGATACAGACCCAACAGCAGGAATGCGCCGGACATACTTGTCGATGGCATAGAGACAGAGGTCAAGGTCACAGGGGTGGTGGCGGATCCCGAATCGAAGGGAACGAAAGAGATGTTCATCGCCAAAGAGCCTATGACCATCACAGCTGTTTCGATAAAGACGATTGGTTCGCAGGAATTCCTGTCATCTCCATTCTATGAGAAGATCGACCACATGCTGATTGTCTACTACCTCTATATGTCGAATCCCTCGGGCAAAACACAGGCCGCTGACTATGCGGAGTTCCCCATCAAGGGATACGAACTGCATGAGTTCAGTGAGGATGACATCAGGAAGATCGAACATGATTGGACGCTGATCCGCGATTTCATCAGGACCATTGACGAGACATATGAGAAACCCGAGATGGAGTACCCTCGGTTGTCATCAGAGCTCCGCGGATCACTTCTCTGTCTGGATACCGCACCGAAATGGCCGAATCCTCCTCGCTTCAGGTTCAAGAGGGCCTTCGTGACGGACATGGTCAGGCAGCATTTCGGCAGGTGTCGCAGTGCAGAGGAGGGCAACCTGAGCGACTTCGAATCTGTTGACGAGTTGGAGGCCTTGTGCCATGCCACCAGTGAAAGGTATCGTGGTCGGACCATCCGCGAACTGGCCGAAGACTTGGATGTGAGTGTGGCCAGGGCCCGCAAGTCGGTCTCCGAGCAGATTGTGATCAGCATGCTAGGTGGTGGAACCACCAAGATGAGGAACATAGGAATCCTGGAGAGGTGCAGCATCCTGCCGTTCTCCATAGTGCTCAATCCCGGAGGCGGCCCCACAGAATCCACCAAACTCATGGGAATCGACTTCGATGAGTTCCTGGACAAGGGCATCCAGTTCCAGGACTCGGGGATCTTCGATTATTTCGTCAACAACAGCTTCCTTGCCATCGTCTTCCAGGAAACCGAGAAGGACAATCTGCTCAGCAGTCGTTTCCTTGGATTCAAGAAGATTGTATTCCCCATGTCCTTCATCAAGAAACAGGTGCGCAGGACATGGAAGGATACGAGACGCATCGTATGGAGTGGACATCTTCGTGAGACCGAGAGGCGCAGGAAGGACGGATCCTTGATAATCAACAAGAACGGAACCGTATCGACGACCATCAACCTTCCCAAATCGAGGGACCATCCCGTGTTCATCAGAGGGACGGGCCAGGATTCGAGCCGTAAGACGGAGGAGGTCAACGGGATCCGTATGTACAGACAGAACATATGGATCAAAGGGAAGACAATCGTCGAATTCCTGGACTCCATCGAATACCTATGAATGTGTAGCCACCATCAATGAAGATCGATGTGGACCGTATGGCAGGGGACAGATCTCGGTTGTAATCCGGGATGATTGTATCCGAGTATCATGTTCTGGATAGTTCGAGCATTCTGAGAGGTGTTTCTCGGCATCCAGAATGGTCCTGCAATGAGAGGAGTCCGACTTCGGAGCCTCTCCGGTAGCTATTTAGCAGCAATATCCGTATATGCGGATATGGCAAATACGTTCACCTTCGAGGAGCTCAAGGATGCTCCCTTGATAGTGGATGCCTTATACAAGGGTGGGAACAAGAAGAATATGGGTGACGAGGTCCTGAGCAACCTTCTGCCAAGGACCGAGAATAGCGGTGGATTCCGCAAGACATACGTCAAGGGTTCAAAGACCGAGTTTGCCTATCTCACTTTGTACACGACCATGTCCGAGATTGAATGGCCAGACTATATGAACTATGAGACCGGCATCTTCAGATACTATGGGGACAACAGGCAACCCGGCCATGAGCTCCATGATACGGTGAAGAAGGGCAATCTGGTCTTACGTAATCTGTATGAATGGCTTAATGATCCCGAACAGGTTAGCAGGATCCCACCCATCCTTATATTCAAGAAAGAGCACGGTCGTGATGTTAGGTTTCTGGGACTGGCGGTCCCAGGATGCCGGGATTTCACAGAGGACCAGGAGCTTGTCGCATTCTGGAGGACCATGGGTTCTGAGCGTTTCCAGAACTATGAAGCATACTTTACCGTCCTGGATACCGGGGATGACCCTATCTCCAAGGAATGGCTCGAAGCCCGTGTCAGTGGTGATCCTGACGCGGATAGGATGGCCCCAGAGGTATGGTTGAACTTCCACAGGAGAGGGCGCATCGGAATCAGACCGTTGATGGCAAGGAGGATTCAGGAGTGGCCAGGGGTGAAGGCCCAACTACCCAACGATGATGAAGGCATCGCAATAATCAATGCCATCTTGAAACGGTATGAGGATTTTCCTCAAGGGTTCGAGCATTGTGCGGTGCGCATAGTCCAGATGATGGACCCCCATTTCTCGGAGTTTGATGTGACCCGCCCATGGAGAGATGGTGGACGTGATGCCACAGGGCTGTATCGTGCCGGATCCAACGAATGTGGGATATCCATGGAATGTTCATTGGAAGCCAAACTGTATGGGTCCAATCAAGGTGTCGGGGTAAGATGGATGTCCCGGTTGATCTCAAGGATCAAATACAGGCAGTTCGGAATTATGATTACCACCAGCTACATCTCCAAGCAGGCATATGATGAGGTGAAGGAGGACGGTCATCCGATAATCCTGATTACAGGTCGTGACATAGTCAGGATATTGAGGTCCAAGCATTATTCGTCCGAGAACATCGACATGTGGCTCGACAGCATCAAGGAGGATATCAATCTGGATTCACCGAATCCCGATGACAATGTCCTGGAATCATAATGATTATGATTTCGTCCGATTCATTCTCTATGAGATGGAGAGTAGTCGTCTGGTCCTGGTTCGAAGCATCATGTATGTCGGGATCAAGATCAATGAATCAGGTCCAATATGCCAGTCGGAGCACATCCGGGAGAGTAGGAAGATGACAGGTCGGAATCCCGAACCTACGAACGCGGTGACAAGCAAGGTCATGAAAGCCAACAAGGGGAAGGATACGGGACCGGAGCAGGAGGTCCGCAGGATCCTCCGTGAGATTGGATATCCAGGGTATCGTTTGAATTGGAAGAAGGTCCCGGGCAGGCCTGATATCGCATATCCTGGGCGGAAGATTGCCATATTCGTCAACGGTTGCTTCTGGCATCGCTGTCCGCGTTGCAACCTCCCTCTCCCGAAGACTCATACGGAGTTCTGGCAGGAGAAGTTCGACAGGAATGTGGCGCGTGATATCGAGAAGACGAGGGCTCTGGAGGCCCTCGGGTGGACGGTCATCACCATATGGGAATGTGAGTTGAAGGATCCGGATGCGGTGAGGGGTCGCCTATCAGCCCTTTTTCCGTGACCTCAATCTGTTCAGGCCATCTCTGATGACATCCTTCAGGTAGTTGTCGTTGAGCCAGAAGCTCCTTTTGACGTAGTTGCCACCCTGGAACGGATATGTGTCCCTGCTGTTCCGACCATGTGGTCTCACGTGGGCGATGCGACGATCGCTCGCCCCAATGAAATGGTCGAAATCCATCCTGGAGACCTTCGACCGAGTATCTTCCCAGACCTTCTGTATGACCCTGAAGTCCTCATCCGGGACGTACCAGAAGAACGCACCCCTGAATGTCAGTTCCTTACGTCCTTCGTTCCTTGGATCCGATGTGTTGAACTGGAAAACAGGTATGAGGAACTCATGGTCGATTTGAGAGTAGAAGTCGCTGGTCTCCCAGGTCTGATCCACCAGTTCCTCGTACTTGAATGCAGGGAATGACATGCTCTCCTTGGGCTGACCGTTGAGTTTGATCCTGGCGGTCTTGATGATGATACCCGCCTCGTCGAACTCCTTGACGTGTTTCTTGCCGAACACGTCCAACATGGCTAGGGTCAGGGTGTAGTAGTATTGTTTAGACGACTCGTTCAACTCGATGTCCAGCATCCCCTCAATCTCCAGACAGGTCTTCCCGATGAACCTGTCGAAACGGGCCAAGACATACTCCTCGAACGTCTGGTCTTCGGACCAAGTGCCTTTGAAGATGGTGTCGGAATCATCATTCTCGATGAGAGGAGGCTCCAGGAACGTCTCGTTCACATCCGGATGGGAATGGAACAGTGTCGTCATGAACTGTGCCTTGAACGAGAGAGATCTCTGTTTGGCGGGTCTGTCCGAGAATGGTTGGGTGCGTTCATCCTTGCCATGGCCGGCACCCTTCGTATTGGCGGCCAGATATCTGGTCTGTCTCTCGGAGAGTAGATCCGCTTCACCACGAAGTATGTACCCCTCGATGATCTTCCAATCCTCGAGGATTAAACGGAGCTCCTCATCCGTCGGCCTCCAATTTACGACCTTAAGGATGCGGTAAGAACGGACGTCCGAATTCTCCCTCCAATGGTAGAATATGATGAGGATGTGTGAGCCCTTGTCGAGGAATATCCTGAATCCCTTCTCTGGCACCTCGTCGTAGTTGATGATCCCTAGGACCATCCTCTCCTTGGAGGTCATCTTGTCCCCTTCGCCCTTGATAGGTGCCACCTTCAGTTCCATGCCGACCTTTCTGAAGTCTGGTTCCGGAAGGCTGTTGTTCGGGATGTGGAAGTAATCCTCCTCAACAATCTGGCCGAATCTGCCCTTGGAGTGTGCATCACCTATGACGATCTCACCTCCACTGGCCATCTCATCCAAGGTCTTCCCGGTGAGTCTCCCGGCGTAGCGCAGGATGGACTCGAGATCAGAATCATCATATGGCAGCTCTTCGGCTGATGTCTCCTTCGACCCCCTCTCGGACATGGCAATCAAAGGTGTAATGAGTCACTCTAAGATAATTCGATCGGCAGCTTTAATAATCATGAAGATCTCCTCGCATCGATGGGAGACGATATCAGGGTGGTGGAGCTGTTCGCCGGTGTCGGAGGATTCCGCATAGGCCTGGAACGGGCATCTGAAAGATTCGTCACGATGTGGGCCGATCAATGGGAGCCGGGTAGGAAGGACCAGTTCGCATTCAGATGCTATGATGCCCATTTCGGTGATTCCGGATCCACCAATGTGAACGAGGATATCGCAAAGGTCTGGGAAGAGGTCCCAGAGCACGATCTGCTCGTCGGCGGGTTCCCCTGTCAGGATTATTCCGTCGCAGCCACACAGGCCAAGGGTATCGAGGGGAAGAAGGGTGTCCTTTGGTGGAACATCTTCGATATAATCAAGCTCAGGTCTCCGAGGTTTGTCCTCCTGGAGAATGTGGACAGACTTGTCAGATCACCGGCGAGTCAGAGGGGGCGCGACTTCGGTATCATCCTCCGCTGCCTAGCGGATGAGGGGTACTGTGTGGAGTGGCGTGTGATCAATGCCGCCGAGTATGGTCTGCAGCAGAGGCGTCGTCGCACGTTCATATTCGCTTGCAAATCCACGGAGCCCTTCGCGGAGACATACAGGGGCCATGACTGGAGGGGAATCATCGAGAGGACTGGCTTCTTCGCCGAGCCGTTCCCTGTCGATCCTCCGAAGGATGCCAAGAAGGTCGGCGAGTTTTCCATCGATGATTCCCAGTATCCATCGCTTGTGGACATCTCGAACGGGTTCGAGGAGGACTTCTATCATGCAGGGGTCATGGCGGATTACATGGTCTATACGATGGATGTCGAGCCGGTGGCTCCGGATGTCACGATCAATCTCAGGGATATCCTCCAGAGGGATGTGGATGAGCGGTACTATAAGATCGACATCGCGAAGTGGGAGTACATGAAGGGGGCGAAGAGGGAGCTTCGTACCAGGAAGGATGGGTCGACCTATCATTACACCGAAGGGGCGATCCCGTTCCCCGATATCCTGGATCGTCCTGGACGTACGATGCTGACCAGTGAGGGGTCAGTGAACCGTTCCAGTCACATCATCGAGGATCCACAGACTGGTAGGTTGAGGATCCTGACACCGATGGAATGTGAGCGTCTTAACGGATTCCCAGATAATTGGACAGATACGGGAATGTCCGAACGTCAGAGATACTTCACAATGGGAAATGCACTTGTGGTCCCCTTGATCGAAA
Organism: uncultured Methanomassiliicoccaceae archaeon; assembly: GCA_905187815.1. Classification (GTDB taxonomy): domain Archaea; phylum Thermoplasmatota; class Thermoplasmata; order Methanomassiliicoccales; family Methanomethylophilaceae; genus Methanoprimaticola. The sequence continues at coordinate 87,373 of CAJJJM010000002.1, forward strand.
GAATGGGAAGAAGGCTACTGAAGACGATGGATCATTCAAGAGAAAGTAGTTAAAAGGGTTCTTGGTGAGATTGCATCTTCGATTTGTAAATTCGACGTTCAAACTCGTTTTTCGAGCGCCGAATTTACAAAGACATTTTCGAGCAGGAGAAGTTCGATTTTGAATGTTAGATGCTGTCGAGATAACTCAGGATGGACTCATCGAAAGGGTGCATATACTTCCACAGAAGAGAGATCATCTAAGTATTCTGAACAAAGTTAATAGGAAAACTAATCGAAACTCGGGTCGTGGTTCAAATGTCAATAAAGATCTCGGAGCATATCCAAAATGGAGAAATCCTCTACAAAGAAACAATCAATGAAATCAAGAGGATGATGGATGGAAAACCATATTACGATTGTTACAACGTCGAAAACCAGATTTCCATAGGGAACTTGCACTCCAAGTTTAGAGCTTGGGCTAGAGTATCTATGGATATATTCAAAGAAAAATGCAACAAGGATGAGTTGGATGAACTATGCTATGAATATGAAAGAGTGTTGTTTGCACTGAGCTCGGATTATAATAACGATGATCCTAATCGTGAATATGATGGCCCCATTCTTCCTCTTGTTATTAACGGGTTCTCGGCATTAATTGGAGAACTCAAAGGGATAAAAGAATCCGCTCTTGTTCTGAACAAAAGCGGAAACAGGGTGTTCATCGTTCATGGACGGGATGATGACCTTCGCGATTCAGTTAGGGATTACGTGGAAGCAATGGGATTGGAACCGGTTGTTCTCAAGGATGAGGTCAATGAGGGCAGGGTACTCTTTGAAAAGTTCATCGACGAATCTAACGATGCAGGCTTCGCAATCATTTTGATGACTGCTGATGACTACGGAGGACTAAATGGTTCTAAGCCCAGTCCTCGCGCGAGACAGAATGTGGTATTTGAGTACGGATACTTCGTTGGAAAGTTGGGAAGGAAGAATGTCTGCGTCATTATGGATTCAGGGGTGGATTGTCCTACAGATCTTTCAGGTGTTGTCAGAATCGATTCTTCGGATTGGAAATCCGATTTGCGCAGAGAACTCAGAAACTGGAACGAAAACAGACTTATTTGATAGAACTAACGAAAGAAATCCAGATAATTCGATAATGATTCAAGAACATGATTCTTTATATTTGGTGATTACAACAGCATAATGGTGTGATATGATGCAAGAGACTTTGAAATTCGATAAAAACCCAATAGGAGCATCAGTTCTGGAGGCGATAACCAGTGGCCTCTATACGAATAATCTGAATTGTATACGTGAATATGTTCAGAATGCTCTGGATGCAGGCGCTCTTAAAATTGAGATTAACTACATAAATAAAGGGTCTTCCATAGAAATCCGTGATGATGGTCGCGGAATGGATAAGAGTCAGCTGATTAATGCATTGACTGTTGGATACTCCAGCAAAGGTGAGGGGGATATCGGATGGCGCGGACTCGGGATGTGGAGCGGAGCCGCTGTGTGTGATGCATTACACATTGTTACCAAAGCAGAGAATTCTCCGCGTCTATCCATAGATATAGACTGCAACGGCATAACTAAAGCGAATCGCACTGATAACGCAGAAGAGGCCATCCGCAATAGTTTAAGCGACCTAACATCTGACGATGATGATTCACCTCCATTCACAAAGATAACCTTGGCAGGAATATACGGCCCCCTAAGAGAGACGTTCTCCAAAGAGAAGCTGATTCAGTTTTTGAAAGAAACAGTGCCGATGAAATTCTCAACGGATTTCATCCCCGGTAACGAGATTTTAGAAAGTTTGGAAAAGTACGGAATTCCTAGACCCAAAACATCAATACTGGTAGAAGGAGAGGAATTGTTCAAAAATCCTGCAAATAGCAATCCTATTCTGGATCATCCAGCCATAGTTCCAATAAAATCCGAAGACCTAATTCTTGCAGTTGCATGGTTCTTGAATACCGGCACCAATAAAAAAATAAAAAATGGCAGCATAACTTTCAGAAAATCCAATTTCAGAGTTGGAGACACCTCGCTGGTCTTTGCTAATTCAAATGTCGATAACAAAGGATGGCAAATCGGCGAAATCCATGTTTTGAATAAAAACATAGTGGAGAATGCATCGAGAGATAGTTTTGAGGCCTCATCTTCAGAATTGAATAAACTGTATGCTGCACTAACGCCTATTCTTGAAGGTCTTCAGGATTTGGCTCATTATTCATCCGAGTCCTATCTGGATAAAACAATTAATGGTCCTAAAAACCCATTCTCAACATACGTCTATGATGAATCAACAGTTAAGAAGCCCAAACGTAAAGTTTGTTCCGAGTTGCTTACCCTCACAGAACAGGTTGATGAAAGAGCAAAAAATCAAAGAGAGTATCTGAAAGAAAGATATCAGAAAAAAGATCCGACACCTGCGGTTACCAAGTCCATACCTACAGGCGGTGGCCCCCAACCCACAAAAATGTTCGAGACACTCAAATGGGATTCTCTAATAAAAGAGAATGCTGATGAGAATGCATTGATTGCCATGATTGCAGAACTTTATGAACTTTCCAAAAGTGAAAAGTACAAAAAGTTTCCAATCGCAACGGGCACACTACTACGTTCTGTATATGAACAATGCATCAATTTGATTTTTAAATTAAATGGACAAAATAGTTCTCAAGAGAAATTAAAACATAAAGAGGACAAATTGTCCAAATGGTTGGATAGTAAAAAAATACAGGATGAAAGGATGAAAGCAACTCTTGATTCCATCATCAAATCAAGCTATCGTGATAATCTTAATAACAATGTTCATAACCCAGATGTAGCTCGTATGACGCCTGAAATCCTTGAGAGCTTAGCGACGGGAGGAATGTGTTCATTCATACAGGCAGCGATAGATTATATCGCTGAACATAGAGGATCCTGAGAGATGTCGAAATAAGGATCCTTTTCCGTCTTTACAAGGGAATCCTTATTATTCGATGATACATGATGGTATCCATGAAGACTCTGCTGGTCGAGCCGTCCTATTATTCAAGGTACCCTCCACTTGGATTGATGAAGCTTGCAGCTTACGGAAGGTCGATGGACGATGAGATAAGATATGTTCGTGGGTTTGATAGTGTAGATGGATTCGTTCCAAAGAGGATTGAGATTACTTCGTTGTTTACCTATGCATGGAAACCCGTACACAGCGCGATAGAATATTATCATGGCCTATTTCCGGATGCAGAGATTAGTGTTGGGGGAATCTACGCTTCATTACTTCCAGAAAACATCAGGTTAAGATACCCGTATGTCAGGGTTAATGTCGGTCTCCATCCAAGAGCCGAGAAGCACATGCCAGACTACGATATTCTTGAACAGGTCGATAAATGGAGAGGGTGGGATGCATCCATAATCTTCACATCGAGAGGTTGTGTGAACAGATGTCCTTTCTGCATGGTTCCAGTTTTGGAAGGTGGTATGAAATCGATTCTGAGCGATCCGATGTCACAAGTCCATCCATCGCATAAGCGGATAATACTGTGGGATAATAACTTCTTAGCATTACCTGACTGGAAAGAGAAGATAAAATCTATGAGTAAATCCGATCTGTGGGTTGATTTCAACCAAGGTTTGGATGCTCGTCAGATGACAGTAGAGAAAGCAGAGGCCCTGTCAGAGCTAAAGATAAAGGAGATTCGTATGGCTTATGATGGAGAACATGAGCGTGTTGCTGCTCATAGAGCAGCAGATCTCCTAGAAGATGCCGGATTTAGAAGGAGGAATATATCATTCTATACTCTATACAATTTTTATGACTCTAAAACTGGCCAGTTCGATACCCCGGAGTCATTCTACAATCGTGTAAAGGATATTCTCAAAATGGGATGTGTATCATACCCTATGAGATTCGTACCATTCAATACGCTTTCTAAGAACGGATTCGTTTCCCCAATGTGGTCAGAATCTCAGCTTGAGGCAGTTGCAAAAGCCAGACGTGTAATAGGATTCGGAGGGGCATTCCCACCATATAAGGCTTTGGTGGACAAAATTGTGAACGCAGAGCATTTCGATGAAGCATTCAGACTGGAATTGCCGACTACGAAAATGGTCATGTCATCTTGAGTTGGACAGTCGAGTATCAGTGTGAACTGTTTTCTGGTTCTGTCTGGAAATTCTTGGACTTTCTTGTTATACCGGCTCCCTAATGGGTGCCGGTGATTTCACCGCTTGAACCCCTTAGGCCCTGAATCTTAGGGTTTTGTAGGCTACATGGTCAACGGGTGATTCTGCCGCTCTTGGGCTCTTCGAGCCCGAAGAGCGCAAAGATCTCCCTCACCGTCTTCGATGCGGGTGTGGGCCTGTCGTATCCGGGACTGTGGATTAACTTCAGAGTGCTCAGGGACCTCATCACCGCGTCCACCGTAAGCCCGCAGACGTTGTCCTTCCTCCTCTTCGATGCAAGGATCTCCTGTTCGTTGTCGCGCAGCCTGCTCTGGATGGCTATGCGCATAATCAGCGCGATGAAATTGATGAACATCCTGCCGCGGGCCCTGCCCGAGTCCCTGGTCCTGGACCGGGACCCGTCCAGGTCCGTCTTGTAGATGTCAAAGGCCTTCTCTACCCAATCGCGTACGTCGTACGAGGTCATCATGACCTTCCATGTTGTGTCCGCCGATGCGAACATGATGAACATGCCCGCACGGTTCTCCTCGAATGTAAACGGGTTTGCTTCCGGGGGGATGCATGACTACGTCCTCGTCCACGGAGTATTCGAGATGCCAGCGACCTTGGCGAGACGCTTCTTCGGATCGAGGGGACGCTCGCCCTCCAGCTCGTCCATGATGTAGCGGAGGGCTACATCCATGCCAGCGGTCTCGCCGCTGCGCTCATGGCCTATAAGCATCTCGTGGCTATGCTCGCCGAATTCATGAGGGTGGCACACCGGGCCCTATACTACGGGCAGGACCACTGTAGCTACCAGAGCCTGGACGATTCGGACACGGAATGAATGTGGCTCCGACCGCCACGAAACCTTATTTCGAGGATAAGCATGGGAGAAGATGACCAAGGAGGAGAATTCGAAGATACTTCTCGAGATGCTCGGGCTCCATGAGTTCAGGGCTGTAATGGGCGTTTGACCTTCTATCGGTGTAAGGTCCTTGATTGCAGGAGAGCCAATCCACATCATGTCCTGGCAGAGAGATGGGGACGGAGGGAAGACCCATAAAAGGATGTCGGCACATCCTCCTTAAGAACCGACACTCCATGCGGGTGACGGGATGCGGTGATTCACCGATGGATGGGATGGACTCAATCGAACTTAGAGCGAAGCTTGGCGACAGGACATACGAGGCGGGCGTGAAGCTGCTGGAGAAGGGTGCCGTGATGGAGAGGGTGGAGCTCAGCGGGACCGCCGGATACGCCAGGGTCAGGGACTCCGGCGTGAAGGTGGTGCTCTTTCGCGACAGGGACGGCGTCTTCGACGCCACCTGCGACTGCACCAAAAGGCCGATGGGCTGCAAGCACTGCGCCGCGGTCTATATGGATCATATAGGCTTCAGGCGCGACACCGATGCCGCGACCATACGCGGACACATCGACAGATTCGGCCGCACGAGCTTCGACCCGTACGACTACGACCTGGATTCGGCCGCCGCGACGACCCAGTTCCACAACCACATGCAGGACAAGGTCCTCGACAGGAGGATCAAGAGCATCGGCCGCACGATCCTCGAAGCGGTCAGGGACGAGGGCGAGCGCGAGGGGCTGTTCAGGGAGCTCTGGGACGTCTGCGGGAGCTTCGAATCTCCGCACGGCGAGTGGTCGAGGGAGACCATCGAGTCGCTGTTCGGCGTGTCGTTCTGGGATGACGAGTGCCGAGACGGGATGCCGGTATCGTGACAATGATCATCGGCAAGTATCCCGACCGGTGATCCGACGGGCATGTTGGAAGATACGATCGCATCGGTCAGATGCCCAGTCTGCGGGACATCGATGGAGGGGTGGATGATGAGGTGGGACTCTCGGAACGAAAGATCTCTCATCGAGCACTACCTCTGTCCATGCGGATACAGGTTCGGCGTGGAGGTCTCGGTGGAGCGTCTCCGATCAGATGCTCTCCGCGGACTCGGCCTTCCTCTTCCCGGCGAACTCCGAGATGATCAGTCCGGCCAGCGTCATCGCCGTCCCCAGCACCGCCAGGGCGGTGATGTCCTCGTCCAGGAACATCGCCGACGACACGACCGTCACCACCGGTATCAGGTATATGTAGGCGCTGGTCTCCACCGCGCCCAGCCTCCTGGTGGCGAACCCCCATGTGACGAAGCACATGGCCGACGCGACCACGCCGAGGAACAGCATGTGCCCGAGCATGTCGGGTTCAGCCAGGGCCCCGAGGTCCGGGGAGAACCCAAGTGCCAGCGCGGCAGGGATCATGAACAGGATGCCGTACATGAACGTCCTGCGGGTGGTCTCTATGGTCCCGTACCCGAACGTCCCGATCCTCCTGAGGATCACGGAGTAGAACGCCCAGACCAGCGCGGCCAGGAACGCCAGCGCGTCCCCCAGCGGGTCCACGTGGAGCTCCTGCCCGTTGAACATGATTATGCAGATCCCGGCCATGGCGATGACGAACCCCAGCAGGAAGCCCCTGCCCAGCCTGTCGCCGTAGACCAGGCGGGTGAGCATGGCGGTGAAGAACGGCGCCACGGCGACGATCACGCCTACGTTCGACGCCATGGTGTACGTCAACGCGATGTTCTCCAGGAGGTAGTACAGGCATATCCCGCAGAGCCCGGCGGCGGCGAACCAGAGCTCCTGTCTCCTGTCCGTGACGTGCAGGAGCCTGGGGCACAGCACGCACAGCACGAGGAACCCGATGGACATGCGGATGATCAGGATCTCCACCGGCTCGAAGTCCTCCAGGAGGGCCTTGGTGGACACGAACGTGACCCCCCAGACTATGGCCGAGAACAGGGCGGCCATGTGTCCCGTCCACACCGAACCTTCCATGCGTCCGGGATGCCCGGCCGGTATTTGGATGTTCACAGGTCCGTTTTCCGACACGGCCGGCCCCAGAGGAACCGTGAAATGACACCGTGTCCGCCCTCGGACCCCCATTCCGAAGCCTTTAAGATTATAAGCGTGCATGGGCGCGACCGAGGTATCCCAAATGGTATCCAAGAGGCTTCAGGAGATCCCCGCATCAGGAACGATCGCAATATCAAATCTGGTAAGCCAGATGAAATCCGAGGGAATCGACATAGTCTCTTTCTCGATGGGCGAGCCCGACTTCACCACCCCCGAGAACATCATCGACGCGTGCTGCGACTCGCTGCACAGGGGATTCACCCACTACACCCCGTCCATGGGGATCCCGGAGCTCAGGAAGGCCATCGCCGACATGACCCGCACGAACAACAACGTGCCCTGCGATGCGTCCAACGTCCTGGTCACCCCCTGCAAGCAGGCCATCTTCATGACCATGCTGGCATACATCGATCCCGGCGACGAGGTCATCCTGGCGGACCCCTCCTGGGTCTCCTACGAGGCCTGCGTCCGCCTGGCCGGCGGCGTGCCGGTGTACGTCCCCACCAGGATCGAGGACGACTTCGTCCTGGACCCCGCCATGGTGGAGGCCGCGATCACCCCGAGGACCAAGATGATCATCCTCAACACCCCGTCGAACCCGACGGGCGCGGTGTTCCCTGCGGAGGTGCTGAAGCAGATCGCGGACATCGCGATGGCGCACGGCATCAAGGTGTTCTCCGACGAGATCTACGAGGCGATCGTCTACGAGGGCAAGCACACCTCCATCGCATCCTTCCCCGGTATGTTCGAGAACACGATCATCGTGTCCGGCCTGTCCAAGAGCTACGCCATGACCGGCTGGAGGCTCGGATGGGCCGTCGCCCCCAAGGAGGACATCGCCAACATCAACAAGCTGCAGTCCCACTCCATCTCATGCTGCGTCTCCTTCACCCAGGAGGCCGCCGTGGAGGCCATCACCGGCCCCCAGGACTCCAAGCTCGCCATGGTGAGGGAGTTCAGGAAGCGCCGCGATCTGGCGCTGGACCTCATATCGGAGATCCCCGGTATGGAGTGCAATGTGCCCAACGGTGCGTTCTACCTGTTCCCCAAGTACTCCGTGGACATGCCGTCCGCCAAGCTGGCGGAGGTCCTTCTCAAGGAGGGCCATGTCGCCGTCACCCCCGGAACGGCCTTCGGGCCCGCGGGCGAGGGGCACTTCAGGGTCTCGTACGCCGCGTCCGAGGAGCAGATCCGCGAGGGCCTCGCCAGGATCAAGAGGACGCTGGCACAGCTCTGACTTTCCGAGATGGCCCGGTTTCATATTCTCCGGGCCATCTGTTTTCTCTTCCTTACATGGTCGTCTCATGTTGCCTCGTGGAATCCGAACTGTTGCGTGTCACTTATATATGATTCAATAATTTTTGGTTTTATTTAAATAACGATTCATTTTATGAAGTATTTATTTATAAATAAATGAATATGTTCATCCGATGAAGTCATCGCTGGTCGTCGATCTTGTTAGGGCCCATTTCGCAGGTTCGGATGATCGTTTCAACGAAATCCTGGATTCCATCGTGGAGGATGAATCAGAGAAGGGGAACGCGTCCGTATCTGTCGCGTTGCAGAACGCACGGGTGACGAAGGCCCCTGCTGTGGTATCTGGACAGATGGTCATCGACGACGTCTCTTCCTATCCGATTATGCATCCCATGTTTACCAGGTCTGATGTCGTCCTGTCCGAAGCGGTCGGACAGGAGGTGGATAGGTTCATCGAAGAGTTGAACCATCGTTCGGAACTCGGATGCCATGGGCTATCCCCACGTACGCGCATTCTGTTGTACGGCCCTCCCGGATGCGGGAAGACGATGATCGCCCATATGATTGCTTCGGACCTGGGACTGGATATCATGCAGGTAAACTTTGATACGCTCATATCATCATATATGGGGTGCACTGGTCAGAACATCGGAGAGCTATTCCGTTCGGTCAGACGTGAGGGCTGTGTCCTGTTTATCGACGAGATCGATGCGATAGCGAAGCATCGCGGAGATGGCAATGACAACGGGGAGTCTAAGAGGATCGTGATATCCCTGCTGCAGAACCTGGATGCGGTCGGGGACAGCGCGGTGGTCGTGGCGGCTACTAATATGCCAGACCTGCTGGATGATGCCCTTTTCAGACGTTTCGATCTGACGATGAGGGTGGATTATCCGACGGAATCTCAGAGGAGGGCGATGGTCTCCAGACATTTCGGGCGGCATATCCCGATGGTCCATTACAGTGAGAGCCTTATCGCCAGGATGACTGCAGGGATGAGCGGTTCGGAGATCCGCAAGCTGCTGGACAGCGTGGCTCGTCGGGCCATCCTCACCGATTGGAAGGGGTCTGTGGACACCGAATTCATCTTGGACACGATGGATTTGAAGAACAGGGATGGTTGCGATGTGGAATCCATATACAGGCGTATGTCGGTTCTCAACCGCAACGGCGTCAGTTATGCGCATCTATCGAAGGTCTCGGGGATGCCTGCGAGTACGATAAGACGTCATGTCGAGGAATACAGGGGATCAGTATGAGCGGAGGGGAGCATTTTTGGATTCCGGACGAGGAGATGTATACAAAGAGCAACTCGCCGCGTGGAGGCTCTCCGGAGAAGAGGAGTGACAGGGCTCAGCACTCCAGGGCTCTGGTGTCTGGCCTGGATTACACGATTTCCGGAATATCATATGGGAAGACATCGTTCAGAGACTCCGACCAGAGGCTCCTGGTACTCGATGTTTCGGAGGGATCCGATCCCAATCGTCTCGACAGGGCCCTTGCAAAACTGTACATGGACGTGAAGGCCGTGACGAGTGATGGACGCGTACTCGTTTCGATAAGGAAGGGTGATGTGCAGAGGCTGAGGGAGAAGCTTGTGGACTATGCCTGCCGTACCGGAGAGAACGTGCTTGATCTCGTGGAGGGATTCTCGGCCAACGTTGGCCCCTCGAAATGCTCCCGCGACATCCTAGATGCAGGAGACGGCCCAGTCTCCGTCATCGTGTCTCTGGTGCCGAACATGACGGATTCGGACTATGAGGGGGCTCTCCGCATCTTCCAAGAGAATGTGGAGGTCGCAGGAGGAGATTGCCATGGCACGTTCTGGTGCAGGGGGCAGGCACCGATCGTCAGCGTCACGATGCCGTCGGAATCAGCTGTGTTGAGCATGTGTGATGATGACGCGGTATTTCAGGTGAGCTCCGGCGGGAAGCCGGTGCCCTTGGATAACTTTTTTCTGACGAGCCCCGAAGAGGGGCCAGTCATGCCCATCCTCAAAAGGCCCCGGGAGTCCCTTCCAACGGTGTGCGTAATTGACAACGGCATCTGTCCGGGATGTTTGGATGACCTCATCGTCGACATATTCCGTCCATCGAAGCGTGTCGAAGTCGGAAGCCACGGGACCATGGTTGCAAGCAGGGCGGCATACGGATACATCCGTGCCAATCCGACATCAATGGAGCCCATGTGTAGGTTGATTGATGCCAATGTCTATGACGAGTTCACCGACATCATGTCTGCCGCATCTCTACTGAAGGTGATAGTCGAAAAGTATCACAGCATATGCAAGGTGTACAATCTTTCCATCAACTTCTCCGGTATCGACGTAAACTCTGCGATGCCACTCATTCAGACGATCGATGCCCTTCAAATGCAGTACGATGTGGTGTTCGTGATATCAGCCGGAAACCATGGGCTGTGGAGGGTTCCCGGGCTCAGTCTGTCGGACATCCTGGAGGACGAGTCGTCAGGGATACTGGTCCCCGCGCACTCGGTTCTTGCCATCACCACGGGGTCCTCCGTGATGAAGAGCCTCGTGGGCAGCATCTCGAGAGATGGCCACGTAGCCCCTTACTCTAGGCACGGGCCTGGGATCAGCAAGGGTATGAAGCCCGATGTCCTGGCACACGCTGCCAACACATCATCATCTGAGGGGAAGGACATCTATTCGTCAGATGCAGGTTCCTGCGCGTTCGACGGTCGTCAGGTGGTGAGCGCACCCGGCACCAGTTTCTCAGCTCCAGTGGTTTCATGTCTCATGTCGCTGCTGATAAGGAAATTCGACAGATACAGCACCCTTGTCTCAAAAGCACTGCTGATAAACAGCGTGTCGCCTGTCCTTCACGAGAGGTGCGATCCGAGATACGCACTCGGCAACGGAATCGTCGATATGGGCCGGTGTCTCGTATCCAACAGTAACTGTGTCACATTCGTCCGCGAAGGATCGTTCACCGAAGAGAATTGCCATCGTTTCAGGATACTCGTCCCCAAAGTTTTGGAGGGGGCCCGCGGATGTGAGATAGCGGTGACCTGTGTGTTCAATCCGTATCTGGATGGATCCCGTGCGGGCGAGTATATCGGTTCAGGCATCAGCATCTCTCTGAAGAAACCGTGGAACGATGCCTCCCTGAAGGATGTGAGTCCGAGCGAATCGGTGGGTATCAGGGGACATCCGTACTGCAGGAAGGAATTCCATCCCAGGGCTCTGACCGCAGGGGACTGGGAGGTCTGGCTGCAGGCCAGTTCGACCTATAGGGCGCGTTATTCAGTCCTGAGATATGCCCTCGTAATATCGATACGTTGTCCTGACGTCTCATTGGATATCTATGCCGGCGTGCGTGCATCCAACCGCTACGGGATCGTAGAGGTGAGGGCCGAGAGCGAGAACCGGGTCGCCGTCCCCTCGCATATCGGATGAGGGTTGCTGTAACGCGTGCCCGCGCGCGTTTCTTATAGGACCTTTCAGATTACCCACCGTCGCCCTTCGGGCATGAGGGATTATCTTGAGCAGGACTCTTTTCACTGTGGGACCCGTCTACGTGGCCCCGGACACTCTCGAATCGATGAACAAGCCTATGATCACGCACAGGTCCAAGGAGTACAAGGAGCTCCACGCCGACATCGTCGAGAAGATCAGGAAGACCCTCGACACCGACATGGAGGTGTTCCTCGTCGCCGGATCCGCCACAGCCTTCCTCGAGGGCGTCATAAGGAACGGCGTGAGGGAGAAGTCCCTGGGCATCACCAACGGGTCCTTCGGCAACAGGTCCATCGAGATCGGGGAGCTCAACGGGAAGACCGTCGAGAAGGTCCAGGTCGAGTGGGGCAAGGCGATGAAGCCCGCCGACATCGAGGGGAAGGTCACCAAGGATATCGAGATGGTCCACTGGGTGAGCAACGAGTCCTCCACCGGGGTCTTCAGCGACTCCGTCGCCCTCGCCAATGCCGTCAGGGAGCAGAACCCCGACGCGCTGATGATGGTCGACGCGGTCACGTCCGCCTACGCCATGGACATCAAGGTCAAGGAGATGGACGTGGACGCCGTCGTGTTCGGGACCCAGAAGGCCCTGGCGCTCCCGCCCGGACTCGCGATCCTGCTCTGCTCCGAGAGGCTCCTGGAGAAGGCCAAGACCGTCCCCAACCGCGGATTCTACACCGACCTGCTGAAGATCAAGAAGCAGAGCGACAACAACTACGCCCTCACCACCCCTCCCGTCTCCATCATGTACGGCCTGGACTACCAGCTGGACAAGGCCCTCAGGGAGGGCATGTCCGCCCGCTACGAGCGCCACCAGAAGATGGCCGACATGGTCCGTGCCTGGGCCGACAAGAACATGGAGGGCATATTCCCCGAGAAGGGCTACCAGTCCAACTCCATCGGGGTCATCAACAAGGGATCGCTCGACTTCGACGCGTTCCATTCCAAGCTGAAGGCCAGGGGATACGAGATCTCCAACGGCTACGGCGACATCAAGGAGAAGACATTCAGGATCGGACACCTGGGCGACACCACGCCCGAGATGGTCGCCGATCTCCTTTCCGTTATGGACGAGATCATGGAGGAATGAAGATGACATCAAAGATTCTGGTTTCAGACCCCCTCTCCGAGGAGGGTATCGAGATCCTCAAGAACTCCGGTTTCCCGGTCGACGTGAAACCCGGGCTCTCCGAGGACGAGCTCTGCGCCATCATCGGCGACTACGACTGCCTGATCATCAGGTCCGGGACCAAGGTGACCCCGAAGGTCATCGAGGCCGGGAAGAAACTGAAGGTCATCGGACGCGCCGGGGTCGGCGTCGACAACATCGACGTGCCCTGCGCCACGGACAAGGGCATCCTTGTGATGAACACCCCGTCCGCCAACATCCTCTCCGCCGCCGAGCACTCCTGCGCGATGCTCCTGGCCATGGCGAGGAACATCCCCTTCGCCCACGAGTCCATGCACAAGGGCGAGTGGAAGAGGTCCAAGTACACCGGGGTCGAGCTCAACGGCAAGGTCCTGGGGATCATCGGCGTCGGCCGCGTCGGAGGCGAGGTCGCCAAGCGCATGAAGGCCTTCAACATGACCATGATCGGCTACGACCCGTTCCTCCCCAAGGAGGTCGCGGACTCACTCGGCGTCAGGCTGACCACCCTGGAGGAGGTCATCACCACCGCCGACTTCATGACCATCCACACCCCGCTCCTGCCCGACACCAGGAACATGATCTCCCTGCCCCAGTTCAAGATGATGAAGCCCAACGCCAGGCTCGCCAACGTGGCCCGCGGCGGCATCGTCAACGAGGACGACCTCTACACCGCCCTCAAGGAGAAGATCATCGCCGGCGCCGCCTTCGACGTCTGGTGCGACGAGCCCCTGAACGAGAACGAGAAGAAGCTCCTGGAGCTGGACAACCTGGTCACCACCCCCCACCTGGGAGCCTCCACCGTCGAGGCCCAGGAGAGGGTCGCCGTCGAGATCGCGGAGCACGCCGTCATGTACCTGAGGGACGGCATCGTCTCCAACGCCATCAACGCCCCCCGCGGGAAGCTGGATGCCGAGACCGAGCCCTACGTCCCCCTCGCGGACAGGATGGGCAACCTGCTCCAGCAGATGGTCGGCAACCACCCCCTGGACAAGGTCGAGTTCATCTACTGCGGAGGACTGGCCGGCAAGCAGACCAAGCTGCTCACGATCACCGCCGTCATCGGCTACCTCAAGAAGATCATCGGCACCGCCAACATCATCAACGCCCTGCCCGTAGCCAAGGCCAAGGGCATCGAGATCGCCGAGACCAGCAACGACACCGCCAAGGACTACGCCAGCGTCGTCGAGATGAGGTTCACCTCCCAGGGGAGGACCCGCTCCATCAGGGGTACCGTCATCGGCGGGCAGCCCAGGCTGGTCGGGGTCGACTCGTTCTCCTTCGACATACCCATGAGCGGCGACATGATGTACCTGAGCTACAAGGACGAGCCCGGTGTCATCGGCATCGTCGGCAACATCCTCGGGAACGCAGGCATCAACGTGGCGCAGATGTCCGTCGGCAGGTCCGACGACCGCGCGCTCATGTTCCTGACAGTCGACCAGAACATCCCCGAGGACATCGTCGCCAAGGTCGCCAAGGACGTCGGCACCGACGACATCAAGTTCATCGACCTGGTGGAGTGAAGATGAGCGTAGTGACTGTAGACGAGCTGACCCTCGCCATCAAGAACAGCATCGACTCGTCCCGCGGCATGGAGGAGGAGCAGGCCTACATGCTCGCCCACCACGTGCTGAACTTCTTCGGGTACTCCGACAGGATCATCGACAACATCCTGGAGCCCGAGGACCGCGACGCATTCTACATGCTGGAGGACGCCGGCATCCTGACCACCGAGAGGGAGGAGACCACCCTCTACGACGGCAGGGAGTGGAGGATCCACTACTGGCTCTTCAGGAGGGACAGGATCGCCACCATGATGGTCAGGTCCTCCGTCGACGTCAGCGACACCCAGGAGGAGGAGTCCGTCTACGCAGACCTGCCGGACGACATCTGGCAGCGCTGCGGCTCATCCGAGTAAACCCATGCAACCATCGGACCTCTTCCCCTACAGGCCCCGTCCCGGACAGGGGGAGCTGGTCCGTTTCATTTCTTCCGCCGTCTCCGACGGCATGAGCCCCGTCGTCGAGGCGGGCACCGGCACGGGCAAGACGGTGTCGGCGCTGTCCGCGGTCCTGCCCACGGCCCTCGACCGCGGCATGAAGGTCATCTACCTGACACGCACCAAGTCGCAGCAGAAGCAGGTGATACGCGAGTCCGCGGCAATCGGCCACGGGCTGCTGTGCGTGGCCATACAGGGGCGCACCGCCTCGTCCTGCCCCATGATGCGCGACGACCCGGACCTCGCCTCGGGCACCTCCGAGGAGATATCCAAGCTCTGCTCGGAGTACAAGCGCAGGGATAACGGGGAGTGCAGGTGCAGATACTATGCTAACATCGAGCACACCGACATAGACGAGTGGGTGGAGAGGATCCGGGAGGAGCATCCGGAGCCCCAGGACTTCGCGAGGATGTGCGAGGATGCCGAGCTCTGCCCCTACGAGATGCTGAAGTACGCCCTCCCCCACGCGGACGTGGTCGCCGCTTCGTACCCGTTCGTGTTCATGCCCCCGATCCTCGCCAGGCTCGTGGACTGGATCGGGATGCCCGTCCACAGGACCGTCATCGTGGTCGACGAGGCCCACAACCTCCCCGACTACCTGAGGGAGATCCAGACGTTCGAGTACAGCCGCCACGCCCTCGACCTGGCCGAGAAGGAGGCCAGGGACAACGGGGACAACGAGGTCCACGACGGGCTGACCGTCACCGACATCGTCGCCGTCCTGAGGGAGGTGCTGGGGTTCGCGGTGAAGGAGTACCTGATCGACGACGACGGGATCCTGCCGCCGTATTTCCTGGAGGAGGAGCTCATGGACCGCCTGGGGACGACAAGCGTGAACATAATGCGCATTGCCCAGGCACTGGAGGACATCGGCGACTCCATCGCGGAGAGGAAGAAGCAGAGGCGCAAGCTCCCGCGCTCCTACATCGGGGGGATGGGGAGGTTCATACGCGCCTGGATCACCGGCGCGGAGGACTGCCACGTCCGTCTGGTCATCGGAGGGGACAACCCATGCTTCCAGTCCTACTGCATGGACCCCTCGGGGGCCGCCGGCCCTCTGAACGAGTGCTTCGCATCGGTCCACATGTCCGGGACACTGGAGCCCCTGGACGCCTACATTCGCGACATAGGTCTCGAGAGGGCCGTGCCGCAGAGGCTGGAGGGCGTTTTCCCGAGGGAGAACCTCCTGACGCTGTACACAGATGAGGTGTCCATGCGCTTCGAGGACCGCTTTCTGGAGTCCAACTACAGGCGCCTCCGGGAGATTCTCCGTGACACCGTCAACTCCGTGAGGGTGAACACTGCCGTGTTCTTCCCGTCGTACCAGTTCATGGACCGCATGGTGGCGGACGGGGTCGCCTCGGATCTGGGCAGGGAGATCTGGTACGAGCGCCGTGACATGCCGCAGGAGGAGCTCATGGAGGTCTTCGAGGGGTTCAGGACGTCCGAGGGCAGCGTCCTCTTCTGCGTGACCGGAGGGAGGATAAGCGAGGGCCTGGACTTCCCGGACAAGAGCCTGGAGCTCGCGGTCCTCATCGGGATTCCGTATCCCAAACCGACCGCCAAGATGAGGGCCATGACCCGCTACTACGATGCGAAGTTCGGCGACGGCAGGCTGTACGTGTCGATAATCCCGGCCTCCCGCAAGATGCGCCAGTCGATCGGGCGTCTCATAAGGTCCGAGACCGACCGCGGGGTCGCTGCGATACTGGACAGGAGGGCGGCGAGCGTAAGGGACGTCGACGCCATGCTCTGCGGGGACATCCCGGCAGCCGTTGAGGCGTTTTTCTCGGGCGACGCCGGGGTCTGAGTGTACATTTCCAGTACAAAGAGGACAGGTTTCCATCGTCACTGTAATAAAGTATTAACCTTAACGGCGTCCCATGGAGATACCCATCGACGATGACGTAAAACAGTACATAATGTCCCAGGGATGCGACTTCCGCATCTGCACCGCATGCATGGGTCCCGCCCTGGTGCCGGTCACCGTCAAGGCGCCCAAGTCCACGGACATACAGATCCCCGTCGGGGACCGCACGCTCTACATCTCCAGGGTTCAGGCGAGGTACATCGACCGCGTATCCATGGACATGATCTACGACGAGGATGAGATCGACTCCTGTCCGGCGTTCTACACAAGGCGCTACTATTGAGCTCAGACGAGCGTCGCGGCATCCGCCGCGGCTCTGGCAAGGGCGTCGAGGTCTATCTTCTCGCTGAACGCCGTCACCTTCTCCGGGTTCGCCTCGGTGATCGGCTTCATCGGCACGATGCTGCATCCGTGGCCCGGCCTGATGGAGATCTCGTACGTGCCGATCTCCTTGGCAACGGCCTCGATCTCGATCTTATCCATGCCAATGAGCGGCCTGACGACCGGGAAGTCGAGCCCCAGGTTCTCCGAGCGTATGTTCCTGAGGGTCTGCGACGCCACCTGTCCGAGGGAGTCTCCCATGACGATCCCGGAGCAGCCGAGTTTTTTCCCTAGCTCCCTGGCGGTGCGCTGCATAACGCGCTTGCACATGACGCACTGGTACGGGCGGTCGCATCCGTGGGCGATGGCGTCCTGGGACGGTCCGTGCGGGGCGAAGTAGAGGGGCATCTCCCTTCCGGTGACCTTCCTGAGCTGCTCGGCGAGGGCGATGGCGTCGTCAGAGCTGGCGTCCTCGGCGTATGGGCGATTGTCCATGTGCAGGAGCACGACGTCGGCCCCCATCATGGCCATCTTGTATGCGGCGACCGGGGAGTCGATGCCGCTGGACATCAATGCGATGAGCTTCATCAGAGCTTCACGTCGCCGTAATCGTCAGCCAGTTTCCTGGGCATGCTGTATTTGCACTCGGGGCAGAAGAGTCCGGTCCCCTTCCTGACCATCTCGGTCTTGCATTTGGAGCAGAGGGCCCTGATGCATCCGAGGTGGTCGTCCTTGGTGGTGAGCTGGAGGGACGGTTTGACGCCCGTGACCCTCGCCCTGATCATGTCGCCCTTCCTGAGCTCCTTCGAGACGTCGTCGGTGTACTTCTGGGAGATCTTGGACACGTGGATGGTGGCGTACGTCTCTCCTCCGAGGGTCCTCTGGGAGCCGTCCTTGGCGACGACGTCCGCAGTCGCCATGGTGTTCCTGATGTCCGCCACCACGGCGTAGACGATGTCCCCCTCCTTCAGGATGTTCGGGGGGTTGGGGGAGACAACCCTGACGATGCACTCCTCGTCGTCGAAATCGAGTGTGCCGACCTGCGCCGCGTAGACGGTGCCTTCGTCGGAGAAGGTGCCCTCTCCGCCCATGTACTCCTCCTCGATCGCAATCTCGTCTCCGGGAAAAACCAGTTCTGAACTCATCGTGAATCACCTTATGTTGACGACCGCGACGTCAACGCTCACTTTCTCCTTCTTATGGAATGAAAACGTATGCGGGATTTCGTACTTATAGGTTTTACGCCACGTCACCGACCTCCCGCGCTCCCCGCAGAACGCCTCCACGAAGTCCAGGGTCTCGGCCATGTGGATGGAGTACACGCACTCGGAGAGGGCCATCGCCCGGTCCAGGAACGCGCGGTCCGCGTTGCGGTTCTGGCAGCCGAACGGGGGGTTCATGAACACGGTGTCCGCACCCTCGGACACCTCCCTGATGTCCGATCTGCGGAACGAGACGTCCGCCCCGAAGGCGCGGGCGTTGTCCTCGGCCACCCTCAGGGCCCCCTCGGACACGTCGTAGCCGACGACCATCCCCGCTCCCAGCATCCAGGCGCCGATGGAGAACATCCCCGTCCCGCATCCCAGGTCCAGGACCTTCATGCCCGCTATGTCGCCGTTGGAGTAAGCGGTGTAGAGGATGTCCGACGCGATGACCGCAGGTGTCATGTACTGCTCCAGGGCCGGATCGGGGTCCTCGAACCCGCGGACCGACTGGAGCCTCATCTCGAGGTCCCTCTTCTTCATCGGCCGGGAGGATGAGGGATAGGTTTATATCCGATTCGCGTCCGTGCTCCATCGGGATGCACAGGGATGGAGACATGTTCCATCCAACGATAGGTTTTCGAGCGTCTGGCTCATTGCTTCAGGGGACCCTTTCGTTCACTTTTTCAACGTTCTGTCTAAACTATTAAATACGATGCAAAACTAACGGTAACTCAGAAGTGCCTACTGGGTTCAGATGTCGAAGGTAGGCGCGTTCGACCCTTACAAACGATTTACCGGGGGCCGACCTTACGGCCCTCGGGAACTTCCATCGTCTCTCGAACACAGCGTCAGCGCTTCATTTTTCAGAACGTATCGGACGGGGCAGTACGATTTCCGTCATGCCCGTGACGGTTTTCGTAGGGCCGCGATGACATGTTTATCTATCGGTATCCGATTCGAATCACGCATACATGGATATGCGCCTCGATTGAGGGGGTATTCCACTGTCAAAGATCAGCAGAGCAATCATCAGTGTCTCGGACAAAACCGGCGTCGTCGACTTCGCGAAGGAGCTGGCCGCCATGGGTGTGGAGATCATCTCCACCGGCGGGACGTACAAACTTCTGAAAGAGAACGGCATCGCGGTGAAGGAGGTCGAGGAGGTCACCGGCTTCCCCGAGATGCTGGACGGTCGCGTGAAGACGCTCCACCCGATGATCCACGCGGGCATCCTCGCCCGCAGGGACGTCAAGGAGCACATGGACGCCATCGCCGCCAAGGGCATCAAGCCGATCGACATGGTCGTTGTCAACCTGTACCCCTTCAAGCAGACCGTCCTCAAGGACGGCGTCACATTCGACGAGATCGTAGAGAACATCGACATCGGCGGCCCCAGCATGATCCGCGCCGCGGCGAAGAACTACAAATCGGTGGCAGTCGTCACAGAGCCCGCCCAGTACGCCGAGATCGTCGCCGAGCTGAAGGAGAAGGGGGAGGTCTCCGAGGAGCTCCACGGCAAGCTCATGGCCGAGGCCTTCGTCAACACCGCCAACTACGACAGCATGATCGCGTCCCAGATGTACAAGAGGTTCTGCACAGGGTTCCCCGAGAGCTTCCCCATCCCCCTGGAGAAGGTCGAGGACCTCAGGTACGGCGAGAACCCCAACCAGAAGGCCGCCTTCTACAAGGACCCCTTCACACCCGGCCCCACGGTCGCCAGGGCGGAGCACCTCCAGCACGGCAAGCAGCTGTCCTACAACAACATCCTGGATCTGGACAAGGCAATGGACATCTGCATGGACTTCGAGAGGCCCACAGCCGTCGTCATGAAGCACACCAACCCCTGCGGACTCGCCTCCGCCGACAACATCTACGACGCGTTCATGACGGCGTACAACGTCGATCCCCTCTCCGCCTTCGGCTGCGTCATCTGCCTCAACAGGCCCTGCACGGTGGAGGTCGCCAAGGAGATCTCCCAGCACTTCGTCGAGGCCGTCATCTGCCCCGATTACGAGGAGGGCGCGGTTGAGATCATGGAGGTCAAGAAGAACATCCGCCTGCTCAGGACCAACTGTCCCATCGGCCCCTCCGAGAGGGTCAGGGAGTACAAGATGAAGAAGGTCCAGGGAGGGATGCTGGTCCAGACCGACGAGGACGTCGTCATCGACCCCAAGAACCTGAAGGTCGTCACCGAGCGCGCCCCCACGGAGGAGGAGATCCACTCCCTGCTCTTCGCATGGAAGCTGGCCAAGCACGTCACCTCCAACGCCGTCGTCTACGTACGCGGCGAGCGCGCCGTCGGAATCGGGGCCGGCCAGATGAGCCGTGTGGACTCCGCCAAGATCGCGACCATGAAGGCGAACGAGCCCACGCAGGGCTGCGTCATGGCCTCCGATGCGTTCTTCCCCTTCAGGGACGGCGTCGACGAGGCGGCAAACGCCGGGGTCACAGCCATCATCCAGCCCGGAGGCAGCATCAGGGACCAGGAGGTCATCGACGCCGCCAACGAGCACGGCATGGCCATGGTCTTCACCGGCTGCCGCGTGTTCAGGCACTGAAACTCAAAGGCGGGGGGTTCTCCCCCCGCACACTTCCTTTTCTCAGCACACATTATAAGGCCCGGCGGGCATGCGGTCGCCATGGGATGCAAGTGCCCCTGCGGCAAAGAGTACGGCTTCGACCCGATAGGTTACTGGGTATGTCCCGGGTGCAGGACTATGAACGATTCCGGCCCGCTCGGGGGCAGGAAGGACGACGTTCTGGACCCCGACATGGTCGACGGGCTCGTGAGGGATGCGACGGAGTTCTCCCCCCATGCGGACGCCTCGGTCAGGGCCCATCCCGATTCCTGGGAGGCATGGTACTCGCTCGGGGCCACATACGCGTCCCGCGGCAACGTCCTGCAGGCGGGATACATCTGGACCAAGGCATCATACCTCATCGGCGTCCCGGAGTCGCTCGAGAGGTTCGTGAACCGCTGCGCGTCGACGATGGCCGACTGCATCATCAGGGTCTCCGTCACGGGCGGCAAGTGCAACATCCCCTACACATACGGTCTCGAGTACGCATGCGCCCACCGCCTCGACGGGAAGGTGTCGTTCTGCGGATCCGTGTACGACCGTCTCACGGAGGGTAGGTCCGAGGCCGTTCCGCGGGATGCATTCGCGCTGAGGAACCTGACGTCCATGGTGATGCTCCAGAGGATCTGCCTGCTTCCGGACATCAGGGACCACATACCCCTGCTGAGGCGCATCGTCGACGATGCCAGGGCCTACGGCGAGAGCCTCCCGAAGACGATCAACCCGTTGAAGAGGGCGATAGCCAGGAGGTCCGCGGAGTACACCGACCAGCTGTCCGAACCGTACCGTCTGGCACTGTCGGCGGCGGAGGCCGCGGTGGCCTCCTCGGACGGGGACAGGATTGCGGAGCTCGCCCGCATCCAGTCTGACGACGGGACCGCAGGGTTCGTCCAGAGGCTCTCCGACGCTGTCGCCAGAGGCGCCGATCTCAGCTACCTCCGTGCGACGAAGGGGTCCAAGGAGGACATATCGGCAGCGGAGTCCGCCATGCGCGCGGATGTGGATGCGTACGTGGGGATGTTCATGGACGGCGATGCCACCAGGGTCCCCGAGAATGCGGTCTACAGGGGATGACTTAAGAGGTTTAAGGGCCGGAGGTCCGGCCCAGGGGGCTCAGGCCTCCCTCGACTTCATCTCGCTGTCGAGGTGGTAGAGTCCGAACCCACCCTCCTTGGCGAAGAGTCTGTACTTCTCCATCAGGTCCTTGGCGTCCTTTTCCTCCTCGCACTGCTCTGCGATGAACCACTCCATGAACTGCATGGTGCGGTAGTCCTTGGCCTCGACGGCAGCGGCGTAGATCGCGTGGATCAGGGAGGTAACGTACTGCTCGTGCTCGTAGGCGGCCTTCAGCGGGTCGTCGAGGGCCTCGTACGTCCTGTCGGGCTTGGCGATGGCCTCAAGGACGACCTTTTGGTCGTTGTCGTGGAGGTAGCGGTAGATCTTCATGCCGTGCTCCATCTCCTCGGCGGCCTGCACCTCGAACCAGTGCGCGAAGCCGTCCAGGTTCCTGTCGGTGTAGAAGTTCGCCATGTCCAGATACAGATACGCGGAGTACAGCTCCTTGTTGATCTGGTCGTTCAGAAGTTTGTAGACCTTGTCTTCCATTTTCTCAACTCCGGATCCGACGATAGTATTCCGGAGGGATAATGGCGGTATGCGATTTACGGGTGTTGGTCGTCCCGGCGGTGCTTCGCCGGGACGACGGGAGAATCAGTTGTGGAACTCCTCGGCGACCTCTTCGAGGTCCTCGGGGATGATCGGTTTGCCCTCGGCCTTCCTCTTCATGTGGCCGCCAGGGCCTCCGCGGTCGATCCTGGCCTTCTCGAGGCACTCGGGGTCGTCGCAGACGAACGCGGCGTACACGATGTTCTTGCAGGGTTTCCCGCAGTACTCGCACGTGTAATCTTCCAGGTTCAGTACCATGCGTCCGTAATCCCCCGATGCAGATTAAAACTCGTCGGAACGCCGGGGTGCGGGGACCGTGTCCCCGCAGGGCCCGGTTCAGTTGATGTCCATGGAGAATTGGACCGCGTGGGCGGAATGGGTAAGGCATCCCATGGAGACGATGTCCGCCTTCCCGATGTACTGGGGGATCATGTCGACGGTGATGTCGCCGGACGCCTCCACCAGGATGCGGTCGTTGACGGCCTTCACCGCGTCGCGGATCTCGCCTGTCATCTCCGGTCCCACGTTGTCGGCCATGATTATGTCCGCGCCCATCTCCGCCGCCGTGACGGCATCCTCGACGGTGGTGACCTCGATCTCGACCTTCAGGGAGAACGATGCTTTGGAGACCCTCTCCATCGCGGTCTTCACGGATCCGCATGCGCGGATGTGGTTGTCCTTGATGAGGATCATCGAGTCCAGGTCCGCCCTGTGCGGGTCCCCTCCCGCGACCGCGACCGCCTTCTTCTGGAGGGGTCCGAAGCCGGGGACCGTCTTGCGGGTGGCGGCGATGATGATCTTCCCGTCCGCCTTCTCCACCGCCTCAGCGGTCTTGGTGGCCACGCCGCTCATGTTCATGAGGATGTTGAGGGCGGTCCTCTCCGCTGTGATCATCCCGGAGAGCGGTCCGGATATGGACATGATGCGGGCTCCCGCCTTTACGCGGTCACCGTCCTTGACGAGGGCGGTGGCGTCGGCGCCGACGAGGGAGAACACATCCGCGGCCTCCTCCAGCCCTGCCACGACGGCGTCGGCCTCGCATGTGATGTACGCGGTCCCGTCGGTGTCGGGGACCGTGAGCTCTGTGGTGATGTCGCCCTTGCCGACATCGGCTTTGAGGAATGCGCCCAGATCCATGGTCACACATCCAGCTCGAACTCCTCGCCGGTCTGCGGGAGTATGACGTTGTAGTCGCTGAGGTCGTCCAGGAACGCCTCCCTGGCCTCCGAGTGCATGATGATGACGTTGTCGGGGTCGCAGGCCTTGACGAAGTCCACGATCTGGCTGTGGTCGGCGTGGGCGGAGAAGTCGTACTTCTGGAGCTCGCATTCGATCTTCACGATCTCCCCGTCGATCTTCACGCATCCCTCCTCCATGAGGAGCCTGCCGTTGGTGTCCTCGGCCTGGTATCCGACGAGGAGGATGGCGCTCTTCGGGTCGTTCTTCAGCTGGTTGAGGTACCTCAGGACGGGTCCGCCGTCCAGCATCCCGCCGGTGGTGACGATGATCTGGCCCTTGATCGCGGCGTCCCTGTTGGCTGGCCTCCTCACCTCGTGGAACCTCTTCTTAGCGTTCCTGAGCTGCCTGGGGTCCCTGAGGTACTCGGGGTAGTCGAGGAACAGGCGTGTGACGGCCCTGCCCATTCCGTCGACCCACATTTCGTAGCCCAGGTCCTTGAGCAGGAGCATGATCTCCTGGGTCCTGCCGACGGCGAAGCATGGGATCAGGACGGTCCCTCCGCGGTCGATGACCTCGTCGATCTTGGCGATGAAGTCGTCCTCGGTCTGCTTTCTCGGAGGGTGGTTGCGCCCTCCGTATGTCCCCTCGATGAACAGGTTCGTGCAGTCCTTGGGCTTGGCGCCGCCGACGAGCCTCTGGATCTCGGTGTGGATGTCTCCGGAGTAGATCGTGCTGCAGTCGCGGCTGAACTCGAACATGGCCGCTCCGGGGATGTGGCCCGCGTCGAGCATGCTGACGTCCACGTGGTTGATCGTGATGTCGTCCCCGTAGGTCATCGGGACGACGCTCTGCATCGTCTTCTCGATGTCGTCCATGGAGTACGGCTGGACGTAGTCCTCGGCCTTGGCGATCTTGAGTGTGTCCTTCATCATGAGCTCGGAGATCTCCGCGGTCAGAGGGGTGGTGAACAGGTCGCACCTGTCCCTGCCGACGACCTGGGGCACCATGCCGCAGTGGTCGAGGTGCGAGTGGGTCAGGAACATGTAGTCGATCTTGGGCGCCGTGAGGGGGAACTCGGGGGGCTTGGTGGGACTCAGGCCGTACTCGACCAGAACCGTCATGCCGTCCCCTTCCATAGTCATCCCCATGCGGCCGACCATGTCCGCGCCGCCCAGGAATTTGAATTTCATTTTCATTCGTCTCAACTCCTTTTCGTAATGCCTCCGTGGAGGGCTTTGTGAAAGGGGGCGAACCCCCCTTGACTGTGATGATGATACAGGACCGCGCGTCCCGTATTATAAGGATAATAAGGGTAGCGGCACTCCATATATCTACTTTGGGGGTGATTCCACATGCGTTATGGAAGTGTCGCCCCACATAGCCAGATGCATCCGGGGCGCCCCCGGCCAGGGTCCCGCGGGACATGTGTACTGGTCGACGTCGTTAGCCCTTCCTAAGTCTCACATAGCCAGACGATGCGTTTGCAGGGGTCCCGATTCGATAAGTGTTAAATCCTGTTTCGACCGTTACACTAGCCATGGGAGCACTCGACAAGAAAATCTTCAGTGGCGTGGCCATAGTGTCAGCCCTGCTCTTCGTGGTGTCCGCCGTGATGCTTCTCGCGAACGGAGGCGACATAGCCGCCGATGACAACGGCACCGCGCTGTACATTCTGATCGTATCCGGCCTACTCACAGTCGTCTTCGGAGCCGCGCTGGTGATGGACCGTTCCAGCTTCGTCAGGACGCTTAGCGGCGGACTGGCAGCGCTCACGGGAATACTGTTCCTGGCGGTGCCGTTCGCAGGAGGCAGCACCGGGACGCTCCTGGCAGTCGCGTCCATCGTCGCGGCAGTGACGATCATCGCCGACATGCTCGCCCTCTGGGTCTCACGCGTTTACGGGGCGATGTACGTCGCGGCCGTCCTCGCGGCCGTCGAGATCGCCATGGGCATCATGTACTTCGTCGGGTCCACCCAGGTCACGTACCATGCAATAGCGCTCATCGTCTTCGGTGTCTGGCTCGCTCTGTCCGCGTACGTCTTCGGGTTCGTCAAGGTCGAATCATCGATCAGGACCAGGGAGGTCAAGGAGGATCTCCAGACGCAGAGGGGAGAGAGGCCCCAGGCCAAGAACAAGAAGGCCACCAAGAAGGCGAAGAAGCCCGAGAAGAAGGACGCCGTCCCCAAGGAGGCCCCGAAGGATGAGTCCAAGGAGGCACCCAAAGAGGAGCCCAAGACGGAGCCCAAGGTCGAGGCACCCAAGGAGGCCCCGAAGGAGGAGCCCAAGAACGTCGAGGAAACCGTCGAGGAGAAGCCGAGGCCCAGGCCCGCACCCAGGACCGTCGAGCTCCCCAAGAGGAACGTCCAGCCCCAGAGGCCCGCGGAGGCCCCGAAGGATGAGTCCAAGGAGGCACCTAAAGAGGAGCCCAAGACGGAGCCCAAGGTCGAGGCACCCAAGGAGGCTCCGAAGGAGGAGTCCAAGGCGGCGCAGAAACCCCCTGCAAAGTCGATGGACGACTTCATGAAGAAGCTCATGTCCTCCGAGAACGCCAACAGGGTCAAGCGCGAGGCCCCCAAGGCCGAGGAGCACACGGCAGTCGTCGAGAGGGAGGCACCCGCTCCCGTGACGACCGTGGACGAGATCCCTGCTGAACCGGTCGAACCGGTTGTGGAGCCGGAGCCGGCGATTGTGGACGAGGTCGTGGTTTCAGAGGAACCCGTCGAGGAGCCAGAACCCACGGCGATGGAGTCGGCTGTGGCAGAGGAGGTTGTCGCGATCGTGGACGAGGAGCCTGTCGCCGAACCTGATGAACCAATCGAACCCGAGGTGGAGCCAGAGGCCATCGTCGAGGAGCCGGTCGATGACGGTCATGAGGGATCGGAACCCGATGCCCAGGAGGCAGTCGAAGTTCAGGTCGACGAGGAGCCGATCGCTGAGGTCATCGCAGAATCCGAGGAGGTCGTGGACGAGGAGCCTGCCATAGCAGACGAGTCCCCATACGAACCCGTAGAGGAACCCGTAGAATCCATCGAACCCGAGGTCCAGGCCGAGGTGGAAGCCGAGGTGGAAGCCGAGGAGCCGGTCAAGGAACCTGAGATCGTCACCGAGGTGGAGCCCGCGGAACCCGTGTCTGAGGCCGTAGAGCCCGAATACGCTGCAGTCGAGCCCGAGCCGCAGCCGGAGGAGCCCGCGGCAGAGCCGGAAGCACCAGAGGCGTCCGAGACGGAGCCTGAGGCCATCATCGAGGAGGCACCCGCAGAGCCGGTGCCCGAGGAGCCCGCGGCAGAGATCAAGGTCGACGAGCCAGCGGTTCCGGCCGAGTCCGAGGACGAGGTCCTGGGAGAGGACATCTACACCGACTACTCCCCCGAGGCGGTCGTCCGCAGGGCCGCTTGGAACAAGGGCCTCAGGTGCAGGCGCGGATACGGCGAGTTCAACATCCCGGTGGCCTTCGTCAAGGGCAAGGTCGCGGTGTACGTCGATTCGGACGAACCGGACACCACCCACGACGCCGCCCTCAGGGAGATGGGATGGACCATCCTGAGGTACGACGCATCCACTGTCACCGACGGAAAGGCGCAGGGCGACGAGATCGCGGCGGCGGTCAAGGCGAACATGCGCAGCGCCAAGGCCGCGGCGAAGAAGAAGTCCAAGAAGTGACGCTCCAACGCGGGGGCATCTCCCCCGCCCCTTTATTTTACACCCCAGCGACGCACGCACACGGGCGTACGCTACTTCTTTATAGGGACATACAATCCCCCAGGCAGAGGCTGATAGAATGTTTTGTCCATCATGCGGATCGATGATGTTCCCGAAGGAGGGGAAGTACGTCTGCAACTCATGCGGTGCCACCAAGGACATCGAAGGCAAGGCGGAGGTCATCGTAACGGATTCTAGGGACAGGATGATGAAAGTCATCGACGAGGAGGTCGCGACACTCCCCAAGACACGTATTCTCTGCCCGGAGTGCGGGCACACGGAGGCGTTCTTCGTCATCAGGCAGACCCGCGCCGCGGATGAGCCTGAGACCAGGATCTACCGTTGCTGCAAGTGCAACCACTCCTGGAGGGAGTACTGATGTTCAGCGCGGAGCTCAAGTCCGACACCCTCAAAGGTCTCGTGAACATCATCTCCACGCTCATTGACGAGGTCAAATTCACAATCACATCGGAGGGCATGACCCTCAAGGCCGTCGACGCCGCGCACGTCGCCATGATAGAGATGGAGGTCGAGAAGTGCGCGTTCGAGAAGTACGAGGCCGAGGACTGCGAGATCGGACTGGACCTGGACAAGGTCAAGGACGTCCTGAAGCTCGCCGCCTCCGGCGACGTCATCGGCATGGAGCAGGACGACACGCACGGAAGGCTCGTGTTCAAGGTAGGCAACATCACCAGGCGCATGAACCTGGTCGACACGACCACCATGAGCGACCCCAAGGTCCCCCAGCTCTCCCTCATCGACAAGATCAGCCTGCCGGTTGATGAGCTCCAGAAGGGAATCCGCGCGGCGGACAAGATCTCGGACCACATCACGCTCAAGGCGGGCCCGGGATACTTCGACATGTCCTGCGAAGGTGACACGGATTCCGTCAACCTCCACCTGGACGGAGACTCGGTCAAGGTCGAAGCGGACTCCGACGTCAGCAGCATGTTCCCGCTGGACTACTTCTCCAACATCATCAAGGCGATCCCCGCCGGAACGACGGTAAGGGTAGAGCTCGACAACGACTACCCCGTCAAGCTCGTGTTCTCACTGGCCGACGGAAACGCCAGGGTGAACTACCTCCTGGCACCAAGGATCGAGAGCGAGTGACATGAAGGACATCAGCGTTGCCGAGCTCGAGGAGATCGCCAACAGGCTGAGGATCCACGTGGTGGAGATGACTACCGCCGCGGGTTCCGGGCATCCCGGAGGATCCCTGTCAGCCGCAGACCTGATGGCGGTCCTGTACTTCCGCAACCTCAACCACGACCCTGCCAACCCCCAGTGGGAGGACAGGGACAGGTTCGTCCTCTCAAAGGGCCATGTGGCCCCCGTCCTGTACGCCGCCCTGGCCGAGTCCGGCTATTTCCCGGTGGAGGACCTCGTCACACTGAGGAAGATGGGCTCCAAGCTCCAGGGGCATCCCGTCCGCGGGAAGGTCCCCGGGGTGGAGATGTCCACAGGGTCCCTAGGACAGGGGCTCAGCATGTCATGCGGCATCGCCCTCGCAGGGAAGATGGACGGCAAGGACTACAAGACCTACTGCCTCCTCGGAGACGGGGAGCTCCAGAGCGGCCAGAACTGGGAGGCCGCGATGTTCGCCAGCCACAACGGGCTCAGCAATCTCATCGCCATCGTGGACAGGAACAGGCTCCAGATCACGGGCGGAACGGAGGAGGCCGTCAGCCTCGAGCCCCTCCCCGAGAAGTGGAAGGCCTTCGGCTGGAACGTCATAATCATCAACGGTCACAACATCAGGCAGATCGAGGAGGCGCTGGACAAGGCGGCGGCATCCAAGAGGAGGCCCACTGTGATCATCATGAACACCATCAAGGGCAAGGGGGTCTCATTCATGGAGAACAACGTCGGGTTCCACGGCAAGGCCTGCAACCACGAGGAGTTCGAGAAGGCCATGTCCGAGCTCAAGGGGGTGTCCCAATGAGCGAGAAACTCGCGCAGCGCAACTACTACGGCAAGGCCCTGGCGGAGCTGGCGGCCGAGAACCCGAGGGTCGTCGTCCTCGACGCGGACCTCGCCGGTTCGACGAAGACCTCGGATTTCAAGAAGGTCTGCCCCGAGAGGTTCGTGGAGGTCGGCATAGCCGAGCAGAACATGATCGGGATCGCGGCGGGCCTGGCGGCATCCGGGAAGATCGCATTCGCATCCACATTCGGAGTGTTCGCCACCGGCAGGTGCTGGGAGCAGATCAGGCTCGCAGTCGCCTATCCGAGGCTCAACGTGAAGATCGTCGCCACCCACTGCGGGATCAGCGTCGGAGAGGACGGGGCATCCCATCAGGCCCTGGAGGACATGGCCGTCATGCGCGCCCTGCCGAACATGACCGTTATCTCGCCCGCAGACGCATACGAGGCGTATGCAGCCACCAAGGCGATCGCCGACTACGACGGCCCCGTGTACATGAGGATGGGCCGTGCGGAGTTCCCGACGATTACGTCCCCCGATGCGGAGTTCACCATCGGCAAGGCCACCGTCATGAGGGAGGGCGGGGATGTGACACTGGTCGGATGCGGCCAGATGGTCTCGTTCTGTCTGGATGCGGCCGAGGAGCTCTCGAAGGAGGGCGTCGAGGCCGAGGTCATAAACATGTCCACGATCAAGCCCCTGGACACCGAGACGCTCATCGCGTCGGTCTCCAAGACGGGCTGTTGCGTCACCGCCGAGGAGCACAGCATCATCGGCGGTCTCGGTTCCGCGGTGGCGGAGGCTCTCTCCGAGAGCGTCATGGCGCCGCTGGAGAGGGTCGGCACCCGCGACACGTTCGGCGAGTCCGGCAAACCCGACGAGCTCATGCAGAAGTACGGGCTCACGGCCGCGCACATCGCCGAGGCGGCCAGGAAATCCATTTCGAGGAGGAGATGACATGAAGGTATTCATTGACACTGCGAACCTTGACATGATCAAGGAGATCAACAGCTGGGGAATCCTGGACGGAGTCACGACCAACCCCAGTCTCATCGCCAAGGAGGGCGTCGACGTCAGGACCCGCGTCAGGGAGATCGCCGAGGTCGTCGACGGACCCATCTCCGCCGAGGCCATGTCCATGACCTGCGACGAGATGGTCAAGGAGGGCCGCGAGCTCGCATCCATCCACCCCAACATCAACGTCAAACTGCCCATGTGCATCGAGACGCTGAAGGCCACCAAGATCCTGTCCTCCGAGGGG
This sequence comes from uncultured Methanomassiliicoccaceae archaeon, assembly GCA_905187815.1. Taxonomy (GTDB): domain Archaea; phylum Thermoplasmatota; class Thermoplasmata; order Methanomassiliicoccales; family Methanomethylophilaceae; genus Methanoprimaticola. The sequence goes on from CAJJJM010000002.1 coordinate 118,039, forward strand.
ATCAGGGTCAACGTCACGCTGATCTTCTCCCCGCTCCAGGCGCTTCTCGCCGCCAAGGCCGGAGCCGCGTTCGTCTCGCCGTTCATCGGACGCCTGGACGACATCGGGGAGCACGGTATCGACCTCGTTTCCCAGATCAGGACGATCTTCGACAACTACGGGATCGAGACGGAGATCATCGCCGCGTCCATCCGCGGGCCCGCACATGTCCTCGACGCCGCCCTCTGCGGTGCGGACATCGCCACCATCCCCTACGACACCCTCAAGCTGATGGTGAAGCACCCCAAGACGGACGAGGGCATCCAGAAGTTCATCGCGGACTACGAGAAGTCCAAGAAGAGCTGAGCAGATGCACGACGTAGTGGTCGTCGGCGGCGGTCCTGCCGGAAGCCGCACGGCGGCCCTCCTCGCACGTGGCGCGGATGTGCTCGTGCTCGAGGAGCATCGGTGCTCGGGCATCCCCATGCAGTGCGCGGGGCTCATCACCGATGACGTCATCAAACTATCCGGCGTCACGCCGGACATCCTTTCCACCATTCTGGGCGCGGAGGTCGTGTTCCCCGACGGGAGCACGGTCCGCGTCAGTTCAGAGAAGCCGATCGCCAGGGCCGTCGACCGCGCCGGTCTCGATTCGAGGATGGCCGATGCCGCCCTGTCCGCAGGCGCGGAGTTCTCGTACGGTACCAGGTACATCTCCCACTCGACATCCGGCAGGGTCTCGATAGTCACATCAACAGGAGATGTCGAATCATCATCGATTGTCGGAGCCGACGGGCATTCCTCGAAGGTCGCAAGGTCGGTTCCGGGGAGCGGTCCCGAGGAGTATCTCCGCGGGATTCAGGCGGACGTGGCAGTGCGCATGGAGCATCAGGATATGTTCAGGGTCCGTCTTGGGAGCAGATATGCCCCAGGGTTCTTCACATGGGAGATCCCCTGCGGGGATTTCACACGCATCGGCCTGTGCATATCCTGGTCAGCCGGCCCTCCGGCCCCATATCTGAAGAGGCTCCTGTCCGATATCGGCGTGGAGGAAAGGATCATTGGCATGCACAGCGGCAAGATCCCTCTGGGGAACGGGGGAAACACGGTCGCGGATCGCACGGCCCTTGTAGGGGATGCGGCCTGCCAGGTCAAGCCCGTCTCCGGTGGCGGATTGTATCCGGGACTGACTGCCGCGGGCATACTTGCCGAAACGCTTCTCACAAGTGTACGCGATGGCGATTTCACAAAGGATGCCTTGGAGAAGTATGAAAACGATTGCGATAAGGCATTCGGTTCCGAACTGAGGGCGGGACGCAGGCTCAGGCGCATGTTCACCCGCATGTCGGACGAGGACCTGAATGCGGCCGGAAGGTACGCCTCCAGGGATGACGTGCGCTCCATCCTGGACGGCATAGACATCGATCATCCGTCGAGGGTCGTCAGAGGGCTGGTCCGCCATCCGGCGGCGATGCTGTCCGCGATCCCGCTGATCATGAGGTGCATAGTATGAGGACGGTCACATTCGTCAGGATCCCGACAGAGGATGCGGGTCCGAGGATAAGGGAGCTGATGGACCGCGGCGTGGTGGATCTGCATGCCAAGATCTCCAAGGATGATGAGTACCGCTATGTGCCCATCCTTCCAGAGCACATCGAAACGCTCGTCGGCGAAGGCTACGAGACCGTGGAGGGCGAGGCCCACACGCTCGACCGCCGCAGTCCGCAGGAGAGGATACGCGAGGCCCTGTCGGACCACCCGGACATCCTGGACATCCTGCCGGACCACTGGGAGTTCGTCGGGGACATCGTGATAGTCAAGATGGATCCCCGCTGCATGCCCTACGGGAGGCTCATCGGCGAGACGTATGCCCGCATCCTCGGGGCGAAGACGGTCTGCGCCGATGTGCGCGGAGTCTCAGGCGAGTTCCGCAGGCCCAGCATGGAGATCCTCTACGGGACGGACACGGAGTCTGTACGTCTGGAGAACGGGATACGGTACTTCTTCGACGTCACCAAGGTGATGTACGCCTCCGGCAACACGGACGAGCGCATGCGTATGAGACGCCTGGACTGCACCGGGGAGACTGTCGTCGACATGTTCGCCGGGATAGGGTACTTCACCCTCCCGCTAGCGAAGTACTCCGGTGCCAGGAGGGTCTTCGCATGCGAGAAGAATCCGGACTCGTACGGTTTCCTGGTCCGCAACGTGCGTGACAACGGCGTGTCGGATGTGGTGGTGCCGATCCTCGCGGACAACAGGGACCTCCTGGGAACACGGTTCGCCGACAGGATCCTCATGGGCTACGTCCAGACGACATCCGATTTCCTGGATGCGGCCCTCAGGATGATAAAACCGGGTGGCGTGATCCACTACCACGACACCTTCTACGTGAGCGAGTACCGTCAGAGGATCCAGGAGATCTTCTCCGAGCACTGCGGGGACGGGTACGAGATACTCGGCATCCGCGAGGTGAAGTCCTTCGCCCCCGCCGTGTCCCACTACGTCGCGGATGTGAGGATAACCGAGCCTGATGGCCCGGAATGAGGTTCAGACCTTCTCACCGGCGCTGCTGGCGGTGAGGAGTGTGTTCATCGCGTCCCTGTACTTCTCGCCCTGGGCGTCTATCACGCCCTTGGCGAACGGCACGAGGTACTGGGCGAAATCAAGCTCATCGGCAGAGAGCTTCACGGGGATCTCCATGCCGGTGGCGATCGCGAACGCGGCGGCGACCACGCGGGACTTGCTGTCCTTCAGTGCGGTCTTGCCGACGGTCTCCACCACCATGTTGCCTCCGCCGACCTTGGCGGCCTTCGCCAGTTTGTCAGCCACGGTGGTTATCTGACCGGGTTTCTTGAATTCCGGGAGGGATGCGACGACGTCCGCGGAGACGTAGATGCTGTACGCGTTCGCCAGGACGGTCAGCGGCTGGCCCTTGGAGACGTTGCCCATGGCGTCCGCGGTCTTCATGTCGGTGTGGGCGGCGATGAGCTCCTTCCAGTCCAGGTCCCACAGGGCTCCGTACGCCTCGGAGACCTTGTTGGTCTTCAGGATCACTGCCCTGTTGTTCTCGGACAGGAACTTCTTGAGGGAGGCCTTCTCCCTCTCCTCGCCGGCGAGGTCTGCTATGAAGTCGTCCAGCGAGGAGCCGTAGTTCTTCGTGCCTATGATGTAGGTCGCGGTCGCCCCGTCCTTCAGGCTGCCCATCCTGGCCCTCTTCACGGAGGATATGAGCGCCGAGTCGGTGACCTTCCCGACCATGTAGTCCTTCAGCCTGTCCCCGGTGATGGGCTCGACGTCGCTCTCCCCGGCGGCGTGGTACTTGTGCCTGACACTGACCTCGATGTCATCCAGGGGGTCGATGGCTGCCAGCCTGGAGACGATGTACATGAGGGTGGACACGTCCCTGGCGCATCCGTCGCAGATCCTGATCGTCTCGCCGAGGGACTTGATGCGGATCTCGAGCACGGCGGATGTCTCGTGGCCGCACTGGAGCCCGTCCTCCGGGAACTCGTAGGGCGTCTCCCAGAAGGTGTCGTACAGGTAGTCCTCCGGCATGTTGGGGGAGTCCGAGCACACGAGGTCGTCTCCGAAGGAGTAGAGATGGAGCTTGTTCTTCTTCACGACGCCGTTGTAGAGGAGGAGCCTCTTGCGGGGGTCGTCGTAGTACTGGCATCCGATCAGGTATGTCGGCGAGACGGTTCCGCGCACGGCGTACGAGACCTTCTCCCCACCGAGCATCCCGCTCGCCAGCATCGGGATGGCCCCCTCGGCCGCCAGGGATATGGTTCCGGCGTAGGCCCTGACGATGTCGTCCCCTCCGAGCCTCGACGCCTCCTTCACCAGGGCGTCCTTGTTGTTGCGGATCTTCTGGAGGGAATCGATGTTCTTGAACGTCTTGTCGAAAACGCATTTCCTGCAGTTCCCAGCGCACTGGGGCCTGAGCAGCCCAGGGTTGTCCGCGAGGGTCCTCGCGCGGTCTAGGAGGTCGTCCTCCAGCCTCTTGGACGAATGTTTGACACCCCTCATTCTGAGACGTCTCTTGCCGGCCATGGAGCGGTGAATGGGGTGTTCGTAAAAGAGGGTTTTGCACGGTCTTTCGGAGATGAAGTATCACAGAGGCTCTGCTGGGGCATTCCCCATGATCTGGTCCAAGTTGACCAGTTTCACATTGTCGCTGATACTTGCATAGTCCAACAGATCATCGTCAAATCCAGACGTCGAGAACAGCATGTATGTGGGATTCACTTCGGTCTTCGTCAGTTCCGTTCTCTCTATGAGTTCGTTGAGTTCGTGGAATCCTGTCAGGCGGTTACGCATCTTACATTCTCCGAAAATGTAGTATGTGGCGCTCCCGCTCTCCACCTTGGCTGTGACATCGATGTCCACAACGATCGGCTTCCCATCGTTCCCTTTGGTTTTCGAAGCCCCCCACCAGCGACCGATCTCAGTGCAGTAGTAGTTGTTCCTGAGATAGTTCATGCATGCGAATTCAAACCTCAGTCCTAGGTATGTCGATATGCTTGGCGCCAGTTTATTAAGGGTCTCCGCAGGCATTTTACTGTCTATCTTCATCCTGTTGGATTCGTAAATTCCGTAGTAGAATGCCACTGCATCTTCTTTTATGTAATAACGGGGATGTTTCGGAGCACCGTACATCGGATGGTGAATCCCCAGGATGTCGGAATCCAGCAATCTCTGTAATTGATTCCTGCACGTCATCCTCTCCATGTTCGTCTTCTCGGCGATTGTCTTGTTAGTAACAGATCCCTCGGATATGACACGCAGAATGGAGCGATACTCTTCCACATTGGACATTCCGCACCCTATTAGCAGTTGGACGTCTTTTTGTAGAGGGGCCTGTTTCCTGAGGAAGGCATTCCAGATGCACTCCTCGTATGTGTCCCCGATAGCTTCTACATGGAATCCCGGGAATCCACCTATCGTAAGATACAGTCTGAGGACATCCAAATCGCACAGGTTGGGATGGAGTTCCGAGCATTCTTTCAGGGACAGCGGTTCAAGTTCTATGCTGTTCGGGAACCTTCCGTACAAAGGACGGTGGGGATCCGAGGTAAGTTCGATCATCGTGGATGCGTACGAGCCGCAGATTATCACCATCGTGTCCGTGCCTTTCAGGAGAGTGTCCACGAATCTTTGAAATTCAGACGATATCTCCCCTTTTTCATCATCACCGACAAGATATTGAAACTCGTCAAACACGACAACGGTTTCAGACTCCCTGCAATAGTCTGCTATGTCCTTGAGGCTCCGGTACAGCATGTCATAATCGTCCCTTTGCCTACCAGTCGTCTCACTGAACACATCTGCCATGAACTTCAGCTGACTGGACAGCGATCCTGTTGTGTATTCGAAGCATATACTGCGTTTGTCTTTACAGAATTGGCTGATGAGTTCGGATTTTCCGACGCGTCTTTTTCCGTAGATCAGGCAGGTCTTCACGCCTTCCCTCTTCCTCAGGTCTTCCAGACGTTCAAGCTCGTACCTTCTCCCGACAAACACCATGGTTTGTCAAACAACACATGATTATTTTAATTAATCTTTTTTAAAAATAATTTTTCTAAAATGATTTTTGAAAAAATTATTTTAATTTTTGATAAGACTCAAGTGTTACGACGATCGTCTCATCGGAAAGCGGTCAGCACAATTCATAACCGTCGTCACCGATAGGAATCCGTGGATATACATGATCTATACACCGCTCACAGTCAAGGCGGCTCGCATCGCGTACGACGCACATCACGGGCAGTACGACGTCTGCGGCATGCCGTACATATTCCATCCCTTCACGGTGGCCGAGAGCATGACCGACGAGTACTCCACATGCGTGGCGCTATTGCACGACGTGGTGGAGGACACAGATTTGACCCTGGAGGATCTGGAGGGGGAGTTCCCCGAGGAGGTCATCGAGGCCGTACGCCTGATGACCCACGACAAGGATGTCGACTACGAGGAGTACGTCACCGCCCTGAAGGGCAACCCCATCGCGAGGGCGGTGAAGATGGCGGATGTGGAGCACAACGCGAACGAGTCCCGCAACGCCCTCGCTGACGTCTCGGAGAAGAAGAGGGAGCATTGGCGCAGGAAGTACGCCAGGGCCAGGGAGATACTCGAAGGATGATGGGCCACGGCCCGGTCCAGCCTTCCGCCCATCCGTTTGCATCGGATCCTTTCTGAGAAGGGTTCCCGGCCCGGAGGCCGGGTAAGGTGGTTCAGTAGAGCTGCTCGGAGCAGTAAGGGCAGAACTTGGGGGTCTTGGGAAGGCCCGATATGTTCTGGCCGCAGTACGGGCAGTTGTTGAATCTCGGCGCCTCGGCCGGTGCGGCCTGGGCCGCACCCTGCTGCGGAGCCGCCTGCTGGGGCTGTGCCTGGGGGGCCGCACCCTGCTGCATCTGCATCTGGGGCGAGGGTTTGCCGCAGTTGTTGCAGAACTTGTAGGGATAGGGGTTCGGGCTGCCGCAGTACGGGCACATCGTGGTGGGCGACTGCTGCGCCGGCTGCCCCTGCACGCCCTGGACGGGCTGCTGCTGGAGCTGCTGGTACATCTGCGGGAACAGGAGCATGCCCGTTCCCATCGCCGCCCCGCCCTCGGACGTGCCGATGGCGTTGGCCATGCTCTCCATGATCTCGTACCTCCTGAACGCCTCTCCGTTGGCGCTGTTGAACTGGAGGAACTCGAAGACCTTCTGCTGGTCCTCCTCGGTGGTCCTGACCTCGGCGATCTTCAGCGAGAGGAGCTCGATGCCCCTCTGCTGGAAGTACTGCTCCACCATGACCTTCGTGGTAGTCGAGGCCTTCTCCAGGTTGTTCAGGACGTCCATGTAGAACTGCTGGGTCAGCTGCTGTGTGACCTGCTCGTTGATGAATCCCCTCATGAAGGCGTTCAGGTCGCCAGTGGTGTAGTTCTGGAGCCCTCCGAGCACCTGTGTGTAGAACACAGGAATGTCGTTGATCCTGAACTGGTAGTCGCCGTTGGCCATCAGGGTGATCGGGACCTCGTATCCCGGGGCGGCCTTGATCATTCCGCGGATGCCCCACTTCCCGTTGAACATCTTCTGGGACACGAAGATGATCTGCACCTTGAACGGCGTCTCCTTGTATCCCAGAGCCAGGTTGTACAGCTTGGTGAGCCACGGGATGTTGCTGCTGGTGATGAGGTGCCTTCCGGGTTCCAGGACGCCGGTGAGCTGTCCGTCCCTGACGAAGATCGCCACGGCGTGCTCGGGCACCGTCACCGAGGTGAGCGTCCTGAGGTCGTCGTGCTCGCATGCGTATATGATGTCGTCCGGTCCCTGGCTGTCCCAGGTGACCACATTGGTTTTAGATGCCATTCGATCACTCTCCTTCCGGCTCTCCGCCGAATCCCTTCATGACCGTCTCCCTCTGGTTGTAGTCCTCCATCATGGAGTCCACACCCCTCTCGAGGTTGCGGATCTCGGCCTTGACCTCCATCCCGCGGTCCACGCTGTCGAGCAGGTCCGCCGTCCCCTGCCTGAGGAGCTGGATGTCCTCGATGAGCTTGGCGTCCCATGCGACGAGCGCGTCGAGGTCGTCCTCCAGGATCTTCACGGCGGTGTGGAACCCGGAGTATCCGTTGACCGCCTTCTTGACGCTGATGTCGTACCTGTCGACCTTGGTCCTGATCCTCTCGAGGTCCATCATGAGGTCGGGCTGGGAGACCAGCTCCCTCTGGATGGTGGCCAGTTCCGCCTTGGTGCCCTGGAGGGCGCGGGACAGCTCGCCCCTGACCGCCCTGTCCTCCTCCCTGCGGAGGTTCTTCTCCTTGTATCCCCTGTATATGGGGATGTACATGGCGATCCTCTCGGTGAGGGACATCTCGCTCTTCATCTCTCCTTTGACTGTCTGATCCAGTGTCATATCTCTCACACGTTCCTGTTCTTCACTGCCATGACTATGCCGACGACCGCCAGCACTATGATGAGCACCGCGACGGTGATGTACACGCTGTCGCTGAATGAGTATGCGAAGCACGCCGCTCCTATGCCGGCTATGACCGCGCCCGCGGCGAGCGCCGCGTCGGATTCGGAGGGGCCGAAGTTGCTCTCCCCGCCCTTCTTCGCGAAGCTCATCACCGCCATGTACAGTCCGTACACCAGCAGGATCGTCGCGAAGGTGTTCAGGATGTCCTCCGTCACCACGTACAGTATGATGCCGATCGCGATGGCGATGAGCAGCACACCCACCGAGATGGCGGTCCATGTCCTGGGGTTCATCCCCTTGGATTCCTCGCCCATGTTGTTCATCTCCTCATATCCTGAGTGTGTTCTCCAATCTGGTCTGCCTGATTATCGCCGGGGTCAGCCCATCGAACTCCTTGGGCAGCGACACCCCGTCCGCGCCCCTGGCGCAGGGGATGTACACGAGCCTCTTGACGCTCGGTTTGCTGAGCCTCAGCTTGGAATGGGTTTTGGAGCACTGCCCGAGATAGCTCTCGACCAGGCGGGCGGCCTCGGTCCTGGTGCTCAGAGGCACCACGACCTCTCTCGACCCCGGGCTGTTGTCCGCAGCCGAGTCCGCGAGCCTTCCGATCCCGGCGCCGCCGCTGATGCTGTCCTCCTCCCCTTTGATCCTGTCGAATATCGAGCTCTCTGGGGCCATCGAGAAGATGTCGGTCAGCCCGGAGCGCGGGTTCGTGAGCGCCTCCGCGAAAACGGTGAACGTCGCTGGGACCAGGAGGTCCTCGGTCACCTCGACCGTCCTCTTGGAGAACAGCGCGCCCGTGGTGAAGCTGTACTTCAGGTCTACGTCCCAGAACGGGAACAGGACGTCCCCAGCTCCGGAGCATATCGGAAGGGACCCTCCGTTCTTCGCGGAGACGATGACCTCCACGTTGCTGTAGAGCTCCCTGTCCCTGTCCTGCCTGGCCAGCAGCTGGTCCCATCCGCGCACGGACGGATAGTCGATGCTGGTGATGCCGTTGACGAGCTCCAGGACCTTGAGCGGGTCCTTCGTCGTACCGTTGTTCACCATGTCGGCCACGTTCTTCAGCGTCCTGCACTGGTCGAGCTCTATGTCCACGGCTCTGATCATCACGGCCATCCTCGGGTTGGCGAGTATCTCCTTCTTGGCAGCCTCCAGCTTGCCTATCGCGGATTCCGCCTTCATCGAGCATCCGAGGGCATCCCCGTTCAGCACCATGTCCGATGCGGAGCAGACCTCGGACAGGGCCTCAAGCCTGGACGCCAGGGGCTCGTATCCTTTGCATCTCCTAACCGATTCGGCTGAGTCCTTAAAGTTGTTGGACATCATCGCGAATCTTCCGGGGGTTGTGTCGGTGAGCAGCTTCGAGTTGTTCACGATCATCGCGTAGGCCGAGGACATGTTCTCCCCGTCCGTTATCGCGGTCCTGCTGTCCTGGTCGACCGCCAGGGGCTCGATGCTCTTCAGCTTCGCGTTGAACTCGAACGCCTGGGCCGATGTGTGGTTGGACCTGGCAGGCTCCCCCTTGGTAAACGGCAGGACGATGAGCGGCGACGCGATGACGGAGTTCAGGGCCAGCCTGTACTCCGTGAGCTCGACGTCCAGCATGGGCTTGACGTTGTTCACGAAAATGTTGTGTCTGGCTATGGGGTCCACGTTGTCCGTCTGGGACAGCGAGAACCCACCGGGTATGGCCTTGCCGATCCAGGATTTGATCTGGGCCATCATCTGGTCCATGTACGCCTTGGCGTCCACCCTCTGCTGGGTGGTCCCGCAGTACGGGCACGTGACGTACTGGGCTTCCGACTCCACGCTCCCCCTGTCCAGGGGGGCCCCGCAGTACTTGCAGCGAAGCTCTATCATCTCGTCCATGTCATCTGCCCATCCTTGCGAACGCGATCTGGCTCTGGAGCGCGGCTATCTGCGCCTGGAGCCTCGCCTCCATCGCGCGCATCTCCTGGACCGCCTGGTTGTAGTACTCCCTGGAGATCTCGTCGGAGCGGTTGGACACCGCGGAGTAGCAGGCGCGGCAGATGTAGATGTGCTCGTAGTCCTCGGGCCTCGACCTGGCCGTCGGCTTGTCCTTGTCGTCCAGCGCGGGCGAGACGTCCGCGGGCGCGGAGTAGAAGTGTATCCCCTCCCCGGTCGCGATCCTGCCGCAGAGCCAGCACGTGCACGTGCTGGAGTACGCGCGGACCTTGGCCATGTTGCTGTCCCCGCTCTGGCCGTTCTGCTGGCGGTACCCCATGGCGACCTGCTCGTATTCGGCGGCCTGCGCGGGGTTCTCCCAGACGACGGCGTCCGACATGCACTCGTAGGACACCGCCATGAGGTTGAAGAACTCGGTCATCCCGGTCACGGAGGTGTCGTTCTTGAAGAGCTCCAGGAGGATCAGGTTCCTGTCCCCGATCTGGCTCTGGAAGTCCTGCGCCAGCTCCTGGAGCCGCTGTGCCTTGTCCATCAGCTGCTGCCCCTCGCCTCCGCTGGAGAGCAGCTGTATCTTCCTTATCGTGAGGCTGCACTCGGTGATGAGCTCGTCGCGGCTGATCTCCATCAGCCCGAACTCGAACCTGTCCATGCTCAGCTTCTCCAGCGTGGCGAGCAGGTTCTGGTAAGCGTTCACGTTCGTGAGCCTCTCCCTGAGGTCTATGAGGGCGACCTTCACGGCAGCGGCGTCGTCGGTGCCTCCCTCCTTGTCTATCGACTTCTGGAGGTAGTCGCGGGCCTTGCCGTATTCGCCTCTCTTGATGAGCTCCTTGCCTTCGTCGTAGAGCTCGTCTCCGCTTTTGAAGAGCTTGAAAACCATGTCCCTTCCCTGATGTACGTATGGGCGACCACGGTTAAGAACACTGGCATCGGTCGCATACAATCGCGCGCGATACGCGCGATTTATGACAACATGAATAATGCGGGGGCTGGTTGGATGCGTTCCCGGACGCTCCGCCGACGCATGCGCACATATGCTCCCAAAATGTGAGCAAATGTACAGAACCGTTCGGATTATTGCAAATTTCAATAGACATTTGTCTAATTTATCCTCAATTGAATGAATTTTTATCTCGGCCTATCAGAAAGGTTTATTAAGATTGGATGATGAATGCCGTCCTATGTCCTACACAAGGTTCGACGCTGTGGAAGAGGCGTTCGTAAGGCCACCTGTCAAGGCGGTACCTCCGGCGCCGGCTACCTCCGACTACTTCGGCTGCTACGTTTTCAACAGGAAGAACATGAGGAAGTACCTCTCCTCCGACACCAGGCAGAAGGTGTACGAGTCGATCGAGCAGGGCGTCACACTCAACAGGGACGTCGCAGAGCAGGTCGCCGCGGGTATGAAGCGCTGGGCCATGGACATGGGCGCGACGCACTACACCCACTGGTTCCAGCCCCTGACCGGAGGCACGGCCGAGAAGCACGACTCCTTCGCGGAGCCCTACGGCAAGGGCGAGAGCCTCGAGGAGTTCACAGGGAAGCTCCTCTGCCAGCAGGAGCCGGATGCGTCATCCTTCCCCAGCGGAGGGCTCAGGAACACGTTCGAGGCCAGGGGATACACCGCCTGGGACCCCTCCTCGCCCGCGTTCGTCATGGGGGACACGCTGTGCATCCCCACAGTCTTCATCTCATACACCGGAGAGGCACTGGACTACAAGGCACCCCTCCTGAAGTCGGAGGCGGCAATCGCCAAGGCCACGGCCGAGGTCCTCAAGTACTTCGGAATCGAGGACGAGTTCGTCTACTCCTACCTCGGGTGGGAGCAGGAGTACTTCCTGGTCGACGCCTCGCTGTACGCGATGCGCCCCGACATCATCATGGCGGAGAGGACCCTCGTGGGACACAACTCCGCCAGGAACCAGCAGCTCGAGGACCACTACTTCGGATGCATCCCCAGCAGGGTCCTGGAGTTCATGAAGGACCTGGAGTTCGAGTGCTACAAGCTCGGCATCCCGATCAAGACCAGGCACAACGAGGTCGCGCCCAACCAGTTCGAAATCGCGCCGGTCTACGAGCAGGCGAACCTCGCCATCGACCACAACCTGGAGCTCATGGCCGTCATGAAGACGGTCGCCGAGAAGCACGGGTTCAAGGTCCTGCTCCACGAGAAGCCCTTCGCAGGCATCAACGGGTCCGGAAAGCACTGCAACTGGTCCATCGGCACCGCCGACATCGGGCTCCTGTCCCCCGGCAAGACCGAGATGGAGAACCTCAGGTTCCTCACGTTCACCGCCAACATCCTGAAGGCAGTATACGACAACAACGCCCTTCTCAAGGCGTCCGTCATGACGGCCTCAAACGCCCACAGGCTGGGCGCCAACGAGGCTCCCCCTGCGATCATCTCCTCGTTCCTGGGGTCCCAGGTGTCCGCGGCATTCGAGGAGCTCCTGAACAGCAACGACATGGTCAGGATCAGCGGCAAGAGCAGCTACAGCCTGGGGATCCCCCAGATCCCCGAGCTGCTGATCGACAACACCGACAGGAACAGGACGTCCCCGTTCGCGTTCACCGGGAACAGGTTCGAGTTCAGGGCCGTCGGGTCCTCCGCCAACTGCTCCTCCGCGATCACCGTCCTGAACACCATCGTCGCCAACCAGCTGACCAAGTTCAAGGAGGCCGTCGACAGGAGGGTCTCCGAGGGGGCCTCCGTCGTGCAGGCGCTCATGGATGAGACCAGGGAGACCTATAGGGCGTGTAAGGACGTCTGCTTCGACGGGAACGGCTACTCCGAGGAGTGGAAGGCCGAGGCCAAGAAGCGCGGCCTCGACTGCGAGACCTCCGCGCCCGTGTGCTACGACGCGTTCGTCTCCCCCAGGACCATCGAGACCTACAAGGCAGTCGGCGTCATGAGCGAGGTCGAGCTCAAGGCCAGGACCGAGATCAACTGGGAGATCTACAGCAAGAAGATCGAGATCGAGGCCAGGGTCCTGGCGGACCTCACCGCCAACCACATCCTGCCCGTGTCCACGAGGTACCAGTCCATCCTGCTCGACAACGTCTCCAAGATGAAGGAGATCTTCACCGACGCCGACGAGTTCCAGCAGGTCGCCGCCGGGGAGATCCAGATCATCAAGGACATCGCCATGCACACCAGCGAGGCGCGCGCCCAGGCGGTCGCCATGGAGGACGAGTGCGACAGGATCAACGCCCTGGAATGCGAGAGGGAGAAGGCCGTCCAGTTCCACGACATCATCGTGCCCTACCTGGAGTCCATCAGGCAGCATCTCGACGCCCTCGAGATGATCGTCGACGACGACATGTGGCCGCTCCCCAAGTACCGCGAGCTCCTGTTCATCCGCTGATAGGCCGGTGTTAGCTTGGATGTCCCATCCGTAGACTCTCACAATAGAGGACTCTATGACCCCCGCTACGAGCACGACGCGTGCGGCGTCGGCATGGCGGTGAACATAGACGGCAGGAAGGAGCACCGTATCGTCGAGTACGGGCTCGAGCTCCTCGAGAACATGGCCCACAGGGGCGCCGAGAACGGTGACGGCCGCAGCGGCGACGGGGCGGGCATAATGGTGCAGATCCCCCACCGCTTCATCGAGTCGCTGGGGATACCGGTGCCCGAGGCCGGGCGCTACGGCACCGGCCTGTTCTTCCTCCCCAGGGACGGCGACGCCGCCGAGGGGTTCATGGCCATGTTCAGGGAAGAGTGCTCCCGCCGCGCCCTGTATGTGATCGCGGAGAGGGACGTCCCCGTGGACCACAGCGTCCCCGGCAGGATGGCGTTGGAGGGCGAGCCCCGCATAGTGCAGGTGTTCGTCACGTCCTACGACAGCCCCGAGGTCCTGGAGCGCAAGCTCTACAGGGTCAGGAAGATCGTGGGCAACAGGATCGCGTCCTCCGGGGCGCCCGGATCCGCGGACTTCTACATCTGCAGCCTGTCCACCAGGTGCATGGTCTACAAGGGGATGCTGACCCCGGAGCAGCTCAGGGCATACTACCCTGACCTCCGCGACCCGCTGTTCGAGTCCGCCGTCGCGATGGTCCACTCCAGGTTCAGCACCAACACCATGCCTGCATGGAAGCTGGCGCAGCCGTTCAGGATGCTCTGCCACAACGGCGAGATAAACACGATAAGATCCAACAGGTCGTGGATGCAGGCCCGCGAGAGCCTGGTCCACACGGATGCGATCCCGGACACCGAGGAGATCTTCCCGATAATGCAGCCGGGCATGAGCGACAGCGCCACGCTGGACAACGTATTCGAGTTCCTGGTCATGGCCGGGAAGGAGATGCCCAACGCCCTGTCCATCATGATCCCCGAGTCCTGGAACGACAGGAACCCGATTCCGGACAGCCTCAAGGCATACTACGAGTACCACTCCATCCTCATGGAGCCCTGGGACGGTCCGGCCGCGGTCCTCTTCTGCGACGGGAGGCTCGCCGGCGGGATGCTGGACAGGAACGGCCTACGCCCCGCCAGGTACTGCGTGACCGACGACGGCATGATGATCCTCGCCTCCGAGGCGGGGGTCATCCCGCTGGACTCGGTGAACGTCGTCGAGACCGGCCGTCTCAGGCCCGGCAAGATGCTCATGGTCGACACGGTCCAGGGGCGCGTCATCAGGGACGCCGAGATCAAGGAGGCCCTGGCGACCGCCTACCCGTACCGCGACTGGCTGGAGCAGAACCGTCTCGACCTGGGGTCCCTCTCGTCCGGAAGGCAGGTGGGCCGCAGCGTGGAGGGTTACGACAGGCTCCTGGCGGAGTTCGGGTACTCCACCGAGGACCTCACAAAGGTCATGGAGCCCATGGTCGCCACCGGGAAGGAGGCAGTCGGGTCCGCAGGATACGATGCGCCTCTGGCCGTGCTATCCGACAGGCCGCAGTCGCTCTTCAGCTACTTCCGCCAGCAGTTCGCGCAGGTCACAAACCCTCCCATAGACCCGATAAGGGAGGAGCTGGTCATGTCCATCACCGGATACATCGGGTCCGTCCAGCAGAACATTCTGGACCCCGCACCCAAGCTCTGCAGGGTCGTCAAGTCCAGACGCCCCGTAATCACCAACAGGGAGCTGGACCTGCTCAGGAACCTGAGGTACAGGGGCTTCGACGCCGTCACCCTTGACACGACGTTCCCGGCGGACGGGTCACCCGGCGTCCTGGAGAGGGAGATCTCCAGGCTGTGCGCCGAGGCGGATGCCGCCGTCGACGCAGGGGCATCGTTCATCATACTGTCCGATCGCGGCGTCGCCGGGGACAGAGTCCCCATGCCCTCGCTCCTCGCGCTGTCCGCCGTCCATCAGCACCTCGTGGCGGTCAGGAGGCGTCTCCAGACCGCCCTGGTGGTCGAGTCCGGGGAACCCAGGGAGGTGATGCACTTCGCTCTCCTGATAGGCTACGGTGCCAACGCCGTGAATCCGTACCTGGCGTTCGCCGCCGTGCAGGACATGGTCGACAAGGGGCGGATCAAGATGGATGCGGACACCGCCGAGGCGAACTACCTCAAGGCGGTGGACAAGGGTCTCCTCAAGATCATGTCCAAGATGGGCATAGCCACGATCAGGTCATACCGCGGATCCAGGCTGTTCGATGCGATAGGCATAGACTCGGGGGTCGCCGAACGCTACTTCGGGAACACCTCGTCGGCTGTCGGCGGAATAGGGCTGGACGAGATAGCCTCCGAGTACCTTGCGGTGCACGACGCCGCCAGGTCGGGGCAGGTGCAGGACAAGGGGGAGTACTCGTACAGGAAGGACGGCGAGCGCCACAGCTGGACTCCAGACTCCGTCAAGGCCCTCAGGTCCGCCGCCGTCAACGCGAGCCGCCCCGACTACGACCGCTTCGCCGACATGGAGGACGGGGGCAGGTTCTTCCTGCGCCATCTCCTGGACGTGAGGAAGGGCAATTCGGTCCCGATCGACGAGGTCGAGTCCGCGGAGTCGATCATGAGGAGGTTCGAGGTCGGTGCGATCTCGTTCGGCGCCATCAGCAAGGAGGCGCACGAGACCCTGGCGGAGGCGATGAACTCCATCGGTTCCCGGAGCAACACAGGGGAGGGCGGGGAGGATCCCGCCAGGTTCGTCCCAGGTCCGGACGGCAGGAACCTCAGGTCGGCAATCAAGCAGGTCGCATCCGGCAGGTTCGGCGTCACAGCCGACTACCTGGTCAACGCGGACGAGCTGCAGATAAAGGTCGCCCAGGGCGCCAAGCCCGGCGAGGGCGGCCAGCTGATGGGGTTCAAGGTCGACAAGGTCATCGCGGCGACGAGGCACACGATCCCGGGGATCACCCTGATCTCGCCTCCCCCGCATCACGACATATACTCGATAGAGGACCTGAAGCAGCTCATATTCGATCTCAAGTGCATCAACCCGAAGGCCAGGATAAGCGTCAAGCTGGTCTCGGAGTCGGGAGTCGGCACCGTCGCCGCGGGTGTGGCAAAGGCCGGGGCCGACACCATACTGATCTCGGGAGGGGATGGAGGCACCGGTGCCAGTCCTCTGTCGTCGATAAGATACGCCGGATCCCCCTGGGAGACCGGCCTCGCGGAGGTCCAGCAGACACTGAAGCTCAACGACCTGCGCTGCCGTGTGCGCCTGCAGGTCGACGGTCAGCTCAAGACTGCCAGGGACGTCATCGTGGCCGCCCTCCTGGGTGCCGAGGACTTCGGGTTCGCCACGGCCCCCATGGTGGCCATGGGCTGCATCATGTGCAGGAAGTGCCAGACGAACACATGTCCCGTGGGCATCGCGACGCAGGACCCGGAGCGCAGGGCAAGGTTCGATTCCAAGCCCGAGCACATCGTCAACTACTGGAGGTTCATGGCCGAGGACGTCCGCAGGATCCTCTCGGAGATGGGCTTCAGGAGCCTTGACGAGATCATCGGGCGCTCCGACCTCCTGGTCCCGAGGGCCGAGGGCGGAAAGGCGGCATCGCTGGACCTGTCCAGGATGCTGGCGCATGTCGCCGGGGACGACTCATGCACAAGGGGGCAGGAGGACATCCTGGCGAGGGTGTTCGATCGCAGGATCATCGAGGACTGCGGGGACGCCCTGTCCTCCGGCAGGAGGGTCACGCTCAAGTACAGGCTCACGAACGTCGACCGCTCCGTCGGTACGATGCTCTCGGGAGAGACCGTCCGCAGGGGAGCCAGGCTGGACGATGACACCATCGACGTCACGTTCGTGGGCACCGCGGGTCAGAGCTTCGGAGCGTTCCTGACCAAGGGGATAACGTTCAGGATGAACGGCCTCGCCAACGACTATGTCGGGAAGGGCCTCTCCGGAGGAAGGATCGTCGTCACACCCGGCGGCACAGTCCCCGAGGGCAACGTCATAGCGGGCAACACCCTGCTGTACGGCGCCACATCCGGGGAGCTGTACGTCGCCGGATCCGTCGGCGAGAGGTTCTGCGTGCGCAACAGCGGTGCCATCGCCGTCGCTGAGGGCGCGGGAGACCACTGCTGCGAGTACATGACCGGCGGGAGGGTCGCGATCCTCGGCCGCTGCGGCAGGAACTTCGCCGCAGGTATGTCCGCGGGGATCGCCTATGTCCTGGATGAGGATGGAGATTTCGACAGGCACTGCAACATGGACATGGTGGAGCTGTCCCTCGTCGAGACGGAGACAGACGTGTCCGAGCTCAGGTCGATGATCGAGCGCCATCTCGCCGAGACTGGCAGCCCCAGGGCGAAGGAGATCCTGGACGGCTGGGGCCGCTATCTGCCGATGTTCCTCAAGGTCATGCCGGTCGGCTACAAACTGCTCCTCGAGCAGGAATCGGAGTGAGTCCGGGGGCATCGCCCCCGTCCTCCGCCTTTCAGTCGCAGAAGATCCGCCGTGTAGGCGGTAACGTGTTTCCGGCCCCATCGGGGCCGTATGAATCAGGCACCCTCGTAGACGATGAGTGATTCCACGTCGATGCCCTTGAGCTTCTCCCTTCCATTCAGTCCGGCGAGCTCCATGACGAAGAGGGCCTTGACGACCACACCCTGCTCCTTCTCCACGAGCTTGACGACGGCCTCGGTGGTTCCGCCGGTGGCGATGAGGTCGTCGATCAGGACAACCCTCTGTCCGGGTTTGATGGCATCGGTGTGCATCTCGATCTCGGCCTGTCCGTACTCGAGGTCGTAGGACTCGGAGACGGTCTCCCTCGGGAGCTTCCCCTTCTTGCGGACGAGGATGAATCCCTTCCCGAGCGCATAGGCGACAGGGGCGCCGAAGATGAATCCTCTGGACTCGGTTCCGACCACGAGATCGAAATCCACACCCTTCAGGAGGTCCACGAGACTGTCGATGGCCATCTTGAACCCCTCAGGGCTGCTTAGGATGGTTGTGATGTCTCTGAACAGGATGCCCTTCTTGGGGAAATCCGGAATCTCGGTCACGTAGTCTTTCAGTGAACTCATGAGCGGAGGTAGAATCGCACCATTTAAAAATATACGCGCACGCGCGTTAACTACCAGAGAAAGGACAGGTCCCAGTGTCCTGTCCTGAGTGAACGATCCCTTCGAGGAGGGTAAGGGCGGCGTCGCCTGTTTGTTGCGGTCATCAGTCGAGTCTTGCAACCGACCGAATCAGAACGCCGTCGGGAGATAAGTGTCCAACGACCAGTCTTTCTTCGAGACGTCGTGATTCATGTCGGTCTCGCCGCAGATCCATGTTACTTGCCGTTTACTGATAGCCTTCTTACCTCCTTGAGTGGAAGTACGCATTGCTAGTATTTAAAACAATCTTTTTGTTCTACGAATACCGAATCAATTCTTACGAATCATATCGAAACAATCAGATTGATGATGGATTGCGTAGAATCATTACGATATTCGTAGAAGCGCGAATCGAACCGATCCGGAGTCCGTCGGCAACCGATATATCGGCGCCACGGTTCACCCAATCATGGAGTCGGAGTTCGAGATGGAGGTCCGTCAGTTCCTCGCGCGTCCGCCGTTCGGTTACAGGATGGTCCCGACCGAGGCGCTGGCGCTCTTCTGCGCCGCGCTGACCCATGACAGTTATGTCAACGAGAGGGGCGGTGAGAGCTATGAGAGGCTGGAGTTCCTGGGCGACGCAGTGCTGGAGCTGATCGCATGCGACAGGGTGTACAGGGACACGTCGCTGACCGAGGGCGCCATGACGGACTTCAAGCAGGACAAGGTCTCCAACCACATGGTCTCGACCAGGGTTCTGGCTTTCGGACCTGACATCGACGGCATAATGCGTGTTGGAGGAGGCCATCGCGGCCCGGAGGGCAGCGTCATCGAGGAGAACATGCGTGCGGACAGCTTCGAGGCGATACTCGGCGCGGTGTACCTGACATACGGTCTGGAGGAGGCGAAGAGGGTCGCCTCGGAGACCGTGCTCCGGGACCTGCCGACAGACCAGTGATCCCGCCGTTCACGCCTCGCCGCCCTGGAGGGCCTTTGCAGAGGTCCTCGGGCACCTGCCGTGCACGGTGGAGTAGTCCAGGGCATCAGAGGGGTGCTTGCCGACGCACGGGGCGTCCTCGCGGGACATCCAGCTCAGGAGCCTCTCGCTCATGCCGCCGTATCTTGCGATTGTGCCGTCGATGCACTCGATGTCCCTGGGGGTCAGAAGGGAGATGTCGGGGAGTGAGATGGTGGCATACGACATGGATCCGTGGTGGTACGATGTCCTGAGGAGCTTCCTGCGGGACAGGTCGTCGAGGAGGTTGTCGAGACCCGCAGGCTCAGGCCCTCCGTTGGCCAGGATGTATCCGGAGTCCGAGACCGACTGCCCGTGCAGCTCGTAGCTGCCGAAGTCGCTGAAATAGCACAGCCTGCATACATCGTGCGTCCGAAGTTGCGGTTGGATCCGCAGCGCGAGATGATGTACAGGATCATGGATCCGAGCTTGGCATCCCCCTTCATGCACCATAGTTCCGTCTCCGAGTATTTCCATGTGGCCCACGGGATGTCGGGGAATCCGCGAGGCCTTCTACAAACTCCGAGCATCTCCGGACGGGGGCATACTTCGATGCTACGGAATCTATGGAGATTATCGACAACCTACTTATTACGGACGAGTGCGATGCCGCCTTCGTGCAAGACATAATAGCCGAGACAGCTGAGAGCATCCGCGACATGACCATCCGCGGCGCCGGGCGCATCGCCCGTGCCGGAGCGGACGCACTGGGAAGGTTCGCCGGCGAGTACAGCGGCAACGACCTCGCCGCCTTCAGGGAGGACCTGTCCAGGGCGACCAAGACGATCCTCGATTCCCGTCCCACCGCGGTCTCGCTCTGGAACGGTGTGCATTCCACCATCCTCGGCGTGGACGGCGCGTCCAGTGTGGATGAGGCGAGGGAGCTGATCATCCGCAACTCGCGCGAATTCTGCGACAGGTCCGAGAAGGCCGTGGAGACGATAGCCCGCATCGGTGCCAAGAGGATCGAGGACGGCGACTCTGTGATGACTCACTGCAACAGCAGCGCCGCGCTCGGGGTGATCAAGGAGGCCCATCGCCAGGGGAAGGAGTTCAGGGTGTTCGCCACGGAGTCGCGTCCATGGAGACAGGGCATCCTCACGGTCACCGAGCTGGCAGAGGCCGGTGTGGACGTGACCATGATCATCGACAGCGCGGTCCGTTATGTCATGAACGACATCGACGAGGTCTTCGTCGGAGCCGACACGATCACGTCCCATGGGGCGGTCATCAACAAGATCGGCACATCCCAGCTGGCTCTGGCAGCCCATGAGGCCAGGACCAACTTCTTCGTCTGCGGGGAGACGTACAAGTTCTCCCCGATGACCATGTTCGGCGACATGGTGGCGATAGAGGAGAGGGAGACCTCGGAGGTCGTCAGGCCCGGGGAGATCCCGGATTCCGTCAAGATATTCAATCCGGTCTTCGACAGCACGCCGGCGCAGTACATCGATGCGATAATCACCGAGGTCGGGATGATCCCGCCCACGGCGGTGTACAGCATCATGGTGCGCCAGCTGGGGGACGCGGTCTTCTACAAGGAGTGACAACAATGGAGAGCTATTCCTACCTGCACCTCGGCGAGGCCGAGGACCCTGAGAAGTACGTGGTCTGCAAGTACAGGGTGACCACAGACCTTCCGATGGAGAGGGCGGCAGAGGCCATCGCCGCAGAGCAGTCCACGGGCACGTGGACGGGGATCTCCACCCTGGACCATACGATATTCGACCACCTGGGCGCCAGGATAACCTCGATACAGGGCGACATCGTCACCGCCGAGTTCCCCGCGGAGGACTTCAGCATCGAGGTCGGATCCGTGCCCCAGATCCTCAGCGTGATCTCAGGGAACCTGTTCGGGCTCGGCGCGCTGAAGGGTGTGAGGCTGGAGGATGTGACGTTCCCCCCGAGCATCCTCGAGCAGTTCAAGGGCCCCAAGTTCGGCGCGGTCGGCATCAGGGAGATGCTGGACCGTCCCGAGAAGCCCCTTGTCGGGACCATAGTCAAACCGAAGATCGGCCTGTCCCCCGAGAAGACGGCGGAGTATGTGTACGAGGCCGGTGCCGGCGGACTGACGAACTCCAAGGACGACGAGACCCTCGTGGACCAGGCGTTCTGTCCGATAGAGGACAGGACCGTGAAGGTGGCCGAGGCCCTCGACAGGCTCGAGTCGGAGGGGCACAGGATGATGCACGCCATCAACGTCAGCACCCGCGGCGACAGGATCGTCGAGCTCGCGGAGAAGGTCCAGGGATGGGGTGCCAGGGAGATAATGGTGGATGTCATAACATGCGGCTTCGGGGCAGTCCAGGCCCTGGCCGAGGACCCGTCCATCAAGGTCCCGATCCATGTCCACAGGACCATGCACGGCGCATTCACCAAGGATCCGCGCCACGGGATCGCTATGCTGCCCCTGACCAAGCTGGTCAGGATGGTCGGAGGAGATGCGCTTCACATAGGCACCCTCGGAGTGGGGAAGATGGCCGGCGCCAAGGCGGATGACGGCAACCTCGCCGCATGTCTCGGCGACGACGTCCCGTACAGGCAGGTCATGCCCGTCTGCTCCGGCGGCGTCCACCCGGGACTCGTCTGGGAGATCGTCAGGCGCGCCGGAAAGAACGTCCAGATCCAGGCCGGCGGAGGGGTCGCAGGACACCCGGGAGGGGTCCGGTCCGGAGCCATGGCCATGAGCCAGGCAGTCGATGCCGCCTTCCTGGGCATCGATGCGGACGAGTATGCGAAGGACCACGCCGAACTCGCGGTCGCGCTCGAGAAGTGGGGATCCAGATGAAGCTCAGGGCGAAGAACTACGACATCGACGCATCGGAGCCCACCGTGCTCCTCCACGACAACGACTGTCTGGAGATCGGGGTGAAGGAGAACGACCGCGTCAGCATCACCGGGGCGAGGAACGTCGTCGCACTCGTCAGCCGCTCGGACACTCTCGTCGAGGAGGGTGTCGTGATGATGCCCGCCCCTCTGATGGAGAGGTGCGGGGTCAGGGAAGGGGAGGAGGTCAACGTGGTGTACTGCCAGAACCCCGACTCCGTCAGATCCATCCGCAGGAAGATGGACGGCGAGAAGCTTTCCAAGGATGAGATAGAATCCATCGTCGTCGACATCCTGAACAACAAGCTCTCGAAGATCGAGATCTCCGCATGGCTCACGGCACTGTACATCAACGGAATGGACATCGACGAGATCGCGGACTTCACCAGGGCGATGGCCAACACCGGCGACATAATCGAGTTCGACAGCCCCCAGGTGTTCGACTTCCACAGCCTCGGCGGGGTCCCCGGCAACAAGATCACGCCGATAGTAGTCTCGATCGTGGCCGCAGCGGGGATAATGATCCCCAAGCTCTCATCCCGCGCAATCAGCAGCGCCTGCGGGACATCCGACTTCGTGGAGACGTTCTGCGACGTCGAGCTGGACGGCGACAGGCTGAAGAGGATCTGCAACGAGGTCGGAGGCGTCTTCGCATGGGGCGGCTCAATGAACCTCGCTCCGGTTGACGACATGGTCATCAAGATCGAGCACCCACTGGGCATCAACCCCAGGGCCCAGATGCTGGCCTCCATCATGAGTAAGAAGGTCGCCGTCAGCACGACGCACCTGCTGGTCGATGTGCCCACGGGCGCTGGGACCAAGGTCCCCACCATCGAGGATGCCAGGGCGTATGCGCGCGACCTCATGGACCTCGGCGAGAAGCTGGGCATGCATGTGGAATGCGCCATCACGTACGCGGACCAGCCGGTCGGCAACGCCGTGGGTCCGAAGCTGGAGGCCAGGGAGTGCATCAGGATCCTGGAGGGTGAGAAGCACCCGGCCAGTGTCATCGAGAAGGCCTGCGAGTGCGCCGGGATAATCCTGGAGATGTCCGGCATCCCGAACGGCGCTGCGAAGGCCAGGGAGATCCTGGAGTCAGGTGAGGCACACAGGAAGTTCATGGAGATCGTCGTCGCCCAGGGCGGCAGACCGGACCTGAAGGCGGACGACCTGAAGCCCGGGGAGTTCTCCGAGGATGTGGTCGCCGTCAAGTCAGGCTACATACACTCCATACGCAACAAGGATGTCGTCGCCATAGCCAAGGCCGCCGGCGCACCCAACGACAAGGGCGCAGGCCTGATGATATACAAGAAGAAGGGCCAGAGGGTGGAGGCGGGGGAGACGCTGTTCACGATCTACGCCGACAACGAGGCCAAGCTCAGACGCGCCAGGGAGACCGCCATGAAGTACCCCCCGATGGAGATCGAGGGGATGCTCCTCAAGAGGGTCTCGTCGGTGCCCGTCAGATGACACGCAAACTCTACTTCACGGTGGACGCCGACCGCGACGCGAACATCCCGATCTCGGGGAGCGTCGCGGCAGGGTCCATCGACCGCGGTTCCGGCACGGGTCCGCGGTTCTCATCCTCCGAGAGGGGGATGTCGGTCCTGGCGGAGCTCCTGGACGACACAGGGGTCCGCGGGACGTTCTTCATGGAGGGCCGTACGGCGGAGGTCACCGAATGCTCCGTACTCTCAGGGCACTGCATCGGTCTCCACGGGTACGACCACGAGGATCTACTGGGCAGGGAGACGGGAATCGTCCCGGGTGTCGAGGATGTTCTGAGAAGGGGCTACGATGCCGTATCCGATGCACTGTCGAGGCCCACATGCTTCAGGGCCCCGTACATGGCCGCCGACGACCATGTCCTGGAGACGGTCAGGTCGCTGGGGATCCGTGCCGATTCGTCCTTCTACACCGATGTCGGAGGTCCGACCGATCCCTACGGGTTGCACGGACTGACCGAGTTCCCGGTGCCGAAGGCCAAAGATGCCAGAGGCAAGGTCATCGCCGCCTATCTGTGGCCGATGCACGAGGGCAGGAGGATCCCCGAGGACTACATCCGCATGGCGGACGGCCTGGACACCCTTGTCCTCGCGACACACACCTGGCACATGGTCGAGACCAGGGAGGGTGGTGTCATGGACGCAGGCTGGGTCAGGGACAACGCGGATGCCGTACGCAGGGTCGTGGAGGGCATACTGGACATGGGGTTCGAGGCGGACGTAATCGGTCGAACCGGAGAGCCACCGCGTGCATCTGAAGACGGGTGACCCAATCCCCTTCATGCAGTCCACAAGGTTTCGGATGGGAATGGGAAGGAGGACCACATGGGGCCTCGATCCCGTATGTTTCAGGATGGCGTTTCGGACGCGTCCCTCTGTGTGTCGGGTATCCTCGACACCACGATAAGCAGAATCAGTCCGATGACGAACAGCACGACCAGCGACAGGATCCCGGCGGACATGCTGCCGGTCAGCTGGCTTATCGCGGAGACCATGAACGTTCCCATGAACGACGCACCCTTTCCGAAGATGTCCATGAGTCCGAAGAACTCCCCTGCCTTCTGTGGAGGGATGATCTGCGAGAAGTAGGATCTGGACATCGCCTGGATGCCTCCCTGGAACACCCCCACCCCGACTGCCAGCATGAAGAACTGGGTGATGTTCTCCATCGTGGACGCGTATACCGTTATGCAGGCGTAGGCCACGATACACACCATCAGGAGCCTGACGATGCTCCTGCCCTGCGCCAGCCTTCCGAAGGCGATGGTGCATGGGAATGCCACGATCTGGGTCACGAGCAGCGCGATGAGCAGCATCGTGCTGTCCAGTCCGATGGCCTCCCCGTATGCGGTGGCCATCTCGATTATGGTGTACACTCCGTCGATGAAGAAGAAGAACGCGATCAGGAACGCAAACGCCTTCTTCTCGGCCCTGGCATTCCTGATGGTTCCGGCCAGGAGCCTGAACGCGTTCACGGTGGATTCCCTGCCCTCGACGAAGTGCGTCTGTCTGTATCTTCTGAGGAGGGGTATGGTGGCGATGACCCACCATGCGGCGATTATGATCAGGGAGATAGTCATGGCCGATCCCATGGTGAGACCGAACGAGTCGCAGCCGAGGATCAGCACGAGGCAGACGACGAACGGGATGCAGCTCCCGATGTATCCCCAGGCGTATCCTGCGGCCGACACCCTGTGCATGTTGCCGACATCGGTGACGTCGACCAGCATGGAGTCGTAGAACACAAGGCTTAGCGAATATCCCAGTCTGGTTATGACCAGGACAATCAGGAACACCAGCCATTCGTTGACGAACCCGAGCGCGGCGCATCCCACGGCACCCACTGCGAGGGCGCATGAGAACAGGCGAATCTTCATCCCGCGGCGGTCGGCGACGGCACCAAGAACCGGTCCGAGCAGTGCGCATGCTATCGTGGCGATGGATGCCGCGTATCCCCAGTACGCCAGGTAGTCCACGGAGCTGAGCTCCTCGCCGGCTATCGAGTTGAAGTAGATCGGGATGATGGTGGACAGCATCAGCGTGAACGCAGAGTTGCCCACGTCGTAGAGAATCCAGGACCTCTCGGTCCCTGTCAGCTTGACGGACATCGGATCACTCGACGCCGAACGTGCGGTCGAAGCGGGCGCAGAGGGCCTCGGAATCGCCGGACAGGTAGGAATGCAGGTCGCGGATAAGCTCCACGGACAGTGTCACAGAATCCCCGTAGAGCTCCTTCAGGCGGGCGTTGCTGCGCTCGCATGCCGGGTCGCCCTCGCTGTTGAGGACGAGGCCAATCATGTCGTCGTAGTTGCCCGACTTCTTCAGAGCCCTGACCACGAGCCATCTCTTCAGCCTCCCAGGGCATATGAGGAGGCCATTGTAGTGGATCATGTCCTCCAGTGCCTTCCTGACCTGGTCGGCGGTGACCGTCGGGAAGAATCCGGAGATCACGCGGGCGTTGGCGTCCGTCGGCCGGATGTGCGTCACGAGGCTCTGCCTGACCGGGTCCTTGCCGTCCTCGGCCAGGAGCATCCTGTCGAACTCCCCTTCGATCTTTGTGTGGGCGATGCCCTCGGTCTGGATCACGTCCTCGATGTAGGGATGGCATGTGCTGTCCAGTGCGAAATGGCAGACGAACCCCATCAGATACGCCTCGCCGGCCTCGCGGTCCTCCGCTCCGTCCAGGGCCTCGCGTGCGGGCCCGAAGAAATCCCTCGCAGGGAACCCGTGCATCGAGAACCCGACCTGGCTGACGGGGTTCCTGTGCAGGGCGTCGTAGTAGAACAGTATGTCCGGCCCGTGGAGGCCGATGTCGTAGAGCTCCCTGTGCCTCTCGGCTATTCCGCCGAGGTCATCCGGAAGCCTCTCAAGGACATCCCTCCCGAGTCTGTAGTGGGCGTATGTCGAAGGCATGTGAATCCTCTGGGGACTTGTCCCCGTTGGTCCCAACGAAGGGTACGATATGATTCCTGTCGAATGAATATATATTCAGATAGATAAACTCCGTATCTCCGCTGGTAAGTCCTTCGGACGCAGTCCACCATCGGTGGAACGGGTCGGGGATCGGGCCGGATGGGCGTTTCGTATCCCCGGATAAGACGGGCCGGGGCCGCTGTGCGGCCCCTCCCGGGAGCTCTCATCCGAGGCGCTCGCGTATCTCGGCCATCCTGGAAACCTGGTCCACATGGAACGGGCAGGCATCGTTGCAGTGCCCGCATCCGGTGCAGTCGGACGCTCTCAGGTCCAGCCGGGCATAGTGGTCCGCCGCCAGCCTGTCCCCGGCCATCGCCAGGTCGTAGTACTTGTTGATGAGGCCGATGTCCAGTCCGACGGGGCAGGGTCTGCAGTGGTTGCAGTACACGCACTTCCCCTCGGCCTCCGGGGGTGCGAACGATCCGATCTCCGAGTAGTCCCTCTCCCCGACGGGCGCGTCGAGGTACGCCAGGACCGAGCGGAGGTCGTCGCGGTTCCTCACCCCAGGGAGAACGGTGACCACGCCGGGTTTGTCCAGCGCATACTGGATGCACTGGGGGACCGAGAGGGCCCTGCCGAAGGGTGAGAGCTTGGCGTCCGTCAGCTGCCCGCCTCCGAACGCCTTCATCACGGAGATCCCGACGCCCTCGGACTGGCATCTGCGGTAGAGCGCAGACCTCTCGTCGACCTCGCCGTAAGCGAAATCCCCTTTCTGGTAATCGTAGGCCGGGTTGATGCTGAACATGACCATGTCGACTATCCCCGAGTCGAGGGCCCTCATCGCCACGGCCGGCGTGTGGGTGGACAGCCCGACATGGCGGACCGTACCCTCCTCCTTGAGCTTGAGGATGTGGTCGACGATGCCGCCGTCCCACTCCTCATCCAGATCGCCGATGCTGTCTATGCAGTGGATGAAGCCGTAGTCGATGTAGTCGGTCCCGATCCTGTCTATCTGCCATGCCACGGACCTCTTCACGTTGTCGAGCCCGTACACCCTGCCGTATGCCCCGGTCGAGTAGTCAGCTCCGAAGTGCATCTGCAGGATCGCCTCTCCGCGCCGCCCCTTCAGCGCCTCGCCGAAAGCCTCGAAGGCCACCGAGTCCCCCGCGGCGAGGTCGAAGTAGTTGACGCCCGCATCCAGGGCCATCCTCACGGTCCTGACGGTCTCCTCGACGCCCGCCGCGCCGTTGGAGCTCGTGCCCATCCCTATGATGCCGACCTCGTCGCCGGTCCTCGGGACGGTCCTGTACCGCATATCCGCCATCTCAGGCCCCCAGCTTCGATGCGAAGTCGCTCATCACGCCGGGGATGTCTATTGCCTGGGGGCAAACCTCCGCGCACTTGCCGCAGCCTATGCAGGATGCGGGGCGCTTCTCCTCGGGGAGGGCGGCAAGGGCCATGGGGGCGAGGAATCCCCCTCCGGTGAACGAGTGCTCGTTGTAGAGTTCGATGAGGTAGGGGATGTCCAGGCCCTTGGGGCAGTGGGATGTGCAATAGTGGCACGAGGTGCAGGGCACCGACCTGCCGTCGACCATGCTGGATGCCAGGGAGGTGAGGGATTCCATCTCCTTCCCGGACAGCGGTCTCGCCGTCTCGTAGAACCCTATGTTCTGCTTCAGCTGGTCAATGGACGACGATCCGGCCAGGGTAACCGTGACCTCGGGTAACGACTGAAGGAATCTGAACGCCCATGCGACAGGCGGTTCGTCCGGTCTCATCGCCATCAGGACCCTCGACTCATCATCCGTGAGGTTGGCAAGGCGCCCGCCGCGGACCGGTTCCATCACCCAGCAGGGGATGCCCATGTCCCTTAGGAGGGCGACCTTGGCCTTCGCGTCCTGGAACTCCCAGTCGATGTAGTTGAGCTGCACCTGGCAAAACTCCATGTCGTCGCCGTACGCGTCCAGGAAGCGCTTCATGGTGCTCAGGTTCCCGTGGACTGAGAATCCAAGATGGGATATCCTGCCGTTCCTCCTCTGTTCCCTCAGATAGTCGAGGGTCCCGTACTTCGGGTCGAGGTACGCGTCGATGTTCAACTCGCACACGTTGTGGATCAGGTAGAAGTCAAAATGGTCGACCTGGCATTTCCTCAGCTGCTCCTCGAAGATCTCCTCGACCTTCCCCATGTTGGAGAGGTCGTATCCCGGGAACTTGTCTGCCAGGTAGAAGCTGTCGCGGGGGTGGCGCGAAAGCGCCTTTCCCACGACGGTCTCGGAGGTCCCGTTGTGGTACCCCCAGGCGGTGTCGAAGTAGTTGATGCCATGGGCAAGGGCGTAGTCCACCATCTCGGTGGCGGCGGCCTCGTCGATCCTTCCGTCGTCGCCGTCGACGACCGGCAGGCGCATGGTGCCCATGCCGAGGGCGGAGATCCTCTTTCCTTTGAACTCGTTGTAGATCATGATATCGCTGGCTGTCCATATCAGAGGATGTAGATATAATATCTGGACTTGGCTCCAAGACCAATACAAATGTGCCAGACATATGGCAATTGTCATAATGCAATAGAATTCCGGCATCCAACAGCTTCGTGTTCAGGATCGTCGTGCGCGGGCGCACTTTCGGGTACTATAATATATGCAGGACCCATTCGAGCGGTCTGGTGCTAAAATGACTGCGAAGCTCATCCTCGGAAAGGAGGTCTCGGCGGAGATCTACGGGGAGCTCAGACAGAGGATCGAGGCCTTGAAGGCCAAGGGCGTCACGCCTGGACTGGCGGTCGTGCTCGTGGGCGAGGATCCCGCGTCACAGGTCTATGTCAGGAAGAAGGGCGAGATGTGCGAGGAGCTTGGGATGAAGTCCCTGACGGTCCTCATGCCCGAGGAGACGACGCAGGAGCAGCTTCTGGCGAAGGTCGCGGAGCTCAACGCCGATCCGTCCATCCACGGTTTCCTGGTGCAGCTGCCGCTTCCGGCCCACATCGACGAGGAGGCGGTCATCAACGCGATAGACCCGTCCAAAGATGTGGACTGCTTCCACCCCTCCAACGTGGGGAGGATGCTCATCGGGAACCCCGACTTCCTTCCGGCGACACCTGCCGGCGTGCAGCAGATGCTCGTCAGATCGGGTGTAGAAACCGCCGGGAAGCATGTGGTCGTCGTGGGCAGAAGTAACATCGTCGGCAAGCCCATGGCGGCGATGATGGTCCAGAAGGGTGCGGGCGCGGACTCCACGGTGACGATCGTCCATTCGAGGACGGCGGACCTGGCGGAGATCACCCGCACGGCGGACATCCTGATCGTCGCGATAGGCAGGCCCCGCTTCGTCACCGCAGACATGGTGAAGGAGGGGGCGGTGGTCATCGACGTGGGCACCAACAGGATCGCCGACCCGACCCATCCGAAGGGCAGCAGGCTCGTCGGCGACGTGGATTTCGAAGCGGTCAAGGAGAAGGCGTCGTACATCACCCCGGTCCCGGGGGGCGTCGGACCCATGACCATATGCATGCTGATGGCCAACGCCGTCAGGGCCGCCGAGAGGGTGGTAGAGTGATAAGGGAATGCGAGGAACACGGCTATTTCAGGAACGAGAGGTGCCCGTACTGCGGGGAGGAGGGCAAGTTCATCATGTCCGACTTCGAGGTAGAGAAGATCGGGAGGACCCTTGCGGCCATCCTCAGGCACGGGAAGTTCGGTCTGGACATGGACGCCCAGGGGAACGTGTCGCTCAAGGATGTGATGGCCAAGATCCGCGAACGCAACCCCCGCATGAACTGGCTCAGGGCGAGGCACATAGAGGCGCTGGTCGAGACGGACCCCAAGGGGAGGTACGCGATCTCCAACGGCAAGATCCGCGCCACCTACGGCCACACGATCCCCCTGGACATCAGGCTGGACTGCGAGGACATCCCGGACGAGCTCTTCTACCCGGCCACCCCCGAGGAGGCGGAGATCATCCTGGAGTCGGGGATATTCCCGTCGGACCGCGCGATGGTCCACCTATCCCGCGGCTACAGGGACGCCGTAAGGGCCGGATCGGTCCGCACCGAGGACCCTGTGATTCTCGTGATCGACACCGGCGTCTGCATGGAGCTGGGCTCCGACATAGGCAGGGCGGCGAAGACGGTTTACCTTTGCAGGAGCGTCCCCGCGGACGCCATAGATATAGCGGATCCCGAGGACTGGGATTCGGAAGAGGAGGATGAGTGAGTGGTACAGGTTCTCAGACCTGATGAGGTGGCCGCCAAATACGGCCCGATGTTCTGCCGCGGCTTCTACACCCTTGTGGACGAGGAGCACGGGAAGGCTAGGATCATAGAGAAGTGCGTCGCGAAGGGTCCCGGAGAGTGGGACATAGTCAACAGGCGCCGCACCAAGGGGGTCATCGAGGACATCCGCATGGAGTCCAACATGCTCGTCATGGACACTGTCATCGGCGAGGGGGAGCTGCACTTCGGACCCGTCGCCACCGAGATGGGCGGACAGGGCCTGAAGGCGCTGAAGGTCGAGGGCGACGAGGTCCGCACGACCTGGTACGGCATCGCCGGAGCCTCCGTCGGCATCGGGGCTTGCATCCCGCAGTGCCCCGACGTCATCCGCACCGAGTACCCGGACGACTTCCAGATGGGAGGGGCCCACAGGGCTCATGTGGACATCATCACGCCGAAGCTCGTCCGCGTCATCATCGGCATAGACGACACCGACACCAAGGAGAAGGGGGCTTCCTGGGTGGCGTCACTCAAGCTGGGTACCGCCTGCCCCATCGGGCACTTCATCGAGCACAAGATCATACAGCTGAACCCAAAGGTCCCCAACAAGACCACGAACTGCTGCTCCACAGCCGTCTCATTCGCGGTGAGGGAGGACGAGATCCCGGCGCTCATCGAGTTCGCCGTCGACTTCATCAGGAAGGAGTCCTACTCCGAGGATGCGGTCATCACCTTGTTCAAGGGCCTGGAGGTCCCCGAGGCGCTCAGGGAGTTCGGATGGAGCTGCAAGTCCGTCCTCTACACCACCGACGACGCCATCCGCGTCGCGGGCGAGAACGGCGTCCAGATCATCAGCGTCACCGGG
Organism: uncultured Methanomassiliicoccaceae archaeon; assembly: GCA_905187815.1. GTDB lineage: Archaea > Thermoplasmatota > Thermoplasmata > Methanomassiliicoccales > Methanomethylophilaceae > Methanoprimaticola. The sequence continues at coordinate 149,674 of CAJJJM010000002.1, forward strand.
ACCAAGGGCGTTATCGGCGCCGTCGCCGCCATCGGATGCTTCGATCTTGGCGAGAGGTCCGCGGGCATCCCCGAGGATTTCGAGTGATCCCATGGAAGTCCCCCGTCTGATCACCGACAGGGCCTACTCGACCTACGAGTCGATGATCGAGAAGGAGGTGTCAGCGGGGGAGATGCCCCGCCACATAGCCATCATAATGGACGGCAACCGCAGGTACGCCGAGGAGGTCCTCGGGGCCGAGCCGAAGGAGGGCCACAAGCTGGGCCGCCAGAAGCTAGACGAGGTCCTCCACTGGTGCCTGGAGCTGGACATCCATGTGCTGACGGTGTACGCCTTCTCGACGGAGAACTTCAACCGCGGTCAGGACGAGGTCGACTACCTCATGGAGCTCCTGGAGCAGTCGCTCTACGAGTTCGCGGACGACCCCGAGGTCCACAGCCACAAGGTCGCCATCAACGTGATCGGCGACGTCACCATGCTTCCGGACGGGGTCGTGAAGGCGATGGAGTACGCCAAGGAGCGCACTTCCGGCTACAAGGACAACTTCCTCAACATGGCCATCGCCTACAGCGGCAGACAGGACATAACCAACGCCATCAGGAGGATCGCCAAGGACGTCCTGGACGGCGCCATCACCGTGGACGACATCGACGAGTCCATGGTCTCAAACTACATCTCCACCACCGGCCTCCCGGACCCGGACCTGGTGCTCCGCACGTCCGGGGAGGTCAGGATCTCCAATTTCCTGCTATGGCAGATGGCCTACTCGGAGCTGTACTTCGCCGATGTATACTGGCCGGGCTTCAGGCACATCGACTTCCTCAGGGCCATCAGGACCTTCCAGCAGCGCAAGAGGCGCTTCGGCAAGTGATATCACATGAGCTCAGACATTATCTTCCTCCATGCGCCCAGCGTGTACGATTTCAGGAAGAAGCCCATCTTCTACGGCCCCGTTAGCGACGTCATCCCGTCGTCACCCGTGTTCGAGATGTACCCGATGGGCTTCATGACGATCTCCTCCCATCTGGAGGCCGCCGGCTTCAGGACCCGCATCGTCAACATCGCCGTGCAGATGCTCCAGAGCGAGAGGTTCGACGCCGAGGAGAGGATCAGGAAGCTGGATGCGGACGTCTTCGCGATCGACCTCCATTGGATGCCGCACGCCCACGGGGCGATAGAGCTGGCGAAGATAGTCAAGAAGTACCACCCGGAGTCGAAGGTGGAGTTCGGCGGGCTCACGTCCTCGTACTTCTACCAGGAGCTGATCCAGCGTCCGGAGGTGGACCTGGTCATGAGGGGGGACACGACCGAGGTCCCCACCGTCATGATGATGGAGGCCCTCCAGAGGGGCGGAGACCTCTCCGAGGTCCCAAATCTCGTCTGGAAGGACTCCGAGGGCAAGGTCCACGACAACGGTCTGACGTACTCGCTGGAGAGCCTGGACGAGATCAAGTTCGACTACGGCACCATGATCAGGAGCGTCCTGAGGAACAGGGACATCTCCGGGGCCCTGCCCTGGTTCGGGTGGGACAAGCTCCCGCTCACGTCGGTCTTCACCGTCAGGGGCTGCAGCGTCAACTGCGCGGAGTGCGGAGGATCCCATTTCGCCAACGGCAGGGTCGTCTGCAGGCGCAGGCCCGCCTTCAGGAGCCCGGAGAAGCTCGCAGAGGACATCGACCTGATCCAGTCGTACCTCAACACACCCGTGTTCATAGTGGGTGACCTCAGGCAGCAGAGCCAGGACTACGCCGACCGGTTCCTGAAAGAGTGCAAGGAGCGTCGCATAAAGAACCACGTCGTCATCGAGCTCTTCAACGGGGCCGGCGACGAATACTTCCAGAAGATCGACAGGTCCCTGGAGGGGGGATGGTCCATCGAGTTCTCCCCCGACTCTCACGACGAGAAGGTCAGGCTGGCCCTCGGGAAGGGATATACGAACGACGCCATCGAGAGGACGATCCCGGCGGCGTTCAGGAACGGATGCTTCAGATTCGACCTGTTCTATATGAATGGCCTCCCATATCAGGACCGCGAGTCCGCAATGGACAGCGTCAGGGCCTCCAGGAGGCTCTGGGGGTCCGTCGGCAGGGACGACGGGCTGTTCATCTACAACGCTCCGTTCGCACCCTTCGTCGATCCCGGCAGCAGGGTGTTCGAGGAGCCGGAGAAATGGGGCTACACCCTGCGTGCCCGCACGCTCGAGGACCACAGGCGCCTTCTGGACAACCCGTCCTGGAAGCATGTCCTCTCCTACGAGACGAAGTGGATGACCAGGGACGACGTGGCCGAGATATCCTACGACGCCGCCGTGGAGCTCGCGAGATGCGAGCACGAGGCCGGCCGCATAGACGAGGAGACCATGAGCCAGCGCATAGAGCGGACGGAGTTCGCCCGCTCGCTCATGCACAAGGTGGACGAGATCATGGCGATCCCCGATCCGGAGGAGAGGGAGGCCAGGCTCTGGGAGACCAAGGACGAGGGCACCAGGATGATGAACTCTACGGTCTGCAACAAGAAGGACCTGGACTGGGAGGCCGGGTCCATCTGGTCCAACGGTCCCCGCGTCGCAGTGGGTCTGGCAAAGTCCCTCCTGAGACGTCACTGATGCCAGCTCATCTCGAATGATTTCTGGACCGTGGAGTCGACTGCGGCGATCATCGTCGCGCGGAGACCCATCTCCTCCGCCGAGCGGACGCCGACGATGGTGGTCCCGCCGGGGGAGCAGACCTCGTCTCTAAGGACATCGGGGTGCTTCCCCGTCTCCAGGACCATCTTGGCCGCACCGAGCATGGACTGGGCGGCCAGCCTTATGGAGTCGGCGCGGGACAGGCCGTTGAGGACCCCCGCGTCGGCCATGGCGTCGATTATCATGTAGAAGAAGGCGGGCGAGCTGCCGGCGATCCCGGTGATGGCGTCCATGTACTCCTCTCCGACCTCCACGGCGAGTCCTACGGACCCGAGGATGGAGGCAACGGATCTCCTGTCGTCCTCGGTGACGTGGGCGTTGCAGCAGTATCCCATGGCTCCCTCCAGGACCATGCAGCAGTGGTTGGGCATGACCCTCACGATGCGCGCATCTGGCACATATGATTCCAGACGGTCGACCGTGAGTCCCGCGACGATGCTGATCAGCATCTTGCCGGACAGGTCTAGCCCCTCGGCGAAGACCTCCGGGACGTGCTTCGGCTTCACTGCGAGGACGACGATGTCGGACATCTCGCAGACCTCCTTCGCGGTCCTGTACATGCCGATGCCGTAGCCCTCCGCCACCCTGGCCCTCGTGGATTTGCTGGGCGCGCAGGCCACAATCTCGTCGCTGCCGAAAACCTTCCTGGCGAGGAGGCCGCCGATCAGCGCCTCCGCCATCTTCCCCGCTCCGATGAAACCGATGCTCGCGGACATGCGGGCGAGATGCCCCTTCCAATAAATAAGGACTGCCGGAGTCGAATTCCAGTATTGTCCTTGTATAAATACTTGTGCTGTGGAACCTTTATGTACTAACAAAACATCGCCGAGATTCAATGTCACTAATTGAGTACTACATGCCATTAGCGATAGTGAGCGTTATTGCGCTCGGATTCGCGCCACTGGCATGGTGGGCCTCAAGGTTGTTCAGGCCTAAGAAACCCACTCAGTGGATGGAGTCCACGTACGAGTGCGGTTCGGAGCCCATTGGAGAAGCCCAGGTGCAGTTCAGGTTCCAATACTACACTTTTGCACTGATTTTTGTCGTCTTTGACCTGGTTGCCACCTTCTTGATGATCTGGGCAGTAGCGTTCTCTGGTCTCACCACCAACGCTCAGCTCATGATGATGGTCTTCTTCGGGATTCTGATTCTTGGTGTCGTGTACGCCTTGAAAAAGGAGGATTACGTATGGATATGAGCCTCTACCCCCATGCGGTCGCGATGAGTGCTGACGAGTTCATGTCATGGTCCGACGCCATGATCAACGACCTCCTCAGCTCCGGAATGAAGAAGACAGTGGATGAGCTCACAGGGCCGATCTGGACCTGGGCTATGAAGAACTCCATGCACCCCCTGCACTGGGGACTCGCATGCTGCGCTCTGGAGATGGCTGCGGCCTCCGCGCCCAGGTATGATGCAGAGCGTTACGGTATGATCTACCGTTCCTCGCCCAGGCAGACAGATATCCTCCTCGTCAACGGCTGGATCTCCAAGAAGATCCGTCCCGACCTGAGGCGTCTCTACGAGCAGATCCCCAACCCCAAGTGGGTCGTGGCGATGGGCGAGTGCGCCATCTCCGGCGGACCCTGGTACGATTCCTACAACACAGTGCAGGGACTCGACCAGATCGTCCCCGTCGATGTGTACATCCCCGGATGCCCCGCGCGCCCCGATGCGATGATCGACGGTTTCATGCTCCTCCAGAAGAAGATCGAGAGCTACTTCAAGAGGGGAGCATTCCTGGAGGACTGAGCATGGACACCGAAGCCGTGTATCAGAGCCCCTCCGAGGAGGAGGTCAAGACCCTCCTGACGGAGAAGTTCCCCGAGGTCGAGGTTACGAAGACCGAGGCCCGCAGGGTGTATGCCAAGCTCCCCAGGGAGAAGATCCTCGAGGTCTGCAAGTACATCCAGCACAACCTGACCTTCGAGCACTGCTCAACCGTCATCGGAGTGGACTATGTGGACCACATGACCGTAGTGTACCACCTGTCCAACTACTACAACGGACTTATGATCGAGCTTTCCACGGACCTTCCCGCAGACGACCTCCATGTGGAGTCAGTGACATGCGTCTGGGAGGGTGCCAACTGGCATGAGAGGGAGACCTACGAGCTCTTCGGAATCATTTTCGACAACCACCCCAAGCTGGAGAGGCTGCTGACCCCGAAGACCTACGAGTTCTACCCCTTCAGGAAATCCTACAAGCTCAGGGGGAGTGAGTGATGGCAGACTCATTGGTTCCCGTTAAAGAAATTGAAGAGAAGATGGAAACCGACAAGATGTGGATCATCATGGGTCCGCAGCATCCGTTCTCCCACGGTCTCTGGACCCTCAAGATCCAGGTCGACGGAGAGATCGTCACCGATGCCGAGCCCATCGTCGGTTACCTGCACCGCGGATGGGAGAAGGAGGCCGAGAACAGGATCTATCCCAAGATCATTCCCATGGCCGACCGTCTCTGCTACGCTGCGTCCATGACCTACACCCACCTCTACTGCATGACGGTGGAGAAGGCCCTGGGCATCGACATCCCGGAGAAAGCCAAATACATCAGGATCGTGGCCGATGAGGTCTGCAGGATCAACTCGCACCTCATGTGGCTCGCCGCCGTCGGTACCGACCTCGGAAACCTGACCGTGTTCCTGTGGGCCATGAGGGAGAGGGAGTACTTCCTCGACCTGAACGTCAAGCTCTGTGGAGCCAGGATGACAACCAACTACCCGCGTATCGGCGGAGTCAGGAATGACCTGACCGAGCTGTTCGACAGGGACATCCTCCGCACCGTGGACCGCTTCGAGAAGGCCATGTGGGACATCATCGCGCTGATGGACGACAGCTCCATCATCGTGTCCAGGATGAAGGGCGTCAGCTACCTCACCCGCGAGCAGTGCGCCAACATCGGTATGACCGGTCCCGCGATGAGGGGATGCGGAGTCGACTTCGATATCCGCCGCGATGATCCCTACGACAACTACGACAAGGTGGACTTCGAGGTCCCCGTCCTGACAGAGGGAGATTCCTATGCCAGGTACATGATCCGTATCGAGGAGATGTTCCAGTCCTGCGACATCATCAGGCAGGCGGTCCAGAAGATCAGGGCCCTCGGAAAGAACGCCCCCTACAGGATCAAGACCCCCACAAAGGTCCCCGCAGGAACCGCCTTCATGAGGATGGAGGACCCCCGCGGAGAGTCCCTGATGTACCTCGTCTCCGATGGAACCGACAAGCCCTACAGGCTCAAGGTCCGTAGCCCCATCTTTACGAACGTATCCACATCCAAGGTCATGTGCCAGGGATGCAGGATCGCCGATGTTCCGGCCATCCTCGCCCAGATCGACATGTGCCTGGGTGAGACCGACAGGTGATGAACTTGGTAGTCGAATACAACAGTCTGCTCAACTTCATCAACTTCGGCGAACTGGGCCTGATGGACAACGCCTACTACCCGTTCGACACCTACAACCTGCCCTACGCGATCTGCTACAGGCTGTGGGAGATCATCGGAGGCACCATCGCATGGCTCCTCAATCTCATATTCCCCGACAACGGAGTCTCCACCTGGCTGATCGGAGAGGCCGCGAGCACCCTGTTCGCGCTCATCCTGTTCATGCTGGTCGTGTTCATCGTCGTCTTCGTGTGCACGCTGATATCCCTATGGATGGAGCGTAAGTGCCTCGGAAGGATGATGGACAGAAGGGGAACCATGGTCGGAATGAAGGGATTCCTTCAGTGCGTCGCCGACGGTCTGAAGACCTTCATGAAAGAGAACACCATCCCCGGAAAGGTCGACAAGATGACCTACATGTGGACCGTGTCCCTGGTCATCGGTGTGTCCGTCCTCGTGGCGTGCATGATCCCCCTGTCCGGCAGGTGGTACGTCGTCGATTACGACACAGGTCTGCTCATCATCATGGCGTTCTTCGCTCTGGCGCCGTTCTTCATCCTGGTTTCGGGATGGGCCCAGAACAACAAATACGCCCTGATCGGAGGAATGAGGGCGGCCGAGCTGATGATCTCCTACGAGGTCCCCATGCTCATCATGATCGCCACCACTGCCCTCCTGGCAGGCAGCTTCAACATCGGTGACATCGTCTACGCACAGAACGACACCGTCTGGTTCTTCATACCCCAGATCATCGGTTTCATCACGTTCTTCTTCTGCGCCACAGCGGAGTCCGAGCGTCTGCCCTTCGATATCGCGGAGGCCGAGGCCGAGCTGGTCGAGGGATGGCAGACAGAGTACGCTGGAATGAAGTGGGGTCTCATCATGCTGGCCGACTACTTCAGAGGCTACGTCGCGTGCGCCATGGTCACCATCATGTACCTCGGTGGATGGACCCTGCCCATCATCGGTGACGGTCCCATACCCGAGATCGTGTTCCTGCTGAAGACCTGGTTCGTGTTCTTCCTGATGATCCTCATCAGGGCGGCTCTGGCCCGTGTCAGGCCCGATCAGATCCTCAACATCGGATGGAAGGTGTTCATGCCCCTGTCCGTGATCAACCTTGCAGTGGTCCTGCTGCTTAAGGTCGGAGGTGTGTTCTGATGACAATTAGATACCTTGACAAGTACCCCAAGAACCTGGCGAAGAGCCTGTGGGTCGTCAAGCCCTCGTGGACCGTCTTCAAACTGTTCTGCAAGACCGTCGCACACAGGCCCGTCACAGTCCTCTACCCCTACGAGAAGGAGTGGGTCCCGGACAACTACCGCGGACGCCCCGGACTCAGGTTCGACAAGTGCGTAGGATGCGGCATGTGCGTCCGCATGTGCCCCACCGCGTGCATCAAGCTCGTCGACGCCGTGGATGACGAGGGAAAGACCGTCAAGAGGCCCCAGGTGAACATGGGCAGGTGCGCCATGTGCGGATACTGCGCCGAGTACTGTCCTGTGGACGCCATGACCGTCACTCCCGAGTACGAGATCGCGGAGTACACGAGATTCGATCTCCTCTACGGACCCAGGAGGCTCAACTACGAGGGAACCACCGAGGGAATGGAGGTCAAGCTGGAGGTCACCCTTCCGTCCGACATCGCCAACGGCAACCCCGAGAGGCGTGTGTCCCTGTTCGACCTGGACAGGCCCGAGCTGACCGACAGCAAATGCATCGGGTGCAAGAAGTGCGCCAAGGTCTGCCCCGTCGGAGCCATCGTCATGGTCGAGAAAGGCACCAACGAGAAGACCGGGAAGCCCATCCTGCGTCCCGAGATCGACAACAGCAAGTGCATCTGCTGCAGGAACTGCGTGGACGACTGTCCGAAGGATGCCCTTGAGATCAAGGAGGTGCTCTGATGGGAGCGCTCATGGATTTGTGGAACGCGTTCTGGGGAGGTCTCTTCGACTTCGGGGACTACCTGCTCTCCAACCTGGACCTGGTCGCATTCCTGATACTCGCAGCAATTGCGGTTCTCGCGGCGCTCTTCGTCGTCACCGAGAAAGAGGTCATGCACAGTGCGTTCTATCTCGCGCTCGTGTTCCTCTGTGTCGGATTCACGTACTTCTTCCTGGAGGCGGAATTCATAGGTGTGGTGCAGATCCTCGTCTACGTCGGAGCTATTACCATCCTGTTCGCGTTCAGCATCATGTTGACCAGAAGATACATCATGAAGAAGGAGGGAGACGAATGACCAACAAGAAGGTCGTCGTCGGAGCGACAGTCTCCGTCATCCTCCTGGCCGTCCTCGTCATCGGTATCGCTACCGTCAACTGGGATGACCACACTAGCAGCGATGTCCCGATCAACAACCCGGACATCGACACCGACGGTCCCGATTCCATCTACGATGAGAACGGCGACCTGAAGGAGAACAGCCTTGCTTACGCCGTCTTCGAGAAGTACGGACTCGTACTCATCCCGTTGGCCCTGCTGATGTTCGGCGCCATGATCGGCGGTGTCTGCATTTCGAGAGAGGAGGTCGAGGGCGATGATTCCGATTGAGTACTTCCTGGTCCTCGGTGCCATCCTGTTCGTGATCGGTGCCTACGGAGTCGTCACCAAGAGCAACGCCATCGTCGTGCTCATGTGCATCGAGCTCATGCTCAACGCGGCCAACATCAACTTCGTCGCGTTCGGCGCCTTCAACGGCGACATCGTCGGACAGGCCTTCGTGGTCATGACGATCTCCGTCGCCGCCGCAGAGGTGGCCGTCGGAATAGCCATCCTGCTCAACGCGTACAAGCTGAGGAAGACCAACGACCTCGACGACGCCGAGCTCACTTCGATGAGGTGGTAAGGTTGTTCATAGAATACACATATCTGGTGCCCCTCATCCCGATGCTGTGCTTCCTGATCATCGGTCTCCTCGGAAGGAAGACCCCTCAGAAAGGCGGCTACATCGCCATAGCGGGAGCACTCATCTCGTTCATCATCGCCGCGCTGATCACCTACGAGTACCTCACCGGCGACGTGTACCCCAACGCGGTCACGTCCTCCATCGAGTGGTTCTCCATCGGTGACATCACGATCAACCTCGGATACTACGTGGACGGCCTCACCTGCATGATGATGCTGTTCTCCTCGTTCATCTCCACCCTGATCTTCGTGTACTCCATCGGATACATGGGAGAGGAGGGACCCAGGAGGACGAGGTACTACGCCGAGGTCTCCCTGTTCCTGACCGGTATGCTCGGTCTGATCGTGTCCAGCAACTTCCTGGAGCTCTTCATCTTCTGGGAGGTCATGGGACTGTGCTCCTACCTGCTGATCGGATTCTGGTCCTTCAGGCACAACGACGGCGACGCGGCATCCGCCAACGCCGCCTCCGCAGCCAAGAAGGCGTTCCTGGTCACCCGTCTGGGAGACGTCTGCCTGATGGCAGGACTGTTCATCCTGCTGGGCGAGTTCCAGAGCCTGGACTACACGACCCTGTTCGACACCGCCAACATCGCGGCTGCCGACCCCGACATGCTGACGCTCGGAATGCTCCTCGTCTTCGGTGGAGTCATCGGAAAGAGCGCTCAGTTCCCCCTGCACGACTGGCTGCCCGATGCGATGGCCGGTCCCACAACAGTCTCCTCTCTGATCCATGCCGCGACAATGGTCAAGGCCGGAGTCTACCTGGTCGCCAGGGGATACCCTCTGTTCGTCCAGAACCCCGAGGTCATGCTCTTCGTCGGTATCATCGGAGGAGTCACAGCCATATTCGCCGCCACAATGGCGCTCAACAACATGAACATCAAGAAGGTCCTGGCCTTCTCCACAGTGTCCCAGCTGGGATACATGATCCTCGCTCTCGGTGCCGGAGGATACCTCGTGGCCCTGGGAATGGACATGGGTGGAGCCGAGGGCACCGCGCTCATCACCGCTGGTGTCGCCGGATTCACAGCCGGGTGCTTCCACATGATGAACCACGCCTTCTTCAAGGCCCTGCTGTTCATGTGCTCCGGATCCGTCATCCACGCATGCGGTACAGAGGACATGAGGGAGATGGGCGGTCTGCACAAGCACATGAAGATCACATCCATCACGATGCTGCTCGGTTCCCTGTCCATCGCCGGATTCCCGTTCTTCAGCGGATTCTGGTCCAAGGACCTGGTGCTCGAGATCGCGATGGAGGCCGGACACGACGGAACCGTCTGGTTCACAGTCCTGTGGGTCCTCGGTGTCATCACCGCGTTCATGACCGCGTTCTACATGTTCCGCATGTGGTTCATGACCTTCATGGGCGAGGAGGGCCACGCCACGCAGCACTGCCACGGCGAGTCCCCCAAGACCATGACCGTGCCCCTGATCATCCTCTCCGTGTTCGCCGTCTTCAGCGGATTCCTCATCCTCTTCGGACTCGACAGTGTCGTCTCGTTCAACGTCACCGACACTGGATTCGTCGTCGGAGGAGCCGAGGCCGGAGGAATCGGACACTACTTCGAGCATCTGTTCACCAACCCCTACACCTACCTGACCATCGTTCTGGCCCTGCTGGGTATCGGAATCGCCTACCTCATGTACGCGAAGAAGAGCATCAACCCCGGCAAGTTCAACAAGGAGGGACAGTCCTGGATCTACAGGCTGTTCGCCAACAGGTGGTACTTCCCCGAGCTCTACAACCAGATCTCCTGGAAGGTCGGATACGGTGTCGCCCGCGGAGTCAACTTCGTTGACAGGCAGGTCATCGACGGAACCGTCAACGGTCTCTCCGGAGCCGTCGTCGGAGGCGGAGACGCGGTCAGCAAGATGCAGACCGGACACGTCCAGGACTACTCCTCGGTCGTGCTCATCGGAGTCGCCGTACTGTCCGTGGTCCTCATCGCCATCGCAGTAATCCTGGGAGGTATGTGAGATGGATATACCGATACTTTCCCTGCTCATCCTGATCCCTCTGATCGGAGCCATCGCCACGCTCTTCATGGGCGGCGAGAGGCAGAAATACGCCAAGTACGTGGCCGGAGTGTTCGCAGCCATCACGCTGATCCTCTCCCTCTACGTCATGTTCGCCACCGAGATGGGCGATCTGTCCGAGTCCTACACCTGGATCGAGACAAGCACGATCACCATCAACTTCGCGCTGGCAGTCGACGGGCTCAGCATCCTGATGGTCTTCCTGACCGCTCTGCTGACCCTGCTGGTCATCATCTTCTCCGCCGAGGAGAAGGACAGGCCGAACTACTTCCACATACTGGTCATGGCCATGGAGGTCGGACTCATGGGTGTCTACCTGGCGGCGGACTACTTCCTGTTCTACGTCATGTGGGAGATCACCCTGATCCCGATGTACTTCATGATCTCGTGGTATGGAGGTCCCAGGAGGCACTATGCCGCCATCAAGTTCCTGATCTACACGCACGTCGCGTCCCTGGTCATGCTGATCGGTATCTTCGCCATGGGATTCGAGTCCATGGGAATGAACGGCGGAGTCATCGACTTCTCCTTCGAGAACATCAACGCACTGATGCCGCAGACCTCCGAGGCGTTCCAGGCGATTGTCTTCGTCCTGCTGTTCTTCGGATTCATGGTCAAGATGCCGTCCGTGCCCTTCCACACATGGCTGCCTGACGCGCACGTCGAGGCCCCCACCGGTGGTTCCGTCCTGCTGGCCGGAGTCATGCTGAAGATGGGATCCTACGGTATCATCCGTGTCTGCCTCGAGTGCTTCCCCGCAGGTGCTGAGCACTGGCAGTGGGTCATCATCGCCATCGGTCTCATCTCGATGGTCTACGGTGCCTACGCCTGTATCGCACAGACAGATCTCAAGAAGATGGTCGCGTTCTCGTCCATCAGCCACATGGGAATGGTCATGCTCGGTATCGGATGCCTGTCCGACATCGGAATCACCTTCGCCATCTTCCAGATGTTCGCCCACGGTCTGATCAGCGCAATGCTGTTCATGGTGTGCGGTTTCACCGGACACGCCGTCGGAACCAGAGAGATGCCCCTGCTCGGCGGACTGGCCGGAAAGATGCCCATCTACGCCACATTCATGATGATCGCGTTCATGGCGTCCCTCGGACTGCCCGGACTCGTCGGATTCTGGGGAGAGTTCCCCCTGGTCTACGGGTTCTACGAGTTCATCCAGGCCAACGACATGCTCTGGCTGATCCTCTTCTGCCTGCTGACGCTCATGCTCACCGCAGGCTACTACATCTGGGCCATGCAGAAGACCCTGTTCGGCCCCGAGACCAAGAAGATCGACCTCGAGCACGTACACGACATCAGCAAGCCCGAGTTCGCGGCCCTGGCCGTCCTGGCCATCCTCGTCGCGGTCTTCGGAGTCTGGCCCGACGCGGCTCTGTCCTTCGTCGAGCCCTACGTCGACGGTCTCGTCGCCGCCCTGGGGGTGATCTGATGGATCTAACCGGAATCTTTGGAGATTACACAGCCTTCGCGCCCATCATCATACTGCTGATCGGCGCACTCATCCTGCCCGCAGTGCAGTTCATCGGTAAGAGGCGCACAGCCACCTGGGCCGTCGCCCTCGTGTTCGCCATCGTGTCCCTGATCGTCAACGCGATCATGCTGACCGACGGATACACGGGCGAAGCCCTCGGACTGTACCAGTACAACGAGTACACAGGCCTGATGATCCTGCTGTTCCAGATCGTGCTGTTCCTGGCCGTCCTGGTGTCGAACGCCAGCGTAGAGACCACAAGGCTCCATGTCGGAGCGTTCTACGCCCTGCTGACCGGAGCCACGGTCGGTATGATGTTCGTCGCTGGTTCCACCGACCTGCTGACCATCTTCGTGGGAGTCGAGCTCACCAGTATCTCGTCCTACGCCATGGTCACGATGAAGAGGAAGGACCCCAGGGCCGCCGAGGCCGGAGTCAAGTACGTCATCATCGGAGGAATGTCCACCGCTCTGACCATCTACGGTATCTCCATGCTGTACGGTCTGACCGGTACCACCGACATCGCCGCCATCGCCGAGACCACCCAGCTGACCGGAATGAACTGGATGTTCGCCATCGCCATCGTCGCCATGGTCGCCGGATACGGATTCAAGATCGCCGCCGTGCCCTTCCACATGTGGGCCCCCGACGTCTACGAGGGAGCCGCCTCCCCCGTCTCCATGTTCCTGGCCACAGGCTCCAAGAAGATGGGTCTGAGCGTGTTCTTCCAGATCTTCCTGGTCATGTTCGTCGCCGGTTCCGCCGTGTCCCAGATCGCGGGAGAGGAGGTCCAGTACCTCTTCGCAATTATCGCCGCGTTCACGATGACCGTCGGAAACATCGTGGCCATCGCCCAGAACAACATCAAGAGGATGCTCGCCTACTCGTCCATCGCGCAGGCCGGATACATCCTGATCGTCATGGCCGTCATGTCCGAATACGCTCTCAGCGCCGGTCTGTTCCACATGTTCACACACGTGTTCATGAAGGGCGGAGCGTTCCTGGTCGTCGGAGCCCTCATCTGCGCCGGTATCGGCGAGAAGATCTCCGACTACAAGGGACTGGCAAAGAGGGCCCCGTTCCTGGCCATCGCCATGATGCTGTTCCTGTTCTCGCTGGCAGGTATCCCGCCTCTCGCCGGATTCACCTCGAAGTTCTTCCTGTTCTCCTCCGCCATCGGCGGAGTGGACGGAGTCACTTCCCAGTGGGTCTGGCTGGCCTTCATCGCCATCCTGAACTCGGCCATCTCGCTGTACTACTACGCGAGGGTCGTCAAGGCGATGTACATCGAGAAGGGACCCAGCACCGAGAAGATCAAGGTGCCCAAGATCTTCACACTCGCCATCGCGATCTGTGTGATCTTCGTCATCGTCCTGGGAGTCTACCCCCAGCTGATCTTCGACTTCTGCGAGACCGCCGCCGGCGCACTGCTCGGAATGTGAGGATCCAACAACCCACCAAACCCCTTACCCAAACCCCTTAAACCCATCATTCTCCGACATGTTTCGAGGACTGTGCCAGACGTCCCCCAAATCTTATTTATGAGACTACGATACCAACGCAATGACTGAGCCGTGGCACTCCTGCATTAGCGGGGAACTTGAGAAGGTCGAGGATTTGATGTTGCGCGACCTCGAATCGGAGAACCCCGAACTGACCGAGATGTGCCAATACGTCATCTCGTCCGGAGGCAAGCGTCTCAGGCCGGCATTGTGCATCATGAGCTACGGTGCCGTCGGCGGCAAGGACATGATGAAGCCGGTGAAGGTCGGTGCCGCGTTCGAGATCATCCACAGCGCCACGCTCGTCCATGACGACATCAACGACCAGGGCGAGATCAGGCGCGGCAGGAAGACGCTCCACAAGGAGTACACGGTCAGCAAGGCAATCATCGCCGGCGACTACATGTTCGCCATGGGATTCCGTCTCCTCGCGGCAGAGGCCCCTCAGATCGTCGATTACATCGTCGACGCCTCCGCATCCATGGGGGCAGGGGAGTTCGTGCAGAAGGACTTCGAGCACGCATCCTCGGTCACGGAGGACGATTACATCGAGATCATCACCGGTAAGACGGCCAAGCTGTTCGAGGCATCCTCCAAATCCGGAGCCGCGGTCGCCAATGCGGACGGCGCGATGCTGGAGGCCCTAGGCAACTTCTCTCATTACATCGGTCTGGCGTTCCAGATCGTCGACGACACGCTCGATGTCACAGGCGACCCCCACAACACAGGAAAGGCCGTCGGAACAGACCTCATCGAGGGGAAGCCGACGTTGCCCGTGATCTATGCGATGCAGGATCCGGACAAGGGACCGAGGCTTATCGAGCTGTTCGAGAAGGCCGACGTGACCACAGACGATGTCGCCGAGGCTCTCGAGCTCATCCGCTCCACAGACTCGGTGGACAGGTGCCTCTCGAAGGCCCGCGAATACGTGGACAAGGCGGTCGGGTACATAGATTCCGTTCCCGATTCCATCTACAAGGATGCCCTTCTGGATCTCGCCAGCTACATCGTCCGCAGGGACAGGTGATCCCATGGACAGGACCGAAGTTGATGTCCTCGTTGTAGGTTCCGGCCCCGCCGGAAGCACCACCGCCAGATTCGCCGCGGAGAACGGCGCCGACGTCATGTTCATAGAGAGGCGTCCCGAGGTCGGAGTGCCTGTGAGATGCGGCGAGTTCATGCCCGGGCTCTCCGAGATCTACGGCATGTTCCCGAATCTGAAGGATGCCGAGTCACTCTTCAATATTCCTCAGGAGCTCCGCTGCCTCGATATCCTCGGCATCAAGCTCGTTAACCCCAAGGGCGACGTGACCCTCCTGGACTTCGATGGCTACACGACGGACCGTGACCTCTTCGACCAGTACCTGGCGAAGCTCGCCGTCGAGGCAGGCGCCGTCCTGGAGAAGGACTGCCTCTTCAAGGGTATCGAGGGTGGAGTGGCGAAGACCAGCCAGGGGGACATAAGGTACAAGGTCATCGTCGGAGCAGACGGGCCCGGATCCCGCGTAGCGAGGTCCCTCGGACTGGCCAGGAACCAGAACCCCTATCCGGCGGTCACCGCCCAGGTCAAGGGCGATTTCGAGCCATACACCTACATGTTCTTCGGCGATGTCGCCCCCGGGGCGTACAGCTGGATCATACCCAAGGACGGCCGTGCGAACGTCGGTGTGGGATTCTCCCCGAAGTTCTCCGATGGCAACCTCTCCGAATACTTCCACAAGTTCGCCGAGAACCGCGGATTCATCGAATACTCCAAGCTCGAGGGGAAGTATGTCCCGAGCGAGGGTCCCATCCCCAGGACCGTCTCCGGCAACGGAATGGTCGTAGGTGATGCGGCGGGACAGGTCATCTCCGTCAACGGAGGCGGGATACCCCTCGCCATGATCGCAGGCCGCATCTGCGGCAGGGTTGCGGCCGAGAACGTCAAATCCAGCAGCCCTCTGGCTGATTACGAGACGCAGTGGAGGGAGATCATGGAGAAGCCCCTCAAGACCGCGGCATTCAACAAGAAGCTTGCCGACACCTTCGCATTCAGGTCGGAGAGGAGCACCCGCATCTGCATGTCCATCCTCGGCCAGAGGAGGATGGGCAACCTGATCCGCTGCAAGCGCATCTTCCCGTGACCGGGACGCTTGCGATGGAGACTTGCATTATAGAATCGATGCAACAGCCCTCGATTGCATGCGAGATATCGATTGATGTAGCAAGGCAGAAAACATTGCAGATGAGCAATCGTATCGCTTGCGCCTGCAGGCCTTCATGGGGGATCCGCAGATGGGGCACTCGGGCATCTTCTCCTTGTACCATTTCTTGCACCCTATGCACTGGTAGTTCCATTTGACGACCTTCTGTATCCCCTTCATGCCCACGGGTTTGAACCCAATGCCCATTATGCGTGCCACATTCTGAATGGAGTAGTCGTCCGACCATATCGTCCCGCCCACATCGAGCGCGAGGGCGAGTACGGTCATGTCAACCGGGGAGAGCCTCCCCAGGTCCCCGCTCCGCCTCGCAGCCTCCTCGACCTTCGAGAGGGATTCCTTCGAGCAGTCGGACACGCGGACCATGTCTCCCCAGAGGGCCAGGCGTGGGTCCTCGTACTTCTCCAGTTCCCTGATCACGCCCGGGGGGCACACATGTTCCTCCTCCGGCAGGGCATCCATGGAGAAGAACGCGGAGCTGTCCAGTACCAGCATGGCGGGGCCATCCCTGTACGACGTGATAATGGATGCGGATGCAGTAGGTGCATTCAAGCGGATCCAGTGGACAGGATGGGGCTTCCGGGCCTGGAATGCTGATGAAAAGGTTATTCATCCAGTCGGTGATTCCCAAGGCAGGTGTACCCATGGATGTCATCGGAGTCATCGTCATAATGTTCACGGGGCTCTGGCTCTTCCTGCCCGCCATGGTCCCGAATTCCGCAGCCGTGGTGTTCGGAGGGAAGACCAAGATCGATTTCGGCAGGTCCTGGAGAGGGAAGAGGATATTCGGGGACGGGAAGTCGTGGCGCGGCTTCTTCGGAGGCGCGCTGTCCGGTGTCCTCGTAGGTCTCATCCTCATCGCCGTCTCATCGGTCTGGGATCCTGAGAACTACTGGGGTTTCGGTCCGTTCTGGGACAACGTGGGCGTACTGTTCTGTCTGTCGTTCGGAGCAGTCCTCGGAGACCTGTGCGGGGCGTTCATAAAGAGGCGTCTCGGCATGGAGAGGGGTCAGAAGGCTCCGATCCTGGACCAGTACGATTTCGTGATAGGGGCGTTCCTGGTGACGGCCCTGTTCTACCCCGACTGGGTGTACGCCAACTACATCGAGGGCTGGCACATCGCGGCCCTGATCTTCATCATAGTGATAATGTTCGCGATACACAGGCTCGTGAACATAATCGGTTACAGGATGGGGCTCAAGAAGGAGCCCTGGTGATTACATGAGCGAACTCTCGGAAGCTTTGAAAGAATGCGGCGCCCTGCAGTTCGGCGAGTTCACCCTCGCCTCCGGCGCCAAGAGCGACTACTACATCGACATCAAGAAGGCCAGCACGAACCCGAAGGTCCTCCGTCTCATAGCCAGGCTGATGGCTCAGAAGATGAGGGACGAGGGGATACAGGCGGACAGGATCGCCGGGGTGGTCCTCGGATCCGTCCCTCTGGCGACGGCCCTCTCCCTCGAGACCGGGATCCCCTACGTGATGATCCGCAAGGAGAAGAAGGACCACGGCACCGGGAAGCTCATCGAGGGCGATCTCTGCTCCGGGGACAGGGTCCTCGTGGTCGAGGATGTCATCACCACAGCCGGATCCAGCATCAAGGCGATCGGCACCCTCCGCGAGGCAGGCGCTGTCGTGGAGCATGTGATCTCGGTCATCGACCGCGAGGGCGGCGGTGCCGAGAACCTGGCGGAAGCCGGGGTCGACTTCCGTCCCCTGGTCAAGGCGTCGGAACTGGTGAAGAGATGAGGCCGGAGCCGAACTGCGCCCTCTGCGATCTCCACAGGGGACGCACGACCATCGTCATGCCGGACGGCAACCCGTCCTACGGCATAGTGTTCGTCGGCGAGGGCCCCGGGGAGTTCGAGGACCTGGAGGGGAGGCCCTTCGTGGGCCGCTCCGGGAAGATCCTCGACAACATGATGAAGGAGGCAGGGTTCGACAGGACCAAGGTCATGATCACCAACACGGTGAAGTGCCGTCCCCCGAACAACCGTGATCCGATGCCCGAGGAGATGGCCGCGTGCCGCCCGTTCCTCGAGTCGGAGCTTTACGACGCACGCCTCATCGTGGGTCTGGGCAAGTCGGCATGCCGCGACCTGATGGGGTACGAGGGCCCGATGTCTGAGATCGTTAACATCCCGATGACGATAAAGATCAGGGACAGGGAGATCGTGTTCATCCCGACCTACCATCCCGCAGCGACGATATACAACAAGGACTCCCGCGCCGCCCTCCAGGAGACCATGCGCGTCGTGGCGGAGTGGCTGAAATGAGATTCGGCGGATTCATGATCGACATGGACGGCACCGTCTACAAGGGCGGTGTCCCCATCCCCGGGGCGAGGGAGTTCATCGCGTTCCTGAAGGAGCGCGGGATACCGTTCACGTTCCTGACCAACAACTCCGCCCACGGCAGGTCGTTCTACCTGCAGAAGCTCACCCGCCTGGGTTTCGACGTCGGGATCGACAACATACTGACTTCCACGATCGCCACCATCAGGTACCTGCTGTCGGAGCGTCCGGGCAGGACGGTGTATCCTGTCGCCGTCCCGGAGGTCGTCGACGAGATGCGTGCCGCAGGTATCCCGCTGGTCGAGAAGGACCCAGACATAGTGGTGCTCACATTCGACACGACGATCACCTACGAGAAGATCAACGACGCCTTCCATTTCCTGAGGTCGGGGGCTGAGCTCATAGCCACGCATCCCGACGACCTGTGCCCCACCGAGGATTCGTACGACATCGACATCGGACCGTTCATCCGCATGTTCGAGCAGATGTGCCAGACCACCGCGACGGTCATCGGGAAGCCCAACGGCCTGATGCTGGAGATGGCCTCCAGGGAGCTCGGCGTGCCCCCCGAGGACACCGTCATGGTGGGGGACCGCCTGTACACGGACATAGAGATGGCCGTCCGTGCGGGCACCCAGTCCATACTGGTCCTGTCCGGGGAGACGGACATGTCGATGGTCGAGGGATGGGGGAAGAGGCCGACGGCGATCGTCGACTCCGTGGCGGACATCCCGGGAATGATCCTCCGCGGATGACGCGGCGATCCATCGGGACGGCCACCTGGGCCGGTCCCGTCCCTTGTGCGGCCGTTCACGACACCGCGGCGGAGCGGTCGGCGGTTGTCGACATGCGCTCCCAGTAAGAGCCACTTTAAATAGCCGCACCGTATACGTTTTATAGTCGTGCGCGCGCCCGAGGAGTGAAGGGACCTCGGTCAGCGACCGGACATGCACGGCGATGGGATGCAGGGGCGGTGCCCCAGAGGTGTAACGTTTGCATTTGAAAGCGGTCGAGATGGAGAATTTCAAGTCGTTCGGCGGCAAGCTTGTCGTGCCGCTGATGGAAGGCTACACGGCGGTCACGGGGCCGAACGGCTCCGGGAAATCGAACATAACGGATGCGATCCTGTTCGTGCTCGGTCCGAAGAGCTCCAAGGCGGTCCGCGCCGGGAAGCTCACCGACCTGATCTTCGACGGCGGGAAGTCCAAGGGGAAGGCCCCTTTCACAAAGGTCTCGCTGGTATTCGACAACACGGACCGCATCATGCCGTGGGACGACGACACCGTGAGGCTGACCCGTTTCGTCAAGCTGTCCGACAACGGGACCGACTACAGCTCGTACTTCTACGTGAACGACCGCAAATCTACCATGAGCGAGTTCGACTCCCTGCTCACCAAGGCCAGGATCAGCGCCGACGGGTACAACATGGTCCAGCAGGGCGACGTCACACGCATCGTCCAGATGGGCGGGATCGAGCGCAGGCGCATCATCGACGCCATCTCGGGGATCGCCAGCTTCGACGCCGACATCGAGAAGGCGAGGGGCGAGAGGGCCGAGGCGGAGACGAACCTCGACAGGATCGGCATCATCGTGGAGGAGCTCAGCCATCAGGTCGACCGCCTCGCCAGGGACCGCGAGGACGCTAGGGCGTATCTCGACGCGCAGGCCAGGCTGGAGATGGCCAAGGCCCAGTACACCCACAGGAGGCTCCAGATCGAGCAGTCCAAGTACCGCAGCGTCTCAGACCAGATCGAGAAGTTGGAGGGGCGCATCGACTCGGACCGCGCCGCGAAGGCGGACCTGGAGGTTCAGCGCTCCGCCAAGGAGCAGGAGATATCTGCGAAGGAGGAGGAGATCGCCTCCAAGATCGGTCCCGAGTACAGGGAGCTCAAGGAGAGGATCGAGGCCGCCAAGGTCGACCTGGCCACGAAGAAGGACAGGAAGGAGGCGGCCGAGATGGACCTGGAGGAGCAGTCCGGGTTCAGGACGAACTTCGAGGACTCCATCGCGAGGAACAACGCGATGGTGGTGACCCTCAGGCAGAACCGCGAGGACCTCGTGTCCAAGCAGGCGGAGGACGAGTCCAGGATGGAGGCGGCCCGCAGGGAGGAGTCCGAGATATCAGAGGCCATAGCGGACACCGGAGGGGAGCAGAAGGAGCTCCAGAAGGAGCTGGAGAGGGTCGAGGCAGATTTCGACGCCTGCTCCGCGGAGCTGAGGTCCTCTCAGGGAAGGCTCGCCAAGGCCGAGGCCGCCTCGGAGGAGGCGCACACAGCCTTCGCAAACCTGGACGACAGGCTCCAGACCATAGATTTCGAGATCAAGGATGCCAAATGGAGCATCGAGCAGCTGAAGGCAGAGGCCGGGCCGAGCACCGAGGACTTCGGCAACAGGATCCTGGAGGCCAAGCGCAGGGAGTCCGAGCTGGAGAAGCAGGAGTCCGAGCTCGATGCGGCATACCGCAGGATCGACGCGGAGTACAACTCCCTCCAGGCGGAGAAGAAGGTCTCCGAGAGGATGAACCGCGGGAGCGCTGCGGTCGAGGCGATACTGGCGCTGAGGAACCGCGGGGAGATGAAGGGCATACACGGAACGATCCAGGAGCTCGCCACGGTCGACAAGGGATTCGAGACAGCGCTCTCCGTGGCGGCCGGCGGGAAGATGCAGGCCGTCGTCGTGGACAACGACCAGGTGGCCGCGGATGCGATCTCCTACCTCAAGAAGGAGAAGCTGGGGCGTGTGACGTTCCTCCCGCTCACAAAGATGATGGGCGGCAAGCCGAGGGCCAAGGCCATCATGAGCGTCAAGGACTCCGAGGGATACGCGATAGACCTCATCGACTTCGACCAGAAGTACTACAACGCCTTCTGGTACGTCCTCGGCGACACACTCGTCGTCCGCGACATGGACACCGCCCGCAGGATAATGGGCGGAATAAGGATCGTCACCATGGGCGGGGAGCTCATCGAGGCCTCCGGAGCCATGGTCGGGGGGAACATCAGCCAGCAGAGCATGCTGAAGTTCGGAGCCGCATCCGAGGACAAACTGGCGGAGACCGGCGAGAGGCTAAGGAAGTCCGCCGACGCCCTGGAGGACGTCCGCAGGAAGCTCCGCGAGGTCCGCGACGAGATCCGCGGAATCGACGACGAGATGAGGAAGGTCTCGTCAGGCGCCATGGAGCAGAGGGAGCAGATGGCCCAGCTCAAGGGAAGGGTCACCGAGCTCGAGAAGACCAGGTCATCCGCATCCGCGGAGATGAAGGCCGTCAGGCAGAGGGTCTCCGACGCCGATGCCGAGCTCGAGTCCGCCAGGACCGCCTTCGGCGACGTTTCCGAGAGGCTCTCCGCGCTGACCGAGACCCGGACAGGTATCAAGAACCGCATGGCGGAGATCGCGCCCGTCGATCTCCAGAACAGGATCCAGGCGGTCAGGGACCGCATATACAAGCTCAAGGAGGAGATCTCCGACAACAAGTTGCAGATCGGTGGCATAGACACCGAGATCGCAGGATACGGGAAGCAGAACGAATCGCTCCAGATGCAGCTGGACTCCGTCATCCGCGCGATAGAGGACGACCAGCGCACCATCGAGGAGAACACCGCCCTCATGCAGAGGGCCAGGATAGACCTGGACGCGCTTCGCTCCATCGAGGCTGAGATGGAGGGCGGGATCGAGGACCTCCGCAACCAGAAGGATGCCCTGGTGGCGGAGAAGTACCGTCTGGACTCCGAGATCAGGGAGAAGTCGAAGGACATCGAGAACACGGCCGCCACATTGGAGTCCTTCAAGGCCCAGTCCATCCAGCTGGAGGCTTCCGTGGCCCAGCTCAAGTCCGAGGTGGATGCGATAGAGATCGAGGTGGAGCTCCCGATACCCTCGGAGGAGGAGATCAGGCGCACCATCAGGGCCCAGGAGTCCGCGATCGCCAAGCTGGGCAACGTCAATCTGCGCTCCATCGAGGAGTACGATGAGAAGAAGGCGCGTCTCGACGGGCTCAACGCCGAGGTGGAGAGCCTCAACCGCCACATCAAGGAGCTGGACGACCTGATGTCGTCCCTGACCTCCAAGAAGAAGGGTCTGTTCATGCAGTCGTACAACGCGGTGAACGAGAACTTCAAATCGATATACGCCCAGCTCTCAGGCGGAGGGGAGGCGTACATGGGCCTCGAGAACGAGGACGATCCGTTCATCGGAGGCCTGATGATAAACGCGAAGCCCAGGAACGGCAAGATGCTCAGGCTGGAGGCGCTCTCCGGAGGGGAGAAGTCCCTAACCGCACTGTCGTTCATCTTCGCCATCCAGGAGCACCAGCCGTCCCCGTTCTACGTGCTGGACGAGGTGGACATGTTCCTGGATTCAGTAAACGCGGAGATGGTGGCCCGCAGGGTCAAGGAGAGCTCCGCGAAGGCACAGTTCATACAGGTCTCCCTGAGGAAGGTCACGCTGGCTCTGGCGGACCACCTGATCGGGGTGACCAGGCCGCCCAGCGGCATAAGCAGGGTCATAATGCAGCCCGACCTCGCGGAGGTCTCCCGCTACGAGGAGGAGGCCCTGAAGAGGCAGAAGGAGGCGATTTGAGATGGATGGGAATGTGAGGATGGAGGAACTGGAGCAGCACCTGCTGTTCCACAAGGCGCTGGCGGACGACGACGAGTCGCTCAGGCGCCTGGGAGGATACATGGAGATCCTCTCCCAGGCACAGTCCGGGGAGAGGCTCCAGGACCCGGTGGACGAGTCGATACGCGCGGTGTTCAGTCTCGTCCTGGAGAACGGCATGGACCCGTGGGAGATCGACCTGTCGCAGTTCGTCAGGATGTACGAGGCCAAGGTCTCGTCCGACAGCTTCGACATGATCGTGGCCGGCAAGCTGCTCCTGATGGCGTACAGGATCCTGAGGATGCAGTCCGACTCGACCAGGGTCAGGAGCGAGCCGCCCGTGGAGCCGGCGATCGAGGAGGTGGACGACAGCTTCTTCTTCGACGACGAGCCGATGTACGTGCCGGAGGTCTCGTTCAGGGAGGCCTATCAGAGGGAGCCCGTGAGGCCGGTGACGATGTACGAGCTCATCGACGCCTTCGAGGACGCCAGGAAGGAGATCGAGATCCAGAAGGAGAGGGAGCGCGTCCGCGCCGAGCTCAAGGCGAAGGAGCCCAAGTCCTTCCAGGGCAAGGCCCACGAGGAGGACGACGAGCAGGACATCGAGGCCGTGTGGAAGAGGATAGAGAGGCTCGGGACCGGACAGATAAGCATCCGCGACCTGTACACGGGCAGCCTCGACGAGAACCTCACGGTGTTCGTCTCCGTCCTCCATCTCGTGAGGGACGGACGCCTCGCCGTCTGGCAGGACGACCTCCCGTCAGGGGAGATCTACATCGAGATCAAGACGGAGTGGACCTCGGGGACGATCGAGGACTCGCCCGGAGGGAGGATCCCCGAGGCGGTGATCTGAGTTGGATCCCAAGCGCGCGGCGGAGGCCGCGCTGTTCTCCAGTGCGGAGGGTCTGAAGATATCGGAGATGTCCCAGAGGACGGGCATCCCGGAGGAGGAGCTCCGCACGGCGGTCATGGACCTGAAGAGGGAGTACGAGGAGCGCGACTCCGCGATCATGATCTCGAAGGTCGGCAGCAGCTTCAGGATGATGCTCCGCACCGAGTACACGGATTTCACGGGCAAGTTCGCCAAGGCCGAGATGCCAGCCGGGGTCATGAGGACACTCTCGACAATCGCCTACAACCAGCCGGTGCTGCAGTCCACCCTTCTGAAGACCCGCGGCCCCAGGACCTATGACGACGTCCATAAGCTCATCGAGATGGGATTCGTCAACGGTAAGAAATCCGGACAGACCCTCGAGCTGACGACCACGAACAAATTCTCCGAGTACTTCGGGATAGGGTCCACACGCAAATCGGACATCAGGGCATGGATCGAGGCCCAGGCCAAGAACTCGCCCTCCGCGGAGCAGGAGGACTGATGGGAGGAGGCATCCGGGATGCGCATCGCGTGTTCCCGGGGTCTCTTCCTTCGAATCCTGCTGTCAGGATGATGTTCCAATCGTTTGTCAAACAGCATTGCTCTAACGTGATCATAGCCGAAAACCGCCGGAGTTAACGTTGTCGATATGCAAGACATCGTTCCCTACAGGTCTTATCGATGTCACCCTCATCCATCTCGGACATTCCCAGACTCCGTTCCGGTGTCATTTTATGTAGTTATAGCCAGTTGATATATATTGTCAATTAACAACAATGGATATTTCACTTCTGGCTATCATGGATATATATGAAATCGAACCGCGGTAATCATCCATAGGTCTCTAGAAAACCTATATAACATGACCTCCTTCGAAATACTGATTGATATGGTCATGCCAGCAACCCTGCTCGAGAACTCCGTGGACAAACGCGTCTCGCTACTGCTGAAGGACGGAAGGTCCATGGAGGGGAAGCTGACCGGATTCGACGAGTACATGAACATGGTCCTCGACGAGGCGGTCGAGACAGCCGCCGACGGCCATGAGGGCAGACGTCTCGGAAAGGTCGTCCTCCGTGGGAACAACGTAGTGAGCATCGCACTCGTCTGAGGTGCAACCCATGTCCCTTCTGAAAAGGATCGACGACATCTCCGACAACAGGAAGGTCCGTAATGGATGGTTCGTCTTCGCCTGTCTCGTATTCATCATAATCATCGTCATCCCATCGATCTTCGTCGTGACCCATCTCTTCACCGACTGGGGTCTGGTGGACCAGGTGCTGGGCAACGAGGACATCAAGAACACCGTCCTCAGCGCCGTCTTCAATTCCTTCAGCATCGCTCTGATCGTCACGGTCATCGACATCCTGGTCGGTCTGCCGATGGCCTGGATCATGGTACGCAAGGACTTCCCCGGGAAGAAGTGGCTGGACACGCTCCTGGACATGCCGCTGGCGTTCCCGACCGCTGTCCTCGGCATATCCGTGGTGATGTTCTGGATATCCCCCGACGGCATATCGATCCCGGGACTGGGTCTGGACCTGTCCCCCTACATGATGGTCATCCTTCTGCACATCATCTTCACATATCCGTACATGGTCCGTTCGCTGTCTGCTATTCTCGAGCAGATCGATCCGAACCTCGAGACCGCCGGCATGACCCTGGGGGCCTCCAAGTGGACCGCCGTACGTACGATCACCCTCCCCTTGTTCAGGGCCGGACTGGCCACGGGTTTCGTCCTCTGTTTCGCGAGGTCCCTCTCGGAGACCGGGGGCACATACATCGCGCTTACCATGATGGGCGTGCAGACGTCGTTCTTCACAGGCCCGTCATTCATCAGCTTCCTCAAGAGCGATGAATCGCTGTACACGAGCGACGAGATGATGGGCGCTCAGATCCTGATCAGCGTGATCATGATCGTGCTGGCACTCATCCTGATGTTCCTCGTGAAGAGGCTCATCGTCAGGTTCAAGATCCCGGTGAAGAAGGTCTGGCCGAAGATCGGCAGGAAGGTCAGCCAGGGCGGTCTGCCCAAGTTGAAGGACGGGATAACCATAGCTTTCCTCGTGGTCATCGTCCTCCTTCCCTCATTCTACATTTTCATGTATCTGACGCAGCCGATCCCGGAGATCGACTACGGGGCGCTGCTGTCATCGATCGTGACGTCGTTCGGCATAGCGGGTGTCGCAGTGTTGGTCGACATAGTCATAGGCGTGCCCATGGCGATATACATCGCGAGGCACAAGAACAGCAAGATGGGGCAGATATTGGACAATCTCGTCAACGTCCCGTTGATCATCCCCACGACCGCCCTCGGTTTCTCCCTGGCGCTGTTCTGGGGGAGCTTCGGACTGGATTCGGACTTCGACATCATGCTCGTCATCCTGGGACACATATCCTTCACCTATCCGCTGGTGGTCAGGAACCTCATCGGTGCTATCGAGGAGGTGGACCCGTCCTGCGAGGAGATCGCAATGACCCTCGGGGCGAAGCCGTTCCAGGCATTCAGGAAGGTCCTGTTCCCGATAATCAACTCCGCGGTCATCGCCGGAAGCATCCTGGCGTTCACCAGGAGTCTCGGCGAGACCGGTGCGACGACGTCGATCAGCCAGAATGTCAACACGGTCCCTATCTACATCACGCATCTCGTGGAGGACGGCCTGTACACGGAGGCTGCGATGTGCTCCATCGTCCTGATAGCGCTGTGCTTCATCCTGATGTTCGGCATCAGGGTCATCACCGGAAGGAGGGCGAGACACGATGCCTGAGATAGTGTTGGACAACGTCAGCAAGAAGTTCGGGGAGACCGTCGCCGCCGACGGCCTCAGTTTCAGGATCGAGGACGGAGAGTACGTCTGCATACTCGGCCCGACGGGGGCGGGGAAGACGACGTGCATGAGGATGATCTGCGGCCTCACCCATCCCGATTCCGGCAGGGTGTACCTGGACGGAAGGGATGTGACCGACGAACCGGTCGACACCCGCAACGCGACCATGCTGACACAGTCCTATGCGCTGTTCCCCCACATGAACGTCTACAACAACGTGAAGTTCGCCCCTCAGATCAAGGGCTGGGCCCCGGAGGACATAAAGCAGGTCGTCAGGAGCACGCTTCACATGGTCCATCTGGAACAGAAGGCGGAGTGGATGCCCGACCAGCTCTCCGGAGGACAGCAGCAGCGCATAGCCCTGGCCAGGGCGCTGGCCTCCGGATCCAAGGTTCTTCTCTTGGACGAGCCGCTTAGGGCCCTCGACGCCCGCCTGAGGATCAACCTCCGCAAGGAGCTCAGGACCATGGCCAAGCAGATGGGCGTCACATGCATTCACGTCACCCACGACCAGGACGAGGCCCTTGCCGTCGCCGACCGCATAGCGATCATCCGTGACGGGAGGATCATACAGTTCGGGACCCCGTCCGAGGTCTTCGACGACCCTGCGACCCCGTTCGTCGCCACATTCGTCGGGAGGTCCAACATCCTCACCGGAAAGGTCGTCAGGAGCGACCAGGACGCCACAGCTGTGGATGTGGATGGGACGGTGCTGCTGGCAAGGCCGTCCGCGATGGCTCCCGGGGACGAAGCGGTGCTCGTCGTGAAGATCGGTTTCACGAGGATATCCAAGAAGCAGGAGGAGCTGGAGAGGTCGTACTTCACCGGGACGGTGGAGCGCGTGCTGTACGAGGGCGTGACCATAACGGTCGAGATCGACGCCGGAGAGCTTGGGCTCATATCGGCCAAGCTGCCCAACAGGAAGTTCGACGACTACAGGGCCGGGGACACCGTCGGGGTCTCTTGGATGCCGGCCAAGGCGTCCGTCTTCCCGATCCCCCCGGAGGGTCTGGAGGAGGAGCTCAAGCTGGAGTGATACCATGGTGAGGATCAAACTCGAACACACATCGATGAGATTCGGGGACTTCTACGCCGTGAGGGACATCAATCTGGAGATCAACAGCGGAGAGTACGTCACCATCCTGGGGCCCTCCGGATGCGGGAAGACGTCGCTGATCAAGGTCATCTCCGGGATATGGACCCCGACAGAGGGAAAGGTGTACTTCGACGGGATGGATGTCACCAAGGTCCCCATGGAGGACAGGGACGTCGGCTACGTGTTCCAGAACATAGCCCTGTTCCCGCACATGACGCTCAAGGAGAACGTCGCCTACAGCCCGAGGGTCAAGGACCAGGGCGATGAGGTGATGGAGTCCCTTTCCACAGAGTACCTGCAGCTGGTCAACATGCTGGTGCGCGCGGGCATGTACCCCAAGGAGCTTTCCGGTGGGGAGCAGCAGAAGGTCGCCATCGCCAGGGCGCTCGCATCGGGATCCAGGATGCTGATGCTCGACGAGCCGCTGTCGGCCCTGGACGCACGTGTGCGCATGGAGCTGAGGTACGAGATACGCAGGCTGGTGAAGAAGCTGGGAATCACAGTCCTTCACGTCACCCACGATCAGGAGGAGGCGATGTCCGTCTCCGACAGGATAGTGCTCATGAGGTACGGGACCATAGCCGAGTCCGGTTCTCCATTGGATATATATAGGAAACCAAGCTCTGTATTTGCCGCGAATTTCATCGGAGAGACCAATCTGATGGAGTGCACAGTCTCGGACAGGTCGAAGAACGGCAAGACCAAGGTCAAGCTGAGAGGCGGACGGGAGATGAGAGCGTCGAAGACGGATTTCAACGTCGGGGATCCCGTGGTGATCTCGGTCCGTCCGGAGCACGTGTACTCGGCGAACGACGGCCTGGAGGCCACGGTCGAGTCCATCGTGTTCATGGGTACCTACTGGAGGATCCGCACTCTCGCCGAGAGCAGGGACTACGTGGAGTACAACGTCCCGGCAGACGAGGAGATCCCGGAGGTGGGGGATACCGTCCATCTGGTATTCAACAAGAAGGCCGTGACGGTCTTCGCAAGGCCGCAGGGCGGCATAGAGGAGGAGATTAGACTTGAGTGATGATTCGAAGGGACTGTTGGGATGGTTCGGCAAGAGGAAGGAGGGCGTCATACAGAGCGGTATGAGGGCACATGCACTCTCCGTTTTCGACTGCGTCACCGAATTGGGCAACGCCACCCGCTCCATGGAATCCGGGGACACCTCCTTGGCCCTCAAGGCCATAGAGAGGCTTTACGCGTCGGAGCACGAGGCGGACTCGCAGGAGGAGAACCTCTGCAGCCAGATGAGCATCGGCGAGCTCTCTCCGCAGGAGAGGGAGGACTTCATGCATTTCGTCAAGAAGACCGACGGCATCGCCAACTGGTGCAAGGAGGCGGCGATCAACATCCAGCTCGTCGTGGACACCGGTGCCCAGATCCCCATGGGGATATGGAATCTTCTCTCGGAGGTCGTCTCAGACCTGGAGTCCGAGGTCAACGCGCTGATGAATGCCATCAAGATCCTAGGCACCGACGGTGTCGGGATAGCCGAATGCATCCAGAGCGTCAAGGATCAGGAGCGCAGGGTCGACCAGGCGTACATGAAGATCATGAAGGCGATCCTCACCGCCGATCTCGATCAGAAGGCGACGATCCTGTCCATCAACATCCTCGAGACGCTGGAGGAGGCCGCGGACACCTGCAAGGGCTGCGCCGAGACGATAAACATCCTTTTTTACGCGAAGAGGATTTGAGACCGCGATGACTCTCTTCGGGATCAACGGCGTGAGGGGAACGGCCAATAAGGACCTGACCCCGGAGGTCGCACTTCAGATCGGCAAGGTCGTGGGAAGGACCTACAGGGGACGCATAGCCCTGGCGACCGACGCCCGCGATTCAGCGGACATGCTCAGGAGCGCCCTCTCGGCGGGCATCATGGATGCGGGCTCCGACGTCGTGGACCTGGGCATCCTGCCCACCCCTGTGTTGCAGTACTACGTGAAGTCCCATGGCGAGATAACCGGAGGGGTGGTGATCACCGCATCCCACAACCCTCCCGAGTACAACGGTTTCAAGTTCATCAAGGGGGACGGCGTGGAGGTCAACCGCGACGAGGAGCGGTCCATCGAGAGTTACTGCGGCATGGATGTCCCAAGGGCTGAATGGTCCGAGGTCGGCGAGATCGAGGCCGGCACAGGTGCCGTGGAGCAGCATGTGCACGCGGTGGTGGACAGTGTGGATGCGGATGCGATCCGCAAGGCGAACCTCACGGTGTGCGTCGACTGCGCCAACGGCTCCACATGCGAATCCACGCCCCTCCTCCTGAAGCTTCTCAACGTCAGGACGTTCACGATCAACGCGGACCCGCAGAGCGAGAGTCCCGGACGCAGTAGCGAACCCACTGAGGAGAACCTGGGGCCCCTGATGGCTCTCACGAAGCAGGTCGGCGCCGATCTCGGGGCCGCCCATGATGCGGACGGCGACCGCACGATATTCGTCACAGAGAACGGGGAGTATGTCCAGGGGGACATCAGCCTCGCCATCGTGGCAAGGTCCATACTTGAGGAGCGCAAGGGGAAGGTCATCACCCCCGTCAGCTCATCGGCCATAGTGGAGGACGTCGTCGAGTCCAGCGGCGGCCTGCTGAAGTACACGTCAGTCGGCTCCCACACCGTCGTCAGGAAGATGGAGGAGAACATGGCCGTCTTCGGCGGAGAGGAGAACGGCGGCATGGTCTTCCCGGAGTTCCAGATGTGCAGGGACGGGATCATGACTCTGGCGAAGATGCTGGAGTGCATCGCCAAGAACGGTCCGCTGTCGAAGCAGATCGCCGGGTTCGACAGGTATTACGATTTCAAGGAGAACGTCCCGTGTCCGGATGACATCAAGAACGCGCTTTTGGACCATTTCGTCAGCGAGTTCGCGGAGGGCCGTGTGGAGACCGTCGATGGGCTGAAGGTCTATTTCGATGACGGATGGGTCCTCTTCAGGCCGTCCACCACCGAGGAGCTCTTCAGGATATACTCCGAATCCAAGGACGAGGCTGTCGCCAGGGACAGGATGGACAGGTTCGTATCGGAGGCGAAGGAGTTCGTCTCCGGTCAGGGGCCCGTCAAGCTCAGCGTCTGAGGTTCTTGGCGTGAACCGCCATGACCTCGTTGATGTATCTGGCAGCGAGGATCGATGTGATCCCGGCGGGATCCGCGGGCGGGCAGACCTCTACGACATCGAAACCGGCAAGCCTGTCGCCGATAGCGTTGATGACCTTCTTGACATCCATGGGCATGAGTCCGAACGGTTCGGGCGTGCCTGTGCCGGGTGCGAAGGCCGGGTCTATGCCGTCAATGTCGACGGTCAGGTAGATCCTCTCATTCTTCACGCTGTCCAGCGCCTTCTCGATGGCCCATTCGATCCCGTTGTCCATTATGTCGAAGGAGCTGATGAAGGGGACCACGTCCTCGCGGTCAAGCTCCTCCTCGCCGATCGCCCTGGCTCCGAGGACGAAGACGTTCTCCAGTCCGAGGTGCTCGGCCGCCCTGCGTGTGATGCACGCATGGCTGTTCGGGGTGCCGAGGTACTCGTCCCTCGAATCCAGGTGGGCGTCGATCGATATGAGCGCGATGTCGTCGGGCTCGAAGTTCCTGACAATCGGGATGTTGATGGAATGCTCGCCGCCGATGGCGATCGTGAACTTTCCGTCCCTTATCGCTGGGCCCACTGCGAAGTCCACCTCGGCGAACATGTCCTCAGGCAGGATGAAGTCGTCGCAGTTGCCGTAGTCGTACACGTTGAGCTGCGGCTGATGGATCCCGTGCTCGAAGTGTATCTCTTCAAAATTGTAGGAGGCCCGCCTTACGGCGGTGGGGGCCTCCCTGGCTCCCGCCTTGAAGCAGGAGGTGTGGTCGTACGGGATGCCGAAGATCACGACGTCGGCATCGTTGTAGTCTGATTCCGCACCGGCATAGCCGATCCCGTACGACATTGGTTTCAGACCTCACATGATCTTGTATCTGCCCATCGCGACGATGTACAGGAGCTCTCCTCCCTCCTCGACGGGCTGCTCGTGGTCGGGGTTGATCTCGACGGAGATCTGCTCGAAGGTCTCGAGGTCCATGATCATGGCCTCGTTTCCCGAGATGGAAAGGACCTGGCCCTTCCTCTTGTCGATCATGGGGACCTGCACCTTTGTGCTCACGGGTCCCACGATGGACTTCTTGGCTCCGGTGAAGATGCTGACCGCGTCGACGTTGGCTTTCGCGGATCCGTGCTTTCCGGGCTTGGAAGTCGTGATCTTTACGATCTTACAGGGTTCGTCGTCGATGTTGACGTACCTTCCCTCTTTCAGCTCTCTGATCTCTTTCATCTCCCACATTGGCACTACCTTCTTGTTGGATGTATATCCGACTCACGGCCGGAAGTTCACTCCCCCGAGGGAAGCGTTGATGCGCAGGTCGAACTCAGTTGCAGACCTCATGCTATCTGGCACCCCATCGGCCACCTGGATATAATAATTTTAGGTGGCTGTGGACGAAAATCGCACCTGAGCCAGTGCCAGCATCAGCGGCGACGGTTCTTGCCGCCTTTGCCCTGGCGTCCCTTCTTCCCGGCCTTCTGGGGCTTCTTGGGGGGATCCGGATAGCGTCTCCTGATGTCCTCCACGCGTCTGGCGAACTCCTCGTTGAGCCTGTCCCCTGCGAAATCGCCGTGGTACTGGTCGATCTTCGCCGCGATGAGGACCTTGCCCGCGAGAGCGCGGGCGATCTTCCCGCGCTGCCAGTAGGGCGCCCTGTGGACGTCGGGATGCTGGTATATCACCCCGTGCTTGGGTCCCCTCTTCCCGGACTTCAGGTGCCTGAACATGGCCTTCTCCGCGCCCAGGAGCTGCACGGTGGAGGACGGGAGCGAGGCGAGCCTCTCCAGTCCGCCAGCGAGGGACACCATCCTCGCAGCGAGCGGCGCTCCCAGTATGGCGCACATGTTGGGGCATGTCTCCTCGACGATCCCCTGTATGTACGTCTCGGTCCGGTCCTTGTCGTCGTAAAGGCGGCTGAGGGTGTCTGCGAGGTCCCTTATGGCATCCATGTCTGAGGGGTCCATGTCCGCGCCGATGGATTCGATGTCGATCCCCAGCTCCTCGATGACGCCCTCCCTCTCGCCGTTCATGGCTATGAGCTGGGCGTACCTGGCGTCGTGCGCGTAGTCCGCGAGCTCCGGGAAGTGCATGCCGTACCACTCGTGGAGCCTCTCGTTGTACAGGTTTATGGTGGCGATCTGGTCGTCAAGGCTCCTTATGGCCTGGACCAGGCTCCTGTCCCTGGGGATTGGCTCGGAGGTCCTCAGCTTCCCGAGGCCGATCATCACCTCGTGCATGAAGTCCCCGTCGTACCCGTATTTCTCAGGGGTGATGGACGAGGAGTCGTACATCTCGGGTTTCCCGAGCTCGGACTGCCTGCGATCAGCCACGGCGATCCTGCCGTCGACCGTCGCTGCGAGCTCCCTCTCCTCATCCAGGAGGGCTCCTCTCTGGACGGCGGCGAGCTTCTCCGCCACCGCTGCCGCGTCCTTGGGCATCAGGCGCTTGTCGAGGATCCTGCCGGTCTTCTCGTCGCACAGGAACACCCCGAACCATTTGGTGACCAGTATTGCCATGGAATCACATCCTCGAGAGCCTCTCCACCTCGTCCGCCGGGAGGTCCTCGACGTCTCCGGCGATGAGCTGGAGCCTGGCCTGGAACTCGAGCTCCTCCATCCTGTTGTAAGCCTCCTCCAGGGACCTTCCCTGGGTGAGGGCTCCGTGCCTCTCCATGAGCATAGCCTTGGAGTGTCCTTCTGCGGCTACCGCGTCCACCAGCTCCTGCGATCCGGGTGTGTAGTATCCGATCATGGGGACATGCCCAAGGAGCATCGCGCCCTCGGGCGTGAGGTTGCACCTGATGGGCTCGTTCCTCACGGCCAGCGCGACGCAGTTGAGAGGGTGGCAGTGGACGACCGCGTTGGTCTCCGGATTCATCCTGTATAGGGCTAGATGGAACCTGTGTTCGATGGACGGCTTCCCTTCCGAGCGGACCTCGCCGTCCAGGGAGACCTTGACCATGTCCTCAGGTTTCAGAAGTCCCTTGTTCCTGCCGGACGGGGTTATGATGATCTCGTCGGCGTTGATGCGGACGCTCATGTTTCCCCCTGCGGAGACCGTCAGCTGCCTGTCGTACAGCATCTTGCAGAAATCGGCAAGCTGCTCCCTGGCATACCTCTCGTTCATCTCAGTCCCTCATCCTGTGGATCTCATCGGGCTTCAGGATGCCCTTCTCCGTGATGAACCCGGTCACGAGCTCCGCCGGTGTGACATCGAATGCCGGGTTCAGCGCGTGGGATGCCTCCGGCGCGATCCTGGTGCCGTTCATCATGGTGACCTCCTCCTCGGATCTCTGCTCGATGACGATGTCCTTCCCGGATTCCATCGAGAGGTCGAACGTGGAGATGGGTGCGGCGACGTAGAACGGGATGCCGAAGTGCTTGGCGACGATCGCCTTGTCGAAGGTCCCGATCTTGTTGGCGAAGTCGCCGTTGGCGGCGATCCTGTCCGCGCCCGTGATTATCATGTCGACGCCCTGGCTCATGTAGTATGCCGAGGCGCCGTCCGGGATGATCCTGTGGTCGATGCCCTCCTGCGCCAGCTCCCATGCGGTGAGCTGCATCCCCTGGAGACGGGGGCGCGTCTCAGATACGTAGACGAAGAAGTCCACTCCGCGGGAATGGGCGTCCCTCATCGGGGCCAGGGCGGTACCCACGTCGACGGTTGCCAGGGCACCCGCGTTGCAGTGTGTCATGAGCCTCATCCCGTCCCTGATCAGCTGTCCTCCGAACCTTCCGATGGCGGTGCATTTGTCGACCATCATCTGTGCGTAACCGTCAGCGGCCTCCACTGGATCCGATCCGTCCCTGAGCCTGTCGTACATGTAGTCGACGGCGTAGAACAGATCGTAGGCGGTCGGTCTCGCGGCCTTTATGTCCTTGGCGGCCACGTCGAGGTCGCATCCCTTCAGAGCGGCGATGCACATGGCGTATGCCGCGGTCGCACCGATGGACGGTGCTCCGCGCGTAGTCATGTTCCTGATGGCTTCGGCCACGTCGAGGTAGTCGTCGAAACCGACTATGACTATCCCTGCCGGGAGACGTCTCTGGTCGATCATCATCACCCTGCCGTCCTCGAACCATACGGCACGGATGTTCTTCTGCACACCGTCGATCGTGGCTTTCATGCTGTCACCTTGTCACGGCGATGCAATCCTAGTCTTAAAACAGTCGCGGGTGCGCGCGTTAGCCAGCATGGGCACGCAACCGAGCTCTCGAACTATCCCTGAAGGAACCCTTAATAACTGGAACAGGATATCCCAGCGATTGAATTGAACGACGGCCCGCTCACCGATTTCGAACTCTACTATACGAGAAACGGACTAGTACAGGTGTCCAACGACGTAAGGCGTAGGATTCTCCACGAGCTGTCGGACAAGAACCTTTCTCTCACCGATCTCTCGAAGATCACCGGCAAGGCCCAGTCCACCCTCTCGGTCCACCTGGACAAGATGGTCTCCGAGGGTCTGATCGCCGCCCATGACGATCCGGACGACAGCCGCAGGAAGGTGTACTCTCTGGTTTCGGTGATGCTGGCACATTCGAAGCCGCCATCCGATGTGGCGATGACGATGGCTCTGAACTCCCTCACGGAGATTGCCGATGACCCTATCAAGACCCGCGACATGCTTGCCAGGTTCCTGTTCCTCGGGTTCGACGCCATGGGTCTGTCCGTGGGTCCGATGGCATCCATGCTCGGCTCAATACACGCCATGGCCCTGGGTGGAATCCTCTCCGGAAACAGCATCGAGGATACTGTGGCGAACGCCCGCGACTACTACAAGAAGATGGGGTTCGGGGACGCCAGCGTGTTCTCCCTCAAGCCGCTCACGATAATCATAAAGGACGATGTCCCCTTCACAGAGGACTCCGCGAAGTCCCTCGGATACTATGCCTCGGGCTTCTTCTGCAAGGTCCTCGAGGATGCCACCAACAACACGTACGAGATGGTGTCCAACGAGGTGTTCGGCTCCGATTACAACTACTTCCGCTTCGTACTCGAGCCGGTCGCGAAGAGCCAGATAATCTGATCAGCGTCTCGGTTCGAAGGTCAGGAGAGCGCCGTTGCCGAGCGTCTCCACATCGCGGAGGTCCATCCTGACGCCGTCGGGTACGACCCATCCGTCGCCGTCGCACGGTGTGGGTGCATCGGACCCGCCGATCACGAGGCCGCCGACGAACACGGTGTAGCGGTCGACGAGTCCCGCTCTGAAGAACGAGGCGATCGTGCGTCCCCCGCCCTCGACGAGCAGGCTCTCGATTCCGACTTCGTCAGCAAGCTCCTCCAGCACGGCCTCCAGGTCTATTGTGTCCTTCCCGGCCCTGATCGTCTCCTCACAGTCCCATTCGCGGTCGCAGTCCTCCAGGGTGACCATGATCGTGGGCGCCCTCTCGTCCAGGATCTTCGCATCATCGGGCGTCCTCCCATGGGGGTCAAGCACCACGCGCACAGGGTTGGTGTCGTAGTCCAGGTCCTTCAGGGTGAGGTGCGGGTCGTCCGCGATCACGGTGCCGACGCCGACCAGTATGGCGTCATACTTCCTGCGGAGGTTCTTGGCGCGCGCCTTGTCCTCCTCGGAGGATATGGTCACCTGGGTGCGGTCGCATCCGGCGATCTTCCCGTCCGCGGACATCGCGCAGTTCACGTGGACGAACGGCCTCATGATTTCGCCCCCGGCGTGACGCTGAATCTGTACACGTCCTCCTTCCTCTCGACGCCGAACTTGACATCAAGGAACGATTCAAGGGTGTCCATCTGGCTGAGGAGGTGCTTGCTGATCCTGGAGACGGAGAAGCTGCTGCACTCCTCCGCCATCGCCATGTACGGGAGCAGCTGGTCGGCGGTGTGCACGTCCATGGTCGAACCGCTCTCCATCTCTCTGATGAGGTCGACGGCTGCGTCCTTCCCGCACTTGTCCGGCGGATGCCCCCTCGACGAGAGGGCGTTGCTCCCAAGCATGCCGTTCTCGTACTCTGCGACGAGGACGATGCCGGCACCCTGGCTCCCACCATCGGTCCTCTGGAGCTCGAACTCCACGTCGGCATAGGGCTTCAGGGCCTCGGCGCAGC
Organism: uncultured Methanomassiliicoccaceae archaeon; assembly: GCA_905187815.1. Taxonomy (GTDB): domain Archaea; phylum Thermoplasmatota; class Thermoplasmata; order Methanomassiliicoccales; family Methanomethylophilaceae; genus Methanoprimaticola. Next base: position 186,721 of record CAJJJM010000002.1, read on the forward strand.
TCCTCATCATCTCCTGGGGCACCCAGTCGGAGAGGCGCTGGCAGAAGCACACGCCCCTCACGGACACGAGCTCTCCGAGCGTGTCCTGGTTCAGGGGTTTGATGGTGCCGATGGGATCCAGGGTCGCGATGACGCGTCCCCCTCCCTGGGGGTAGAATCCGCGATCGATGACCTTGGCGTCCGCGTTGATGTTCATGCGGCTCATCATCGGGAACAGGAGCGTCTGATAGTAGTCTATTGGTGGCGCCCACATGACGTTCGTGCCGCCGCATATGTCTACCGTCAACCTCTGGGTGTGGTTGCGGGCCGCAAGGAGCATGGCCTGAAGGACGAGACTGATGCTGCCGGCGGAGCTGATGTTCACGTCGATGTTGTACACCTGCTCGTCGCCGGGGACGAAGAAGAGGTCCCCGGATCCTATCTTGCAGCCCTCGACCTCCGATCCGGTCATGCGGGCGACCGCGTTGACGGCCGCAACATGCTGTCTGGAAAGACCGTTGGTGGGCCTGTTCTCCCTGATGCGGGTCAGGTGCACCGGTATCCCCGTGACCGTGGACATCGCCACGGTGGTACGGACCATCTGTCCGCCACCCTCTCCGCGGGAACCGTCAATCTCTAGCATGTCCATGGGCTGGAGTATGTGGGACGAATAGAAAAAACCGACAGTCGGACGATGGGAGTTGTGAAGAAAAGGGATGGTAGCGAGGGGTCGATTTGAACGACCGGTCTCCGGGTTATGAGCCCGACGGGATATCCTGGCTACCCCACCTCGCTATAATCGATGCTAAACGGGGGGTGGTATAAATAATTATGTGGGACGCTGGCCATGCCAGCAGTCCCATTTAGGTTCAGAAAAGCTTCTTCAGGAACATCAGGTCGTCGATCTTCCCCTTGACCGCGATCTTCTTCAGGACATAGGCGCGCATGGGCCTGAGGGTCCCGTCGATGAGTCCGCGGAGGTTCTCGGGGGTGGTCGTGACCGTGACGTCTGCGTCTTCGAGAAGCCCGGGTTCGAAGTAGTAGATCTTGGCGTCCTTCAGCTTCAGGCTGTAGGACTCTGTGCCGAGGTCTAGGTTGAAGCTCTTGGTGAGGGGCTCGACCTCCTTCCTGAGGTTCTCGTCCTTCTCCATCTTCCTGTGGAACCTGTCGATGACTTCCTGGATCTCCTGCTGCATAGTCATGTGTTTCACCAGTCGCTGATCTTCGTGTTCTTCCTTGCGGACAGCATCTGTCTGACAGGTTCCCATGAGCATCTCACATGCTCCGGCGCCCTACCGTTCTCCTTGATCCATCCGGCGATGAAATCCATCGTGTAGTGGTCGCTCGGGTATCCGCTCCCGATGTTCGTGCCGAACTCGGCGCGGATGTCATCCATCATCCTGTCCCTCGTGACCTTCGCCACGATCGAAGCAGCTGATACAACTGGGTACGTATCATCCGCTTTATGCTTTGCGATAATCTCCGCGTGCGGGACCAACGCTCCCAGTCTGTGGGCGAAGGAGGCCTCGTTAACGTCCGGGCAGTCCGCGTAAACGGTGGATGCCTTCCGGACGGAGCATGCCTCGGCGAACATGTTGAGCTCCACGTCGTTGAGGGACATCTCCTTCCTGCGGGCGTCCACATCGGCCGCGGATGCGATCACGACCGTCCATTGGGCCACGGCGGTTATCTCGTCGTACATGGCCTCGCGTCTCTTCGGGGTGAGCTTCTTGGAGTCCTTCACGCCGATGGATGTGAGCGGCTCGTCGGAATCGACGAACACGGCCCCGACCACCAGCGGTCCCATGACCGAGCCCCTTCCAGCCTCATCGACACCGCAATGCATGATTGATTACCGATTTAATTGTAGATATATCTCCTTTAAGTTGATTTCGTATTTCTTCTGAACATGGCTTTGAAATGCGACTTGCAATACGGCAAAGGAGAGGCCGGATACAAGCTCACACGCGTCGGCGTGAAGGGTGTTCGCAAGCCCGTCCTCGTCCACAGGGAGGGACTCGACGGCACACTCAACAACGCCCTCAACTGCTCCATCGACATCTTCGTGGATCTGCCCGCCGACCAGAAGGGTTCCCACATGTCCAGGAACGTGGAGGTCCTGAACGAGGTCGTGGAGGAGAGCATGAGGAATCCAATCACGGCCATCGAAGACATGGCCGCCGACATCTGCAGGAAGCTCCTCGTCCATCACGAGTATGCCATGACCGCCGATGTCAGCATCTCGTCAGAGTACTTCCGCAGCTCCAAGACACCCCTCGGCAGGGACACGTTCGAGATGTTCACGCTGCTCGCCGGAGGGCATATCGTACGCGACGGGCCGCTCACGAAGAAGATCGGGGTGAAGGTCACAGGGATGACCGCCTGCCCCTGCGCCCAGCAGACCGTCACGGAGATGCTGGAGTACAATGGCGACATGCCCGTCATGTCCCACAACCAGAGGAACGTGTGCACGATCATGATCACGATGCCCGAGGACGTCACGATCGAGGCGGACGACCTCATCGATATCGCCCAGGATTCCTTCTCGTCCCCCACGTTCGAGCTCCTCAAGAGGCCCGACGAGGGACAGGTGGTCATCAACGCCCACAGGAACACGAAGTTCGTTGAGGATGTCGTGAGGGGAGTGCTAGAGAGGATCGTCGCCAAGTACACAGATCTCCCGGACGAGGTGGAGATCGATGTGATCAGCGACTCCGAGGAGTCCATCCACAAGCACGACGCCTTCGCGGAGAGGGTCGCCACGCTCGGCGAGCTCCGTCAGGAGAATCAGTGAGCTCCGGGGGATCCGGTCGGCGTCGCCGCCGGCCGGCCCCTGAAAACCAATTAGTTTGCAATCACTTGACCGCGGGAGGTAGCTGAGAGAGCTCCTCCTCGCTATACTTCTTCAGGTCCTTGTCCATGACCGAGATGTCGCAGACGTAGACATCCTCGGGACATTCCAGGTCGTCCAGGCATCCGACCCAGTACACGACCAGTCCTGGTCCGAACAGTTTGGTGTACGGGACGAGCTGCTTCCTGGAGTTGAACCTGAACTCGGTGTTGTCGCCGAACGAGGCCTTGCTCTCCACCCAGTAGATGGTGTGGCCCTCGTATTCGACGGGCTGGTCGAGGAGACAGTCCGGAGTCTTGGTGAACTCTGTACCCCTCAGGTCGTTCTCGGTCCTGTATGTGACCCCCTGGCCATCCAGCCACTCGTGGAGGAGTCCCTCTCCCCAGATGCCGCGCTCCCTCTGCCTGTCGTTGGCGGCCGGGGAGTATACTATGTCCTTCTCGACGGCCTCCCTGACCTCTTCCGCGGTCTCCTCGGACTCCAGCAGGTCTGGGTCGCGTATGTAGCTCCAGAACTCCTTCTTGCTGGCCCCATCCTCGAGGAATATGAACATGGCGGTGAGGATCGGAGGGAACTTGTACTTCTTGGACAGACCCATGATCGACGTTCCCTTGCGCCATTCCTTCAGCATCTTCCCCGAGTTCTGCTTCACGACGTAGAAGCGCTTCTTGACCTCCCTCGTCGTCTTCTGCGTGAACAGGCTGTCAAGCATGCGGGGGTCGTATTCGGACGAGAGTCTCTCCACATCCTCCGCAGTGCGGAGGCTGTTGTAGAGGTCCTTGTACTCATCGTACCTCATTGTATCACAGGTGCCTGCAGAGGTCCTCGACGGCCGAGATCACGACATCCTTGACCATCGAAGTCGGCGGGCAGTAGGCGTTCTCCGAACGGACGAGGAAGTCCTCGGCCGTCATTTCGTTGATGATCGCGGAGGTCAGCCAGTCGATGCGTCCGGTGGCCTCCTCGCCGGCGATGATCTGGGCCCCGACGATCCTGTGGGTCGTCCTGTCGGCGATGACCTTGACCTTCAGCTCCATGCCGCCGGGGTAGTACCTGGCGCGTGTGAGCCCCTCGGCCTTGCCTGTGACGGTGTCGATCCCGTACCAGGATGCGAGTCCGAGGGACAGTCCCGTCCCGGCGATCTGCTTGTCGCCGATCACGCTTACCCAGGGGCTCGCGACCGGACCGAAGAGCATCTTGTCGCCGCCGGCGGCGTTGTGTCCTGCCACGCGACCCTGCCTGACGGCGGTGGATCCGAGCTGACTCATGGTCGCTCCGGGCATGACGGCGGACTCGCACTGCATCACGTCCCCTGCGACGAACACGTCGGGGACGAGCCTGCCCCTCCTGTAGGCGTTGAGAGTGGGGGAGGCTACGAGTGCGCCCAGCTGCCCGACGTCGAGTCCGAGCGATTTGGCGATGTCCAGGTTGGCGCGGACGCCGGTGGCGAATATCATCAGGCCGCAGGGGTACTCCTGACCGGCGGCGGTGACGCTCTCGACCCTGCCGTCGCCGTTGACGGCCTGTATGGGCGCCTTCATGACGAACCTGATCCCTTTCTCCTCGAGGTGGGCCTGGATCTCGTCGGCCATGTCCTTGTCGGCGATGCGGGGGATGACCTGGTCCATCATCTCGATGACCGTGACGTCCTTGCCCATCCCCCTGAGGGAGACTGCGAGCTCGAGGCCTATGACCCCGGCCCCTCCGATGACGACTCTGTCCACATCGGACAGCGCCGCCTGGATGTCCTTGCCGTCCCTGACGGTCCTCACGACGAAGACGTTTTTCAGATCGGTGCCTGCGATCGGGGGGACGAACACTCTCCCTCCGGTGGCGATGACCAGCGAATCGTAGGGGTACGACTCCCCTCCGGCGGTGACGGTCTTGGCCTCGCCGTCGACGGATTCCACCTTGGTTTTGGTCAGGACCCGGATGTTGCGCTTCTCGGAGTAGAACTGGGGGGTGTGCATGACGATCTCGTCCCACTGGCTCCTGCCCTCGATCCCCCAGGGGATGGCGCAGGGCGAGTAGGCGATGTCCTCGTCTTCGGTGAAAACGGTGATGTCAGCGTCAGGGGATGCCTCCCTGGCGGCGGAGGCGGCGGACATTCCGGCTGCCCCCGAACCTATGACGATGATTCTCTTTGCCATTTGGCTTACCCGAGCCCCCGTATGTCGTAACGATAAAAACCTTTACGAGCGGGCCTGCGCGGGCGCGTACGCGTGGAACAAGACCGGATAGCGACCGTCTGGCACATTCACGATGACGGTGCCGGAGGGCGTCCCGGCAGAGATCGGGCGACACTGGGCGTGATGTCACTGGATGCCGCGACCATCAGGAATGAACCAATTACCCTTAAATTTCGGTCCAGAATAAGGGAGTCCGATGAAGGAGAAGAGATCGCCTTCCCAGCTCGAGGCGCTGTGGAAGGAGAGCGACATGTCAAACGGCCGCAAGGTCGACGCCATGGTCGTGATCCTGCGCACCAACGGGTGCTGCTGGGTCAGGCAGGGCGGGTGCACGATGTGCGGATACCGCGAGGCCTCCCTGACCAACGTGTCGGAGGAGGATCTGCTGAGCCAGCTTGAGCAGGCGCTCTCCAAGTACAAGGGCGAGCCCTTCGTCAAGATATACACCTCCGGGAGCTTCCTCGACGACAACGAGGTGCCGCCCGCCATCAGGAAGCGCTTCTTCGAGGCGTTCTCAGGATGCGAGCGCATACTGTTCGAGAGCCGCCCGGAGTTCATCACACCGGAGAGCCTGGCCGACGTCCCGAAGACCGCGACGATCGCCCTGGGTCTGGAGAGTTCCGACCCGGATGTCCTGGCGCGTTCCGTCCACAAGGGGTTCACGCCGGACGACATCCTCAGGGCGGGCACCCTGATCAAGGAGTCGGGTCTCATGGTCAGGACGTATCTGCTTCTCAAGCCCCCGTTCATGACGGAACGGATGGCCATCGAGGACTCCGTGAGGTCCGCCCGGTTCGCGGCCCCGTTCTCCGACGAGATCTCGGTGAACCCGCTGAACGTCCAGAGGGGGACATACGTGGAGCGCCTCTGGAAGAGAGGGGAGTTCAGATCACCTTGGATCTGGTCCCTGATAGAGGTGTTCAGACAGCTGTCTGGCACAGTGGATGCGAGGCTCATGTCGTCGCCCTCCGGAGGAGGGGCGATGAGGGGTGTGCACAACTGCGGCGAGTGCGACCGCAGGGCCCTCGACGCGGTCGAGCGGTTCAGCTTTACCCAGGACCCCAAGGACCTGGAGGTCGAGTGCGGATGCAGGGAGAGGTGGAAGGCGTACATGGAGTCCGAGGCGGTCCTCGGCACCCCTGCCGACCTGGACCGCGACTTCGAAAACGATTTGATTCTAAGGATGTGAGAGCTTGGAGTACGACATCAAGAGAGGCTGGTTCAAGAACATCGAGGGGCCACTGCTCGAGCAGATGATGGAGCAGGTATTCGGGAACGTCAAGAAGGAGGGCGACCTTCTGGTCTCCACGTACGGGGTGCTGGACAGGATCGAGGTCAAGATCCTCGCCAAGGACAAGCTGGACATCGCCACCGTCAACAAGGGGGGCTGCGCCGTCGACGATGCCGCCATCCTCGACAGTAAGAGGCGCCTGAACGAGTTCGCCGAGAAGGCGACCGGGTTCGACGCGAAGGCCCGCATGAAGAGGGCTCAGAAGAAGGCCAAGGAAGGCACGCTCTGAGCCGATCCCTCCAAACCGTTTCCCTTCCCTTCTTATTATAATTGCGCGAGGGGCAGGTTTATATACGACCTACCGTTACAGCCCCTTTAGATTGGACATAATAGTGTCCGACCAGACGCATCGGGCAATGCGAACGCAACCCACGTCGGCCCCGCTTCCTTCGGGTTTCTTGGGGCGAATACGGCGTCACGGTCGGAGATTAAGACGTTCGTCTGATAAAACGCGAGGTTAGCGAAGACACCCTCGCAGGTATGTGTAAAATATGCCGCAAAGGAGACGTCCTAAGAGAGGATCCAGGGCATTCGGCCCTAGGAAGAGAGCGCAGTCGCAGACACCCAGGCTCGACTCGTGGCCCGAGATCAGCGGAACCCCCAAGATCCAGGGCTTCGCTGGCTACAAGGCCGGAATGACCCACGCGTTCATCGTGGACAAGAGAGCCAAGAGCACGACCTCCGGAATGGAGATCCAGGTGCCCGTGACCGTCGTCGAAGTACCCCCCATGAAAATCGCAGCCGTCAGGTTCTACGAGAGCAGCATCGTCGGTCTCAAGACCGCCGGTGAGGTCTGGGCCAAAGACCTGGACCCGCTCCTCGGAAGGCGCCTCAGCGTCCCCAAGAACCACGACGAGGCCACTTTTGCCAGATATGACGGACTGGACATCGAGGATGTCCGTGTCCTCGCCTACACCCAGCCCAAGCTTGTCTCCGGAGTCCCCAAGAAGGTCCCCGACCTCATGGAGCTCAGGATCGGCGGAGGAACCATCGAGGAGAGGGTCGCCTTCGCCAAGCAGATCCTCGGAACTGAGGTCAACTTCACCGACTTCGCCCCCGAGGGAGCCCTGACCGACGTCATCGCCGTCACCAAGGGTAAGGGATTCCAGGGTGTCACCAAGCGCTGGGGTGTCAAGCTCCTGTCCCACAGGAACAGCAAGCACCGCCGCGGAATCGGTAACCTCGGTCCCAAGAGACCCGGATACGTCAGGTCCACAGTCCCCGGATCCGGACAGATGGGATACCACCAGAGGACCGAGTTCAACAAGAAGATCATCAAAGTCGGCACCGAGGGTTCCGAGGTCACCCCCAAGGGAGGATTCCTCAACTACGGAGAGGTCAGGAACACCTACGTACTGGTCCACGGCTCCGTTCCCGGGCCCACAAAGAGGCTCATCAGGTTCAGGGACGCTACCAGGATGCCCAAGAAGGCCGACAACGAGGCCGTCGACGTCACCTACGTCTCGACCGAGTCCAAGCAGGGGGCATGAGAATGGCACAGACTAATGTTTACTCTGTAAAGGGAGGAGTCTCCGGCACCGTGGATGTCCCCGCTGCCTTCGAGACCCCCTACAGGCCCGACATCATCAAGAAGGCGGTCCTCGCAGCCGCCGCCAACAGCAGGCAGCCCTACGGACCCGCTGCAAGGTCCGGAATGAGGCACTCCGTCAGCACCTGGGGCAAGGGAAGGGGAACCGCCCGTGTCCAGAGGGTCCACGACGGAAGGAAAGCCACCGAGTCTCCCAACAACGTCTCCGGAAGGAGGGCCCACCCGCCACGCCCCGAGAGGAAATGGGAGCAGAAGGTCAACAAGAAGGAGCTCAAGATCGCCCGCCAGTCCGCTCTGGCAGCCACCGCCTGCGCCGAGTGCGTCAAGGCCCGCGGCCACCAGTTCGACGACTCCGTGTCCTTCCCCATCGTGGTCGAGGACGAGTTCGTGACCCTGAAGGCCACATCCGAGGTCGTCGAGGTCTTCGAGAAGATCGGAATCGGCTACGACCTCGAGCGTGCCAAGGACGGACGCAAGATCCGCGCCGGAAGGGGAACAATGAGGAACAGGAAGTACCGCACACCCGTCTCCGTCCTCATCGTCGTCTCCGACGAGGAGAGGAACGCGCCCATCTTCAAGAGCGCCTCCAACCTCCCCGGAGTCACCGTAGAGGAGGTCAAGACCCTGAACACGAGCATCCTGGCTCCCGGAGGAGACGCTGGAAGGCTCACAGTCTACACCAAATCCGCCATCGACGCCATAGGAGGATGGACACAATGAAGCAGAGCGACGTTCTCATCAGGCCGTACGTCACCGAGAAATCGATGAACCACATGTCCGGCACGCCGACCCAGAAGTACAAGGACGGCAACAAGATCGAGTTCATCGTCCACAGGAACGCCGACAAGCACACCATCAAGATCGTCTTCGAGGAGCGCTTCGAGGTCAAGGTCGAGAAGGTCTGGGTCAGGATCCAGAAGGACGGAAAGCACGCCATCATCAAACTGGCTGACGGCTACTCCGCAGAGGATGTCGGATCCAGGGTCGGAGTATTCTGAAGGTGAGTGAACATGGGTAAGAGATTGATCACACAGAGGAGGGGCAGCGGAACATCCCTGTACCGCTCTCCCAGCCACAGGCACGTGGACGATGTGAGGCTCCCGGCCATGTCCGAGGGCACCGCGGTCATCAAGGACCTGATCCAGGCCCCCGGAAGGACATGCCCCCTGGCTGTCCTCGACCTCAACGGAAGGACCGACTACCAGCTCGCTGTCGAGGGAACCAAGGTCGGCCAGACCATCGTCATCGGCGGCACGGACGTCGTCGCCGGAAACATCACCAAGCTGTCCAACATCCCCGAGGGAACCCTCGTCCACAACGTCGAGGCCAGGCCCGGGGACGGAGGAAAGTTCGTCAAGACCGCCGGATCCTCCGGAACCGTCGTCTCCAGGGGAGACAAGGTCATGGTCCTGATGCCCTCCGGAGTCATCAAGGAGTTCAGCCCCGACTGCCGCGCCGCAATCGGAGTCGTCGCCGGAGGCGGAAGGGGAGACAAGCCCCTCGCCAAGGCCGGAAAGAACGTGCACACCCTGAGGTCCAGGTCCACTGCGCCCTTCAAGACCAAGGGAGTCGCCATGAACCCCGTCGACCACCCCCACGGTGGAGGAAGCCACGCTCATGTGGGAGGACCGAACTGTCAGAAGAGGACCGCATCGCCCGGTCAGAAGGTGGGTTTCCTGCCTCCTAAGAAGAAAATAAAGAAGTGATTGCAATGGCAAAGAAGATTATTGCAGGATCGGCAAAAGCCTCGAGGAGGAAATCCAGGAAGAAGGCGTCCGCGATACAGGCGAGGAGGAAGAAGGAGTTCCTCTTCCGCGGATACACCATGGAAGAGCTCCTCGCCATGCCTTTCGAGGACTTCCTCGGACTCCTCTCCGCGAGGGCCAGGAGGACCTACGTGCGCGGTCTGAACTACGAGCAGCAGCTCCTGTTCGACAAACTGAAGGCAGCGGAGCCCGGCGAGGTCGTCAGGACCCACCGCAGGGACCTCCCCATCATCCCCCAGTTCGTCGGAAAGACCGTCAGCATCTACAACGGCCACGAGTTCAAGGATGTAGAGATCAAGCCCGAGATGATCGGATGCTTCCTCGGAGAGTTCGTCCTCACCAGGAAAGCCCCGCAGCACTCCGGACCCGGAGTCGGTGCGACCAGGTCGTCCAAGTTCATGCCGCTGAAGTGAGGTGTCTAACATGGTTTCAGGATACACAGCAACAGCGGACCCCGACACAACCGCGAAAGCGCTCGGAAAGGAGATGCCCGTCTCCCCCAAGTTCGCCCGCGAGGTCGCCGGAATGATACGCGGAATGAAGGTCGAGACCGCCCAGAAGGCTCTGGAGGACGTCATCGACAAGAAGAGGGCCGTCCCCCTGAAGAGATACAACAAGCGTGTCTCCCACAAGGCCGGTGTCGGACCCGGAAGGTACCCCGTCAAGGCCGCCAAGGCCATCCTCGGGGTCCTGAACAGCGCCGCCTCCAACGCGGAGTACAAGGGACTCGACGTCTCCAACATGGCCATCGCCACGATCTCCGTCTCAAGGGGACGCGTCATCCCCGGGCACATGCCCAGGGCCCACGGACGCGCCACCGAGTGGAACCAGGACACCGTGAACGTCGAGGTCATCATCCAGGAGGTAGAGTGAAATGGCATCAGAGAGGAAATTCGTAGCTGAGAACATCCGCAGGGTGCTCCTCAAGGAGTACCTGATGAAGGAGGTCAGCCGTGCGGGATTCGGAGGACTCGACGTCCAGAGGACCCCCATGGGAACCCGTGTCATCCTCACCACCGAGAGGCCCGGGCTCGTCATCGGAAGGCGCGGACAGACCATCAAGAACCTGACCGCTGTCATCGAGGACCGCTTCGGGTTCGAGAACCCCCAGATCGAGGTCCAGGAAGTCGAGAACGCCAGCCTCAACGCCCAGATCATGGCCGAGAAACTGGCCTTCTCCCTCGAGAGGGGATGGCACTTCCGCAGAGCCGGACACTCCACGGTCCGCAGGATCATGGACGCGGGAGCCCGCGGATGCCACATCATCGTCGCAGGAAAGCTCACCGGACAGAGGCACAGGACCGAGAAGTTCAAGGAGGGCTACATCAAGTTCTGCGGTGAGCCCAAGGCCAACTTCATCGACCACGGCTACGCCGTCGCCAAGCTGAAGATGGGAGTCATCGGAGTCACCGTGGAGATCATGGCCAAGGATGCCAAGCTCCCCGCCGACATCACCGTCCTCAACAAGACCGAGGCCGCCGCAGTGCTGCCCGACCTGTTCGCAGCCCCCGCTCCCGAGGCACCCGCCGCGGAAGAGGCTGCACCCGCAGAGGAGGTTCAGTGAGATGGCCGCACTCAAGACCGCAGACATCAGGAACATGAGCGTCGAGGAGCGCAACCAGAAGCTGAAGGAGCTCCGCGACGAGCTGATGCACGAGAGGGGAGTCTCCGCCATGGGCGGTGCCCCCTCGAGCCCCGGCGCCATCCGCGCCCTCAGGCTCAACATCGCTCGCATCCTGACCGTCCAGAAGGAGGAGGAAGAGATCTGATGGCCGAGATCTGCCCAGTATGCGGATTGCCTAAGGAGCTGTGCATGTGCGAGGAGATCGCACGTGAGCAGCAGACGGTGAGGATCTCGATTGACAGCCGCAGATACGGAAAGACCGTTACCGTGATCGACGGTATCGATGAGAACGACATCGACATCGGAGATCTTGCCAAGCAGCTGAAGAACAAATGCGCCGCCGGCGGAACATGCAAGGACGGACGCATCGAGCTCCAGGGCGACCACAAGAAGAGGGTCAAGACTGTCCTGGAGGAAATGGGATTCCGCACCGAGGTCAGATGAGGGACAATCGCTTCGTGAGAACTGAGCTCATTGGATTGGACGTGGAAGTGCTGTCTGAGCCATTCTCCGGCATAGCCGGAAAGGTGGTCGACGAGACGAAAAACACGTTCACCATCGAATCGGCCGGAACTGAGAGAATGGTACCCAAACCAGGCAATGAGTTCAGGTTCGCATACGAAGGCAGGACCATCGACATCAGTGGATCAGAGATAATGCACCGACCAGAGGACAGAATCAAGAAGGTTAGGTGAAGAAATGACAGCAGAAATCAGAGACATCGGATTCGACGTCGCCTCCCCCAAGACGGAGTGCAACGACCCCAACTGCCCGTTCCACGGCAGCCTCCCCGTCAGGGGACAGGTCATCGACGGCGTCGTCGCGACGGTCAAAATGAAGAACACCGTCGTCGTTGAGCGCAACTACCTGAAATACCAGCACAAGTACGAGAGGTACGAGAAGAGGAGCAACAGGTACTCCGCACACGCCTCTCCCTGCCTCGGCCTGAAGGTCGGCGACAGGGTCAGGATCGCCGAGTGCCGCCCCCTCTCCAAGACCGTGTCCTTCGTCGTGATCGAGAAGGTGGAGTGAGATGAAGGGAATCGCTGGAAACCAGACCAGGGGCCTTCAGAACGGCTCCAGGCTCACGGTCATCGACAACACGGGAGCCAAAGAGATCGAGATCATCACCGTCCCCGGCTACCACGGCGTCGCCAGGAGGGTCCCCTCCGCAGGAGTCGGCGACCTGGTCATCGCTTCCGTCAAGAAGGGAACCCCCCAGATGAGGAGGCAGATCGTCTTCGCCGTCATCGTCCGCCAGAGGCGCCCCATGAGGAGGCCCGACGGAACCATGGTCTACTTCGAGGACAACGCCGCGGTCATCACGACCGAGACCGGTGAGACCAAAGGAACCGACATCAAAGGACCCGTCGCCAGGGAGGCTGCCGAGAGGTGGCCCCGTGTGTCCGCGACCGCGTCCATGATCGTGTGAGGTGTGAGGCATGGTTAGCAGCAAAGCAAGGGTTCAGAGGAAGAACCAGGCCAACGCGTCCGCCCACGTCAAGAGGAAGATGCTGTCCGCCCACCTGAGCGACGAGCTCCGCGCCAAGTACGGGGTCCGCACCGCGAGGGTCTGCAAGGGTGACACAGTCATCGTCGTCCGCGGGAACGAGGACATCAGGAACATCGAGGGAAAGGTGCTCGAGGTCTACACCAAGACCGGGCGCGTCTCCATCGAGGGAATCACGATCAACCAGGCCGACGGGACCGCCACCGAGCGCCCCATCCACGCCTCCAACCTCGTGATCACCAAGCTGAACACCGAGGACGCCTGGAGGATGGACTCGCTGTCCAAGAACAAGGAGGTCAAAGAATGAGCGACCACATGAAGAGACTGGCTGCACCCAGGTCCTGGCCTCTGAAGAGGAAGGTAAACATCTGGGTCACCAAGCAGTCCGCCGGTGCCCACAGCATCGAGGACTCCATGTCCGCCGTCACAGTCCTCAGGGACATGGTCGGCGTGTGCGACACGGCCAGGGAGGCCAAGAGGATCATCGGGAACCGCGAGATGTTCGTCGACGGCAAAGCCGTCAAGAACCCCAAGGCCCCCGTCGGATTCATGGACGTCATCACCATCCCCAAGATGGGACTGGCGTACCGCATGCTCCTGACCGACAAGGGAAAGCTGACACTCGTCGCCATCGACGAGGCCGAGGCTTCCTGGGAGCTGTGCAAGATCGAGGACAAGACCGTCGTCAAGGGCGGCAAGATCCAGCTCAACCTCAGCGGTGGCAGGAACATCGTCCTCGACAAGAACGACTACAAGTGCGGTGACTCCCTGAAGGTCGCCTTCGACGGCCAGAAGGTCCTGGAGCACTACCCCCTGCAGGACGGCTCCGTCGTCTTCATCAAGGAGGGTTCCCAGGCCGGAGCCGTCAGGACCGTCAAGAGCCTCGAGACCGTCCGCGGATCCGCGGCGAACCTCGTCCTGTTCACCGACGGCACCCAGACCGTCGCCAGGAACTGCTTCGTCATCGGAGCCCAGACCGCAGCGATCAAACTCCCGGAGGCTTCCGAATGAACGCCATGAGGGAAGTCCACGTCGACAAGGTCGTCGTCAACATCGGTGTCGGCGAGGCCGGAGAGAGGCTCGTCAAGGCCCAGAAGGTCCTCGAGATGGTCACCGGACAGAAGTCCGTCGAGACCATCTCCAAGACCGTCAACAGGGATCTCGGTATCCGTAAGGGAATGCCCCTCGGCTGCAAGGTCACACTCCGCGGCGAGAGGGCCGAGAACTTCCTGAGGCAGGCGCTCTCCATCAGGGAGATGCGCGTCCCCGAGTACTCCTTCGACAAGGAGGGCAACATGTCCTTCGGAATCTCCGACTACACCGACTTCGAGGGTATGAAGTACGACCCCGAGATCGGAATCTTCGGAATGGACATCAGCGTCGTCCTCAGGAGGCCCGGCGCGAGGGTCTCCCAGAGGTCCCTCCTCAAGAGGAGGATCCCCAAGAGCCACCGCGTCGACCGCGACGAGGCGATCCAGTACATGAAAGACAAATTTGAGGTTGAGGTGGTCCAATGAAGCCCAAGAAGCAGTATGGAAGGTCTGTTGGCTGCTCCCGTTGCGGACGCAGGAGAGGAATCATAAGGAGGTACGGGATGCACCTGTGCCGCCAGTGCTTCAGGGATATGGCCCCGGAACTCGGATTCAAGAAGTATTCGTGAGGTGTCATAAATGCAGAGCGATCCACTCAACGACGCCATGTGCGTCATCAAGAACGCAGCACTCAACGGTAAAGGCGAGTGCATGATCCAGCCCTCATCCAAGCTCATCGGCCGTGTGCTGAAGGTCATGCAGGACCGCGGCTACATCAGCCAGTTTGAGTACGTCGAGGATGGAAAGGCCGGCAAGTTCCGCGTCATGCTGGACGGGGCCATAAACAACTGCGGTGTGATCAAGCCCAGGTACTCCGTCAAGGTGGCGGACGTCGAGAAGTTCGAGGCCAGGTTCCTCCCTGCCCAGGACTTCGGGCTCCTGATCATGTCCACAACCGCCGGGGTCATCACCCAGGACCGCGCCAAAGAGCTCGGCATCGGGGGAAAACTCCTGGCATACGTTTACTGAGGAATAAAGATGACAATAGCAGGGAAAATCGAAAGCACCATCGCTATCCCCGGCGGTGTGACCGTGTCCTACGACGGAAACGTCATGAAGGTCAACGGACCCAGGGGAGAACTTAGCAGAAACTTCGCGCACCCTGGCATAGATATTGCCGTCGGAGAAGGAGAAGTCAGCGTCAGCTGCGAGTACCCGAGGATCAAGGACAAGGCAATGGTCGGAACCTACGTCGCCCACATCAACAACATGATCAAAGGCGTCACCGTCGGTTTCACCTACCACCTGAAAATCGTGTTCTCCCACTTCCCGATGAAAGTCACCGTCAAAGGCGACCGCGTGGAGATCAACAACTACATGGGAGGGCACGCCCCCCGCTACGCCAACATCATGAAGGGTTGCACCGTCAAGGTCAACGGACAGGATGTCACCGTGGAGGGCAACGACATCGAGGCCTGCGGCCAGACCGCCGCCAACCTCGAGAGGGCCACATCCAGGCTCGGATTCGACAAGAGGACGTTCCAGGACGGAATCTACATCGTCCAGAAATCGCACAAGGTGAAAGAATGACCGTGAAAGCACTCACAGACCTCCAGGGTCTGAAGGACAAGAACGTCGAGGAGCTGAAGGCCATCGGCATCAACAACGTCGCGGAACTCGCCGAGGCGATCAACGACGATGAGAAGGTCAAGGAGGTCATCAAGTCCCTTTCCGGAGTCGGTCCCAAGACCGTCAACGGATGGAAGGCCGAGCTGGCCGAGGGAGACGTCGCCGAGGCCCCCGCAGAGGAGCCCGCCTCCGAGGTCGTCGAGACGACCGCCGGACAGTACGTCGTCAAGGCCAAACCCGAGCTCGACGAGGCCACCACCGACGCCCTCGCCAAGAGGGCCATGATCTCCGGAAGGAGGCCTGCCTTCAAGAGGCAGGAGTGGTTCAGATACTCCAAGCTCGGAGAGAAGTGGAGGAAGCCCAAGGGTATCCACTCCAAGATGAAGAGGCAGCTCAAGAGGCGCCCCCCGATGGTCGACGTCGGATTCAGGGGCCCCGTCGCGGCCAGGGACCTGCACCCCTCGGGATTTGAGGAGGTTCTCGTCTACAACGTCGACGGACTCGAGGGCATCGACCCCAAGAAGCAGGCGGTCCGCATCGGCGGAACCGTCGGAACCAAGAAGAGGATCGCAATCGAGGACAGGGCCGACGAGCTCGGAATCAGGGTCCTCAACAGGATGGTGTGACCATGGCAGACCTGAGAAACCAGAGAAGGATGGCCGCAGAGATCCTGAAATGCGGCGAGAACAGGGTCTGGATGAACCCCGACAGGCTCGACGAGGTCGAGGACTGCATCACCCGCGCGGACATCCGCACGGCCATCGCGTCCGGACTGATCAAAGCCAAGCCCAAGAACGGGACCTCCAGGGCCAGGACCAGGTACGTCGCCGGCCAGAAGGCCAGCGGCAAGAGGAAGGGACCCGGATCCAGGAAGGGAACCGCCAACGCCCGCGTCCGCGACAAGGAGCGCTGGATGGCCACAATCAGGCCCATCCGTGACGAGCTGAAGACCCTGAGGGCCGAGGGCAAGATCACGCCCTCCGTCTACAGGCTGTACTACAGGAAGGCCAAGGGAGGCATGTTCAAGTCCCGCAGGCACCTCAAGCAGCACATGGCCGCAGCCGGACACCTGAAGGAGGAGATCTGATGGCAACCGGACCTAGATACAAAGTAGCATTCCGCAGGAGAAGAGAGAACCGCACCGACTACTACGCCCGCCGCAGGCTCCTTTCGGGCCAGGAGGCAAGGGCCATCGTCAGGAGGTCCAACAAGAACGTCACCATCCAGATCGCCGAGTTCGGCATGGAGGGAGACAGCATCCTCGCCAGCGCCACCACACAGGAGCTGAAGGCGATGGGATGGAACCACTCCTGCTCGTCCATTCCCGCGGCATACCTCGTCGGGTACATGGCCGGAAAGAGAGCGATTAATGCAGGAATCGAGTATGCAGTCCTCGACATCGGCATGCAGAAGGTCCAGCACGGCGGAGTCCTCTTCGCCACTGTGGCCGGAATGTGCGACGCCGGTCTCGAGGTGCCCCACGGAGAGGACGTCCTCCCGGACGAGGAGAGGCTCCTCGGAAAGCACATCGATGAAGGCATCGAGGCTGACGTGAACGGCCTCAAAGAGAAGATGGAGGCTGAGTGAAATGGCTGACTGGGTTCCCAAGACAAGGCTTGGGCAGATGGTCCTCAACGGAGAGATCACCACCATGAGCGACGCCCTGGCTACGAAGCTGCCCCTCCGCGAGCCCGAGATCGTGGACATCCTCCTCCCTGACCTCAAAGACGAGGTCATCGACCTGAACATGGTCCAGAGGATGACCGATTCCGGAAGGAGGGTCAGGTTCGCCGTGACATGCATCGTCGGAAACGGCGACGGATTCATCGGCATCGGCAGGGCCAAAGGAAAAGAGGTCGGACCTTCTATCAAGAAGGCCATCGACAACGCGAAGCTGAACATGATCGAGATCAAGAGGGGATGCGGATCCTGGCAGTGCGGATGCGGCCAGGCACACAGCCTTCCCTTCGAGGTCGTCGGATCCACCGGATCCGTCACCGTCAGCCTGAAGCCCGCACCCCGCGGAGTCTCCCTGGCCGTCGGAGACGTCGCCAAGAGCCTCCTGACTCTTGCCGGTGTCCGCGATGCATGGGGTTTCGCCAGAGGAAACACCAAGACCAAGGTCAACTACGCCATGGCAACGTTCGAAGCGCTTAAGATGACTTCCCGCATGAGGGTCACCGACGAGCAGGCCCAGAGCCTGAACATCGTCTCCGGACCCACCGGAATCACCTACGCCGAGACGGATGTCGACCAGGAGGAGTGAAGATGGCATACGCAGTCATTCGTGTACGCGGACAGCCCGATGTCAACCGCGACATCGAGTTCACCATGGGACTCCTCGGACTCAACAGGGTCAACCACTGCGTGGTCGTGCCCGAGAACCCCTCCACCAAGGGGATGCTCCAGGTCGTCAAGGACTACTGCACATGGGGAGAGGTGAACCAGGAGACCCTGGCCGCCATGATCCGCGCCCGCGGAAAGCTCTCCGGTGACAGGGACATCACCGACGACTACCTCAAGGAGAAGTCTGAGTTCGCCACCGTCGACGACATGGCAAAGGCCATCATCGAGAACGACTACAAGATGAAGGACGTCGAGGCCGCCAAGCCCGTCTTCCGCCTGCACCCTCCCGTCAAGGGATACGAGGGCAACAAGCGCTCGTACAGGAACGGGGGAGCTCTCGGATACAGGGGAGAGGCCATCAACGACCTCATCAACAGGATGCTGTGAGGTGCAGACATGCCAAGCAGAACCAAGAAATTCAGGGGATACAGGACCCACGGACGCGGAAAGAAATCCGGACGTGGAGCCGGTATCATCGGCGGTCACGGTAAGGCCGGATACGGCAAGACCGGAAAGATCGGGATGCTGAAATACGAGCCCGACTACTACGGCCGCCACGGCTTCAAGAGACCTCAGTGCATGGTCGAGGCCAACCGCACGATCAATGTCGGGGAGCTCTCGGAGCAGATCGAGAGGTTCGTCTCGATGGGCTTCGCCTCCAAAGAGGGCGACGCGTACAGCGTCAACCTCACAGAGGCAGGCATCGACAAACTGCTGGGTACCGGCAACATCGAGGTCGCCGTCAACGTGACGGTGGCCGAGGCCTCCGAGAAGGCCCGCGAGAAGGTTGCCGCAGCCGGCGGTTCCATTGTCGAGTGAAAGAAAAAAGGAGAGGTAGATAGGGATGGAAGATACACCAAGCCTGTTGTACAAGATCAAGCCCTTGTCCGACAGGCTGCCCTCCGTCAAACGTCCTGAAGGGCACGTGCACTTCAGGACCAAGATGATGTGGGTAATTGTCATATTGGTCCTGTACTTCATCATGACCAATGTGTATCTATATGGCTTGGACCAGTCCGAATCCCTGGACTTGTTCGCACAATATAGGACCATCATGGCAGGAGCCTCCGGATCGCTGCTGCAGCTCGGTATCGGACCGATCGTCACAGCTTCGATCATCATGCAGCTCTTTGTCGGTGCTAAGATCATCAAACTAGACCTCTCCAAGCGTGAGGATAAGGCCTGCTATCAGTCTGTCCTCAAGCTGCTGGTCATCGTAATGATCGTCGTAGAGGCGATCCCCCAGGTCTTCGGCTACCTCGTGCCGTCCGCATCGGCCGAGAGCCTCCTGGGCAGCGGCGGTGCCAAACTGCTGCTGATAGTCCAGCTGTTCGCCGGTTCGTACATCATCTTCATGATGGACGAGGTGGTGTCCAAATGGGGTATCGGCAGCGGTATCTCGCTGTTCATCGCAGCGGGAGTGGCCCAGGCGCTGTTCACCGGAGCTCTGAACTGGAACCCGATAGACATGTCTGCGGACATGAGTTTGGAGAATCCACCTGGCGGAACGATACCAAGGGCTCTCTACTACATATTCACGCTATCCCCGTCCGAGATGGCTGACGGCGGCTACGAGTCGCTGTTCCTAGGTCAACCGAATCCGATGATCGCATTGGTCGGTACCTTCGTCATCTTCCTGGTGGTGGCGTATCTCGAATCCACGAGGATCGAACTGCCTCTGTCCCACGGCAACGCCAGAGGAGCCAGGGGCAGGTACCCGATCAAGCTGATGTACGCGAGCAACATCCCCGTCATCCTGATGTCCTCTCTGCTGGCCATCGTGAGCATGGTGACGCTGCTGCTGTACAGCAACGACTTCCTCAGCGGAATCCCGCTGATCGGAGGCAACGAGGCGATCGGATACTTCGAGAGTGGGTCGACGACTGCAGCGGGAGGACTGGCGTGGTATCTGTCCGCGCCTCAGGGACTCACCGACTGGCTGATGCCGATCCTCGATCCTGCGCAGTACGGCAACGGACACAACGCGATACAGAACATCGCCCACGTGGCCATCTACTTCACGGTGATGGTCATGGGTTCGATCATGTTCGCGAAGTTCTGGGTCGAGACAACCAACCTGGGACCGGAGTCCGTGGCCAACCAGATCCAGAGGAGTGGAATGCAGATCCCCGGATTCCGTCGTGATCCGCGTGTCCTGAAGCGTGTGCTCGAAAGGTATATCCCCACCATCACCATCCTATCAGGAGCATTGGTCGGAGGCCTTGCGGCATTCGCGGACATGATCGGAACGACGGGTAACGCCAGCGGTACAGGAGTGCTGCTGACTGTCGGAATCCTGATCCACTTCTACGAGGCCATGGGCCGCGAGCAGATGATGGAGATGAACCCCGTAATGAGGGGATTCTTCGGATCGGAGTGATGAAACATGCCCAACCCAGGCAGTCCTGAAAGCATGCAGCAGGTCCAGCAGCAGGCACCGCCGATGTCGTCCAAGACGATGATCGGTATGATGCTCGTGCTGGTCATCATGATGGTGGTCATGAGTTTCAGGCAGTACATCGGGCAGGCCCTCGACGTGGTGTTCAAGTACATCGCGTTCGACGGGCAGTACCCCGTACTGACCCTGATCATAGCAGGCCTCGTGATGATCACGATCAGCACGATCGTCAGGAGTCTGATGTCGGATCCCATCGAGATGGCTAGGAACCAGCAGATCCAGAGCGACTTCAACAAGGAGTTCCGTCAGGCAAGGATTGAGAACAACCTGTTCAAGATGAAGAAGCTCCAGGAGATGCAGCCCCAGATGATGGCCATGTCCATGGAGAACAGCACCAAGCAGATGAAAGTCATGCCGGTGACGATGATCTTCCTGCTGCCCATGTACGCCTGGGTATGGTACTTCATCAACCCTGCCGACATGGGTGGAGGCAACTACTTCGGCGGAGACACCGCCGAGGGCGTGGCCAACTGCCTGTCCGGTGTTGCTCACGCGCTGGTTGACATTCCGTGGTCCGAGGGCTACAATCTGAACACCATGATGATGGGATTCTTCCCTGTGTGGATCGTCATCTACACCATGGTGAGCATGCCCATCGGACAGATCGAGAACAGGCTGATCAGGTTCATCTTCCTGAGGAAGCACCTCAGGGAGCTGGATCTTGAAGTCAAGAGAGCTGAGATTGAATGAGAATAACCATAAGCGGTCCGCCCGGTTCGGGAAAGACGACCGCCTGCAGCAAGCTTTCGGAGGTCCTCGGCCTGGAGGCCGTAGTCTTCGGGAAGATCTTCCGTGAGCTTGCTGCAGAGAAAAACCTTACGCTCGGTGAGCTCGGTGCGATAGCCGAGAAGGATCCCGCCATCGACCAGATGATCGATTCCAGGATCCTCGAGATCGCACGGGCGCATCCGGACATCATTCTTGAGTCCAGGCTTTCCGCCTACATGCTCACACGCAACGGGATCCCCGCATACAGGATCCTCCTCGAGGCGAGCCCGGACGTCCGCATGGCGAGGGTCGGTCTCCGTGAGGGCGAGACCCTCGAACAGGCCACGGCTAACACGCTGGAGCGCCAGAAGTCCGAGGCCAAGAGGTACATGAAGTACTACGGCATCGACATCGACGACCGCAGCGTCTACGACCTCATCCTCAACACCGACAACCTCACCCCGGACGAGGTTCTTGAGAAAATCCTCGAGGGAGTGCGTGGTTGGCATGCTGATTAAGGATCCGGACGCGATCCCCGACAAATGGGGCAAGAGGCCCTCGGACCGCAGCATAGGCGAGCTTCTCGAAGGAGGGGTCATCATCCTCGACAAACCCTCCGGTCCGACATCCCATCAGGCGACCGCATGGGTCCGGGATGCTCTGAAATGCGACCGCGTCGGTCACGGCGGCACATTGGACCCGTATGTCAGCGGCGTCCTGCCCATCACGCTCGGCAAGGCCGTGCGTCTCACGGATGTCGTGCTATCATCAGATAAGGAGTACGTGTGTCTCATGCGTCTGCACGCCGACCGTCCTGCAGACAGGGTGACCGAGGTGATGTCCCGGTTCGTGGGCAAGATATACCAGCTGCCCCCGGTCAGGTCCGCTGTGAAGAGGCAGCTCAGGATAAGGACGATCAGGGAGCTCGAGGTCCTGGACATCGTTGGGAGGGACGTCCTGTTCAGGGTCGCCTGCGATGCGGGGACATACGTGAGGACCCTGTGCGTTGACATCGGCGACCTTCTCGGATGCGGTGCGAACATGGTCGAACTCAGGCGTACCAGATCGGGCAAGATGACCGAGGAGCGGGCCAACTCGCTCCAGGACATCCGTGACGCGTACGTGTTCTGGCAGCAGTACGGTCGCGGCGAATGGCTCAGAAGCATGCTTCTGCCTATGGAGGTGCTCGTCGAGCCCCTGCCGAAGGTCGTTGTCAAAGCGACGGCCGTCGATGCCGTCTGTCATGGGGCGAACCTCAATGTCGCTGGTGTCCACATGCTCGATGAGGACATCAGGAAGAACGCACTCGTCGCGATGATGACCGCCCGCGGGGAGCTGGTGGCCATAGGCAGGATGGCGATGTCCACACCGAAGGTGATGGTCGCCTCCTCGGGGATGGCGGTGGAGACCACCAGGGTCTTCATGGAGCCCGGCCATTATCCGAGGATGTGGAGATACTCCACGGATCTGGATGAATTTTCTGACGACCCGGTGTTCCCCGAGTGAGTGCGAGGGTACTTTAACGCCGACCGGCATTACCCAGCATTCGGTGTTATCATGTCCTTGTTCGAGAAGAGGGAGCAGGTCTACGGTCCGGAACTGGTCTCAGTCGGGGATCTGGATCTCACGGTCGACGGCGGATACCGCAATGTCGTCACCATACCGCTGGATGTGAAGCCTAAGAGGTCCCTCATGGTCAAGGTGTCCTCGGACAATCCCGTGGATGTCGTCATCGCCAATGAGAAGGGCGCGGCGATAGCCCATAAGGAAGGCGTCAGGGATGCCCTCCTGGGTCCGTACAGCACAGGCAAGCTGAAGAGCATGGGAATCTTCCTCGGTCTGTATCCCGGAGACAAGGCCAAGGTCAACATCGAAGCCTGGATGGAGAGGGAATGATGGATCTCTCCAGAATCGCCGACAGGTCCTCGTCCGATGACGGCAGGGTCGCCGGATATCTGTTCCTGGTTCTGTTCATCGCCTCTGCCATCGCCGCTCTAGCGGTCGCCGGCATATCCAGGGAATACAACTCCTATGATGTGTTCCCTCTTCTGGCGCTCCCGTTCGCCGTCATGGGGATACTGAGCTACGTGGACAAGCGCCGCTGGATCATCCTTGTGGCCTCCGCCGTCATCTGCGTCGTCCTGTACATCGTATCCGCCCCATGGGGGTACATCGCGCTGTTGACCCTCTTCTGCGCCCGCGGTGTGTCATCCACATCCGCTTTGTTGCAGAGGCGCTTCTTCTCATCCGTCATAAGCATGACCGAGCGTTCCACCGTGCGTCCCAAGAGGAGGTCCCTGGACCGTCTGGCACTTTTCCTTTTCGGTATCCCGAAGAACATCGACACGAGGGTCATGGGCATGAGGTCGTCCATAAGGAGGGACGGGATCCCCTGGGACGAGCTGACAGGCACACTGCGCATCGCTCTAGTTCCCGCACTGGTCATGTGGATCGTCCTGTTCACCCTGCTGGTGTACCATTACAACTCTTCGCAGGCCTATGTGGCGGTGTTCGTGGTCTGCATCTACATCGCCGCCCTGTCCCTGCCCTGGCTCGCCCTCAAGACCCTTGACGTCAGGGTGGGGACGGAGGGCGGCGGGATGCGCCTGTATGACGGGATGGTCGGGACAGCCACGAGGATGTCCGTGCCTCTGGTTCTAGTGCTGATCTTCGTTGCTGTGGTCCTGTACACCGGCTATGAGACTGTTCTGTACATCCTGATCTCCGCGGTGGTGTCGGTGGTCTTCATAGGCGTCGCCATGGCAATGTACTACATCGACTACGAGGGGGAGGTCGTGTCCGAGATATCGGAGGCCCGTGCCGGGTTCCTCCCGGAGAATGATGGGGCCCCGGAGATCCACCGCATCGACGACGGTGTTCCCGGAACCCCGAGAAGGAGCGAGGACTCCTGTTTCGATCAGAAGAACCGATCGTTGAACGCAGGGTTCGCCCTGCCCGGGGCGTCCAGCCCCTGAATGATGGGTTTGAACACCTCTCCGGAAGACATGCCAGGGGTCTTGTTCTGTCCGATGATCTCAGGCTCCTTCCAGTTGGTGATGACGACCTGGTACCTCTGCCTCACGCCTTCTACCTCTATGCAGGGGTCCTCCGACGCCTTAAGGATGTCCAGCGCGACATCGGCCAGGATCTGGATCTCCTCGGGGGTGATCTCGTCCGGGACCTTGATGAAGAACGTGTGCTCCTCGGATATCCCGTTGAGCATGTACGTGACCTCGGACTTCCCGACGATGTCCCTGAACTTGTCCGCCTTCTCGCCCTCTCCCGAGAGCTCGAGCATGCGCTGTTTCCAAACCACAGGGATGTCCAGATAGATGGCGTCCCTGCCGAGTATCTTCCACATGTCTGGGTCATCGTCGCGCCCTTAATAATAGATTAGGACGCACGCGCACGCGCGCTCGAAAGGTTAAAGTGGTCCCCGCCATACGGACGCACGGGTACACGATATGCCGGAAGATTTCAAAGTCACGCCCTGGGAGGTCACCGGGGACATAGACTACGACCTGCTGCAGGAGAGGTTCGGGACCACGCCCATCGACGACGCACTGCTGGAGAGGCTTTCCGGATACGGAGAGCTTCACTACATGCTCAGGCGCGGCATATTCTACTCGCACAGGGACATGATCCCCCTGCTGGATCAGTACGACAAGGGCAACAGGTTCGTCCTGTACACCGGTCGCGGGCCGTCCGGCAACACCCATCTGGGTCACATCATGCCCTGGATCTTCAACAAGTGGGTGCAGGACACGTTCGGAGTGGACATGCTGTTCCAGCTCACGGACGACGAGAAGTTCCTCTTCAAGGACCTCACACTCGAGGAGACGGGCTCAATGGCCTACGAGAACGCCTTGGACTTCATAGCCCTGGGCTTCGACCCCAAGAAGACGAGGATCATAGTCAACACGAAGAACGTAGACAAGCTGTACCCCGTGGCGCTCAAGGTTGCCAAGAAGGTCACGTTCTCCACCGCGAAGGCCGTGTTCGGGTTCGACAACTCGACCAACATCGGCTCGATATTCTACACGACGATGCAGTCGGTGCCGGCGTTCCTGCCGTCCGACGAGGCCGGGAGGCAGGTCCCGGTCCTCATCCCCTGCGGCATCGACCAGGACCCCCACTTTAGGGTCACCAGGGATGTGGCGCCCGGGCTCAACTACCCGAAGCCGTCGCTCATATACTGCAAGATGTGCCCCGGACTCGCCGGAGGCGACAAGATGTCCTCATCCGACGAGAACGCCACGATTTTCACCACCGACACCCCGAAGGCGGTCAAGAAGAAGGTCGGGAGGGCATTCACCGGAGGGTGCGTGTCGGTCGAGGAGCAGAGGCAGAAGGGCGGGAACCCGGAGGTCTGTTCCGTTTTCAAGTACAACTACTTCCTGTTCGAGCACGACGATGCCAAGATCAACGAGCTTGCCGAGAAGTGCCGCAACGGGGAGATCCTCTGCGGGGAGTGCAAGATGTGCCTCACCGAGAGGATAAACGTCTTCCTGGAAGAGCATCAGGACAAGAGGGAGAAGGCGAAGGACGTCGTCGCCGACATGACGTACGACGGTTTCGAATGGTGATTCCCATGGGTATCGAGGAAATTCTTGAGGGACTTAGCTACAACGAGAAGAGGCTGCTGATCGCGCTTGAGGCCAGGGGTGGCGCCGCATCGCCGGCGGACCTCATAGCAGACGGCGCGTTCGGTCTCGAGGTCGAGATCATGGGCGCCGCATCCTGGCTCGAATCCAAGGGACTCGCACGCATATCCGAGAGCTCCGAGAAGTTCTACGTCCTCACGGACCCCTCGGCCGCAGAGGGCCTCCCGGAGAGGGTCGCCATCACCCTGATCTCACAGGCCGGGGGCAGCATGGACATGGATGCGCTCGCAAGGGGCATGGACGGCGGCATGGACAAGGTTGCCGTCGGATGGCTCAAGAGGAAGGGCCTCGCGGACATCGTCAAGGACGGTGACAGGAAGACCCTCGTCCTCACGGACAAGGGAAGGGAGACGCTCGATTCACGCATGCCCGACGAGGAGCTCGTCGCCCGCATGGCGGAGGGTCCCGTCCCGGAGGCCGAAGCCGACGCCAAGGTGATCAAGGACCTCAAAGGGCGCCAGGGGATGGTCTCGGAGAAGGTCGTCACGACCAGGACCGTCTCGCTCACCGACCTCGGGAGGCAGGCCGCGGAATCCGGCATCGAGCTCAAACCCCAGATAACCGACATCACGGACCGCATCATCCAGAGCGGCGAGTGGAGGGACGCCGAGTTCAGGAAGTACGACGTGCAGACCTTCGCCCCCTCCGTCTATGCCGCCAAGAAGCACATGCTCTCCAGGCTCACCGCCCAGGTCGGCAGGATCTTCACGGAGATGGGATTCAAGGAGATGTCGTCGGAGTACGTCCAGCCGTCGTTCTGGAACATGGACGTCCTCTACACCCCCCAGGACCATCCGGCGAGGGACCTCCAGGACACGTTCTACCTGGAGCACCCGGCCAGCATCCACATCGACGATGAGGAGATGGTCGAGATCATCAGGAACATCCACGAGAACGGAGGGGACACCGGCTCCACCGGATGGGGCGGCAAATGGTCCAGGGAGAAGGCTGAGGCCGCAATCCTGAGGACCCACAGCACCGTCAGCAGCATCAGGTACATCGCCGAGCATCCCGACGCACCCCAGAAGGCGTTCTCGATCTCCAGGATCTTCAGGAAGGAGTCCATCGACGCGACGCACCTCCCCGAGTTCACGCAGATCGAGGGAATCATCATCGATGAGAACGCCAACTTCGACATGCTCATCTCGCTCATCCGCGAGTTCTACTCCAGGATGGGATTCGACCAGATCCGCATCAGACCCGCCTACTTCCCATACACGGAGCCGTCCCTCGAGCTCGAGGTCTTCTTCAACGGGAAGTGGATGGAGCTCGGAGGTGCGGGGATATTCAGGCCAGAGGTCGTCGCGCCCTTCGGAGTCAAATACCCTGTGCTCGCCTGGGGATTCGGATTCGAGAGGCTCGCCATGCTCAAGTGGGGCATCAAGGACATCAGGGACCTCTACATCTCAGACATGGACACCCTCAGGACCAACACCGTCCTCTGACACAGAGCGGGCCCTGTCCCTGAGGGCCATGCTGGCCCTGTCATCCCTCGTGGCACACGAGGCTGCGCCGAGTAGTTTTGCCGCCAGGTCCCTTCTTCCGAGTGCGAGGTAGGACTCGCCCTCCCATCTCAGGACCTCTTCGAGGCGGAACAGGCAGCCGGTCTCCGTCATGCAGTTCCTGCATCTGCGGAGGTACACCACCGCCTCGGAATGCCTGCCGTTGGTCGCCATGCACTTCCCGAGCGCCAACGCCGTCGGCACATCTCCGCGGTACACATCCAGCGCCTTCTCGAGGGCCTCTGCGGGTCTGCCCTCGCAGAGCAGGATCTCCGCCATCAGCGCCCCTCTGAGGCACGGGTCCGATTGTCCGAGACGCGAGAGGGACCTCCTCGCCTTCGACATCCTTCCCAGACGCATGTAACAGAACGCGGCGATGGCGGCCAGGCCCCTGTCGCCGGTCGAAGCCGCCAGGCGGTCCAGTGCGGCCGCCGTCTCATGACGGGGATTGTCCATGATGTGGTAGCGGTTGCCCAGCGTCAGCTTCAGCGCCTCGGTGTTACGGCCCGCATCGGTCAGATGCTCGATCCTCTCGTCCACCGGGGCCATGTTGTCCGCGCACCAGTCGGCCGCCAGGCTGTGCCACCGTCTGAGTGTCTCCGGATCCGCCCTGTCCCTGAACGTCCTCCTGGTGTCGGCGCGGATGAATACCATGCCCGAGGCGTCGATAGGCAGGAGTGGCTGGTTCCTGCCCTTGGGCGTCTGGGAGAAATGGACCGGTGTGCGGATCAGGATGAGCGATCCGAGGACGTCCCTGTCCTCCTCAGCCAGCCTGTCGAAGTCCGTGGTCCGGCAATGGTTCAGCGTGCGCGGCAATAGGACATCGGCGTCGCGCTCCCCGATGAGCGAATCGCACCTGCGAAGTCCGGACTCCGTCAACGCGTAGACCTGTCTGGACACCCTGCCGGTCTTGTTGATCACCATGCTCCTCGAGGACGTGACTATACCGTCCCGTCTCATCCTGCCCAGTATCAGGGACGAGTACGAGCGGGAGATGCCGAGGGCCTCGCTGATGCCGTCCTGTGTGACGTCGAACGGGGCGTCGTCGAAGCCGTCCATGTCGTAGTATCTGTATCTGTAGAGGTGGAGCATTACCCTCTGTGCCTGAGTCAGATGTTCCATGACCATGTCACGGCATGTCCGGTTAAATCGGCGGACGTGTTGCATATCCACGCTAGAACTTAGACCGTGACATTCGCAAAGGTTAAGGGGACCACAGGGATTGACCGCGCATGTCCCGCCTTCTCATATGCAGCGAACCGGACCTGCCGTCAGTCAACATGAGGGCCGCCCTCATGGGGATGCATCGTTGGGAGGACCTCGGCGAGAGCGGAGGTGCCCGTTTCTGCGTGTGCGGGGACACTTACATGATGTCCATAGATGACATGCACATACGCCATGACGATCTGGACCGCCAGGCGGAGGATTTCGGCATCGCCGTCGACGACGTGATTGTGATGTCGAAGCATTCGGCGAAGAGCGGCAAGCCCGCCCTCACCGCCCATCCGATAGGGAACTACCACGAGAACGAGTTCGGAGGGAGGGAGGGGACGCTGGTCAGACCGTCCCCGGCCCTGATGTCCGACGCGCTCAGGAGGATCGTGTCATACAACGACGTGGAGGATGTCCAGACATGTTTCGAGGTGACCCATCACGGCCCGTGGCTCGAGAAGCCCACGTTCTACATCGAGATCGGGAGCGATGAGTCCCACTGGGGCGATCTCCACTCTGCGGAGATCCTCGCCCGTGTGATCAGCGACCTGGAGCCTCAAGATGATTATCCGGTCGTCGTCGGTGTAGGTGGCGGGCACTACGCCCCCAGGTTCACGGATCTGGTGGTGTCGCACAAGGTGAACATCGGCCACATGATACCCAACTACCAGATCGAGGGGCGTGACGATGAGGATTTCCTCCGCATGCTGGGCGATGCTTGCGCATCGACAGGCACGGATCAGGTCTACATTCACAGGAAATCCATGAAGAAGCCAGAGGAGCACAGGATAACCGATCTGATCCGCTCCGCGGGCTATGACACCCCGAAATCCGCCGATTTCGAGGTCCTTCAGTGAGAGTCCACGAAGGTCCCGTTGAATTTCTCTCCCAGGATTGCCTTCCTGAGTTCGTCAAGGTTCCTTCCGTCGACTATCATTATGTCGATCCTCTTCTCGGCGGCGATCTTCACCCCGAGAGGATCGAAGACACTCGATTTCGAGGCTCCGTGCTCCTTGTACACGATGTCCCCGAGCTCGCCGATGGTCATCTCGGGGATCCTGACGGCGTCCGGGTTCTTGCGGGGGTCGTCGGTGTACACGGCATCGACCGACGTGGCGTTCACCACCCTGTCAGCGTCCATGTGGGACGCGACCATCATGGCCACCGCGTCCGTGGTGTGACCGGGTTCCGTGCCGCCCATGACGGCGACCTTGCCGACCTTGGCGTTGCGGGCTGTCTCCTGGGCGGATTCCGGGATCCTGTTCGGCATGTCACCGAGGGCCAGTGCCAGCAGCTGCGCGTTGAGTCTGGTGGCTCCGATGCCGAGTATGTCGAGCTGGTATGTGTCCCCTCCCAGTTCGCGACCCGTCTCCGCGTAGTACCTGGCGGTCTTGCCGCCTCCGCATACCACCGCCAGCCTGACGTGCTGGGACAGCTCCCTGAGCATCGATGCGAGTTTAGAGATGTATTCGGAATCATTGCTCCCGGGGACCAGGATGGACCCGCCGATGGAGACGACTACGCTGTCCGTTGAACCATCCGCCATGAGATAACCGGACGTCCAGATGGTTGGACCAATTTAAACCTTGGGCAGGTCCATGCAGGCCCTCTCGCGCGGGCGCGTATTTATATAAGAACGGGATTTGAGTGGAAAGTTGGTGAAGTCACATGGGAGAAACCAATTCAGAGGACAAAGCCAGATACGACTTCAAGAAGGACATGCAGGAGATCACCAATTACAGGGGCAGGGGAACCGAGCTCATCTCGGTCTACGTTCCCGCATCCAAGCAGATCTCCGATGTCATGGCATATCTGAGGAACGAGCAGTCCCAGGCGTCCAACATCAAGTCCAAGACGACGATGAAGAACGTCACAGGGGCGATCGATTCCATCGCCGCTCGACTCAAGACCTACAAGGCACCGCCAGCGAACGGTGTCGTCATATTCTGCGGGGAGGTCCCCAGGGCCGGGGACCAGACCAAGATGGTCCAGTACGTCATCAATCCCCCAGAGCCCATCACCGCGTTCCTTTACAGGTGCGACTCCACCTTCTTCACCGAGCCACTTCAGTCCATGCTCCTGGACAAGAAGTGCTACGGGCTGATCACCATAGACAGGTCGGAGGCCACCCTGGGTCTGCTCATCGGTAGCAGGATCCAGGTTCTGAAGCACTTCGACTCGCTCGTCCCCAGCAAGCACCACCAGGGAGGTCAGTCGTCCGTTCGTTTCGAGAGGCTGATCGAGATCGCGGCCCATGAGTTCTTCAAGAAGGTCGCCGACAACGCCACGGAGGTCTTCCTCGACAGGCCCGAGCTGCTCGGGATCCTGGTCGGAGGGCCCGGAGCGACCAAGGACTTCTTCGTCAAGGAGGAGTACCTGCACCACGAGCTCAGGAAGAAGGTCGTCACCCCGCTGGTCGACACGGGGTACACCGACGAGTCCGGTCTCAGGGAGCTGGTCCAGAATGCCAAGAACATCATCACGGACATGCAGCTCACCAAGGAGAAGGAGTACATGCAGCGCCTCTTCACGGAGATCAGGAAGGCCGACGGAGGCCTGTCCTGCTACGGAGAGGACGAGGTCCGCCAGTCCCTGGACATGGGCGCAGTGGACATGCTCCTGATCTCAGAATCGCTCAGCAAGAGGAGGGTCACGGTGCAGTGCCCCTCAGGCCACAAGCACGAGCTCACCGTCAAGGACGCCGACGAGAGGATCGACTGCCCCGAGTGCGGGGCCGCCGCCACGGTGATCAAGGACGAGGACCTCATCGACGACTTCTTCATGAGGGCGGACGCATTCAACACCCGCGTCCAGATCATATCCCCGGATTCCGAGGAGGGAGACATGCTCCTGAAGGCTTTCGGCGGGATAGCGGCCATCCTCAGGTACAAGGTGTGATTCCCATGTCAATAATGAACGAGTTCGAGAATCAGGTTCGCGACAAGGTCGCGGACGCCCTGAAATCGATGGGAGCGGATGTGCAGTTCGTCACCGAGCTCCCCTCCGTGGACACGGCCGACCTCGCCGTGCCGTGCTTCACGATGTCCAAGGCGCTCAGGAAGGCGCCGCAGGCAATCGCGGACGACCTCGCGGCGGCGATACAGCCGTCCGGGCTCATCTCGTCGGTCTCATCCTGCAACGGATACCTCAACTTCTGCATGGACGGAGCCGCCCTCGTCAGGGGTGTCATGGAGGACATCCTGGCAACCGAGGGGGACTTCCGCGCGGAGCCCACCGGCATCAGGGTCAACGTTGAGCACACATCCACCAACCCCACCGGACCGATCCATGTTGGCAGGGCGAGGAACCCCATCATAGGGGACACGCTCGCCAGGTGCCTGAAGAGGTGCGGTCACGACGTCACCACCGAGTACTACGTCAACGACGTTGGCAAGCAGGTGGTCATTCTCACATGGGGTGTGAACAATGTGTCCGACGCCGAGGCGGATGCCGAGGCCGAGGAGCACGCCAAGAACGCGGGCCACGAGAAGGAGAGGGACAAGACCGATCACAGGCTCGTCGCCAAATACAGAGTGGCCAACAGGAGGATGGAGAGCGAGCCCGAGGTGCAGGCGCAGATCGCCGACATGCTCAGGAGGTTCGAGGCCGGTGACCACGAGGTCATCGACACTGTCCGCCACACCGCCGAGATCATGCTCGGGGGCCTGAGGGAGACCCTGTCCAACATCAACGTCGAGCTCGACAGGTACACATGGGAGTCCGACTTCATCGCAGACGGTTCGGCCAGAGCCGTCGTGGAGAAGCTCAAGCAGACGGAGTACGCCGGTCAGACCGACGACGGCGCATGGTTCGTGGACCTCAAGGACTTCGGGATCCAGGGAAAGAACACCAAGTTCACCTTCACCAGGTCCGACGGCACCACGCTGTACACCACGCGCGACATAGCGTACCATCTCGACAAGTTCTCCAGGTCCGACCGCGTCATCGACGTCCTCGGAGAGGACCAGAAGCTGGGGTCCAAGCAGCTGAGCTCCGTCCTGGAGATCCTCGGCCATGACAGGATGCCCGAACCCCTGTTCTATTCCTTCGTCTCGCTGCCCGAGGGGAAGATGTCCACCCGCAGGGGTGTAGTCGTCTACCTCGATGACCTCATCGACGAGGCCGTCGCCCATGCGTACGACGAGATCAAATCAAGGGTCGAGACCAGGAACTCGGAGATGACCGAGGAGAGGATGAGGGAGATCGCCCGCATCGTCGGAACCGGCGCCATCAGGTACAACATCGTCCGCGTCCAGCCGGAGAAGCAGCTCGTCTTCAAGTGGAGCGAGGCCCTGAACTTCGACGGCAACTCGGGTCCGTACCTGCAGTACGTCCATGCCAGGGCATGCAGCATGCTCAGGAAGGCCGGGCAGTTCCAGCGCGAGACCGACCCGGACATGCTCACCGACCCCACCGAGATCAACCTGGTCAAGAAGCTCGCGCGCTACGGCGAGGTGATCAGGGAGGCCGGTGACGGCAAGAGGGTACACATGCTTCCGGCGTATGCCCATGAGCTCGCGGTGGCCTTCAACCAGTTCTACGCATCGGTGTCCGTCCTAGACGCCGGCGAGCGCAGGGATGCCAGGCTGACGCTGGTGGAGTGCACCAAGATCGTCCTCGCCGACGTGCTGGACTGTCTCGGCATGGGCGCTCCCGAGGAGATGTGAGCATGGAGATCCGTCCCGTCAAGATAAGGGACATCGAGAAGGTCCGCGAGCTGGAGATCTCCTGCATCCGCGAATACTTCGCCGCAACCCTGGAGAACAAGTGGGAGGATCTGCCGCAGGAGTGGAAGGACAACCTCGGCGCCAGCAGCAGGAACCACTTCAAGGCCTATCTGGACAGCGGACTCAGCCTCGTCGCCGAGGAGGACGGGGAGATCGTCGGATTCATCTTCGCGCAGATGCTCCACCACATCGCCGACGAGGACAACCTCCTCTGGATAGAGAACATGGGCGTCCATCCGTATTTCCGCAGGAACATGATCGGATATCAGCTCCTGAGGGAGTGCGTCAGGCTCGGACGCGAGCAGGGCGCGGGCGTCGCACACGCGATGATCCAGCCAGACAACGCCCCCTCGATCCTCCTCTACAAGAAACTCGGGTTCTTCATGGACAGGCGCGAGGTCGCGCTGATGGACCTGAACGACCCGAACCTGAAACTCTGAGCGGTACAATGGCCGCATGGGGGCACACGCCCCCACTTTTCCGATCCAATATTATTGAAGACAGAACAATGAAAGGTGGCGGGGTGGCCCCCGCCTTTCAGGAAAGGATCATTCCTGCTCCTTCTTCCTCTTCTCCGCGAGGTATCTCTCCCTCTCGGTGAGTCCGGTGGAGGTGGATTTCTCCTTCTTCTTCTCGGCCTTGGCGGCTTTCTCCGCCTGCTTCTGGGCCTCGAGCTCCTCGAAGGTCATCTTGGGCTTCTCCTCCTTGACCTTCTTCTCCTTCACAGGCTTCTCCTTCGCAGGTTCCTTGGGCTCGGCCTTCTTCTCACCGCCGCCGATGTATCTCTTCCTCTCGGTTCCGGTGGATGCGGGCTTCTCCTTCTTCTGCCTCTTCTCGGCCTTCTCAGCCATCTCGGCCTTCCTCTGGGCCTCGAGCTCCTCGAAGGTCATCTGGGGCTTGTCCTTGGGGTTGTCGCGGAGCTTCAGGTAGGCGAAGATCGCGATGACGATGACCACGACGATGATGACGGCGTAGGTGGCCCAGTTGGACAGGATGTTCTGGTTGACGTGCACGTTCACATGGAACGAGTTGGGACCGTTGAATTCGCCGGAGGGGCCGCTGCAGACGACGTTGAGGTAGTAGTCGCCCTCTCCAAGTCCTTCGAAGTGGATGGTGACGACGTTCTCTCCGCTGTGAATCTGATACGTCCCGGTGTAGACCGTTGCGCCTCCGCTCTCGTTGATGACGGAGACCTGCATCTCGAAGCTGGTGTCGCTGTCGACGGTGAACGTGATGTCGCCGCCGTTCATGCTGTCGAACTCGATGGTCCCCCTGGGGCTGTCGGTGATGCTGGTGTCAGCATCGACCGCGGGCAGGAGGCAGACGACGAACAGCATCACGGCGCCGAAGGCTATGATCTGTTTGGCGTTCATGCGGATCACCTCAGGTGATGATCTCCTCGACGCGCTCCTGCTCTATGGCCCTGCGGACCTCCATGGCGAGCCTCCTGCCGGATGACATGTTGGTCCTCCAGAGGGTGTTGCCGTAGGGGTGTCCGACGGACATGTGCACGTTCGTTCCTCCGCCTATGCGGGGGGCGACGTCGTAGATGTAGAAGTTCAGATCCTTGTCGACGCACGTCTGAAGGCAGAACGGTCCGATGATCCCGGGGTCGTAGAACTTCTTGGTGGCCGCGACGTACTTCTCGGCCAGGGCGAACGCCTTGTCGAGCAGGGACTCCCTGAGGGTCGCGGAGTTGTGACCGCAGACGGTGTACTCGGGGATGATGCCGTCCTCCTCCAGCTCCACCTGCTGTTTGCCGGGGAGCCTGCAGTATCCGTCAAGGGAGCTCTCGAACCTCCAGTCGATTCCGAGGAGCTCGATCTTCTCGCCCCTCTCCTCCAGCGGAGAGTAGAAGAAGTCGAGGTTGAAGACGGGACCGATGATGTACTGCTCCATCCTCGCATGCTCGAGGAAGTTCTCCTCGATGACGCCCTGGGCGATGAGCTCGTTGGATTTCTCCACGAACTGGTCGTAGTCCTTGGCGGTGAAGAATCCCCTCTCGAGCTTCTTCACCTTGTGGTGCACCTTGATGATGGTGAGGCCGTCGATGTCCTCGGGCTTCTCCACCTTCTTGGGGAAGGGCATGCCCGCCTGCTCAAGGAGCCAGTAGTAGTCGCGCTCGTCGCCCCTCTCCTCAGACCTGAGGAGGTTCCTGCTGCCGACCATGGGCACCGCGAAGTCATCCTCCACGGCATCGATGCCGCAGTAGGAGACGAACGACCTGTTGGGGACGAAGAGGACGTTGTTGTCCATCAGGCCCTTCTGCACCTCGGGTTTAAGGATGCTGCTGAACTTGTCGAGAATGACAGGCTCGTCGACGACCCCCCTGATGAGGTTCCCCTGCTCGTCCCTCTGGGACCTGAAGTACCTGGAGAACGTGGCGTCCCTGCCGTCCTGGCACACGGCGACGGTCCTGAATCCCTCGGAAACAGCTCCCTCGCAGGTGTCAAGGGCAGAGTGGGAGGCGATAACACCGATCTTGGCGTCCTTGAGGTTGTACTTCTCAAGGTTTCCAAGGACCTCGTCTCTGCTGATCATGTTGAATCACTGGAGAGGCCATCGCCTCCGCTGTAATAATAACTTCGCGCCCGTGCACGCGAGAACCAGGAGGGGAGACGGGTCATCTACATATACGCCCGACGTCTGGCCCCGGCCATGGATGCGCCGAGCAAGGACGAGCTGCCGTTTCTGACGAAGGTCAACTACGTGTTCAGGTTCAGCTACACGCTGCCATTCGTCCTCGCGTCGGTGTGCGGGGTCCTCTGCGCGGTGCCGTACGACGTTCCCTGGCACATCCTCGTGCTGATCCCTGTGGCGGTCCTCTTCTTCGCGCTCCTGGTGAACTTCTCCAATGACTACTACGACCACAAGTCGGGGGTCGATGCGAAGGTCAACGCCAGGAAGACCAGGACCCGTGACTCTCTCGAGACCACCGAGTCCATGAAGAAGATCTACTGGGAGGGCAACCAGTTCGACACGGGGCTCGTCACAGAGTCCCAGGGAAGGGCGATAATGGCGATGCTGGCACTCATCATCGTCCTGGTCGCCGTCCCCGTCATCATGTATGCCGGATGGCCCGTCATCGTCCTCGGGGTGATCGGGGCGTTCTTCTCATTCTTCTACACCGCACCTCCGATCAACCTGGGTGCCAGAGGCTTCGGGGAGGTCTCCGTCGCCATCTCGTTCTTCATGATGGTGCTCTTCTCGTTCTACGCTGCATCCGGTGATGTGACGGCAGAGATGGTGCTCTTCTCGGCGATGGTCGGTGTAGTCGTGGGGCTCATGCGCCTTGTGGACTCCATGTCGGCGAACGACGTCCATCTGGAGATGGGCGAGGTGAACATGTCCATCCGCCTCGGTACCGAGGGTACGGTCCGGGCCATCAAGGCGGCCGTCGCAACAGCCTACATCCTGGCCGTGCTGACGTGCGCGTTCAACCTGCTGAACGTCCTGCTGTTCCTCACACTGCCTCTGACGATGAAGATGGTCAGGGTGATCAACGCCCGTGGCGACCGTTGGGACGTGAGGATAATCCCGCTCTCGTTCCTTTTCTCCGTGCTGACGGAGGTTCTGTTCATAATCGCGACCCTATGCACGCTGGCTGTCGGGCCGGTGACGTTCTGGTGAGCTCAGTCCTTCGATCTGGCGAACACCGGGAACATCTCGAGCACGGTCGAAGGGCTCCCCCTGTCTATGAGATGGTACTCGCGGACGGCATCGTACCCGCAGTGCCTGCAGGATTCCGTCCCCTCCGAGGGGCAGCCGTTCTTCCTGGTGCCGTCTGGCAGCAGGAACGCCGAGAGGTACTTCGGGCACCTAG
Organism: uncultured Methanomassiliicoccaceae archaeon; assembly: GCA_905187815.1. Classification (GTDB taxonomy): domain Archaea; phylum Thermoplasmatota; class Thermoplasmata; order Methanomassiliicoccales; family Methanomethylophilaceae; genus Methanoprimaticola. The sequence continues at coordinate 223,580 of CAJJJM010000002.1, forward strand.
CCTCCCAGTCCTCCTCAGCCAGGAGGTCCAGTCCCTTCTTCGAGTTCAGGATGGGATATCCTTCGGATTTGAGTGCGCGTATCTCCTCGATGGCCACGCTCCTCTCCTCGGGCGACGGTAGGAGCTCGTAGGGCGGGGGTGTGATGAAGTTGAAGACGATCCCCGCGAGGCGTGGGTTGTCCCTGACGATGTCGGCGGTCTCGCGGATGTACTCCAGATTACCCTTCTGAAGAACCATGTTGGCGTACACGCTCCCCGAGAACTCGAGACCTTCCAGGGTCTTCATGACCTTGCCGAACACCCCGTCCCCGCGGACGCGGTCGTGCACCGCCTCGGGGCCGTCAAGACTCACGGAGATGACGTCCGAGTTGGTGAATATCCTGCCCGTCGTGCAGTTGGTCGTGTAGCCGACATTGTAGTATCCGATGTCCTTGGCGACGTCTATCAGATCCCCGAGGTCCTTGCCGGAATCCTCCCACATGGTGGTCTCCCCGCCCTCGAAGTAGGCTATCCTGGCACCTTCTGAGTACCTCGAGCGCAGCTCCGCCACGATCTCGTCATAGGTCAGCTTGGCCTTCATCCCCGGGTTCGCTCTGAGCATGGAGTCTATCGCACAGTGCCTGCATCTGAGGTTGCATGCGTAACCGATGCCTATGGTCACCACCAGCGGGGACTTCCTCCCGCACTTGGACAGCATCCACCATTTGGCATAACCAGCGAACTCTCCGACGGCCATGTCCACGGGAACCCTGGCTCATCTATATAGGGTTGGTTGTCGGCGCGGCAGGTCTGCCAGTTCTTTCATATATATCCGACTGCTAACACTTATCAAATGACCCGGACGTCATTCGTCCAGGAGGAAAAACATGGATGGTCTGACCGAGGCTAGCATGTTCGAGGCTGTGAGGCGTCACGATCCGAAGTACGACGGTAGGTTCTACTTCAGCGCCACGAACTCGGAGATATACTGTCTCCCGTCATGTCATGTGCGCACCCCGCTCGAGAGAAACATACTGTTCTTCGGGTCGAAGGGGGAGGCAGAGGCCGCGGGCAGACGTCCCTGCAAGAAGTGCAGACCCGACCTCTTCAGAAGTGTCAATGCCGATAAGTGGTACCGATCGTCCGGAAGGGGTCCGGACGCTCATCGGTCTGTGTAGCCGCCCTTGGGATACACGTGCGCCCCCTGCCCTTGCGGGATGCAGGGGTCGGACGTCGATCCGGTCCGTGGGAAAGGGCCGTTCCAGGGATGTGCGCCTCCTCGGTCAGCAGGTGTACTCCGCTGACCGGAATCCCCATTTTTCATCAAGGCCATCATGATCGGAAGCGACAGGACAGCCCACGTGACGGCCATGAACGATGAATGAGAGAAGAGAAATGGTAGCCTCGCCCAGATTCGAACTGAGGTCGCAGGATCCAGAGTCCCGCATGATTGACCACTACACTACGAGGCTATCAGACCCCAGGAATTCGTTATTGTTCTTAAATCTATCTATACGCAGGCACCATCCGCCCCTTTTCGACGGAACACCATGTGCCAGGGCTCGAAGGCGTATGGACCTAGCTCTAAAACATAGACGTAGCTCTACACAAATATAAATCTAAAAACTTCCGTAATGACACAATCCGTCCGAAGGCTCGGTTGTCTGGCCGCGGGAGTGGAACCGTTCAGGTGATAACATGGATGATGAGTGCCCAATGCCTATGTGTGCGTTCAACGACGGGGATGGAGACTTCTTCAGCGTACCGCTGAGGGTCCACGTCCTCGAGGAGAAGCATGCGATAGCCGTGATGATCTATCTCTCGCTCCATGACGGTTGCAGGAAGTCCGATCTGTACAGGGACATATCGCGCAACCCGCGCATGCCGGAGAAGCTCTACATCCTGGAGAAGAGCGGCCTGATCGTCCTGAACCCGATCGGTGAACGCAACTCCGTGAGAATCAACCTCACCGAGTACGGGCGCAAGGTCGCCGAAGCGCTGGCAGAGATCGAGCGCATAATGTCCTCGATCCCCGTGGAGAATGATGACGGGGATGAGGCCGGGGTCTCCCCCGGCATGTATTGAGGTTTACTGAACGGCTTCCTTGACCTTGGCGAAGATCTCGTCGATGTCGCCGACTCCCTTGATGGTGACCAGGGTTCCCTTGCCACCGTAGTAGTCGATGAGGGGCATGGTGTTCTCGCGGTACACCTTGAGCCTGTTCATGACGGTCTCCTCCTTGTCGTCGTCCCTCTGGTACAGCTTGCCGCCGCACTTGTCGCAGACGCCCTCCTGTTTCGGGGGGTTGTAGATCAGGTGGTAGACGGCGTTGCAGTCGGGGCAGGAGCGCCTCTTGGTGAGCCTGTTCACGAGCTCGTCATCATCGACGTCGAGATTCAGAGCGAGGTCCACATCCACCTGCTCTCCGAGCGCGTCAGCCTGCTCGACGGTCCTGGGGAAGCCATCCAGGATGACGCCTCCCTTGGCACCGGCGATCTTCTCCTTCATGAGGCCGATGATGAGGTCGTTGGGGACGAGGGCTCCAGCGTCCATGTACGTCTTGGCCTTCTTTCCGAGTTCGGTGCCGTTCCTGACGGCCTCGCGCAGCATGTCGCCGGTGGAGAGCCTGGTGTAGCCGAGCTCCTCGCTCAGCTTCTCTCCCTGGGTCCCTTTTCCGGATCCCGGGGGTCCGAGAAGAACGATTACGGATTTCATGGATGTGGCGAACACGTCCCGATATTTATATTGAGGAGCGGAGAGGGGAGCATTCCGGGGCCAGGCGCAGCATAGACATGTGCCAGCGTCGGGAGGTGGCGTCGGCGTCCGAAGGCCTGTTTCAATCCCATCCGCGTGCGCGCAACCTTTTAAAGCGAGGGTCGCCATCGGCACCCAGTTTGAAGAGGTGTCCATCAATGGATCAGAGCATCATCGACCAGATAGAGAAGGTCGTAGGCAAGGAGGGCTACTCCACCGAGCCCGCCGTCCTATACACTTACGGATTCGACGCATCCATATTCCACAACACTCCGGACATCGTGGTCCAGCCCACCACAACGGAGCAGGTGTCGGAGATCATGAAGATCGCCTACGCCAACAAGATCCCGGTCACCCCCCGCGGTGCCGGAACAGGACTCTGCGGTTCCGCCGTTCCCATCAAGGGCGGCATAGTCATGGCCATGCAGAGGATGAACAAGGTCCTCAAGGTCAGCGTGGCGGACCTCTGGGTGGATGTGGAGGCCGGGTGCGTGTACAACGACCTCAACGAGGAGCTGGCCAAATACGGCTTCTTCTTCCCTCCGTCCCCGGGATCCGCCGAGGCCTGTCAGATCGGGGGAATGGTCGCCAACAACGCCTCCGGTATGCGCGCCGTGAAGTACGGTGCCACCAGGGACTTCGTCATGGGACTCACCTTCGTGAAGGCCGACGGAGAGATCGTGCGCTGCGGGACCAGGACCATCAAGGACTCATCCGGATACCAGCTGGCCCGTCTGATGTGCGGATCCGAGGGCACCCTCGGAGTCATCACCGAGGTCACCCTCAAGCTGACCACCAAGCCCAAGAAGGCGGCCAACTGCCTCTGCTGCTTCAACACGGTGGAGGATGCCGGCAGATGCATCTCCGCGATCATCGCCAAGCCCCTGATCCCCTCGTCCTGCGAGCTGATGGACAGCGTGAGCATCAACGCGGTCAACAAGGCCCGTGGCAACCCCCTCCCGGACTGCGGTGCCCTGTGCATCGTGGAGGTCGACGGGGAGACTGACGAGATCATCGACAGGGACCTCGCCATCGTGGAGGAGATCGCAAAGGGAATCGGCGCCATAGAGGTCATCCCCACCAAGGACAAGAAGCTCATGGCACAGTGGACGGATGCGAGGAAGTCCGTCATGACCTCCCTCTCCGCCCTGAAGCCCGGGTACGCCTGCGTGTCCCTGGCCGACGACATGGGCGTCTCCGTGTCCCAGGTCCCCAAGGCCGTCAAGGCCTTCCAGGAGATCGCCGAGAAGTACGACGTGACCATAGCCACATACGGACACGCCTCCGACGGGAACCTCCACACAAAGATGGTCATCGATGTGAACGACAAGGACCAGTGGGAGAGGGGAGTCAAGGCGGTCGACGAGATCTTCGACGTCTGCATCGAACTCGGCGGAACCGTCACAGGGGAGCACGGTGTGGGCATATCCAAGGCACCCAACTTCCAGAAGGAGAGGGCCTCCGAGATGTCCTCCATCAGAGCCATCAAGGCCGCGATGGATCCTGAGAACATCCTCAACCCCGGAAAGCTGGAGCAGTGGGAGGGTAGCATCCTCAGGAACCTGAGGTACCCCTGCGCCGACTTCATGTGATCCCTTCGGGGGAAAACCACTCTGGCGGGGCGAACACCCGCATCGCCCTGCCAGTTCTTCAACATTGGTAATGTTCAGACGGGCATCCCCTAAGGGAAGTCCGTCGCACGTCGTCGCTTTTCCGTGTTTCCATCCGATTCCGTTCATCATTGATGAATGTACATCCACAGATGGACTACGCTCATACTACCTTAATGTCTGTTAATATATGCCCTTCCCCCGAATCCATCATCAGAGGTGTTAGGATGGGCAAGTTCGAGATCAAGCCGACATCTAATGGAGGGTACATGTTCAACCTCGTGGCCAACAACCACCAGGTGATATGCACATCGCAGGTATACGCGTCCCTGGCAAACTGCAAGGCCGGAGCCGAGAGCGTCCGCAACAACTGCGGCGTCGACGTGGAGGACCAGACCGTGCAGGGATACCAACCCCTCAAGAACCCCAAGTACGAGGTGTACATCGATGCTGGAGGGAAGACCAGGTTCAGGCTCAAGGCATCCAACGGTGAGATCATAGCCGCCTCGCAGGCCTATGCCGACAAGCAGTCCTGTCTCAAGGGCATCAGGAGCATCGCGAGCCATGCGCCCGATGCGGAGATAGTCGTGGTGGAGTCCGAGGGCGAGGACGGAAGCTGAAGGAGAAGATCACCCCGCCAGACGGCGGGGGATGTGATCCCGGCTGGGATTACATGAATTGTAACACGTAGTAACTTATGTCGAATGCCAGATAGACGCAGGCAAGTTCGATTATGGCCACGGCGAACATCAGTCCCCAGACGACCTTGTTCCATCTCAGGATCTTGCCTCCGTCCAGAGGTCCGATAGGTATCAGGTTGAACAGCGCCAGGAACGAGTTGAGCGATGCCATCATAGAGAACACAAGGATCACTAGGAACTCGGTATCGCTTAGCCAGTAGGGGCTGTCGTTGATGATCATCACGACCGCGATGCTGATGGCGGCGAGGAAGATGTTGACGATGGGTCCCGCCATGCTGATCTTTCCGTTCTTCTCGAGGTCAGCGTATCCGCGGATGTAGACCGCGCCGGGCGCCGCGAAGAGGAATCCGCATATGGATGTCACCAGGGTCAGCACCAGTCCGAACGGGTACATCCTGAACTCGGACCACATGCCGTATTTCTGAGCGACGAACTTGTGCCCGAACTCGTGAAGTAGGAATGAGAAGAACACCAGTGCGAGGCAGATGCCGAAGAGGCCTGCCCACCTCCCGTTGGCTCCCAGATGGTACTCCAGGCACGTCATTATCGTTCCGTTGCGATAGAGGACCATGAATGCCACGGACAGGACGATGATCGACACAAGGATGTCCAGCAGCTCCTGGCGGCTGAACCTCTTCTTCCCGTATCCCGGATTGACCTGGATCTCGTAATCGTACGGGTCCTGCATGCTGTTTGCATAAGGGCTCATCCATATAAAGATGAAGCAGAATCCTTCGCACATGGCCTCCAACATTGCCCACGGCAAGGAGACGTGCAGATGGTGCGACGAATGCGGCACGCTACTGCTGGGTGACAAGTGCTCCGTCTGCGGCTCATCCGGCAGGGAGTTCAGGATAAACAGCCCAGGCGACATCAGGCCGTGCATGGGCGACAGCATCGACCTCGTGCTGCGCCTGTTCCGCGAGGCGTTCGGTACCGATGCTCCTCTCAGAGGGAGGTCGATATGGTTCAACAAGGTCCCGGGCGAGGACCGTACCGACGAGGTCATCGCGGACGGCGCCGTCCTCGGAGTCGTGAGGTTCGACATGCGCCAGGACAGGATGGTCCTGGAGGTCAGGCAGCCCGGGGCGGACATGTTCCACGATGCGGCGACGAAGAACATCGTGTGGTTCTGGGGGATGTCCGGGCACCTCAAGGGCAAGGTGGTGCCCGGCGGAAACCTGAACGACGTGGTCGGGGACTTCTCCAAGGGGGACCCCGTGATAGTCAGGAAGGGCCAGAGGATAGGCGCGGGCATCGCCCTGGAGGACAGCGGATCCCTGAAATCCTCGGAGCGCGCGGTGAAGATCCGCGACATCGGTCAACCGTCGCCGGCGCACACCGTACCGGAGGCGGACCTGCGTACGTTCATCGCATGCAACCGCGATCACCTGAAACGCATCCAGAGGCGTGCCGTGAGGGAGATCAGGACGTTCCTGGAGGAGAAGAACGGCAGGGGCCTTCCCGTGACGGTGTCGTTCTCCGGCGGGAAGGACTCGCTCGCGGCCTACGGTCTGGCATCCCAGGCCGCTGACCGCATCGAACTGATGTACATCGACACGGGTCTGGAGTTTCCGGAGACCGTGGAGTATGTCAGGGCCTTCGCGGGAAAGCACGGGAACAGGCTCCATGTGGCATCGGGCGGCGACGGATTCTGGGAGAACGTCGACGCGTTCGGTCCGCCGGCGAAGGATTTCAGATGGTGCTGCAAGGTCTGCAAGCTCGGCCCGATCACGGACATGATCGACAGGGACTTCCCGGAAGGCACCGTGACGGTGGAGGGAAACCGCTGGCTCGAGTCGTACGCCAGGTCCGGGATAGGGTTCGTCACGAGGAACCCGTTCGTACCCAACCAGATCAATCTCAATCCGATCCGTTCCTGGACCGCCGCCGAGGTGTGGCTGTACATCCTCTCCCACAATCTGGATTACAATCCGCTCTACGACAGGGATTTCGAGAGGATCGGATGCTATCTGTGCCCTTCGTGCCTGTCTAGCGAATGGAGGAACACCGGCAGGATCCATCCGGAGCTCTACACCAGATGGGAGGACCATCTGCATGAATACGCCAGGTCCCGGGGGCTCCCGGACGAGTACGTCGATTCAGGGTTCTGGAGGTGGAAGGTCCTGCCGCCCAAGATGGTGCAGCTCTCGGAGGAGATGCGTCTCGACCTGAGGCCGAAGGCCGCATCCGGTCCCAGCATGAGGATGCTGAAGGGGGCATCGTCCTGTGCGGCAGGCGGGTACTCGATGGAGGCGGTCGTCACCATCCCCAGATCCCGGGACTTCTCCTACGTCGCAGACGCGCTGCGCACGATCGGCGACGTCAGATACGACGGGGAGTATGAGATCGCGCTGCTCAGGCTGCCGATCGGGAGGGCGAGGCTCTTCGGAGGCGGGCAGGTGTCTGTCAACGCACCGGACGAGCGGAACGTGAGACGCATCTTCGAGAGGTCTGTCAAAGCGCTGATCCGCGCCCAGATGTGCACCGAGTGCGGGATCTGCGAGAAGGGCTGTCCTAGGAAGGCGATCTCCATCTCCGGAGGGATGAGGGTGGATCCGGAGAGGTGCAACTCCTGCGGGAGATGCGAGAGGTCCTGCATGGTCGTCCACTACTACGACAAGCTCATGGACGGGTCTCCCGATGGTTCCTCCCGTAATGATTAAAATACCACCACACATCATCGGATTATGGACCTAGCATTCGGCATCGCGATGGTGATGGGAATCGGCCCCGCGCTGATACTCATGTACCTCGGAGTCCGCAACTACACCTACCCGAGGGTCGAGCAGCCCTTCTTCAGCGACCCGACCTTCTTCATGCTTCTGGTAGTCGGGATGATCGCCGGATCCGTTCTGGTCTTCGCGATGGTGGTCCTGGGATTCGCCACGAACGTCGTGTACATGGTGATAATGGCGGCGATAGAGGCCATGGCGATGGTCGTCGTCATGAACCTGAAGAGGTTCAGGGGCAAATCCGATTCCGTGTTCTACGGCTACGCCCTCGGACTCGGGATCTCGTGCGGGATGTCGACCGGGATATGCTTCTCGGTCGCCAGCACCGGATGGGCGATCGATTTTTCGGTCCTGATCCTCATAGTGATCTCCATCTCCAACTCGCTCATCCTCGGAGCCTGCGGCACGACCGTGGGCGAGGGCATCGCTAGGCACAGGGTGATGGAGTTCGCGCTCCAGGCGATGATCCCTCTGATCATCTTCAACATCCTGCTCACCGTCTTCCTGCAGGGAGGGACGCTCGGAGGGATGGTGGTGTACTACGTCTGCGCCGTCATCGCAATCCTGTTCTCCGGGTACATGTACTACCGCACGATGTTCCAGCGCCTGCCCCAGATCGTCAGGGAGGTTCTCAGGATGGAGGGGAAGAAGCGCGACGACATCCCCAAGAGGGGATGAGTCAGGCCCTGTACACGCCGATGCGGACCTCGGAGATGATGCAGCGGTCGAGCATGGCCGAGACCATCTTCTCGGCGCGGTCCCCCGCGATCTCGCGCACGTCGTCGAGGGTGAACGTGCCCTTGATTGCCGTCAGGCCCTCCGCGAGTATCTCCATCTTCTCCTCCAGGTCGGAGCAGTGCTCGTACCTGTAGACCATGGTGGAATACGGGTCTGCGTTGGCGATCCTCTCCTTTTTCTTCGCCATGTCAGGAGGTATGAAGCCGGTCGCCTGCGAGAGGGCCTCACGGACAGCGTCCTGGTCCGAGGATTCGAAGTACACGGCCAGGTCCTTGGTCTTCTGGACGCAGTTGCAGTACGGGCATGCGGATTCGGACTTGGATTCGTCCACTATCCTGGGTCTCCTGCACACGCCGCAGAGTGCCAGACCGTACATCAGCGGTACTCCGTGAACACGAGGGCGGCGAGGCAGCAACCGTAGTGGTCCAGCGGGATCTCCAGGTCCTCGGCGACGAAATGGATCTCATCGAACTCGACGTCGCGGATCCTCGCCATCTCGTCCATCTTCCAGGTCAGGTTTCTGCGGAGGGATTCGGCGGATCCGTGGATGTGTCCCTCGGCGACGTATCCCCCCTTCCCGTCCTTCCTGTAGGCGTAGGCGATCCCGGCGGCGATGGTCTCCCCCTCGGTCCCGCGCATCTGGGCGAGGACGCAGTGGGTGACCGCCCCCATGGGCATCTCGCACCTTTCCACCAGCTGGGCCCCCTTGGGGATGACGGATGACACAGACACGAGGTTCTGCTCGCCTATCCCGGCGGAGATCAGCGCCCTGTCGAAGGCGTTGAGGTCTGAGACCGGGCTGACCGCGGAGCTGTGTGTGATGAAGAATTTGGACGGTACGAGTTCCATGGCGGCCCAATCCCGCTCTTCGATTATAAAGGGTGCCCGTAGAGGGCTCAGCCGTACAGCTGGGATGCGCGCTCCTCCTCGCGCTTCTCGACCTCTTCCTGCTCGGACTGCATCTTCTTCCTGATCTCCTCGGCCTCTGCGAGCAGGGGCTTGGCGCTCAGTCTGAGTCCGGGAACCATCGACGATATCGCAGGGATGTACGCGGCGGCGGATCCGGGATCCGGGAGGGACGGGTTGGCGGGGGTCATGAGCGTGGTGACGCCCATCCCCATCGGAGGGGCCTCGTAGAGCATGATCCCGGTGGTCCCCTTCACCATGCCACCCTCCATCACGGAGAGCTTGGATTTCTTCGCCATCTTCGCCGCGCCGGGTCCGACACCGCAGACGACCGGTCCGTCCGTGTCGTTGATCCTGGCGGTGCCCTCGAGGCTGATGATGTCATGGCATCCCATATACTTCAGATACGACAGGATCGCCTGGACGAGCTCGTAGCAGTCCTCGGGCTTCGGGGCGTACTCGGACATGCAGACGATGAGGTCCCTCCCAGTCTTGGTGGTGCTCTTCCTGCCATAGAACCTGACGGGCGGGTAAGCAACCCCCTTGTAGATCAGGCAGTACGGGGGCATCGAAGGGGACGACAGTCCCGCGATGGGCGTCATGTCTAGCTGTCCCACCATGTAGTTGGCCGCGATGGAGCTGACGAGACCCACGCTGGGGAACCCTATGACCGCCACGGGGTTCTCCAGATTCATGTCCTCGTATCTGATTGTCTTGACTGCCATACTCCTCCATAATACCACTAACCTTTTTAAGAAGTTCTATTCTACCCGCAACCATGAGCGGAAGCACCATCACCTTGTCCAGGACCTCCGGGGGAGTCCCCGTCGTGGTCGAGAACCTCCCCGGCAGCCAGAGCGCCGCGTTCATGATAGGGGTGGCCACGGGTTCCAGGGACGAGCATCCCGGCATCTTCGGCCTCTCCCATCTTCTGGAGCACACAGTCTTCAGGGAGACCGAGACAAGGGACTCGTATCAGATGGCCAAGGAGATGGAGGGCGCCGGAGGGGAGCTCAACGCCTTCACCGGCAGGGAGATGACCGCATTCTACGGGATAACCATCAAGGAGACCGCATCCACCGCCATGGACATGGTCGGGGACATCGTGGCGCATCCGAAGATCAACGAGGAGGACACCGAGCTCGAGAAGAAGATCGTCCTGCAGGAGCTGAGCATGATCCGCAACGAGCCGGACAGCTACATCCATGACCTCTTCGAGTCGACTCTGTGGAGGGGCCATCCGCTGTGCCAGGACGAGGGCGGCGACGAGAAGATCGTCGCCGGGCTGACCTCCGCCGACCTCCGCGCCTACTATGACGAGAAGTACAGGATACCCAACCTGGCCGTGTACGCCGCCGGATCCATAGACGTGGATGAGACGGTCCGCTGGGCCGAGGAGACCCTGGACGGTATGTCGGGAGGCGCGAGGAACCAGCGCTCTGCCCCATCGGCCCCCAAGTCGGAGTACAGGTTCGTGAAGGGCGACGCGGAGCACTGCCATGTGGCTATGGGGTTCCCGTCGTACGGGGCGTCCCATCCGGACAGGATGGCGGCCTCCATGGTCAGCGCCGTCCTCGGATCCGGGACCAGCTCGAGGCTGTTCCAGGCCGTCAGGGAGAAGAAGGCTCTCGTCTACTCGATCTACACCACAGTGTCCCAGAACAGCGACGCCTCGTCCCTGACATCGTACATGTCCTGCACCGACAAGAACGTCGTCGAGGCCATGGAGACCGTCGCGACGGTGATCTCCGGTTTCCTCAGGGAGGGACTCGAGAAGGGCGAGCTCGAGAGGGCGAAGAGGCTGGTCAAGGGAGCCAACGTCCGCAACATGGAGTCCACGGAGCACAGGCTCTACAGGCTCGGGGTCAACCATATGCTCAACGGTTCCACAGAGACCCTGGAGGACCGTCTGGCCAGGATAGACGCCGTCACGGAGGACGACGTCATGCGCGTGGCCCAGGACCTCCTCAGGGAGGACCGTCTCAACACCGTCGTCCTGGGCAAGGGCAACAGGGAGATCAGGAACTACGACGCCTCGGCTCTGACCCTGTGAGCTCCGTCATCAGGTGGATGACCGCCCCGCAGGCGCTCTCCACCGAGGCCTCCACCTCGGGGGTCATCGTCTCGGTCATGGTCCTGATGTCCTGGACCTCTATCGCGACGAACCGGACCTCTTCGGGCATGATCTCCGGGTCCATCTGGCGGCCGATCTTAATGGCCGTCGGGAGGTTCACGTCGTGCGTCGCGGCATGGGTCACGTTCTCATCGAAGTCGCGCTCGGAGTACAGCATGACCGTGCCGGGGCCGTATTCGCCGGTCTGTATGGCATCCACGATGATGGCGTACCTGTAGCCGTGGATCACAGGCAGGATGTCCAGTCCGCCCACGGCCTCCTGGCAGCAGTCCACGTCCTCGAAGCCCATTGCGTCGATGGCCTCAGAAACGCGGAGTCCGACGGCGTCATCACACATTATGGGGCTACCGAGTCCGACAACAACAGTTCTGGAACCTCTCTCAACTCCGGTCATGCAAATCGGGCGGGCATCGGGCTGCTCCGATATCATCCTTCGCCAAGGGCGTATCCGTCAGTGTTATCTTTTTGGATAACACTGTCGAGACCATGGACATTTCCGTCAGGAATTCCCAGACGATCAACGGGAAGACGGTGACCACCCGTCAGCTGGAGGCCCTTTTGGCGGTCCAGGAGACGGGTAGCCAGACTGCCGCAGCCAGGAAGCTCGGCATATCCGTGCCGGTCCTGCACAAGTACATCCGCTGCATCGAGGATGCCGCGGGGGCACCGGTCCTCAGGACCACGCCGGCAGGGTCCGCCCTCACGGAGCAGGGGCTTGAGATCGCGGAGCTCGCAAGGTCCATGGACCATCGCTGCGAGACCGACAGGGGGTTCACCGTCTGCTGCAGCCCCGTCACGGAGGACCTGATGATGTCCGTCATATCATCCCTGAAGATACCGGGGGCCAACATCGTGGTGTCGGACGACCAGTACAACATCAGGATGATGAGGGAGGACCGCGCAGACCTCGCGATCATCGACGATCCCCTCTACCTTTTCGACGCGGAGGAGTTCCAGATGGAGGAGATCGGCTATATGGGCATGGTCTTCGTGGACAACGGCCCGTCCTTCATCAGATACAAGTACGGCGCCCAGAGAGTGGCGTTCATGTTCCTCGACTCCGAGGACAGGGAGTACACGATAGATTCCGAGACTTTCTCGCTTCCGGAGCTCCTGGGTTCGAACAAGAGCTTCTTCGTGGACGAGTTCCTGCTGACCAGGAGGAACCTCAGGCTGAAGAGCGCGATCGACCCGAAGATGCTGCGCCATGCGATCACGGCGATCTACCGCGAGGAGTCCAGGAACGTGTCCAGGATAGTCAGGGCGCTCATCTCCAGGAACATCTGAGAATAAGGATTACCCTAACAGGTAATATCATATCGGCGTTGACTGTCCATATTAAATATCAAAAAACAGGTGAGTGGGCCGATAACTATGGTTACGCCCAACCCCGATTTCGCGAAAGAGATCGCCGCTGCCGGTGGCGAGGAAGTCAAGATGTGCTTCCAGTGCGGAACCTGCACAGCGGGATGCCCCTCTGGAAGGAGGACATCCTACAGGGTCAGGAAGCTCATGAGGATGGCCCAGCTCGGGATGAAGGAGGAGATCATCAACAGCGAGGAGCTTTGGGAGTGCAGCACCTGCTACACCTGCGTGGAGAGGTGCCCCAGGCAGGTCCCCATCGTCGACATCATCATTGCCCTCAGGAACATCGCGGTCGCGGAGGGACACATGTACGACAACCACAAGGGAACCGCAAGGAACCTGGTCAAGTACGGACACACCGTTCCCGTCAAGGACGACATCACCGCCCTCAGGGAGAAGCTCGGTCTGCCCGGAGTCCCGCCCACTGTTCTGTCCAACGACAAGGCCAAGGCCGACCTCGATAAGATCCTGGCCGCTACTGGCTTCACCAAGATTACGGAGTGATTCTCATGGCAAAGTACGCGTTTTTCCTCGGATGCATCGCACCCCTCAGGTACCCCGGAATCGAGAAATCCACCAGGGACGTCTGCGCCGCCCTCGGAGTCGAGCTCGTCGACCTCCAGGACGCCAGCTGCTGCCCCGCGCCCGGAGTCATCAGGGCCTTCAGCAAGAAGACCTGGCTCGCCGCCGCCGCAAGGAACCTGGCCCTCGCCGAGAAGGAGGGGCTCCCGATCCTGACCATCTGCAACGGATGCTACGGATCCCTGTTCGACGCCGCTCACGAGCTCGCTCACGACGAGAAGCTCCTGGCCGAGGTCAACGAGGTCCTGAAGGAGATCGGAATGGAGTACAAGGGAACCACCAAGGTCTACCACTTCGCAGAGGTCCTCTACAGGGAGGTCGGAATCGAGGGAATCAAGGCCAAGGTCACCAACCCCCTGTCCTACCAGGTCGCCGCATTCTACGGATGCCACTTCCTGAAGCCCAGCAACATCAAGGGCGTCGACGACCCCGAGGACCCCAAGATCCTCGACGAGCTCATCGAGGCCACCGGTGCCAAGAGCATGCCCAGGAAGCAGAAGATGCTGTGCTGCGGAGCCGGAGGAGGACTCAAGGCCGCCTTCGGAGACGTCGCCAAGAAGTTCACCGAGACCAACCTCGAGAACATGAAGGAGTCCGGAGCCCAGTACATCATCGATGTCTGTCCCTTCTGCCACCTCCAGTTCGACGGAACCCAGAAGGAGCTCGGATACAGCATCCCCGTCCTGCACCTGTCCCAGCTGTACGGACTGGCCATGGGAATGTCCGCCGAGGACCTCGGTCTCTCTGCGCACATCACCCCCGTGACTCTCTGATAAACCCTATCAACGGAGGGGCTCCGCCCCTCCACACACTTCTCCATCACCCATCTGCACAGGGCCTATTCCATCGCAGTCCCATCATATCATCGTGTGTTTTCCGGCGGTGTTTAGCTCTAAGATAATTTGGGTTAATTTAAAATATAAGCGGTACTAGTTCAATCAGGATAAATTATTCCTAATCATGATAAAGAAAAAATGTCTGGCTATGTGAATATTTGAGCAGGCTCATCATTTTTTCAATCAGCATAGCTTTTAATACAATCACCGAATCCCAACGGTCAGTTAAAGGAGTCATAACATGGCACCCGCAAAGAAAGTCAAGGCCGTAGCAGGCCGCAAGGTGAAGGACAAGTGGAAGGCGAAAGAGTGGTACAAGGTCCACGCGCCCCGCATGTTCAACGAGACCGAGATCGGAGAGACCCCCTCCGCCGACCCCGAGTACGTCATCGGACGTACCGTCGAGGTCACCGTCCAGGACCTGACCGGGGACTTCTCCAAGATGCACATCAAGCTCAAGTTCAAGGTCACATCCGTTGACGGACACGACGCCAAGACCGCCTTCGTCGGTCACGACCTGACCAGCGACTACGTCAGGAGGCTGACCCGCAGGAGAAAGACCAAGACCGACCACGTCGTCGACATCGTCACCAAGGACGGCTTCACCTACAGGCTCAAGACCATGTCCATCGCCGACAGGCGCATCCAGTCCTCCCAGGAGGACGCCATGAGGAGGGTCATCGGAGAGACCCTCGTCGCCATCGGACAGGAGAGGACCCTCTCCGAGATCGTCAAGGACATCGTCTCCGGAGACCTCGCCAAGGAGCTGGCCAGGGCCTGCCGCATCATCATCCCCATCAAGAGGATCGAGATCCGCAAGTCCGAGGTCCTCGCCGCCGGAGAGGGCGAGCCCGAGTCCATCATGCCCGCCGCCGACGTCCAGCCTGCCGAGGAGGAGGCTGCCGAGGAGACCCCTGCTGAGGAGGTCGCCGAGGAGCCCGCCACCGAGACCGAGGCTGAGGCCGAGGCCCCTGCTGAGGAGACTCCCGCTGAGGAGTGATTCCGGAGGGCCGCGAAGGCCCTCCAGAAAAACATTTTACACATCCATTCTCCCGAATCGCTGTCTGACTGTAATCTGGCTATAGAAATCAATATAAACTACAAGCCAATCCCCCGACTAAGGCCGGGGTGGCTCAGCCTGGTGGAGCGTCGGACTCATAGGGTTCTGGTCATATAGACCTCTTCCAGGGAAATCCGAAGGTCATGGGTTCGAACCCCATTCCCGGCACCATATTCTTCTCACATCGCTGATCGATGCGCATATTCTGCGGTCTTCGCCGTCCTTCGTTCCGTCCAGTTAAATAGGGATTCGGCCTAGCCCCATCCCATGAGGCTCATCATCTACACCGGCAAGGGTGGTGTCGGTAAGACTTCGACATCCGCGGCCACCGCGTACAGGCTTTCGGAACTGGGCTACAAGACGCTGCTGATGAGCACGGATTCCGCCCACTCCCTCGGGGACTCCCTCGACATGGATCTCGGAACGACGATAACCAACGTCAAACCGAACCTGGACGCCCTTGAGATTGACATCATCCACGAGATGAAGACGAAGTGGAAGGACATCCAGAACTACGTGGCCGCATTCATGCTCTCCCAGGGGATGGGGGAGATCTCGGCGGAGGAGATGGCGATCCTTCCCGGGATGGAGATGATCTCCGCCCTGTTCTACGTCAACCAGTTCGAGGACGAGGGGAAGTATGACGTCATCGTCATGGACACCGCCCCCACCGGGGAGACGCTCAGGCTGCTGAGCTTCCCGGACGTCACCAACTGGTATCTGGACAAGGGGTTCGGCATGATCAAGAGGCTGATGCACATCGCCCGCGCCACCGTCGGCAGGGTCATGGACATGCCGCTCCCGTCCGATGAGGTTCTTGAGAGCGTCGGTGACATCAAGGACAACATGGACCGCGTCAAGGTCCTCCTCGAGGATCCGCACAGGACCACTGTGAGGCTCGTCCTGAACCCCGAGAAGATGGTCATAAGGGAGACCATGCGCGCGTACACCTATCTGTGCCTCTACAACAAGAACGTCGAGACCCTGGTCGTCAACAGGGTCCTGCCCGAGGAGGCAGGCGAGGGAGGGTTCTTCAAGGACAAGCTCAGGGAGCAGGAGGAGAACATGGAGCTCATCCACCACGCGTTCGATCCGATGGAGATCAAGTACTGCGAGATGATGAGGACGGAGCTCCGCGGTCTCGATAAGCTGAAGCTGATGGCCGATATGATCTACGGGGACGAGGATCCGTACAAGATCTACTCCGAGCGCAGCCCGATGTCCTTCATCACAGAGGGCGGCGTCGACAAGATCGTCATGAGAATGCCCTTCGTCGACAGCTCCAAGGTGGAGCTGTTCCGCATAGATCAGAGCACGGTGATGATCCATGTGGGCAGCCAGAAGCGCAACATCCAGCTTCCCGACGCACTCGTCCACGCCCAGGTCGTCGGGGCAGACTTCAAGGATGATGAGCTCGTTATAAAGTTCAAGAGGGAATGATCATGGCAGGCACCGAAGAGGAATTCCAGGAATTCGTTTCGAAGAACAGGGAGCTCATCGAGAAGATCATGGTCCTCCAGAAGGAGGGGGCCATCGAGATCGCATCGGCCGGTAGGAGCGCGGCCCACGACGCCATGAACACGGCCGACGCGGCCAAGGAGAAGGCGGAGGAGTTCGCGAAGGCGACCTACTCCATGTTCATGGATCCAGAGGTCCAGAGGCACTTCATGGCCATGGGGATGGAGCTCTTCATGGGGCTCTCCGCCATGATGCAGAAGGCGCCCATCCCGGATTTCATGAGGGAGGCCGCCAGCAGCACGGAGAGGAACTGGAAGGACAGCACCTGCAGGGCCAACGACACCTGCGGGAAGGCGAAGGTCCAGAAGGTCGAGATCAACAGGGACGAGCCCGAGGGCCCGTCCGAGATCAAGGTGACGGACTACACCAAGACGGAGTGATCCGATGCCTTTCGGATCGGAGGCCGTTCGTCTGGCCAGGGCATCCGTCGAATCGGAGGTGCGCGGGACCCCGTTGTCCTTCGTCCCCGAAGACGGACGCTTCATGGAGCCGTCGGGTGTCTTCGTCACTCTGAGCACCTATCCGTCCCACGACCTCCGTGGCTGCATCGGTTTCCCGATGCCGTACTACCAGGCCGGAAGGGCGATAGAGGAGTCCGCACGGGCCGCGTGTCACGACCCACGCTTCCCGGACCTGAGGGAGCGGGAGCTGGACCACATAACGGTCGAGGTCACCGTGCTGACCGTCCCGGAGGAGATCCATGCGGAGACCCAGGAGGACATCGTGTCCTCGATCGTGATCGGCCGTGACGGGCTGATACTCGAATACAGGGGCAACAGGGGGCTGCTGCTCCCGCAGGTGCCGGTCGAATGGGGATGGGATGCCAAGGAGTATCTGGCGCACCTGTCGATGAAGGCCGGCCTACCGCCCGATGCATGGACCTACAAGGGAGCGAGGATCAGTTCGTTCCATGGCGAGATATATCACGAGACGACGCCGAACGGCGATGTGACCAGGGGTGAATGATACGGATGTAGAGAAGGTGATCCAGGGGCGTGCCTTCATAGACGGAGAGCTCCGCTATGCCGAGATAGGTATATCGGATGGAAGGATCGTGACCGTGGGGAAGCTGGTCTCCGGAGGGGACGAGAGGGTGGACGTGGGCACCAGCGGGATAATCCTCCCGGGCTTCATCGACCCACACGTGCATTTCAGGGACCCGGGGATGACGAACAAGGAGACATTCGACACCGGGACGCTCTCGGCGGCCTACGGGGGCGTCACCTGCGTCCTGGACATGCCCAACACCAAGCCTCCCGTGACCGATGTCCAGACCCTGAGGGACAAGAAAGCCTCCGTGAGAGGGAGGGCCAATGTGGACTACGGGCTGTTCGCGGCGGTGACCGCCAACATAAACGCGGGCATGATCGCGCCCATGGTGCCGGCATTCAAGCTGTTCATGGGATCCACAACAGGCAACATCCTGCTGGATGACGACGAGGAGATGATCCCCGCCGTGAGGGATGTCCTCGCCACCGGCAGGAGGATGAGCGTGCACGCGGAGGACGACCACCTGATCAGGAAGGATGTGGAGCGCTGCACCAGGGACCATCTCAGGAACCGTCCCGCCGAGGCCGAGTGGACCGCCATACGCCGGCTGGCATCGAACTTCAGGGGTGGTGCGATAAACATCTGCCATCTTACGACACCGGAGGGTCTGGACCTCGCCAAGGCCGCCGGCTTCTCCACGGAGGTGACCATGCACCACATGATGTTCGAGGTCGACCGTCACACCGGTGCGGAATACAAGGTCAACCCGCCGCTGAGGGACATCGACTGCCGTGACAGGCTGTTCAGACGCTTCGTCGCCGGCGACATCGACATGTTCGGTTCGGATCATGCGCCGCACACATCGGAGGAGAAAGCGCAGGAGTTCGATGCCGCGCCAGGAGGGATACCCGGCGTCGAGACCACTATGCCCATGGTCATGGACATGGTCCGCAGGGACGTCATCCCGATGTCACAGGCCGTCCGCATGGGTGCGGAGAATCCCGGGAGGCTGTTCTCCCTGCGCAAGGGAAGGATATCCGTCGGATACGATGCGGACCTGCTCGTGTTCGACATGAGGCGGTCCTCCACCATCGATGTGAAGGCCCTCCACAGCAGGTGCGGGCACTCGCCCTACGGCGGATACGGTGCCGTCTTCCCCGAAACGGTTATGGTCAGGGGAGAGGTGCAGGTGGAGGACGGGGAGTTCTGCGGAGAACCCCTCGGGAGGGACGTCTGTGGCCGATTACGAAGTTGATTATTCCGAGGTTGCCGGAAGGAAAGTCGATTGCCCCAGCCAGTGCGGCATGTGCTGCCTGTGCCAGCCGGAGGTCCTGCCGGAGGAGCGCGCGTTCTTCCGCAAGAACCATCCCGACGCGCTGGTGAAGGCAAGGGGGCCTGAACCGTACTTCGCACTCGCACTCAAGAAGGGCTGCGGCTCTTGCGTCTTCCTGGAGAACAGGAGGTGCAAGGTCTACGACCACAGGACGACCTACTGCAGGCAGTTCCCGTACCATCTCTACGCCAGCGACAGGATCAAGGTGGAGCTGGACCTCTCGTGCAGGGGCGCATGGACCGGCACCGGCGCGGATGCCCTGACCGAGGCCAAGGACATCGTCGCCCGGGCAGACTCCAGGATCGTCTCGGCGCTCGAGGAGTCCACGGCGGTCTACCGCGAGTTCTATGCCAACTGCAGGGAGGCGGGCGTCATGGCGGATCCGTCCGGACTCAGGATGACCGTGTCGGAGAACCTCTCCATGTTCACCGACCTGGCTTACATAAGCCGCATAATGGACATGTCCCAGATAGAGCCCCTGATGTCGCTGTCCGGGATCCAGCCGGAGCGCAACCTGGACATACCCTCACTCGAGGAAGCGGGAAGGGATGCGGCCATGGAATCCATGTCCTCGGACGACCCTCTCAGCGTGCCCGTGTACTGCGACCCCCAGTGGAACTGGAACATGTTCATGGCCTCGGAGGGGACCGTGGCATGGAACGTCATGGACGACGACGGAGACCTCCATGAGAAGGGGAGCGCCTCCGCCGAGGACATAAGGCTGCGCATCCCCGATGCGGCAGGCAGGCATGTCCTGTCCGAATACGTCCAGACGCTCAACGGCAGGGACAGCTTCATGGGCAGCGTGTTCTCCCTCATGGACGAGAACGGCTACGAGGACGACATGTCCAACGCCTACTACGGCTGCATGGCGGTGACGGTCATGGACCTCCTCTGGAGGATGTCGGTCCTGGACCATTTCATGGGAATCGGCAACGGCGCCGACGCGGTCAGGGAGGCGATCATATTCTATGACATGGACCGTCTCGACGCCCCGACCATAGGCGCGTTCGTATGAGGCGCTCCCACGCGCGTAATAATAAGGGAGCTCGTAACCTTCAAATAGTGAATGCCGTATCGTGTCAAAGGTAGCCACAATGATGAAGCCCTTGAACGTCCTAAATCAGGCCGTCGGCAGTAACGTCATGGTAGTGCTCAAAGGCGGAAGGGAGTACCGCGGGATACTCGACGGATACGACCCCCACATGAACCTGGTCCTCAGGAACGCCGAGGAGCGCTTGGACGGACAGCCCACGAGGAGCCTCAGCGTTGTGATTGTCCGCGGGGACAATGTAATTTACATCTCACCATAAACAGGAGTGATTGATCATGGGAAAGGGAACACCGGCACAGGGAAGGCACAACAAATTCAAGACCCACATCCCCTGCCGCAGGTGCGGCAAGCGCTCGTACCACGTCAGGAAAGGAGTCTGCGCCTCCTGCGGATACGGCAAGACCGCGACCATCAGGTCCTACAACTGGGCTAAGATCCGCGACTAAGGGGATTGCATGACAGGGCCGGAGCACAGTTGCGGCGTGGTCGGAATCAGTGCGGATTTCGACGTTGCGTCAGCGCTGCACACAGCCCTCATGATCATCCAGCACCGCGGCCAGGAGAGCGCCGGGATCTCGGTTTTCAACGGCAGTACGATAGAGACCGTCAAAGGCAACGGCCTTGTGACGATAGCTCTGCCGAAGGAGGAGATCCAGACCCTCCTGGGCCACGTCGGCGTGGGCCACGTCAGGTATTCTACCACAGGGTCCAAGAGCGTCCAGAACGCCCAGCCGCTCACCGTCATGACCAACTTCGGCACGGTGGCGGTCGCCCACAACGGTGACATAACCAATTTCGCAGAGCTCAAGGAGAAGTACATGAAGGAGGGTTGGACCTTCCTCACCGACTCCGACAGCGAGCTCGTCACCAAGCTTCTCGGGAAGTACATGACCATGTACAACGACCCCGTCAAGGCCATCAGGGCCACGATGGGGGAGCTCGACGGAGCGTTCTCGCTGACCATCCTCATCAACGACCGCCTCTTCGCCATCCGCGACATGTACGGGTTCAGGCCCCTGTGTCTCGGAAGGATCGACGGCGGATACATCGCTGTCTCGGAGAGTGCCGCGATCGACGCCCTCAGGGGCGAGCTCATCCGCGACATAGAGCCCGGGGAGATATGCGAGATCACCAAGGACACATTCAAAATCTACCCCGCTCCGGCGGAGCACCCCAGGGCCTTCTGCATGTTCGAGTGGGTGTACTTCGCCAGACCCGACTCCATCCTCGACGGGAGGGAGGTGTACGAGGTCCGCAGGAAGATCGGCGAGATCCTGGCAAGGGAGTGCCCCGCCGATGTCGACCTCGTTATGCCCGTGCCCGATTCCGGACGCGCCCATGCGATCGGATACTCCTGTGCCACCGGCATCCCGTACGAGGAGGGCTTCATGAAGAACCGCTTCGCGGACAGGACATTCATCATGCCCGACCAGAAGCAGAGGGAATCAGCCGTCTCCATGAAGATGAACCCCATCAAGAGCACCGTCAACGGCAAGCGCATCATGATCGTGGACGACAGCATCGTCAGGGGTACCACCCTGAAGAAGCTGGTCGCCATGCTCCGCAAGGCGGGTGCCAAGGAGGTGCACGTCCGCGTCGGAAGCCCGCCCATCATCGCGCCCTGCTACTACGGTGTCGATATGAAGTCCAGGGACCAGTTCATCGCCAACCGTCACAGCGTCGAGGAGATCAGGGAGATCATCGGTGCGGACTCCCTCGGATACATCAGCATCGAGGGTCTCATTGAGGCCATCGGGTTCAAGGAGAAGGACCTCTGCCTCGCCTGCGTCAACGGAAGATACCCCACTAACATCCCCGGTGAGGTCCACAGGTTCCAGACCAACCTGAGGCAGGACTTCAACTGATTCTGTCAGCCTTCTGAGCGCCGGCCCCTCATGCGCCATCGTCGGTGTTACGAAATTCATTTAAGTATTACCGTCGTTCCATACATCGATGGACGCTATCAAGAGGCATTGGGATATCCGCTCTTCCGATTACAACGACTTCGTCGTCAGGGGTTTCTCGATCGACCGGGAGCGCAGGTCCTGGCAGGAGCATTTCACATCCATCCTGGGTGAGGATCCGTTGGAGATACTCGATGTCGGTTGCGGCCCCGGGATAGTGTCCATGCAGCTCGCCGATCTGGGGCACAGGATGATCTCTGTGGACCTCTCGGACAGGATGCTCGAGTACGCCCGGGAGAACGCCGCCGTGAACGGCTTCGACATAGATTTCCGTCAGGCCGATGCGATGGCCCTTCCTTTCGACGACTCATCGTTCGAGGCCGTCGTCAGCGACTACATGCTCTGGACCGTCCCGGATCCCGAGAAGGTGGTGTCCGAGTGGTACAGGGTCCTCAAGTCCGGATGCAGGCTGGCGTACACGGATGGGGATTGGTTCACCGACCCCAGGATGACCCCGTTCAGGAACAGGGTGTCATCGTTCTTCGTCAGGATGGAGAAGGGCAGGGGACGCGACGAGGTCGAGAGGGAGGAGGCCGAGATGGACCTGTGGTCGTCACACGCCGATCGTCCGCGTGACGACATCCGCATGCTGGAGAAGGCCGGGTTCAAGGACATCCGCGTGATCGACAACGTCCAGAAGAAGGTCCTTCATGGGTCCAGGTACCTGGCCCACGGCTTGACCAACAACCACTTCACGATAACCGCTGTGAAGCCATGAGCACGAATCTCAGGTTCTTGTGCACCGAGTAATATTTATTGAAGATTTGTGTTACTGTGAAGCACATGGAATCGAACCTGGATGAGATCGAGGGCTATTGGACCCTGAGGGCCGACGGATACTCCGAGACGGTCCTGGAGCAGATCGAGGACGGCCGCTACAGGCACTGGCTCGGCATCATCGAGAAGCATCTTCCCGAAGGCGGGAGCCTGAGGATCCTCGACGTCGGCTGCGGCCCTGGATTCTTCCCGATAATACTGGGGAGGGAGGGGCACTCCGTCACGGCAGTGGACTACACCGAGGCGATGCTCGACCAGGCCAGGGAGAACTGCGCCAGATACGGTGTGGACGCCGCGTTCGAGCGCATGGACGCCCAGCATCTGGATTTCGATGACGACTCTTTCGATGTCGTGATCTCCAGGAACCTCGTATGGGACCTGGAATCCCCGAGGGATGCGTACAGGGAGTGGCTCAGGGTCGTCAGGCCCGGCGGGAAGCTGATGGTCTTCGACGGCAACCACTACCTGTACATCTACGACAGGGAGTACGCGGAGGTCCGCGAGGGTGACACCAAGGTCGGCGCGGAGCATGACCACATGAACGGGGTGGATGCATCCATAATGGAGAGGATCGCGGAGAACCTGCCTCTGAGCAGGGAGAGGCGTCCTCAGTGGGATGTCGACAACCTCATAGAGATGGGAGCGAAGAACATCGTCGTCGACACCGACGGGAGGGATTCCTACAGGATAGACGTCGGCGGGGAGATGCTCTACCTCCCGGGTTCGTTCTTCATCTGCGTGACCAAGTGAGGCATCCGGATGGACGGAGCTGAGCAACCCGACTCCGAGTTCAGGAGGAACTACCGCAGGACCCTGGTACGCAGGGTGCTGTTCATATCCGCTTGCGTCGTGCTCTGCCTCATCGTCCTGGCATACTCCATCACTCTGGGAACGTACCCTCTGACGATGTCGGAGGTCTACCACATCATCTGGGATGAGATCATCAACATGCCGCAGGCGGACACCACCGACGCATGGGTGGTCCTCGATCTCAGGATGCCGAGGATAATCGGCGCCATAGTCTGCGGATTCGCACTGGCCGTCTGTGGTACGGCGATGCAGAGCATTCTGAAGAATCCGCTTGCTGACCCGTACACTATGGGCATATCGTCCGGAGCGGGATTCGGAGCCGCCGTCGCCCTGATCCTGGGGATCGAGCTGGTCGCAGGAGGGGGCGTCGTCGTGAACGCATTCGTTTTCGCACTGATCCCCATGGCGGTCATACTGCTGATGAGCAGGGTCCGCAGGGCCACCCCCACCATGATGATCCTGTGCGGGACGTCACTCATGTACATATTCAACGCGCTCACCCAGCTCTTCATGATAGTCGCCGATCCGGACGACCTCTCCAATGTCTACACATGGATGGTGGGCACCCTGGAGGACATATCCTACGACAACCTGCCCGTGATCATCATAGTGACTGTAGCCGGGTCCCTTGTGGTCCAGCTCCTTGCCGGGAGGCTCAACGTCATGGGCGCCGGCGACGAGAGCGCCAGGACACTCGGTGTGAACGTGGACAGGGAGAGGCTGTTGATACTGATCCTCGTGACGGTCGTGGCTGCCACCGTGGTGAGCTTCACCGGTGTTATCGGGTTCGTTGGTCTGGTCGCGCCGCATGTGGCCAGGATAATCGTCGGATCCGACAACAGGTATCTCGTGCCAGCCGCCGGGGTGCTCGGATCCTTGCTCATGCTCCTGGCGGACATGGCCTCCAGACTCCTGGCGGACTCCGTCCTGCCTGTCGGCGTCATCACCGCCTGCATCGGCGGACCGGTGTTCATCCTGCTGATACTCCGCAGCCAGAAGGAGGCATGGACCTGACGTCGCTAGTGGTCGAGGGGCTCTCCTTCGGATACGGGTCCACGCAGGTGCTCAGGGACATCTCCTTCACCCTGGAGGTGCCGGAGCTCGTCTGCGTCATAGGACCGAA
Organism: uncultured Methanomassiliicoccaceae archaeon; assembly: GCA_905187815.1. Lineage (GTDB taxonomy): Archaea > Thermoplasmatota > Thermoplasmata > Methanomassiliicoccales > Methanomethylophilaceae > Methanoprimaticola. Next base: position 248,549 of record CAJJJM010000002.1, read on the forward strand.
CGGCGTCGGGAAGACCACCATGGTCAAGTGCCTGAACAGGATCCTCAAACCCGACTGCGGCAGCGTCACCCTGGACGGCGAGGACGTCCTCGGGATGCGCCTCATGGACCTTGCCAGGAAGATGGCGTTCGTGCCGAACCGCATAGACCCGACGTTCAACTCGTCGGTGGCGGAGACCGTCCTAATGGGCAGGTTCCCGTTCGCCCAGTGGGCGAACTCGGACCACGACCTGGAGGTCGTGGACAAGGCTCTCGGGACTCTGGGGCTCCAGCAGCTCTCCCACAGGGACGTGTCCGAGCTCAGCTCCGGACAGCTGCAGAAGGTCCTCATCGCCAGAGGTCTCGCGCAGGCGCCCCGCATCCTCATCCTGGACGAGCCGACCTCCAACCTGGATGTCAGGCACCAGATGGAGGTAATGCGCTTCCTGAGGGGCTACGCAAGGGACAGCGGCACGATCGTCCTGATGGTGTGCCACGACCTCAACCTGACAGCGGCGTTCGCCGACAGGGTGATCATGATGTCCGGGGGCGGGATCTACGCCGACGGATCACCATGGGACGTCATGTCGGAGGGCAGCATCCGCGAGGTCTACGGGGTGGATTCCCGTGTCATCGACGTGGAGGGCAGGCCGCACGTGATCCTGCTGGCGGGGGATTCGCAGTGAACAGCCGCAGGGCCGCGGTAGTGGCGGTCATCATCCTGATCCTGTTGGCCTCCGCGCTCTTCTGCGTGAGGTCCTACAACGAGAGGTTCCATGAGTCCGAGGGGCAGTCCGAGATCGGACTCCTGGTGGGCGAGCAGCTCACGGAGGACAGGTTCCCGAACGAGTCTTCCAGGCTCTGGGTCTACGGCAACGCCAACGAGGACGACGTCATAGACGATGCCGACGTGTCGTATCTCCTCGGCGTCCTGTCCGGAGATAATCCGGAGACCGTCCTATCGGATGCCAACTGCGACGGGGTCGTCGACAGCGACGACATCGTGTACGTGGAGCGGCTGATCTCGGAGGACGAGATGGAGGTGTTCTACGTCGACAACTACTATCGCATCGCGTCGGTGTCCTGGCCGGTGGAGAGGATCGCCATCGGGTATTGCAGCGGCGCCTATGTCGCGGATCTGACCGGTCTCACCGGCAAGGTGGTGCTGGTCGACGAGACCATCAGGGACTACTGGTCCTCCATGAGCTCATCGTTCCGCGATGCCGGCTGCTTCGGTGCGACGGAGGCCCCGAACTACGAGACGATGATCGCGGCAGACATCGACGTCTATGTCGTTGGGTACTGCGATGCGAACGCTGATCAGATCTCCCCTTCGAGTCTCAACCCGGTCGGCATCGATGTGATGTTCATATCCACATCGGACAACAGCGGTGTCGACATCCCCAACGAGAACATCGACCGTTCGGTGCTGATGTTCGCATATTTGCTGCAGGGTGACATGTCGAAGACCTATTCGTACCTGGATTGGCACGACCGCTATCTGGATCTGATGGCCGAGGCCACGTCCAAGATACCCGAGGACGAGAGGGAGGCGATGATAATGACCCGCATCTCCGCCCTCTACTCCACCGGCACGTACAGCATAACCGGGAAGGACAACACGAACAACATCCATGCGGAATGGGTCGGCGTGGATGCCGTGGGGCAGCACAGCGAGATGCTCACCAAGAACTACCAGGACCTGAACCTGGAATCGCTGGTGACGCTCATCCTGGACAGTCAGAGGAACGGCAGGGTGTTCCTGGTCGACAACGCGCATGACGGGATGAGACACCAGTACGACCTGGGTGCGTGCCTGGAGGCCGATGCGGAACTGCTCTCCCAGCTGGAGGACGTGGAGGTGGTCCATCTCGGCATGGCCAGGGAGATGGGGAACAGCCCCTCCAGGGTACTGAGCCCCAGCGCCAGCGCTGCCAGCACGGCGCAGAGGGCGATGTTTTTTGCTGTCCACTTCATGTGCTCACCCCACGATCACGTCAGGCGCGTCCGGTACGGATGCGCCCTCCAGGTGGACGACCACCTGGGCAGGCAGGCACACGATGGACTGCCCGGCACGGGAGATAGCCCCGGTGTGGACGCAGTCCTGGGTGGGACAGTCGCTGTCGGTCACGGAGACGGCGCCGCCCTCGGCGGCAATGTGCAGCGTATAGCCGCGGCTGGTGACGGTGGCCTCGGTGAAGTCGGACAGGGGGACACGGCGGACCCCCTGACCGGAGATGTCGATGACCACGGTGAGGGCGCCGCTTTGGTTTTTGGGCAGATAGAAGCACAGCGCGGAGACGACGGCCAGCAGCACGACCGCCAGCGCCACCAGCGCGTCAAAGCGGTTCCATTTCAGTTCAGGCGGCGAGGAGTTGGTAGACATAGGCGGTTCCGTCCTTTTCGTTAAAACAGTCGGCCAGACCGGGGGTGTAGACCACGCGGCCGTCCCGGGTGATGAGCACCATGTCGAAGGACATGCTCTGGGAGCGCCAGAAGTCCACGGCGGCCTGCTCACCCATAACGTACAGGGCGGTGGAGTAGGCGTCGGCACGGGTGCCCTGCCCGCCGAAGCCGCCCCGTGTGACGACGGAGACGCTGGTCAGGTCACTTTGGACGGGATAGCCGGTCTTAGGATCGAGAATATGCTGGTACACCGTGCCGTCCGGCGCGGTGAAATAGCGCTGGTAGCCGCCGGAGGTGACCACAAAGGCATCCGACAGGCTCAGGGTGCAGACATAGCCCTCGCTGGCGGCGGGGTCCTGAATGGCCACCGACCAGGGCTTGTTCTGGGCGTTGGTGCCGTAGACGTACACGTTACCGCCCAGATTGGCGCAGCCGCCGGTGAGGGCGCTGCGGTGGAACAGGACGGCGGCGCAGTCGGAGGCGTAGCCCTTGGCGATGCCGCCCAGATCGACGGAGCAGCCCTCATCCAGAGAGATGCTGCAAAATTCGGACTGGTGGACGTGCTCATAGCCCACCAGAGGCAGCAGCGCGTCAATCTCCGCCTGAGAGGGGACGCGGGGACTGTCGGAGGTGATGCCCCACAGCTCCACCAGCGGGGCGATGGTGATATCGAAGGCACCGTCCGTTTCCTGGCTGTGCTGCAGCGCCCACGACAGCAGCTGCGCACCGTCCTCGTCCCAGACGGCGGAGCCGTCACGGTTCAGACGGGAGACCTCGCTGGTGTCCACCGTGCGGGAGAGGGAGGATTCCAGCGTGTTGACGGTGCGGCTCAGGTCAGCCAGCATGTCATCAGCGCCGTCGCCGATGGCCACGAAGGTCATGTAGGTGTCCATGGCGAAGAGCTCCAGCGTCTCACGCTTCTGTGTGCCGCAGGCGGCGAGCGACAGGGCCATCAGCGCGGCCAAGATAAGGCAGGCAAATCGTTTCACAGTTCCCGCCGCCCTTCCAGGGCCCGCATGAGCGTGGCATCATCGGCAAATTCCAGGTGGCCGCCCACGGGAATGCCATAGGCCAGGCGGGTGACCTTGACGCCGAAGGGCTTGAGCAGCCGGGCGATGTACAGCGCCGTGGCCTCGCCCTCGGTGTCCGGGTTGGTGGCCATGATGACCTCAGTGATGCCGCCCTGGGCCACGCGGTCCAGCAGGGATCTGATGTGCAGATCGTCAGGGCCTACGTGGTTCATGGGGGACAGCACGCCGTGAAGCACATGGTAACGGCCGCGGTACTCCCGGCTGCGCTCGATGGCGATCACGTCCCGGGGGTCAGCCACCACGCAGATGGTGGCGTCGTCGCGCTTCTGGTCGGCACAGATGGGACACAGGCCGCCGGCGGTCAGGTTCTGACACACGGGGCAGAGGGTCACGCTGCGCTTGGCGTCCATGATGGCGTCGGCAAAGGCCCGGGCCTCCTGCTCCGGCAGGGACAGCACATAGAAGGCCAGTCGCTGGGCGGATTTATAGCCTACGCCCGGCAAGCGGGCGAACTGCTCCACTAATTTTTCCAGCGGAGCGGGAAAATACTCCATAGGATGTTACCCTCTCAGTTCTTTGATCTTGGCGGGGATGTCCGCAGCCTTGTATACGGCGCTGCCGGCCACCAGCACGTTGGCGCCGGAGGCAATGCAGAGCTTGCAGGTGTCGCCATCCACGCCGCCGTCTACCTCCAGTTCACAGGCAGGGTTCATGGCATCGATATAACCGCGGATGGCTTGGACCTTGGGCATCATATCGGCCATAAACTTCTGACCGCCGAAGCCCGGCTCCACGGTCATGACCAGGATCAGCTCCACCTTGTCGATGAAGGGCAGGACAGCGCTGGCCGGGGTCTTGGGCTTGACGACCACGCCAGCCTTTTTGCCCTTGGCGTGGATCTTGTCGAGGGCGGAGAGAATATTCTCCTCGGTGTCCGCCTCCACATGACAGGTGACGATGTCCGCACCGGCATCGCAGAACTGCTCCACATAGCGGACCGGGCGCTCGATCATCAGATGGACATCCAGGGGCAGGTCGGTGGTGGGACGAATGGACTTGACCACCGGGATGCCGATGGAGATGTTGGGTACGAACAGACCGTCCATCACGTCCACGTGGACGTAGTCGGCGGTGGAGATCTTTTCGATGTCGCGGGCCAGATAGGCAAAATCCGCGGACAGGATGGAGGGGGCGATCTTTATCATGGGTGCATCTTCCTTTCGCGCCGCAGCGGGCGGCGGGTATATTCAAAGTATTATACCATAGATATACGCGGGATTGCAAGGCACGGAAAATTTGTCTATTCTGTGAATTTTCCATAAAAGGGCTTTACCTTTGCCGACTTTTCCTGTAAAATATCGTGTCAGAGAACCTGCGGCATGGCCGCAGGACGCAAAGGGACGGTGCTATGAACTTTCTGCAACGCATAGGCAACGCGCTGTCGCGTTTCATGTACGGGCGCAACGGTGTGGATAAGCTGGGGCTGACCATGCTGTGGGCGGCGATCCTGCTGAACCTCATCAATATGTTCCTGCGGGAGAGCCAGCCGGCGGTATACAGCGTCATCAGTCTTGCGTCGGGTATTCTGATGCTGTGGACGCTGTTCCGGATGTTTTCCCGGAATCTGGAGAAGCGGCGCGGGGAGAACGCACGGTTCATGGAGAAGGTCTGGTGGCCGGTGAGCCGACGCATCGCCGGAAGCCGCCAGCAGCGGATGGACAAGGAGCACCGGTACTTCACCTGCCCCAGCTGCGGCGCGGTGTGCCGCGTACCCAGAGGGAAGGGACGCATCGTCATCACCTGCCCCCGCTGCGGCAATGAGATACACGGAAAGAGTTGAAATATGACCAACGCCCCTGTCATTCCGAACCAGTGACACGGGCGGACAGAGTCGTCCGCCCCTACAAACTCGGAATGACAGGAAGCACCGCCGCGCTGCACGCCATGCACGCCGCGTCCGCTCTTTCATATACTGGAGCAGGGGAGGGATATACCGTGCGACGATGTGGCGGCGGAAGCTGGTTTCTGGGGATCTGCGCGCTGGGGCTGGGACTGGGCATCCTGATCGCCGCCGTGTTTCCGGTGGGGTGCCTGATGTTTCTGGTGGCGTTTCTGCTGATCGCCTGCGGCGTGGCGTGCTTGCGTGACAGGAGGTGAGAGCGTGAAGATCGTGGTGTGGCGTGCGCCCCGCGGCATGCGGGGCATTCTGCGGCGGCTGTTCGGTATCCGGGAATAACCGCCCGTGCCCGCACATACACTGGTGACAAACCGTGGAAATGTGAGGGCTATAACTATGGAATGTGGTTTACAGTGGAAGGACATCACCTGCTGGGAGTACGCCTCCCGGCTGACGCTGACCCATGAGGAGACGCTGGAGGCAGCCATCCCCGATTACTGCCCGGACATGGGGCGTGTGG
>CAJJJM010000003.1 GCA_905187815.1 uncultured Methanomassiliicoccaceae archaeon
GGAGCTGCGGATGATCTCATGCGCGTCCTGCCTGCCGATGCCCTTCTCGGTGAGCTTCATCATCAGGGGCTCGGCCATGACGAGTCCCTTGGAGGACTCGATGTTCTCGAGCATCCTGTCGCGGCGGACCTCGAGCCCGTCGAAGACCCATGTCATCTTCTTCAGTATCTCGTCGAGGAGGATGAAGACGTGTGTGAGCGTGAACCTCTCGGTGGATGAGTTGGACAGGTCCCTCTCGTGCCAGAGGACCTGGCTCTCGAACGTGGGTGTGACGAAGCCGCGGATCACGCGGGCCAGGCCGCAGACGTTCTCGGAGTTCATGGGGTTCCTCTTCTGGGCCATGGTGGAGGACCCAACCTGCTTCTTGACGTCGAAGTACTCTGCGGCCTCTCCGATCTCGGACCTCTGGAGGTTCCTTATCTCGGTGCCGTACCTCTCCAGGGAGGTGGCGATGTTGGCCATGATGCAGATGCACTCGGTGTACCTGTCACGGCCGACGACCTGCGTCGCAGCGGGCTCGTAGGTGAGTTCCAGGTCCCTCATGACCCTCTTCTGGATCTCGAAGAAGTTCTTTCCGAGGGCGGCACCGGTCCCGACGGCACCTGCCATCTTCCCGGCGCAGATCCTGGGCATGGCCTCGATGATCCTCTCCCTGTGCCTCAGCATCTCTGCGATGTATCCTGCGATCTTGAATCCGAAGGTGATTGGGATAGCGAACTGAGCGTGCGTCCTTCCGATCTCGAGGGTGTCCCTCTCCCTCTTGGCGATCTTGGCCAGGACCATGATCATGTTGTCCACGTCCTCCATGACGATCTCGAGGGCGGCCTTCATCTGCAGGGCCGTCGCCGTGTCGACGATGTCGTTGGACGTCGCGCCCAGGTGGACGTACTTCCCGGCGTCCCCCTGACATTTCTCAGTCATCGCCTTGACCATGGCCATCAGGTCGTGCCTGGTGTCCTTCTCGATCTCCTTGATCCTGTCGACGCTCACGACGTCGAGGCTGGCGACCCTGGTGATCTCGTCGGCGGCCTCCTGTGGGATCGTTCCGAGGGAGGCGTGGGCACGGGCCAGTGCGGCCTCGACCTGCATCTGGTAGTGGATGCGGCTCTCCTCGCTGAAGACGGCCTTCATGTCTTCGCGGCCGTAGCGGTAGTCAAGGGGACAGACGTTGCTCATGTGAATCGGTTCGGCGATTGACTGTCTCTATTATAAAATATGCCTTCGACCGGGACGGATGCCCGAGGATGGAGGCGTGCATCATTCTATATATCGTGGTCCCATCGGCCCACAGCGTGGTGCCTCTGAAAGCCCCTCTCACTATTTTATTTAGGTAACATCATTACAAAGGACGGAAATCCTTATAAGGAAAATCCATATAGCCGTCCGTGAAGTGGGCCATGCTTCCGATCATGGCCGCGTCGAATACAGGTGTGAAAATTTATGGAAGATTTTGTGGAGGAAGTTCAGCAGCAGGATTCTCAGGTAGAGCAGCAGGCAGCAGAGGTGCAGGAAACGACTGAAGCCGTCCCCGCTGTTGAGGAGACTGCAGAGCAGGCAGAAGCTGTTTCCGAAGAGACCATTGAGGCCCTCGAGGAGAAGCGCGACATCATCAATGAGGATGCCGAGAAGCACAGGAAGCTCAGGGACGAGCTCAACAACCAGACCAAGGAGTGGAAAGCTAAGAGGGATGCCCTCAACGCCCAGGTCAGGGAGCTCGTCGACGAGGCCGGCAAGTGCAGGGAGGAGCGCGACTCGCTCAACCAGAAAGTAAGGGAGACGAAGGAGCTCAGGGACGAGTGGAACCAGAAGGTCACCGCCCTCAAGGAGCAGCTCGCCCCCTACAGGAACGAGAAGTCCGACGAGAAGAACGAGGTTCCCGTCAAGCAGCTGAAGAAACAGCTCCAGGATCTTGAGTACACCCAGATGACCAAGCCCCTCGGAAAGGACAAGGAGAACGAGATCATCAAGCAGATCGCAGTCCTTGCCAAGCAGATCGAGGAGAGGGAGAAGGTCTACGAGCAGAACGATGAGGTCAAGAACCTCGTCCAGCAGCTCAGGGACGCCAAGGCCGAGGCCGAGGTCTACCACCACCAGGTGTCCGAGTACGCCGAGAAGGCCCAGGCCGCTCACGACAAGATGATCGGCTTCTACGAGCAGGCCGACAGGCTCAGGAAGGAGGCCGACGCCGCACAGGCGAAGTTCGTCGAGTGCAAGCAGGCCGCCGACGAGGAGCACAAGAAGCACATCGAGCAGATCAAGTCCGTCCACGAGATGGACAGGGATGCCTCCAACTTCAGGAACAAGAAGAACTCCGTCCGCAAGAAGAAGTCGGACAGCGAGGGCAAGAAGGAGGCCAAGGAGATCTTCGAGCGCTTCAAGGCTGGAGACAAGCTCTCCACCGAGGACCTCATGGCCCTCCAGAAGTCCGGATACCTCTGAGACTACCAATCCAAGGGGGGTTGGGGCACCAGCCCCTCTTAAACTTCAATCAACTATCGTTAACTTTTAAACTGAATGCTTTATTTTTTGAATAAAGTATTTATACAGTACCAACTTATCAAAGACTGCTGGGATAAGGCCAGGCTGTAGAGTGCATCCCATCCCTTCTTATATTCTGGCCTATCCCCACACCCTACTGATTCTCCGTGCCACTCGCACATACATTTATAACGCGCGCGTTAATCTGTCGCACGATTAACAATGGTGTTGGAAGGATTGGGAAAATCCCTGAGGAACGTCCTCGGACGCATCGGTAGCGCGTCGTCTGTCGACGAGGAACTCATCAAGGACATCTGCAAGGATCTCCAGCGCGCCCTTTTGGAGGCTGACGTCAACGTCAGGCTGGTCCTGGATGTGACCAACCGCGTCAAGGAGCGTGCCCTGAACGAGGCCCCCGAGGCCGGCAGGAGCATGAAGGACCATGTGGTCAGGATCATCCGCGAGGAGCTCGTCAGGATGGTCAACAGCGACGTCCCGGGGATCGCCGTCAAGCCGCAGACCATAATGATGGTCGGACTCTACGGACAGGGAAAGACCACCACCACCGGGAAGCTGGCCCTCTACTTCTCGAAGAAGAACCTCACGGTCGGCCTCATAGGGGCGGACGTCTACAGGCCCGCCGCCCTGGACCAGCTGAAGCAGCTGGGCGAGAAGGTCGGCGTAGAGGTCTACGGGGAACCCGGCCAGACGGACGCCGCGCTCATCGTCAAACACGGTCTCGAGCATTTCAAGGACAAGAAGATGGTCATCATCGACACCTCCGGAAGGCACGCCCTCGAGGATGACCTCATCGACGAGATCAAGAGGATCGCAGAGGTGGCCAAGCCGGACGAGAGGATCCTGGTCCTGGATGCGCAGGTCGGACAGCAGGCCGGCCCGCAGGCGGAGGCGTTCCACAATGCCGTTGGCGTCACCGGCGTCATCCTCACGAAGATGGATGGAACCGCGAAGGGAGGAGGTGCTCTCTCCGCGATCTCCAAGACCAACGCTAGGATCGTGTTCATGGGAACAGGGGAGCACATACGCGACCTGGAGGCCTTCGACCCGCAGAGGTTCATCGGGAGGCTCCTGGGGATGGGGGACCTAGGCACCCTCGTGCAGATGGCTTCAGAGGAGATGGACGACCCCGAGAAGGCCCAGGAGATGGCCGAGGACATGATGAGGGGCAAGTTCAACCTCAATCACATGTACTATCAGATGTCCGCCGTGGGCAAGATGGGGACGCTCGAGAAGCTGATGACCATGCTCCCCGGGATGAGCGACATGAGCGGCCAGATCGACTTCGACGCGTCCCAGAGGAAGCTCCAGGTCTTCCGCACTATCATGGACTCCATGACGGCCCAGGAGAAGGAGGACCCGTCCCTCATCAAGGCGAAGAGGATCGAGAGGATCGCCAACGGTGCAGGCGTGACGCCGCACGACGTGCGCGAGCTCCTCAAGCAGTACAACACGATGAAGAAGACGATGACGACCTTCGGCAAGGACCGCAAGATGCGCAAGCAGATGCTCAAGCAGATGTCCGGTGTCGACCTCGACAGTCTCAAGGAACTGCAGGGATCCGGATGAGGTACTTCGTCATCACAGGTCACCGGGCGGTCTCCACGGGGGACTTCAAGCTCGACGACATAGCCGGAGGCGCAGGGAGGCTCGACATCCTCGTCAGATGCGTCAACTCGGCGTTCTTCCTGAGCCACAACCTCCGCAAGGATGTGGAGGCCTACCTGGTGCTGCTCGGAGGGGACGACCCGCCGAAGACAGTCGTGTTCAAGGGGGAGGAGCTCAGATACCTGAACCCGGACGAGAGAAGCACGGCATCGCTCATCCGCAACGCACTGCTCAAGCCGGTCGCCGACGGGGAGGAGGTCAAATCCTCTCCCGGGGTGTATGTCACCAGGATGTCCTTCTCCGACGTCCTCAGGAAGCTCTCGGAGAAGGGGAGCTTCGTCTATCTCAAGGAGGACGGCGTCGACTGCAGGGATTACGGGTTCCCGGAGAACCCCGTGTTCGTCCTGGGCGACAACCGCGACCTGACCGGGGAGGAGGAGTCAGAGCTGCTGTCGTACGGTCCGGACAAGATCCGCATAGGGCCGCTCAGCCTCCATGCGGACCATTGCATGATCATAGTTCACAACGAGGTCGACCGCAGGTCGGAATGAGGTGGAAACATGGCAGACACCGTAGAGAGGATCCCGCAGCACAGGCACTGCGTCAACTGCGGGAAGGCGTTCGTCGGAGAGGGGCAGTTCTGCAGCCAGTCCTGCAAGGACACCGCCGGCGACGAGGTCAAGGGAAAGCTGAGGAAACTGGGACTGATCTGGGTGGCCATCGTGGCGGTCACCATCGTGTTCGTGGCCCTTTACATCGGTGCTAGCGGATGACCAGGGTAGCCGTCGCGGGAACGTTCGACGTCCTGCACGACGGGCACAGGGCGCTCCTGCGCAGGGCGTTCGAAATCGGCGACCAGGTCGTCGTCGGGATCACCTCCGACCGCATGGCGTCGTCATCCAGGGGCACCTCCGTCCCCATGGGGATCAGGAGGGCCGAGCTGGAGGCCTATCTTTCCGAGCTCGGGGAGCACTCGCTCTTCGAGATCGATGACATCTACGGCCCGGACAACGTCATGGACGATGTGGATGTCCTGGTCGTATCCGAGGAGACCCTGGGGAACGCCAGGGTCTTGAACGACAGGAGGGTGTCCCGCGGACTGAGGCCGATGGAGGTCTCCGTCGTCCCCCTTGTCAGGGCCGACGACGGCTCCAAGATAAGCTCGTCCTCCATCCTCAGAGGGGAGTACGGGAGGTCCGGCCACAGGGATGTCGTCGATATCGCCGTGGGGTCCCTCAACCAGGTCAAGGTGTCCGCCGTACGCACCGTCATGGAGAGGGTCTACGGCGAGGTGAGGATCACCGCGGTGGACGTTCCCAGCGGCGTCCCCCCGCAGCCCTTCGAGTCCCAGACCCATGAGGGGTCCAGGAACCGCGCATTGGCCGCCCTGGGGGACCACGACATGGGGGTCGGGATAGAGGCAGGGGTCTTCGAGATGCTCGACGGCCTTTACGACGTGCAGCACTGCACCATCGTATCCAGGGACGGCCGGGAGACGTACGGCCAGGGCTCCGGGTTCAGGTACCCCGACAGCATCGCCGGTCTGGTGAGGGGTGGCATGACCGTCGGCGACGCCGTTCACGAGGTCTACGGCGACACCGACATCGGGAAGAAGCAGGGGGCGGTGGGCCTTCTCAGCAAGGGGCTGATAGACCGCAAGACCCTCACCGAGCAGTCGGTCATCGCGGCCATGATTCCGCGCATATGGGATGAGTGAGATGTTCTACAGACAGAGGATTCGCAGCGACTCCAAGTATCTGACCGACGAGTCGAAGATGACCGGGAAGGGGGAGCACGTCATAATCCCCGTGGACGAGTCGGAGCTCAGGGAGGTCATGAGGGTAAACAATTACAAGGGCAACCCGGTCACCGTGAGCGCCATGAGGACAGGAGTATGCGGAGGATGCGTGCCGCTCGAAGGCGACGTCCTGTCCCTCGAGCGCATGACCGGGGTGATCGGCATCGGCATCGACGAGAGGGGATACTTCCTCAGGGTGTTGCCCTGCACGACCATCGAGGAGATCAACAGGGTTCTCCGGTCAAGGGACTTCTCGCACCTCATCGATGTGACCGAGGGGGCCAGGGAGAGGCTGGCATCCGAGCCGGTGCCGTACTTCTACCCCGTCGATCCGACGGAGATGAGCGGTTCGATCGGAGGGAACATCGCATGCAACGCATCCGGGCCCAGGACGTACAAGTACGGTCCGACACGCGACTGGGTGAGGAGGCTCAGGATCGTCCTTCCGGAGGGGCAGTTCATAGATTTCAAGAGGGGCGAGTACAAGGCGGAGGGGCGGCGTATGAGCTTCCCTGCTGGGCGGTCGTACTTCTCCTTCGACATACCGTCCTACGACTTCAACACAGGGGTGAAGAACGCCGCCGGACCCATGTTCCATGAGGATATGGACCTCATAGACATGTTCGTCGGTTCCGAGGGGATCTTCGGGATCATCGCAGAGGCGGACGTCTACCTGGCTCCGTGGCACCCCCTCGTCTCCAACATCCTGTTCTTCCATACCGACGAGGAATGCCTCGCCGCCGTCCGCGAGATGAGGGAGGACCCCCTCGTCGACCCGGAGTTCCTCGAGTACATGGACGGGAAGTCGCTCGATCTGATCAGAGGGGTCATGGAGTCTGATCCTGCGATGATAAGGGTGCCCAGGCTTCCTGACGATGCTGGATCGGCTCTGTTCTTCGACATGCAGGAGACGGAGGACATCCGCGAGAGGTACTCCAGGGTCTCAGAGATCGCCGGAAGGCACGGAGGCTCCCTGGAGCGTTCCTGGTGCGGCCACGAGGCGCGGGACCGCGACAGGATGAGAGAGCTCAGGCACTCCATCCCCAGGTCGATATTCGAGTACGTGGCTTCTCTCAAGGGGGAGATGCCAGGCATTCACAAGATGGGCACCGACATGTCGGTCCCCGACGAGGCAGCGGACGAGATGATGTCCTATTACACACAGCAGCTGGACTCCGCCGGCCTCGAGTACGTTGTGTTCGGACACATAGGGAACAACCATCCCCATGTTGAGATCATCCTGAAGTCGATGGAGGACTTCGACAAGGCCAAGCAGGTCTACCAGAGGTTCGCCGAGAAGGCCGTCGAGCTCGGGGGATCCCCTAGTGCGGAGCACGGCATAGGCAAGATCAAGACCGATTACATGACTCTCATGTACGGCGAGAAGGGTGTCGAGGAGATCCGCAGGGTCAAGTCGATCCTCGATCCCAAGGACATCCTCTGTCGCGGCAACATACTGGGGGGGCGGGAATGAGATACGTGGTCGCTGTGAAGCAGGTCCCGGACACGATGGAGATGTCCGTGGACGAGAACGGCTCGCTGGTGAGGGCGGGGGTCCCCTCCATACTGAATCCGTACGACGAGTACGCCCTTATGCGCATCCTGGGGATGCGCGGAGAGGAGGACACCGTGACCGTCTTCACGATGGGTCCGCCCCAGGCGGCGGAAGCCCTCCGCAGATGCCTGGAGCTGGGTGCGGACGAGGCCTATCTCCTCACGGACAGGGGCTTCGCCGGTGCAGACGTCTGGGCCACGGCAAGGACGATCACCGCGTTCATCCTGAAGTTCTGTCCCGATGCGGATCTGTATGTCTTCGGCAGGCAGGCCATCGACGGGGACACGGGGCAGGTGCCGTACGAGGTCGCCGCCCAGCTGGGGGTCCAGCAGTTCGCCTACACGGAGTCGCTGGACATCGATGGGGGTTCCTTCGTCGCCGTTCAGGACTACGGGGACATGAGGAGGACCTCCAGGGTCCCCCTGGGCTCGGTGGTCTCGTTCTCCGCCGTGGATCCCAACGGCGTCCTGCCGACCATCGGCGACTATCTCAGGGCCAGGGATGCGGAGATCAAGGAGGTCGACAGGGTCGCCGTAGGCCTAGGTGTCTACTCCGTGGGACTCAAAGGCTCCATGACGAAGATCGTCTCCACAAGGACATCCTCCGGCACCAGGAGGAACCGCAAGGTGGAGATCACCGACCCTCACAAGGGGGCGGGATTCATCATCGACGAGCTGGAGGCGGTAAGATGAGCGAATGTTCAGGCGGATCATGCTCTTCATGCTCATCCTGCGGCTCAGACGATCCGGACAGGCTGCCGCCGGGGATGCTCTCTGTCTACAACCTGAACCAGTCCACCGCCGACGGCGTGCTGGTGTGGATCGAGACGGAGCAGGCTGCGGACGGCATCAGGATGGCGGACGTGAGCGCAGAGCTCCTGGGAGCCGCCAGGAGGCTCTCGGACGGACGCGTGTTCGCCGTCGTGTTCGGCGGGCCAGAGGTCAAGAGCCTGTATCCCAGGGTGTTCGGATGCGGGGTGGACACTCTGTACCATGTGAGGGAGAAGGACCTGGAGACATACCGCCCCGAGAGCTATTCCGCATGCATCGTCTCGCTCATCAAGCGCATAGAGCCAGCCACCGTCCTGATAGGGGCAACGCCCCGCGGTAGGGAGCTCGCCCCCAGGATAGCTTCAGAGCTGGGCACGGGACTCACCGCCGACTGCACCTCGCTCACCGCCGACGGTCGCAGGGTGATCATGACCCGTCCCGCGTTCGGGGGCAATCTGATCGCCGATATAGAGTGCACCAGGTTCCCGCAGATGGCCACGGTGCGTCCGTGGACCTTCCCGATGCCGGAGGAGAAGGATGGCACCGGGACAGCGATCTACTGGCAGTTCAAGGGAGGGGATCTCAAGGAGATCGTATCCGAGGAAAAGGTCACGGAGGCCGGGACGGACATACGCGACGCCCGTATCCTCATATCCCTCGGAGACGGGATACGCGACAGGTCGCTCATTGATGTTGCCGAATCGGTGGCATCGAAGGTAGGCGGGATGGTGTCCTGCTCCAGATCCCTCGTGGAGAAGGGTTGGATGCCCCGTTCCAGGCAGGTGGGCATGTCCGGGAGGACGGTGGCACCGGATCTGTACATAGCCTTCGGGATCTCCGGCGCCGTGCAGCACAGGATTGGGATGGCCGGTGCTAAGAGGGTGATCGCTGTGAACAGCGATCCCGACGCGCCGATTCACCACTACGCCGATCTCAGTCTCATCGCGGACGCAGGGGAGATCCTCAGGGAGATGGACAAGTCACTCTGATCTGAACTTGGAGAGAGCGCACTCCGTGACCTTCTCCACATGGCCGGCGACCTTGACGTTGCGCCAGACCGCCTCGATCCTCCCGTCCTTTCCGATGAGGAACGTCGAGCGGATCGTCCCGACCGTCTCCTTGCCGTAGGAGATCTTGGTGCCCCAGGCGCCCACCTTCTCCATCAGCTCGTGGTCAGGATCGCTGAGCAGCTTGATCTTCAGCTGCTGCTTGTCCATGAACTTCCTGTGGGACTCGGGGGAGTCCTTGCTGATGCCTATGACCGGGATGTTGCGCATCATGAGCTTCGGCACCATGGCTGTGAACTCAACCGCCTCCTTGGTGCATCCGGGGGTGTTGTCCTTCGGATAGAAGTAGACGATATGCCTCACACCGTCCAGCATCCTGCTGTCGAACTCCTCTCCGTTCTCATCCTTCAGCACGAAATCCGGGAATCTGTCTCCTACTTCCATGCCAATCCCTCAGAACAGGGTGTCCCTCTTCATAGCCACGATGGGCTCGAGCTCGAGCTCCATGAATATGACCGGATGGGTGATCTCGTAGGCGACGACGACTGCCGGCGCCATCTCCCCGAAGATCCCGATCTCCTTCCCGTCGAGCATGATCCTGGCTCCCCTTCCGGGAACGAAAGTTGCGAGGTCGCAGGGCTCTATGGTGTATGCGAGTCCCATCTCTCTCAGGACGGACTCGGTCAGGGATTTGATCTCCGTGAACGATGTCTTGGAGGCGGTGGCCATGGCGCAGAGGCGGGGCTGGGTGTGGTTGTCCCTGACGACGTTGCCGATCTCGAAGATCCTCTGGGGCAGATCCCTGTGCTTGTTGTGCCTCAGGATCCTTATCAGGCTGGGCATCAGGTATGGCCTGAGGCATGTGTGGTCCTCCGTGATGGGGTTGAGGATCCTGACGACGTCGACCTCCGGCAGACCGGAGATCCCGAACTCGTCGTTCTGGTTGCTCAGGGTCAGGGTGGTGACCTCGCTGAAACCGAGTCCGACCATCACGTCCCTGAGGTTGTCCGAGAAGGTGGTCAGGGGGGAAAGCGCTCCGGAGGTCTGGTCCAGCTTGTATGTGCCTCCGAACCTCTCGAACCCGTAGCCCGTGGCCACATCCTCGTAGATGTCGACATCGTGCATGATGTCGAGTCTGACGCTGGGGATGGTGACCTCGATCTCGTCCCCGTCCGCGACCGCGTCCATTCCCATCCTGCGGAGGCACTCGACCATGCCTTCGGGGCCGAGCGTCGTTCCCAGGAACCTGTCGCATGCGGATGCGGAGAACTTTCTCTTGGTGGGGGTCAGGTCGGGCGAGCGGAAGGTCTCGTCGCCGTCGTGCATGATGACCGTCTCAATCCTTCCGCCACGCTCGGCGAGAGCTGTCGCGACGATGTCCAGGGCCCCTTTGACCGCCTTCCTGTCGTTGCCCGTGACATCGATGAACAGGTCGTGCCTTCCGACCGTGACGGTCGTGAGGACACCGTTTATGATCGGGGGGAATGACAGCACGGAGCCGTTCCTGTCCAGGATGACAGGGTATCTGTCGAATCCGTCCAGGAGGTGCGCGTACGCCCTGCCCTTCTCGTTCCTCTCGAGGATCTCGGCAAGATCCATCTCCTCATCCATGGCGAGGGGCACGAATCTCACGGAATGGGGGTCGGCGAGCTTGTAGACGAACGGGGGCTCGACCTTGTTGAGGTCGTGGATGCCGATGGCGAGCTTGCTCCTCTTCCTGCCGATGGTTATGTGCAGCTTCTCCTGAAGCTCCATCATGGACCTGAGGAACTCGTCATCTATGTCGACGCCTCTGACAACCCCGCAGAGGAACCAGGGTCTGAGCTCCTTCACGCTCGGGTCGACGGTGACCTCCACGTCCCCATCGGCGACCTCGTACCTCTTCATCCCGGGCTCGATGTCCAGGAATGCGCGCAGCGCCCTGGCAAGACCCTCGACGCTGTAGAGGTCGGGGCGGTCAGGGAAGAACTCGACGTCCATGTCCTCGCATCCCGGCTCGGTGTCGTGCATGTCGGCACCGATCATCGGGATCCTCTGGACCAGCGTCTCCTGGGGAACCTTCTGCCCCAGCATGTTGCACAGGTCGCTGTACTTGAAGTTGATCAAAGGCATGACGCCCCAATCGGGGACGCCCTATAAGAAACACGCGTGCGCAGTGGATTGAAGCGCCCCCGGCGGTCGCACGGGGGTGGGATCGGAGGAGCTTCCCTCCTCATCTCCCCAGGGCGGCATGGGCGCTGCCGAGCTGTCCGGCAGCCTGTGCTGCCAGCGTGGAGAGCTCCCCGGCGAGGACCGTGGCCGCGACTATCTCCGCGAGCTTCCTGGACTTGCCGTCGCCGAGGCAGCCGATCATCTGAAGTGCCTCACGCTGGCATGGCAGCCTTGTGCCGCCTCCGACGGTCCCTACCTCCACAGTCGGCATGCGGACGCATATGTATAGGTCCCCGTCGACGTCCTCGCATGATGTGACGCTCATGCTGCCTCCCACGACCTGGGCGGGGTCCTGCCCTGTCGCGATGTACAGCGCGGCGACCATGTTCGCGGCGTGGGCGTTGGCGCCCAGAGTCCCGGCGAGGCTGCTGCCGAGCAGGTTCTTCCTGTAGTTGGTCTCGACGACAGCTGCGGACGTGGTGTGCAGCCTCCTCTCCACGACCTCCTTCGGTATCCTCGCCTCGGCGACGACGGTCTTCCCGCGCCCGTTGATCATGTTGATGGCGGCCGGCTTCTTGTCCGAGCACATGTTCCCGGATACGGAGATCATGACGGCGCCGGTCTCCTTCTCGAGAAGGCGGCAGACCGCCTCGGAGGCGATCGTGGCCATGTTCATACCCATCGCGTCCCCGGTCTCGAAGGCGAACCTCAGGAACAGGCTCCTCCCGTCCGGATACATGTCTATCCTGGAGAGCCTCCCGTGGCTGGTTGTGGATGCAACGGCCTCGTCGATGTCACCCCTGTGGGACTCTATCCAGGCCATCACCCTTTTGGAGTGCTCTATCCCCTCCACCCTGAGCACGGGTGCACGGGTCATCGCGTCGGCGCAGACCATGGTCCTCACGCCTCCGCCGTCGTTCATGACGGACATTCCGCGGGAGATCGAGGCGACCAGTGCCCCTTCCGTAGTGGCCAGGGGGACGAGGAAGTCGCCGTCGGCGTACTCCCCTGTTATCCTCACAGGCCCTGCGTATCCGAGTGGGATCTGGATGGTCCCGATCATGTTCTCGATGTTCTTCGATGCGGTCTCCGGGTCGAATCCATACTTGGATACGGTGTCAAGGCTGGCTCCAGTGAACTCCTCCGCCGCTTTGCGGCGGTCCTCGACGTCAGCTGCCGTGTATCCGCGGTTCTTGAGACCGCTGTGCTCTGCCATAGCCCGCGCATCTGATTAGCCAGATAAAATATCTCGGAGGAATGTCGGGAATTCGGCGCACAGGAGGTGCTCACCTTTTATCCTATGACCTCTTCCGATGATACATGCGCAGGCGCTGGCTCTCCGAGAAGAATGAGGATTTCAACGAAAGGATCGACCACGCCGCCGAGAGGCTGCCGCCCAAGAGGGACGCCATCAGGAAGGTCCCCGGTCGCGACCAGCTCCTGATAAAGATCTTCCCATACTTCGTGGTGGCGTGTCTGATCATCTGGGTATGTGGGATGCTCTACGTCGAGTTCTCGTTCTCCAATCTCGTGGAGGTCCTGTGCCTGGTGTTCGTCACATGCTTCGCCGTACTGGGCGTGCCCTGCCTGATCATGATGGACCGCGGGGTGTTCAACAACTGGGCGGTCTTCATCTTCGCCGTGATAATGGCAGGGATGATGTGGCTGTCCGGGATATTCATGGGGGAGGTCTACTTCGCGGAGGCCATCTTCGACATGATGGGTGTCCTGGGCATATATCTTGACGACATCTCGCAGTTCTTCCTCGGATTCGGCGCGACCATCGCGATAGTGTACTTCACGTCCATCGGGGTGCTGAGCGTCATCAGCGCGTACATGCGCCAGTACATGTCCAGGGTGTTCCTGTCGATTCAGTCGAGGGCCGGCACGGGCCGCAGGGGGAAGGCGGAGAAGTTCTTCATGGTCCCAGACATAATCGACGTGGAGGAGGTGGTCCTCGAGCCCGAGAGGGACTCCCACAGGTTCCACTTCTCGTCCGCCTTCACGCTCTGGATCTACCTCTTCATGCTGGGCATCTTGATCTCGTCGTACATCTTCGTCAATCCGCTACTCATAGAGGAGCTGGGGGAGTACACGATGCTGGCCGTCACGCTCATGCTCTCGATGTTCACCCCTGCGCTGGTCCTTCCGTGGATAATAGTCAAGTCGGTGGGAGCCAAGATCCGCTCCTCCGCCCCCAGGGACTACTACCTGTGGATCGGGGCCAGGAGCAGGCTCTTCACGACATTCATGGCACTCGGTGTGTTCATGATGATGTTCGTGCTGTCCGTTTACCTCGGCACGAACGCTGCGGACATAGTGATGAACTACGTTTCCTTCCTGGTCCCCCTCTTCGCCACATCCGCTGTCTATGCGGCGCTCTACGTGAACAACTTCGAGACGAGCGTCTGCGAGCAGATATGCGAGGAGTTCGAGAAGGGGAAGCGCAGGGACAGTCCGTGAGACCCAATGGGTCCCGATCATACTGGAAAGGAGGAAACGATGAGCGGCTGCAAAGCCCTAGACTTCCCTGCAAAAATCCAGATTTACTCATTGTATATAAATCAAACCTATGTAAACGATGTTACATCTATTGATTATGCCCGTTTTGCTCCGATTTCTTGCGCTTCCTGATCTGCATGGTCTTGGTTATCACCAGGACTATGGCGAGGGTCGCCAGCGGTATGAAGGCGTCCGTGACGTCTCCGAGAATCCAGTATGCGACCACGAGTCCCACGACCCCGAAGATGCCGAATCTCTTCAGGATCCCGCCCGCCCCGAGCAGGACGACGAACCCGATGACTATCGCCCATACGAGCAGGTTGACTATGACGTCGGAGGACAGGGTGAGGAAAGTGGTGTCGCCCACGACGTCCGTGATGTACCTCTGGACATAGCTGTCCACTATGATCGGCACGGCGATCACCAGGAACAGTGTCATGAGCAGTCCGCCCAGGAAGGACAGGCCGGCTTTCTTGGCCTTCATGACAGGGCGAAAGTGCGTCCACAATAAAATATTCCCGACGGGGCCCATGTGGATTTCTCGGACATGGCTTTATAGTAATTGCACCCCTCGGGCATTCATGAGCGATGCGGCGTACGAGGCCATGAGCAAGGCGAAGAGACAGGCCGAGAGCGGGAACACACAGGGGGCCGTCGACACCCTCGAGGCATATCTCAGGATGGACCCACACAACACGAAGCCGAGGCTGCTGCTCGCAGACATCATCATCCACAAGCTGGACGACATGAAGTATGGGATGATGCAGATCGACGCCATCCTGGACCTCGAGCCGGACAACGTGGATGCCCTCAAGGCCGCCGTCACGGTCCTCTCGAAGTACAAGAAGTACAACAAGGAGACGGATGAGAAGTTCCACAGGATCCTGGAACTTGAGCCTTCTGCGGAGATGTACAACCAGTACGCCAGGTTCCTCAGGCACCAGATCACAGACTTCCAGCGCTCACGCGAGTACTACGAGAAGGCCATCGCCATGGAGCCCGGGAACTACGACTACCACCTCAACTACACGGTCCTCCTCCTGAACGACGTGAAGGACTACGTGAAGGCGAAGGAGGAGCTCGAGTACCTGATGTCTGTCAAGCCGGGGGACTTGAACCTCAGGAAGAACTACGACAAGCTCATGAGGGAGAAGTTCGACAAGGACGGCAACCTGAAGAAGAAGGGCATAATGGCGAAGCTGAAGCGGTGAGCCCCATCGCTCCTCCCATCCTGCTATGTACATCTCATGTAGGTGCACAGGCTCCAACATCTCTGCTGGGATTTTCAGGTCCTCCTACATTTAATATATAAATTTTATTAACATCCATACATAGATGTAACGGCGTTGAATATCGTTAAATACCTTCTCGGCATAGTGCTCTCCAGAGGTCGCATCATGGAACTCAAAGGATCCAAAACAGAAGCAAACCTGCAGGCCGCCTTCGCTGGCGAGTCCATGGCCAGGAACAAGTACACCTACTACGCCTCCCAGGCCAAGAAAGAGGGATACGAGCAGATCGCCGACATCTTCCTCGAGACCGCCGAGAACGAGAAGGAGCACGCCAAGCTGTGGTTCAAGGCCCTCCACGACAACAAGATTCCCAAGACCATCGAAAACCTGAAGGACGCCGCCTCCGGAGAGAACTACGAGTACACCACCATGTACAAGGAGTTCGCCGAGACCGCCAGGGAGGAGGGATTCACCGAGATCGCCGCTCTCTTCGAGGCCGTCGGTGGAATCGAGAAGACCCACGAGCAGAGGTACCTCGACCTCCTGAAGAACATCGAGACCGGTGTGGTCTTCAAGAAGGACAAGGTCACCATGTGGAAATGCCGCAACTGCGGATACATCCACATCGGCGAGGAGGCTCCCGCAGTCTGCCCCGTCTGCAAGCACGCCCAGTCCTTCTTCGAGGTCAGGGCCACCAACTGGTGATTTTCAAACTCCAGAGACCCGTCTCCGGACGGGTCTCAAACCCCCACCTCCACCGTTTGTCCTCTGCTGATTACGATTATCGCAGGAAGCTCGTACTCATCATATTATAACGTCCTAGCCGATACGAATCATAGCAAGATCTTTGCAAAATTCGTAAGGTGATGGAATGAATGCGAAAACGATAACGGCGGCCGTCCTGATCGCGGTATCGCTGGGGAGGGTTGTGGCATCCGAGCCGTCGGAGGCCGCCCCGTCCGATGCTGAGTCCATCGATGAGACGATGGAGTTCACCGCCTTGGAAACCTACGAACTCGATGGGAGGAGCCTCGTCTTCACCGAAGGGGGCAGGCTCGTATTCCAGGAGGCCTCTGTGCTCTCAGTGAACGGGAGCACGCATCTGGAGGGCTCCGGGACCATCATAACACTCATGCCCGGGTCCGTGGTGTCGTACATGGGCAACCTGTACGTGGTCACGGAGACCATAGACATAGGTCTCGACGGAACCATCGACTTCGTCTTAGACATGGACCTCCTGTCTGATGCGCCCAGTGGGAGCTTCAGCGTCGACATAAGCGACGGCGGCGAGGTCACGATGCTCGGAGGTGTGACCAGGGGAGGCCCGGACAAGGAGGCCGAGGCCCAGGTGGAATTCTCCGAGGATGCCATGGTCATCGCGATGAGCATGGACATACCGTTCACCAGCGGCACGATGACCAGCTGGATCATTTCCTCCATGTACCCAGAGATCCAGCTCCCGTTCGAATCGTTCGGCAGCGAGATGACGGGGATGACATTCGAGATGAGCGCGAACATCGACATGGCCACCGGCGCGATGTCCCTGACGGACATGGACGGCAGCGGCCCCGCCTTCATCGAGGTGGAGTCCTGCAAGTACTCGATCCCGGAGATGCTCGAGATGAGCATGGAGGGCATGAGGATGACGTTCTCCCTCGGCACGGATGGCGAATCCATGACAGTTCCCGTCTCCATCGACGTGGACTCCGTGAACGCGGCGATGTCCTACGGCGGGGTCTCCCTCACAGCGGACATCAGCGGTCTGAGCACCGATTTCAGTATGATTATGGATTCCGACGGGTCCGTCTCCGTCGACGGAGGCGCCGACGGGGCCCCGTTCGAGGTCGGTGTGGATTCGCTCGGCCTGGGCATGGCGCAGACCGTGGACGGTAGCGTCGTGTTCACCATGGGCGCCACGCTCACTGACGCGAGAGTACTCGTGTCCATGGACCTCGCGGCAGGGCAGACGGTCCCCGACACGGACATGACAATCGAGTCCGGTACCGCCGCGGTCCACTACACAGCGGTCTCCGAGGGCGTCGCGACATCCGCCACCGCATTGACCGAGGAACTCACGGTCTCGGCCGGCATCGGGGCGGACGGCATCTCCATGGAAGCATCAATCGGTTCCGCCAGAGCCGACCTGGGTGCCGACGGGAGCCCGTTTGCATTCGGTGCGGAGGTCAGGGGCATGACAATCTCGGCCACTGGCAGCCAGACATCCTCCATCAGCATCCTTTCCGTCGACTACGTTTCCATGTACGTCCAGGTGCCCATCGGTGCCTCCACCTATCAGAAGCGCACAGTGGAGTTCCAGGGTATCGAGGCGCAGATGACCGGATCCACCGTGTCGTTCATCAAGGTCGCCAGCATGACCGCGAGCGGTCCCGGCGTATCTGTGGACACCATCACCGAGACCGTGACGGGAATGGAGGTCTCGACGGCCGAGGGCCTGATGATCTCCTTCGACCAGTACCGTGCCGACGTCCTGGGTCTGGACGGTAGCGAGGGATACGTCGAGGCTACCGACGTCGCCTCCACACAGGACGGGGAGATCTCTGGAGACTACGTCTACGCCCTCGGGCACAACACCTACAGGGCACTGAACGGCAGCCTCTCGTTCGTCTCGTCTGGTATCGTCGTGTACGACGGTATGACCGTCGAGTTCCGCGACAGCTACATAGGCGATTTGGCCATCTACGGCGGAACGGTCAACGGTACCGCGTACGTCTGCGGAGGCTGGGTCCATACCGTCGCGGATCAGGAGCGCACCTTCACGGTCGATGGCTACGGCGGATACGACGTCGCCTTCGACTTCGAGGACTCCCGCATCGTGTCCGCGGAGGCGGCCCTCTGCTCCGATATGTACCTTGAGAACTACTTCCTCGGAATCGAACCCTACGACCCGGCCCAGGGCGGAGTCCCTTACGAGCTCAACGACGACGGGACGGCAACCTTCACCGACCTGAGCGGGGGGACGATCACGGTTCCCGTGGGGCTGGTGACGTTCACCTTGACCGTCGACGGAACCGCTGCCGAGTACAGCTACGGAACCACCGTCACCGTTGAGGCGAGCACCTCCCAGGCGGGAATGGTCTTCGCCGGATGGTTCGACGGCATCCAGATAGCGATGCCCGGAGGGGATTACTACGTCAGGTACGACGCCGAGATCCAGGAGCTCTGGGCCCCTGCGGACTACGACGTCGTCTCCGTGGAGGGAGGACTGTCCGTGGACATCGGTGAGGGCAGAGTGTTCTTCGTCGCCGACGCATCGACGCTTCTGGGAACCAGGAACGCCGGACCGGTCACCGAGCTGACGGTAACCAACAGCGCCGGATCCGTCACCGTGGATCTGGAGGAGGTCGGTTCCGGGCCTCTGATGGTCATGATGTCCGAGATGGGCCAGACCCCTGTCGGATACATCAACGACGCCGCGTCCGGTTCGAAGATGTACATGATGCAGGCATCCATTCTGGCTCCCAACGGCGAATCCACCCCGTTGGAATCCAAGGTCTCGTTCACCGACAGCGCTCCCGTGTCTGGAATCACGTCCTACGGACAGAGGATGGACATGGTGCCGACCTTCGGCGACCAGTACCAGGTGGGTTACGGCGAGGACATAGTGGCATACGCGCTCGGGGAACCCGATGGCAGTGGAAGCGGCAGCTCGATGCTGATCATCGGTGCCGTGGTCGTCGTGATCCTGGTGATCGCCGTGGCGGCGGTCGTCGTCATGAGACGCAGGAACCCTGCCTGAGAACAAACGGCGGCACAGCCGCCTTTCCAATTATGAAAAACCCCTCCCGCCGCCCATGACCGGCGGGAGGGGCACACGCCCTGCGGCGTGGAACGCGTTTCATCTGAGCCTGATGGTCTCGAGGTTGAGCGGGGCCTTGGTCTCGATGCCGAACTTCTTGTAGATCGACGACGCAAGGTCCGTGCACTTCCTGTCCTCGCCGTGACCGATGATGATCTTGTCCGGCTTGGGCTCCAGGGACGAGATGTAGCGCATCAGCTGCTTCCTGTCGGAGTGTCCGGAGAACCCGTCCACAGTCTCCCTCTGCATCCTGATCTTGAGGTTGATGGGCTTCCCGCGCATGTTCATCGTGATCTCCGACCTGCCTCTCTGGATGGTCCTTCCGATGCTGCCCTCGCTCTGGTATCCGACGAACAGCAGCCAGTTCTTCTCGTCGTCGGCCCACTCGCGGAAGTACTCCATGACGGGTCCACCCGACATCATTCCGCTGGTGGCGAGCACGATGCACGGGTCGGGCGAGTGGCAGATCTCCTCCCTCATGTCGGCGGTCTCAACCCTCTTGAAGATGGGCGACAGGAACGGGTTCTCGTTCTGCTGGAAGATCTGTGTCCTGAGCTGGCTGTTGAGGTACTCGGGGTATGCGGTGTGGATGGCGGTGGCCTCCCAGATCATACCGTCCAGGTAGACGGGCATCTTGGGGATGGAGCCGTTGCGCATGAGCTCCTCGATGACCAGCATGACCTCCTGGGACCTTCCGACAGCGAAGACGGGCACGAGGACCTTGCCTCCGTGCTCGGATGCCTGCTTCAGGTACTGTCCGAGCTGCTCGGACGCATCCGCCCTTGAGGGCTGGACGTCGTTGTGGCCTCCGTAGGTGGACTCGATGACCAGCGTCTCCAACCTCGGGAACCTGTTGGTGGCGGGGTTGAACAGCCATGTCTTCTCGTACTTGGTGTCGCCGGAGAACGCGACGTTGTGGAGGCCGTCGCCGATGTGGAAGTGGGCGATGGCCGAACCCAGGATGTGTCCCGCGTTGTGGAACGTGAGCCTCACGTCGGGGGCGATGTCCGTGGTCTCGTTGTACTTCAGCGTGATCGTGTGCAGGATCTCCTGCCTGACGTGCTGCGCCTCATAGGGGGTCTTCTTGTTCTCGCCGAACCCCAGCTTGATGTTGTCCAGCTGGAGCAGGGCCATGAGGTCCCTGGTGGGCGGGGTGCAGTAGACGGGCCCCTTGTATCCGTACTTGAAGAGGGCAGGCAGCGTCCCGCAGTGGTCCAGGTGGGCATGGGTGATGACGACGGCGTCGATGTCGTCCAGGGGTTGGACCTCGGGGATTCCGAAGTACGGGGTGTTCTCCGAGCCGGGGTCCAGGCCGCAGTCGATCAGGATCTTGCTCTCCCTGGTGGTCAGTAGCGAGCATGACCTCCCTACCTGTCTGAATCCTCCCATGGCGGTGACCCTGACCCACTGCTCTCCCTCGAGCTTCGGCCTGGCGAGCCTCCTCGCTACGCGGGTGAGCATCTCCTGACGCTCGTCGTGGTTGGCCCTGAGGTATCCCCTGACGTCCGAGACGGTCTTGGAGGGTATCGGCGGTGCGCGGATGACCTTGACGTTCCATCCGCACTCCTTCCTCAGGTTCGCGAGAAGCTGTCCCTCCTTGCCCACGACCTCGTTGGGGTTGATGGCCTCTATGAGTGCTTCGCCGGTCTCCTCGATGAAGTTGATGTCGAAGATGTTGGCAGACTCCGGGACCATCTTCCTGATCTTCTCCTCGACCTTGGCGGGGTCCTCGAGGTTGGACGGGTCAGGACGGATGTCCACCCTGCGGTGGATGGTCTGGGCCAGTGTCCTGGCCACGGAGTCGTTTGCGGATATCTTCTCGTACTCGTCGGTGTAGACGACCACGAGCGGCCCCTCGAACTTGATCTCCTTGATCTTTATGTCCGGAGGCATGTTCCTCTTCACCTCTTCGGTGAGCGTCTCGAACAGTCTATCGACATTCATGGGAATCCAGCTTTCATCAGTTGAATTAGAACCGGTTTAGAATGGAAACGGTTTGGAAGCGGTTTGCGGAATCCGAACTCAGTTCGGGAATGCGAAGCCCAGGGCCTCGCATCTTGACTTGATCTCTTCGACGGGGATCTCCTCGTAGCCGTCGGGGCCGATGTAGGAGACGAGCATGCCGTCGCCGGTGCAGTTGTCCCTCCTCCTGGCGGAGTTGAGGGCGGTGATGGCGACATCGATGCCCTCGTCCTTGGTCATGTTCTCCTTGAACGTGGTCTCGAGGGATCCCAGGGCGAACACGGATCCGGAACCGACGGACATGTAGTTGTCCTCGATGTATCCTCCGGCACCGTCGATGCTGAACACGTGCCCTCCGGTCCTGTCGTACCCTCCCACGATGAGGCCGAGGTAGAATCCCTGGCGGATGACGCTGGCCACGAGGGTGGCGGCAGCGGTGACGGACATCGGGGCGCCCTTCTTCATGGAGTAGATGGAGATCTCGCTCTGCATGTAGCGAACCATGAGCTGCGCGTCGCCGACCACACCGGCGATGGTCATGCCGATGTTGTCCGAGAGCTGATAGACCTTCTGGACGTGCGAGTGAGCGATGATGTTGCTCATTGTCGCCCTCTGGTCGGAGGCCAGTATGACTCCGTCCTTCAGTTTGATTCCGATTGTCGTAGTACCGGTTTTAAGAGCGTCCTCGGCTGTCATTGGTCAATCTCCTAATAATGGGAAAAAGGCACCGTCCTCGACCGTGCTGGAATCCTCATAGACGGCGGTTCTATATTAACCTGTCTCACGACTCCGCAGACATACGGATATTCTCGGATGCAATCTGGCTCTATGGAGTTACATGGGGATGGGGGCCTCGGATGTCACGTCCAGCCATTGACCCCATTTAAAAATAGACCGTGCCGATGGTAACGAGGGTGTTACGATCGATCGTTCCGATGTAGTCAGATATTCACTGTACGTCGTATGGGCAGTGGGGATCGCCCTGATGGTAGCGACGATGTACCTGGACTGGGTGACCGTGGATGCCACCATGGTCACAGGCCAGGGGTCCGAGTCGCTGACGGGCTGGGATGTCAGGTCCATGCACGGAGTCGATGCCGTTCCCAGAGGGGTGATGGGCACGATAGTCCTCTTCTTCGCACTGGTTTCCGCCGTGTTGCTAGTGATGTGGGCGATTGCCCCTGAGAGGATGGGCAATGTGGCCACGCAGGTGGTCTTCGTCGTCATGACCGCGGTCATACTGCTGATGATAAACGATGTGGGTTCGGGCTTCTCCATCCAGGCGTCTGCGCCTCCGGGGTTCGAGGGCGGCACGTCCGTGGACACGGTCCCGTCATGAATCCAGGACATGTTCGGTCCGGGGCTGGTGAGTGCCGACGTCGGGTTCAGTGTCTGGAGGTATCTTGCGGTC
The DNA here is from genome assembly GCA_905187815.1 of uncultured Methanomassiliicoccaceae archaeon. Classification (GTDB taxonomy): domain Archaea; phylum Thermoplasmatota; class Thermoplasmata; order Methanomassiliicoccales; family Methanomethylophilaceae; genus Methanoprimaticola. Next base: position 22,310 of record CAJJJM010000003.1, read on the forward strand.
GCAGGCCTTCTGGTGAGCTGGATCTCATCGTTGGTTCTGCTGCGCAAGGGGTCGGACGGGATGCCGGAGTGACGTTTCTTAGCTCAACAGAAATATGCCGAGTCCGATTGGAGGTCCATGAAATCCGTCGTCTATGTCGAGAACGGGAGGTTCGAGGTCAGGGACAGGCCGAAGCCAGAGATCAAGGGTCCGAGAGACGCCATCGTCCGCGTTACGACTGCGTCGATATGCACCAGCGACCTTCACATCAGGGCAGGGGCGGTTCCCAGGGCCGTCCCCGGCATCATCGTCGGCCATGAGTTCGTCGGCATAGTCGAGGAGGTAGGCCCAGATGTGAGGCGCGTCTCCCCAGGCGACAGGGTGGCTGTCAACGTGGAGACGTTCTGCGGAGAGTGCTTCTTCTGCCGCAGGGGGTGGGTGAACAACTGCACCGATCCCGCCGGAGGCTGGGCCCTAGGATGCCGTATCGACGGCGGGCAGGCCGAGTACGTCAGGATCCCCTACGCGGACAACGGTCTGACGCCGATCCCGGACGGGGTGTCCGACGAGCAGGCGCTGTTCACCGGGGACCTGCTGTCGACCGGATACTGGGCGGCCGACATCGGTGACATAGAGGAAGGCTCCGTGGTGGCCATCATAGGTGCCGGCCCGACCGGTCTCTGCACCGCCATGTGCTGTCGCCCCCACCGTCCGGGGACGGTCGTGATGATCGACACGGACCGTTCTCGTCTTGATTTCGCACTCGCCCACGGTCTGGCGGACGTCGTCGTGAACCCCACCGAGAAGGATCCGGAGGAGGTGCTGCGCTCATTGACTGAGGGCCGCGGGGCCGACACGGTCATGGAGGTGGCCGGAGGCAGGGGAACTTTCGAGATGGCGTGGAGGATCGCCCGGCCCAACGCGACCGTCGTCGTGGTTGCGATGTACGAGGAGCCGCAGGTGCTGCCGCTCCCGGTCATGTACGGGAAGAACCTGGTGTTCAAGACCGGCGGGGTTGACGCATCCCACTGCAATGAGCTCATGGATCTGATATCATCGGGCGCGATCGACCCTTCCGTGCTCATCACACACAGGTTCCCGTTCGACGATGTGATGTCCGCCTACGAGCTGTTCGCCTCCAGATCCGACGGCGTCATGAAGGTGGCCCTCTCGATGAGATGATCATCCGTAGAGGATGGGGAGCATCACGGGGCCGACGACAGATCCTCGCCAACCCTGTTATACACACCATCCGATGACACCTCCATGTCCGGCGCGAACAGCGCGGGTCATCATGGAAGTTCATCATGAACAACAAGATGGCAATCGCCGCCGTCGTGGTCATTGTCGTGGCCTTGGCGGCGTTTGGTACATACATCATCTATTCCGACGATGGTGCGGATGACGGCATCGAGTTGCCCGTCTCCCAGCCATCGGTCGGAGACTTCATAACAACGAAAATGACGGAACCGGACGGGACCGTTTGGGAAAGGACCTATGTGCTCACGATCGCGGAGGACGACATGGCCCCCGAGATCATCGTGAACTCCTATTCGGACAAGACGATGTGGGCCCCCTATGTCATGGACAGCACCGACCAGTTCTACATGATCGTATGCGACAGCGGTGAAGGTTACGACCTAGTGGGGACCGAGACTATCGACACGGCCTTCGGAGAGAGGGCGTGCAACATCTACGAGGATGCCAACGGGGTCAGATACTGGATATGTCCTGAGAACGGCGTGCAGTACAGGTACGTGCAGAACGGGTCGACGTGCGAGCTGATCGGCACATCCCTGTTCGAGGGCGCTGACGGGCTCGAGCTGTCCCAGCTGTCCGATACACGCAGCCTGTCCGAGGGCGACTACGTCAACATGACCAGGTACGACAACAACGGGCTCACACGCGAATTCTACCTGCTGGTCACCGGCGTCGAGGACGGGGCCTACCAGGTGGAGTATCCGAACGGCTCCCAGAGCATGACGGAGGAGGCGTTCTATGACAGGCTCGGCGCGGTCGACCAGATCGATGGGTCCGAGTTCATCGGGGAATCCGTCGCCTTCGTGGACGGGGCTTTCGTCCCCGCGGACCTGTACTTCGATCCGGACCAGGGCGAGTATCTGCTGGTATGCTCCGATGATGTCTGCTACATATCCATCAATGCGGATGGTGCCTCCGTCATCAGCAACTCGACCATCCACCAGGAGTACGTCCCGTACGAGACCGATTCATCGGACCTCTCCCCCGAGGTCGGCGACGTCCTCTATCTGACGAGGATCAACGGGGACCTGAACAATCTCGCCATCCTGACGGATGCGCACTCCGCCGGGATCATCATGATGGTCATCACCTCCGTCGACGGCAACAGCCTGACCTACGAGTACACGAACCTGGTGACCGGTGAGACGACAACCCAGACATCCACCGTCCAGGACTTCGTCGAGAGGATGCAGCCCGGGCTTGTCAAGGACGACGCCTCCATCAGCGTCCGTGAGACCGTCTACGGCCCCAGGCTCTGCTACAATGTCCGCGTCGACAACGCCGACGGCACCATCACATATTATTCGGTGGGGGTCGGAAGCGGCATCCTCTATCTCCAGCAGGACAACCTGGCCGACGGGACCGTGATGTTGAACTTCCTGTCCGGATACACCGATCTCGGCGAACCCGATTCAATGGGGTCAGGCTCCTACGCAGTGTACGACAACGGCGACGGTGGCAGGATGACCAACGTCTGGCTCTTCTCGAACACCGGATACTACATGGTCGTCGCGGACTCCGACGGGACCGTGTGGGTCTTCCACTTCGACGACATGGGCGACATTAAGGTCGGTGGAGATCCCGACGTCACGGATACCAAGACCGTGATGGGCGAGGAGATGGAATGCTCCGGGTACACGACCACGTACCCGGACGGCACCAGCGAGACGACGTGGTACAACGACAGGTACTTCATGCCGGTCATCAACGAACAGCACGATGCCGACGGCACCCTGCTGGTCACATGGAACCTGTTCGACACGAACTCCGACATCGGCACCGCCTGAGTCGCGGCACAACGACGGGGCGATCCCCCGTCCCCTTCCACCCCTTGCCCCGACATCCGGGGCAGGGGTATTATTGTATAATATTGTTCATCAATGAACAATATATTGAAATAGAGCCTGATGATAATCATCCCTGACACACATGACCGGAGATGGCGGCATTTACGGAGAGTACGGGGGGCAGTACGTCCCTGAGACGCTGATGAACGCGGTGATAGAGCTGGACGAGGCCTATCACAGATACATCAAGGACCCCGACTTCCTGAGGGAGGTCGACGAGCTCAACAGGAAGTACACCGGAAGGCCGTCGATGCTCTACTACGCCGACAGGATGACCAGGGACCTCGGGGGTGCCAAGGTGTACCTCAAGAGGGAGGACCTGAACCACACCGGCGCCCATAAGATCAACAACGTCATCGGCCAGTGCCTCTTGGCAAAGAGGATGGGCAAGACCAGGGTGATCGCGGAGACCGGTGCGGGACAGCACGGTGTTGCCACGGCGACCCTCGCCGCGTATCTCGGACTGGAGTGCGAGGTCTTCATGGGGGCCCATGATGTGGAGAGACAGGCCCTGAACGTCTACAGGATGGAGCTCCTGGGAGCCAAGGTCCATCCGGTCTCCTCCGGCACCGGCGTGCTCAAGGACGCCGTCAACGAGACCCTAAGGGAGTGGACCAACCGCGTGTCCGACACCCATTACGTCATAGGCACGGTCATGGGCCCCGCCCCCTTCCCGGAGATGGTGTGTGAGTTCCAGTGCGTCATCGGCAGGGAGGTCAGGAGGCAGATGATGGAGGCGGAGGGACGCCTTCCGGACTGCCTGGTGGCCTGCGTCGGCGGCGGCAGCAACGCCATCGGCCTCTTCCACGAGTTCGTCGACGATCCCGGAGTAAGGATGGTCGGGTGCGAGGCCGCTGGAAAGGGTGTCGACACCGACATGCATGCGGCCACCATGACCAAGGGCACCACCGGCATCTTCCACGGCATGAAGTCGCTGTTCTGCCAGAACGAGTACGGGCAGATCGCTCCCGTGTACTCCATCTCCGCAGGTCTCGACTACCCGGGCATCGGTCCGGAGCACGCCTTCCTGAAGGCCATAGACAGGGCGGAGTACGTCGCGATCACCGACGACCAGGCGGTGGACGCGTTCGAGTATCTGTCCAGGACCGAGGGCATCATCCCAGCGATAGAGAGCGCCCACGCGGTGGCTTACGCAAGGGAGCTCGCCCCGACGATGTCCAAGGACGACATCATCGTCGTGAACCTCTCGGGACGCGGAGACAAGGACGTCGCCGCCATCGCCAGGTACAGGGGGAGGGACATCCATGACTGATCACACGCATGACCTTGAGAGGGTGTTCTCACACAGGGCGTTCATACCGTTCGTCACATGCGGCGACCCGGACATCGAGACCACGGAGGGTCTTGTGAGGGCCATGGCCGAGGCCGGTGCCGACCTGATCGAGCTGGGCATCCCGTTCTCGGATCCCATCGCAGAGGGTCCGGTCATCCAGGGCGCGGACGTCAGAGCGCTGTCCTCGGGAGTCACCACCGACGACATCTTCGACATGGCGGAGCGCGTGCGCGCGGACCTCGACGTCCCGATGCTGGTGATGACATACATCAATCCCGTCTTCGTCTACGGTCCGGACAGGTTCTTGGAGCGCTGCCGCAGGGCGGGGATATGCGCGATCATCGTCCCGGACATGCCGTACGAGCAGAAGCAGGACATCCAGCCATACTGCACCAAGCACGGCGTCAAGCTCATCTCGATGATAGCGCCCACGTCAGAGGACAGGATCTCGATGATCGCATCCGAGGCCGAGGGATTCATCTACATCGTGTCTTCCATGGGGGTCACCGGCGTACGCACGTCATTCAGCTCCAACCTGGAGGACATGGTCTCGGCCGTAAGGAAGGCGACGGACATCCCCTGCGCCATCGGGTTCGGGATATCCACGCCTGAGCAGGCGAGGAGGATGACGGACTTCGCCGACGGCGCCATCGTGGGCTCCGCGATCGTGAGGATCATCGCCGAGCACGGGAGGGATTCCGTGCCATATGTTGCGGAGTACGTCAGAAGTATGAGGGCGGAGCTGGACAGGGCCTGAGGCCCTGCTCCCCGTCCCGCATCTATGGTTGCAATCGGCCCGGCAGTCCTTCGAGCGGACCATCAGGCCTGTGTCCCGGCATCCCTCCTTCGTTCCTCAGATCTCGCAATAGCAATCCTCGCGGTTGTCGCGCCTGTACCTCACGGGGACCCTGCGTGGGAGCTCCCCTCCGACTATGCGCATGATCGTGGCCTCGTCGTACACGTTCTCCAGCGGATGGCGCAGGTCTACCGACGAGTGGCTGATCCCGTCCCTGTCCATGAAGCTGAACCTCGGATAGTGCTTCCCCTCGATGACCTCGAACCCGTCGAGGGTCCCATCTACCTTGGTATACAGCAACACCGAGGCAATCCATATGGGGGATGCGACCGTCGCGAGACCAATCCCGGCCATAGGCTCCAGGATCTCCTTCTGTACGAACATGCTTCCGATCCCCTCGTCAGAGGCGCGCTTCCCTGAGAGCCCGGCCATCGAGCCCAGAAACTCTTCGAGCGCATCGGTGTTGTCCAATGGTTGTGGCACCCTGATCTTCCTGTGCACTGGACGGGAGAGATTGTCCCTGACACCCCAGAGATGGTCATCGTGATCGTACATGAACTCCCCAGACATCGTCAGCTCCCTGTCCGTCAGCTTCCATGAGTCGATCCCCGTGAGCTTGTATGCTCTCGTCTCCTCCATGTCTTCGGCGCCGGTGTACGCGCGAACGATGTACACCAGATCGCCTTTCGGAGTGAGCTTCAGCTCCCTGCGGAGCGTCTCGACAGGACCGCAGAAGAACACGGCACCCTTCTCAGCCTCCTCATCCATCCGGGATCTGACGCGGGCCTGGAAATCGGCCATAGCCCTCTCCCTGCGCTCTCTGGAACCGCCGAACATACGTCAGATGGAACGCACGGGAGCTTACTTGATGGTTGTCTAATGATTCTCGGTACCGTATATAGACGGGATCCAGGCATGGATGCGGGGATCCGGTCTTTCCGCATCGTCATCGTTCTCGATAATACGATGTCGTGCCGTCTGCAGGGAGGAAAGCGAAAGGTCCTGTGGGATTCGGCATCGGCGGGTATCTACCCTTCATCGGGATATGCCGTGTACGGTCCGGAGGAATGCCGACATCTTGGATGGGTCCTTCCTTCCGTCGGTCTCTACTCCGGAACTTACATCGACGCCGTACGGATGGAGCATCTCCACAGCATCGCGGATGTTCCTCGGGTTCAGGCCGCCGGAGAGGATGTAGTCCCGCTCCATGCCGTCCAGGAGGGACCAGTCGAAGGTCATGCCCGAGCCCATGCCCGCGTCCAGGAGGACGCAGTCCGCATCCGAGCGGTTGGCCGCCCCGATGTCCCTGGGGCCCCTGACCAGGAAGGTCTTGATGATCGGCACGTCGACCAGGCGTCTGAGCCCGTGGATGTACGCTCCGTCCTCCACCCCGTGGAGCTGCACCGCGTCGATGATCCCGGATCCGACGAGGTCCGCTATCACCAGGGGGTCCTCGTCGACGAACACCCCGACCTTGACGATGGACGGGGACAGTCCGGAGCCGAGCTCCCGGGCGGCATCCCCGGAGACGCATCTGCGGCTGGGGCGGTAGAACACGAATCCGGCCATGTCGGGCATTAGTGCGTTCACCGCCTCGACGTCCTCCAGGCGGGTCAGGCCGCAGATCTTCACCAGCGTCATGACCTCATGGCCTCCATCAGCGCCCTTCTGTCGGGGCTGCGCATGAACGCCTCCCCCACGAGGACCGCATCGAAGCCGGCGTCCGCCAGCATGCGCACGTCCTCCGAGCCGGAGATCCCGCTCTCGGATACGCACACGACCCCGTCCGGGATGCAATCCCTGAGGCGGAGGCTGTTGCCTATGTCCACATGGAACGTGGACAGGTCGCGGTTGTTCACGCCGATGATCCCGGCGCCGCTGGACACCGCCCTCTCCACCTCCTCCCTAGTGTGCGTCTCGACGAGGGCGGACATCCCCAGGGACTCCGCGAGCTCGCGGTAGTCAGACAGCTGGACGTCGTTCAGTATGGATGCTATCAGCAGGACCGCAGAGGCGCCGATCTCCCTGGCGCGGTAGATCTGGTACTCGTCGATGACGAAATCCTTCCTCAGGATGGGGGTGTCCACGGAGTCCGCGATCTCCTCGAGGAACCTGTCGTCCCCGCGGAAGTACTTCGGCTCCGTGAGCACGGAGATCGCCGAGGCCCCTGCGGACGCGTATTCCCTGGCGATGTCCAGGAACGGGAAGTCCTCGCTTATTACCCCCTTGGACGGAGATGCCTTCTTGACCTCGCATATCAGGGACATCCCCTCGGACTCCAGCGTCCTCTCGAAGGGGAACCCGGTGCGTCTGGGGCGGACCCTGCTCCCCTCCATCACCTCGTTAATCGGTCTGATGGTGCGCTCGAAGTTCACTCTGAGGCGGGTGTCCGCGACGATGCTGTCCAGTATCGTCGACATCACATCGCCCCCGTGAGCGAGACATATCTGTCCAGGGTCGCGATGGCGGCGCCCGAGTCTATCGCCTGGGCGGCCATCTCCATCCCGTCCTTTATCGACTTCACCTTCCCGATGGTGTAGAGGCCCGCACCCGCGTTCAGGAGGACGGCGTCCCTCTTGGCCCCCTTCTGTCCAGAGAGCACCGCACGGGTGATGGCCGCGTTCTCCACCGGCTCTCCGCCGAGGAGTTCGTCATGGGGATGCCTCCTGATCCCGAAGTCCTCGGGTGAGATGACGTAGTCCTGAAGCTTCCCGTCCCTAACCTCGGTGCACAGGGTGATGTCCGACACCGAGATCTCGTCCAGACCGTCGACGCCGTACACGACCATCGCGTTCCTCACCCCCAGCTTGGAAAGGACCCTTGCCATGGGGGTGATCATAGCCTTGGAGTACACCCCGGACAGCTGGCTGCCGGCTCCGGCGGGGTTGGTCAGCGGGCCGAGTATGTTGAAGACCGTCCTGAACCCCAGCTCCTTACGGATGGGGGCCACGTACCTCATCGACGTATGGTACCTCTGGGCGAACATGAACCCGAATCCGCACTCCTCCAGGATCCTCTGTGTGTCCTCCGGCGGGAGGTCGATGTTGGCGCCGAGAGCCTCCAGGACATCGGCGGCGCCGCACCTGCTGCTTGCCGCCCTGTTACCGTGCTTGGCGACAGGGACGCCGCAGGACGCGACGACGAATGCGGAGGTGGTGGATATGTTGAAGGAACCGGACCTGTCCCCGCCCGTGCCGACTATCTCCAGGGCGTCAGAGTGGTCCCCCGGGAGCCTGAGCCCGTGGGCGCGCATCTCCGTAGCGGAAGCGGCTATCTCGTCGACGGTCTCGCCCTTTACAGTCAGGGCGGTGAGGTACGAGGAGATCAGTGCGGGGGAGCACTCCCCGCTCATGATGAGGTCCATCACGTCCCTGGCCTCATCGAAGGTGAGGTCCTCCCTTTTCGACAGCTTGAGCAGGGCGTCGGTGACGACGGTCACATCCTCACCTCCATGAAGTTGGCGATGATCCTGGGCCCTTCTGGAGTGAGTATGGATTCGGGGTGGAACTGGAGCCCGAAGACCTTCCTGTCCGGGTCCTCCACCGACATCACCTCCCCGTCTGCGGTCACGGATGTGACCTTCAGCTCCGGGGGAAGAGTGCAGCGGTCGACGGCCAGGGAGTGGTATCTCCCCACGGGCGTCCTTGCGCCGACCCCTCCGAACAGGGGTGAGTCCCTGTCCACGATGGCCTCAGAGCACTTGCCGTGCATCAGCCTGGAGGCGTAGGTCACCGTCGCTCCGTACGCGACGCAGATGGCCTGATGCCCCAGGCACACCCCCAGTATGGGTACCGTTCCGCGGAGCTCCCTGACGGCGTCGACGCAGATCCCGGCGTCCTCCGGCCTTCCGGGACCGGGGGAGAGCACGATCCTATCCGCCCCCATCGACGCCAGCTCGTCAACCGTGACCCGGTCGTTCCTCACGACGGTCACATCCGGGTCGATGGAGCCGATGGCCTGGTACAGGTTGTACGAGAAGCTGTCGTAGTTGTCCACGATGACGGTGGTCATTCCAATCCCTCCGCCGCTCTGCGGACGGCCTCAACGACCGCTCTGGCCTTGTTCATGCACTCGCGGTACTCGTTCTCCGGGACGCTGTCGGCGACGATCCCCGCGCCGGATCTGACGAATACCTTGCCGTTCTTCCTGTAGGCGATCCTGATCCCGATGCAGACGTCCATGTTCCCGGTCAGGTCGATGTAGCCAATCGCACCGCCGTATATCCCGCGCTTGCAGTCCTCAAGGTCGTCGATGATCCTGCAGGCCATCAGCTTCGGGGCCCCGGAGAGTGTCCCTGCGGGCAGGACGGCCTCGATGGCGTCCAGGGCGTCCATGTCTCCGCGGATGCGGCTCCTGACGGTGGAGCCGATGTGCATCACATGTGAGAACCTCTCGATCCCCATGTACTTCTCTACCTCCACGGAGCCGAACTCCGACACCTTCCCGATGTCGTTCCTGCCGAGGTCCACCAGCATGTTGTGCTCCGCCAGCTCCTTCTCGTCCGAGAGCAGCTCCCTCTCAAGGCGCTCATCCTCCTCATCTGTGCGGCCACGGGGCCTTGTGCCGGCGAGGGGGAACGTGTGGAGCACGCCGTCCCTGAGCTTGACCAGGGTCTCCGGGGATGCCCCGGCGACCTCGATGTCGCTCCCGGAGAAGTAGAACATGTACGGGGATGGGTTGGTGGTCCTCAGGATCCTGTACACGTCCAGGAGGTTCCCGTCCATCTCCGCCTCCAGGCGGTTGGACAGCACCACCTGGAAGATGTCGCCCTCCCTGATGCGGTCCTTGGCCGTCTCGACCATCTCGCAGTAACGCTCTTTGGAATGCATCGGTTTGAAGTCGGATCTGAGCACGGTGGGGACGCGATCGCGGCCCTTCCCGTTCCTGATGACATCGATTATCGTGTCGATGATGTCGCATGCGTGACGGTAGTCCATTGAAGGCTCGTTCGCGACGGTATGCGCGATGACGGTGATTGTCTGTCTGAAGTTGTCGAAGACGATGACCTTGTCGAACAGCATGAGGTCCGCGTCCTTGAAGCCCTCATCATCCATCGCATCGATCCTCAGCGACGGTTCGGCATATTTGATGTAATCGTACGAGAAGTATCCGACGAGGCCTCCCGTGAACGGAGGCATCCCATCCACGACGGGGCTCCTGTACTTTCTGACGATGTCTCTGATGACATCCGATGGGTCATCGGTCTTGAACGTCCTGGTCCCGTCCCTGTCGGTGAGAGATACCGTCCCGTCGACGCAGACGAACTCCAGCATGGGCTGGAATCCGAGGATCGTGTACCTTCCCCAGCGCTGCCTGTCCTCTATGCTTTCCAGGATGTAGCAGTGGGTGTCCATCCCCATCAGCGTGTTGAGCACCTCGATGGGTGTCCTGACATCGGCCAGGATCGTGCGGGACACCGGTACAGTTCCGAAGCCCTCAGCCGAGAGCCTCTCTGCATCTTCTTTCGACGGGCTGTACATGATTTCACCTTGTCTCTGTACAGGTGAATGACATTTTGGTATATAATGAATCTTATTGTATTACAATGTATAAAAAAATACATTAATTGTTTGCAACAGGCGTTTGGATTGTATGCTGGACATGGGAAAACGAATGCCTTGTTGCGGGAGACGTGAAAGGAAAAGGGGCTGCATCAGTCGCCTGCAGAGAAATCGGTTTCATGATGGATCATTTCCGAATGGAACCGATCTAGGATCATCGAACCATTCCGGAGTCGCCAATGTGTAAGGACATCAACTATTCCGCATCCCAAGTTAGAGATGAATAGCCAGGTCCTTTCACTATAATATAAGAAGTCGTCAACTAAGTAATTGGATGTATAATCCTTCTAAATTTGCAATATGATTACTTATGCATTATTTTGAGTAAATAAATTCAAAATTGGAGGCAAAAATCGCCAAATCAGCACTCATATTATCTTAATCAAGCTGAATTCAGCCATCTAGAGAGTGTAAGGATTAAGTTGGATGTATACACCGATGTAAAAATCATTCTAATGACAGAGACCATAAAATACCCCGACGGGATGATGGGGGAGAGCAGTCGAAACAGCGACAAAGGGGGACGAAAAGTGAACGTAGAGGAATGGCTCGGTGCCGACAACCAGCTCGGCATCGACATATGGACCAAGAAGTACTGCCACGACAACGAGACGTTCGATCAGTGGCTCGACCGTATCAGCAACGGCAACGCTGACATCCGCAGGATGATCGCCGAGAAGAAGTTCCTCTTCGGCGGAAGGATCCTGGCCAACAGGGGGCTCTACAAGAGCGGACTCAAAGTCACCTATTCCAACTGCTATGTCCTCACCCCGCCCGAGGATTCAATAGAATCCATCTTCGAGACCGCGGGAAGGCTCGCCCGCACGTTCAGCTACGGTGGTGGAGCGGGGATAGACATCTCCAAGCTCGCCCCCCGGGGTGCCAAGATCAACAACACGGCTTCCGAGACCTCCGGCGCTGTCTCGTTCACGGACCTCTTCTCCATGGTCACAGGCCTGATAGGTCAGCACGGACGCCGCGGGGCGCTCATGCTCACGATGTCCTGCGAGCATCCCGACCTTGAGGAGTTCATGTCCGTGAAGACGGATCTGGAGAGGGTCACCAAGGCCAACATGTCCATCAGGGTCTCCGACGAGTTCATGGAGTGCGTCAGGGACAGGAAGTCCTTCACGCAGAAGTTCGACCGCCCCGAGAGCAACCAGAAGATCAGGAAGGATCTCAATGCTGCAGAGTTCTTCGAGAAGCTCTGCCATGCCAACTGGGACTACGGAGAGCCCGGGTGCCTCTACTGGGACAGGATATCCTCTTGGAACCTCCTGAGCGAGTTCCCGGACTACACATACGCCGGCACCAACCCCTGTGCCGAAGAGCCCCTCCCTGCCGGGGGGAGCTGCCTTCTCGGCAGTATAAACCTCGCCGCATTCGTCAAGGACGGCAGGTTCCAGGTCGTGGATTTCATCGAGGCGGTCAGGATCTGCGTCCGCGGTCTCAACGACGTCCTGGACGAGGGTCTGCCACTGCACCCCCTGGAGGAGCAGAAGGAGTCCGTCCGCAACTGGAGGCAGATCGGCCTCGGCATCATGGGCCTGGCCGACATGCTCATCATGCTCGGCTACAAGTACGGCACCCCAGAGTCCGTGGACTTCTGCGACAAGCTCGGGAGGCTGATGATGGACACCGCCCTCAACGAGTCCGCGCTTATGGCGAAGGAGTACGGCATGTTCCCCAAGTGCGTTCCCCAGCAGATCGTCGACTCGCCGTTCTTCAAGGAGAACGCATCCGAGGAGACGAGGGAGCTCGTCCTCCAGTACGGGCTGAGGAACTCGCAGCTGCTTACCATAGCTCCCACCGGCACGCTCTCCACCATGATCGGCATCTCCGGAGGGATAGAGCCCATCTTCGCAATCTCGTACGAGAGGAGGACCACTTCCCTCTCCGATCACGACGAGTACTACAAGGTCTACACGCCCATCGTCCAGGCATACATGGACGCACACCCCGATGTCAAGGACGAGTCCCAGCTCCCCGGATTCTTCGTCACTTCCAAGAACTTGGACTACAGGCAGAGGATAGACATGCAGGCCACCTGGCAGAGGCACATCGACGCCTCCATCAGCTCCACCGTGAATCTCCCCGAGGAGTTCCCCGAGCCCGACGTGTACAACATCTACATGTATGCCTGGGAGTCCGGATGCAAGGGGGTCACGGTCTTCCGCGACGGCTGCAAGCGCCTGGGGATCCTCTCCACGAAGGAGAAGGAGAAGGAGGCCGAGGTCCCAGAACCCGCATCCGCCCCCAAGGAGGAGAAGCCCGAGAAGAGGGGAATCGTCGAGAAGGTCGGCGACAACGTCGTCGGCAAGAAGAGGAAGCTGATGACCGGATGCGGGAGCCTGCACTGCACGGCGTTCTTCGACCCGGACACGGGCGAGCTCATGGAGGCCTATCTCAACAAGGGTTCCACAGGTGGCTGCAACAACTTCATGGTCGGGCTGTCCAGGATGATCTCGCTCGCCGCAAGGTCCGGATGCGGAATCGACGCGATAGTCGACCAGCTCAAGTCCTGCGGGTCCTGCCCGTCATACGTCGTCAGGACGCACACCAAGAGGGACACCAGCCTCGGATCCTGCTGCCCCATGGCTGTGGGATGGGCCCTGACGGACATGTACAAGGAGATGCAGGCGCAGATCCACGGGATCTCCGAGGAGGGGCCCGAGGAGAAGCCCAGGGAGATCAAGAACCCCTGTCCGAAGTGCGGTGCCGAGCTGGAGTTCCAGGGCGGATGCAACATCTGCAAGTCCTGCGGCTGGACCAAGTGCGACTGATCCGGCGAAACCCTAAAAAACCCTTTACCCTACACCCATAACGAGGCGGGTAGCCAGTAAGTCCAGTTCTCAGTATGCACAATCTACTAAGAGCCGTGCACCTCAAATATCAAATCCAGACTGGCCGGCGTCAGGAATCAATTGCCTGCTCGCCTCACTCCGACTTCTCACAGAGCCAGCGCACCATTCTCAGGACGTTCTCGGTCTCGAACCTGACCATTCCACCATCGGTGTACGGGGAGAGTGCGTCCTTTACAGCATCCTCCACTCCGTCGATGATCCCGAAAGCGCGGAACTTGGCGCATTCGCTCTCCACGGCCCTCTCCAAAGGTATCTCCCTGGTGAGGCCGATGGGGAACCTCTCGATCGAGAAGTCCCTCCTGTTACAGGAGAGCCAGTCCTCGAAGAACTCGGTCCCTCTGACGGGGCCGTGCCTCTCAAGCCCGAGGGAATCGGAAACCGATGCCGTGACGTCGTCCCACCCGAGCCTCTCCCATGCCAGGACGGCGCAGCCCCTGCGAGCGGTGCCCTCCATCCTCCTCATGGAATCGTCTGATGCCGATCCGGGAAGGAGCGTCGCCAGACAGAAGTCGTAGCCTTTCCGGGGGACGTACGTGGACCAGTCCTTGTGGAAGCGCTCGATGTTCCCGATCCCCATCCCGGTCGCCGATGCACCGAGCCTCTCGAGCATGCCCTCGGAGGAATCCATGCACACCAGTATCCTCACCCTCTGTGCCAGGGGGAGGGAGTACGTCCCTGGTCCGGACCCGATCTCCATGACGCAGTCGTCCGGGCGGACCGCTCCAGATTCGAGGAGGCTGTCGACTATCCGGCGCGGGGCGTCGCCCTGGTCGTCCGAACTGTATGTGCCGGAGATGTCCTCCCAGAACTCGGTGTCGCGCTCGCTGATCATGAAGGCCCGAATCGATTACAGGACTACATCATTTTGGGTGTCCCTGTACAGCATCCATCCCAGGAACACGGCGGCTCCGAATCCGCATCCGATCCCGGATACGAGTCTCGGGACCGGCATGTCGCCCACGGCTCCCTCTACCGCCCATTCCACAGCCATCAGCAGGACCAGGGTGGCGCCGAGAAAGGCGAAGCGTCTGTCGGAGAGCCTCCTGCCGATAGCTGTGCAGATGCAGAACCCTGCAGTGGCCCCGATCAGGATGCCCGTGTCCCTTATGCACACAGGCATCTGTGAACCGTTGAGAACGTAGCTCCTGGCCTCCTCCTGGTGGCAGAACAGGTCGCCTAGGAGGTATGCGAATCCAGCGATGCCGTGGCCCTGCCATCCGTTGTCGATGTATCCGGCGTTGCCGTCGAGGCCGGTGAATGCGCCATAGGGTGCGAGGAACGGTGCCGCGAACACGAGGGCCGTCAGGATCCCGGCGGCCGCAGCGGCCAGGACGAGCCATTGGCGTTGGAGCATGCACCGTCATCCCCGAGCCCGGTCATAACCGTTCTCACAGGCTGAGGCCGCTGCATAGCCTGAACACCACCAGCGCCAAGGGGGCCATGGCGCAGAACCTCCAGACGGCGGTGCGGATGCCGTCCCCTCCGCCGAGGTTGGACGTCAGTATCGCGATCAGTGCGCACAGCTCCACCAGGTACACCGAGAGGACGGCACCCGTGTCGCCCGTCCCCTCGTATCCGGCGATCTCGGTCAGAGGCCCCAGCATAGAGACGCTCATGCCCAGGACCATGGGGGCGAACAGGACGGCTGTCCCGGTCATCATGTCCTTCATGCTCTTCAGCCTCATCTCCAGCTCCCGACGCACGTTGTCGCTGTTGTGGAACTGCCTTCCCAGGGCCATCGCCAGACGCCCTGCGTCCGCGGCGTCCCTCCTGGAGCATCTCAGGATGTCGCCGAACGCCCTGGCTATATCAGGCGACACAGGGCCCACCGCCCTCCACAGAGCGGACTCGACGTCGCCCCTGCAGAGCGAGATCTCCCTGTCCAGCCGCATGCCGGTCTCCTCGCACTCCCTCCTCGCTCCGATCGTCTCCGCGCAGACGGTCTCGAATCCCTCTCCGCCCAGCAGTCTGTTCCCCAGCTCGAACACGGAGTCCCTGAGTCCGCGCTCGCACTCCATCCTCCTTCTCTCGGCCCTGCGGTCTTGAACCATGAGGACCAATGCGACGACCGCCGCAGGTCCGACCGAGAGGAGCACCGTCTCCTCCACGCTCCTGCCCAGATGCAGTTGCAGGATCGCGAGAGGCGCGGCCAGGAGGAGCGGGGCCAGGTTCCTTACCCCGTCCGTCCCACCGTCCCCGGAGATGAACGGGTTCCCCCTGCGGATCCACAGGGTGACGGCAAGGATGACTGCGGGGATGAGGATCAGCGTGACCAGGATGACGAGCCCGCTGTCGATGCTCACCGAACCGAACAGTCCACCGATTCCGAGCATCGGGATGACGGACATCAGAATCATCGGCACCAATATCCCGAGCCCGAAGACCGTCATGCAGGGCACGGTGAGGGATGAGCTGTACCTCTCCCCCATCGCTTTGACGGAGTCGAGGGCCACGTCCGACGCCTCCCTGAGCAGCCTCAGCCTCTCCCCGGAGCTGTCCGAATCCGACGCGGCGATGCAGAGCAGGATGGCGTTCCTGTACCCGGACGCCTGCTGGGGGAGCCCGTCCACCTCTGCGGACAGGGCCTCACCGAGATCGCAAGCCCCCTTGGTGTCCGTCCTTCTCACGGCCCTGAGGAACAGATCCCTGGAGAGACGCGGCCCGTCCTCGGCCACCGAGCGTATGGCGGTGTCGAGGGATCCCCCTGACTCCACGGCGGTGGTCATCATCCCTATGACAGTGGGGCACTCGTCGATGAGCCTGAGGACGTCTGGACCGTTCATGCCGCATCAGTCCTCCTCCTGAACCCCTCCAGCACCGCTTCCGCGGTCTCGTCCTTCCTCATCCTGGATACCGCATCGTTGGCAGCCAGGATCCATTCCGGGCCTAGGAACCTCTCGTCCTCCGCCCCGAGTCCTGCCAGGTGGGACCTGAGCATCGACCTGGCCCTGATATCCTTGGAGGCCTCGCGTGCGGTGCTCTGTGAGGACTGCATCGCCCTTCTGATCACGGGTGCGGAGAGCATGGCGGACGTGTCGGAGATGTCCACGAACTCCCCGGGCCTCTCGCCGGTCGCCACGATCTCGTTGACCCTCCTGATGAGGTTCCCCGTGCGCCTGTCCCTCACGGTCCCCAGGGTCACGACCACGTCGGTCGCCATGAACGCCTCCTCCGGGACGCCGATGTCGTAGACCATCCTCTTGAACACTGAATCCGCAGAGTCCCCGTGGACGGTTCCCATGATGGCGCTCCCTGCCCTGCCAGCGCGCATGCTCTGATAGAGCGTCTTCGCCTCCTCGCCCCTCACCTCCCCCAGGACTATCGCGGACTCCCCCATCCTGAGCGACACTCTCAGGGCCTCGTCGGATCTGGATAGCTGGTCCCCGCCCATCCTCTCGTCGACGAGTATGGACTGCACCTTGTATCCCAGACGGCGCATGGCCGCCCCCGGCAGCTCCATCGTGTCCTCTATCGTCAGAATACGTTGGTCTAGGGAAAACTCGAACATGAGGGCGGAGAGCAGGGAGCTCTTCCCTGCTCCCCTCGCGCCGCATATCAGGATGGTGGCGTGGCTGTTCACCAGGAAGGACAGAATCCCTGCCGTCTTCGGGTCGACGGTCCCGTTGGAAATCAGTCTGCTCAGGGTCCACGGGCGGACGGAGTGCTTCCTGATCGCCACCGCGTTCCCGTCCGGGCTGAGCGGATAGCCGATGACCGTCACCCTGGCGTCGTAGTCCCTGAAATCCGTTTCGAGGACGGGGTCGGAGTGGCAGAACCTGAGCCCGCTCTCGCGCTTCAGGATGTTCACGAGGTTGTCCACCTCGCGTCCCTCGACCATGAGGTTCGTCCGGCAGCGCATGTGGGAGTTCAGCCCGCTGATGCCGTTGACGGTCACGTGCACCCGGTTCGCGTCGCAGGGGGCGTCGACATACACGTCCTCGATGTGCGGATCTGCCAGGAGCACGTCAAAGATGCCCGCTCCGACGGAATGGCGGTACGCTATGGCGCATATGTCCTCCACCACCTCCTCCAGGCCGGAGGGCCCGCACACCCTCTCCACATCTTCCCATCTATCTGTGAGCGAGGATCTGGCCATGCCCATGACGGAATCCCTGTCAAGGGGACCTCCCCTGGAGAGGTGCGACTCCCTGATGTCCCCGATCACGTCCATGACGATCGAGTTGAGGCCGTCTGGGTAGGCGTACTCCCTGGGAGTGACGTTGTACTCGACCTCCCCGTCCTCCGTCACGCCGATCAGCACGCTGCCCTGGGGCGTGACGTACGACGCCAATGGACGAAGCCCGTCGGAGGATCCGGCTATCCAGCAGTCGGTGTACGAGGACTTCGACCTGACATCCATGGACACCAGGGCAGCGAACCTCCCGGCGAAGTCGGACGGCGGTTCCTGCGGAGTCCCTCTTCCAGGAGGGTCCCTGGTGCTGAAGGATGCGGATCTGGGGCGTTCCCCGGGGATCGGGAGGAGCCCATCGCCGAGGTCCTCCTCGCAGGTCTCCCCATCACGGTCGGGGCCGTCGGAAGGCGGCGGCCTGAATATCTCGCCGAATGACGGCAGCCTCGGTCTCATGGGGGCACCTCCCCTCCCGGCCCCATCCCTCTGACCACCCTCCTGATCCCAGAGTCCATCTGCTCGAGGGCCTTCGACGTCCTCATGACGCAGGTGCGGCACTCGTCCCTGTCCGGAGCCCCTTCCTTCAGGACGCGCCTACCCTCGAACGCCGCGTTTCGGGGGAATCCCCTCCAGGCAGCATCCATGACGGCAGCCCTGGATACCCTGCATCCCCGGCACCTCGTACCCTTCAGGGGAGTGTCAGAAGACCAGCGCTTGATGGACGCCACCTCCCCTATCGCCCTCCCCGCGGCTCCCGAGACCTCGAGGTCCCTGCCCGTGCGGAGGACTATCCTCCCCGATCCTCCGTGCGCGCACACGGCGTCCACCATGCATCTGATGCACTCATCCGAGCCGGGGACGGGGGTGAGGCGGCACCTCCTGCAGTCTATGATGACCGAGTCGCCGGAACGGGACACATCCGGGCCGCTGTCGCTTCCCCTGCCCATGAATCCTAGGTCGATGTACATGGGCCCCGTCTCCCCGAGAGAGAAGATAAAGGCGGGACCGTGCCGCCACGTTTCGGGGCGTGGGCCACTTGACGGGCAATGTTTATAAGCGGGGCACCATGGGGAATGCGTGGAAATACTGTCGCCAGCAGGGAACCCCGACGGACTCGCGGCCGCCGTCAAAGGGGGATGCGATGCCGTCTATCTCGCAGGCAAGGACTTCGGTGCGAGGGCCTTCGCCGGCAACTTCTCCGACCGTCAGCTGGAGGGTGCCGTCAACTATGCCCACGACCACGGGGTCAAAGTCCATGTGACCGTCAACACCTCTCTCAAGAACTCGGAGATGTCCGACGCGGTGACATTCGTGAGGTTCCTCAGCGACATAGGCGCGGACGCCGTCCTCGTGCAGGATCTCGGACTCATGAGATGCATCGAGGGCATCGACATCGCCAAGCACGCTTCGACCCAGATGGGCATCCATTCCCTCGAGGGGCTCGAGTGGTGCGCGGAGAACGGCTTCGACCGCGCCGTACTCGCCAGGGAGCTCACCCTGGACGAGCTCTTCAGGATCGTTCCGGAGTCCCCCATAGACACCGAGGTATTCATCCAGGGGGCCCTCTGCTACTGCATGTCGGGGGGATGCCTCATGTCCAGCTTCATGGGGGGACGCAGCGGGAACAGGGGGTCCTGCGCCCAGCCCTGCAGGAAGCGCTACGACACAGGCAACGGGAGCGGATACATCCTCAGCTGTGCGGACCTGTTCGGGGTCGACCACATCGAGGATCTGAGGAGGATCGGAGTGACATCCCTGAAGATAGAGGGAAGGATGAGGTCCCCCGCGTACGCCTACCTTTCCGCGAAGGTCTACTCCATGGCCGAGGATGGGGACTTCTCCGAGGAGTACCAGGAGTCGCTGAAGCTCCTGAGGACCGTATTCAACCGCGGGACGTGCTCAGGATACCTCGACGGCGTGTCGTCCCCCGTCCAGTCGCTCTATCCCGATAACAGGGGATTCCATCTGGGCACCGTGTCCATCAGGGACCGCGAGTTCACATGGAACGGGGAGGAGCCCATCGGACTGAAGGACGGCATCTCCATATTCGACGGGGACGAGAAGGTCGGCGGATTCAAGGTCTCGGAGACCGACCCGATCAGGGTCCCGTTCAAGATACCGGACGGCAGGTACCAGATCTACCGCACATACGATCCGCGCATAGACGTCATCAAGAACCTCATCGGGGACACGCCCAAGCTCGACGGCAGAACCCCCAGACACCACCAGGACATCGTCCCGGAGAAGCAGCCCCGCAGGAACCTGAAGCCGGAGTTCTCCGCTTACGTCAGCACCCTGAAGACCCTCGACGCGGTCCTGCCCTATGTGGACAGGGTGTACTTCGAGCACGGCGAGAAGCTGGCCGAGGCCAGGGAGATGTGTGACTCCAGGCATGTGGAGTGCGTGGACCTCCTCCCGAGGTTCGATGCTCTCGACGAGGCCGTGGACGACGGCCCGGTGATGGTAAACGGCCCCGGGCAGTACAGGAGGTGCCGCGGATCGTCCAGGATTTACGCCAGCAGTGTGTTCAACTGCTACAACTCCTGGTTCCCCCTCGACGTATACCAGACCACCCTGTCCGTCGAGCTCTCGAGGAACGAGGTCTCGGACCTCATCGCGCATGCGCCGGGGAGGTTCGAGGTGATGGGCTTCGGAAGGACGGAGCTCATGTACTCACGCGACCCCGGGCTGGAGAGTGGATCCATCAGGGACGAGAAGGAGGCGTCGTTCCCCGTCTACAGGGACAAGCGCGGCTTCGTCCACATCCTGAACTCCGTTGACCTGTTCCTCCTGGACAGCACCGAGGAGCTCGTCAGGTCGGGGGTGGCGTCGATAGGGCTCGATCTCAGGAAGCGCCCGCCGGTTCTGGCAAAGGCCGTGGGGCAGTACGCCAGGAAGCCCGATCCGAAGCTGAGGTCGAAGATCGAGGAGATGTGCGGCGGGTTCACCTACGGACTCTACCGCCGCGGTCTGTGACGTGCGTGCACGCATAGCGGTTTTTATCTCCGGAGAGCAGAGGCTCTCCACATGAGGGCGGATCGCAGAGGGGATGCCGGGTTCATGGAGGCGATGGTCGCCTTCATGGCCGTGGCCATCGTCCTTATGGCATTCATGGGGGCGCTCGCCTCAACAACGGTGGAGACCTCGGACCCCACGGACTCCCTCGACGCTGGACGTTTCACAGGGACGATGGAGGACGGGGTCTTCGTGCCGGGATACACGGAATACCTCGAGGGGTTCCTGGATTCGAGGGGCTTCGAGGGCGCGACCGTCCTCGTCGGGATCCCCGGAGGGTTCTGCGGGGAGGTCGCCCCGGACATATTCGGGAGCATGGACGGATTGCTGTTCAGCCGCATGATCCCGGGGACGGTGACGGATGGGGCGGGAAGGGTCGTTCCGGCGGTGTTCGAGGTGATCCTATGCGTGTGAGGCGCGATGGCTTCATCGCCCTGATCGATGCGATGATCTTCACCGTCGTCGTGCTGATGGCGATGTCCGCTCTGCTGGGGATCGGGTTCGTTGCCGATGAGGAGGGGAGGGATGCGTCCGCGATGCTGGATGGGACCCTTTCCGCAGAGGTACGCATGTCGGACCTGGTCCCCGATGGAGACGGATCGCTGGTAAGGGTGTCTGATATCTGCGCCCTCGAGATGACGGCGGGAGGGACAGGGGTAATGGGGTATCTGGAGGAATGCATGGAGGCCTTCTCCCAGGGCAGGCCGTTCGTTCTCGTGCTGACGTTCGGCGATGACACGGCCTCGATGGGATCCCCCGGAGACATGGAGGTCTCTCGCGCAGAGGTGGAGGTCCCGGTCACAACGGGAGGCAGCCTCCATGCGGAGCTCATCCTGTATTCATGACCCGTACTTCTCGATGCGGTTCGCCAGATCCATGCATATCGGGACGATGTCCCTTCCGCGGATCCTGCCGAGGTTGCCCTTGGCGCATCCCGTCTCGCTGAACTCCTCCGCCTCGTCCCTCACCATGTCGCGGGTGTAGATGGCGACGGGCACGGGGTCTCCGCTGTGGTCCTCCAGGATGCACGGGGTGCAGTGGTCGCAGGTCAGGACGACCACCAGGTCCTCCGACATGTTGTCCTTGATGTACCCAGCCATGGCGTCAAGGCGCTTGATAACCTCGCACTTCGCCTTCGCATCCCCGTCGTGCCCGGCGATGTCCGGGGCCTTGCAGTTCATGAGGACGAAGTCGTACTCCGTCAGCGCCTCCATGGCGCATTGCGCCTTGATTATGAAATCGGACTCCATCGTGCCGTCGCAGTTGTCTGGGAGCGGATAGACATCCAGTCCGCACGCCTTGCAGATCCCCTTGATCATCCCCACTCCGGCGACGCAGGCGGCGTTGATCCCGTGTATCTCGGGGAACGGGTCTATGTAGGGGAAGCTCCCGGCCCCCCTAGGGACCAGGATGTTCGCAGGGGGGAGCCCAGCCGCCATCCTCTTCCTGTTCGTGGGATGGTTCTTGAGACGCTCGTAGCATTCCTCCATGAACCTGTTGACCACGTTGGCGGTGAACTCCGCCTTCTCCACCTTCGGCTCCACCATGAGCAGATGGGTGTCCCCTCCCGGGTCCGCGTCGGTGATCTCCGGGCTGAGTCCGTCTCCCCGCAGCAGCAGGACCGCCCTGTGTTCGGTGCTCTCCTTCACCAGGCACTCTATCCCGTCGATCTCTATGCTGTCAAGGGATTCGACGAGTTCCGTCGTCTCGGGCTCCCTGATCCTCCCCGCCCTGCGGTCGAGGATCTCCAGGTCGTCGTTGACCGTGGCGAAGTTGCATCTCAGGGCAACATCCCCAGGCTGGATGTCCATGCCTATGCCGATGGCTTCGAACGGCCCCCTGCCGGTGTACACGGATTCCACATCGTATCCAAGGATCGCCAGGTGCGCGGTATCGCTCCCCGGCCTTATCCCGGGGCCTATGGGGTAGCACAGCCCTCCCTGCCCGTGGCTCAGGAACCAGTCAAGGTTGGGGTGCCTGATGTACTGGAGTGGCGTCAGCCCCCTGAGGTCGCGGCAGGCCCTGTCCCCCAGCCCGTCCATAACCACGATTAGGATCTTTTTCTCGGCGGCAGTCATAACGGATCGGACCTGGATGGTATGCAACCGATTTAGACTATGGGATGCGCGGAGGGCCGCCTGGCTGACATTTTTTGATGTGCGAGCGCATTGCACCCTTATGTTCGCGGACATCAACGGCATCAGGATGAGCTATGAGGACAGGGGCAGTGGGGAGCCGATGGTCCTCATCGGTGGTTTCGGGGCCAACGGCGCGTTCTGGAGCAACGCCGTCCCCATGATGGACGGATACCGTGTGATCACCTTCGACAACCGCGGGGTCGGGGACACCGGGTATGAGGGGGGTTTCTCCCTGGAGGACCTGGCCGACGACGTCGTGGCTCTCCTCGGCCATCTGGGGCTGGACAGGGTGCACGTCCTCGGATGGTCCATGGGATCCCAGGTCGCACAGCTCCTGGGGATACATCATCCGGACAGGCTGAAATCGCTGACGCTGGTGTCCACGTATCTCAGGCGCCCCGCCAGGTTCGAGTATATCATGTCCGGTATGAACGACATGGTTCTGAAGGGGGTCGCGCCGATAGATGCTCTGGCGATGGTCGTCAACGCGTTCTGCTTCACCGAGGACCTCTTCATGGAGTACGAGGCGTCTGGATGCACGTTCCCGATCTCCGAGAAGCCGGAGCGTCCGGAGGGGCTGAGGGACCAGCTGAGGGCGATAGACGGATGCGATACGACCGACGAGGTGTCGGGGATAAGGGTCCCGACGATGGTCATCCATGGCGGGAAGGATATAATGGTGGAGCCCCGGGAGGGGATCCGTGTCGCGGAGTCCATCCCGGGGAGCAGGCT
Organism: uncultured Methanomassiliicoccaceae archaeon; assembly: GCA_905187815.1. Taxonomy (GTDB): domain Archaea; phylum Thermoplasmatota; class Thermoplasmata; order Methanomassiliicoccales; family Methanomethylophilaceae; genus Methanoprimaticola. The sequence continues at coordinate 45,925 of CAJJJM010000003.1, forward strand.
TCTCCTGCTGGATTCGGCCGGTCACAACATCCCGTTCGAGATGTACTGGGACAGCCTGAGGGGTTTCATAGGGTCCAATATGTGACCCTCACATGGGCACGACCCTGTCGCGGACGGCGTCGATCCTCTCCGCGATGTCGGCCTTGATCACCCTGGTGCAGGGCCAGTCGTCGTCCATGTACGATATGAGCTCGTTTATGTCCGCGTCCGGGTTCGTCAGCGCCAGGTACACCCTGGACATGAACATGGACACAGCGTAGGGGAAGTCATCGCAGATCTGGGGGCGGCCCCTCCAGATCCTGCATCTCTTGTCGGGGCCTAGGAACGCGCATGGGTTGGTCTTCTTGAAGAGGAACCTCCCGTCGCCGGTCTGGACGAGGTAGTTCCTCATGAAGTCGTAGAGGGGGATCCCCGCCGCGGAGGAGATCCTGTCGATCTCCTCTGGACGGACGATGATCTCCGGCTGGTGGCAGCATCTGCCGCACATCTCGCAGGGGAAGCTGTCCCTGTAGGACATGCATATGTCATACGCGAGGTCCAGGTTGTGCTCCATCTCGGGCGAGATGGTGCCAAGGCCCTCCAGGATGTACTTCCCACGGTAAACGGCCATCAGAAGACCCCAGCGTAGACCACAAGGCCGTAGATGAAGCCGAAGACGCTGAGGACCATGCCGACACCGGCCACGGCCATGCACACGGTCTTGTTGGAGTCCTCAAGGTACCTGGGGAGGTTGACGGAGTAGCTTCCGAACACCAGTCCCAGCGCGCCCACGATGACACCCGCGATCGCGGCGCCGTCAACGAAGCATAGCGCTATCGCGACGATACCGATGACGAGCGCAATCCCGGCGAACACCATCGGGTTCCTCTTCTTCGGGGCTCTGTAGCCCACGTCCAGCCTCCAGTCGCACTCCTCGCAGAAGAGCGCCTCGGGAGGGTTCTCGTGACCGCATTTAGGGCAACGCATGGAGTGCCGAGAGAACTGGTCCGTAGTTAACGGTTGCGCAGACCGGGTGTCCACAGGTCCGGGGTCACAACGCGGAAGACGCAGAATCGTGAGCGGCCCGCATCCGGTTCGGGACGCGGGCGGACAACTGATCCCCTTCGGGGCGCCGTCCAGGATGACGGGCACCGCATTTCCTCCTATGGATTTCCGCGACCCGTGACCTCCGGAGGGTCACGTCTCCGCCCCTAGTCGCGGAACGAGGCCCCCGAGATGCTCGGCATCCTGTGGACGTTCGTCATATGCGCAAATCTGATTTAAGGATGTCCGCGCCCTCAGATGTCCGCGGGCTCCCTGAAGAGGCATTCCGCCCTGGACCTGGTGGTGCCGAAGCGCGTGGGTTCGTCCACCCTTCTGGCGTACTCCGTCTCCATCCCCCTGAAGAACGCCACGATGCCGTCCGGGTTCCTGTGGATGTACCTGATGCCCTCGCCGGACCTCTTCCCGGACCTCATGTCCAGGGGGGTGAACGATCTGACGAAGAGGTATCCGCCGGGGCGGAGGACCCTGCGTATCTCTGCCACCACAGCAGGCATGTCCGAGTCATCGATGTGCTCCAGCACGTGCACGGCCGTGACGTAGTCGAAGGACGCGTCCCCGAACGGGAGGTCCATTATGTCCGAAGCGACGAACTCCGCTGCATCGCCGAAGTTCTCCCTGCACATGTCGATGGCCGTCTCCGAGAAGTCCGTCCCAGTGACGCGGTATCCCAGGTCGATCAATGTGGATACCGTCTTGCCGTTGCCGCATCCCAGGTCCAGGGCGCTTCCGTCCCCGGACAGCGGGTCCGGTATCCTGGAGTTCCCCCTCCACGCCCTGCCGTTGGCCCTGTAGAATCCGTCCCAGAGTTCCCTCTGCTCCATGAACGATAATGGCCGAGCGGGTAGAGAACCCTTGCGGGTCCCTTTCAAGTTATTATATGAGAAAAACCTAGGCTGAAGCATAGCCACAAGGGGATGACCATGTACTGGAACCCGAAGATCGAATGCATGCCCAAGGAGGAGCTCAAGGCCCTCCAGTACCGCGAGCTGAAGCAGCTCGTCAACAACCTCTATTCCTTCAACAAGTTCTATCACGACAGGATGGTGGAGCACAAGGTCCATCCGGACGACATCACGTGCCTGAAGGACATCGCCAAGCTCCCGTTCATGTACAAGCAGGACCTGCGCGACAACTACCCCACCAAGATGTTCACCGTTCCCAACAACGAGATCGTCAGGTACCACGTGTCATCAGGGACCACCGGTAAGCCCACTCTCGTCGGATACACCCAGAACGACCTGGACTACTGGACCGAGGCCCTCGCGAGGTCCTTCACCTCCATCGGCATCGGACCTGACGACACCTTGCAGGTCTCCTACGGGTACGGTCTCTTCACAGGCGGACTCGGCGCCCACTACGGAGCCGAGAAGGTCGGGGCGACCGTCCTTCCCGCCAGCACCGGCAACACCGAGAGGCAGGTCGAGCTCATCCAGGACCTGGGGGTCACCGCCATCGCATGCACGCCGTCCTACCTGATCCACCTCCTGGACACCGCCAGGAAGATGGGTGTCGACATCCAGAGGGACACCAAGCTGAGAAAGGCCGTTCTGGGCGCCGAGCCCTGGTCGGAGAGCATGAGGCAGCACATCGAGAGCTACGGGATCAGGGCCTATGACATCTACGGGACATCCGAGCAGGCCGGTCCGATGTTCACCGAGTGCGAGGAGCGCAACGGAATCCACATCTGCGGCGACATCATGCTCGTCGAGATCATCGACCCGGACTCCGGAGAGGTCCTCGAGGAGGGAGAGAAGGGAGAGATGGTCGTCACCATGCTGAAGAAGGAGGCGATGCCCATGATCAGGTACAGGATCAAGGACATCACCATGCTCATGGAAGGGGAGTGCGCCTGCGGCAGGACCTCCCCCAGGATCGCCAGGATCTCCGGAAGGACCGATGACATGCTCATCGTCCGCGGTATCAACGTTTTCCCGTCCCAGATCGAGTACACGCTCCTGCAGATCCCGGAGGTCGGGGACCAATACATGATCTACGTGTCCAGGGAGGGCGCGCTGGACGAGATGACCGTCCAGGTGGAGATAAAGCCCGAGGCGTTCACAGACAAGATGGAGGACATGCTGGCCCTCCGCGGGCGCATCGAGGCCGCTCTTAAGAAATATCTCAACATCTATGTCAAGGTGGAACTCAAGGCACCCGGAGAGCTCCCGAGGTTCACCGGCAAGGCCAAGAGGGTCGTCGATTCGAGGGTGATCTGATGGATGACAACATTATCTCGCAGCTTTCAATTTTCGTGAACAACGAGCCCGGGCGCCTGGCCCACATCGCCTCGGTCCTCAAGGACTGCGGCATCAACATGAGGGCATTCAATCTGGCGGAGTCCACGGAGTTCGGGATCCTCAGGGCCATCGTCGACAAGCCCGATGAGGCCTTCGAGAAGCTGAAGTCCACCGGCATCATCGTGAAGAAGACCGATGTCATAGGGATCGTGATCCAGGACACCCCCGGATCCCTGTTCCAGGCCGCTGACATCTTGGGCAAGGCCGGCATCAACATCGAGTACGGATACGCCTACACCGGAAGGACCACTGCGGCGTTCTTCGTCAGGGTCGACGACCCCGAGAAGGCCGTTGTCGTCCTGAAGGACGCGGGCATCAAGCTCATCCTCGACTCGGAGATCTGAGCAGCATGGGAAATCTGAACATCGCCGTGCTCGGCGCAAAGGACTACGCGTCCAAGATCGGCAAGAAGGGCACAGTCACCGACATGACCTTCTACGACCACAAGTCAGGCACAGACTCGTTCACCCTTATCGAGCCTTCCAAGTATCCCGAGAAGCTCTCGTCTCTCTTCTACTCGGTGGCCATGTCGGAGTTCGCCATCCTCGTGGTGGACAAGATCGATTCCTTCCTGGGCGAGACCATAGTCATGACCGACGCCCTGGGCATCGACAGGGGATGGATCATCCTCCAGAACTACATCCAGCCCGAGCAGCTGAAGCCCCTCCTGGCGGGCACGTCCCTCGAGGGATACGAGTTCAAGGAGGACGACCCCATCAAGCTGAGGGAGGAGCTCATCGCCATGGCGAAGGCCGAGGCCAAGGCTCCCGGAGAGGGGACATGTGGCTCCTGCCCCGTGGACAGCCATTTCAACGTCAGGGGTGTAGGCACCGTCGTTCTGGGATCCGTCATCGACGGCTATTTCAGGAAGCACGACAAGATGACCGTTTTCCCCATCAAGAGGGAGGTCATCCTCAAGTCCATCCAGAAGCACGACCTGGATGCCGACGACGGGGTCAAGGGCGACCATGTCGGTCTCGCCCTCCGCGGCATCGAGTCCGATGAGCTCGACAGGGGATACGTGGTCACCACAGACCCCTCAGTCAAGATGTCCAGGAAGGTCGAGGGAAACGTCTCCCTTGTCAAGTACTGGGCCTCTCCGCTGAAGGAGGGCATGGTCCTCCACATAGGTCACTGGATGCAGATGGTCCCGTGCAGGATCGCCTCCGTCGACAACGGCGATGACTTCAGGACCGCCAAGGTGGAGTTCGACCTGGAGTCCGACATGATCCACAAGCCTGGCGACAAGGCGATAATCATGTACCTGGAAGGCGGCAAGCTCAGGGTCGCAGGCTCCATCGTCCTGAACTGAAACCAAACAAAGGGGGTCCAGCCCCCCGATTATTCATTTCTTGCAGACGTGCCCGACCACGTTGAACCATTTCCTAAGCTCCCCGCACTTCGGGCATGTGTATCTCCCGATCTGCTCCTCGATCCAGGCATCCACGCCTATCTCAGCCATGCGTCTGTTGTTGGGTATCCCGTCCGCATGGTGGCAGTCGCCGTTGATGATCGGTTCCCCGCTGAACCTCTCCAGTGTCCCACAGGGGAACTCGGGGCACTCGTAGCATCTCGTCACGCCGTGTTCCCTGGTGCAGTCTGTGATCCCGTACCAAGGGCAGCCGTCGCACTCCTCCTTCACGAAGTCGGACAGGCAACCATGGCATTCCTCCGGGAACGCAGGGCATGCGCCGCAGAACAATCCGCATGGTGCCGCACACAGCCTATCTGGCCTCATCATCTCATAGTCCTCCCATGATCCTCCTTCCAGAGTCCCAGATCGAGTCTGTTGTCTGCACGAATCCGTCGGTGTACAGGATAAAGCTTCCCTCGATCGTCTCAGATTCCCTGTCGAGGAATGCGTCCTCGACGAATCTCGCGGAATAGGTGACCTTCACCGGTCCGTCAAGGCCTTTGGTGTACACGGAGGCGCTGGCGTCCGGTGAGTTCGGGGGATCGTCCTCGAAGCTTCCACCGTAGTCGTACTTGGCCGTGTATGTCATCCCGTCCAGTTCCGCATATCCTGTGATTCCGTCGGAGCTGTTCTCCCGATCGGGGATACCATCGACCCATGGCGTCATCACCTGAAAAATCATCCCATCGGGGAATGAGATGGAGAATGTGATGCTGTCAAGCCTGTATCCGTCACCCGTTTCGAAATGGGCGGATGCGGTGACGATCCATTTCATGTCTTCCGCGTCAATGAAGATACAGGGTTCTACGCCGTTCCCGGTTTCAGACTCGAAATAGTCGTAGTTAGGCTCGGTACCGTATTGCGGATGGAAGACGACGCCATCTGCAATCACCGTTCTCTGTTCGCCATCCATGGACACCACCAATACTGTTGCCGCGACAATGGCGACAATAGCCACACCGATGACGGCGAGAGCTTCCCTCCCAGGTATATTATGTAATGGATTCTAAGTCTTTTAAATCCATCCAAAATAGTCATAACAGCCCTTATATCGACACCGACATATTCGGAGACTATGGTCCTTTGTCCTCAATGCGGAAAGGATAATCCGGACGGATACGAGGCCTGCCAGGGATGCGGCGCCGTGCTGCCCGAGTCCTCGGTGGGAGAGCAACCGCTCGGCACAAGCCTCGGGTTCGACAGTCAGGATGTGGAGGCGATCGTCCCTCCGGAGGTGCTGCTGAAGAAGTTCAAGGCCATCGTGAAGCTCAGGAAGACGCCCGAGAGGCTGAGGTTCAGACGCAATGCCATCATCCTCTCCGTCGTTCCGTCGGTCATAGTCCTTCTGATACTCGCGTTCTGGAGTCCCGACTACTCGCTTACCTTAGATGACTGGAACCCTCTGGACTGCGGGGAACTCTCCTTCTTCGATGTGGCCTCCATGGAGGGCAACGTGTTGAACCGGCTCATGATCGCCCTGTGTGCAGTCGCAGCAGTGGCCGGAATCCTGTCACCCATGTATAGCACCCCCGGGCCGATCTTCCTGGTATGCCTGATCATAATCTCAGATTCCTTCACGGTGTATTCGGGGGACTTTACGCTGCAGTATTCGTGCGTGGATCCGATACGGTACGTCGGCATCCTGACAGGGGTCCTATGCACCGTCATGGCATACATCTCTGCCCGTTTCATGAACAGGTCCCTCAGTCCGGACGGCCGTGCGAGGGACAGGACCACCGGCGTGTTCCATCTAGGTCTGCTGTACAACGTCGACAGGAATTGGAACAGGGTCGTACGCAGGTGACTTCCGGTCTGCCGATGGTGCTGTCGGGAGCGGGCGTTCCCCGCCCTGACAGCACATATTTATAGTAAGCTACCTAAACCCGTTCTTAGCCGTGCTACTTGATAGCACGAAACAATGTGGTGTTCAAGATGGCGTTCTGGAACAAAGAGATCGAGACGATGCCCCGTGAGGAACTGGAGAAGATGCAGCTCAGCCTGCTCAGGGCCAAGGTGCGCGAGATGTACGATGCGTCGCCCTTCTTCCACGAGAAGATGAGGTCCGTGAACCTGCTCCCCGAGGACATCGACAGCTTCGAGAAGTTCCGCCAGGTCCCCTTCATGAGGAAGTCCGACCTGAGGGACAACTACCCCGACAAGCTGTTCGTCAGGCCCTACGACGACATCGTCAGGGTGCACGTCTCCTCCGGTACCACCGGCAGGCCAACCGTCGTCGGGTACACCCAGAAGGACATCGACAACTGGACGGAGTCCCTCGCACGCGGGATGACGTCATTCGGCATGACCCGCAAGGACATGCTCCAGAACTTCCACGGATACGGTCTCTTCACAGGCGGTCTCGGCGTCCATTACGGCGCGGAGAGGATCGGCGCCACGGTCCTCCCAATCGGGACGGGTAACACCGCCAGGCAGATCCAGCTGATGCAGGACCTCCCCGTGACCGCCTGGGCAGGTACGCCCTCCTACATGTTCCACATCGCCGACGTCTGCGACCAGATGGGTATCGACATCAGGAACGACACCAAGGTCAGGCTGGCCATCGCAGGCGGGGAGCCCTGGTCGGAGAGCATGAGGCAGAAGCTGCAGGAGAGGACCGGGGTCCGCGTCCACAACTGCTACGGTGCGAGCGAGTTCTACGGTCCGATGTTCCTCGAGTGCGAGAAGCAGTGCGGGCTCCACATCTGGGCCGACCTGTGCTACATGGAGATCCTCGACAAGAACGGCGACCCCTGTGCCGACGGGGAGAGGGGCGAGATCGTCGTCACGATGCTCCAGAAGGAGGCCTTCCCACTGATAAGGTACAAGATCGGAGACGTCTCAGCCCTCACTTGGGAGAAGTGCGAGTGCGGAAGGACCCATCCGAGGCTCATGAGGATCTCCGGCAGGACCGATGACATGCTAGTAGTCAGAGGGGTCAACGTGTTCCCGTCCCAGATCGAGAGCGTCATCGGCGAGATGCCCTTCCTGTCCCCGTTCTACCACATCACCCTCACCAACGAGAACTACATGGACAGGATGGTTGTCGAGGTCGAACTCAACGAGGCCAGTCTGACGGAGGACATGGTTGAACTCAACAGGATGACCCAGGCCCTGAGTTCCAGGATGAAGGAGGTCCTGAACATCAAATCCGATGTCAGGCTTGTTCTTCCCGGGACCCTCCAGAGGTTCGAAGGCAAGGCCAACCACGTCACCGACAACAGGAGATACGACTGATCCCGGCCCGGACGGGATCTCCTCGTATCCGGGGTCGGAGCTTCCGTCCCTGCGCAGGGCCTCCACGTCCCCGCCGACGCTTGTCTCGAGACGGCACAGGCCCTCAGCGTACTTCACCCCCAGAGGGGTCAGGTCCACCATGGACCTCTCCCTGGGGTTCTTCTCCTTCGTCATCGTTATGATGCCCTCCGCCACCAGGTTGTCCAGCTTTATCGACATCCTGGGATTGGAGGAGACGGCGGTGTAGATCTCCGTCTTGGACTTCCTCCCGCAGAGGTACAGGAGCATGATGATCGCGTTGTTGTGCTTGTCCTCGATGATCTTGCTGATAGTTGGCTTGCGCATGGATGTTCGACGACATACGTATAAAAGCCAACACCGTACTTGCATAAACTAGGTATTTCTAAGAACTAAGATACGATTAAGAAGTTTCCCAGGCCCCGCCTCGATGTGCGGGACCGGGGATGGTTTCACTGTGCCGGCTGCTCGGGGATCTCGTCGTCGAACGTGTTGTTGCCGGACATCATGTCCTCGTAGAGCTGGAAGAGCTCCTTCTCGCTGAGGCTGCGGTGCATCATGGCGGCGGCCTTCCTGACCATTCCGAGGAGCTGCTCGGCCTCGTCCCTGCTGAGCTCGATTCCCATCTCGGACATCGCCGCGACGACGGTGTTCCTGACGGAGTGCTTGCCGATGACCAGGGTCCTCTCCATTCCGACCTCGGTGGGGTCGAAGGGCTCCGTGCACTCGGGGATGTTGAGGATGCCTGCCTCCTGCGCGAAGCACTTGGCTCCGATCACAGGCTTCGTGGGCCAGATCTGGAAGCCGGAGGCTGCGGAGACGGATTCAGCCACCGCGCGGAGCTTGGTGGTGTCCACGCCGGTGTCGATGTTGAGCATGTGCTTGGCGGCCATGACGGTCTCCTCAAGGGGGGCGCATCCGGCCCTGGGTCCGAGACCCATGGTGGTGGTCCTGGCGAACTTGGCGCCAGCCTTGACAGCGGCGATGGTGTTGGCGGTGGCCATGCCGAAGTCGTTGTGGGTGATGATCTCGATGTCGAAGTTCGAGATCTGCTTGATCATCCTGATCCTCTCGTTGCAGGTGAACGGGTCGTCCAGTCCGAGGGAGTCCTCGTATCCGAAGCGATCGGCACCAGCCTCCTTGGCGACCTTGGCGTAGTCGATGAGGAAGCCGAGGTCAGCGCGGGAGGCGTCCTCCGCGACGACTGAGATGTAGAGGCCGTGCTCGGCGGCGTAGGCTGTGGACTCGTAGATCTTGTCCAGCACCCACTGGTGGTCCTTCTTCAGCATGTTCTCCATCTGGATGTTGGACGACGGCAGGGCGATGGTGACGGAGTCGACGTCGCACTCGATGCTCGCGTTGATGTCGCCGATGTCGGCCCTGTTCCAAGCCATGACGGACGCGTCCAGGCCCATGCGGGCGATGTGCCTGACGGCTTTCTTCTCCTCGGTTCCGAGGATGGGGTTCCCCGCCTCGATCTGGGGGACACCGGCGTCGTCCAGCAGCTGGGCGATCCTGTATTTTTCGATGTTGGAGAAAACGGCGCCCGCCGCCTGCTCACCGAACCCGAGGGTGGAGTCGCAGATGCAGAGGGGCGCGCTGAGGCAACCTACCACTTCGTTCTTGCTCTTCATTTGAATCCCTTCACCGCTCCGCGTGCATCCCTTGCGGAAGCTGTGGTGCACGAATCCCTATGGGTCGCGCATATATAATATTTAAATCGGGACGCGCGCGGGTCACTCGGTCCTGTATCTCAGTATGGCGCCCATCCCGCCTAGGGCAGCCAGCTCCTTGCCGCCGTCATGCTGCCCGGAGACGACCAGGACCGTGCCCTTCTGGGACTCCACCGCGCGGACGATGTCGTCGAGGTCCTGCTCGCGGATCTTCGAGTCCAGGACCAGGAGGTTCTCCACCGCTCCCGAAAGGGCCGCGTCCCTGACCTGCTGGGTTCCGTATGTCGCGAGGCCGTTCCTGGCTATCTCGGTCATCAGCCTTTCCACGGCCTCCATCTCGGCTCCGACGGACGACTCCCTGAGGACCTCCGCGCCCATCCCGGTCTTGATGAGCTCGTTGATGCCGACCATCCCGCTCTGTCCGGTGTGGTACACGTGGATCTTCTTGAACAGCTCCGGCTCTGCCTTCTTCATGTCGTCGGCCAGGGACTCCTTCTCGAATCCGGGACCCAGCAGGACGATGGGCATGTTGGGCTCCATGAGCGGGACCACCTTCGAGATGATCTCGGAGTGGTATCCGTCCGCCTGGGGCTTCTCGGCGTACTGCTTCCCGGACCTGCCGGAGCGGACCGTGGTCACCTCCTTGAGCCCGAACTGCCTCAGGACGGCGACGGTGGCGTCATCCTGGTCAAGTGAGACGAATATGATGCGAGGCTTCCTGGAGTCCCTCACGGCCCTGTCCAGCCTCTCGAGCTGGGTCTCCCTCCAGTGCCTCTTCGATATCAGGAGGCTGTCCCCGTTCTCGAGGATGAGAGTGTGGTGCTGTCCTATGTCCTGCGGCCCGGTCTCGATGGTTCCCAGGAGCTTCAGCCTCAGGTCGTCCTCCGAGAACTCGATCTTCTCTATGCGCACGCCGAGGGTCATCCTCTTCTTCTCTGCCCTCTCCGCTCTTAGCTTGTCGGCCGCCTTCTCCTCGCGGCGGGTGGTCGAGGCGGTGACAAGGTCTCCCACCTCTATGACGTTGTACAGGTGCCAGATGTCCTCGTCGGTCTCGATCTGGACCCTGATCCCCTCACCGGAGGGGTCTCTCCCGGTTATGCGCATGGCAGAGCGATGGGATGAAGGGTATAAAGGGTATCGTCTGTCACGGAGGCGCCGCGTGACAGATGCCTGGGTCAGAGCCACGTGATGCTCTGGCCAGATGGGGCTCCCGGCCGTGTCCCAGGGGATGTGTCAGCGTGTCCTGTTCCGGCCGACGCTCTTTTGTCCATTATCGGACATCGGTAATTCTGGGCTGTCTGGGAGCCTGCGTAGTCATTATATAGGGTATGCAAATCTGATAATTCTCCGATGGCAAAAGGATACTTGGTCCTGGAGGACGGGACCGTTTTCGAAGGGGAGCTGTTCGGAGCCGAGTGCGAGACCAGCGGAGAAGTTGTTTTTACCACCGGAATGTGCGGATACCAGGAGAGTCTGACCGATCCGTCGTTCAAGGGACAGATTCTGGTCATGACCTACCCTCTCATAGGGAACTACGGAGTGGCCGACGAGTACTACCAGTCGAGGTCCATCCACGTCAGGGGCCTCGTGGTGAGGGAGTACTGCAGGGAGCCCTCGCCCATGTACGGGGGCAGGACGATCGACGACTTCCTGAAGACCTTCGGGATCCCCGGAATCTCCGGCATAGACACCCGCGAGCTAGTTATCAAGATACGCACAGGTGGAACCGTCAAGGGGGCCATCACCTCTGACGCCGAAGGCATCGAGGACCTCGTGAAGAAGCTGAGGGACATGCCCGCGCCCTCCGAGAGCAATCTCGTCGGTGAGGTCTCCTGCAAGGAGATCTCCCGCAACGACAACGGCAAGGAGATCACAGTCGGGCTCATCGACTGCGGGACCAAGTCCGGCATCATCAGGGACCTCAATGCCAGGTTCAACGTTATCACATTCCCGTACGACACGCCCGCCGACGTCATAGTCGAATCCGGCGTTCGCGGAGTCCTCATATCCAACGGACCGGGGGACCCGGCCCATCCAGCCATCGCCAAGACAACGGTGAGGACAGTATCCGGCCTCGCCACCCAGCTCCCGCTGTTCGGAATCTGCTTCGGAAGCCAGCTCATAGGCATCGCCATGGGCGGCTCGACTTACAAGCTCAAGTTCGGGCACAGGGGATGCAACCAGCCTGTCAAGTGCGACAACCGCGTCTACATCACCTCCCAGAACCACGGGTTCGCCGTCGACGAGCACAGCCTCGACGGGACCGGCCTGGTCGTCAACCAGACCAATCTCAACGACGGATCGGTGGAGGGCGTCGTCCACAGGGACCTGCCCATATTCACATCGCAGTACCACCCCGAGGCCTCGCCCGGGCCCTGCGACACCTCTTATCTTTTCGATTGGTTCGGCAAGATGATCAAGGAGGGGAGACTTTGAGGAAGGATTACAAGAAGCTCATGGTCATCGGATCCGGTCCGATCGTCATCGGACAGGCCGCGGAGTTCGACTTCTCCGGAACGCAGGCGTGCCGCTCCCTCAGGGAGGAGGGCTACAAGACAGTCCTGGTCAACTCCAACCCGGCCACGATCCAGACCGACACCGACACCGCCGACAGCGTCTACATCGAGCCGCTGCTGGCGTCGAACGTCGCCAAGATCATCGAGAAGGAGGGCGTGGACGGCGTCCTATCCGGAATGGGCGGACAGACCGCCCTCAACATCTGCTCTGAGCTCGCCGACTCCGGAGAGCTGGAGAGGCTCCACTGCTCCCTCGTCGGCACGCAGCCCGACGCCATCGCCATGTCCGAGGACAGGGAGCTCTTCAAGGAGACTATGGAGAGGATCGGGGAGCCGGTCCCCGTATCCAGGTCCGTCAACACCATAGAGGAGGCCAAGGAGGCCGTCAGGGTGATCGGACGCTACCCCGTCCTGGTCCGTCCCGCCTACACCCTCGGAGGGACCGGCGGAGGTATCGCCCACAACGAGGAGGAGCTCGAGGAGATCTGCGCCCGCGGTCTCGCGTACTCCAGGATCCACCAGGTCCTCATCGAGGAGTCCGTCCTCGGTTGGAAGGAGTACGAGTACGAGGTCATGAGGGACTCCAACGACAACTGCATCATCATCTGTAACATGGAGAACCTCGACGCCATGGGAATCCACACCGGCGAGTCCATCGTCGTGGCGCCCTGCCTCACCCTCTCGGACACCGACCACCAGCGCCTCAGGACCGCCGCGCTGAAGGTCATCCGCGCCCTCAACATCGAGGGAGGATGCAACGTCCAGTTCGCGTTCAACCCCGCCAACGGGGACTACAGGCTCATCGAGGTCAACCCCCGTGTGTCCAGGTCATCCGCCCTCGCGTCCAAGGCGACCGGATATCCGATTGCCAGGGTGGCCACCAAGATCGCCGTCGGGTACACCCTCGACGAGATCCCCAACAGGATCACAGGCACCACCTGCGCGGCCTTCGAGCCGTCCATCGACTACGTGGTCATCAAGATCCCCCGCTGGCCCTTCGACAAGTTCCGCACCGTGGACCGCCACCTGGGCACCCAGATGAAGTCCACCGGGGAAGTCATGTCCATCGGCAGGACGTTCGAGGAGGCCCTGCTCAAAGGCCTCAGGTCCCTTGAGATCGGGGTCAAGGGCCTCGACAGGGTCGACGTCACCGACGAGGGCATCAGGGAGGAGCTGGTCAACGCCACGGACAAGCGCATCTTCGTGATGGCGGAGGCCCTCAGGAGGGGATGGTCCGAGGAGGAGGTCGCGGACCTCGCCAAGTGGGACATCTTCTTCGTCAAGAAGCTCAGCAACATCATCGCCATGGAGAACAGGATAAAGGCCGGGCTCACGCCCGAGGTCCTCAAGGAGGCCAAGTACATGGGATTCTCCGACGAAACCATCGCCGAGCTCTCCGGATCCAAGCCCATGGACGTCCGCGCAGAGAGGAAGAAGGACGGCGTCGTCCCAGTGTACAAGATGGTGGACACCTGCGCCGCCGAGTTCGATGCGGGCACCCCCTACTTCTACTCAACCTACGGCAGGAGCACCGAGTACCGCGGCGACGACGGCAAGAGGAAGGTCGTCATCGTCGGAGGCGGCCCGATCAGGATCGGACAGGGTATCGAGTTCGACTACTGCTGCGTCCACGGGGTCATGGCTCTCCAGGAGGAGGGCGTCGACGCCATCATCATCAACAACAACCCTGAGACCGTCTCCACCGACTACGACATCTCCGACAGGCTCTACTTCGAGCCCCTGACCCTCGAGGACGTCCTGAACGTCATCGATGCTGAGCAGGCCGACGGCGTCATCTGCCAGTACGGTGGACAGACATCCGTCAACCTCGCGATGGACATCGAGGCCGCCACCAAGGGCACCAAGACGAAGGTCCTCGGCACCAGCCCCGACCAGATGGACGTCGCGGAGGACAGGCGCAGGTTCTCCAAGCTCATGGACGACCTGGGCATCAAGCAGCCCCGCTCCGGCACCGGGTACTCCTTCGAGGAGGCCAAGGCCATCGCCGAGGACATCGGGTATCCAGTCCTGGTCAGGCCCTCGTACGTCCTCGGAGGCAGGGCGATGGAGATTGTCTACTCCACCGAGGAGCTCAAGACATACGTCGACACGGCGGTCAAGGTCTCCAGGAACCACCCGATCCTCATCGACAAGTACCTGACCGAGGCCATCGAGATCGATGTTGACTGCGTCTGCGACGGAACCGACGTCTACGTCGGAGGCATCATGGAGCACGTCGAGTACGCCGGGTGCCACTCCGGTGACGCCACCATGGTCCTGCCCCCGTTCACGCTCAAGCAGGAGATCATCGACGAGATTGTCGGCATCACAGAGAAGGTCGCGCTCGCCCTTCAGATCCACGGTCTGATGAACCTGCAGCTCGCCGTCAAGGACGGTCAGGTCTACATGATCGAGGCCAACCCGAGGGCCTCCAGGACCGTACCCTTCATCTCGAAGGCAACCGGCGTCCCGCTCGCCAAGATAGGCACGAAGATCATGCTCGGTAAGACCCTGAAGGACTTCGGCCTGAAGGGATACAGGCCCATCGACCACTTCGCGGTGAAGGCCTCCGTGTTCCCGTTCCTCAAGCTGCCCGGGGTCGACTCGATCCTCACGCCCGAGATGAAGTCCACCGGCGAGGTCATGGGTATCGACGAGGACTTCCACACCGCGTGCTACAAGGCCCTCATCGCCGCAGGCAACAAGCTTCCCACCGAGGGCGGCGTCTACATCACCGTCAACGACCAGGACAAGCCCAGGATCCTGGAGCCCGCGAAGCAGCTCAAGGAGATGGGATTCACCATCTACGCGACCAAGGGCACCTCCACCTACCTGAGGGAGCACGGCGTCGAGACGACATCCGTGTTCAGGCTCGACGAGCGCCAGAACCCCAACGCGATCGGTCTGATGAGGGACGGAAAGATCAACCTGATCATCAACACGCCCTCGCAGAAGTCCGGTGCCGTCCGCGACGGTTACACCATGCGCAGGCTGGCCGTCGAGCTGGAGATCCCGTTCATGACCACCGTGCAGGGAGCCGAGATCGCTGTCGGGTCCATCAAGGTGGCGAGGAGCGAGAAGCTCGGCGTCAGGAGCATGAAGGAGTTCCACGGGCTCACCGACTGAGCCTGGCCGTCCAAACCCATTCCCAACCCCTTTCCCATATCCTTGATTCTATCCGGACCGACCGTCTCCTCCATCTTCCGTCGACCTTGTCTCCGAGACGATTCGTCCATGTGGCGGGAACGCGTTAGACAAATGTCCATTCGGTATCTCCAGGTCTCTGAAACCCCATGTCTCCGATTATCATCATTGCATAGATATTTCATATTGAAATCGAGAAAAATCGAAACATTTGAACATAATTCGTTTCTTGTGATGGCGATTATATTTAATATGCGGTATGCATGGTCGATTCTCAGATGACGGGATGACCGTCATATAAGGTGGTAACGAATGGCAATCACAAACGAGTATCTCAAGACCGTCTTCGACGGTCTCAAACAGCGCAACGCCGACCAGCCCGAGTTCCTTCAGGCCGTCGAGGAGGTCCTCGAGTCCCTCCAGCCCGTCGTCCAGGCGAGGCCCGAGCTCGAGAAGGCCGGAATCATCGAGAGGCTCGTCGAGCCCGAGAGGATCGTCATGTTCCGCGTCCCATGGGTTGACGACAACGGAAAGGTCCAGGTCAACCGCGGATACCGTGTTCAGTTCAACTCCGCCATCGGGCCCTACAAGGGCGGACTCAGGTTCCACCCCTCCGTCAACCTGTCCATCCTGAAGTTCCTCGGATTCGAGCAGATCTTCAAGAACAGCCTCACCACCCTCCCCATCGGAGGAGGAAAGGGAGGATCCGACTTCGACCCCAAGGGCAAGTCCGACGCCGAGGTCATGCGCTTCTGCCAGTCCTTCATGACCGAGCTCCAGAGGCACATCGGCCCTGACACCGACGTCCCCGCCGGAGATATCGGAGTAGGCGGAAGGGAGATCGGATACATGTACGGACAGTACAAGAGGATGAGGAACGACTTCACCGGAGTCCTCACCGGAAAGGCAATCGGAGCCGGCGGATCCCTCGCCAGGACCGAGGCGACCGGATACGGTCTCTGCTACTTCACCGACGAGATGCTCAAGGCCGTCGGAGAGTCCTTCAAGGGCAAGACCGTCGTCATCTCCGGATCCGGAAACGTCGCAATCTACGCGACCAAGAAGGCCACAGAGCTCGGTGCCAAGGTCGTCGCCCTGTCCGACTCCAACGGATACATCTACGACGCCGACGGAATCGACCTCGACCTCGTCAAGGACATCAAGGAGGTCAAGAGGCAGAGGATCAAGGAGTACGCCGTCCGCAAGCCCAGCGCCAAGTACACCGAGGGCAAGGGCATCTGGACCATCCCCTGCGACATCGCGCTCCCCTGCGCCACCCAGAACGAGCTGAACGAGGAGGACGCCAAGACCCTCATCGCCAACGGTGTCAGGGCCGTCGCCGAGGGAGCCAACATGCCCAGCACACCCGAGGCTATCGCCGCCTTCCAGCAGGCAGGCATCCTGTTCGGACCCGCCAAGGCCGCCAACGCCGGCGGTGTCGCCACCTCCGCCCTGGAGATGTGCCAGAACAGCGCCAGGCTCTCCTGGTCCTTCGAGGAGGTCGACTCCAAGCTGAAGAACATCATGGCAACCATCTACAAGGAGGCGGCCGATGCCGCCAAGAGGTACGGAATGGAGGGCAACCTCGTCGCCGGAGCCAACATCGCCGGATTCGAGAAGGTCGCCAACGCCATGCTCTGGGAGGGTGTCTCCTACTGAAACTGACGGGCCCCCTCGGCCCGCCGCATTTCAACCTTCTTATCCCATCGGGGGCGACAGCCCCCAACCCCTTGTTCATCAACGTGCTGCCGGGGGATCCAGGTCCCCCGACCGCATGCACATCGCCCAATGTGATGCGTATTAATACGGACGGAACGGTTGCGAGGACAACGTCCGGAATTAGAAATCATGGGATGGTGCTGGGAGAGGGATTCGAACCCTCGAACCACTAAGGACAGGATCCTAAGTCCTGCGTCTTTGACCTAGCTTGACAATCCCAGCAGCGACGTCCCGAACGCTTACCACGATATGATGGTATCGGATGGCTGGCTACCCTGCCACATCATTATAATAGAGCGTTCCCCGATACAGTGCCCGTTTGAGGTTTGGCAATGTCGGATTTACTAGCTAGAGAGGGGAAGCAGCTCCTCCTGGGCAACGAGGCCATCGTCAGAGGTCTGTTCGAGGCCGGTGCGGACTTCGTGTCCACGTACCCCGGGACTCCTTCCTCCGAGATCGGTAACCTCCTCGAGAAGCTCGCGTCCGACGCGGGCATGTATTTCGAATTCTCCACGAACGAGAAGGTGGCGATGGAGGTCTCTGCCGCCGCCGCGTCATCCGGACTGAAATCGTTCGTCTTCATGAAACATGTGGGTCTCAACGTGGCAGCCGACCCGATGATGACCCTGGCATATGCCGGGGTCACAGGCGGCATGCTCATCCTCACGGCCGACGATCCCTCGGCTCACAGCTCGCAGAACGAGCAGGACAACCGCTACTATTCCCAGCTCGGCCTCCTGCCGATGGTGGAGCCGTCCACTCCCGCCGAGGCCAAGGACATGGTCAAGGCGGCCTACGCCATCTCGTCGGAGACTTCGCTGCCCGTCCTCTTCAGGACCACCACCAGGGTCAACCACGCCCGCGGCGTGGTGGAGCTCGGGGACCTCGGCGAGCCCAAGGGGAAGGGGCATTTCGAGAAGGACGTCGTGAGGTTCGTCAACATCCCCGCCCACGCCAGGGTCAACAGGAAGAGGCTGCTCGAGCAGATGAGGAAGGCTTCCGAGCTCTCCGAGTCCTCGCCCCTGAACTTCGTGGAGGGCGACGGGGACGTGGGGATAATCACGTCTGGCGTATCGTACACCTATGTCAGGGAGTTCGTCAAGGGCGCCAGCATCCTCAAGCTGGGATTCACCAACCCCCTTCCAGAGAACAAGATCGCCGAGTTCGTCAAGGGCAAGAGGTACGTCATCGTAGTCGAGGAGCTCGAGCCCTTCCTTGAGGACCAGGTCCTCAGGATCTGCGCCCAGAGGTCCATATCCGTGCCCGTCTACGGTAAGAGGACGGGTCACCTTCCGTACGCTTGGGAATACAACCCCAGGACTCTCGAGGGCATCTCGGAGCTGGCCGACGTCCAGACGTTCAGGGAGTCCATGCCGGTCTCTCAGGTCAAGCTCCCCGGAAGGCCCCCGACGCTCTGCGCCGGCTGCCCCCACAGGGGGATGTATGCCGCGACCAAGAAGGCCGTCGGCTCCAAGGATGTCATCTACTGCTCCGACATCGGATGCTACACCCTCGGTGTGGCTCCGCCGTTCCAGACCGCGGACTTCATCATATGCATGGGTGGGGGAGCCGGCGCCGCAGGAGGTTTCGCCGCCGCCACCGACCAGACGCCCATCGCGTTCATCGGGGACTCCACGTTCTTCCACGCGGGGGTCCCGGCTCTCGTGAATGCGCTGTTCAACGATCACAAGATCATCATGGTCATCCTCGACAACCGCACCACGGCGATGACCGGTCACCAGCCCAATCCGGGCACAGGCAGGGAGTTCGGAGGCATCGTCACCGAGCCCATCGACATCGAGAAGCTCGTACGCGGAATCGGTGTGAAGTACGTCGAGGAGGTCAATCCCTACGACGTCAAGGCCGCCACCAAGGCCATGAAGGGCGCTCTCGAACACGACGGCGTGGCCGTCATCATATCCAAGTGCCCTTGCCCCCTGGAGCTCAAGAAGCGCAGGATGCTGGAGGCCAAGAGGTGCGAGGTCGACCAGTCCAAGTGCATCCAGTGCTACACATGCCTGAAGATGATCGCCTGTCCCGCTCTGATCAAGAGGGGCGACTCCGTCGAGACGGATCCGACGCAGTGCATCGGGTGCGGCATGTGTGCCAACGTGTGCCCCAAGGGCGCAATAGAGGTGAGGAGATGAAGTACACCATCCAGATCGTCGGAGTCGGAGGGCAGGGCGTCCTGCTCGCATCCATGGTCCTTGGCAACGCCGCCATGAACAGGGGATACAAGGTCGCCATGAGCGAGGTCCACGGAATGGCCCAGAGGGGAGGGAGCGTCCTGTCGACCGTCCGTTTCGGCGACGAAGTCATCAGCCCTCTGGAGGCCGACGGCTGCGCGGACCTCATCATGGGGTTCGAGCCCACCGAGACCGTCAGGAACCTTCCGCTCGGGAACAGGGACACCCTCGTCCTGATGAACCTCGACCCGGTGTTCCCGTCAATGGTCGCCGCAGGTTTCGAGAAGTATCCCGAGATCGACGACCTCATCGCATCGGTCACCGACGTCAATCCCAACCTGGTGACCCTTGACGCCACCAAGCTGGCGATCGAGGCCGGCAAGGCCGTCGCCGCGAACGCTGTGATGATCGGCGCCGTCGCCGCGATGAAGGGCTTCCCTCTGATGAAGGACGACCTCCTGGAGGCGCTCAAGGCCCAGGTCCCGGAGAAGTTCCTGGAGCTCAACGTCAAGGCCTTCGAGCTCGGCTACAACGCCGTGAGGAACCGAGGGCGATCGGCCCTTTGAAAACATCCGCCCGGGGGATCCCCCGGGCACTTCAGATTAAACTTGGGTCGCCGTATTGTCTAACCCAGGGTGCACGGACATCCATTCACCACTCCGAGGCTCAGTTGAAGTCGTCTGCCTTCCTGAGCAGGTCCATCTTGAACTCGTAGTACGTGGGGCTCATGTCCATGTGGTGGATGTGGGGGTTCTCGAACCTCTGCTCCTCCTGCCAGATCTCCTCCCTGAGCTGCCTGTCCACATACTCCCTTATTTCCTTCAGGTCCCTCGGCTCGGCTACGCGCCTTCCGTCCCTGATGACGGGGCGGAGGAGCTCCCTGCAGGTGCAGTCCACGAGGCGGATGTCCTTCCATGGTTTGACCGGGTCCACCACCCTGTACGGCTCGCTGAGGTCGACCGTCTCGCCCTCGAGGGCGATCAGGTCGCAGACCGCGTGCCCGGTGGTGTCGTATACACGGTACACCTTCTTCCTGCCCGGATTGGTGATCTTCTCCACAGCCTCCGAGACCTTGATCGTCGGACGGACGACACCCCTCTTCTCAATGGCCGCGATCTTGTACACGGCCCCGAAGACCGGGTCGCTCTTGGCGGTGATCAGCCTCTCGCCGACCCCGAAGGCGTCTATCTTGGCGCCCTGGTCTATGATCGATGTTATCGAGTACTCGTCGAGGCTGTTGGAAGCGATGATCCTGCAGTCCTCGAGTCCTGCCACGTCGAGCATCCTGCGGACTTCCTTCGTGAGGTAGGCGAGGTCGCCGGAATCCAGACGAACGCCCTTCAGGCGCTTGCCCATTGGCTCGAGGATCTCTTTCGCACATCTTATGGCGTTGGGGGTTCCGGATCTCAGTACATCGTACGTGTCGATCAGCAGGACGGTGTCGTCCGGATAGATCTCGGCATACTTCCTGAACGCCTCGTACTCGGAGTCGAAGTACATCACCCAGCTGTGGGCCATGGTCCCGCTGACGGGTATCCCGAACATCTGCCCCGCGAGGACGGTGGCGGTTCCGACCACCCCTCCGATGTACGCCGCTCTCGCACCGTAGACGGCGGCGTCCATGTTGTGGGCCCTGCGGGCGCCGAAGTCCGACACCGCCCTTCCCTGGGCCGCCCTGACGATGCGCCTTGCCTTTGTAGCGATGAGCGACTGATGATTGACGAGGGCCAGTATCGCAGTCTCCGCCAGCTGTGCATCGATCATGGGTGCCGTGACGGTGATGATGGGCTCGTTGGGGTAGATGATGGTGCCCTCGTCCATGGCGTACACATCGCCCTTGAAGCGATAGGTGCGCAGGTACTCCAGGAACCTCTCGTCGAACATCCCGAGGGAGCGGAAGTACTCAATGTCCTCATCCTCGAAATGCATGTGCTCGATGAAGTCCACGACCTGCTCCAGCCCTGCGAAAATTGCGTATCCGCCGTTGTCAGGGACCTTGCGGAAGAACACGTCGAACGTAGCTCTGTCATGTCCGCAGGCCTCATGCAGGTATCCGTTGGACATCGTCATCTCATACAGGTCCATCATCATGGACAGGTTACGCTCGTCGAACATGCTCATTTCGTCACCCCGATGATTCGGATTCCATCGCAACATCCCGCGACGTTCTCTTTTGAACGTCGATGCGCAATGTGCGGTTCTCCAATCCACGGGGCGAATGCACGCTTCTCGTACATGATTGCTTTGTCATCCGGTGGGTGCACGGATTGCAGGGGCCGATGCGTCAGAACATACATGTGACTATAAAGGCCGTGTCGAGCAAGAAGCCGTCTTTCGGACAGGCCGATCGGCCTGCTGAGGAAACATAGATTGCAGGAGGGCGGCGCCCTCCTGCTGGGGGAGAAAAGCGTGATTTGTGATTAGGCGCTGATGAGGGTCTCGATCGGGTACTTCTCCTTCCTGGAGGAGTCCCTTGTGGACTTGACCGGCCTCTGCCTGGAGACCTCGTTGACGAATGTCTCCTCGACTGCCGCCACGCAGTCCATGACATGCCTCATGATGCTCCTGTTGACCTCACTGAATGCGCGGTCCATCGTGAGGTCGGGCATTCTGGCGAGGACCAGATCGTTGTCGACGAGTATCGTGTGCTCGCATACGGACCTGATGTGCCTGTAGCCCTCCTTTGCGATCTCCTTGCGCCTTCCCTCGAAAGAGAAGGGGCTGATCGCGACCGCGAACGTGAGGATGCCCTGAGACCTGGCGGCATCGATGACGACCGACGCCGCTCCGGTGCCGGTTCCGCCTCCGAGTCCTGCGATCACGAAGACGACATCGTGTCCGGAAAGTGCCTGCCTGATCTCCTCCTTGTGGATATCGGCGCACTTCTTCCCGATTACAGCGTCCCCGTGGGCTCCCTCACCCTTCAGGACCTCCTTGCAGATGTAGATCTTCGTGTCCGCATCGGTTGCATGGAGTCCATCCTTGTCGGTGTTGATTGCAATGGTGTCCACTGCGCAGAGCGAGTCGCTGAAAGCGCTGACGACGTTGCATCCCGCACCGCCAACGCCGACGACCGCGATACGCGGTTCGACTGCGATCTCTATGTCGTTTCCAGTCATGTGCATCACCCGTTGCTTCAACTTTCCGTGTAAAGCGTTTGAATAGCATCCGGCGGCCTCGGCTTTCACCGTTCCCATCCGGCCGACGGATGCGATTTCCCATCCCTTTTCTCTTCACTTGAGTGCAGCGTTGCGCTGAGCGGTTCTGAAGGAGTCGCTGAGCGCCTCCTCCTCGATCGTCTTCGGGACGATCTTCTCGAGCACGCACCTGCGGATGAACTCCTCCTCGTTCAGGCATATTCCGCGCTGAACGAGCTGGTTAAGCGCATCCATGTGCAGGTCGCTGAGGCGGACGAAGATCCCGCCTTCCGAGGGCACCTGTCCGGCAGGAGAGTCGTATGTCTCCATGTACCTCTTGATGGCCTCGCGGATGAACACCGACTTGTTCTCGAGATCGCGCTCACCCATGAAGTCCTCCAGTGCCTGGAGCTCCTCGGTTCCCATCCTGAGGGTGATCTTGATTCCGTCGTCGGTCATGTCCATCCAAACCTTTTGCAAGAGAGAGTTATTCCCATCCCTTCCCGCTTGCAGATGAGATTATGTCTTACGTGATATTTAAAGATTGTCGGACAAAAGTAAGACAAACGTCTGACGGCGATTTCAGCACCGGAATGATAGAATTCCAGCACAATCCCACCGTCACAGGGTCCCGGCAATCCGCACAGGATCGTCATGGTCCCTGTCTTCGTTACGGAATAGGTCTGATTCACTAGATAAACCCTGTTGTCTTCCAGGACGTCGGACGGCGTCATACGTGTCCGTCGGACCTGTTTGTCTTACATGTCCGACACGTCATACGGCAGTGTCCGACACCCACCCCGTCGATTCCCTATAACAGAGTTTTTATCGGATTCCCTTATACGCGCACACGTTAAAAGGGATCCAAATGGCCAACGACTACGGAACAATGGAAGCCAAATGGCAGGCCCGCTGGGCCGAGGCCGGTCTGGACAGATCCGAGAGGGACGAGTCCAAGCCCAAGTTCATGATCATCTTCGCATACCCCGGTGTGACGGGATACCTGCATGTCGGTCACCTCCGCGGCTACACCTATGTGGACGCGATCAACAGGTACAAGCGCATGACAGGATACAATGTGCTCTTCCCTGTGGGCACCCATGCCACTGGTAACGGTGGGATCTCACTCTTCAACAGGATCTCCCGCGGCGATGAGGCCACCATCGACTACCTCAAGAGGAACGGCTGCACAGACGAGGAGCTCGCGTCCCTCAAGGATCCGATGTCCGTCGTCGAGTTCTTCAACAAGGTCTATGTCAACGATTACTGGAAGAGGTTCGGCTTCCTCGCCGACTGGAGGAGGTTCACATGCACCCTCTATCCCGACTACGGCAAGTTCATCCAGTGGCAGTTCAGGAAGCTCCATGACGCCGGGCTGCTGATCCAGAAGCCGTACTATGCCCCCGCCTGCCCCAGCTGCGGGCCCGTCGCGGTCGATCCCTCCGAGACGGACATCTCCAAGGGCGGAAGGGCGGAGACTCAGGAGTACACCCTCCTGAAGTTCAGGCACGGCGACGAGTTCCTCATCGCCGCCACCCTCAGGCCCGAGACCGTGTACGGCCAGGTGTGCTTCTGGGTCAACCCCGAGGTCGAATACAGGAGGATAAGGAAGGACGGTGAGGTCTGGATCGTCTCCCCGCAGGCGTCCGAGAAGCTGCAGCTCCAGAAGGACGGCATCGAGGAGATCGGAACGATCCCCGGAGCCGAGATGATCGGATGGATGTGCGAGGCTCCCATGATCCACAGGGAGATCCCCGTGTTCCCCGCCACGTTCTGCGACCCCGACGTGGGTACCGGCCTCGTCACCTCAGTCCCGTCGGACGCTCCAGACGACTGGATCTCCCTCGAGGCTGTGAAGAAGGATCCCGCCCTCAAGGACAGGTACGGACTCTCGCAGGAGCTCATCGATTCGGTGGTGCCCATATCCATCATCGAGATGAAGGGCTATGGGGACTTCCCCGCGAAGGACATGATCGACAAGCTGGGCATCAAGCAGCCCGGCGACCCCAAGCTGGTCGAGGCCAAGAAGCAGGTCTACAAGGACGGCTACCACATGGGCCGCATGAAGGCGGTCTGCGGCGAGTACGCCGGACTCCGCGTCGAGGAGGCCAAGGACAAGATGCGCCAGGCGATGATTGACGCAGGGGAGGCCGAGCCTTTCTACGACCTCACCGAGGAGGTCGTGTGCAGGTGCGGACGCAGGGTCCACATCAGGAGGATCGACGACCAGTGGTTCATCAACTACGCCGACAAGGATCTGACCGAGAGGACCTCCGAGCACTGCAGGACCATGGACATCAACCCGCCGGAGTACGCGGACAACGTCCACGGGGTCCTCGACTGGTTCAGGGAGAGGGCATGCGTCAGGCTGGGCAACTGGCTCGGCACCAGGTTCCCGTACGACGACAAGTGGATCATCGAGGCCATCTCGGACTCCACCCTGTACCCCATCTACTACACAATATCGCTTTACGCCAACTCCCATCAGATCGAGCCCGAGCAGATGACCGAGGAGTTCTTCGACTACGTGCTCCTCGGCAAGGGTGTGCCCTCCGACGTCGCAGCGTCCACCGGCATCGCCCAGGACCTCATCGAGAGGATGAGGGCGGACGTGTTGTACTGGTACCCCCTGGACATCAACCTCGGTGGAAAGGAGCACATGACAGTCCACTTCCCCGCGTTCCTGTTCAACCACGTGGCCATCCTCCCCCAGGAGATGTGGCCCCGCGGCATCACCGTCAACTGGTACATCACCGGGAAGAACAGCGACAAGATCTCCAAGTCCAAGGGAGGTGCGCAGCCCATCCCAGGTGCCGCAGCCAAGTTCGGCGTCGATGCGATGAGGCTGTACTATGCCCATGTCGCATCCATGTTCGTGGATGTCGAGTGGAGCGAGGACACAGTGATGACCTACAGGCAGAGGGTCGACAGGATCTTCGGGGCCGTCCAGGACCTCATCGCATCTGAGTCCGATTCCCCCAAGGGCGAGATGGACGCATGGCTCATGTCCAGGTTCAACACGCATCTAAACGAGATCAGGGCCGCGATGGAGAAGTACGACCTCAGGCAGATGACCACCACGGTCTACTTCGACATGTACAACGACATCAAGTGGTACTCCAGAAGGGGAGGCAGCAACGCCGAGACCATCCGCGCAGCCCTGAAGATCTGGATCCAGGCCATGATGCCCGTCACCCCCCACACTGCCGAGGAGCTGTGGGAGTCGGCCGGGTTCGAGGGCCTCGTCTCCGCATGCCAGCTGCCGGACGCCGATCCCGAGGCGATCTCCGCCTCGTCCGAGTACGGAGAGAACCTCATCCGCGACGTGATGTCCGACATCACCGAGATCAGGAAGATCGCGAAGATGGAGCCCACCAGGATCGTCTTCTACACCTCCGCCGAGTGGAAGAGGGAGGTCATGAGGAAGGGTGCGGCGATGCTCGCCGAGGGCGGCCTCACCGTCCCGGCGCTCACAAAGGCCTGCATGTCCGACGAATCCATAAAGAGGAACGGCAAGGCCGCGCAGGAGCTGGCCAAGAAGGTCGCCATCGAGTTCTCCAGGTCCTCCCCGGAGTCCAAGAGGCCGCTGTACGAGACCGACGAGTTCTTGCTGCTCTCTTCTGCCAAGGGATTCCTGGCCGAGGAGACCGGACTCGAGGTGGAGGTGCTCTCCGCCGATGCCGAGGGCGTCTACGACCCGCAGAACAAGGCCAGGGCCGCCGCGCCCGGAAGGCCCGCCATCCTGCTGGAGTGATCCTGTGTTCATAGACCTGGCAAGGAGCAGGAAGACCTGCAGGACCTTCAAGGAGGAGCCCCTGACCGAGGAGGAGATGGGGCTCATCATGGAGGCGGGCCGTCTGGCCCCCTCATCCAGGAAGCTGGACGACGTGCGCCTGGTCCCTGTAAGGGACGTCTCCCTCATCAGGAGGCTGGCGCTGTGCAAGCCCTCCTCCACCACGCCCCTCGAGACGGCGACCTTCGCCGTCATCGTGGCCGCAGACCCCAGGGTATGCGACGTATGGATCGAGGACGCGTCCATCGCCACCATAATGATCCAACTGGAGGCGGAGGACCTGGGTCTGGGAAGCTGTTGGGTGCAGGTCAGGCTCAGGGACTCGGATTCCGGCACTGCGGAGGAGTTCGTCATCCGTGAGGCGGGACTGGACCCGGAGTGGAAGGTCCTGTCCATAGTGGCGATCGGCAGGAAGGCATGAACGGTCTGGAGCTGCTGCCCCTGGACCCCTCCGTCGAGGATGAGGCCAGGGAGCTCTACCTCTCCGCCTTCCCGGAGCGCGAGCGCATACCGTTCGACACGCTCCTACGGATGGCGGAGGGTCCAGACTGCAGGTTCCTCTGGATGTCCGTGGACGGGAGGTTCTCAGGCCTCGTCTATCTGGTGGAGTCGGAGCGTCTGGTCTTCCTCCTGTATCTGGCGGTTTCCCCCGGGTCCCGCTGCTCCGGATTGGGCTCGGACGCGGTGTGGCTCGTCAAGTGCGGATGCGGGGGAAGGAGGCTCTTCCTGAACATAGAGCCCACGGACGAGCCCGCCGAGAACATCGGCCAGAGGCTCCGCAGGACCCGTTTCTACGAGCGCAACGGCTTCTCACCACAGTGCAACTACAACACGCCGGACGGCGTCAGGTACATGCTTCTGAGCTGGGGCGGACCGGTGACGCCGGAGGAGGCCACCGACTTCTACGGGTCGCATATGTCCCTGATCTCGGAGTAAACAACGTTAAATCCTATCCATGCGATGTCGTCCCGCCGTGTCCGACGCGGAGGGGATAATCACATGATCAAGACGACATTCGACATCGGGGAAGTGGCTGACGCGGTATCGTTCTGGATACCCGGTTTCCGTTGCGGTGATGCCACGCAGAACGTCTCCGCCGGCGATCATGCGGAGTACAGACTCAGATGCACCCGCAACGAGCTCATAGACGATTTCGAAGTCGCGGTGGAGGCGGTCTCCGACACGGAGGCCAGGGTGACGGTCACAGGCATGGACGGCAGATCGGCCGAGAGGACTATGCCGCTGGGGGACGACGGGGCGCTCGGATCCATACACGGGCCGATGGTGCCGATGGCCGTCGAGGAGCTTCCGACCAGGGATGGCGGCAGGGAGTACACCGTGAGCATGTTCTCCGGGAAGAGGTCCGGGATGGCATGGGTGAGGGACGGTGTCGCCTATAGGACGATCCACGACCATGGCGGGTACAGGCTCTGCTTCGATCTCGAGGGGAGCTTCCTTCACTGATCGATCAGAGCAATCCTCCCCATGTACAGTGGGAGGTGGACGATGGTCTCTCCCCTTCATTGGGTGACGTCGATTAAAATAGCTGTATGAACACCGCTTTTCATCATCCTTCGAGAGTCCGCCTTATGCTTCAAGCCTCAGCCAATCTTTGAGATTCCCTGGTGTTGAATATAAATAATCACGAATCCGTGTTTTATTTTCTCTAATTAATACACGAATCCGCGATTTGTCGAGAGGAGTGAATCATTCCCATCTCCTGTACAGCCCGTGGTCCACGCCTATCTGGTCCAGGCATCTGCCGACGACGATGTCCACGATGTCCTCGACGGTCTTGGGTCTGGGATAGAATCCGGGATTCGCATCGACGATCCTCACGCCGAGCCTCGCCAGCTTTAGCTCGTTCTCCAGCATGATGGCGCTCTTGGGGGTCTCCCTCACCAGGAGGATCAGCTTCCTGTCCTCCTTGATGCAGACGCTCACCGCTCTCGAGATCAGCGTGTCGGCGATGCCGTTGGCGAACTTGGCGACGGACGATTCGCTGCAGGGGGCGACGAACATCGCGTCGTACCTGAAGCTTCCAGAGGCGATGGAGGCGAACATCTGGTCGTCGTCGAAGACCTGGTCGGCCATGGCCTCCACCTGCTCAACGGTGTAGTCGGTCTCCGCCGGGATTATCTCCCTCGCGGTCCTGGAGATGACCAGGATCCTCTCGCCCTCCAGCTCCTGGAGCAGCCTGATCCCGTAGATGGCGCCCGATGCGCCCGTGATGGCGACGACGTATCTCACAGGTCGTATTATCGTGAATCGG
Source organism: uncultured Methanomassiliicoccaceae archaeon (assembly GCA_905187815.1). Lineage (GTDB taxonomy): Archaea > Thermoplasmatota > Thermoplasmata > Methanomassiliicoccales > Methanomethylophilaceae > Methanoprimaticola. The sequence goes on from CAJJJM010000003.1 coordinate 74,372, forward strand.
TAGAAAATGGTTCGGATGGAAATGACTTGGGATGAATCTCACGTACGTGATTAAGTATGTTTTTTTATGTCATCACTGTAGATTACAATTGATACCTACCTACAACATAACAAATGCTCGTGAGAATCTGTACGCCATCGCCGATGACGTTCTGAACAACGAGCTGGTCACGATCACCACCAAGAATGGCAATCTCGTCGTGATGTCCGAGGAGGACTGGGAAGGTGTTCTGGAGACCCTCTATCTCATGAGCGATCCGGAATTCGATGAGGACGTCAGGGAAGGACTGATCATGTCCATCTCGGAACGCGAGGCATGGAATTGACCTACAAGATCACGTTCTCAAGGAAAGCTTCGAAAGTTTACCGGGAACTGGAGCGTCAGGGGTACAAGGACAAAGTCGATTCCATACTTGCGGAGCTATCAATCGATCCCATCTCTCTGCCATCCAAGAGATTGAAAGGACGTTATTCCCACCTCTACTCGCGCAGATTGAATGCCGTGGACAGAATCGTCTACTCCATCGAGGAGCAGGGGGCGGAAGGATACGACGGCGTGGTCAACGTCCTGAGGATGCGCACCCACTACGACGGCATTCTTCCGGCATTCATTTTCTGATCCCGAGGCTCCGGAATTCGGACCGGCGTTCTGCACGAATGTCGTGCCATCAGTCCATCGCTGAGTTGATGGCGATCTCGGCGATGTCCATCGAGTACTCGGCGACCCTCTTGACGCTTCCGGAGATGAGCTCGGCCGCCATTGCGGTCTTCTCGTCCACAGTGCCGTCCAGGTCCCCGATCTCCTTCGACCTCTCGACCAGCTTCTCGCCGCGCTCGATGCACTTGTTGGCGGTCTCCATGTTCCTGTTGGACCATGTCCCGACAGAATCGGTGAACAGGATGACGACGTCCCTTCCCGTGGACAGGATCCTGTCGTCGACCTCCGTGGGCTTCGCCTCTATGATCGGCTTGAGGTTGGATGCCAGGAGCACTGCGTGGTCCCCGATCCTCTCGATGGACCTGCTGACGCTTCCGCAGCGTGTGATCTCGCAGAGGTCCATGCCCATCCTGCGGGAGATGGTGATGTCCTTCTGGTGGATGTTCACCTGGCGTGAGATGAGCCAGTCCAGCCTGTCGACCTCCCTGTCCCTGTCGCTCATACCGTCGATGATCTTCGGGTCCTTCTGCTCGAGGGCGTCGAGGACGTCGTTGAGCATGTTCCTGACGAGGACCTTCATCCTCTCGACGGACTTGGCGGGTTTGATCTCGCCCTGGTCCATCAGGTCCTTGATGACGATGCTGTTCTCGCTCTCCTCGAGGATCTCCAAACCTATGGCGGTCTGGGTGAACGAGGATGCGGTGCTCGCGACCATGCTCGAGAGCTCCCCGTCGGAACGGAGCTCGATCACGTCATGGCCGGCGATGTACGCGCCGACGAGCTGCCTGTAGAGGTAGTCGCGGTCGGTGATGCCGTCAGCATCGATGATCTTGGTGGACCCGGCGATGGCCGCCTGCTCTCCACCAGGATAGATCACCATGCTCCCGTCGGGCTGCGGCTGGAGCCCGACAGTGTCATTCTTCTTTAGGCCAACGGAGTCGGCCCAGTCTTTCGGGAGTGTGATCATGAATGATGATCCGCCGGTAATCTGTATCCTTCTTAGGTCCACGGAGGATTGATGCACCATAGGGATATAAAGATAATTTCAGTATTATATATGTATCTATATGTAATATATAGAATGTCGAAACCGATGATTTGCATCAGTGATCTGCTGTCTTTCTTTGTACTATATTATTAAGAAAACCATGAATAATGATACCCATGAGTTGGATGCATCGGCGTTGAAAAACGGTGGCCAAATAATGTATCCAACAGGTTTTGTTAATCATATTTTATGTATGATTATATAGTAAATATATATCTATGGATAAATGCATATAATATTTCGAGTAACTATATACACAGTACCAGAATACACAGAATTCGAGGTGTGATACCTTGGATAACAAAGTAATCGCAGGAATTGTGGTTGTTATCATCGTCATCGCTGCCGTCGGAGTGTACTTCGGTACACAGGGCGGAGACGACGAGAGTGACAAGCCCACACTCGTTATCACCGGTTCTACCACCGTCAACCCCATCATGATGCTGGTTGCCGAGGAGTACGACGGTGCTACCCTCCAGATTTCCGCTAGCGGATCTGGACAGGGTGCAAGCGACTGTATCAACGGAACAAACGACATCGGAATGCTTTCCAGGGATCTGACCCAGGCTGAGCTGGATGCAGGACTCGTCGCAGAGACAATCGCCTACGACGCCGTCGCCGTCATCGTCGATGAGGATGCTGGAGTCTCCAATCTGACTCTCGAGCAGATCGCCAAGATCTATGCTGGAGAGATCACCAACTGGAACCAGGTCGATGGAAATGACCTTGAGATCCGTCCTATCGTCCGTGAGGATGGATCTGGAACCAGGGATTGCTTCAATGAAGCTCTTGCCACTGTCTACGATGTCGACTATGACACCATTATGGCCGGATACAACTCCACCAACTCCAACGGAACCATGGCAAACACCGTGTCCTCCACAACTGGAGCCATCGGATATGTCGGTCTCAGCTACCTCTCCGGACTCGGAGACGGTGTCGTCGAGATCTCTGTCGACGGTGTCAAGGCTTCCGTCGAGACCACTCTGGACGAATCCTACGAGATCACCAGGTCTCTGATCCTTGTCACCAACGGTGAGCCCGATGCAGACGAGAAGGCTCTGCTCGACTACATGCTCTCCGAGGCAGGACAGGCTTTCGTCGAGGAAGAGGGATACGTCCCCGTCATCTGAGAGGGATCCTGAATGTCCCTGCTCAAAACGACTCCTGTCGCTGTCGGAGCTGACGGCGGTGCTACAAAACCCGTCAAGAAGCTCAAAGACAACGACAGGGTCGTCAAACACATTCTCACGGCGCTGGCACTCGTGTCAGTCGCCATAATTTTCTTCATAATCGTCTTCACTCTCTACAACAGCTGGGATGCCATTACCGAGATAGGTATCCTGGATTTCGTCTTTGGAACGTCTTGGGTGCCTGGACAGGAGAAGTTCGGTGCAGCAGCACTCATCATAGGCACTATTCTCGTCACTATAGGCTCGATGGTAATATGCATCCCGCTGGGAGTTGCCTCGGCCATCTTCCTTTCCGAAATTGCATCCAATAGGACCAGGAACATCCTTAAGCCGATCTGCGAAGTGTTCGCAGGAATCCCCAGTGTCATATTCGGATTCATCGGAATCATGGTGTTCGTTCCTCTGCTGGTCGATGTGTTCCCGAATCAGGCATCTGGTGCATGCTGGCTTGCTGCTTCGTTCGTGCTCGGAATTATGGCACTGCCTACCGTCATGTCTGTTTCGGACGATGCTCTCAAGGCTGTCCCCCAGTCCTATCGCGAGGCATCTCTAGCAATGGGTGCCACTAAATGGGAGACAATTCGCAAAGTGGTTTTCCCTGCAGCGATCTCCGGAGTTTCGGCAGCTATCATCCTTGGAATCGGAAGGGCAATGGGAGAGACCATGGCAGTGATCATGGTCGCAGGTAATGCTGCTGTCATCCCCGATCCGTTCTATAACATATTCTCCACTATCCGTACGATAACTGCGTCCATCGCATTGGAGATGCCTGACATCGAGATCGGTAGTGTCCACTACTCCTCGCTGTTCCTGCTCGCTCTGATCCTGATGGTCTTCGTGGTTGCAATCAATCTTCTGGCTAGATATGTGATCGATTCTAACAAGAGGAAGATGGGAATCTCGTCCGGAAAGAAAAAGAGGTTCGACCCCGAGAAGTATATCCCGGACAACGTGAAGGAACTCTGGACCGTTCACAAGAACATGATATTCAAGATTGCAATAATCGTGGTGTTCTTCGTGTTCATAGCTCTGATGCTGTCCCTCTTCATGGATATGGCCATTGCCGTCTGTTTCTCGGCCGTCATCATGGCTGCGTACGTCGCTCTGACGTACTTCACATCCAGAAGGTCCAATCCTCGTGTCGTGGAGAAGGCATCGTTCCTGGGACTGACCGCCGCAGTCGTGGTCATCCTCGCGATCCTTGTCTTTATGATTTACTATATCGTGGTCAACGGAGCCCCCGCCATATCATGGGAGTTCCTGACCGAGGCCCCGAGTCGTGGAGGTAGGGAGGGAGGAATCGCTCCTGCCATCCTGGGTACGATCGAACTCATCATAGGTACAGCCATCATTGCATTGCCTCTAGGCGTCGTCACCGGTATCTGGCTCGGACTGTACTCCTCCAAGGGAAAGGTCACTACCCTTGTCAGGAATGCGATAGACGCTCTGAACGGAACACCTTCCATCGTGTTCGGTCTGTTCGGAATGGCAGTCTTCGTCGTGATGGCCGGATGGGGATTCTCGCTCCTTGCTGGATGCCTCACTCTGGCTTTCATGATCCTGCCGGTCATCATCAGAACGACGGAGGAGGCAGTGATCGCGGTTCCCCACGATCTGCTGGAGGCATCCATGGCTATGGGTGCCAGCAAATGGCAGTCTATCTACAAAGTCATCCTTCCGGCAGCAATGGGCGGAATCATGACAGGATCCATCCTCGGTCTTGGACGTGCAGCTGGTGAGACCGCGCCGATCATGTTCACGGCAACCACCGCATTCGTTGCGACAACGCACGTCAGCGGACTGATGGACCCCGTGATGGCGCTGCCCTATCACCTCTATTATCTGGCAATGGAGGTTCCCAACTCCACCGAAGCCCAGTTCGGAACCGCACTCGTACTGCTGATCATGGTGCTGATCATGTTCGGTCTCGCATCCGTCGTCAGGTACAGGTATTCAAAGAATCTCAAGTGGTAAAAATGACAGAGAATGACAATCTCGCCATGAACGTCAAAGGTCTCGACCTCTGGTATGGCGAAAAGCAGGCGTTGTTCAAAGTTGACATGCCTGTGAAGCGCAACTGCATCACTGCGCTAATCGGACCGTCCGGATGCGGAAAGTCCACCCTGCTGAGGACACTCAACAGGATGAACGACCTAGTCGACGGATGCCGCGTCGAGGGTGAGATCACCTTCGACGGAAAGAACATCTTCGCTCCGGACGCGAACGTGCTGGAGATCAGGAAGAGGGTAGGTATGATCTTCCAGAAGCCCAACCCGTTCCCGATGACCATCAAGGACAACATCACCTACGGGCCGAAGCTCCACGGGATCACAAACCGCCAGGAGCTGGACACCATAGTGGAGGAGTCCCTGCGCAAGGCGGCCCTCTGGGACGAGGTCAAGGACCGTCTCGGATCGTTCGCCATGGCACTCTCGGGAGGACAGCAGCAGAGGCTGTGCATCGCCAGGGCCATCTCGGTCAACCCCGAGGTCCTGCTGATGGACGAGCCCACTTCCGCGCTCGATCCCATCGCCACCTCCAAGATCGAGGAGCTGGCCATCGAGCTCAAGAAGGACTACACGGTCGCCATCGTCACCCACAACATGCAGCAGGCGTCGCGTATCAGCGACTACACCGGCTTCATGTATCTTGGCAAGATGATCGAGTTCGGAGAGACCGAGCCTCTGTTCAACAAACCCAAGGAAGAGATGACCGAGAGATATCTCACAGGAAGGTTCGGATGATAACATGCAGAGATTCCTAGACGACATAGAAGCGCTGGTCAACGAGACTGTCGACATGGGTAACCTGGCGTCCGAGATGATCGAGAAGTCCGTCCAGGCCATCGTCGACGGCAACGTCGAGCTGGCGGATGAGGTCATCGACGATTTCGCGAGGATCGACCGCTACGACAACGAGATCGAGGAGGCGGCCATCAGGATCCTCACGATCTACCAGCCCACCGCGGTGGACACCAGGACGGTCGCCACCATCCTGAAGTCCATCACCTACATGGAAAGGATCGGAAAGTACAGCTACAACATCGCCACTGCCACCAAGTATCTGAGCGAGAAGCCGATGTTCGAGCCTGTCCACCTGATCCAGCCCTTCGGAGAGGTCGCGGTTCGCATGGTGAAGCTCGTGACCAAGGCCTTCGAGGAGAAGTCGGTCGACGACCTGGACAAGATCTCGGAGATGGACGACTACCTCGACAAGACCATGCGCGAGGACCTGATCAAGATCATCGACTTCATCAACGAGAACGAGCAGAGTGCCGATGTGTGCACCTACTACATCTCGGTGATCAAGTATCTCGAGAGGGTCGGGGACCACGCCTGCAAGATGGCCGAGAAGGTCAACTTCATGGTCACCGGGATGCGCGCCCGCATCGAGTGAGATTCCCGGAAACCACTTCAAACCCTTTCCAACCCCTTTTCAAAAGTGATATTATGTCGGTAAGATGCAGCAAATGCGGTTCCGAGCTCCCGGTCGAGACGACGTTTTGTCCGACCTGCGGGAACCGTCTGATTAATAGCAATCTGGGAATGACCTCTAACCTCATCCTCATCTACGGTGTCGTCGCGATCATCATAGGTCTGTTCTTCGCGGCAGGTCTGTCGGTCATCGATCAGGCATGGAACGACATCGCCGGACCAGACGGGACTTACGACGGCATCACATACGATCTGATGGTCTCGGTAGTTCAGTGGACTGCCGTCGCCTTCCTCTCCAGCGGTGTCTGCGCCGCCGTCTCCGGATTCATGTCCAGGAGGCTGGTCTATGGCAAGGTGTGCCTCATCCTATGCGTTCTGGCGAGCGTGCTTGTGTTCGCCGCCGCGATACCCGACCTTTCGATGCTGATCTTCTGCATCATCCTTTTCATCGTCGGGATGTACATGTCCTACAGGCTGTACGCCCATCAGGATGAGTTCTGCAGTTGAGAAGGATAAAACGTTTAAGGCGGGGGTCACCCCGCCGATTATGTATTCAGCTGGCGAAGCACTGGCTGTTGTTGTAGAGCCTTGTGGTGACGTACAGTCCGATCACGCACAGTACGATGCCGAAGACGATGGTGTTCAGCAGCCCCAGGGCCATGAACAGCGGAAGCACGGAGGCCAGTATGCAGAGCAGCATGCTTATCCTGTACCCCTCCCTCTTGCCGGTCATGAATCCGGAGACCAGGGCGCAGAGGCCGCTCAGGACCATCGGGATCCCTATGAACATCAGGGCGGACCTTGTCTGATCCAGGGTCAGACCGTAGTATGTCCCGTCGGCGTCAGCCAGCTGTTCCCAGGTGCCGTCGATCGTGCCGTAGGCAACGAGCACGACCGCCCCGACGATCACGGCAAGAACGCCGTAGACCATCATCAGCTTGGGGATGCTCTGGAGCGTGTCCTCCTTCTTCCATCCCGCCTTGTTCCTGTAGAAGTCGGCGGTCCTATCGTATGCGGTCCCGTCCAAGGACGCTCCGCAGGTGGGGCAGTATTCGGACCCCTCGGGGATCGCCTCCCCGCATCTGATGCAGTGTCTCTCTTCCATTGTACGCCTCACGATGTGAACGTGGTCTTGTCACGGTAGAGCAGGAACGCGACGATCAGTCCGACGATTATGCTGATGAAACTCAGGAACCCGTAGCTGGTGACGGCTGCGGCGATGCAGAGCACCACGGCGTAGGTCTTGGGTCCTCCCTTCCGGCAGAGCCAGTAGCTGAGGAGTGCCAGAACCCCGCTGACGAGGCAGAGCACTCCGCTGATCAGCAGCTCGGTGGCGAAGGACGGGTCCCAAGGACCGATGGTCATCCCTATGGATTCGTACAGATCCTTCATCTCGTTGTACGCGGCCTCGTCGAACGTGAGTCCGGAGTAGGTGCCGTACAGTCCGACTATGAGCGCCAGGACGCCGTAGATGAGGATGAACAATGAGACGTTCAGCCCGCTAGGCTGAGCGGTCGCGTAGCCCGGTGCGGGTCTGGCAGAGTGAGGGTTGGTCCTCCCGTCGACCCCTGCGCCGCACGATGGGCAGAACTCGGCGCCTGGCGGGAGCATCGCTCCGCACGAGACGCAGAAGTTGTTCTCTTCCGTCATGCTCCACCTCTAACACTCCGCTATTTAACTACCCTCTCACTGTTCGTCCGTATCGGTCGATGCGATGTCCGTCAGCCTGCAGGTGTCGATGGTCGTGATGGTGCCGATCTCCGAGAACCTGTCGAAGAGCGCATCGTACACCAGCCCGTGCTGTCCGGCGGCCTCTATTTCCGCCAGGATGGGGTAGTTGTCTCCTCCAGCCATCACGTAGTCGTTGGAGGCGACGAGGTACGTCTCGTCGGGGTCCATCTGGGATCCGTCGGCCATGATTACCGATACGATCCTCGATCCCGCCGGCTGCGAGCTGTCGTAGGTGACGGTGATGCCCGAGACCTGCAGATACCCTCCAGCCGCACCGGGCAGTCCCGCCAGTCCTCCCTCCAGCACCTCGATGAGCTGCTCCCCGGTCAGGACCTTCGTGACGACGTAGTTCTCGAACGGGAACGATTCGTACACCATCCCTGCAGTGATGTCCCCGGGCGCTATCGGCGCGCGGATGCTGCCGCCGTTGTAGAGTGCCACGTCCGCACCGGTCAGCCCCCTGATGGTGTCGGTCACGAAGTCCCCCAGGCCGACCTCCATTAGGCGTGACTGGGTCCTCTCGCCGGTGAGCTCGATGTCGGTGTGCCCTATGACCTCGCCCATGGTCTCATCGAACCTGGCGTGCATCTCCGCGATGACGGCATCGATCTCCGGATCCGTGTCGTCGTAGCTGTCCACGAGCTCCACTGTGTACCACTCGTCGGATGTGAGGCAGACGAGGCCGATATGCTGTAACGCATATCCGGTGCTGGCTATGAGGGTGTCCGATTCCTGAAGGGTATAATCGGATCCGACCACCTCGCCGCCGGACATGACGGTGTGGCTGTGGCCGTCGATGAAGAGGTCGATGCCATCCACCTCGGCGCAGATCTGGTCCGAGGTGATGCTCGAGCTCGGGTCGACCCCTATGTGTCCCAGTGCGACGATGCAGTCGACGTCCTCGCCCTGCAGGACCTCCACCATCTGGCGGGAGGCCTCCACGGGGTCCGTTATGGTGATGTCGTCCAGGTATCCGGGCATGACGAGATCGAGGGTGTCCGGTGTGCAGAGCCCGAAGACCCCCAGCTGTAGCCGTCCCTCTCGATTATCCTATACGGTTCGAACACCAGCTCCCCCGTGTCCGCGTAGCACAGGTTGGCGCTTATCGTATCGAATTCAAGCTGAGCCGCGTTGTCCAGATACGTCTCGAACCCGTAGTCGAACTCATGGTTCCCTGGGACCATGAGGTCATATCCCACCGCATTCAGTATGTCCACGGACGAGCCGCCGTGGGTGAGCATCGTGTATCCGGTACCTTGGAACGCGTCCCCCGCGTCCAGCATGAAGACGGTGGCTCCGCGGGACTCGAGGTCACCCCTGAGCGCTGCCACCCTTGTGAACCCGAGGTTCTCGTCATAGTACCCATGGGTGTCGTTGGTGTGTATGATGTAGACTTCGCCCGAAAGGGAGTCGTCGCCATCGTCGTTCCCAACGTAGGCGTAGGAGAACAGCAGGACGATCACGATCGCAACCGTGGCGACGGCGATGACCTTGATGTTGCTTCTCTTCATGATATGCGGATGCACGACGGCATTTAAGCAGGCTCTCAGTCCCTCATACATCCGATGGGGATCACATGTATCCCATCGGGGCGAGTGTAGGCATATCCGGTGCCGGTGATGATGGCCATGAACGAGAGCTTGTTACGCTCTTCGATGTCCACTTTCTCCTTCAGTCTCTTGAGTCCGCTGGCCGCCTTATCAACCTTGTCCGGTGACAGCTTGATTTCTATCGCTCCCCACCTTCCATCGTTGAGATGGACGATGCAGTCCACCTCCAGGCCGGTGCTATCGCGGTATGCGTAGAGTTTCCCATTGTTAGACTGAGCATATGTCCTCAAATCCCGGATGGCCATACACTCGAACAACAGCCCTTCGGTCTCCGGGTCGAACTCTAGGTCTCTTGCTCCTGCGCCGAGGAAGTGTGCTGCTATGGCTGGATCGCATAGATACCTCACGTCGGACTTCCTAATCCTGGCCTTCGATCTCAGCTTGGGGCACCACGCAGGGAGGTTCTCAATCATACAGATGTCCTCAAGGGCATCCATGTAGGAGAGCATCGTGTCCATGCTCATCGCCTTACCCTCGGTCTCAAGCTCATCTAATTGGTGGTCGGATTCGTCTTTGCTGATTCCCAGGACATCGTTGTAGATTGCTGTATCCGAAACCGCCGTGGAGACGTTCCTGGCGAGAGACCTTAGTATGAGCTCCATCTTTCTACGGTTCCTCTTCTTTCCATCAATAAATATGTCCGAATCGAGGATGGCCTCGCAGTAGTCTGTTATGATGTCCCCATCATTCCCGGAGAATACCGCATCCGGCCATCCTCCGCGGACGATCAATCTGGCGATGTCGGACGCAGTGTGAGGTGATATCCCAGACACGCTCCCCTCAGTGAACAATCTGCCTAAGGAGACCTCTCCGCTTGAATCACCTGATTCGTAAAGGCTGAGTGTTCTCATGACGACCTTGGCTATGCGTCCCGCACCGGAATGTTGTCTGATGGCGGGCCTGTAGGTTGTGGATCCGGTGAGTATGTAGAGTCCTTTGGCATGTCTTCTGTCTACGGAGTACCTGACAGCGTCCCAGAGTCCAGGTTCCATCTGCCATTCATCGATGAGACGGGGATTTTCTCCCTCCAGTAGAAGGGACATGTGGAGGCTTGCTATCTCGTGATAGCGTTTTGAGTTGTCTGGGTCCTGCATATAGATGGCACTCTTGCAGAACTGTTCGGCGGTCGTCGTCTTGCCGCACCATTTCGGTCCGATGATCACGACTGCTCCGAACAGCCGCAGTTTCTCGGCTATTATGCTATCTACAAGTCTCGATTTGTACTCATACTCAAGTTGCACAGTGGTTACATAGAATAAGATGTAATTAATTCATTCCCATATTTGCACATGGATTCATTCCAATATTTGCACATGGATTCATTCCAATATTTGCACATGGATTCATTCTCTGTTGTGCATATTCTTTCTTTCAATCTCCCAAAGTGTAGGTTACCGTCGACATGCTATCATTCTCAGATCCACACACGAGATTACGTATCAGCAACTGAACTGTTTTATATCGCAGATGAATCCCCGCAAGCACGGAGTTCAGATGCCGTCAATGATGGCAACTGCCGTGGAGGGTTTTTCACCCTCAGGCCGCATGGGTGCGAGAGCAGGACGTGCGGAGGCCGAATCCCCTGTGGGATCAGTTCTCATAGTTCTCATTTCTAGCAACGCTTATATATCACCTCCATATACCAACGCCCGTGATTGCCCATCGTTTCGACGAAGGGCGATGCGAGGTATCAATATGGTAACCGTCTACGACGTCCCTGCCGAGCAGCTCATACTCAAGACGGCCCAGAAGCTCAAGGAGAACCCCAACATCGTTCCCCCTGAGTGGGCCGAGTATGTCAAGACCGGCAGGCACACAGAGAGGGGCCCCACACAGGACGACTGGTGGTACACTAGGGCCGCCTCCATCATGAGGAAACTGTACGTTAAGGGACCGATGGGATCCTCCAGGCTCGCCGCCGAGTACGGCGGATTCGCCGACAAGGGATCCATGCCCAACAGGGCAGTCAAGGGAAGCCGCAACATCGCCAGGAAGTGCATGATGCAGCTCGAGGCGGCCGGCTATCTGGTCTCCAAGGACAAAGAGGGCCGTGCTATCAGCCCCGCGGGACAGTCCCTTCTGGACAACACCGCCAAAGAGGTCTACGACGAGATGAGGGCCTGAGGAGGAATCGGCATGGAAGATCCCGAATTGGAGGCAATCAGACAGAGGAGGATGGCCGAGCTCCAGCAGCAGGCCCAGAACCAGGCGGCTCAGGAGGAGCAGGCCAAGAGGATGGAGATGCAGAAGCAGAACGCCCTCAGGCAGATCCTCACCACCGAGGCCAGGCAGAGACTGGCCAACATCAGGCTCGCCAATCCGCACATGGCGGACACTGTCGAGATGCAGCTCATCCAGCTCGCCCAGAGCGGCAGGATTCAGGGAATCATCGATGACACCATGCTGAGGAACATCCTTGCGCAGATCACCCCCCAGCAGAGGGAGATCACCATAGAGAGGAGATAATCATGTCAAGCACAAAGGCCCCCGCAATGAAACAGAGGCTGAACAAGAAGGTCAACCAGAACCGCCGTGTCCCGGCCTGGGTCATGCTCAGGACCAACAGGCAGTTCCTCCGCCACCCCAAGAGAAGGTCGTGGCGCATGTCCAAACTGAAGGAGTGATTCGGATGGCAGACGAAATCGAGAGAATCATGGTCATCCCGCTCAGGGCCGCTAAGCAGGCACCCCGCACCCGCAGGGCCAAGCGCGCCATCAAAGAGGTCAGGGAGATCGTCATGAGGCACATGAAGGTCGATGCCGAGCACGTCTGGATCGACGCCAGTGTCAACGAGAAGGTCTGGGAGAACGGAATCCGCAACCCGCCCTCCAAGATCACCGTGAAAGCAGTCAAGTTCGACGACGGCCTCGTAGAGGTCTCGCTGGCTGAGTGATACGATGATGAGGTTCTCTCGCCACTCGGGCAACCCCAACATCGGAGTCTTCGCCGCGGCGAACGAGAGCCTCGCCTTCACCTCCGCCGACGCCTCCCCGGAGTTCGTAAGGGCTCTCGAGGAGGCGCTCGGCGTTCAAACCATTAAAACGACCGTCGCCGGGGCCCATGTCATCGGCTCCCTGATGGTCATGAACTCCAACTGCGCCGTCGTCTCCGGTCTCACCGAGGAGAGGGAGGTCGAGGTGATCCAGGAGCACATCCCGGGCTACAGGCTCGACGACGCCCTCAACGCGGCCGGTAACAACATCCTCGTCAACGACCACGGAGCCATCGTCAGTCCCGAGTACGGGCGCGAGGTGGCCGGACCGCTCTCCGACGCCCTCGGGGTGGAGGTCGTGTTCTCGTCGATCGCCGGCTGCAACACTGTCGGATCGGTGTGCAGGGCCAACAACAAGGGCTGCGTATGCCACATGGACACCTCCGACGAGGAGGTCCAGCTCATCAAGGACGTTCTCAAGGTCCAGGAGGTCGTCAGGACCTCAGTCAACCACGGTTCCCGCATGGTTGGCGCCGGCGTGGTAGCCAACTCCAAGGGTGCAGTCGTGGGGGACGAGACCACTCCCATCGAGATGGGGAAGATCGAGGACGGGCTCCTGCTCTACTGAGCGGTCCCGCCTCCAATTTTTTCTCACATTCCCTGTCGGCAGGACGGGCGTCAGCGGTCGAAGACCCAGCATTCCTTCATCATCCCGTCGATGTCCTCGCGGGTGACGTCGATCTCGTTGCCGATGTAGTCGACGGCCTCCTCGGGGATCATGTCAAGGAAGTCGTCCAGAGGCGAGATGGGGATCGAGAGTCCGCCCACACGGTAGTGCATCGGGACTATGATGTTGGGATTGACCAGCTCGATGAACCTCCTCACCTCGGACAGGGGCAAGGTGAACGTCTCGCCGACAGGGACGAAGAGCATGTCCACATCCTGGATCTTGGCGATGACGTCGTCATCGGGTATGCATCCCATGTCGCCGCAGTGGCAGACGGACACTCCGTCCATCTCGAAGTAGTACATTGTGTTGGGACCGCGCTCCGAGCCTCCGACCGCGTCGTGGCATGAATGGAGCCCCTGGACGGTCAGTCCCTTGATGTTGAACATCCCTTCGCGTCCGAGGACATCGTCGTGTTTTCCCCTGACCACGCGGACGGCGTTGTGGTCGTAGTGGTTGTGGGTCATCAGGACGATGTCCGCAGACACCGCCGGCGGTTTGATGCCGATGGAGCGTCCATCGTGGGGATCGATGACCACCGTCAGCCGGGAGTCTCCGAACTCGAAGCAAGAATGACCGTGCCATCTGACCCTCATGCCGCCGATATCGAGGGCACTTGTATAAAAAATTGTTAGTTTGAGCCCGCTCCATGGACGGTCTCGCCCGGGTCCGGACAGCGAAGGATGATATGTAGGTTGGGCGATACACCCGGTATGAAGAAGACTCTGGTCCTGGTCGTGGACAGGGATGACGACTTCGGCGTCAAGGGGAAGGTCAACACCCCGGTCATAGGCGTTCAGAACTGCCTCGATGCGGCCACAGCCTTCGGAATCGCTGATCCGGAGGATTCGGACCTCAACGCGCTTTTCGCCGCGGTCAGCGTCTGTCTCGAGATCCAGGAGGACGGCCACGAGGCCGATGTGGCGCTCATATGCGGTGACGAGAAGGTCGGTCACCGTTCCGACCTGGCCCTAGTCGCTCAGCTCGAGGAGGTCCTCGACGAGATCGAACCAGACAGCGTCGTCCTGGTCGGGGACGGGGCGGAGGACGAGTACATCTACCCGATCATCTCGTCACGCGCGCACGTCGACTCCGTCAGGAAGGTGTACGTCAAGCAGGCGCCTGGGATCGAGGGGTCCTTCTACATCATCACCAAGATGCTCTCGGACCCGGGCAAGAGGAAGAGGTTCCTCGTCCCCCTGGGGTTCATAATAATCCTGTTGTCGCTGTTCTTCATCATGCCGACCATCATGGTCTACGTGCAGGACCATGACATCAACACCCTGGCGGGCATGTCCGGAAGCTTGGCGTTCTTCTTCATCGGCCTGGTGCTTATCCTGTACGGATACAACGTGGCCGAACGCTACGAGGAGTTCAGGAAGAACCTCATAGCATCCCTGGCCGGCGACACCACGCGCTTCATATTCCTATGCATATCGCTTAGCATCATCCTCGTGATGGGTGTCTGGAACTACCTGGAGGTCGGCAACCTCTACATCACCAGCATCATGCAGTGGGCGCTCTACTACGTGACGTCCATGGTATGGCCTGTCATAGTCGCCCTCATGGTCTACATCATAGGGTCCGCGATCCAGGACTACCAGTCCCAGGGCACCATCAAGCTCAGCCTGATCTTCAGCAGCACCGGTCTCATGAGCCTCGGTCTCGTCGCCATCGGGATCCTGGACATGGTCTCCTTCTTCGGAGGCCTCTCTTCATCCTTCGAGCTGGCCCTCGGCGAGATCGTCGGCGGTGTCGTCCTGTCCATTCTCAGTTCGTTCGTGAAGGGCCGCATGAAGCCAGCCAAACCGCCGGAGGCGCAGACCGATGGAGTGGCCTGAGTGGGAGCCCGTCTACCTGGAGATCCTCTCCGACATGGGGTACGACCGTCTCGAGGACGAATCCTGCGTCAGGGTGCTCAAGGCGGTGACTCTGAACTCCGACCTCATCACCGAAGACGAGGCCGCCGGATATTTCGGCGAGACCGCAACCGTGTTCGGAGACGCACCGTGCCTCGAGTCTGACATCTCGGACCTTCCGCCGGAGGGCACCCTCATCTCCTCCGGCTCCGCGGTCCACAGGCTCCTCGACCTGGGGATCGTCCCGGAGGTCGTGGTCACGGACCTCGACGGGGACATAGGCGCACAGCTCGAGGCGAGCTCCGGCGGCGCCCTCACATTCATCCACGCCCACGGTGACAACCAGGACCTGGTCAGGACCTATGCGGGCTCATTCAAGGGGCCGGTGATCCTCACCACCCAGTCCCGTCCGGAGAACACGGTGTTCGACTTCGGCGGATTCACCGACGGCGACAGGGCAGTATGCATCGCGCAGAGCTTCGGTGCCAGGCGCGTGATCCTCGAGGGGTTCGATTTCGACGACCCCAATCCGAAGGCCGGTTCGGATATGTTCGTCAAGCTCAGGAAGCTCTTCTGGGCGAGGAGGATCATCGGAATGCTCGGGAATCGTTTGGAACTGATATCACCGAGGGTCTGACGGGTCCACATTTATAGGAGAAGCAATTACCGACGTCCGAGGGACCCCGGATGGATCTAGCGTATCTGATTCTCATAGTTCTGGCAGTCATCTACGTTCCCATCTGGGTATGGGTCTGGCGCAAGCCCGAGCAGGCGGAGAGGTACCATCTCTGCAAATACGGCCCCTGCATCATGATCAAGACCCGTCTCGGCTTCAAGACCATGGACCGCCTGTGCAAGTACACGCGGTTCTGGAGGGCGTTCGGCTTCTTCTCGAAGCTGGTCTCCGCCGTGCTGTTCCTCCTGATGATGTACATGCTGGTCGTCGCCATCATCGCCGTCCCGAGCAGGATGGCCAGCGGATCCTCGATCGGCATAGAGTACGCCCTGGCGATCCCCGGCCTCAACCCGATGCTGCCCCTCGTATACGGCGTCATAGCCCTCGTCGTCGCCATGGTCGTCCACGAGCTCGGCCACGGCATTCAGGCCCGCGCCAACGGCGCCCGCGTCGACTCCTCCGGGCTCCTGTACGGGGTCGTCCCACTGGGTGCGTTCGTCGAACCCAACGAGGAGGACATGAAGAAGAAGTCCCGCAGGGCGCAGATGGACATGTACACCGCGGGCATCTCGGTGAACACCGTCGTCGCCATCCTGTGCTTCGCACTCCTGGTGGGATGCTGCGGGACCCTCTCGTCCGATTATGAGGACGACGCGGGGGTTTATTACATGGACGACGGCTCTCCGGCATACCTCGCCGGCATACCGGCCTCGGCCATCATCACCGGCGTCAGCGAGTCCACTGTCTACGACCCCTCCGACCCGTCGACCATCCAGTCCGTCGGGACGTCGGTCGTCGACGGCTCCGTGTCTCTGGACGCCGATGTTGACCCGCTTCACTACTATTATGTGCAGTACGTCTACAACGACGAGACGTACGTCACGGAAGAACCCATCCAGATGGGCGTCTACGTCCGCTCCCTGACCTCGGGGGGACCGGCGGACCAGGCGGGGATCGAGAACGGCGAGTTCATCTATTCTATTGTGATAGGCGAGGACGAGCACACCGTCGGCTCCATATCCGAGTTCAGGCAGGTCATGGACGCCACGTCCCCCGGCCAGACCGTCAAGGTGGGCATCGTCCAGACCGTCGCATATGGCAGCGTCTACGACCCCTCCGTCCAGCACGTCACGGTGACCCTGGGCGACAACGGCAGCAGGAGCCTCCTGGGCGTGACAATGTCGACATCAGGCATGACGTTCACGACGCCCGGCATCCTGCTGGACCGCGCCATGAATCCGTTCTACGGCGCCGACTCGGCATACTCGTACTTCACATCCATATTCAGCTACCTGTCCGGACCCTTCAACGGCATGGATCCGATCTCGGACGAGGTCCAGTGGTGGTACGACGCACCGATGGGCGAAGTGATGTGGTTCATCATCACCCTGCTGTACTGGCTGTTCTGGTTGAACATCCTCCTGGCGATCTCCAACGCCCTTCCGGCCTATCCGTTCGACGGAGGATTCATATTCGCCGGAGGCGTCAGCTGGCTGTGCGAGAAGCTGGGGGTGCGCGACGAGGAGCGCCGCAACCGCATAACAGAAAGCGTCTCGGGCAGCGTGTCGACAGTGGTTCTGTTCATGTTCATGATAGTGGTGCTGTCGTTCCTGATGTGATCGCGTGAGGTGAGGAAGATGATGGAGATATTCGAGATGCAGGACGGCAAGCCCGTGAGGACCGACTCGATAAAGGACGACGTCTGGATAAACCTCGTCAATCCCACCACGGAGGAGATAGACCAGGTCCAGGCCGCGCTCCAGATCGACCGCGAGGCCCTCACTGCCGCTCTGGACGACGAGGAGGGATCCAGGACGGAGGTGTCCCAGGAGTACACCCTGATCCTGATCGACGCCCCTGCCAGGGAGTGGAGGAACAACCGCGAGGAGTTCACCACATACCCCCTGTCCATCACAATCACAGACCGCGCCGTCGTCACCGTCTCTCTGCTGGAGCTGTTCGCGATAACGAACATCACGGTGGGTAAGAACAAGAACATCAACACGGTGAACGTGTCTAACAGGGCCCGCTTCGTGCTTCAGATCCTGTTCCGCGTGGCGATGAACTACCAGGCAGATCTCAAGTACATCGAGGTCAAGAGGATGGCCATCGAGGAGTCCATCAGGAAGGCCACCCGCAGGGACGACCTTTTCGAGCTCCACGAGCTGGAGTCCAACCTGGTCTACTTCAAGACCAGTCTCAGCGTGAACAGCTCGGTCATCGGCAGGATCGGGAGGATGTCCTTCTTCATGTCCAGCCCTGAGGACCGCGATCTGATGGACGACGTGATCATCGAGACCAACCAGGCCCTGGAGATGACCACGACATACAGCCAGATAATCAAGGGTACCAGGCAGCTGGTGGAAGCGGACCTCAACAACTCGCTCTCGACCATCATGAAGTTCCTGACCTCGATCACCCTCATCATAGCCATACCGACGCTGGTCGCAAGCTTCTACGGTATGAACGTCACCCTCCCGGGCGATGACTACCCTTATACGTACATCGTGCTTCTGGGCGTCATGGCCGTCATATGCATCGTCGCTATCTGGCGTCTGCAGAAGCGTGGCATGTGGCGTTGACGGAGCGATAGAATGTCGATAGAGAAGATTGCAGAGGCGATTCGCAGCTACCCCGGTGTCACCAGGAAGCATGCCATCCACAAGATCGTGGATCTGCTCCCGACACAGGCTTTCCCACAGGTCGTGGCGGCCGAGGGGGAGGATGCGGCGGCTATCGACGTCGGCGACCAGTACATCCTCTTCGCCGCTGACGGCATCATGGAATCCCTGGTGAACACGAACCCCTACTACGCCGGCTACTTCGCCGTCCTCGTCAACGTCAACGACATAGCGGCCATGGGCGGAAGGCCCCTGGGGATGGTCGACGTTATGTCCATCGTCCACGGGGAGGTCTGCAGGGAGATCATCCGCGGTATGAAGGAGGGCATCCGCAAGTTCAACGTCCCCATCGTGGGCGGACACGTTCATCCCGACTGCCACTACAACGCCATCGACATCTCCATCGTCGGCAGGGTCGCCAAGGACGCGCTCCTCAGGAGCAGCACCGCCGAACCCGGGGACGACATCGTCTTCGTCGTGGACATCGACGGTTTCTATCCCGACGACCTCCCGTACGCGTTCGTCACAACCGTCGACAAATCCGACGAGGTCGTCCGCGCCCAGATGGAGGCTGCCGCCGTCGTCGGTGACAGGCATCTGGCCCATTCCTGCAAGGACATGAGCAACCCCGGCAGCATCGGGACGCTCGGTATGATGCTCGAATCCTCCTCCGTCGGAGCACTGGTCGATGTCACCAAGATCCCGCGCCCCGAGGGAGTCGACGAGGTGAAATGGTACCTCTCCTACCAGGGATGCGGATTCTGCTTCGCCTGCTCCCCCGAGAACTCCCAGGAGATCATAGACATCTTCAAGGAAGTCGGATGCGAGGGCGCAGTCGTCGGAAAGGTCGACGATACCAGGCAGATGAAGATCACGGACGGGAAGGACACGGCGGTCCTCTTCGATTTCGAGAGCGAGATCATCACCGGATGCAGGCCCAAGGAGAACAGAAGTGCCTGACCGCAGGGGTTGACCTCACATCCCGCCTCAAGTTGACCATTTCGCTTCTCGACTCTGCGACCCCATAAACGTCAGTAGTTCGAGGTGAGGCTGCTCCCGTCAGGACCTGACCCGGTTCCCCCGATTGATGTGTGAACTGCGACCCTCCGGTCGCCTTCTTCACAAACACCGACTCTACAGGACAAAGTTTCATCGTTGCTAGATGGGCTTGAGTGTTCAGCGGGGCCGTCCCCTGCTGTCGCCCCCGCGTATTGACGATTTCGGGTGTAGGGCACGCCAAGCGCCCCGGCCAAGCCAGACAAGGGGCTGATTGTCCCTCTGTTTATAATACCTTGCTCTCTTGGGTCGGGAAAACGGCGAAACAACCCGCATGCCTGCCTAGGTGTCCTGACATTCGTAGCAGCCTCTCCGGTACATGCGTTTGGAGAATCATTATATACGATTTCCATGATGTGGACGTATCCGTGCTACGTGTTAGCACGCCACTTGGTGAGAAGATGGATTTCTTCGGACTGACAGACCCCTGGATAATCGGAGGATACGTGGGAAGCTTCCTTTGCGTCGCATTCTGCATAGTCTACGGTTTCCTGAAGGGCAGGCAAGAGGAGGATGAGGACGATGGCGAGTGAGGGAGTAGATCTCGTGGTCTTCGGGACGATGACTGTCGTGTTCCTGATCGTCACGCTCGTCCTGGGATGGTACGGCTACAAGAACACACGCAACAACGAGGAGTTCCTCCTGGGCCGCAACAAGGCAGGCCCTGTGATCATCGCGCTCTCATACGGTGCGACATTCCTCTCGGCCTCCGCGGTCATCGGGTTCGGCGGACAGGCCGCTGTCCACGGGATGTCGGTCATGTGGCTCTGCTTCCTGAACCTCTTCGTGGGATTGATCGTCGCGTTCCTCATCTTCGGAGGACCGACCCGCAGGAAGGGCAGGGCCCTCGGTGCTTCCACCTACGCCGATCTTCTCGGGAAGATCTTCAAGTCGAAGGGGATCAGGGCGTTCACAGCCATCCTCATCATCGTGATGATGCCCATCTACGCGGCCGCCGTCCTCAAGGGTGGTGTCAATTCCCTGGCGGTCATCACAGGCCTCACCGAGTACTACGACTACATACTCATAGCGCTCGCCGTGATCGTCGCCGTATACGTGGTCTACGGCGGTATCATCGCCGTCATGTACAACGACGCCTTCCAGGCAGCCATCATGTTCATCGGGATGGTGGTCATCCTGGTGGTCACATACTCCTACTTCGGGGGTGTCACAGCGGGCAACTCTGCTCTCGACGGCCTCTGGGACCAGTCAATCGTGGACATCGGGAACATCGGGGTCCAGGACGGATTCAACGGCTGGACATCGTTCTCCGACTTCGGCTCCAAGGAGTGGCTGACAGTCGTCACCACATTCCTGCTCGGAGTGGGCATCGGCGCCCTCACGCAGCCCCAGCTCGCCGTCAGGTTCATGTCCGCCAAGAACGACAGGGACCTGAACAAGTCCCTCATCGTCGGATCCGTGTTCATGCTGGCCATCGTCGGCTCCGCATACACAGTCGGTGCGCTCAGCAACGTCTACTTCATGGACCACTACGGCATGACGGCGTTCGAGTACATCTCCCAGATGGGCCTCGGAACCGACTTCATCATACCCGAGTACATCCTGGAGCTGTTCAGCACGATCTCGTTCGGTGACATCTTCGTGTCGCTGTTCCTGCTCTCCCTGGTCTGCGCTGCCATCTCCACCATCAGCGCGCTCCTCCACACGATCGGTGCCGCAGGCGGCTACGACCTCTACACTCTCTGGAAGAACAAGAAGGGGCACATGACCGGAGACTCCCAGTCGGTCAACCTGAACCGTGTCGTCATAGTCCTGGTGATGGTGCTGACCGTCGTCTACTGCTACATGATGCCCAACGACATCATCGCGAAGGCCACGTCCGTGTTCATGGGCATCACCGCAGCCGCGCTGCTTCCCGCCTACTTCCACGGACTCTACTCAAAGAACCCCTGCAGGAAGGCAGCCATCACCAGCATGGTCGTGGGGACCGTGGTGTACCTGTTCTTCGCGCTGTTCATCAACAGCGGGACGAGCATATTCCTGCCCATCTGCGAGCTGTTGACCGGACAGAGCGTCCTGTTCCCCGACAGCATCCTCGCCAGCACCGACGCGCTGGTCATCGCCCTTCCCGCATCGATCATAGCGATGGTCATCGCCCTCGTGTACTTCAGGCATATCGAGGGACAGGAGCCGGTTGCGGAATCCGAATCGGCTTGAATACTAGCTATTAGGATTTGAATTCAAACCATTTATACAAACCATTTACCCTCTTTTTTCACACAGACCGTATGAAAAACATGTGGATACATACATCCAGGTTTACATCCAACACTATTTAAATATGATGGAAATTTGCATTGTTAAGAGGGCATTGTATATCTAGATTTCCATAGAATTGCAACATTCTATTGTATTTAATTCGATTTTGATAGACTTTTATTTATACTACTTTAATATTTTTAATCATAGGTTTCGAGTTTGATGACTGATATTATTCATCGAGACCAATCCGGGAGAAGTAATATGGCAAAAAAGGACAACTCTGATGGGGTCACGGCTTTCGAGGAGAAGCACATGATCTCTATGCTCATGTTTCTCGGGGCCAACGGCCCGAGCAGGAAGATCGACATCTACGAGGGTGTATCCTCCAACCCCAGGATGCCTGACAAGCTCAACCACCTCGAGGAGATCGGACTTGTCACGCAGGAGATGGACGTGGTCACCCGTTCCACGATCGTCACCCTCACGCCGGCGGGTGAACAGGTTGCCAGCCTCTTCGTCGCCATAGACAAGTGCATAAAGGGAATCCAGAGATGAAACGAGGGGCCTGGGGATTAAGTACCTCCTCGGCATGGCGCAATCCATGGATAAGGCGCTCGAGTTGAGGGACGTCTCTGTTGTCAGGGGCGGCAAGTACATCCTCAGGTCCATCGATCTTGACATATCCAAGGGCGAGAACGTTGCGGTCATAGGCCCCAACGGCTCAGGCAAAACCACACTCATTAAGCTTCTACGCGGAGAGATCCATCCGTACTACGATGAGGAGCATCCTGCCACGATGAGGATCTTCGGTATGGAGAGATGGAACCTCTTCGACCTCCGCAGCCGCATGGGCGTAGTCTCCATGGACCTGCAGAGCATGTTCCGTCCGGACACTCGCGTCCACGAGGTCATATGCTCGGGCTTCTTCAACAGCCTGGACGTATTCAGGAACCACACGGTCACCGACGACATGGTCAGGGCCGTCTACGAGGCTGCGCTCATGATGGGCATCGAGGACATCCTCGACCGCCCGATAGAGAACCTCTCTCTGGGTGAGATGAGGAGGGCCCTCATCGCCAGGGCCATGGTCACCAAGCCCGACCTGCTGGTGCTTGACGAGCCCATGACGGGCCTGGACATAGTGATGAAATCGAAGTTCCGCTCCATGTTCGACATCCTCATCGAAAGAGGTGTCAGCATAGTCATGATCACCCATGAGCTCACAGACATCCCCGCTTCAGTCAGACGTGTGGTCATGGTCAAGGACGGGCGCATCTTCGCTGACGGTGACAAGGGGGAGCTGCTCACCGATTCGAAGGTGTCGGAGCTTTACGGCGAAAGTATAAAGGTGGAGAGTCAGAATGGAATCTACCGTATGCGTCTCGCCGACGATGTGATCCAATGAAGTACATATGTCACGACTGCGGGTACGAGATACCCGATGGCATGGATTTCTGTCCGCGCTGTGGATGTGTGAAGGACAAATCCACCCCTGTGGACGACCAGACAGGCATGCCTCTGGGCATCTGTCCGCATTGCGGGGCATCCACCAACCCCGGCGATGCGTTCTGCGGTTCATGCGGGTCCCCTCTGCCCGAGGTCAGGATGATGGTCCCGAAGATGAGGAAGAACGGCATGATCGCGATAATACTGGCCATGTTCCCGGGATTCTTCAACGTCTTCGGGTTCGGTCACCTCGTCCTCAAGGACTGGTCGAAAGGGGCCATGTTCCTGGCGATGTCCGTGATACTGTTCTACATCAACGGCGGATTCATACCGACGACGATGCTGATGTCGATACTGTCCATCGCGGTGTACTTCTACCAATGCATGGATCTCATAAGGGTCGTATACTCTCCGGAGGTCCACTGATGGACTGGACCGAGAAGTACCGTCCGCAGACTCTCGATCAGGTCATAGGCAACCCGACCGCCGTCAACAGCCTCAGGGCATGGGCCAGGAGCTGGGAGAAGGGGACTCCGGAGGTGAGGGTGGCGATCCTGAGGGGTCCGCCCGGAGTTGGGAAGACGACCTCCGCCGAGGCCCTGGCCAGGGAGATGGGCTGGAGCATCGTCGAGATGAACGCCTCGGACCAGCGTACGGGCAAAGCGATCGAGGACGTGGCCCTGAGGGGTTCGATGTTCGAGACCTTCGCCGACGACGGATCCTTCACGAGGTCGTCGGAGGGCGGCCGCAAGCTCATCGTACTGGACGAGGCCGACAACTTCTACGGCAACAGCGACAAGGGCGCCATCCCTGTGGTCAACGCACTCATAAAGGGGACGGCCCAGCCGGTCATCCTGATCGTCAACGACTTCTACGAGCTCAGCAGGAAGAGCTCCGCCGTCAACGACAGCACCCTGCAGATCACGTTCAAGAAGCCGCAGGCCTCGACCATCGCCAAGGCGCTATACAGGATCGCAGACGCCGAGGGCGTCGAGGTCGACCCAGAGGCGATGGAGCGCATCGCGATGAACGCCAACGGGGATATGCGCGCAGCCGTCAGGAACCTGGAGTCCCTGGCGCTCGGCCAGGACTCCGTCACCCTGGAGATGACCGAAGACCTCTCTCCGAGGGACACGCGCTCCGACATCTACGATCTGATGAAGGCCGTGTTCCTGAGTGGGGACCCGTCGGAGGCCCGCAGGAAGGGCATGGAGGTCGACGAGGATCCGGGTATGGTCCTCATGTGGATTGACGAGAACATGCCCACGGAATGCACTGACACAGGGGATCTGATCAGGGGCTACGAGAAGCTCTCAAGGGCAGACATATTCATGAGCAGGGTCTATCGCAGGCAGTACTACCGTTTCTGGTCCTATGCCAAGGACATGATGACCTTCGGGGTCTGCGCGTCCAAGCGCTCCAAGTCCCGTCCGGGGACCAGGATCAACTTCCCAGCGTACCTGGGCCGCATGTCCCGCAGCAAGAAGGTCCGCATGGTCAGGGACTCCATCTCGCTCAAGCTCGCCGGGCACCTGCACACCACCACACGCAGGGTCCAGAACGACGTCGTCCCCTACGTCAGGACAATGATGTCCAACGATGCGGAGCTCCGTCTCCACCTGGCCGACGAGCTGGACCTCGATGCCGACGAGCTGGCGATGCTGATGGCCAAGAAGGCGGATTCGGCCGCCGTCAAGTCCGTCTTCAAGGAGGTCGAGGCCCTCCGTCAGGCGAGGATATCCGCCGCCGTGCCGAAGGTCGTGGAGAGGGTCAGCATTGACGCCCCTCCCGCCGCCCCTCCGAAAGCATCAAAAGCCGATACGCCTGTCGAGGCGAAGGTCGAAGCAAAGCCGAAGGCCAGGACCCAGAAGGCGTCCGCCAAGGGCCAGAGGAGCCTCTTCGACTTCTGATAACATGGACCAGGCATACCGCGACCAGCTGATCAAGCAGCAGTACAGGCTGTACAAGGACCATTCGGCCGTAAAGCTCTGTCATTGGATGAAGGAGAGCATGCTCCGCGGGAGATGCTGCTACAAGCAGGACTTCTACGGGATAGACTCCCACAGATGTCTACAGATGACGCCCGCCCTCAACGAGTGCAGCCATCAGTGCACATTCTGCTGGAGGGTCCAGGACAAGGACTTCCAGGTGGACGACTGGGCCGAGCCGAAGGAGATGCTGGACGCCCTGATCGAGGGCCAGAGGAAGCTTGTGTCCGGATTCAAGGGAGATCCACGGTGCGACCTCAAGCGCTACGAGGAGGCCAGGAATCCCAACCAGGTTGCGATCTCGCTCGCAGGGGAGCCGATAACGTACCCTTATCTGTCTGAGTTCATCAGGGAGTGTCACAGGCGCAACATGACCACGTTCATGGTTACCAACGGCACCTACCCGGATAAGCTTGAGGCCCTCGACACCCTGCCCATGCAGCTCTACGTCACTGTCGCGGCTCCTAACGAGGAGGTCTACAGACAGGTGTGCAGACCAAAGGTCCCCGACGGATGGCAGCGCCTGATGAGGACCCTCGAGATGATGCCGTCGCTCGACACCCGCACCGTCGTCCGTCATACGCTGGTCAAGGACGTGAACTTCGGTTGGGTGGACGACTATGCCAGGCTTGACAGGATCGCCGATCCGGACCTGGTCGAGCCCAAGGGATACGTCTTCGTCGGAAGTTCGAGGAACCGCCTCTCTATCTCATGCATGCCGTCGTTCGCCGAGATCAGGGACTTCTCCCAGCAGCTGGGATCCCGCATCGGTATGGAGCTGATCAAGGAACGTGAGGACAGCCGCGTGGTCCTGCTGGGTCATCCAGGCGAGGAGACCGATGTCCGCAAGCTCTACGGGATGCCGAAGGACTGATCGGGAAACCGCTGGAACATTCGTCGTCCGGCGTATGGAGAAGAGGGGTCTCCCCCTCGAGTTTAAAAGCTGAGCGTGTTCGTGTAGAACAGGTAGGCGAGTACGACTATGTGCAGGACTAGGAACACGTAGACGAGCTTGAACTTCAGCTTCCTCGTCTTGTGCCTGGCGTACTTCATCCCGGCGACCGCGCCCCACGGTCCGATGAGGGCCGCTATCAGCAGGGTCGACTCCTTGGTGCGCCACTGGTCGTTCTTGGCCTTGTGCTTGTCCCAGACGTACATCGCGAACGCGATCACGTTCAGGATGACATAGACGATCAGGAACAGGGTCGCGTCCATGTTCACAGCTCTGCGATGAAGTCGTCGACGGCCTTCGGGAAACCGGCCTCGTTCATCTCGTCGGCCTTCTTGTTGAAGTACACGGCCTTCTGGATGCCGAGCTGCTCCGCGACCGCGTCGCGCTGCTTGTCTCCCTTCTCCCCGTTGTACATGCAGTCGATGAAGAGGAACAGCCTCTTCTGGACGAGTGAGTCCTTGTTCTTCTCGATGTACTCCACCAGGGGCTTGTAGGGTTTGCCTGCGTGGATTCCGGTGCCGAAGACGATGGTGTCGTACTCGGTGGTGTTGATCATGGTGATCTCCTTGAGGTTGAAGATGTCGGCACCGATCTTCCTGGCGATGTACTCGGCGAATTTCTTGGTGTTCTTCGTCATTCCGGTTGCGTAGATGACTGCGGTTTTTCCCATCCATATCCCTTCCGAAGGTCCCGAGCCTGTCGGTCGTCGTTCAGACGGCTGCTCGGTTCCCGGTGAGACCAGTAATGGTTCCTGGATTCAAAAATATTATAGAAGGTTGGTCGACGGCTCGGGGTGCTGGTCTTCGGAACTGCTTCGGAGAGGCCGATGCAGTCTGTGGATGATATTAAATATCCTAATGATATCAAAAAGTCATGAACCCCCAGTCGGCCCGCTACAACTGCTCCATCGATGCCGCAATGTCGGTCATCGAGGGGAGATGGAAGGGGACCATCATCTGCATGCTGGCGAATGACGGCACGCTGCGTTTCTCCGAGTTGCAGAGGAAGATCGGAGAGATCACATCCAGGATCCTGTCCAAACAGCTCAAGGAGCTCGAGGCGGACGGCATGATCACGCGTCACGTCATCCCTGACGGCAAGGTGAAGGTGGAGTACGCCCTCACGGAGAAGGGGAAGTCGATCATCCCGGTCCTAGCCTCCCTCGCCGAGTGGGGCGCGATGCATCAGTGCATCCAGGTCATAGTCCCGGGCAGGGACGCCGTGTCACAGCTCTGCGACCTTGACCGCAACACGTCTCGTACGAGGTCCGTCGAACTCACAGAGGAATAACCCCTGCCAGGTCCCCAGGACAAGGTCTCCGTCGGAGACTATGACGGTCTGCGACGGCCCGACGCACGACGTCCTCAGATGGGAGTGGGAGTTGCCCTCCGCATGCCTGTAGTCGTCCCTCTCGGGGAAGGCCCTCGAGAGGCCTGCGATCATGTCGGTCTTCACATCCGGGTCCGCGTTCTCGTTTATGGTGATGCCTGCGGTGGTGTGCAACGAGAAAACCACGCACAGGCCGTCCCTGACCCCGCTTCCCCTGACGACATCCCTCACTGCAGAGGTGATGTCGAGGATGTCCTGGCTGCCGCGCGTCCTGACCTCTATGGTACTGAAGCCGCCCATAATATCGGGACGGCATCCACCCAATCATATATCTCTTAGACCATAATGGAGGATGAGAACATGGCATACAGGATCGTCACCATCGACTCCGACAGGACGGCAGAGCTTCGGGAACGCTGCTCCGGCATGAACTTCTACACCTCAAAGGCGGACATCAACGGCATATGCGTGCAGCTCTACACGGAGAACCGCGATTACATGAACATGTGGCAGGACAACTTCTACCACATGTCCGATTCGGTCAGATCCCATGCCAGGATCTACTGCCTGGATGACCCGTCCACCGACCTCCACGCCGAGTACGACATCTCCTCGTTCACCATGTTCCTGTTCAACTTCGACTACTACGGATGGATCAAGAGCATTGCCCTAGGCATGGCAGGGAACATCCTGGAGGACGGTCACGGGATCTTCTCCGTGCACGGGGCCGCACTGGACATCGACGGAGCGGGGGTCACCCTCATCGCCCCGTCCAAGACCGGGAAGACCACGCAGTCCTGGGGTCTCCTGAGGATGGAGAACGCCCATCTCATCTCCGACGACTGGTACTTCGTGTCCTTCGGGACTGGGAGGCCCTCGGTCGAGGGATCCGAGAAGAACTGCTACATAGACGCCGACATCGGCGACGTGTGGGAGGAGTACAAGCCCCTGGTCCAGGAGGTCAGGTTCGACAACAAGGGCCGCGGCATCGGCAACGTCAGATGGGTAGCCGGGGAGGGTTCCGTGATACACAGCACCTCCATGCGCTACGTCTTCCTGCTGAAGCGTGACGCCTCCGACGACAGGGCGGTCTACCGCATGTCCGCGGAGGAGGCCCTGGAGTACCTCTCCAGGGAGGGATTCTGCAACCCCCACCAGCTGGTCTGCGACATCAGGAGGAGCAACCTCAGGAGGGAGTTCTTCTCCAGGTATCTCGGCGAGTGCGAGGTCTACATGGTCAACACCACATGCACCGCGGAGGAGACCCAGGAGAACATCCGTGGCGTCCTGTCAAGGAGGTGCGGGATATGAAGCTGGACCTGTCGGGCGGAGCCGGGAAGGGGGAGTCACGTGCCGGCGGCACCAAGGCCAAGCTCGACGGGATGAAGGACTCCATCAAATCCAAAGCATCATCCACGTCAAAGGGCCTAGACCCGAAGTTCAAGAAGATCAGACCCTCGCTCGTCGAGCACAGGCACGACATGACCGTCCTTTGGTGGTCGATCCTCATCATCCTGGTGTCTAGCCTCGTGCTGTTCCTGATCGTGGTCCTCCTGAACGATGTCTGGACGTTGGGCGACTACATCAACAACATCTTCTGCAACAACATCGCCCTGCTGATCGTCATCATATTCCTCGACACAGTGGTCAACAGCAACAAGGGCAGTCGCAAGAAGAGGGATGAGGCCCGCCGTATCCTGAGGTACAACAACCTCATCCAACCGGACATCGACCTCTACCTCGTCAGGAAGAACATGGTCATAACACCCAACGGGAAGACCGTCAGAAAGTTCCAGGTCGATTCAAACTTCAAGGTCAGCGACATGCGTGACATGTACACCCCTTCTGAACTCGTCTCCGATGTCGGCATCTCAAAAATCAAGAGGTACGGCCACTACCAGGAGGTCCTCAGGCACGATTTCTCCAAGCTCGTTGAGAATGTGGATTTCGCATACTACCCAGAGATCGCCGAGGCGGCGATGAAGTACCTCAACGCAACATCTTACGGCGAGGCGGCGCTCGAGGCCGTCATAGGATACGAGGACTCGCGCGCCGGCACCAAGTCCATGAGGCTCATGGTCACAGGCATGATCAGGGACGAACCGGACAACGGCAGCTTCATGCAGGCAAACCCCACGATGAAGAACGTCTACCTGGTCCATCAGATGATCAACGACCAGGAGAAGGCCGTCTCGGACTACATCAGGCTCGTCAGGGCCCTGGAGGATGCCGATCCCGCCGAGAGGCGCAAGAGGTCCAAGCGCGCATCCGATGAGGATTACGAGTGACGGTACCGGTGCGGTACCGGCGAGTCCACGTACATGGAATCCTCCGTCACGACGCAGTCGTACACGAGGACCCCGACACCCATCTCCTCGGCCCTCTCCATCTCCCGACCGAACTCGGGGTGCGTCTCGTAGTCCGGGACGAACACGTGCATCCCCTTCATCTGGACGACCAGGGCCAGGTAGGCTTCGTATCCCTCCTCGACACATCTCTCCAGGCCCCTCAGGTGCTTGAGTCCGCGTTCCGTGGGGGCGTCCGGGAACATGCAGACCCCGTCGAACTCCCTGGTCACCCCCTTGACCTCGACGAAGATCCTCCGGCCCTCTGATTCGATGTAGAAATCGAACCTCGAGTCCCCGTGGCTGTATTCCGGATGAACGGCAGGCGTTCCGCCGAAGATTCCGGATTCGGCGATGAACTCCCCGAACGCCTTGTTGGGGGACTGGGAGTCGATGTTGATCAGGTTCCCGCCCTTGTACGCCGCGATGAGGTCGTAGCGGGTCTTCCTGGAAGGGTTGCAGGAATCCTCGAGGACGACCTGCGTCCCAGGAACCAGGATCTCCCTGCATCTCCCTGTGTTCTTCACATGGACGGTCTCCTCCTTGCCTTCCACCAGGACCTTGGCGATGAACCTGTTCGGTCTCGAGACGAAAGTCCCTCTGACCGTTTTTCCGTATCTCACGCTCGCCCATAGCATCCTTCATATTACTGTTGTCCGTAACAGGGGCCCATGAGCGGATTCAGGACGTACGAGAGGGACCCAGACAACCCGAAGGGCTTCAGGATAGCCAGCCTCGACGAGATCCCTCCGGACGAGATATACGTCCTGGACACCGAGACGACCGGTCTCGAGGGTGCGCCGAAGGACCTGGTGGTGGACGTGGGCATCTGTCGCGTCTCCCTTCGCCGGGGCACCGTAGAGGATGTCTACTCCTCCGTTCTGGGATACGACGTGGATTCGTGGGATGACTATCACCGCAACGCATGGATATTCGAGAACACGGACATGACCCTCGAGATGGTCGCCGAAGCACCTCCGGCGATGGATGTCATCGAGGACGTGCGCAGGATCCTCAGGAACAAGACGGTCACAGCCTACAACGTCGCCTACGACATGGACAAGTTCCTGTTCAGGGATCCTTGGGACATGAAGGGGGAGTTCACCCTCTGCAACGATATCATGCTCGCCGCAACGCCCGTGTGCAAGGTCCCCAGCGAGTACTACGGAAGGAAGTACAGGTTCCCGAAGCTCGATGTGGCCTACTCCAAGATCGTGGAGGGCGATCCCGCTGGCATCCACGGGACCCAGAACCATCGTGCTCTTTCCGATGCGCAGATGGCGTCGTACGTCATGATACAGATGTTCAGGGACGACAACTACGAGCCGTGAATCACTCGTCCTCGATCACATCGCCTTTGGTGTACTCCTCCTGGAGTCTCTGCATGTAGACGGCCTCGAACCTGTCCACGGCGTGCTTGAACACGTTCTTCTTGAGGACGAACAGCTCTGCGAAGAACCAGACCGCCACGATTCCGATCAGCAGAACATAAGCTTCTGTAGGGAAGAGCACGAGTTCGACCAGGTCAACCGCGACTATGGGGAAGTACGCGTACATCGCGAATATCACCAGGAAGACGAAGATCACCAGCGCGATCGGGATGATGCTCTTGTTGGTCCTTCCGTCAGCGGACAGGAACTTGAACCTGGGACAGACGAGCAGCATCTGGAGTATCCCTGCGGTGCTCACGAAGAACAGCATCGCCGACCTGGCGACGATCTCGTCCACATTCACCGCACCAGCACCCCAGCTGTACTTATCGAGGAGGGCGTCCACGCTGTCCAGGCCTGCGATGTCCGCCATATGCTGCCAGTCGATAACCAGGATCCCGTTGGAGCTCATCATCCAGAACCCTGCGTAGACGGCAAGCCCCACGCCCGCGATCATGATGGCGGACGGGACGCAGAACCGCAGCACGTCTGGAAGGATCAGGTTCTTGTTGTCGTCCGGTTTGGCGAAGATGGTCATGAAGAACGCCATGATGGTCACGGAGACGAACGCGTAGTACGTGTTCTGGATGGGGATCATCGGTAGATAGCCGATGAAGACGTAGATGGCGATGAACATTATCGCCAGGGCGATGTTCCTGGTGAGGTAGATCTTCAGGATGTCCCTCATGCCTGACACCGTTCTCCGTCCCTCCACGAGGGCCTTCGGCAGAGCTGAGAAGTTGTCGTTCACAAGGACCATGTCCGCCACACCGCGGGCAGCCCCGGAACCGCTTTCCAGCGCCACACCGACCTGTGCGGTCTTCAGGGATTTGACGTCGTTCACACCGTCCCCGATCATGGCGACGTATCTGCCGTTCTTCTTGAGGGCCTCGATGACCGCCTGCTTGTTCTCGGGTTTCATCCTTCCGAATATGTTGGTCTCGAGGACGGTCCTCTCGAAGGTCTCGGGATCCATCGCGTCGAGTTCGGGGCCCGATACTATCTTCCTCTCGCCGGGGATGTCGGCGATGGAGAACAGGGCATCCACAGTCACGGGGTCGTCTCCGGAGATGACCTTGAGGTCCATGCCGTTGTCGAGGAACACCTGGATGGTGTCGCGGCAGTCGGGTCTGACCTCGTCGCGGATCGAGATGACCGCTACAGGTCTCAGATCGTGGATCAGGGGCTGGCCGGAGTCGTCGTGGAGCGGCCCGTCATCGCCCAGGCACAGGAGGACTGTCCTGAGCCCCTTCCTGGATTCGGTGTCGATTATCGATTCCACGTCCTCGTCGGTGCGGCAGTGCCCTCCGAGGGCGCTCCAGGCGCCTACGTACATGGTGTAGGTGCGGTCCCCGTCCCTCGCCCTAACGGCGCTGAACTTCCTCTCGGAGGAGAACTGGATCTCTTCGACGAGTTCCGCGTCAGCCTCCCCGTAGTGCTCCTGGACGGCGACCATGGTTCTGTTCTTGCTTCCGGTGAGCGTCGAGAAGACAGATGCATAGCGCGCCACCTCTTCCGCGGGCACGAAGTCCCTCTCGGACTCATACCTGAGCTTGTTGGTTGTAATGGTCCCGGTCTTGTCCATGCAAACCGTGTTCACATGGCTTATGGACTCGACAGAGCTGGCCCTCTGCAGGAGGACGCCGGAATCGGCCATCCTCGCTGCCGCGATCATGTATGTGAGCGTTATCAGGAGGAACAGTGCGATCGGGACCACGTCGAGGCACAGGACGAATACCTCGAGGGTCTGTCCGAGGTCCTCGTGTGTGATGAAGATTGATTTGAAGATGGTGATGATGAAGAGAATCGCCGCGATGAGCATCAGGATGTTCGTGATGGTCTGGGTCTCCATCTGCAGCGGCGTCTTCTTCGATGTGAACTTCCTGGCGCTCTTGAGCATCTGGGAGGCGTAGGCGTCGTTGCCCACGGCGGTGACCTTGTAGTACGTCTCACCTGTGACGCAGACGGACCCGGAGTACACTGGGTCACCCTCGTGCTTCCTGACGGTGCTGGACTCACCTGTGAGTAGGGATTCGTCCATCTCCGTGGACCTGCATCTGACGACCACGCCGTCGACGAGCGCCTGTTCGCCGGCGCGTATGACGATGAGGTCGTCCACGACGATGTCTGACTGGTCGATCTCGATCTCCTTGCCGTCGCGGATGACCGAGACCTTCGGTCTCACGAGGAGGGATATCTTGTCCAGCTTGCGCTTGGCGCGCATCTCCTGGATCGTGGAGATCAGGATGTTTGCGATGATGATGCCGGTGGCCGATACGGCACTGACGACCTCGTCGCAGACAACAAGGAGTATTCCGATGATGAACAGGACGACATTGAACGGTGTGAAGGTGTTCTTCACGAAGATGTCGGTGTATGTCCTGCTGGTGCGCACATCGGCGTCGTTCGCAAGCCCCTTCGCTTTGCGCTCGGAGACCTCTGCGCTCGTCAGTCCGTCCATGTTCGGACCTTGGTATCAACATATATGAACATTGTGAAGGACGGCATGAAATCGGCTGAACAATCGGCACCCAAGCTGCCGCTGGGATGTATGGGAAACGGCCCCATGCCCCATCTCGGCGCAACCACTAATATAGAGCGCGGGCCCATCGGTGCGCGATGAAGCCGAGCCTCGTGGTATGCGGCGGTTGCCGGTCCGTTCTTCTCGACAGCTCGGGCGGGATCAGCTGCTCCGTTTGCGGAAGGTCACTGACGCCGGGGATCGTCCATCCGGGGGCCGTCCTATGGGGTGGCGCTGCATATCCTCTTGAGGACCTGATGACGTCCGACAGGGAATCTGCGTCTGAACTCATGGCGGCAATGGACTCCCAGGAGTTCCGGAGGGCCGCCAGAATCCTCGACGACGGGATCCTCGACGGCACCATAAATATCCAGGATGCCGGCTTCCTTGTAGCCGGGTGGTTCCTCCTGTCCGTCATGAGAGGAGATGGGGTGGACGGGAAATTCGTCCCTGTCCTATCCATTGGTCACGGCCCATCGGTTTCCCTGGCCGTGTTCAGATCTCTGACCGCAAACAGGGATCAGATGGATACAGGACAGCGGATAGCGGCTCTGGATTCCATCTGGTCGACATCAGTAGAAACGATCCCCTCGGAGCACAACCTTCCCGCATCTCTCGTGATAATGTCCATTTCGAACGACATCATGGGGGAGATCGCCGAAGGGCTCTCCGGTGTGGATCAGGACATTCTCCGGAAGAGGCGCGGGTTCCTCGGCATGTTCGACAGCATCGTCAGCCCCATCGTATCGCAGCTCTTCCTACCCTACCTAGATGAGGCGATCGGTTTCTGGAGGAGGGCGGACGCCGGGATCGATGGGCTCTTCAGGGATTCTATGGAGGCGTATCTGGAAGGAGATCCCGCCAGGTCAGGTGACCTAGCAAAAGGGTTCGTCATCCGCTACCTGTCGATGGACCGCTGCCGTGATATCCTCGCGAGCAATGGCGACGTATCCGGTTGCACGGACTTCCTCACGACGGTGATCACCGATCAATCCGGAGCAATCGTTCGCGATTTGGAGGGTTCGTGTTCGGGGGAGCCATGGTGGCCCGTAGTAGTCGGAGCCGTCGGAAGACTGGGGGAGGACGTCTTCGACGTGCGTGCGGAGCTGACCGGTATCCTCGAGGCTCATCCCGACAAGGATGCCGAGATACGCAAGTGCATATGCTCTGAAGCTGTCCAATGGCTGAGGGGGCTCATCGCCTCAGGAGGCGTATACGATGGCGAGATCGATGGGATCTATGATCTCTTCCCCTGCGTCGACCCCGAAGGTCCCAATGACAGGAGCTATGTCCTTCTCCAGATGATCTTCCTATGCGGGAACGAGTCGGCCGCTGTGGATGACGCATCCGGAGCCAAGACCCTCTTCAGAACGGTGGTGTCCCTCACATGCGGTTCCCTCTCCGCGTCAAGCTCCCTCATGGGCATCCGCTCCGCCGCTTCCGCAGCGGCATTCGTCCTGTTCGAACTGGGCCGTCGCTTCCGCGATCCGTCTGGAGATCGCGACCCGATGATGCTGGTCGCCCGTTTCCTGTCCGATACCTCCCTGCTCCTTGAGGAGCATCTCTCGGATATGGGCGGGGAGGTGGCGGATCTCAGGATGGCGATGAGGTACAAGGTCGGTGCCCTTTCCCGTCCACATCCGGATGCTGGGGAAATCCTCGGGGAGTTCTACGAGGCGGCAGTGCTCAGAGCGATATCGGCGGAGGAGCTCGAGGGTGAGTTCGCAGGGAGGATGGAGTCGTTCGTCGAACTCCTGACCGAACCCGTATCGGATCCGTTTCCCGAGGATATGTGCGATGGCGGGCCGTCAGATTGCGACACTGTCTGTGAGACGACCGATTCGGTCTCCCCGCTCAGCATCGCCTGCTTGCTATCCGATCCCGTCTATGCGGTCCATGGGAGCACCTCCGAATCAGTGCCGATGTTGTTCATCATCGGGTGCGATGCATGCGGCTGCAGGACGCTTGTGAGCACAGGTTCCGTTGACAACCGGTGCGGCCGTTGCGGAAAACGCATAGATCTCTCGGGTGAACATCTCGAAAGGATAAAGGCACTGAGGGAGAGATCCATCGACGCTGCAGACCGGGCAAGGAAGGATCTTTCAGAAGGTCGTTTACGGGACGCCGTATCGGAATGCTACAGGACAATGGATGACGATCCGATGTGCTGGCATTGCGCCCTCGTCTCAGGGATGGCCAACATGTCCGCAGGCTCGAACAGCGACGCATTCCTGGATTGGACCCGTGCCCTGCTGGGCCTCCGTCCCCTCGGCAGAGACGAGTTCGACGAATTCTACGTCAGTGTCCTTGGACAGATTCACAGGTCGATCCGCTCCGGGATCGCCTCGGACGGGACGGTCCCGGCCATGATCACATTACCGGATTTCGCCCTTGTTCTGAGAAGGCACTTCCCGGACATGATGTCGGGGCGCGACCTCATCGACGACCTGCTGGCTATGCTCTCCGAAGACATCGGATGCTGCGGTTCCATCAACGAGCTACGGGTTCTTTTGCAGGAGATGTCCCAGATCGTGCTGTACAAGCATTACTGCACGACGGACATCAGGGAGCACATCAGGGGATGCGCGATCATGATCGTGGCCGCAGAGAAGGCGGACGAGTGCATAGGGTCCATAGAGGCACCATCAGCTTCGAAGGCAGCGTTTTCAGCGTCGACGGAGACGCTGCGCTCCATGTACTCGGCCATCCAGAAGTCCCTGAGTGACGGAATCGAGGGGATGTCCGATGAGCATGTCGACAAGATAGCCGGATCATGGGGCTATCCAGACTACTACGCCTTGGCCGATATGTTCGTGGGCTCCTGCCTGGACTGCTTGGATCTCGTCCGCCGTGGCAAGGGGATGACGCCCGATGCCATGAGGCGGGTGGAGGAGTGCGTCAGGATCTACCTGGGAGGGCCGACCTCCTTCTGATCTCATCGGTCAGCGTCCCTCCGGTGAGCGGTTCGAACCTCTTCGTGCGGCCCAAGGATACATAGTCGATGAAGCAGACTGCTCTGCGTTTGTAATACAGGGATGCGGCCTCGGCGTATACCGAGAGCTGGAACATGTATTCCTGTTCGAAACGGTCCGAGACATCGGTCTTGTAGTCATGGACCTCCACCCTGTCAGGATACACCGCGAGGAGGTCTATCCTGCCGCTCAGGACGATTCCGCAGTCCGGCACCGGAAGAGTGCAGTCGAGCTCCGCGAAAAGCAGGTCCGCGTCCCTGCAGCCGTCGATGATCCTGCGGATCATCTCCATCTCGGGGAAGTCGTCGTTGACGAGCCAGCCCTCCTTCACCGCCTGAGCCGCTTCGTGGACCCTCTCGCCGTACTCCTTGCCCTTCCCCGGGACCTCGTCCGCCTCCGACATCCCTCCGAGGCCGTCATCCTGTGAGAATCCCATTAGGGTGTGAACCCCGACCTTCTTGGTACGGACCCGGTAGCCGGTCACATCCGGCCTGGGGACCGTCAGGGGATCCTTGCCGTGTTCCCTGGGAGGACATTCCGGAATGGTCGCGTACTCCTCGTTCGAGAGCATCTTCATGAACTTCGACGGTTTGTCTCCGCAGATCAGGGTCTCGTACTGCCTCGCCCTGGACATGGCAACGAACATCAGCCTGCGCTCCTCGCTGTAGTCCGTATCCTTGGAGGCCTTCGCCAGCTTCGTCCTCCAGGATGTGCAGATCTTGGAGTAGTCCCCGAAGCGGCCCACCTCCTGCGAGCATCTGACGCCCAGCTCGGAATCGAATGAGAACGACTCCCCCCTTCCGCTCTCGATCAGGGGCATCGTCTTGGAGTCCATGTAGGGGATGATGACCGCCTCGAACTCCAGACCCTTGGATTTGTGCATCGTCATGATCGTGACTGCGTTGGAGTCGATGGAGTTCTCCACCGGATACAGGGTCCTGTCAGCGATCCCGTCCTCGATTATGCGGATCAGGTCGGAGATGGTCAGGAGCGAGTCGCGGTGTGCGGCGGAAAGGGTGGTGATGATGGCCTGGGTGATCTCGTTGTTGAGGCCGTAGAACGAGTAGATCGATGTGAGCAGCTCGGTGATCCTGCGGGTCTTCTTCCTGAGCTCCTTGCGCTGGTTCAGAATCTCGAACGGGACCATGTTGCGGTCCCCGCGGATGCGTATGCATTCTGAGAGCGAATAGCCGAGGTCGGCGAGTATGGGCATGCACCCCCACGGGTCGTCGTCGTTGCTGATGTACCTGAGCCAGGCGAGGGCCAGCTTCCCCTCTCTGGTGGACATGATCTCCATGTCCCCCTGCATGAAGGCAGGGATGCCCGCCTCCTTCAGCCTCTCCAGGACGGTCCTGCAGCTGTTCGTCTTGCGGCACAGGACCGCTATGTCCCCGTAGCCCATGGGCCTGGCGGAGTCGCCGGAATGGACGGTGTACCTGCCGGAGTCCACGTAGTCGCGGATGCATCTGACCACCTCTTCGGCCTCCTCGTCCGCGGAACCGCACTGGACGTAGCGTATGTCGGTGTCGCCGTCCGGGATGTCCGTCCTCCCGGCCTCGAGCGGCTGGGCCTTCTCGACGTCCTCCTGGCGGATGGAGCCGTCCTCGTTGGTGGCTTTAAGCGACAGGCAGCGGAAGGCCTCGTCCACAATCCGTCTGGATGACCTGTAGTTGACGTTGAGCGCTATCTCGGAGACCTCGGGTATTCCCACGGCAACTCTCCTCTCGCCCTCGTTCAGGAACGACCTGAGCGCCCTCGCCCTGTCCCCGAACATGGTGATGTTCTCGATCGAGACGTATCTGAAGCCGTAGATCCCCTGCTTCCAATCACCGACGACGCACAGGTTGGGCTCCCTGAGTATCATGAGGGCGATCATGAGCTGGCTGGCGTTGGTGTCCTGGAACTCATCGATCATCACGTATCTGTAGGAGTTCCTGGCCCTGACCTCCGGGTCGCCGTAGAGAAGGGAGAACGCGAGCATCGCGCTGATGCCGAATGTGAGGCGGTCCTCGGTGATGCTCCTCCTGATGTACTGATGGTAGATGTCGTGGACGAGCCTGAGCATATCCGTCCTAGTGGGGTCTTCGGCCGCCTCGGCGAGACGCTGGGGATCGACGGTCCCTCCGACCACCGTAGGGAGATCGCATGCGTTGTTCACGTCCAGCTTCAATATGGGATCGGCCATAGCGGACGCCCCTCCTCTCTTGCCAGGGACGTTCCGGGACTCCATCATGCGGAGCGTCTCTTCGACGTCTCCCATGAGGATCCTGTCGGAATCCATGCCGAACCAGCCCCTCTTCATCGGGTAGACCCCGCGGGACATCAGGTTGTTTATCAGTTTCAGCAGCCCGTCGGGATTCTGGCTGGCTATGGATTCCCAGTCTCCGTAGTCCCCGAGGCGGTCGTGCAGGAACCTGTCGAGGAACATCCTGAAGTGCTCCTTGTTCAGAGACTCGTTGCTGGAGATGGTCGCTCCGCGGGTGAGCCTCTCATCTATCCCGAACATCCTCCCGGCATCCTCGGGGGAATCCATGATGACGGAAAGGCAGAACGCGTCGAACGTCTTCGCCTGGACCATCCTGGATTTGGATTCGAGCTCCGGATGCAGCGCCAGCTCCCCCTTGATGCGCTCCTCCATCTCGTTGGCGGCGTTGTTGGTGAAGGTCAGGAGCAGGACCTCCCGCGGGTCGACGTCGGGTCTGGATATCAGGTTCACGTATCTGCTCACGATCGTATGGGTCTTCCCCGTCCCAGGGCCGGCGTCGACGAGGACCATCCCGTCCAGGGTCTCGGCGATCATCCTCTGGCGGTCGTTCAGGCCGTCATTCATCGTCCTCACCCCCTTCGACTTCGATGACGTCCCTTGTGCATGCCTCGAAGTAATCGCATTTCCTGCAGTCCACCTTCGGCATGGCCTCGAAATCGGTCAGGGACTTCTCCACCGCCTGCGAATGCATGGCGTCGACCATCTCCAGGAACGCGTCCAACACTTCCGATGGGACCTCGACGGACCCCGTGGTGACGACCATCCCGTCCATTATGTGACTGGCCAGCTTCCCTATCGCCACCGACGCGTCTTTCTCCGCGTTGTTCCCGGTCAGGCCGACGTTCTCGACGACGGCGTTCACTACCGCAGGATCGTTCCTCCACCCCGATGGGTCCCCAGATGCTGTCCCGGCGACAGCGTCTATGATCGTCTCCGCGTGTTCCCTCATGTCTTTCTTGAGTTCTTCCCGGAGATCATCGAGGAGCGCACGGCTTCCGGCTATGCATCCGTTCGTGCCTCCGTCCACAACGGAGACCGTGCGTATGTTGCGTCTGATGTCGAAATCAGGGTCGGACGACTCGACGTCATGGTCCATCACATAGAACAGGTCGAACCTGCCGGAGAACCCCGGCACGGTCTCGGATGCTATGGCCAGGTAGAGGAGCGGCTGGAACTCGTAGTATTTGGCACCGGAGTCAGGGGTCATGGATGCGCCGATATTCTTGCCTTCGAGGCCCTTCCCTGTCTTGTAGTCCGTTATGACACCGTCCCACAGGAGGTCGAACTCCCCGTGGATCTCATGGGCAGTCGACTGATGGTCGGTCTCGCAGGAGGTGCTCGACGTCTCGAGTCCGAGGAGCTCTATGAACCTGTTGGGATGCTTCTTCCTGGAGTTGGAAGCGTCCAGGGTCGCTCTGACCCCGCGCAGGTCTATGTAGCGCATGATGTTGCGCATGGCCTGCCTGACCGCATCGGAATCGAACTCCTCCATCGTGGGGGATGACAGTCCAGAATAGCGGTCGGAGATCATGTTCACGAAGCTGTCGATGCCCATGCGTCTGACCTCGTCCCCGTGGCATGCGTACAGCTCCGCGAACGAGTGGATGAGGGTCCCGAACTCGATTACCTTCTTCTCCTCGGAAGGCAGGAGGGCGTTGAACATGTACCTGCGCGGACAGGAGTAGTACGCGTCGAAGGATGTCTTTGAGAACTTCCTCTTGAAGGTCTCCACGCCGTCGATGATCATCTCGCCGCGCTTCCTTCCGGCAGGCGTCTCGTCGGAGAGCCATCTTCCGCGGACCAGGGGGGCTATGTCAGAGAACCTCTCGCACTTCCTTTTCAGGATCTGGTCGAAGAACAGGCAGGGTCTCGCATCATCCCCGCGCTTGGTGGTGTTGACGATGTATATCCGCCTCTCCCCCTGCTGGATCAGGGCTGAGAATCTGAGGGCGTTCTTCTCGGACTCGGACTCCGGATCGATGTACCTCCTGCCGACAGCCGGGACGTTCCAGTCCTGCTCCATGCCCAGGAAGATGACGACGGGCCTGTCCACGTACACGGAGTTGTGGCAGTCCGCCAGGAGCACCCCTGTGCGCTCCTTCTCCGGGATCTCCTCGTTGTGCTTCAGCTCCTTGACGTTGTCCACTGCGTACCTGAGCTCCGACAGCCTGTCGGGCGTGACGGTCTTGTCCAGCATGCCCAGGCTCTTCAGGACGGTCCCGACCCTTGACTTGCCGGTGGGGTCGCAAATGGCGTCCATCACCTCCTCGAAGGTCATCCCGTCGTAGAACGCGCGTTGCATTATCCCTCTGAGGCGGTGCTCGCCGGGAACCATGTCCTCGTCCTCGTCGATCTTGGATAGGAGGAATCCTTCCCTCCCCGGCCTGAAGTACTCCTTGTACCCGGTGAACAGCTCCTTCACCTGCCCCACGCGCACGGTCTCGAAGTCCATGGCGTGGGCAAGGAACCCGATGTAGTCCCTGATGGGTGTGAGGTCCCTGACGGAGAGGCTGTTCACGAAGGGGAGGTCCCTGCGGTAGAGGGCAGCCCTGACGGCGTCGGCTATCGGGGAGGAGGCGTTCATGACTATGGCGAAGTCGGAGGGGCTCTCGGGATCGACCAGGTCCGCGGCGTGCTCCGCCAGCTGGCGGTCGTTCCCGACCTGGTGGAAGCACTCTATCTCGAAGTCCCCCGGCTTGACGATCTCTATCACATCGTGCTCCAGTGGCGTGAAGTGCTTGTCCAGGTCGTCGAACAGCTCGGGTCCGATGATGGCGACCCTCTTGCCCTCGAGTATCTCAGGGGTCTTCACCGCGGGGTCGAAGTCCCCCATGGCCTTCTCCCTCGTGGGCAGGTCGCGGTATGCGTCATAGACCCTGCGGGAACGGGCAGTCGTGAGATTGGCCCTGACCTCCCTGGTGTACCTCCGGATCTCCCTGAAGTTCAAAATCTCGCTGTAGACGTACTTGAAGTCCAGCTCCGTGTCCTCAGCGACCTTCGCGACCAGCTCCAGGTCGTTCATCTCGTAGTCCTGCAGGATCCCGTGGGAGAGCAACCCAGCGAGATGGCGCGGCGTGATAGCGAAGACCCCCATGCGCACCGTGTCGATCCTGGCGTTCAGGGCCGTCTCCAGCGCGGCGTCGTTGGTGATGACGAGGTCGTAGCCGCGGACCTCCTCGTATAGCTCGTCGATGGACTTCAGGAGCTGCATGCCAGGTGGAAGCGCTGAGCCTATTCATAGGTTGTTTGAGACCTTAATATAGAAAATCGGACCATCCGGTGTCCATGGACGATGTGTACGTTGTCGAGATAGCGACCACAGGACCCAAGGGGATCCCCAAGGACACGGTGGCGGAGGTCGCCGTATGCAGGATGCTCGCCGACGGGAGCGACTTCGACACCGTCTACGATTGTCTAATATCCATGGACCCGAGGGACATAGGAAAGGAGGGGCTGGACTATCTGACCGGGAACTACGGCATCCAGCCCGAGGAGCTGTACGCCGGGGAGGACCGCGACAGGGTGGTGTCGGACCTCCAGAAGGCAGTGTTCGGGAAGGAATGCACCTCGTACAACGTGGGGGCAGTGTTCGGGAAGTACCTAAGCTACGAGCCCTGGGACTGCACCGGGGAGCTGACCCTCCTCCCATCCATATCCATGAGGCTTGACCCGGACCTGAAGGGGCCCCCCGAGAGGGAGCACGAACTGATCAGGGCCGCCTACGAGAAGCTCTGTCCAGGAGATCCCGCTTGCGTGGGAGACGGGCGCAGGGCCGTTCACCTGGCTCAGATGGCGGTGTCGGTTCTCATGAGGCTCCGCCGCGACGGCTGGTTCTGAGGTCAGAACATCCTGACGAAGACGTTGTCCATCAGGATCATCGCGGCGCATCCGAGGTACATCAGCACATAGATGATCCAGCAGGGCACGGCGATGAAGATCGAGAACACTCCGAGCGTCAGGAACACGGCCAGGATGAAGAATAGCGCACCGAACAGCAGCGCCAGGTACCCCCTCTTCTGTCTGGGGTTCCTGTAGATAAGTCCGAGGCCGAGTATGCCGAAAAGCCCCGGTATGAGCGTGAGGACGAGAGCCAGCTTCTTGCTGTAGCTCCTTCCCTTCTCGTTCCTGGGCCTCTGGTCCCTCTCCTTGCGGACCGGCTCCGGCTCCACCGGGATCTTCTTGTAGCACTTTGGACAGGTCAGACTGTTGCTGGGGACGAGTTCCCCGCAGTACGGGCAACGCCTCTCCGCCATCCGGTCACCCCTTGAGGACGAACGCGGTGTTCGTAGCAGAGGCTACCAGCTTCCCCTCCTCCGAGAGAACGCGGACCTCGTACATCTCCAGCGACCTGGACCTGTTGACCGGTGTGCATATGGCCCTGAGCCTGCCCTGGGCGGGCCTGTAGTAGTTGATGCTGGAGCTGGATCCTGTGCACGGGTGGGCTATGTTGCAGAGGATGGCGAACGTGTGGTCCACAAGGCCGTAGATCGCGGCGCCATGGCCGCGACCCATGCTGTTCATGAGATCTGGACGCAGCTCCATCTCGCAGACGGCCTCATCCTTCGATATCGAGACGATCTCGATGCCCATCATCCGGGCGAAAGGCGCGTTGTACATGTCCATGACGTTGTCCGCATACTGTTTCACGTCGTCGGACATCCTATTGAGGAGTTCGTCCCTGTCCATGCGGGGTCTAACGTAGGGGTTGTATTAAGACTTTAATCGAATCCATGCCTGATGCTCGGAATTTCTTGGAAAGTATTCCGGAAACGTCAGAAAACATCCATTCTGTTCATTTTGAACGATAACAATTTATCGAAAATCATTAAATAAACAATCGTCGTTTCTCCTATCATGGGATGCAGCGAGGACAGTCTACGTACCACCTGCGGCGCCGGCTATCTGATCATGGGGGCGCTCACCATATTCTCGACGCTCCTCACATTGGGAGGCCTTCTCGTCGCCGCCGTCCTACTGTTCTCGCCGTCCGATGCGATGGTCGAGGTAGTCATGACAGACCTGAACGGCGTCATCCCGGGCGCCACCGTGGATGAGACGGTCGTGTCCGTGGTGCTCTGCACACTTCTGACCATGGTGCTCGCAGCCTCGTTCTACACGATCGGCCATGTGCTCAGAAGGGTCAGTGTCGGGGACCCTGCCGTTCACGGCAGCTTCTCCCGCATAAGGGGGATGGCGGTCGTGGCCGCCGCCATGTGCGTCCCCTACCTGGTGTTCCGCCTAGCCTATTATGGGAACATCGGCCCTTTGGCAGAGGCGGCGGCAGCCTGCGTGCCCTTCATGGTCCTGGCCGTTGCCATACACTGCGCCTACATCCTGCTCCGTCGCAGGGTTCCATCTCCGGCTGACGGGTCGTAGGCGGGGTGTTCGGTTCCTCTGAGGCACAACCTTCGAATACGTCCCGGGATATGGGTCCGACATGGCGGAGACCGTCACGGTTACACAGCTGAACTCCCGTGTCAAGACCATCCTCGGGAACTCCCCAGCTGTCAGGGACATCTGGGTCAAC
This sequence comes from uncultured Methanomassiliicoccaceae archaeon, assembly GCA_905187815.1. Classification (GTDB taxonomy): domain Archaea; phylum Thermoplasmatota; class Thermoplasmata; order Methanomassiliicoccales; family Methanomethylophilaceae; genus Methanoprimaticola. Next base: position 118,915 of record CAJJJM010000003.1, read on the forward strand.
GGGGAGATCTCCAACCTGAAGAGATACCCCTCGGGCCATTATTACTTCACGCTCAAAGACCCGGGCAGCGAGATACGCTCCGTGATGTTCGCCCACAGCCGCCAGAGGATCGATTTCGAGCCCAAGGAGAACATGAAGGTCTCCGCATTCGGATCCGTGGACATGTACGTCCAGAGGGGAGCGTACCAGTTCGTCGTCGAGAGCATGAGGCCAGCGGGGGTCGGCGACCTGTACCTGGCTTTCGAGGCTCTGAAGAAGAAGCTGGAGGCAGAGGGTCTTTTCGAGCAGTCACGGAAGAGGAGCCTTCCCCGGTACCCGAGGACTATAGGGGTCGTAACCTCCGAGAAAGGCGCCGTCATACACGATATCATCACCACATCCGCATCCCGCTTCCCAGCCGACATCATACTCGCTCCGGCTCTGGTCCAGGGGGAGGGCGCCGCGGATTCCATCGTCGCCGGGATCAGGCTCCTGAACAGGATCGGCGTGGACGTCATCATCGTCGGCAGGGGCGGCGGGTCCCTCGAGGACCTCTGGGCGTTCAACGAGGAGCCGGTGGCACGTGCCATCGTCGCCTCCGAGGCGCCTGTGGTCTCCGCCGTGGGGCATGAGACGGACTTCACCATCGCGGACTTCGTCGCCGATGTCAGGGCGCCCACTCCGACCGGTGCCGCCGCCATCATCCTGAGGGACAGGACCGAGATAATGAACCAGGTCGTGACGGACATGGCCAGGGCCTCACGCGCCCTCTCCGGTTCGCTGGACCGCATGAGGCACAGGTTCGAGGTTCTCGACGCACGGCTCTCCCCGGAGAAGGCGCTCGATGACCTCAGCATGAAGTCGATGGCCCTTGACGACCTGATGAACCGGTCGCAGAACGCCCTGAACGGGAAGGTTGGCGACATGAGACGCAGATACGAGGTCGTGAACGCCAAGCTGTCGCCGGTCGCCGGCCTATCCCGCATCGATGTCCTCAGGGGGCGCGTGGACAGCCTCTGCTCCCGTGCGGAGTCAGCCACCGTCAGAAGGATGGAGGGATCAGGAGCCAGACTGGAGTCGCTGTCAGGCAGATTGGACTCCCTCAACCCGATGAACGTGCTCTCGAGGGGATACGGGATGGTGACCGTGGACGGCACGGCCATAACGTCCGTGGACGACATCGAGGTCGGCGGGATGGTGAGGATCCATCTGAGGGACGGCTCAGCGGCCGCCCAGATCAAGGAGAAGGAGAAAGATGACTGATTATGAGAACGTGGATGAGATGAGCTTCGAAGAGAGCATCGACGCCCTCGAGGGCCTGGTCAAGAGGCTCGAGGACGGCGGCATCGACCTAGACGAGAGCCTGAGGATCTACGAGCAGGCGGTCGCCCTCAGGGACCACTGCAAGAGGATACTCGAGGACGGAGAGCGCAGGATAAAGAAGATCATGGAGACGGCCGACGGCACGGTCAGGGAAGAGGGGTTCGACCTCGACTGACGATGTCCCAGAGGGTCACGCCCTTCTCGGATGCCCATGATGCGGTGTCCCTGTAAAGATCGGTCTTCACGAAGCACTGGTCCGAGAACGCGAGCCTCAGGGCTCCTCCCAGCTCGCCCTCGTTGAGCCCGCGGCTGTTGAACGAGCCGAAGTTCTTCTTCAGCGCGATCAGGAGGATGCTGACTGTGTCGTGGCCCCTGGCCGCGTCCCACTGGTCCTCCAGATCCTGCGCTGCGTCGTCTAGCCTGGAGAGCAGGGCCTTCCTGCCCATGCGGCAGCTCTTCGAATTGAATATCACCGCATCGACCATCGCCCCGGCGTTCAGGGACAGGGTCCTCGGGTTGATGAAGCGCTCGAACTCCAGGTCCTTGAAGCTGAGGTTCAGACCCTCCCTCTGGGAGATGAACATCAGGAGGCCCAGCGGATAGCTGGCTGAGATCAGCGCATCCCTCACGGGCCCCACCGTCTCGGTGAACCTCGCAAGAAGGTCCTGGTCGGAGTACTCGTCCAACACGTCTTGGAGCGCGTTGCTCCGTATGACCATCATCTCCATGTCGCGGCAGTCGGTGTGGAAGAGTGGAGGTTTGGCCCGCTTCCCCCGGAGCCTGTCGAGGTCAGGGTCAACAATCCCTATGACCCTGCCGTCGCCCCTTTCCGACGACATCCCCTTGACCGCGTTGCGGACGTTGTCCTTGGAATGGGCCTCGATGATGCGGACTTCGTCTTTGTCAATGAACTTCTCGAAAAGGCGCTCGTCGGTGACGCCCTCCACAATGAGGAACGTCCCCCTGAACACCGACCTCTCCATGGAGATCTGGTTGCAGATGTCGTCCGGTGTGATGTACTCACGCATCGACATGCCTCAGCTCCCTTGCGGAGTCCCACATGTCGTGGATGACCTGCGGCGAATGGGTGGCGACGATCATCTGGATGCCCCTCACTCTGCAGATATCGCTGTAGTACCTTCCGAGCTTCTGCTGCCAGCTCACATGGAGGGATATCTCGGGTTCGTCCAGTATCACCACCGATCCGGCATCCGCGTGGAAGAGAAGAGCGAAGAACATGATCAGGATCTGCTTCTCACCCGATGAGAGCCTCTGGATCGGGAGCGACATGCCGTTGTACATCGTGATGCCGATCTTCCCGTTCTCGGACACGGTGACGGACTTGTCGATGAAGAACTCGTTCACTATGTCCTTGAAGATGATGACGGACTCCGCCAGGGTGTAGTTCCGGTCCACGTACTCGGATATCGATGCTGTGAGAGACATGTAGCCCTCGCGGTCCTTGGCTATCTCGTACCTCGAAGGAGGGAACTTCATCCTGGGGGGCAGCTCGGGCTCGAATCCTGCGTCCTTGATGAAGTCCAGCTTGGCCTTCAGGTCCTTGGCCCAGAACTCCAGCTCCCCATCGGTGAGGTCGTCCCTGGCATGCTCCGGATGGGGCTCGAGTTCGGAGTGCTCCTTCGCGTAGCGGAACCTCTCGTACAGCTCGTGGGCGTACGCCTCCAGGGTGGGGACGATGTGCCCGTCCCTCTTCCTGTAGGCCAGTCTCTCCGGCGGTATGTAGATGGACTTGCAGACCTCGGCCATGTCGTCTGGTGTGAGGGGCACGTCCACCTCGTTCTTCTGCATGAGGACGTTCAGCCTCCCGTCGTAGTTCTGGAGGACCATGATCGCCTCGTCCTCGAACCAGATCTCCATCCTCTCGAACGGCGTCTCGGAAAGGTACCTCATGTCGCCTTTGAGGGCGGCATACACCATGTGCATCAGGGTGCTCTTCCCCATCCCGTTAGGGGAGTGGATGAAGGTCAGTGGCCCGCACAGGTCCAGGTCGTAGTCGTATTCCGAGAACAGTTTCGTTACGTGAATGGATTCGATCATCATGGCCGCCCTCAGGATTGCCATCTAGATATTTTGGCTTGACGCTAGGTTTATTTGAGCATCATGGTTCCATCCCCTCATGGACGCGGACGCCGCATTCGCCGAGATCAGGAACGAGATAGCTCAGGGAAGGGGGGCAGAGGTCGGCCCCAGGCTGCTTGAGATAGCAGAGTCCGACAAGGACCCCATGAACCGCATCAAGTGCCTCTCGCTCCTCAAGGTCATCGACGTCTCCGGTGTGTCGAAGGAGATTCTCCGCATGCTTCTCGAGGACCTTCCCGATGACCGCGCCACCCTCGTGCAGGTCGCCGGCGCCCTCCGCGGTCTAGAGTATCCGTCCAGCGCCCTCTCCATCCTGAAGGAGATGGATCAGGACGATTCCATCATCAGGATGTCTGCCCTGTGCCTCATCGACCTGGAGGAGTACGAGGACGCCATGGCCAAGGCTGATCAGATAAGGGAGGTCACCCCGTTCGACCGCGTCATGCTCACCGAGATCAAGAGCGCCCTGGGGATGCACAACGAGGCCATCGGCATCGCGACCGAGCTCCTGGAGGAGTTCCCCCAGAACTACGAGGTCAGGAGGGCCTACGTGTCAGCGCTGATGCTCGGCGGGAAGGACAAGGAGGCAGCCAGGTACGCCAGGGCTGCCGTGAAGGACAAGACCGCGGACTCCAACGCGATAGCCGCCTACGTCCTGAGGATCGCAGGCAACTACAAGGCGGCCGCGGGATACGCCACCAGAGCCATCAACATCGACAACGGCCACATCGGGGCCATGGAGACCCTGGGGATATGCCTCGCGGACAAGGGCGAGTACGACAAGGCCCGCATCATCGCAGGGGCGATCAACGAGAAGTCCCCGGGGGACAAGGCCGCCCTCAACGTCCTCTCGTACTGCGAAGGTCACTGACTCCACTCAGTCTCCCGGCCAAGCGATGGCCGTCATCCTGTAGGAATCCAACTGGGCGCTAATAGCCGATGTTCGGGGACCTATCCCCGGATCGATGGACTCAGGCTCTGTCGCTTCTGCGGCGGGCCCTTCTGCTCCTGTGGTTCCTGTACTTCCTGTTCGCCATAAGATCCTTCCAGAATCCGGGGGTGAACAGGACGAGCGCCGTTACGATCTCCAGACGGCCGACCCACATCATGATCATGAGGACGATCTTGAGGGAATCCTGCAGCTCGGCGAAGTTGCCGGTGGGCCCGAAGTTCCCGAATCCCATGCCTCCGTTGGAGATCGACGAGATTGCGAGCCCGACGGAGTCGATGATGTCGATCTCCGCCCCGTTTACCGTGGGCTGGGTGATCCCGATCATAAGGATGAGGATCGTCCCGACGATGATGGATACAACGAACAGAAGGAAGATCGTGAGCGTGGACTGGACGGTGCTGTTGTCTACGCTGGCCCCGTCCATCTTGACGTCGTAGACGGCGTTGGGGTGGACGACCTTACCGAAGTTGTTCTTCAGGAACTCGTAGATGATCCTCAGCCTGCTGAACTTGATTCCTCCGCTGGTGGATCCGGAGCATCCTCCGATGAGGGCGACGATCATCAGCAGGAGGGTACACTGCTCAGGATACAGGGTGAAGTCGTCGACGTATAGTCCAGTGGTGGTGCCCAGCGACACGGTGGTGAAGAGGGCGTTCTTGAACGCCTCGTAGTGCCCCTCTAGGCCCTGGATGGGCGTGTCGCTGCCTGTGACGACGAACAGGTACACGATGACCGATATCCCGAGGAACCACCAGAGCATGGTCCTGAACTCGGAGTTCTTCCTGTACACCCCACGCTCCTTGCGGTGGATGGCGCGGTAGTGGAGGTAGAAGTTCGTGGCTCCCAGGAACATGAAGAGTATGGTAATCAGCTGGATGGCGTCGGAGTACGACATCATGCTGTCGTTGGTGCACATGAGTCCCCCGGTCGATATGGTGGTGCACATGAGGCAGAAGGCCTCGAGGGGGTCCATCCCGAATACAAGGAGGAGCACCAGGTTAATCAGGCTCAGGAGAAGGTAGGAGTAGATGAAGGACTTCGCGGCGTTCCTCATCTTCATGGAGTAGTTGGAGGAACCTGATCCGGAGAGCTCGTTGGTGAACACGTTGCGCCCGATACCGAACAGGGGCAGCATGTAGAGGAACACGATGATGATCATGATACCTCCCATCCACATGGACATGGCCCTCCAGATGAGGAGGCTCATCGGCTGCGCCTCGACGTCGGGGATTATCGAGAGCCCGGTCGTGGTCATCCCGCTGACAGCCTCGAAGAGAGAGTCCACGAGGTCCATCCCGGAGAACAGGAACGGCAGCGCCGAGATCAGGAACATGACCAGCCAGACGAGTCCGATGAGGACCAGACCGTTCACGGTCCTGAAGGTGCTGGATTCCTTGAAGAGCATGTACTGGAGCCCGCCGGCGACCAGGAGGGGGAGGACGGGCGCCGCGAATACCCTCGCATCCTCGCCCAGGAACAGTGCGACCCCTGCGGGAACAAGCAACAGGAGGGCGAAGACGACCTCCAGGATCCCGAGGGTGCGGACGGTGGTGCTCTCCCATCTGGGACGGATGCCTATCTTGGACAGGCTCAGCTTCAGATTCACACCTCCGGAACGGAGGATTTCCCGAACACCCTGATCAGGTCGTTCCTGCGGGTGTAGGATGTGAAGACGATGACCGAGTCCCCGTCCTGGAACCTGCTGTCCAGTCTGGGGTAGATTATGTCGGTGCCCCTCTTCACGGCGACGATCCTCACACCGTCAGGGATGTTCAGATCGCCGTAGTAGCGGTCGAGGAGCTTGGACTGCCTGTCCACGATGTGAACGAAGTAGAACTCGTCCGGGTCGCGTGACCTCATCATCGCCATCTCGTCGGAGATGGTGCTCTTGGTGATCTCGTTGGTGATGATCCTGTAGTACCCGATGATGGTCTCGATGCCCGTGTACTGGAAGATGTCCTCGTACTCCTTCGTGAAGTAGCGTGTGATCACCTTCCTCGAATTGTGCCTCATGGCGTTCATGCACATGAGGAGGTTTGTGTCGTCGGCATGCGAGGTAGAGATGAGTGCATCGGTGCGGAAGATGTTCTCGTTGTTCTGTACCTCCGGATCGATGAAATCGGCGCATGCGATGGCCACCCCGCTGAGGGTCCTGGCCATGTCCCTGCACTTGTTCTCGTCCTTGTCGACGATCTTCACGTTGAGCTTGTCGGCCGCGAGCATCCTCGCGAGGTTCCTGCCGACGATTGATCCGCCCAGGATGGCGAAGTTCCTGGCAGGATACTCGACGCCCATCATCTGGTTGAACTCAGAGATGGCCTTGTCGGTGCCGAAGACGCAGATCCTGTCCCCCTGGTGGATCTCCATAGTCTCAGTCTCCGTGTGGACGACGTCATCGCGATAGATCGCGAACACGGTGCATCCTGGAGGTATGGGGAGATGCATGACTACCTTCCCGATGATCTCATGGTGGACGTCCACCGTGAACATGGCGACGGCGACGCCCATGTTGGCCATGTACTCGAAGTCCACGGCGTTCTCGAGGACGCACAGCTTGTACATCTTCTCCGCCGTGATCAACTCAGGGGAGATGATCGTGTCAACTCCGGGGACCCCGTCGGCCGAGGTCTGGATCATGAAGTCCGGGTCGTTGACTGAAGATACGGTGATGATGGAGGGTTTGAACCTTTTGGCCATCAGGCACACGAACAGATTGGCGGAATCGGTGCCCAAGGTGGCGATGATCATGTCGGCCTCATGGTTCTCGATAGCGTATTTGATCGTCTTCGGATTGGTCCCGTCAGCCTTCAGAGTGGATACGTTGAGACGGCTCTTTAGGACGTTTAGTACGTTCTCGTCCTTCTCGACGACCAGGACGTCGTGGATGTTCGAGATGGTCTCAGCGGAGGCCCTACCGACCTCCCCTGCGCCGACGATGATGACCTTCATGGTTCGGCACCATGGATGGCTTAGTCGCATAAATTGGTTGCTGGCATCCATCGGTCCGATACCTATTGTCCAGGATGGATACATATGGTGAGAGCTTCAGGGTTCAGACCTTTCCTCCCAGTCCTCCTCTTTTTATAATGATTGTCGTTCGGCAATTTCATCTATATATCAATACATATCTTCCCTACAAATCCTATAAATCCCTAAGTCTTCGATACAGGGCTCATGTGGAAACAAGTCAATGAAGACTTTTGGAGAGAGAACCGCGAGTCCAAGGTGGGCCAGGTGGAGGACACCGTCAGGGAGATCGTGGAGAACGTCCGCCAGAACGGGGACAAGGCCCTGAAGGAGCTGGCCAAGAAGTTCGACCACGTGGATCTGGACTCTGTCGTCGTCACGAGGGAGGAGATCGAGGCAGCGTACGAGCAGGTCTCGCCCGAGCTCGTCGAGGAGCTCGAGAACTCCGCGTACAACATCCAGCGCTTCCACGAGATGCAGATGCCCCCCGGACTCTGGCTCAGGGAGGTCGAGCCCGGAGTGACGCTCGGAGTCAAGACGACGCCTCTCGAGAGGGTCGGCTGCTACATCCCCGGAGGACGTGCATCCTATCCCAGCACAGTCCTCATGACAATCATCCCCGCCAGGGTGGCAGGAGTCGACGAGGTCGTCATGTGCACCCCCGCACCCATCAACCCGCTCACGCTCGTCGCGGCCGACATCGCCGGCGCCGACGAGATCTACAAGACCGGCGGTGCACAGGCCGTCGCCGCCATGGCCCTCGGAACCGAGAGCATCGAGCCCGTTCAGAAGATCGTCGGACCCGGGAATGTTTTCGTCACCGGCGCGAAGATGATGCTCAGGAACAAGGTCGAGATCGACTTCCCCGCAGGACCCTCGGAGATCGGTGTCCTGGCGGACGACTCCGCCGTACCCGAGTACCTCGCCGCGGACCTCATCGCCCAGGCCGAGCACGACCCCTCGTCCGCCAGCCTGCTCGTCACCTGTGACCCCGACCTCCCGGACAAGACATGGGCGGTCATGGAGAAGATGATCGAGAAGGCTCCCAGGAGGGAGATAATCGAGAAGGCCCTCGAGAACTCCGGATACATCATCGCCGAGGACATGGACCTCGCTGTGGAGATCATGAACGGCATCGCCCCCGAGCACCTGTCCATCCAGGTCAGGGACCCGCTCGACGTTCTCGGAAAGGTGAGGAATGGCGGATCCATCTTCGTCGGACCCTACACGCCCGTGGCCGCCGGGGACTACGCCTCCGGAACGAACCACGTCCTGCCCACCGCAGGCCACGCCATGACCAGCTCCGGTCTGAACGTCGCCCACTTCATGAAGACCTCCACAGTCCAGTACCTCACCAAGGAGGGACTGGGTTCGCTTGCCAGCACCATCGAGACCCTCGCCACCGCCGAGGGCCTCCATGCCCACTGTGAATCCGTCAAGGTCAGGATGGACGGGGAGGAGTGAGAATGACCGAGGAGGTCACGACCCAGGCCCCCGACCTCTACGACGAGAGGTACTACATCAACAGGGAGCTCTCATGGCTAGAGTTCAACAGGCGCTGCCTGGCCGAGGCCATGGACGAGTCCAACCCCCTGCTCGAGAGGGTGAAGTTCCTCGCCATCTGCTACGGCAACATGGACGAGTTCTTCATGATCCGCGTACCGGGGATCATGGCCAAGACGCCCATCCCCGGCCCGGATTACCTCAACGTCAACTACAACGTTCTGATGGAGCAGATCTCGACCACGGTCCAGCAGCTGGTCCAGCAGTACGGGATATGCTGGAACGAGCTCAAGCGCTGCCTGGCCGAGAAGGGCATTCATGTCAACAAGGTCCAGGAGCTGAACCCCGACCAGCAGGCCTGGGTCGCGGCTTTCTACAAGGAGAGGGTCCATCCCCTTCTCACTCCGCTGGCGCTCGACGTCAGCCATCCGTTCCCGTTCATCTCGAACAACTCCCTGAACATAGCCGTCAGGATGTACGACAAGAAGCACGAGCAGCTGTACGCCAGGGTCAAGGTCCCCGTCGGACCGCTCCCCAGGTTCGTCCAGGTCCCATCATCCTCAGGACTGGTCTTCGTCATGCTGGAGGACATCATCGAGACGCACATATCCGCCCTCTTCCCTGGTCTCGAGGTCGATGGCGCCTACACCTTCAGGGTGACCCGCAACGCCGACGTCAAGGTGACCATCGACGAGGCCTGCGACTTCATGACCGCGGTCGAGGAGTCCCTGGAGGACAGGGATGTCGGGTTCCCGGTCAGGATGGCCGCCGAGGGCACCATGCCCACCGAGATGATCAGGCTGTTCGCGAAGAACCTGAACCTCTCCGGCGTACAGGTCCACAGGACCGACGCCATCATGCTGGTCGACCTCTGGCAGCTCGTGGGCCTGGACTTCCCCAAGCTGAAGGACAAGCCCTTCGAGCAATACACCCCGCCGGAGCTCGCCGAGGGGATGGACATATTCGAGGCCATCCGCCAGAAGGACTGGATCCTCTTCCATCCCTACGAGTCGTTCTCCACCATCGTCAGGTTCATGCAGACCGCGGCTGACGACGCCCAGGTCCAGAGCATCAAGATCTGCCTCTACAGGATAGGGAAGGACCCGTCCATCATCAAGGCCCTCATGAGGGCGAGGGAGAACGGGAAGACCGTCTCCGTCCTGATGGAGCTCCGCGCCAAGTTCGACGAGAGCAACAACATCCGCTGGTCCAGGGAGCTCGAGAAGATCGGGGTCCATGTCGTATACGGGCCCGTGGACCTCAAGGTTCACTCCAAGCTGCTCCAGGTGGTACGCCTCGAGGGCAACAAGCTCGTCAGGTACACCCACATGAGCTCCGGCAACTACAACACGTCCACCGCCAAGCAGTACGGCGACATCTCGTTCCTCACCGCCAACCCTGAGATCGGCGAGGATGTCGGCGAGCTGTTCAACGCCCTCACCGGATACTTCGGCCCCAGGATGTACAACCATCTCCTCGTGGCTCCTCTGACCCTCAAGAGCACCCTCATCCAGAAGATCGAGAGGGAGATAGAGGTCCACAAGGCCACAGGGAAGGGATACATCGCCATGAAGGCGAACGGTCTGATCGACTCGGACATCATCGCATCGCTCTACAAGGCGTCAATAGCGGGGGTCAGGGTCGACCTGAACATCAGGGGACTGTGCTGCCTCAGGCCCGGGATCCCAGGCGTGTCGGAGAACATCAGGGTCACAAGCATTGTCGACCGTTTCCTGGAGCACTCCAGGATCTACTACTTCGAGAACGGCGGCCATCCGGAGATGTACATGGGGTCCTCCGACATGATGCCCAGGAACCTCCTGGCCAGGGTGGAGGTCCTGTTCCCCGTCCTGGACAAGGAGATGATGGTCAACATCAGGGAGCACATCCTCAAGATTCACCTGGCCGACAACGTGAAGGCCAGGGAGCTCCTCCCGGACGGGACGTACAGGCTCGTCGAGAGGGCAGAGGGGGAGAAGAAGCTCCGCTCTCAGAAGTGGTTCATTGACCACAGGGGAATATGGCATGGCAGCCAGCGATGACTCCGAGACCGTTGGATTCATAGATGTGGGGACCAACTCTATCCATCTCCTGGTGGTGAGGTTCTACAAGGACTCGTCCGGGACCCCCGTGTTCCAGGACAAGGAGACCGTCCGCCTTGGCCAGAGCCTGTACAGCACAGGAAGGATCGATGACGCGACAATCGAGAAGAGCGCCGTCGTGGTGTCACGCTTCGCCCAGATCTCGAAGGACCTGGGCGCCGACAAGGTGCTCGCGTTCGCCACCTGCGCAGCCAGGGAGGCGGCCAACAGGGACGACCTGATCAACGCCATCTCTGGATCAGCGGAGGTCAAGGTCATCCCGGGCACCGAGGAGGCCAGGCTAATAGCCCTGGGTGTCTTCGGCGACAAGGGGCCTGCCGAGCGCACGATCGAGATCGATATCGGGGGCGGAAGCACCGAGGTCATCGTCTGCGAGAACGGCGAGAACCTGTTCCTCGACAGCCTGAGCATGGGCGCAGTCAGATACGCCTACGGGCTAGGCATCGACAACAGGGCCCCCGTCTCCGACGAGGACTACGCCCTCATGATGAGGAACGTCGACATCTCCTCCTACCATGCCACGAACAGGATCAGGGAGATCGGGTTCACCAAGGCCGTCGGGTCCTCGGGGACGCTTATCGCGCTCGCCGAGATGTGCGCCGCCATGAGGGGCGACCACGACTCCTCGTATCTCACCCTCTCCGAGCTCCGCCAGCTCATGCCCACTGTCCGTTGCAGGGATGTGGTGGGAAGGTACACCGTCCCCGGACTGGGCAAGGGGAGGGCGGACATCATCGTCGCTGGAGGCGCGATCGCCGAGGAGCTGATGTCCCAGTTCGGCATCGAGAGGATGTCCATCAGCCAGAAGGGCCTCAAGCAGGGCATGCAGATAGACCACATGCTCTCGCACGGGTACAGGATCTTCGGTGCCAGGGACTCGTCCGTCAGGGCTCTCGCGCACCGCTGCCAGTACGACGAGGCGCACGCTGAGACCGTCAACAGCAACGCTCTCTCCGTGTTCGACCAGGCGAAGGCCCTCGGGCTGCACAACATGGGGGACGGTTTCCGCAGCCTGCTCTCGTGCGCCGCCATCCTCCACGACATCGGCGAGATGATCAGCTACACGAACCACAACATCATGTCGCAGGTGATCATCGAGAACGCCGACCTGGTGGGCTTCAGCATCAACGAGATCAGGGACATGGGGCTCATCGTCAGGTTCCATCACAAGAAGTTCCCCGGGTCCAAGGACTCCAGGCTTTCATCCCTGCCCAAGGACGAGGCGCTGGCGGTTAGGCAGTGCGCCATGTTCCTCAAGATCGCCGACGTCGCCGACAGGCACAGGAACCATGCGGTCAGGGGCATCCGCCTCAGCCGTGATTCAGGGTCCGTCAGGGTGGAGCTGATCTCCGACGTCGACCCGTGCATGGAGCTCTGGAGCCTCGAGAAAATCCGTCCGGATTTCAGGAAGCTCTTCGCCCTGGATCTGGTGCCGGCGCATTCCGCCGATGGTGGAAACGGAAGTAATGTAAATACAAACGTCTTATAATTTTAATTTTTTATCCTTTTTAGGCTAAACTTAAAGCCGTTAAACCGAGCTTTTCAATCCATGATGCATCCAATCTACCATTTTTATCCAAAGGTATATAATCGGCGAAGGATTCATTCAATAAAGCGGAAGTCAGCCCCTTGCGAGGAAGAAATTCCTACTGACTTCTGCTTACCTCGCCTTGTTCGGAGTGCCGGTGTGAACAGTTTTATCATGATTCGTGCATCGGAGTCGCATGGCGGGAACGGCATTCTTCGACAAGGCTGTGGAGCTCAACGACTCCCCTGTCAAGAACGGCCTCTGCTCGATCTGCAAAGGCGCCCACAGGCTCTGCGGAAAGGACCGCTGCCCGCTCATGATCAAGTTCTACTCACAGCAGAAGACGATGCCGCTCATAGATATGAAAGACCTAGCAGGTTCGAGCCCGCCGTCAGTGTTCGTCGGAAGGTACGGATATCCGAAGGTCGACATAGGCCCCCTCCTCCCGCCCGAGTTCGGGGACACCGCAATCATGGACCGCCCCGAGATGTGGATGGGCAAGACCATCGACGAGATCGTCGATTTCAGGTTCCGTCTCGTCCGCGGCAAGTACCGCATCGACGCCACCGACTTCCGCAAGTCCGGGAGGATCGTGGACAACGTCCAGGAGCTGGCGCTCACAGAGAGGCCCGTCGATGTCGAGGCCTCCTTCTCACAGAAGCCCAGGGGCAGGATCGTCCTCGACGACGAGATCCAGCCATTCGGCCCTTCCGCCAGGATGGAGACGATGTCCGTGGGCAACGGCAGGTTCGAGAGGAACCTGGAGAAGGGGTTCTACGACACCGACATGAAGGCCGCGGATGCGGTCGTCCAGGCTTACCGCAACGGCACGCTGATCTCGGAGATCGAGAAGGCGTTCTCCGTCGGCACCATGGGCATAGGCAGGAACCGCAGGTTCGTCCCCACCCGCTGGAGCATCACGGCCGTCGACGACATCATCGGGAAGGACATGCTGAAGACCACCAAGTTCTACGAGACGATCGACGACTTCAGGATATACCAGTGGGAGCAGCTCGACAACCGCTGGATCGTCATGCTCATGCCCTGCACATGGAGGTTCGAGCTGATCGAGGCATGGTATCCCAACACCACATGGAACCCCTCGGGCAGGTCGATCGACATAATCTCCGACTGCGAGTTCTTCGACGGGAGGACGGAGTATGCCCACATCGGCGGCTGCTACTACGCCTCGAGGATGGCAGTGAACGAGCTTCTCACGAGGGAGAGGCGCACCGCGGGGGCCGTCATCATGAGGGAGGCACATCCCGGCTATGTGATGCCGGTCGGCGTCTGGAACGTCAGGGAGAACGTCCGTGCGGCGCTGAAGACCGTCCCATACCACTACGAGAACCTGGACCAGGCGCTCGCCCATGTCGACCGCGTCATGGACCTCAAGAGGGACACATGGATCAGGAACTCAGGAGTGATGAGGGACTGGATAGTGCAGAGGAGGATCGAGGACTATTACTGACACATCTCTCATCGACTTCCTGGAGGGCCGCGGGGAATGGGACGGCGTATACGAGACCGTCGAATGCAGCCGCGCCCTGTCCCCATCCGGCCTCCCAGGCATCGACTACGCACTCAACCCCTACGGGGGCTGCGAGCACGGGTGCATATACTGCTACGGTCCAGGCGTCACCCACTCGGACCTATCCAGATGGAGGGTGGTCAGGGTGAAGAGGAACATCCCGGAGCGCCTTGCGAGGGAACTCCCTGCCGTCGAGGGGGTCATAGGCATAGGGACCGTCACAGACCCGTACCAGTACGCCGAACGGAAGTTCAGGCTGACCCAGATGTGCCTGGAGGTCCTGGCATCCAGGAGGAGGCGGGTCCACATACACACCAAATCGGACCTCATCATCAGGGACATTGACCCCCTCGGCGACATGGACTCCAGGGTCGGGATAACCATCACGAACATCGACGACAGGATATCCAAGATGACCGAGCCGGGCGCTCCGCTGCCAGGTGCCAGGCTCTCTGCGCTGAAGGCGCTGACCGATGCCGGCATCGACTGCTACGCGCTGATAGCCCCGACGATGTCGACACTCGAAGGTAGGGAGATGGAGCTCATGGAGGCGATCGCCAGCACCGGTGCCAGAGTCGTCTTCCATGATCCTCTGAACATCCGCAACGTGGACACCACGAGGCTGGACCGCATGGGCATCACAGCTTCCCAGAGGGCCCGCGACAGGCTGACCCAGGCCGGCACCGAGCTGGGCCTGACCGTCCTGGACACCTTCGAGAACCGAGGCCCGTCTGCTGGCACCTGACGTCTGAATGGAGTGGTTGTATAGCAACACTTTTATAGAAGGTCTAAATTATCCGAATCCAGTAATCAGGAGATTCATCCTATGTACGGAAGCGGAAACCAGCCCGTCATCGTGCTCAAAGAGGGCACCGAGAGGAGCAAAGACAAAGAGGCACAGTTCAACAACATCTCCGCCGCCAAGGCCGTGGCCGATGCGGTGAGGTCCACACTCGGACCCAAGGGAATGGACAAGATGCTCGTCAACACCATCGGCGATGTCGTCATCACCAACGACGGTGTCACCATCCTGAAGGAGATCGACGTCCAGCACCCCGCAGCCAAGATGGTCGTCGAGGTCGCCAAGACCCAGGACTCCGAGTGCGGAGACGGAACAACCACCAGCGTCGTCCTCGCCGGAGAGCTGCTCAAGCAGTCCGAGGAGCTCATCAACGCCAACGTCCACCCCACCGTCATCACCAACGGATACAAGATGGCGTCCTCCAAGGCCGTCGAGCTCCTCAACGAGATCGCGGTCGACGTCAAATCCGACAAGACCCTGAGGCAGGTCGCCGCCACCGCCCTCACCGGCAAATCCGTCGGAGAGGAGGAGGAGACCCTGGCCGACATCGTCGTCAAGGCCTGCAAGTCCGTCGAGGAGAACGGAAAGGTCGACACCAAGAACATCCGCATCCAGAAGAAGATCGGAGGCGTCATCGGTGACACCTACCTCATCCCCGGAATCGTCGTCGACAAGGAGAAGGTCCACAGCAGGATGCCCACCCGTGTCGAGAAGGCCAAGATCGCCCTGCTCTCCGGAGCTCTCGAGATCAAGAAGACCGAGTTCGACGCTCAGATCCAGATCACCGACCCCACAGCCATGTCCACCTTCCTCGCCGAGGAGGAGAACGAGCTGAAGGCCATGGTCGAGAAGATCAAGTCCGTCGGAGCCAACGTCGTGTTCTCCCAGAAGGGAGTCGACGACCTCGTCCAGCACTACCTCGCCAAGAACGGCATCCTCGGATACAGGAGGCTCAAGCAGTCCGACCTCGAGGCAATCGCCAAGGCCACCGGAGCCACCATCGTCGGAAACGTCATGGAGCTCACCAAGGAGGACCTGGGAACCGCTGGCGCTGTCGAGGAGAAGCAGGTCGGAGAGGACGGAATGGCTTTCATCACCGGCTGCAAGAACCCCAAGGCCATCACAATCTTCGTCCGCGGCGGAACCGAGCACGTGCTCGAGGAAGTCGAGAGGGCCCTGAACGACGCCATCCGCGTCGTCGGTGTCGCCATCGAGGATGGAAAGGTCGTCGCCGGAGCCGGAGCCCCCGAGATCGAGCTCGAGCTCAGGCTGATGGACTACGCTGCCTCCGTCGGAGGAAGGGAGCAGCTCGCCATCGAGAAGTTCGCCAAGGCCATGGAGATCATCCCCTGGACACTCTCCGAGAACGCCGGAATCGACCCCATCGACAGCATCATCAAGCTGAAGAACGCGCACGAGAAGAAATCCGCCAAAGCCAAGTACTTCGGTATCGACCTCGACTCCGGAGAGGCTGTCGACATGCTCGCCAAGAACGTCGTCGAGCCCCTCAGGGTGAAGGTCCAGGCCATCAACTCCGCGGAGGAGGTCGCCAACATGATCCTCAGGATCGACGACGTCATCGCCTCCCGCAGGGCTCCCCCGACACCCCCTCAGGGCGCCGGCGCACCCCCTATGATGTGAGTCCGAAGGACCCGTACAAACTGTGAAGGGGGCTTTGCCCCCTTTTACCGGTGCCCCTCCGGGGGCGCCCTCTAGCACCATTATGTTTCCTCCGCCCGGGCAACCTACGCTCGGGCGGTTCCAGTACATTCTTGTTTCCGAGCTTTCAGCACATCGGTATACCGACTTTTGCCGGCGCATCGATAGAAGGTAAAGGTGAGGGGGACCCCCACGTGTTTCTGAGGTTTCAGATCACGACCATGGTCGTGTTTTCTGTATCGACGCTGCTGGGGATCTGACCGACGGTGAATCCGGTCGAGGTCGTCTCGCAGTAGTAGTAGACCTTGTCCGGGTCCGACCTGAGGTAGAATCCGTTTAGGTCGGGATAATCCCCGTCGATGTGGATGCCGGCGGCCATGTGGCCAGGGAACAGCAGCAGGGAGGCGTCGTATCCCATGGCCTCGGCCAGGGATGCCAGCAGTATGGACGTGTCCTCGCAGTCGCCTCCATGGTCGTAGAGGGTTTCCAGAGGGAACTTCCAGTACTCCTCGTAGCCCATGTACACCGAATCGTCCTCGTAGCCTAAGCACTGCGAGAACGCCAGCAGGAAGTTCACCCTCTCCAGGTCGGTCATCCCCTCGGTCATGGTGCCGAAGTCGGTTGCGATCTGCTGTATGTACTTGTCCTCATAGGTCACGAACGTCCTGTCGCGTTGGTGGTCGTTGTAGATGTCCTGCTGCCTCTGTGAGACATCGTAGTAGTCCCTGTAGTAGACGACGTCGCTGTACAGGATATCAAGGCTGTATGTGTAGCTCTCACCGTCCACGGACCATTCGTATTGCACCGTCGTGTATCCGTCGACCATCAAAGTGAGTGTGCGGTGCGTCCCGTCGTCCGGGTCCACACCCATTATCGTGTACTCTCCCGGCGTGTCGAAGGAGTACTGTGCAGGATCGCCTGTGAATGATGCGACGGAATCCCCGTCCTGGTCGTATACGGTCCATTCGGTGGCCTCGGTGTATGATCCGAGGTCCAACGCCTTGCCCGTCATGGTGGACACATCGGGATCGGAAGTGTTCATGGCATAGAACTCGAAGTTGCCGTACTGTGCGGTGAAGGTGTATTCCAGGGACGTGGAGACAAGGTTGCCGGAGGAGTCGTACCATCCGGAGAAGGTGGTGCCATCGTCAACTGACGCGGTCAGGGTGACGCTGTCCCCCGGCCTGTACGTCCCGTCGCCGGAAACCTCGATGCCCATGTCGGCATAGGCCGTCACCTGGACCTCGCTGGAGGTCTCCACCGTGTACACGTCTTTGAGCTCATAGATCAGGTCCGTAGACGAGAACATCCCCTGGGAGCTGTACTCTATCCTGTATGTTATCCATCCGTCGCCGATCCACTGCTTCTCGATGGAACCGTCGGAATGCGTCCCTTGGATGACCTGGCATTCCTTGGGGCCGTTGATCGTGTCTATGGTCTCGGTCCCCATATCATACCACTTGGTGTCGGAGTCCCCGGTCCAGTAGGTGTCCTCCGATGACCTGTGCTGAGTGGTGGTCAGGAACATGTATTCCATGTCCGTCTGAGTGGACATCAGGTACTCCCCGGAGTCGTTCTGGTAGAGGTACCTGTAGGTGACGGTCCCGTCCATCCTGTAGCTGGACAGGAGTCCGCTGTCATAAGACCCGCTGACGTCGTACTCCAGGGCCTTCCCCACTACGGAGTCCGACCAACCGGCGTACAGGGTGATGTCCCCGGTGATCTCGGGCCCGATGGAGACCACAGGGGTCGTCAGTGCCTCGTCAAGGTACCAGGAAACGAACGCCATGTCGTCATCGTACGGGTCGTAAAGTTCTGTGGTCGTACCTGCTTCATAGGATGTGGGATTGAGATCGTTCTGCGTGCCTCCATTGAGCACGTATGTTATGTCGTACCGATCGTCTGTTATAGCATAGACGATTCCTATCGCCGTGACCGCGACCACCACGGCCGCTATGGCTGCGATTGCCTTTCTGTTCATCTTCATCTTCCCTTTGGATTCTTCTTAGAGGTTTGGGTCCCTTCGGGACGGTCGGTGGCGGGGCCTCCGCCTCAGAATACCGTCCCTCTGGCCACGACCGGCATGGGGGCCGGCGAGCCTGCCTCGCAGAATCCGGGTACCGACTGGCGGCACGGTTCAGGAATGACCTCTGGTGGGTCGCAGTCGGATTCGACTACCGGTTCCTCGTAATGGATGCCATCCTGCTCGTCGCCCTCATCGGACTGCTTGCGGTCTACATAAGCATCAGTGGCCCTCGATTCCTGGAAGAAGGCGGAGGCCGCCATCTTGGAGAGGAAGGCGTTCTGGCAGTCGGCCACACCTCTGATGCGGTCGGTGATGCCGTCCCACCTTGGATCGGAATCCATGGTGACGGTGACCGTGAGAAGGAACTCAGTGTCGATGTGGACCCCTTCGAATCCGTCGTCCTGTTCGGAGACCGAGACCGACGAGGGGCCTCCGACGAAGTCGCGGAGCTCCGATTCATCGATGAAACGCTCGCTTCCTATGGCCTCCCTCACGACCTGATAGAGTTCATCCATGGCGAACTTTGGATCCGACATGATGAAGACGATGCCGTCCGACATCCTCATCTCAGCAGAGACAGCCTCGTAACCCAGTATGAATCCGATGGGGTCCTCCGGCGTCAGTTTATCCGATGGGACGATGACGGTGATGTCAGGTCCGGTAGCATCCGCATCGGCGAATGATGCGCACAGAACAGCCGTGGAGGCGAATAGGATGACCGTCATCAGAATCGCCTTGCGAGCCACGGAACAGCGCATGATGATTCTAGCATTCTTCGGTATTAAAATCTCTCTGAGGGAGCATCGTCGGAGGTGGAAGGTACGGGCCCCCTTGAGGGGACCCGTTTTTCATGCTGCCGTCACTGGCCGGGGAAGAAAAATCCTGCGGTCATGTCGAGGTAGTTGGCTCCGGAATACTCGGGGCATCTCTCGTTGACAGCGGCCTTGAACTCGTCGGCGGAGGAGCATCCAGAGGCGACCTCCTTGAGCATCTCGAGGTAGTCGATCTTGGTCTGGACGTCCTGCCTGGTCTCAGGTCCGTAGTGAGCTGAGAGGAAGATCTGGAATCCCCTGTCGAGGTAGCCCTTCAGGTTGGCGATGATCGCATCCGCGTGTCCTGCACCTGCGACGATGGAGTGGCAGTCATGGCCGAGCATGTGCATGTACACGGCCTTGGCCTCGGGGATCTCCACCTCGTAGGCGTCGTTGTCGGAGTTGATGACCATCTGGATCCCAGCGATCTCCATCTTTCCAGCACCGATCCTCTCTCCGTCCTCTGTGACGGTCGAATCGAACGCATCGCCGAAGATTCCCGAGAAGTTCGTGATCAGTCCCTTTCCGCCTCCGACGGTGTTGTACTTGTGGGCGCTCTCGGTCATGTAGGACTTGACATCGGGAAGGAACGAGTCCCCTGCGGCATGGTAGGCGACAAGCTTCCCCTCGACCTTGAGTCCGCTGTCTTCTATGTACCTGGAGCTGGGGGTTGGCTACAACACGCCCGGGATCATCAAGTACCCGTTCTGGAACATGACGGTCCGCAATCCGCGGGCCCGCTACGCCTGCGTGAACCTGGGCGAGCCGTACTTCCCCGAACAGCTGGCCGGACAGGCCGTCGGGATCGACATGGACATCGGAGATGCCCTGAGGACCCTGTGCGGCAGGTCATGAGTCCCCTGATTCGGCGGCCAGTTTCTTATACTGCCATCCCCAGGCCTCCAGAGCGTCCAGGACGGGGTACAGCGTCTTGCCGAGATCCGTGAGGCTGTACTCCACCCTCGGCGGAACCTCGGGATGCACGGTCCTGTGGACGAGCCCGTGCTCCTCCATGCTGCGGAGCTTCTCGGTGAGGACCTTCTGCGATATCCCAGTGACAGACTTCTGGAGCTCCCCGAACCTCTTCGTACCTGTTCTGAGGTCCCTGAGTATGAGGACGACCCATTTGTCGCTGATCAGAAGTAGCGTGGTCTCCACCGGACATGGAGGGAGATCGGTGAGCATGAAGAAGGGAACTGCCTGCATGTATTTCCTTTGTGTGAAGGGCCTGACAGACGCGTCGGTGCTGTCTTTAAATAACGAAAGATGCGTTTATCTGCTCGGGATGGATGCATGCGCGCAGCGCTTTACGTGAGGGTCTCCACTGACGACCAGGCCAACGAGGGTTTCTCCCTGGACGCCCAGGTCAAGAGGCTGGAGGCCTACTGCAGGGTCCGCGGCTGGGAGGTCTCGGACGTTTACAGGGACGAGGGTTACTCCGGAAGGAACACCGAGCGTCCCGAGTACCAGAGGATGATGGCCGACAGCGACAGCTGGGATACGATACTGGTCCTCAAGATGGACCGTATCCACAGGAACAGCGTGAACTTCGCCCTCATGATGGACGATCTCCGCGCCAAGGGCAAGGAGTTCACCTCCATGCAGGACAAGTTCGACACAACCACCGCCATGGGGCGCTTCGTCATGGACATCATGCAGCGCATCGCCCAGCTGGAGAGCGAGCAGATCGGAGAGAGGGTCAAGATCGGCATGGAGTACAAGGCGCGCAACGGGACCGGCAACCTCGGTTCGGGACATCCCTACGGATACGTCTACAGCAAGGGGAGGCTCGAGGTCGTCAAGGACGAGGCCTACACCGTCCGTGCGATCTACAACATGTACAGGCGCGGCTCCACGATGGACGACATCGCCGGATATCTCAACAAGGCTGAGATCCCCGCTAAGAAGGGTGGCAAGTGGAACAAGCAGTCCGTCGGGAACATCCTCCACAACCCGCTGTACGTCGGCTACCAGGAATGGGACGGCATTCTCCGCAAGGGCGAGCAGGAGCCGATCGTAGCCATCGATCTATACGAATCTATAAACGGTCCACTCCCCGTGACCCGCGAATGATGTCCGAAGCATCCAGACGCGCGGCGCTCTACGTTAGGGTCTCCACAGACGAACAGGCAGCGGAGGGATACTCCCTCGAGGCCCAGAAATCCATCCTCGAGGACCACTGTATGGCCGAGGGCCTGGAGATCGCCGGCGTCTACGAGGACGACGGATATTCTGGACGCAACGCCAACCGTCCCGCATACCGCAGGATGATGTCCGAGATGGACTCCTGGGATGTTCTGGTGGTCCTCAAGATGGACCGTATCCACAGGAACAGCCGCAACTTCATGGCCATGATGGATGAGCTCGGCAGGAACGGCAAGGAGTTCGTCTCGTGCTACGAGGCCCTGGACACATCGAACGCCCTCGGAAGGTTCGTGGTCGACATGATCCAGCGCATGGCGCAGCTGGAGAGCGAGCAGATCGGCGAGAGGACCAAGATCGGGATGCGTGAGAAGGCCGAGAATCTCGGCACGGAGCCGGTCAGGAAAGCGACCATGGGCTTCACCCCGCCGTTCGGGTACTCCCTTTCCGACGGGCAGCTCGTGGAGGACGAGGAGGAGCTCCCTGTCGTCAGCGACATATTCCAGGCATACCTTTCCGGCGAGACCATGGACTCCATCTGCTACTCCCTCAACTCGCGCGGAAGGCTCACCCGCAGGGGGAATCCATGGAACAAGTACAACCTGAGGAACATCCTCCACAACCCCGTCTACGCGGGATACATGCGCTGGGAGGACCTCCTAATCCCTCACAAGGCGGGTCTCGCGGTGTCTCCGGAGGACTTCAACCGGGTGCAGGAGATCATGGCTTCCAAGGTCCGCGACCCCTCTAAAAGGAGCGTGAAAACCGTCCCGGTTTTGGACGATTTCTGATACATGCTACAACCAATATTATAAATAATTTTCTTGGAAAAAGCATCCAATGCAGCCATCTGGCATGTTGTAAACTGTGTACGTTCGACCATCTATCCAACTGGTCCTTCTAACGCCGTTGAAAAAAACACTATTTTATACTCAAAACACGAAATTCGGTGCAGGTCGTTCGACCTAAAGGAGGAAAATAGTAATGTCTGACGAATGCAAAATTCTCGATCCGACGGCGTTCGGATTGTTCTTCGTGGCAATCGTTTCCCTGCCGCTGGCTATCTCGGGAATCGGAGGCTACTTCGACAGCTCCGTATCGGTGGCTCTCGGGCCCCTGTTCATGGCTGCCTCATTCATGATTTTCATCGCAGCGATCGCCGCATACAGGGCTGGATCCAACTTCGGATTCATCGTGTTCGGTCTCGTCGCTCTCGGTGTGTTCCTTTCCGGAGTCTCCGGCGGAACCGACCAGTACGTCAATATCACTCTCGGTATCATCTACCTGGTCGCGCTGATCTGGTCCTACCGTGTCGGCAACCCCAAGACCCTGACTCTCATCCTGCTGACCACCGCCCTGATCTTCCTGTTCCTGGGAATCGGAGGCTTCGCGGACAGCGCTGTTTGCAGTCAGCTGCTCATGGGAATCGCCGCTCTGGCCAACTTCGTGCTGACCCTCTACCTGGCGTTTGCCCTGGCCGACGAGAAGCTCCCCTGCTACTGATGCGAAAGCGTCTATGGCAGAACTCAAACCTTTTCCCTTTCCGATTTTCAAAATAATTATTATCTGTCGCGTGATGACCCGCTCATCATGAAAGCTGAGACGAGAAAGAAGGTACTCGCCTGGGGCATGGTCCTCATCATGGTGGTCGTCATCGTCACTGTCGCGGCATCCGCGCTGGCAGGGCAATGATCGCCATCGTCACCGGAGCCTCGTCCGGAATAGGCGAGGAGTTCTGCAGAGCTCTGGATTCGAAAGGGCTTGATTGCATATGGTTAGTTGCTAGAAGGTCGGACAGGCTCCAGGAGGTCTCTGAAAGCCTCCGGACGCCATGCAGGATCGTCACCGCCAACCTGTCGGACATCGAGGGCATACGCTCGCTCACAGATGTCATCGAGAACGAGAGGCCGGATGTCGGCTACCTCGTGAACTGCGCCGGATTCGGAAGGTTTGGCAGGACATGGGAGATATCATCGGAGGACACCGTGTCCATGATCTCCGTGAACGTCACCGCCCTCGTGGAGGTCACCCGCTGCTGCATCCCGTTCATGGGCAGGGGGTCCAGCATAATAGAGGTCTGCTCTGCATCGGCGTATTTGCCACTCCCGGAGCTGAACGTCTACTCGGCGACGAAGGCCTTCGTGAGGAGCTTCTGCGACGCCCTCAGGACCGAGCTCCGCGACAAGGGCATCGGCGTCCTCGAGGTGTCACCAGGTTGGGTGGGGACCGATTTCATCAACATCTCGACGGACGGACGCACGGTCCCCGACAAGGTGTTCAAGCACACGGTCACCAAGGAGGACGTTGTCGTCATGGCGATGTCGGACCTTGCCAAGGGTAGGAACCGTTCAATCTGCGGCGGATACAACAGATTCCAGGTGTTCGCATGCAGGCACATGCCCCGTTTCGCCAGCATCGTCTGGTGCAGGTCCCTCAGGTGATCGGTTGATCAGGGAGTTCCACGAGTCCGACGTCGAGCCACTTTCCAGGATTATCCTAACCACATGGGAGATGGATTCATATGGACAGGGTCTGGGAATACCAGCTTCCGAAGCCTATCTCAGATCATGCATGCACAGCAGCCGCTTCATCAGGGTACTGGAAGTCGACGGCGATGTCATAGGATGCGTTATGGCCCGGGTCGGAAGGAACCGCATCGGGCTGGGGGCGA
The DNA here is from genome assembly GCA_905187815.1 of uncultured Methanomassiliicoccaceae archaeon. Classification (GTDB taxonomy): domain Archaea; phylum Thermoplasmatota; class Thermoplasmata; order Methanomassiliicoccales; family Methanomethylophilaceae; genus Methanoprimaticola. The sequence goes on from CAJJJM010000003.1 coordinate 143,012, forward strand.
TCGCCGATTCCATTCGTCTGAGCAGACACATCCGCGGCATGGAAGGAATCGACGGCCTCATCTCCGACACGAGGGTCCTGAAAGAGACGGACAGGGAGTTGGAGCGCGAATGCGGCATCGATTTCGATGGTGAGCTGGTCCTGCTCATAATCTCCGAGGATTCCCGCGGAAAGGGATTCGGGAGGCTTCTCTTCGATTCCGCAGAGGAGTTTTTCCGCGAAAATGGTGCACGTGATATCCTGATCTTCACCGATGACGACTGTGGATATGCGTTCTACGACCATCTGGGTGCAAGACGCCTTGCCGTCAGGGACGTCCGTCTAGTCAATGAGGACCTCCGCATGATGGCTTATCATTATATTGTTAAATAACCATTTTGAATTAATTTATTCAATAAAGCAATCAGTTTAATTATTTCACATTATGATTGATAACCGATAACAACATCCTGAGATGTACGGAGATATCCGTGTGGCTAGGATCTCTGTCGATCTGTCGGGTAGGATATCATCCATAATCAGGATCGAATCGGCAGATCACATGCCCCCTGGGACGATGGCCATCGGCCAAGAGACCACCATGTGGTTGAGAAGCTGGTGGAATGAGGGCAGGCAATTCGGCAACTTCGGAATCTTGAGGGGTCCGGAATCTTTAAGACCTATCGGATTTGCCCCGATTTTCGATACCGGTTCTTCAATGGGATTCGATCAGCCCACAGTGTGGATCAGGGGAAAACGACCTTGGATGTCTGCCCGTCGAGATCACCCACAGGGACAAGATCGGATTGATCCCTTCGTTCGACCGGTTGGATTCGGATTCGCTAAACGGTTTCGGAGAAGAGGTCATCGACCTCCTCGATGTCGAAGGGTCGATTATCGACAGCGATTGTGTGGCAGCTGTCGCAGAATACCTGGAACGGGGAGTTTCCGGACTCCCCGCCTTCATCGACTTCGATGTGCCCCCATCGGATAATCCGAGACTGACATCATTCTCTGAACCCACAGACGTCGATCAATGAGACGGTGGAATCGAATGTCGGATCACGGATGATCAGCAGGATTCAGACCTTGTAGACCCAACCATCCTTTCTCGGCTTCGCATCAGGGATGTCCCCATCAGGATAACCGAGGATGCAGTGTCCGATACCCTCGTAATCCTCCTCGATCCCTAGGTCCTTGAGGATCTCCTTTCCCTCCAGACTGTCGAACTCCTCCTTCGCCCTGTGGATCCAGCAGCTGCCGATGCCGAGTGAGTGGGCTGCGAGCATCAGGTTCCCCATCACGAGGCTCCCGTCGTAGATGTATGTGGGGACGGACCTGTCGGCAAGGACTATAAGCACCACGGGGGCACCGTAGAACGGGTCGGTATCGACGCCCATGATGTCAGCGTTCATCTTGGACAGCCTGTCGCGCATGGAGCGATCCCTCACGACGATGATTATCGGTGATTGCAGACCGCTGCCTGTAGCGGCGAAGGTGCCCGCTTCGACGATTCTGTCCACGATGTCGTCGGGAACCATGTCCGCTCTGTAGGAACGGATGCTCCTGCGGGATTCAATTGCTTCAATCACTGAATTTCCGTCCATGAGATTTCATTGCATACAGGTTATTAATACTTATCTTCAGCATACTATAATAATATAGCTGATTAATTAACATACTGATTTTTTATCGGATATGCTCTGATACGCTGCATCATATCTGGAAAGGACGTATCCGCAGACACGGAACAACACGTAACCAAGAATGAGTGTGGCGATGCCTGCCATCACGGTGGACCACAGGACCGATTCAGTGACGTTCGGGTACATGTAGTGCAGCATGTTCATGTGGAGCAGATACAGCTCCAGGGACATCCCACTGAGAAATGCGGCCGCGGAGCTGACCCATGGTATCTGAGACAATTCGGATGACACAGCTCCGATGAGGATCATGGTCGGACCGACGGACATCTCCGTGTCAGGCCATGTCACGAATATCATGTATAATGAGACTAGTATCGCCATGATCAGCAGTAACCATCCCTTCCTCAGATCCACAGCGAGGAATGCAACCGCCATAACGCTGGCAAGCACTCCGGAAAGCGATGTCATGATGAAATCCACCGGAACACTCGGGTAACGGTCGTTGAGCAACAGCAGTGGCGTAATCAACAGGAACAGCAGAGCCGAGATCAATCCGCGGTTCATCTTGGAGAAGGATCCCCTGCAGGTATACCATGCCACTCCGAGCACGAAGCACAGGCCGGATCTGTAGTAGAGGTCGCTGTTGAAATGATACCATAGGACGAACATAACGAACAGTGTTCCTGCAGCGATAAGCAACAATGCTTTCCTGCGATTGCTGATGAACATCGAGAGATAGAACACTATGTAGAATGCGACAAGTTCGGTGATGTACCATAAGGGAACACCGAACGTCGCTGTGAATTCCACAAGAAACTGGTCCCATGAGCGGTGAATAGTGAACACGAAGGCTGCGAGTACCGTCATTATGATCCAATACTGAATCATCAGGCCGAGGACGCGTCTGTGCAGGAAACTCCTCGCATAGTCCGGTTTGTTGGCCAGGCTGTATTCCAGGCCATATCCGGTAAGGAAGAAGAAAACGGAAACGCAGACATGTCCGAGATCAGGAGTCAGGAATCCCATGTGGATGCCTGCATGGAAAATGAAGATGGCGACTATCAGCACGAGCCTCAGAGCTTTGGTGTTATAGGGGCCAATGCATCCTCACGGCAGATGCTGCGCGGTATCTCCATCAACCGGACCATCTTCATATTCGATATATACTTAGCTATTTAGACCGATGTGTTATTTCGATAAAAATCAATACGATAAAGCATCCAGATTAATTAATTCTAAATCACCAAATCTACATTTGGTTTTGACAGAAAAACTGAGGTAATAGGCCATCGGAGGCATCGACCCCCCTATGGAAATGCAGTGAGGTGGGATCATCCCAATGACCGTCAAAAAACGATGGTTCGTACAGGGTTTTCGGTGCAATCAGACCCATATTAAGTTGATATTCGGGAGACCGTCGTGGACAAAGAAGTGCCTAAAAACTTGATGATTTTTGAATTTCGTTTCCAATATGACATTTTTCTAGGAAATATCAATTTTCCGTATCATTTGCACCACATTTCATTGTTTTCAGCACAAATTCAATTTGTTGATTATTAATATCGAGAATTAAGTAATAAGCTTAATTAATATTGCTCTTCTTAGGAAATCAGAACTGCGGAGTAATGATTCGCATTTAATTTACTAAGTAATGTATTCAGCTTAATTAATAATTTGTTATAAGAATTGTGAAAGAAATTTGAGAAATATTCAATTCTTGTCGAAATTTTGCGAGAGTTCGAGAATGAAAGGAAATGTATCATTTTTAATCAGAACCTGTGGCAAAGTGTAAATGGAATAATAATTTAGTTGATTGCTTAATCTGCTAATTATTTTATACAATCGGCCTAGTTCACATCGGACTGAATATACGGTCGAATTCTTCGCGCACAACCTTGAACAGGAACTCCCTCCTCATCCAGTTGATCATGAGTCCCCTGCCATCATCGAGATGGAACTCGCTACTGGTGAAATTGAAGAAACGAGCGAAAAACAGATACTCCGGATTGCGCGGAGTCCCGCCGACACCCAATGCAAGGAATGCTGGCCGATCCGAGTCATCCTGCACCCATTTCCTCATGCCGAACGTCTTGGGGAATATCTCCACCACACCGTCAGAGGGTGAATCCTCAACATAGTAGCACAGCACGTTGAAAACCCACTCATCCGAGTCCATGACCTCTATGTCGGGCTCGAAGGGATCATCGGACAGGTTAGTGTCGAGGACCTCATACATCCCATCTGGATCGTCGAACATCTCCGTTATGGCCTCGCAGAATTCCTCCTGCGGTGCTCCGATGTCACAGGGCGGCTCCCTCATGGAGTGTGGATGCAACAGGATGTATTTCATCTGACCCGTCAAGGTTATGATGCATCCGTCGTTACACCTGCCATGGACACCGACCTCGTAGTCTACGACATGGACGGCACCTTGGCAGATACATCGCCCGGAATCATCTCATCGTTCATGTACACCGCACAAGCGTTGGAGGTGCCCGAACCGTCGATCGAGACGCTCTACATGAACATGGGCGGCTCGCTCATCGACAACATGGCGAGGATCTACGGCGTGGACCATGATTCAGCGATTGAGGCTGCCAGGATATACCGCGAACACTACGGTCGGGAGGGGTATCTCCAGGCGAAGCTCTTCCCCGGCATGGAGGAGTCCCTGCGTGAGATCCGTCGCAGGGGCATATCGCTCGGTGTAGCGACCATGAAACTGGACGAATACGCCAAGAAGCTGGTGGAGCACTGGGGGATCGCGGACCTCTTCGACGATGTATGCGGAGCTGATTGCTTCGGGGTGCTCTCGAAGTCTGATCTAATCGACAGATGCATCTACGCATCTGGAGCAGAGCCATCGAGAACGTTGATGGTCGGGGATTCCACGAACGACCTCATCGGTGCCCGCGACAGCGGAACAAGATTCGTCGCAGTCACGTTCGGATATGGTTTCACCCCGGAGATCTGTCGTTCCAACGGGATCGACTACGTCGAGACCCCCGGGGCGGTTCTGGAGTTCCTGTGATCAGAGCATGTCGGCGTATCTGCTGAGCATGACTTCCTGGATGTGCTCGATGACCTTGTTGTAGCCGTACTCCACGACGGCCTGGTCGGGGGTGAGGCTGTTGGAGTAGATGCTCTGGCTGCGTGGTTCGGGGGATTCGTCTATGATGGAGAGTATCCTGCGGAATCCGTCGAGGATGCTGTTCAGGTCCGAGTAGTCCATGCCCAGAAGGGCGTCGCAGATGCTGATGTCGACCTTCAGGAAGCTCACGATGTTGTCGCAGATGGTCTCATCCATCTTCCCCTCCATGGAGAGGTCGATGAACTCGTCCATCTTGGCGTCCTTCATGGCCTTTGCAGCAGCGACGATCTCCCTCTGCGAATCAGTCAGGATCCTGTCGACTGCCGGAGCCTTCCCGGTCTGCTCCGCCTTTTCCGTGACTGGAGCTTCGCTCATCATCTCCTCAGCGAGAGAATCCGCCTGAGCATCGGAGATCTCCTCCTTCAGAGCCTCGACCTCGCCGGTGAGCTCGGAGTTGTCCTCGAGGGCTGCCTCCATCTCGGTCTCGACGGCGGCGATCTCGTTTTCCTTCGCGGAGACCTCGGACTGGAGCTCCTCGATCCTCCCCTTCAGGATGGCTATCTGCTCGTTCGCCTTGGAGAGCTCCTCGGAGAGGGAGTCCAGCTGGGCTACGGCTGACTCGAGCTCGGCGTTCCTTTTCCTGAGAGATGCCAGCTCGGACTGGAGGGTGTCCCTCTCGTTCTGGACGGTGCTGAGCTCGTCGCTGACGGAGGCATTCTCGGTCATCTTGAAGTCGAGCTCCTCCGAGAGCTCCTCGTTCCTCTTCCGTACGATAGCCAGCTCCTCCTTGAGGGCGTCCAGCGCATCACGGCTTCCGTCGGATTCCGATTTGATAGATTCCACGGCATCGGAGATGAGCTGCCTCACATAATCGGCCAGATCCTCTGGTACCGATTCCTCGATGGCGGGATCGACCTTCATGGCGTTGAACGCATCCTCGTCCGCCCTCTCTCCGGGGGAGAGTCTTTCGAGATACGCGGGATCGTCTATGGCCTCGAGGGAAATCTCGGTCTCCCCGTCGGTGTCCAGAAGGGTGTCGCATGCATCGATGTCGTCGCCGAGGCTGACGATGATATCTATGTAATCATCGATGTTCCCGCTGTCGATCTTCGCCATGGAAGCGAAGATCATGATCTCATTCAGTTTCCTGTCCCTGACTCTCGAAACGAGGCCTGCATCCCACATGAGCCTCGTATCTTCTTAGTTGTTCTTATAAAAGTGGTTGCCTAACTCATGAAGGAGTTGAGTATGCACCTGGCGCATAGAATCGAGAGGTAGTGGCCGCGCGCTTCGGTGAGCATCGAAATGAACTCCAGGTGGATGCGGCCCACATCGAGAGCGAAGATCCTCTCGAACTCCTCCCCGTCCAGCAATGATATGCGATGCATGACATCGGAGATCTCGGCGCTGTCCGCCTCCTTTCCGGAATCGATGCGGAGAAGCAGGGAGCATTCGTCTGCGACCGCTACGGCATATCCCTTCGGCCCGATGCCAGAGTCGTCGATATCGTCGCACCTCTCCGCAATCTCGCGGAGCTCGTCGCGAACGGAGATGATCATGCGGACCTCGTGCGGTTTTAGAACATGGTCCGCTGTCGACAGGATGTGTGTCAGTTCTAGGCCCTTCCGTATCAGGTATGTGTTGGAGATCAGTGCCGTGAGCATCCAGATGTACTGACCCTCGTCATCCTTCTCGGTGGGGGTCATCGACTCCATATAGGCGGCGTAAATCGTCGGAGGAAGGGCCGAAAGGTCCTCGTCGAACGACTCGAGCTGACGGACGATGTCCGAGAAATCGTTGGTCCCGATGCAGATCATGAGTTGGCACCTGGCGATGTCACGGACCAGCTCATCGGCTACCATGACGCGCTGAGCCTCGGTGAGGTTCTGATTGAAGGAGACTGCGGCGGCCTCCACCCCCTTGCGCATCATCACGCGCTTGAGAACCTCCACATCCTCCCTGTCGAATATCATAGCGCCCCTTTCTCCATGACGCGGCGGATCGCGGATTTGAGTTCCTTCATGCAGGAGTGGGTAATCCTCTCATCTGCTCTCGATGAGGGCTCGATCTCCCTGAGATACTGTGCGTACGCGCGCGCGGAGGGTTCGCTGAGTCCGGTGAGATAGATGAGATTGTCATTGTCCTCCGAGTCCAGAGAATCGATGCTGTCATCGTAATACGCGGCGCCGACCGCATAGTACCTGATGTCGTACTCGAGGAAATCCACTATCTCCGAGTATATCGCTCCCTTCTCGGGATTCTCGAATGCCTTCAGGAGGAACGCCTGCTTCTCCGCTTCCTTCCTCTCGATACCTAGCCTGAACTTCTCCGCCAGTTCCGCTCTGGTTATGCTCTGTTTCATGATATCGATATTAGTAAAGTTGATAACTTAATCAACAATCATAATAAATGGTTGTTATTATGCTATCAGATTCCATTAACCTTCAATGCACGTTGGAAATAAAAAGACCGTCCCCGGAGGGACGTAAGAGGTTTAGAGCGACTGGATGGAGAGCTCGATCAGGGTGTCGGTGTCATCCCAGTCCTCGTGCTTCTCCCAGATGATGTAGTTCGATGTTCCGGAGACCTGCTGAACACAGATCCTCTCGCGGTCATCGTCGTAGCGCTCTCTGTACACCTGGCAGTCGATGCCGTTAACGGTGTCGACCTCTCCGGTCGATTTGTAAGCGCTGTCGAGCTGGGATGAGGTAATCAAAACCTTGCTGAGGAACTCGTTGGCGGACATGCGCTCGATCTCCTTGTCCCAGTCGCCGTCCTCCTCCATGACTGTGAGGCGGCTGCCGTCGATCGCGATGATCTCGTACCTCTCGTCGAAGCGCCCGTCGTCATCCCTTATCACGTAGTAGTCTCCGACGGTCAGCTCGACACCGAACCTGTTGTCTGCGGGATCCGGGTCGGGCGTGGGGGTGCTTCCTCCTCCGGAACCGGCGTTGAACAGTGAGGTCCCTGTGAGATAGTAGGACTCCCTGTCGTACTTGTCATCCCAATCATCGTCATCGTAGTAATCGTCCAGGCTCTCTAGCTTGTAGATGACTCCGTCACCGCCGACCCATACGACGGCGCCGTCATCGAGGTCGAGCATGTCGTCATAATACCACCAGTACGTGTAGATGGTACAGTCGATGGTACCGAAGTCGGTCTGGATCGTCTCAGTGCCGATCTCTCTGCCGGATCCGTCGTACTTCACCAGCTTGATGAAGTCGGATGCGGACATCCAATCGGTGTCGTCGTCTCCATTCTCCCTGACGAGGACGCGGTCCCCATCGACCCTGACGACAGTGTATGTCTCCCTGTCACGGTCGTCGTCATCGTACTTGACGTACTGGATGTAGTCGCCCACCTGGAGATCGGTCCTGAGGTCGTCGCCGGAGGACGAGGGCTGGTCGGGGATGTAGCTGCCGTCCCCGGACACCCCCTTGTCGATGAGGTTGGTACCTGCGAGGGTGGTGGTGAACGTCTCGCTGGAGGTTCCGGAGGTCACCGTGATCTCGGTCTTGTAGATCACGTTGCTGTCCTTCCCTATCCAGTCGTATGTATAGACGACGACATTGTTCCCGACGGACTGCTCGTCGAAGTAGATCATGCATTCGACGCTGCCCATGCCTGTGTTGATGGTCTCGGTCCTCTGGTACTGGCCAATGAAGTCCTGGGTGATGCGGACGTCGTCGAGGTAGTCGTCCTTGCTCATGGTCTCGGTATACTGCGTCCCTGTGCTGGGCGTCACGTTAACCGTCAGTAGGTCCCCCTGCACGGAGGCAACCTCGTATCTGGTCTGCTCAGAGGCGTCGGCCCCGAGAGTGGTCGGCTGTCCTGAAGAGTAGACGGAGGACAGGATGTAGTAGTCTCCCTGCTGCACATCCGTCCCTATGGCATCTACAGGAGAGTCGGAACCGTTACCGCCACCGCCACCGTTGAGCACCGCAAAGGCGCCCACCGCGATGACGATCACTGCGACAACGGCTATGGCTGCGGCTGTCTTGACTGATGTCATGGGTTGGATGTATCGAAGTCCGAATTATAAAACATGTCGTCGATTGTCGATTGGAATGTGCTCAAATCGACGACGATAGACTGCTTCCAAGGGTGTTCAGCGGTCCGAACCGGGATACTCGATCTTGAGGGTGAGACCATCGATGGAGACGCCCGGGCCCTTCCTGACCTTGAGGACCTGGTCCTCGGAGAATCCGATGGAGTCCCCGTCACGGAGCGTTGTGCCGTTGTACAGGACGTGGTATGAGATGTCGTACAGGAACGCTGCGACCCTGGCCGGAGAGTCATCGGCACCGACTACCTCCATCTCGTCCCTTCCGTAGAAGCTCATCCCTACGGTGTATGCATTGATCCCCATTGTCGTGCGGTACATCCCGAACCACACCATGTCCTCCAGCGGGAGGTCCCCATGCCTCATGACCTGTGCTGTGTCGATGTATGCGGAGGGCTGGAAGACTGTTCCGCAGTGGTAAACGCCGAGGACGTTCGGGAATCTAGCGCAGGACTCGAGAAGCTTGGTGAAGGTCAATCCGCAGTCCAGAGGGTCGTCCCCGTGGTTGACGAGCGCGACGACCAGATGCGCGGTGTGCGAAGAGACGGCCTCGACGGCCTCCGGCCAAAGGTAGTTGTTGGAGGCGTTCTCCTCCGCCTCCCTGCCAGGTACGCGGCTGTGGATGAGACTGACCGCGACTAGATCCTCGCCGACGGACCCGATGAGACAGTCGTTCCCGACATCGGCACCCTGTATCTGGATGCCCCATTCGGTCCTCATGTTGGAGATCACCGCCTCGGGATCCCAGTCGTCAGAGGACAGGAGGACTATGGCGGCGAACGGTCCCCCGCGGATCCTCTCGATCAGCTCAAGGTCGCTGTCGAAGTCCACGGTCGTGACCTCCTCTGAGCCGGGGCTGGCATAGGACAGCTTGACGCTGAGCGTCGGCCCTATGTTGACACCGTACAGGCCGAGGTTCTCGGAACCGCGCACGTCCCCGAATGAGCCGCGTGCCTTCGAATCGAGGGTGTCCAGGGACTCCAGTATCCTGGCGATGGCCTCGGGATCCCTCTTCGATGCCTGGGCCTCGTTCATCATGAGCGTGACCATCACAGAGCCACGGCCCCGATCCATGAGGAATGTGCAGTAAGGATGGTCAGCTGACCAGCCCGTTATGCCTATGCGGGCCCTCAGCCTGTCCAGAGCGGCCTTGTCGCAGACTATGCCCTCAACCGCGAGACGCTTCATGACGCTCTCGGGGTCGTCGGGATCCTCGGACAGTCTCGCGTCGCTGTCGGGGTCGATGAAATGCATCTCCATCTCCTCGATGGACGCGCCGGCTGCGATATCGGATGCCAGGGTGATGAACTCGTAGTCATCCGGCACGAGCTCTAGACCGCGGTTAACTGCCTCGAGGGCACCGCGTCTGTCACCGAAGTGGGATCTCAGGCGCCCCAGGGTCAGCCAGGTCCATGGATACTCCGGATCCTCGACGACCCCTCTCTCGCAGTATTCCAGGGCACGGGACGGCTTCCCGCAGTACATCAGGGCGTTGGCATACCTGTAGTACCAGACCCCATGGCCCTTGGCAAGGTCCTCGACGCGGGACAGCCATTCTGCCGCGGTGTAATAGTGCTCGTAATCGCCCATGTTGTTGCACGCGTATGCGACCCACAGAGCGATACCGAGGTCGTGGTGGGCCTGCTTCTCGCTGAACCTGCCCTCCGAGATGCCTTTCGATATGAATCCGCCGATGTACTCGAGGATGGCACCGCAGTCCGTGGTGGCATCTCCGATGAAAGAACGTATCGTTTCAATCTGCTCGTCGCCGAGCAGCGTTCCTGAAGTCGAGCCAGATTCATCGCATCCCATGCATCATGAATATCCAGTCATACGATGAATAGTTAGCGCGGAACGGACGATCGCCCGGTTCGGTCAATGGCCCACAGTTATCGGAACGACGTACCTCTCTGCAGCGAAGAGGATCCTGCAGAACAGGGCGAAGGCGAACCTAGCAGCCTGCTCTGTGTCCATCTCCCCCTGGGATGCGGGAGGGTCCTCGGACCATGACGATATCTCCTCGTCGGAAGCCTTCCAGATGGCGGAATTAATCGCCGCCAGGTCATGCCTCAGGGTCCCGGTGGTGGAGAGGGTGATCTCGGAACCTGCGGGTCCGACGCACCTGGTCGCCCCCACCTCCCGGCTCGGGATGAACATGTCTGCGATTAGAAAGGACGGTATGGCGCCCTCGGCGGACATGGCGCGGTTGATGATGTCATCATCGAAGAACCTCCAGCCGCACCGGACCTTGGAGGGCATAGCTTCGCCGGTCACGAAGCATGATAGCTTCAGCATGAGAGCGCCGAAGGGATCCAACCCGATCTCGGCGAACAGACTGGGGCGGCCGTACCCCCCCTGCCAGTCGACCTTCCCCGGGATCTGTGAGGCGACATTGGTCTGCCAGAGGCTTACGGCATCGAGGAGCTGCTGCCTGTCGAACGGAGGCTGCTCGGGTGCGTTCGGGCGCTCGCCCGCGAAGTACATCGCCAGTGGTCCTGCGAAGAGATGGTAGCCCATGGCTCTGTAATCCGGTACTGAGGTTAATAGGCAATCGGTCTCACTGGAAGTCACGTGGACCGTGGACGTCGATGTAGTCGCCCGCGCCCTGGACACCTATCCTCATGGCCTTCATGAGATGCTTCTCCGCCTCCTGTATCTCACCCTTGTTCATGAGGGCCCCGGCGACGTCGTGATGGAGACGGACCAGGATCTCCGGGTCCGGGATGCGGTTGAACTCCATCATGTGCTCCAGGATGGTAATGGCCGCCTCCATGTCCTTGATGTACATGTCGGTGAGGTCCATCTCCGCCTCTGCCTCGGCTTTCATGACGAAGGACATTATGAGCTCCTCCGGATCCTCCAGCTGGCCGCGGTCCATCAGGTCCATGCCGAGATCTATCGATTGTGAATACAGCTCCACCGCCTCCTCGTTCTCCCCGAGGTCGGTCTGCGCCTCCGCGTTGAGGTCGAGGAGCTCGACGGTGCGGTTCTGGGACCATGCATCGGGATGGCCCTGAACGATGGAGAGGCCCTTCTCCACGAATGGAAGTGCCATGTCAGAGGCTTCGGAGTCGATGAGGTTCTTGCATGCGTCGATGCACAGATTGACGATGCTGCGGCGGTCGAAATGGCGGGAGTGCGGACCGAGTTCGTCCAGGCGCTTTGACACAAGCTCATACTCTCCGGTGCAGTCGGAGTCCTGGTCGAACAGGATGCTGGCCATCGTCGCGTGTATGCGGGTGTAAGTCCCCGCATCGGCCTCGTATCCCTGGGACTCCAGATCGTCGAGCACCTCAGCCGCGGATTCTAGATCCTCCATCGCCGACGTCCGGTACTCCATCATGTAAAGGACACAGCCCCTGTTCACATATGCCTCCAGAAGCTCCTCCGACCCAGCGCCTGTCGATTCGAGATCGTTTACCTTCTGGTTGTACTCGTCGAGCGCACTCTCGAGATGGATGTCAGAGGTGTCCATGTCATGTCCAACATCTTCACAATATAAAACGTCCAGCATCGCGGATTCCGACCCATGCATTCGCGGCTCTGTCCATTAGGATCTGAGAGGTGAGTGTCTGGAGGATGTCGGGACACTCGGCCATGGATTCCCATCGCAGCAGGGACCGTTGGCCACACGCATCCCGAATCCCCCATCATCCACAGACAGGAGCCCCCATATGCATTGCGGACGGCTCGACGAAGTCCGGATCGTGTCATTCGGAACCCTCGCCCTCGTTGAAATCGCGGGCGATGTCAATGAACAGCACATAGATCCCGCATACACGGCCGTCAGCGCCGTATCCGAAATAGCAGGGGTAACACCCGTCCCCCCATCCAGATGCGAATATGGGGATGCCCAGGTCGGTCCCCGGGACCGTCCAGAGGGCCCAGTCGCCGCCCTCCCTCTGATGCTCGGGATGCTCCGCATAGCTGTTCTCGAGCACCTCGCAGAACAGGTCGTTGTACGGGTCGATCCCCTCATCCTCGGCCACACGTGCCTCCCAGTAGCGCCTGAATGCCTTCTGCGTGACCTCGTCGACGATGCATCCCATCCCCGCATCCACGTAGAACCCGAAGAACTCCCCGTCCTCCGGTTCCTCTGAAAGATCCTCGCTCCCGGTCATCGCAAGGTTGTAGCGGACCGGGACGCTGTCGGAGAGTTCGACCTTGACGCATGCGTAGCGGTCGCCGTACCTCTCGTGGGGGACGACGCAGATGCGGACAGGATACCTCCCGGGCGGGACCAGCTGTATGAACGGGTCTGCATCCTCCAGGGACACCAGCGGGTCGCAGGCGACGATCCTGCCGGAGGGGAAGAGTACCTCCCCGATGTCCATCACGGTGACCGGGGTCTCTGAGACGAGGGGCTGTGTGAAGTACGAGTCCAGATCTATGCCGCATGAGAGGGAGTCCTTGGCCTCCAAGTACCTGTCGAGCCATGTTTCCTCTGGCTCCTCGGAACCGCAGCTTCCGTCGGCCGGTGACCACTCCTCATCTAGCTCCACCTGGAACGTCCTGCCGTTGGGGAGGACGTAGACCAGCGAGACCTTCGGCCCCCGATCGACCAGGACGGTGTTGAGGGTGCCTTCGCCCTTGAAAGTCGGATCGGTCCTGCGCTTGAGCTTCGCATAGGATGTCCAGACCCCTTCGAGCATATTGGTCCTGAACATCTCCATCCACTCCCCGTCCATCTTGGATATCGCTGCGATGTTCATCCTGAAGAGCACCTGGAACCTGCATTCGCGCACCTCTGTGAAGAAGGAGCAGTACGGGTTGTCCTCGACCCAGGTCCCCTCCTCGTGGGCGAACATCCCTCTGAAGCGCTCCGCGCCCTCCGGATTAGTGACTATGCATTCCACGGTCCTGAGCTTCTCCTCGGCCCCGGGATCCTCCCCGGCCTGGAGCCTGGCATCGGAGGATGGGTCGATCCAATGGTACTCGAAACGCTCTATGCCTGCGCCTGCGGCTATCTCCCCCGCAAGCGTCTCGAACTCGTAGTCGCCGGGAACCAGCTCGAGACCCTTAGCTACGGCGGCCATCGCACCTTCGCGGTCGCCGAAGTGGGCGCGGAGCTTAGCTGCCTGGAGCCATATCCAAGGATAGCCCGGCTCCTCCGTTGTCCCCCTCTCGGCGTACTCCCTTGCCTCCTCCAGCCTGCCGCAGTACATCAGTGCGCATGAGTAGCGGTAGAACCAGGTCCCGCATCCGGAGGCGTTGCATTCGGACGTAGGCATCCAGCGGGTTGCCTGCCAGTAATGCTCGTAGTCGCCCAGATTGATGCAGGCGTAGGAGTACCACAGGGCAACCTCGAGATCGGACTCGGCCTGTCTGCTGCTGAACTTTCCGTCGTTGATGCCGTTGACCAGCGTGGATATGAGATCGCTCAGCATGGCCCCGAACATACCGTCGGCCTCGCCCAGATAGGACTCGAACCTCTCGATGTCATCCGGCCCGAGTATCGGCGACTCGGGCGGGTCCACCTCCGTCCTGTCCACTATCATTATCGACGAGGGTCCGCGACGGAAGGTGTGGAATCCTGCGTGGACCACGTCCGTTCCCAGGAAGAACTCCTTCGCAGCGTCGATCACCGCCTCCAGATCCCATGCAATCAGGTCCACGTAACCGTAGTACAGGCCGGTGGCGCCTCCGATGAACTCGACCGCATCCCTGCCGGCATGCTCCGTGATGTGATTCTCGATCCTGTCACGGAACCCCAGGATCTCCGCGGCACGGTCGTCACCCTGGAAGGATTCGAGCGAGTAGACGAGGAACCCCGCCACGGCACCGTCGCGATGCAGCATGTCCATGGCGTTGTTCTGCATCGAGAGATAGCCGTTGACGAGCGGGGCGCAGCTCGATGTTCCGGAGTAGATGTCCAGCCTCCAGTCGGCGTCGGGGTCCTCGACGGGTTCAGGCCTATAGGTTATGGAGCCGGAGAGGTAACCCTCTGCGTCGATCTCGAGATTGAATCCCATCTCCACGAGCCTGGACGGGAGCTGCGGAAGCGGGATCGCATCATCGCCGGGCTCATCCGTGACGACTCTGACTCCGTCGAGAGCCGCCATCGCCGGGATCTCCCCCAGGACACGCTCCATGATGCTGGAGACGGCCCACCATACCATGCCCTCATCATCCTCCATGAGACCCGAGAGCTTCGGACAGTGGAGGGTGAGGGAGACGAAGTCCCCCTTCGGCTCGATGCCGACCGATATGTCGGATGCGACCAGTCCGCCCGCATCGGTACGCAACTCGAAACCTGGGTTGCGCCGATTTCCGGCACGCAGGTCCCACCTCTCGCGGATGTCCGCAGGGGCCCTCCTCAGGAGCTCGCATATCTCGAAGAGCCTGACACGGTCGGCCTCTGGGCTCAGGAACAGTTCGTACCGCTCGCCGTTGGTGCCGATCTCGAAGGCGATCCCGTCGATCGCCTCCGACAGGATCCCGCTGACGGTGTCGACGATCTCCTCCGATACAGAGCCCCTATCCGGATGCTCAAGCAGCCTCTCGATCTCCGGCATCGCTTCCGCGAACCGCTCCCAGGCGAGTCCGGCGCGCTCACGGAAGCAGTGCCTGAACATCGGCAGTGCGAGCATCCTCTCGCAGCTTTCCAGGAGCTCCCTGTAATCCCCATCATCCGGATCCAATAGAGCGGCCTTCCTCAGATACGGCAGGGCCTCCGGCTCGCGGTCCATCATCCAGTAGGAGTATCCGAGACGGTAGTTCCAGAGTGCGTCCTCGCCCAGGCTGTCGCGTACCGACTCCAGCAGCTCCACCGCCTTGAGGCAGGGGGCATGGTCGTCAGGGCCACCGAGGTTGTTGTAGGCTCTTGCGAGGATGCACACCAGCTCAGGGGTCTTCTCGGATTCCGGCAGCGACTCGATGGCTTCGATTATCCTCCTGTGCTCCTCGTCCTGATGCCAGATCTCGCATTGATCAACGAGCCTCCTCTCTTCGCCGTCCCTGTTGACCGACGGGGACACTGCCCCGGAGTTGGCAGGGGCACCGACCTGGCCTACTATGTGGACGACTGTCCTGCAGAGGACAGGCCCATCAGAACGGAGGTCGGAGAGCGCTGTCGGCCTGTGGTGGGGCGAGCAGGAAAGGTATCCGGCGAAGCGTCCCGCGCCTCCGCCGATGGCGGATCCTCCGTCGCCTCCGCAGGCCTCGGTGCCGTCAGGACCCACGATCTCGGGGGCGAACGGATCCGTCGAGATCACTATCCCGAAATGGTTTGGAGCGTCCAGGTCGTAGGGGCCGTCGTCATAGTGGCGCAGCCTCATGCCGCGGTCGATGCCATCGCCCCACGGGAACAAAGTGCGGCATCCTCCGCCGCATAGGTACTCCCATTCATCGGGAGTGGGAAGGGATCCTGGGACATCGGCACCGGATCCACCACAGCCATCGGTGATGGGAAAGGCCTCGACAGCCACGAGCATGGGGCCCAGAGTGACCTCCCTCGGAGACGACATCGATCCGCGGATCGCAACGGCGGGATCGTCTGCCTTTGATGGCCCCTTCCCCCGGACACTTGTGAGGAACTCCATGAGCTCGTCCGCGTCCTCCTGCGGGATCGCATCAACTGGGGCCTCCCATCCGAGTACAACACGGTCCCCTGGAACGAGGACGAACTCCTTTCCGTCCCTCTCGAACAGCCCTGTGGTCGTGGAGCGCCCCCATCTGGAGAACGTCTTCACACGCTGGAACCTCATGCCGTACTGGGCTGCGACCTTACCCATCAGTGACATCCTGTCGAGCATCCCGAGCCCGTCGAAACCGGGCCTCATCAGCCTCTCGTCGTAACATTGCTCCGGGACCTCCTCCACAGTCCCCTCTGACGACCGGCTCTCTGGATTCCATATATCCCCCACAAGGAACGATTCCGGATCTACCGGTATGTCGTAGAAACCAATGATGTCGAGGAAAGTCCCCCTGACAGAGGCTACTGCCTCCGGTGACATCCGGTAGCCGGTCTCCTCCTGGGTCGAGACAATGCGGTCGGCACGGGACCTCAGCTCCCTCTCCAGGTCCTCGTACGTCCATTCCCCGCTCGGTATCCAGTAGGTGAGTCCACGGAGCAGTTGCCGGACCCTCGATTTGAAGGAGTCGGGAACATCTGGATCTTCGGCCATCGCTGCGCAGAAGACGTAGTCCTCCGGAAATGGGCGTTCATCGTTGAACACACCCTCCGGACCTGTCGGAACCAGGGTATCCGGATTTTCTTCTGCCCGCTCCTCGATCCCCATGGAGGGTCCGTCGAGGCGGAAGACCCTCCTCACACGGAATTTCTCCGGGACCGAACCGTTAGGCCCGGCATGTATCGGTATGAAATGAGGGGAGCACGAGATGTATCCGATGACGGGACCGTATCCGGTGGTGATGTGCCCACCAAGGTCGCCTCCCCTGAAGGTCGGCTCATCCTCGCGGACCGCCTCCACGGCGAAGGGGTCGTCCGCTATGACGATACCGAAGAAGTTCGGCTCCTCCAATGGATGGGGGCCTTCGGACATGTCCTCGTAATACTCGGACCCCATCCTGAAATCGAATGCATCTCCCCATTGGAAGAGCGTGTTCAGGCCTCCTCCGCAGAGATACTCCCATTCGTCCGAGGTCGGAAGGGACATCTGGGAGACTGCATCCTCGTAGCTCCCCTCGAATGTCCCGGCGATGACCTGCACGAGCATCGGCGGGATCCTGACCCTCCTCTCAGGCGTCATGATGCGGCGGATCACATACTCGGAATCGGAGCACCCCCTCGCCTTCAGATCCATTGCGATCTTGCTCCTGGTGGTGGAGTCGATCCCCTTGAAGTCGCCGCTCCATCCGAGTGTGACCTCGTCCCCGGGAACGAAGACATAGCGGTCCTCCCCCATGGCGAACTCGGCCGTGTATGTGTACACTCCCCATCTCTCGAACCTGCAGAACCCGATGACTTCCATGCCGTTCTCTCTGCCGGCATCCTCGAGGAGGGCCCTTCTCCTATCTATGGTCAGGATGTCGTACTCGGCTCTGTACAGAAGGCGACGCTCTTCGAACTCCATGTGATCGACATGTCATCCGTTACTAACAATAAATACATTTACCAATGTGAAGTTTTTAAATTCAAACCACGAAGTTCATCGATCCTCATATCTAAACATCCAAACCCAATGGACAATGTTGAAAGCATTCGCGGTTATGGCTTCGAACATCGTATGGTTGACCTGATCAGCGGAATTAATTAAAGACTTGATTTGGATTTGAGTATGTAATCTTTATATCGCCCAGAGCGATTCATAACTCATGGCAGACATGGATCCCTTCCAGATGCAGATTCAGATGATCAGATCCCAGGCCGAGGCCCAGAAGAACATGTATCGTCAGATGTACGCCTCGAATCCCGAGATGGCCGAACAGTTCTGCGCCCAGCTGGACCAGAACACCGAGATGCAGATACAGATGATCACCCAGATGATGGGGGCGGCCGGACCCGACGGATACGTGGATCCCGACGCCCAGGCGAAGTTCGTCCTCGAACAGCTTGGGTACAGCGACGATGAGGTCGTCCAAGCGCTCGGTGACGACGGGGAGGACACCCTGACCGAGGAGGTCCTGGGGGAGTTGGACCCATCAGAGTTCGGATACGGCGACATTGTGAACGCCATCTCATCCCTCGATAGGCTTGAGGAATCCCAGCCCGCGCCGGCGGATCCGGAGCGCATGGAGAAATTCGAGATCCTGCTGACCGGGATCATATCGACGCTGAACGACCATCTTCTGGACGGACTGGACGTGGAGCCGAGAGATCAGGACAGCGATGAGCTGGTACGCTCGATCCTCCAGAACTACTGGGGCGTTGAGAGCAGGGATGAGCTGATCGACACCCTGCAGTACCTGATCAGCAGAGGCCACAGCATGGATTACACCAGGAATCTCGAGGTCATCGCCGGCTCAGGCTCGGCGGAGGACCTCCACACGGAGGACATGGACGAGGAGGACATCGCGGTCTCCGATGCGAGGTTCGCGTTCACCCAGGCCTATGCCGGACACGTGGGTCCCGAGATGCTAAGGGGATGGGACCTCGGCAGGGCCGCAAACGTCACACGCTGGGGCTACTTCGTCGGCTTCATCAGCGAGGAAGAGGCCCGGGGCATCCTTGACCAGATCGCCGACGGATGCATGGAGTTCTTCGACTCCTGGAGATCGTACGCTCAGTCCTACATCTTCGGCAGCATGTACTGGAAGTGCCCCTACGGCCCGGAGGCATGCTATGAGAACATGGCGGGGCTCATGATCGCCGTGGAGCACCTCCTGACCGAGGGCGCATGGAAGGACTTCCCCTGGGTGAGTGGAAGGGAATGAATCTGGACGACCTCGAGTCCGCCTACGGATACGGGGGCTCCAAAGAAAAGGTTCTCGGGATCGCGTCGGATCTCGATCCTTCGGAAGCGGGGCCCCATGGGATCACGGCAGTGCACATCGCGGCGAAGCATGTCGACCCAGAGGCACTGGAGGTCCTGCTGTCCAGGGGATTCCGCGCAGGTGCGACCGACGACTACGGTCGCACACCCCTCCACATCCTTGCGGTCCAGACATGGTCCGGTCGCACATCCAGGATGGCTGAGTGCACAGACATCCTGCTCCAGGGCCGTTGCCCGCCCTCCAGAAGGGACGAGACTGGAAAGTGCTTCTACCACATCGCCGCCGACATGCACAACTACCCGATGATGGCGGTAATCGGTCAGAGGCGCATACGCTGCGACTCGGTGATCGAGAGCTCGGGTATGAACGCCTTACATCTGCTTTGCGACGGGGCATCCAGATACGACTACGACTACCGCAACCACCCAGAAGCGTTCGAGGAGAAGGACAGGCTGTGCCGCCGCATGGCCGGATGGCTCATAGACTGCGGCATCGATCCTGAGGCGGAGACCCTGATAGGGAAGAGGGCGATTGACTTCGCCATCCAGAACCGCATCAAGATGACCTCCGCGTTCCTGGGAGGCGATGAATCGTCGGTCTCCGGAGGCATGGACCTGTGCCAGGCCGCCGTGGTCAATGATCCGGACGCGATAGCGAAGATCATCTCGGACGGTGCGGACCCGGACATGCTGTGCGACGACCCAGGGGAATACAGGGGCATGACCGCACTCATGATCGCATGCCGCCGCATGGCGCTGGAATCCGCGGAGGCCCTCATACACGGGGGTGCCTCCGCATCATTCTCATCTGGCGATGACGGCAGGACCGCACTCTACCACCTACTCAGAAGCCTCTCCTCGATGGTGGGCACCGGGGAGAACGGCAGGGACTCCGGGAGGTTCCTGAATCTGCTGGATCTCATCGTGTCATCTCAGGACTCGCCGGACCTGCCGGTGGGTACCGTCGAAGGACCTGCGTTGTGCTACATCGCCGGGAACGATGCGATGGGACACACGTCCGACGGGAGGTCCGTTAGAGAGATCGCTTTCGAAAGGATCGCCGGATCCGGAGCGGATGTCAACGCCCGCGACCAGGTGGGATGCACGCCTCTGATCAGGGCATGCTCGATCCCGGGAGCGGGCTCAGAGAACATCGTGTGCACGCTGATGGAGCTCGGGGCGGATGCCGATGAGAGGGACGGCGAGGGGATGACGGCCGTCATGCGTGCCGCATCCATACCCCGTGACGGAGGACTGGATCTGATCAGAACTATCTTCGACTTCGTCAATCCGGACCTCTCGGCTAGGGACTCGAGGGGAAGGGACGCCCTGGCCATAGCCGCTGAATCAGACAGCCAGGGCGTCTTGAAATTCATTCTTGAAAGGATTTGATGGCCGGGTGACCGGCCTCAGCCTTTCGCTCCGGCCATCAGGAGCATCTCCACTATCTCCGTGAACCCGGCCTCGGAGGCATAGTGCATGGCAGTGCGGCCGTCGTTGTCCGCCGCATCCGGGTCCGCCCCATTCTCGAGAAGGAGGGAGACGAAGTCGTTGCGGCCGTTGCGCGAAGCGACGATAAGCGGGGTGGACCCTCCGCCGTTCTTGCAGTCGGGATCAGCACCGGCGCCGATGAGAGCCCTTCCGATGTACAGGTTGCCAGCGGAGGCGGCGAGGTGAAGCGGGCGGTCACCGAATTGAGGCTTGCAGAAGGATCGGCTCCTGCGGAGAGAAGCATCTCCACTATGTTCAATGCCCCTCTGCTGACGGCGAGGAACAGGGCGCTCTCGCCGTCGTCGTTCAGAGCGTTCACGTCGGCGCCGCCCTCGATGAGGACACGGACGACCTCGCCCTGGGAGTTCCAGCAAGCCTGGTGCAGCGGTGTGTTCCCGACGGAGTCGCGTGTGACCGAGGATTCCCCGGATTCGGCGAGCGCGGAGACGAGACCCTTCAGCCCCTTGGATGTCGCTATGTCCATCACCGTATGGCCGTCGTTGTCCGCGATGGACTGGTCCGCTCCGGCCTCGAGGAGCATCTTCGCGGCGTCCACCTTGCCTTCGGATGCCATGGCCATGAGGGGCGTCCTCCCGCTGCGGTCCGTGGCATTGATGTCGGCGCCGGCATCGATGAGCATGCGGATCACATCCTTGTTCCCGCTCCTAGAGCTCATGTGGAGGGGTGTGACGCTGTCATTGGAGCAGGCGCATGCATCGGCTCCCTTCTCGAGGAGCATCGACACCAGGTCGCGGGCGCCTTTCTGGCTCGCGTAGTGTAGCGGAGTGAGACCCATCGGATCCCTCTTGTTGACGTCGACGTCTCCTTTGGCGAGGAGGGTCTGTGCGACGCCCTTCTGACCGTTCTTGCACGCGTTGAGGAACATCTCATCCATCTGGGACATGTCACTCGCCCCCCTTGGCGGAAGGTCCGATCCCCAGCTGTGCCAGGGGTGCGGCCACACGGGCGCACTCCTCCATCTCCCCGCAGTCGATGAGGCAGAGGCAGTACAGCCATCTTGCCTGTAGGCCGGCATACGTCTTGTCGGCCTCTGGCATGGCGGGGTTCATGGGCCCGGGAGAGCTCATGGCGGAGATCAATGCGGTTCCGACGGGATCGAAGGACCTCTGCGGTACGCCCTCCGTGAGACGGCGGAACGCGAGACGTGCCAGCTCGAGCGCCTCATCGGCGCGTCCCGCTGCCCTGAGACAGATTGCTTTGTTGTACACCAGATCGAGGGAGGAAGAGAGGTCCGCCTTCGAGAGGAGCATCCATGCTCCCGGCAGGTCGCCGGCGACGATCATCTGGTACGCGGCGGTTCCGTCAATGGAGACGGAGGCCTTGGTGTCGTTGTCTAAGAATCCCATGTTTCACACCTCACATCATTAGCTCTATAACTGATTCCATCCCGGCAGATGCGGCCATCTCTCCAGCCGTCTTTCCGGTATCGTCCGGGATGTCGAATCTGGCACCCTTCTTCACCAGCAGCCTGGCTGACTTCTCGTCCCTCCACGATATGGCGTGGTGGAGCGCCGTCCTCCCGTGTGAATCGCAAGCGTTGAGATCCGCCCCTGCGGCGACGAGTGCTTTAGCGGCATCGGAATGACCGTTTGAAACGGCGGCCATTAGGGGCGTTGTCCCGTCGTTCATGGCAAGATTGGGGCTTGCCCCCATCTCGAGGAGCGATTCCGAGAGTCCTCCATTCTGGTACCTGTACAGGGTGAGCGACAGTATGAGAGGGGTCCTTTCGCCGTCGTCGGCGGTGTCCAGACCACCTATCCTCGAGAGTATGGCCTTCTTCCTGCCCACGATCGCCTCCATCCCGGGGATGGTGTCCCAGCCTCTGCAGATGCTGACCGGTGGTGGAGAGACAGCGAAATGGGATGCGACGCGCCCCGAGTTGTCAGTGACTCCAGGATCTGCGCCGTGGTCGAGAAGTAGTGAGGCCGACACATCGTCGCCTATGAGGCTGGCGACACCGAGGGGGGTCTTGCCGTTGAAATCGACGGCATGACCGTATCCGGGACGGACTTCCGCACCCATCGCATCTACGTCGTCCACGAGGTCCAGCAAAGCCGACACCAGCTCATGATGGCCGAACAGGACCGCGAGGTGGAGGGGGGTCGCCCCGTAGGCGTTGGTGGACATCCAATCCGACGGGTTCTCCGGGATCCCGGCGATCTCTGCCATCTCCGGCTCACGGGACCTGGCGAAGCTGGACTTCTCCATCGATGCGAGGATATGCAGGGCGTTGGACCCGGCGCGGTTGCAGGACATCGGGTCGGCACCGGCCTCGACCAGGGCACGGAATGCGGCAGGATCGCTGACGCCGCGCGTGGCGAACAGCGTCGTGACGGTCTCCCCGTCCGGGAACCTTACCTTGAAATCGAATCCTGATTCAGCGAGACGGCGTACGAAATCGTAGGCCCCTTCCGAGCGGAGGACCTTCGACATCATTCCGGAGGCCGCAGAGGCCTCGTCGTCATCGTCCATGTCTAATGCTGAAATGATCTCAACTGCTGCTGGCACTGCCTGCTCGACCCTATTCTGGAACAGATCCAGCTCCACCTGCTTCATCTTCGACTCATCTATCATGTTATCCCTGAAACTCACCATTTGTCGCCGATTCCCGAATCGACTCTAAGACTTCCCAAGTATTCGATCAGACGTTCAATCTGTATCTCCGATGACGTGCGTGCAACCTCGGAGTAGAGGAAGGGCATGGAGGCCTGATGGGAGCAGTGTGCCCACACGATGGACATCAGCATGTTGTAGAAGACGCGCGGATCCATCCTGCTCACAGGCACACCGATCATGTTCAGGATGTCAGCGAACAGGACTATGCGGTCATTCTTGAATGCGTTGAACTCCTCCTCGCTCATGATGTCCCGGAGATAGACCTGGTCGTCGAAGGAGGCTATGAACCATCTCCCATCCAACACGTCGGACAGGGTCTCCCTCATACCGTTGACGGCGCCGTAGTCCCAGACGTTGCGGCGCAGGGCCTCCAGCATCTCTGATGACTGCATCCGGAACATCTCTGCTATCAGCGAGGTCTTCGAAGGGAAGAACGTATAGAAGAACGTCTTCGAGATGCCCTCCGGAGAATAGATGTCCTCGAGGCTGGCGTTCCTGAGACCCTTCTCGGCGAACACCCTTGCGGAGCGGCGGAGCATGCTTGTGCGTATGGATTCGCGCTCCTCCTGGGTGTAGGCCTTCCTGGACATGGATGAGAATCAGGTTTCGGATTAAAGACGTTTCCCCATCGGCCGTCTTTATGTGCTTCCGGATACGGGACGGTCCACCCAGAGATCCAGGGACGGTTGGAAGGATGGCCGGGGATCGACCCCGGCCTGTTTGCTCACTGCCCCTCTGGGGTGGTGTCATCGTCCTTGCGCCTGCCGTCGCAGGGGTACTGCAGGACGATGTCCATCTTGTTGAAGGGGATCTCGATGCCGTTCTCGTCGAAGAGCTGCAGGATCCTCTCCCTGAGCTGTCCGGCGTAGGATCCGCTGCTGTCGAAGTCGTCGACATAGGCAGCGAGCCTGAGCTCTATCGATGAGTCGAGGAAGTTGGTGAGCCTGGTCGAGGGCGGCGAGCGGGTACCGTCCTTGATCACATGGGGGTGCTCCATGGCCGCCTGGACCATGAGCTCCTGAGCCTTCTTGAGGTCGCTTCCGTAGGCCACGGTCATGTACACGTAAGTCCTGGCCTCGTCGTCCTCGCGGGTCATGTTGACGATGGTTCCGCCGGAGACGATGTTGTTGGGGATGGTGACGACCTGGTCCTTGTCCCAGTTGTCGAACTCGGTGAACATCAGCTTGACCTTCCTCACGATGTAGACGGTCCCATTGATCTGCACGAAGTCGCCCTTCTTGAACGGCCTGGTGGAGAGCAGCACGATTCCGGAGAAGAACTGGTTGAGGATGTTCTGGGCGCCCAGGGTTATGCCCAGTGTGATGACACCGGCGCTGAGCAGGATTCCGGTCAGGTCCACTCCGAACAGCGCGAGGATCGCAGCCGTCGCGCTGACGGTGATGACGATCTTGCCTATCATCTTGAACAGCGGGATGAGAGACGAGTCCACGGAGGAATCGGTGCCCCTCTCGGCGCTCTTGAGAACGACGGTGATGACGAACACGAAGACAGTCCATGCCATCAGGGCACCGATGGCGATGTAGAGGACTCCGGAGAGCGTGCCGAAGGCGTCCCTCAGCTCGGGACTGGCGCCCAGTATCGTCAGGCACTGGTTGATGGACAGGACGGTGATTAGGAGGACGATGAGGCTCGTGAGGTTCTTCCTGACCTTCCTGCTGTCCTCGTCTGGACTCCTGTGTGTGAAGATCCTCACGAAGATTGGGATCAGGACCATGCAGACGATGTAGGTGATGACGAGCCAGGCTACGAGGGTCACGATTGCGGTGAACCACTCGGACCCGAGAGCCCCATCGAGGGTGTTGGGGATGATGCCGAGGAACTTGTTGTTGCCGTCTGCCGAGTAGTAGGCGGAGTCGACCGTTATCTGGATCCCGACGGTGACCTCGAAGGTCTCCCCGGATCCGGCCATGTCGGCGAATGTCAGAATGATGCTTCCGGATTCGGTGGGGGATTCGTCATATCTCCCGACGCTCACATGCACGTCGACCGGGAGGATGTGTCCGGTATCGCTGGCGCCGTATGGAAGGAGGTACTCCCCTCCGACGGTCGCCGATACATCGACGAAGTCGGAGTCGGACGCCCCCTCCGCCGTCATGTACAGGTACTGGTCCGAATTGTTGTATACATAGAATCTGAAGTCCGTGCTTCCGCCGTTTCCGACGGTGATGCTGACGCTGTCGCCGGTCGAATCCGGGAGGGTAAGCGAGATGTCCTCGGATGAGACGGCATCCGACTGTTCGGAGCACACGGGCACCAAGAACAGAACGGCCGCCAATGCGAGGGCGACTAGCGCAATATTACGTGAATTCATGGGTTAAGCAGGACTGCAGGAATAATAACACTTCGTTCAGATGCTTCGAGAGGACGTTGGCTTTCCTTCGGTCCTCCTACATCCGCCGACCTGTTGCGCTCCGGCAAACGCCATTCCCTCAGATTCGGAGATGGGTGTATGGCCCCACCATGGGGGGACGCGTCGGAAGGTCCAATAATGTACACCATCGGAGACCCCCGAGGGCATTCTATATGAACAATCTACTGCATGGCGGCGGGCATGCACCAGGAAAGGATTCTGGCAATCCATGACATTTCCTGCGTCGGCAGGTGCTCCCTGACCGTCGCTCTCCCGATCATCTCGTCCGTGGGCATCGAATGCTCCGGACTCCCGACAGCGGTACTCTCCACCCACACCGGCGGGTTCACCGGTTTCACCTACCGCGACCTCACGGAGGACATGGTCCCCATCGACGACCACTGGCAGACGCTGGACATCAAGTTCGATGCGTTCTACACCGGCTTCCTCGGATCCTTCGAGCAGATCGACATCGTGAAGAAGCTGTTCAGGGACCTGTCCCACGAGGGCACCACCATCTATGTCGACCCCGTGATGGCCGATGCCGGGAAGCTGTACTCGGTATTCGGCCCCGACTTCCCCGCAGGAATGCGCCAGCTCTGCGAGATGGCTGACGTCATCATGCCAAACCTCACCGAGCTCAGCTTCATGCTCGGTATCGAGTACCGCGAGGGACCCTACACCCGCGAGTACATCGCGTCCGTTCTCGAGCAGGCGAGGGTCTTCGGCGTGAAGCAGATCGTCCTCACGGGAATCAGCTACGAGAAGGGGAAGGTCGGTGCTGTCTACATGGACTACGGGACCGGCGAGACCGGCGAGGTCATGCGCTCGGAGATCCCGGGATACTACCACGGGACCGGTGACGTGTTCAGCTCTGCGTTCGTCGGTGCGAAGGAGTCCGGGCTCACACTTGGCGACGCCGTCAGGGCCGCGGTCAACTTCACCGTCGGCAGCATCATGAGGACCTACGACGCCAAGGTGGACATCAGGTACGGCGTGAACTTCGAGGCGGGCCTCAGGGACTACATAGCCGAGGTCGACGCCGGCAGAAGGGGGCCCTCTCTTGTCCCCGCAACCACCGACTACGACTTCAGGACCGTGGCAGAGGTCGCCACCACCGTCTGGAGGGAGGCATTCAAGGGCATCGTGCCCGACGACCAGGTCGAGTACATGCTCGGGAAGTTCCAGAGCTACGAGGCCATCAGGAACTACGTCCTCGAGGAGGGCTACACGTACCTCATGATCCGCGAGGGTTCCAGGGTCGTGGGCTACGCCGCATACGTTCCCGAGGGGGACAGGCTGTTCCTCTCCAAGATCTACATCCTAAAGGAGTTCAAGCACCAGGGGAGGACCTCCGCGGTATTCGACCATCTGAGGGAGGTCGCCAGGGCCCTCGGGCTCAGGGCCGTCTACCTGACGGTGAACAGGGACAACTCCGCGTCCATCTCGGTGTACGAGCACGAGGGGTTCGAGACCGTCGAGTCCAGGGACACCCCCATAGGCGACGGGTTCTACATGTACGACTTCATCATGGAGATGAAGGTCTGAGCCCGCATGTTCCTACCGACCACGCCCGAGGAGGTCCGCTCCCGCGGATGGGACGGACTCGACATCATCCTAGTGTCAGGGGACACGTACACCGACAACGCCTACAACGGGACCGCCCTGATAGGACACTGGCTGGTGGACCACGGGCTCAGGGTCGGCATCATTGCCCAGCCAGACGTCTCCTCGGGCGACGACATATCGAGGCTGGGCCAGCCGGAGCTCTTCTGGTCCGTGTCGGCCGGATGCGTCGACTCCATGGTCGCCAACTACACCCCCACCAGGAAGTTCCGCAAGGAGGACGACTTCACACCGGGAGGGGTGAACGACAGGAGGCCCGACAGGGCGACCATCGCGTACACCAACCTCATAAAGAGGCACATCAAGGGGAGGCCGGTGTTCCTTGCAGGGATAGAAGCCAGCCTCAGGCGCATCGCGCACTACGACTTCTGGTCGGATTCCGTCAGGAGGTCCGTTCTGTTCGATGCCAAGGCGGACGGGATCGTGTACGGCATGACAGAACTGGCCACGCTGGAGCTCGCCGACAGGATCCGCCGGGGCGAGGGGTGGGGCGACGTCAGGGGCGTGTGCTATCCCTCCGCATCGGTGCCGGACGGATTCGTCGAGATGCCCTCGTTCGAGGCCTGCAGGGACGACCGCTTTGCGTTCATGGACGCGTTCCGCATATTCAGTGGCAACAGCGACCCGGTCACAGCCAAGGGTCTTGCCCAGAGGCACGGGGACAGGTACCTCGTCCAGAACCCGCCACAGAGGCCGCTGACAACTGAGGAGCTCGACGCCCTCTACGGATCCGACTTCGAGGATGCGGTCCACCCGTACTACGCCAGGCAGGGACATGTGAGGGCCATGGACACCGTATCCAACTCCATAACCACGCACCGCGGCTGCTACGGGGACTGCTCGTTCTGCTCGATAGCCCTGCACCAGGGGACCACCGTCGTATCCAGATCCGAGGAATCCGTCCTTCGTGAAGCGCGGAGGATCGCCTCGAGGCCTGGATTCAACGGCGTGATAAAGGATGTCGGAGGACCCACCGCCAACATGTACGGGATCGAATGCCCGAAGAAGATCCACAGCGGCAGATGCGCAGACAGAAGATGCCTCGGCTCCAAACCGTGCCCCAGCCTCCCCATAGACCATTCGCGCCAGACTGCCCTTCTCGGGGAGTTGTCCTCGATCCCGGGGGTACGCAGGGTATTCGTCAACTCCGGCATACGCTACGACATGATCGTCGCGGACAAGGCTCACGGACAGGAGTACCTGGACGCGATCGTGGCAGACCATGTGTCCGGTCAGATGAAGGTGGCTCCCGAGCACGTGTGCGACGACGTCCTCAGGCTAATGGGCAAACCCGGGAGGCGGACGCTCGAGGAGTTCCGCTCCATGTTCGCTGAATCCCTGTCGAGATGCGGGAAGGAGGAGTACCTCACATACTACTTCATGGCGGCGCACCCCGGTTGCACGGAGGACCACATGCGGGAGCTGGCCGCCTACTGCAGGGGCACGCTCCGCATACATCCGGAACAGGTGCAGGTCTTCACCCCCACCCCGTCGTCGTATTCCACCGCGATGTACCGCACATCGAAGGACAGGCGCGGACGCGACGTCCGCGTGGAGAGGTCCATCCAGAAGAGGCAGAGGCAGAAGGAGATCGTCACAGGGAGGGGACGCGATGGTCGCAATCCCTGACCGTGTCCTCGCGGCCTGCAGGCCTTATTTCAGAGAATCGGTCGGCAACTTCGTCGTACGCAAGGAGTTCGGATACAGCTGGAAGGTCTACGGCGGAAGGATAGAGATCGGCATCTCGGACTACCTCGCCGACGCTCCTGACCAGGTCCTCTGCGACTTCTGCGACATGATCTGCCAGAAGGCAAGAGGCCAGAGGTGCCAGGAACCCGAATCGTACCTGGACCACGTCCGTTCCGATTCATTCATCGTGGACCACCGTCCCGCATACATATCCAGGAGCAGGAACCTGACGCGGACCGCGAACGGGGACGTGGCTTACCTGTACGACTCGGTCCAGAGGCTGGTGGACTCCGGTCTGCTGACCGATTCGGACATCGAAAACTCGTACATCTCCTGGACCCGCAGGGACAACGTGCGCAGGGTGGGTTTCTGCAGCACGATGTTCAGGGTCGTCGGCATATCCTCGAGGCTAGATTCCGACGATATCCCCGACCGTGTGAGGGATTACGTGGTCTACCACGAATGCCTCCATCTGAGACAGGGGTACCGCCCGTCGCACAGGGTCCATGATGCGGAGTTCAGGTCGTGGGAGCGGTCTTTCCCGGGGTGGAGGGAGTCTGAGACCATCCTCAGGAAACTCGGGAGCATGTGAGGCACAGCCATGAGAATCGAGGTCCTGCCGTTGGAGTTCACGGTTTGCAAGGTGGCCGATTTCTCAGAGGTCGACCCCGACAGGCCGTTCACCTTCACGGGCAGGACGGACGGCGAGAGGTCCCTGGTCTGCCCTGCAGAGGATGCCCCCGCCAACGCCCTGGAGAGGGCCGACGGATGGGGCGCGATCAGGGTCTCGGGGCAACTGGACTTCTCCCTCGTCGGAGTGATCTCCAGGATATCCTCGGCGCTGGCGGATGCGGGGATCCCGGTTTTCGTGATATCGACATTCGACACGGACTACGTCCTCGTCAGGAGGGAGCACCTCGACGGAGCCGTCAGGACGCTGTCGGACATCGGCATGGATGTGACGGCATCAGGCCGCATAGAGCGATCGCAACCTGCCGACCCAAGGCACCGCACAGGTTATCTCGGAAGTCCCCGTACAGGGGGCCATGACCGATGAGAGGGGTTTCGTCTTCCACGGGCCTGACGGACAGGTCGAGCTGAGCATCGATGAGGTCAGGGACCTCGCGAAGAACAACGATCCTGACGGACTGTACGCACTGTCCATGGCATATCTCTTCGGATGGGACGTGGAGCAGAACGAGGACGTGGGATACGATCTCCTGGAGAAGGCAGTGGCCGCGGGACAGACCGAGGCGATGGCCCTTATGGTGAGGCTGTTCATGCAGGGGGACTACTGCGGCATCGACAGCGAGAAGGCCGCAGGCTATGCGATCGAGGCGGCCAAGGACGGCATACCCAACGCCCAGCTGTACGCCGGCCTCGCCTACATGGACGGGGTGTCGGTGCCACAGGACTACGCGGAGGCGGCCAGGTACTTCAGGCTGGCCGCCAACCAGGGCAACCAGGAGGCCAGGACCTCCCTCGCCTATCTGTTCCAGGAGGGCCTCGGCGTTCCGCAGGACCAGGCCAAGGCCTACAGGATGTACTGCACCGCTGCCAAGGCCGGGAACGTCAACGCCATGTTCCAGGCCGGGATATGCAGCGAGTTCGGGAACGGCACGAGGGCGGACCCTTCGGAGGCCGAGAGGTGGTACAGGATGGGCGCCGACCAGGGGGACGCCTTCGCCATGGAGAGGCTCGGGTTCCTCATGTCTGAATCGGATCCGCCCCGCTCGGAGGAGTCCTTCGAGTGGTTCCTGAAGGCCGCCATGGAGGGTGTGCCTACAGCCATGCAGATGGTCGGATACTGCTACATGAAGGGCATAGGCACCGAGAGTAACGACGAAGAGGCGAGGAAGTGGCTCAAGATGGCCGAGGACAACGGCATCGAGGAGGCCGCCGAGATGCTGGGCACGCTCGGTTCCGTCATCGGTTGATTCGGTATCCACTTAAACAGGTTCGTCGTTCTCGGCGACGATATAATGGCCAGTTCGGAAGCTCTCAGGAAGGCCGCCGAGGACGGCGACGCGGAAGCACAGTACCAGCTCGGACTCATCTACATCTACGGCAACGACGAACCCAAGGATGCGAAGAAGGCCTTCGAATGGATGTCGAGGGCGGCTGCTCAGAACGTCGTCCCGGCGAAGAGGGAGCTTGGGATTATGCTCGCCTCCGGTGAGGGGACGGAGCCCGACATACCCCGCGCGGTCCAGCTTCTCAGCGACGCGGCTGACAACCTCGATCCCGGCGCGCTCTACCACCTCGGACTGATGTACGAGAAGGGGATCGGCGTCCCGCTCGACCTCCAGAAGGCGGTCAGGATGCTCGCTTACGCCGCATCGATGGGATTCCCCGGCGCCGAGGTCGACGCCGACAGGATCGACAGGGTGCTCACCGAGGAGAGGAACAGGAACCTCCGCGCGAGACCGCTCCTCAAGCTCATGGTTTCCGACGTGGATGTGGAGGCCGCCTGCTGCAAGCGCATGCTCGACGAACTCCTTGAGCAGAACATAGTCTTCACCGAGACGATGCAGGGCCCCGCCCTCCTGGGCGAGGACAAGGACGGCATGGACGCGGTTTTGTACAGCTGCCCCTTCTGCGGAGCCAAGCTGCAGTTCATCCCCCACGACCACAAGTGGTGAGCTCATTCGTTGGTCGCGAGCATGGCGATGGCCTCAGGCTCTCCCATCTCCGCGGCCAGCTTCACCAGCCCCACGCCGCGGCGCTGGTCCTGTTCCACGCCCTCCCCCTTCATGTAGAGGAGCCCAAGATGGTATATCGAGCTGGGATGCCACCTGCGCATGCCCGCCGTGAAGTACATGGCGGCCTTCCTGGGGTCGCGGTCCACCCCGGTCCCGCTGTAGTAGAGGGAGCCCATGACGTACATGGCCTCGACGTTACCCTTGCGCGCTGAGGCCTCCAGCATCCTGGTGGCCTTGACGGTGTCCAGACGGACGCCGTTGCCGGACAGGTGCCTTATCCCCAGTGTGTAGAGCGAGTTCGCGTCCCCTGTCATCGCAGCGAGACGGTAGAACTCCACGGCGGTCTCGTCGTTCCTCTCGACGCCGTCCCCCGTCTCGTAGATCCTCCCCAGGTTGAAGAGCGCCTCCACGTTCCCCTTCTCGGCCGCGAGATGGTAGAGCCGAATGGCCTCCTCCTTGTCGAGCCTGACCCCGGAACCGTGGAAGTAGAGGTTGGCGAGGTTGCACTGGGCCCCCGCATGGCCCTTGACGGAGGCCAGATAGTACCATTTGGCGGCCTCCATCTTGTTGACCCTTATGCCCTGTCCGGTGTCGCACAGGTATCCCAGGTCGTACTGCGCCTCCGCGTAGCCCTGGTCGGCGGCATGGCGGTACCACTTTATCGCCGCGATCTTGTCCTCCGGCACGCCGACGCCGTAGCAGCACATGTATCCGAAAGTGCACTGTGCGGCGGGATTCCCCGCCTGGGCGGAGGCTTTGATCAGAGGGACGGCGCGGGAGTAGTCCTGTTCGACCCCGTCCCCCTCGTAGAACCTCCTGCCGAGCTCGTACATCGAGTCGGCGTCACCGCGCTCGATGCCGATTTCGAGTTCGTCCTGGCTGAGTTCCTTCAGGGCCTTCATCAGATCGGTACATGGAATTCCACGGGACCGTATAAAGAGTTGGATGGAGGGAGCCGTCATCGGTCAGAAACATCCATTGCGCCGTCGATGGCCAGCAGAACGTACCATCTGTTTTTAGGGGAGCATACGGATACATGAACTATGACCATGGATGAGGACTACACCATCGAAGAAGCCGTCACCATCATAAGGAAGGCGATCGAGAGGAAGAAGAAGGAGGTCGCCGACCTGGAGAAGCGCATCAAGCGCTTCAAGAGAGAGGACAGGATCAACGAGATGCAGGAGCTCATCGACTACCTCAAGGCCGACACCATCGCATACATCACCGTCCTGGCCGACATGACCGATGACGACTCCCTCCTCGAGGGCCTCGATCTCGACACCGAGAATGTCGCGGAATGCCCCGTGAAGTACGACCAGTACATCTCCGGACTCTCGGCGGACGACCTGGAGAACGAGCTGGAGGCGGACGAGGTCAGGGCCGAGTACTGCGACGAGGTCGTGGAGATGATGTGTTACGACATCGGCGAGAACGCCCTGAAATCCAAGAAGATGGTCAAGTTCCTGCTCGAGGACCCCTACGCCCTGGAGGCCCTCGGTGAGCTGATCTTCTACGACGACTACCTCTACGACATGTACAGGTCCGTCGCCTCCAAGGACGAGGCGAAGTCCAAGGGCAAGGGCGGCAAGGACAAGAAGAAAAAGAAGAAGGACTGACCATGGCCGACGACAGATACGAGAGGGAGCTGAGCTTCATCGAGTCGGAGGTCAGGCACCTAAAGGGGGAGTTGGACAGGATCCGCGAGGTCATGCCGGTGGATCCGGCCGACGCCCTGAGGAGGGCCGACGAGGCCCTCGGCATCGAGTCCAAGATCGGAGCCCTGCTTCAGCGCAAGAGGCAGATCGAGGACTCGTTTATAGCCGCCGGAGCCGGAGCCGCCCACAGGGAAGCACCTGCTGAGACGGCACCGGCCGAGGACGTCGACGAGCTGACCGCCGAGATAGAGTCCGTCACCGACGAGCTCATGGGCATCGAGATAAAGATGCTCAGGGCCGACATGAACGGCGACGAGTCCGAGAAGCAGAAGCTCTCCATGATGGCGTCCTCCCTCAGGTCGAGGAGGGACACCCTCGTCGAGAGGGTCAAGGAGCTCAAGGCCGAGAGCCAGCAGACCCAGGGCGACGACGATCTGGAGTCGAGGGTCCTCCGCCTCGAGGAGGAGAACCACTCCCTCGGGAGGCAGGTCTCCGAACTCAAATCCGAGATTTCCGATCTCAGGGGCGACCTGGGCCTGATCATGAGGCGTCTGGGCATCGACGATTGAAGTTCCAGACATCCTCCGGGTCGACCTCCCGGAGGATTCCGCCTATCAGCTCGTCCTCCCTGCCGATCCAGAACTCGCGGTCGCAGACGAGGACGAGCCTCTTCTTCGCCCTGGAAACAGCCGTGTTGACCACCCTCATCCCGATTCCGGTGGAGGAGCTGGTGAACCTGAACGGCACGTCCCGTGACAGCACCCCGTTGTCAGCGACGCTCAGCACGACCGTATCCCATTCACGGCCCTGCGAACCGTGCACGGTCATAACCGAGTCGCAGTACCTCCTGCAGACCATCCTCTTGATGAGTGCCAGCTGGGCGGTGTACGGCGTCAGCACCGCCACCTCCGACGGCTCCAGCCCCTCCCTGCGAAGCATGTCCGCGACGGCCATCGCTTCGGCCCTGTTCTCCCTGCCGTCCCTGCTATCGCACACAGCGTCTATGCAGCATATCCTCAGGTCCCCGCCGTCCGACGAACCGGTCATGCCGTTCCTGTAAACCCACCTGTCGAGCACGCGCCCAAGATTGGATCCGAACCTGTGTGAGTCGGTGAGGTCCGCCCTGAACGTCATGTGGAAGACTGGATCGGACGATTCCGTGTAGATCGACGACAGTGCCCCCGGACCCTCTGCCATCAGGCCCTCGCAGTGCAGGGCGGACATGTTCCACAGGAAGGCGTGTCCGAGCCTCCCGCCTCCCTTCGCGGATGACGTCAGCAGGGCGTCATCCAGCTGGGACACCGGAGGCAGCTGCATATGGTCGCCGAGCATCGTGACGGGGACGCCGTTTGTGAACAGCGCGGCCGCCTGCATCAGCCCGCAATAGCCAGCCTCGTCCAGGAAGATATGGTCCACATCGAGTACCGGTCTGCCGTCATCCTCAGACCTCCTAGGACGGAAGCGGGAGATGAACTGATGCGGGGTCGCGGCTATGAGGAAAGCCCTCTCCACACGCGCCCCGGTATCAGAAGAGATGAGGTCCTCCAGCTCCCTGCGGGTCTCGAACAGGGCCGCCATCAAATCCTGGTCGGACCAGTGGGTGTACTCCTCGATCCCGGCGGCTGGACGCTCCCTGTCGTACAGGGCTGTGCACACCATGTCGATCACGGTGCGGAAATCCCCCTCCTCCGCCTCGGACACCAGATCCCTTGTGAGCGGCACGGACGAGAGCATTGGCACCATCTCGGAGAAGGCGGCCTTCAGATCCGGATGGTCGCTGAGCAGCACCCTGCCCCTCCCGTCCTCCTGGAGAGAGCGCGCGATGCGCCGGAGCTCCAGGAACTCCCATTCGAGCTCGTCGCAGGAGCGCTCGAACATGACCTCCTCCAGAAGATCCAGGTTCCTCATGCATGAGGCGACCCTCCTCTGGGCCTGGCGGTCCTCGCACATCCCGGGATGCTCCTCGAGGAAACCCTTCGTCGGCACGCCCAGCCTGATCGTCGCGCCCAGGATGGGATCCCCCTCCGGCAGCGCCTTGATGATGCCCCTCAGGACCTGCTCGACGGAGTTGTTTGTGGGAGCGAAGACCGCCACCCTCCTGCCGGCGCCGATGCACGCCCTGATGCAGGCGGCGAGGACGAACTGGGTCTTCCCCGTGCCGGGGGCTCCCCAGATGTATGAGAGCCTGTGGGTCAGTATGCCGTTGACCGCGGCGACCTGGCTCCCGCTGGGCTCCACACCCTCCGGGAACACAGGCGCGACCGAGACGGGATCCTCCGTGGGAAGGGTCAGGAGATCCCCGTAGCGACGGTAGAAGTCACCCACCGATGAGATGATGAAGCGCATGTCGGATAGAAGGCGGATCCTGCATCCCGGCTCGGACATCCTGCGGAGGACCTCCTCCCCCGGACGCACGACCACCGTGCGGGAGATCTCATCGTAGCGATCGAACCCCGCATCACCCTCACGGATCACTGCGTCGTCAACCATCAGCATCAGCCCGCTGATCTCGGGTACCGGGCCGGATAGGCGTAGGATAGCGAAACCGTCCCCGACATCGCATCCGGACACCCCCGTCACGGAGACGCCCAGGGGCGGGTCGGTGACGAATTGCATGTCCGATACGTACTGGTAAACCTGGTCCGAGGATTCGACCAGGACATCCCTGATGGCTTTGTGGTCCATGGAAGTCGTTGCGTCTTCCACGGCAATAAGCGGAGCGACGTTGCGTTAGCTCGCTAAACCCTAGGCTCACGAGTAGAAGCTGGCGTAGTTCTTCTCGTCCTCCGGGTCCTCGAACTTGGGGACGCCCTCGGAGAATCCGTCCCAGTCCACGGGCTCCCTGGACAGCAGGATGAACGAGTTGTTCTTGCCGTCGAACTTGATCGCATCGTTGGACACCCTGATCTCGACGTCGAATAGGATGTTCAGGTCCATGTCCCTGTACTCCCCGTCCGGGTCCTCCACGGTACGGTCCCTGCGGATGCTGTTGAACTTGACCCTCTTCGTCCCAAGGATCCCCTTGACGCGCTTGGTGACCCTGTCGAGGAAGTATCCGTTCCCGAGGTTCAGTGACCAGAAATCGATGTCGTCGGACTCCTCCGGATTGACATCGACCTTCTCCCATCCGGTGTAGTCGTCCTTGCGGGTACCGGCGTAGATCCTGTATTGAACCTCCTTGGAAATCATTTCGACCGCCGACTCAATCTACGCTCCCGTATTTTAGGAGTTGGGTCCAGCATCCGGGTAGGTTGGAAAACGGTATATCCGGGTACTTCGCGCATGCGCCCATGAGGTTCGCGTTCATATTCATCAACAATGGACTCGACGGCATCGAGAGGACCTCGGTCCGCGACGGGGACAGCGTCTTCGTGGGCGTCAGGGACCTGGACGAGGCATGCTCGGAGGCCGCCCGTCTGGAGTCCGAGGGGATCGGCTGCATAGAGCTCTGCGGGGCATTCGGAGAGGACGGGGCCAGGACCGTCATGGAGGCCACAGGGATGAGGGTGCCCGTCGGCTACATCGTGCACCTGCCCGAGATGGACGGCGTCTATGAGAAGGCGTTCGGGAACGGCGGCGGACCGCTCTAAGAGCCTATATACGGCGTCCCCTTTGTCGGTACCATGTTCGCAGATGCCTGCCAGAAGGTCATGGAGTTCACGAAGCCGGTGATCGTCTCAACCCGCCTACAGGACGGCACGGTGAAGACGGAGTGCGGAACGTTCATAATCCTCAACCGCGAGGGCTGGGCGATGACCGCCGGGCATCTGTTCGACTCCCTGGTGAAGTTCCAGACCGACCAGAACAAGCTGAAGGAGATCGCAGCGCTCAACGAATCCCGCCGCGGGCTCCCGGGAGCACCGCCGGTGGAGGTGAAGCCGGACCCGACCTACATCACCAACCACTCCTTCTGGTGGGGATGGGACAGGGTCCGGATGAACAGCATCTTCGTCAACAGGCAGATAGACATCGCCGTCGGGAAGCTTGAGCAGTTCAACCCCGACTGGGTTGCCGAGTACCCCGTCCTCAAGGACCCTGAGCACCTCAGGCCCGGGACGAGCATCTGCCGCATGGGCTACTCGTTCCTTGACATCAAGTCCAACTTCGACGAGAAGACCAAGGGGTTCATGATCCCTAAGATCGACGCCCGCAACCTCGTGTTCCCCAACGAGGGGATGCACACCCGCACGCTGAACCTCGGGATGACGAAGGACGGGAAGTTCGAGAGGCTCTACGTCGAGACCTCCACGCCCGGCCTCAAGGGGCAGTCCGGAGGGCCGATCTTCGACAGGGATGGGCACCTGTACGCCATGCAGGTCAACACAGCGCACCTCCCCCTGGGGTTCCATCCCACAGCCCAGTACGACGGCAACGCTGTGGTGGAGAACCAGTTCCTCAACGTGGGCAACGGCGTCCACATGAAGACGATCCGCGCGGTCCTGGACGACAGGGGCGTCCGCTACGACGCGGAAGGGGACGAATCCGGGTTCAGGATCATCGACTGACCCTTACCTCGGACCGTCCCGGGGTTTTCACTCGATGGCCCTTCCCATCTGGTAGGCGGCCCTCGGGAAGTCGGTGCCCTCGACGGCACCCTTCTCCCAGACGCCGGTGGCCTTTATGACGCCCTTCTCCACTGCGCCCTCCATGCAGTCCCTGGTCAGGCCCCTGAAGCTCTCGACGGCCAGCTCCAGCATCGACTCGTCGGGGTCGGCGGCGGCCACGATGATGTAGATGCTCTTGTCGTGGAGCTTGGTGTAGAACGGCACCATCCTGTCAATGAGGGTCTTCATCTGGGCGCTGATCGTGTAGAAGTACACGGGCGACGAGAACACTATGACGTCGGCAGCGGTCATCTTCTCCCTGACGGCCTCCATGTCGTCCCTATGGACGCATCTCCCGGTCTTGACGCAGGAGTCGCATCCGGTGCAGTAGTGGATGTCGAGCCCGCACACGCGGAGGACCTCCACCTCGTTCCCCGCATCGCGGGCGCCTGCGGCGAACCTCTCGCAGAGGATCTCCGTGTTTCCGTTCTTCCTAGGCGAACCGGACAGAATGAGCACCTTAGCACACATCGCCGGAGTGGATGGTCGGCCGGGGATATCATTGTTGTGAGCGGATTCCGCAGGGAGGGGTTTTCGGCGCCCATCCCGGACAGTCTGGATATAAGAACCGGGAGGCGGACGTTTTCGGCCACCCCCCGTGAACGCTTATGTACCCCTCCCCGATTGCCCTGGCATGCAAGGACTGTTCTGCCCCGGATGCAAGAGCCTTCTGGCCCCAGGGTCCAACCGCTGCCTCAGATGCGGAAGGACCGCCGACGGCCTCGTCACCAGCAGCCAGTCCAGCATCACCGACCTCCCCTCCAGGGCGGTCCCTGAGCCCAGGACCATATCGGCGGAGATTACCGATGCACCGTACATGCCCTACGAGCCCCGCGGATGCCAGCTCGAGATAATCTCGGACATCCGCACCTTCCTGGACGAGGGGCGCCACGTCGTGATCGAATCGGGCACCGGCACCGGGAAGACCATCGTCTCCCTCGCGGCCTCCCTGCAGCACTGCAAGGCCACCGGGAAGAAGATAGTCTACGTCGTCCGCACGATAACGCAGACCGATGCCGTCATGAAAGAGCTCCGCGCCATCTCCAAGGTGAAGAGCGTCTCCGGCATCGCCCTCACAGGGAGGAACAAGTCCTGCCCGCTGTTCAGGGGGACGAGCGGATTCGAGAGCATACCGTCCAACGTCCTCTCCATGATGTGCGAGGACCGCAGGAGCAAGAGCATCAAGGGCCAGGCCGGCGGATGCAGGTTCTACGACCGCCTCAAGACCGAGATAGACAACATCGAGAGGTACTGCAGGGAGAACATCCCGTCCTCGGACGACCTGGACCGCTTCTGCGAGAAGCTCGGCGTCTGCCCATACGAGGCCAAGAAGCTCCTTCTCCGCAAGATGGATGTCATCGCCGCCCCGTACATCCAGATCCTCAACCCGGACATCCGCGAGAGCCTGATGGCGAACATGGATCTGTCCGGCGACCCAAAGGGGATGATGGTCATCGTGGACGAGGCCCACAACTTCCTCGACGCCGCCAGGGGATCGGAGACCTTCGTCATCGACAGGCAGATCGTCGATAACGCCATGGACGAGTGCCCGACGTACCGCGACCCCACCATATGGATGGACGTCAGGCTGGACGAGTTCCTGAGGTACTTCAAGGCATGCATCCGCTCCGCCGCGACCGAGAAGCTCGGCCTCAACGAGGAGAGCTACGTCTTCGAGGACGACTACATCGAGGACCGCATGATGAGGAAGTTCGGCATGTCCCGCTCCGACCTCGAGTCCGCCGTCGAGCGGGCGCTGGACCTGGGTGAGGCGAGGACCGAGAAGCTCATCGCCAGCGGCGACAACAGAACCTCCCACGTGGAGGAGCTGGCCCTCAGGATGAGGTCGTGGTTCTCGTCCGGGTCCGACAGGTTCGTCAGGACGATCAAGACGGACAAGGACGGCGAGTACCTGAGCGCCACGTGCATAGAGCCGTCCGAGATCTCCAGGTTCCTGAACACCGTCCCCGGGACGCTCCACATGTCCGGGACGCTGCGGCCCCTGGACCAGTACGCCAGGGTCCTCGGGCTGGGCAACAACCCTAAGTTCAGGACGTACCCGTCCCCGTTCCCGAAGGAGAACAAGCTTGTGGTCTACGCCAGGGATGTGACGACCAGGCAGGCCGACATGCGGGCGGACCCGGGCATGCAGAACCGCCTCGAGAGGATGATTGTGGACATCTGCGACGCCGCCGAGAGGAACACCCTGGTCATGTTCACATCGTACAACTTCATGCGCATGATGCGCCCCTATCTCGAGAGGCACATCGACCGCCCCAAGTACTGGGAGGAGTCCGGCAACCAGCGCAGGACAGCCGAGAGCCTGGCGAGGTTTAAGAGCGGGCGCAACGGCGTCTTCTTCTCCGTCCTGGGAGGGTCGGTCGCCGAGGGGATCGACTTCCCGGGGGACGAGCTCTGCGTCACCATCATCGTCGGCGTCCCGTTCCCGCCGCCCTCCAAGGAGCTGAAGGCGATGAGCGACAGGTTCGACGAGAGGTACGGGAAGGGAAAGGGATGGCTTTACACAAGCCAGGTCCCTGCGGTGAGAAAGATCAACCAGGCCACGGGCAGGCTGATCAGGATGGAGGAGGACAGAGGGGTCGCCGTGATTCTCGACCACCGCGCGTCCAGGTTCGCCAAGGACATCGGCGCGGTCCCGTCGGACGACCCCGTTGCCGACGTGATCAGGTTCTTCGGCTCAACCGGGACCTCGCGCTGACATTTGTCTCGTAAATCCTAGTGTCTCCGAACGTTTGAACAGTCAAACCATTATCTGGCGTCGAACGGCAAGGCGTTTATACGAAATGCCGAATAGCGTCATCCATGGCATTGCTGAACGTGCTGGAGGACATCAAGGTCTGGATAGCCGTGGCCATAGTGCTCGCGCTGGTCTTCGGATTCGGGAGCCCCGACGCCTCCACAATCATGATGCTGGCCCTCATCGCCCAGATGGCTGTTGCCCTGGACGGCATCAGGTTCAGCCGCAGCGACTTCGGCACCTACAGGAAGCCAATACTCGTGAACTTCGTCTGCTGCTTCGGCATCTGCACGGGGTTCACCCTGCTCACCGGCCTGTTCTTCATCGACAACCAGGCACTCTGGACCGGATGGGTGATGCTCTCTGCCGTACCCTGCGCCATCTCCGTCGTCCCCTCCGCGCTGTTCCTCAAGGCGGACCCCAAGCTGGCGGTG
This sequence comes from uncultured Methanomassiliicoccaceae archaeon, assembly GCA_905187815.1. GTDB lineage: Archaea > Thermoplasmatota > Thermoplasmata > Methanomassiliicoccales > Methanomethylophilaceae > Methanoprimaticola. Next base: position 184,154 of record CAJJJM010000003.1, read on the forward strand.
CTGTCCCTGACGGTGATCTACGTCATAGCCATCGCACTGACCCCTCTGATCACCCACACCCTCATCGGGAACTCCGTGAACCCCCTGGAGGTCCTCAGATACATCCTGATGTTCATACTGATCCCGTTCGTCCTTACGATCCCGATCAAGAGGCTGCACCTGAAGCAGGCCCCGAAGACCCTGTTCATCAACCTGATGATGTTCATCCTCGTCTTCGTCGGGCTCGGATCCAGGCAGGAGTTCGTCTTCTCCGAGCCGATGATAGTGCTCAGCCTCGTCGTAGCCTGCATGTTCCGCATCTTCCTGGTCTCCACGGTGTTCGTGCTGGCCATGAAGAAGCTCGGTTGCGATAGGGACAACAGTTTGAATTACGTTTCCTTTTGCTATTGGAAGAACAGTGGCATGTCCGCAAGTCTAACGATGGGGCTGTTCGCCGCAACCATGCCCGAGGCGGTGCTGCCGTGCGTGGTGTCGCTCATCGTGGAGGCTGTATGGTTCGCCATCCTGACGAAGTACATCGACCGCATGTGGCCGCCGGTTTCAGAAGGCAATATCGATCCAGAAGTCCCGTCATCTTCCTGAATCTAAGCTTTTTCCACGATTCGAAAGTCAGGCAGATTCTCGCCGTCTAACCGATTAGGCAGAAAAGTAAAGATTCAGGGGTTTAGAACTACAAGATCATCGAAATCTACATGTGAAGACCTCATCTGTCAGCTGCGAGGCATCCTTCAGGAGTCTTGTCAGGCCTTATGTTGCATTTTTAATTCTTTTATTCAGGATGCATACACCTCTATTTGGCAGTGCCATATTCTCCCGAAGAACCCCTTCTTGGAATCATACCGGTCCATTAAAACGTACGGGATGAAGTCGTATATTTCAGGACAGATGGTGCAATTCTAATGGGGACCCCTTTATATCGGTACGTCCAATGATGATCTATGAGAATCCTCGGACGCAGCCCGGTGTCAACCAACCGTAGTCCCGCGGCTCCCCGCCTTCATAGGGATCCGGTCCTCGAGTCTATTAAGGCCGGCATCGAATCGGGCAGGCCGTTCCAAATAAGCGTTCTGAGGTACGGAAAGGACACCATGCACCTGAATATCCCGATGACTGTGGTTGCGACCAAGGGATCAGACGGGCTGTTCATCAGCAACGAAGATCTCGGCCTATACGGGCACGGGAAGACAATCAGGGCAGCTTACAGAGACTTCTCGGGCTGCGTCATGAGCGCCTACGAGCTCTTCGGACAGGAGGATGACCGCGTGGCCTCCGAGATCAGGCGCCATGTGGAGTCCTGAACAGGACGATCCAGCAGGAGAAAATGGCCATTCCTAAATACGCTCACCCACTTTTCGTCACCGTGAGCATCCGATGGGGTCCGAGGTAAAACCTAACAGGAAAGTGTATTCCATCGGGGAGATCAGCAGGATAGTCGCACCCATAGCCGATGAGATGGGGATCGAGAGGATCTACCTGTTCGGTTCCTATGCCCGCGGTGAAGCCACACCCGAGAGCGACGTGGACGTGGTCGTCGAGTCCGAAAGGATCGACAGCTACCTCGGGATCGGGAGATTGTATGTCAGGCTGAACAGGGCCTTGGAAAAGGATGTGGACATCCTTCCCAGCGATGCGGGCGATTCGTTTATTGACTCCATCCGCGACGAGATGATGCTCATCTATGGTTCATGAGAACTAGGGATCGGTATCGAAGGAACGACATCCCGTACCCCGACAAGATGTCAGTTCGGTCACTGTCGCCGAAGGATCTGATGTATTCGATGTCCAGACAGTAGAACCTGGTGTGCCTCTGCCGCATCAAATTTGTACTTGTTGCCCGTAAAGTCCGTACCGTCGTATGTGAGACATGTGGAACGATCTCGTACATCCTCATCTTCGTCAGGGCCGAGAGCGGTTCCACGACAGCAACTACAGTGGAGTGATCTGCTTCTCCTGAATCCCGATGACACGGTCCAGGGTGAGGTCCAGACTGTCCAGACGAGTCTGGTGGGTAACCAGTGCCCTGGCTGCTGTCTCGAGTCTGGAGTCGGCTGTAGTGGCTCTGTCCCGAAGAGAAAGAATCTCCGACGGCATGTTGGCGAAAATCTGGACCTTCTCCCAATCAGAGACCTCTTTCATCTCGGCCTCCGGTTCTCCGTAGGACGTGTCGACCTCGATGTCACCGTCTGAGACGACAGAATCCTTGGGAAGATGGGCAACTATCGGATGCCCACGAATGGCATACTCGAATTTCCCACGGATGACCGGATTACGAACATCCCATCCGAGCTGGCGCATGACGCCGGCTACGAACAGGGCACGGTCGATGAAAACGCCGGTCGCCTCCTCCTCCTCGGACTCGAACTTGGTCGGGTCCAGAAAGATACGTGACGGGTAGAGCATGAATGTCTTGGAGCCCTTGTCACCCTTGCGAAGGGCAAAGGTGATGGTCTGATTGAAGATACGGAACTCACCGCTGTAGATCCATACGCCGTTGATACGCTTGGGCTTGGAATACCAGAACCCGGTTGTGTAACCCTTGGGGTCACGGAAAGTCCCGTACTCCCCTTCGGAGACGAAGTCCAAAAACCGGATGCCTCCGATCTTGTGGGCCTCAACATACCCTTCAGGACATGTACGGTCCGTACTGATACCGTCAAGACGGATGTCCGGTAGATCGTCGACCCAGTTTCCAGAGGACCTGTGGGATTGTGCATCGTGGGTGCATTTCCCGAAATCACCGTTGCATCCCCCCTTTGGGGAGATGGCATCAACAATCTTCGGGTCCTCGTAGGAAACGGGGTTCTTGGTACCGGGGATGGGGCGCACCTCGCCGAGGTGGACGAGATCGTCAACAATCCGGTAGACATTGGACTTGGGTATCCGGAGCTCGCTGGCTATGGCATGCCTTGAGTATCCCGAGAGGAGAAGGTTCTTCACATCCCTCATGGCCTTTGAGAGCTTGGGGACGGTCATCGGAGAACCTCCTTCGATCCGTGACAACCATGGGAACTTCCCATGAAAACAGGGGCCCTTGCAGGTCCACCTGTGGGGGACCTGTGGGGGGACCTGTGAGAGTTTCCCAAATTTTCGTTCGCAACACTACGAGGATTCTCCAAAAAATAATTTTTAATTATATCATATTATATCGTCCCACATGATGTCATCTTCTGTCCCGAGCCAGGATGAGATAGAGGAATTCGTAGGAACGATGATGCCCGAGCTAGACGAGAGACGCAGAAGGATATTCCTCGGGAGTCTCTCGCTGATGCTGGGCCAGGGATCCGCGAAAGCACTCTCGGAGATGACGGGGACGACACCTCAGACCATAACCGCCGGACGTCGTGAGGCGAGAGAAGCCCCCAAGGACGCCCGTGCGAGATCCAGCATCGAGGACGCCGGACGTGTCCGGCGTCCCGGCGGCGGGCGCAAGAGGATCACCGAGACACATCCGGACATCATGGAGAAGCTCGAAGGCATACTGGACGGGAACGTGATCGGAAATCCCGAGAGCACGCTGACATGGACCACGAAGGGGACCGAGGACATCGCCCGCGAACTGCGGGCGATGGGCTATCCGATAAGCCGTGAGACGGTCGGGACTCTGCTCAAGGAGGCTGGATTCAGCCTCCAGCAGAACAGGAGGTACATCAAGGTCATCGAGCCCGGCCCGGACCGCGACGCCCAGTTCAGATTCATACAGCAGGAGAGCATGGCGTACATCGCCGCCGGCAGGCCGGTCATCTCAGTCGACGCCAAGAAGAAGGAATGGATCGGGAACTATGCCAACAAGGGGAGGGAATACCGGCACAAAGGTGATCCACGCGAAGTTCTGGATCATGATTTCGAGGGGCCCGGAGGACGCGCGACCCCATATGGCATCTATGATGTAGGCGACAACAACGGCTTCGTATCTGTCGGAATCAGCTACGACACCGGCGAGTTCACCGTCAACAGCATACGTACATGGTGGAGAACTGTCGGAAAGGAGCGTTACCCCATGGCCAAGGACATCCTCATCACAGCCGATTGCGGCGGCAGCAAC
>CAJJJM010000004.1 GCA_905187815.1 uncultured Methanomassiliicoccaceae archaeon
CCATTCCGAGCCGTTGGCCAGGATCTCGTCGAGCTCCTTGTACCCGACCTTGGTCAGCCCCTTCGACCCCAGTCCGGAGGGGACGTTCCTGTACAGCTCGTCGACGAGCTCGTCCTTCCTGCCGCCCAGGTCCTCGAGGGTGAGGTCCGTCTTGATGAGGCGCACTCCGCAGTTAATGTCGAACCCGATGCCTCCGGGGGAGATGGATCCGGACGACTCGTCGACAGCCGCGACGCCGCCTATCGGGAAGCCGTATCCCCAGTGGATGTCCGGCATGGCCATGGAGCTCCCCACGATGCCGGGCAGGCACGCGACGTTCGCGGCCTGCTGAGGGGCGTTGTCCGCACGTATCGAGGAGATCATCTCCTCGCTGGCGTAGATCACCGCGTTGGTCCTCATCCCGGTGGACTCGTCCATCGGGATCTCCCACCTGTTGTCGTCTATCCTGTTGAGCTTGCCTTCCCAGGTCATAGGGTTCCCTCGATGCGGGATGATGGGCATATCCATTAAAAGGGAGGCGGTCAGGGGCGGTCCCGATCGACCGATCCGGCTCGTCTATGATGTGTTTTCCTGAGCGGGCGGGTATGCAGGGGCGACTGTCTCCCATCGGTTTCCAGGTCCATGGTGTACGCGTACGTCGTCAGGGTCCGTCCGTTGTCGAAGGTCGATGTGCCCGACGCCTCGCACGTGAAGCCCATTCTGTCGTAGAACCCGAAGTCGCAAAGGTCGTCCGTCAGGACGACGACCCTGGAGGTGCACCAGGCCCTCATGTGGTCGAGCATGTCCTCCAGTAGCCTCCTGCCTATCCCGAGCCCCTTCGCCTCCTTGGAGACGACCAGGAACAGTATGTCGCCGTCGCACCCGTCCAACCTCGAGACGACTCTGGACACGGTGCGATCTATCTCCCCCTTCCTCTCCGCCGCCCTGGGTTCCTTGGAGTGCGACAGCCAGCGGAACCTCTCCGCCGCCATGAGCTCGTGCATCCTTGGTTCGAACCCCTTGAACTCGTGGGGGGCGAATCCCGCCGAGCAGAAGGCGATGCCTGATACCTTCTCGTCAAGCAATGCGACCTCAGAGAATGTCGATGCCGAGATCAGACCCGCCAGGGAGTCCATGTAGAACGCCTGGAGGATGTCCGGGTCGGGGAACAGGAACCCGTATCCGAACGCCTCATCGATCAGTCTGATGAAGTCTGGCGTGTCCGCCATGTCGAACGGCCTGTACGAGGGGGGCGTCATCAGAACTCCGGTACCGGGATGGTGTGGCACTCCAGCGATCTCCGGTTCCCTAACGCCGCTGCGACCAGCTCCGCAAGGTGCATGACGGGCTTCCCGCCAGGGACGGCGTCGTATTTCGACTGGCACATAGGGCATCCGACGATGATCGCATCCGCATCGGAAGCCGCCTCCTGCCTCTCGTCCATGAGCGGTTTGGCGACGTTCCTGGAGTTCTTGCCACAGCATCCGGGTTCGTTTCCGACAGGCTCGCAGCCCATCGCCTTCACGACCTCCGTCATCATGTCGGCGTATTCGATGGCGGCGCATCCGGGTTCGACGGACACCTTGAGGTGTCCTCTGATGCGTGGCAGGTCGTCGAGCCTGTCATGGAGGAACGGGATCAGATGTCTGCAGTCGACGCCGTGGCGGTTCATGATCTCCGTGCATCCAGCGCATAGGTTGACCATCTCCCTGCTCCCGGCGGTCTCGCCCATCTTGGTGATGTACGATTCCCTCTCCTCATCCTCCATGGTGCCGAACTGGATCGGATACATGCAGCATGTGAAATCGGGAAGCTCGCATGCCCTGGCCCCGAGCCCCCTCATGGCGACGGACGCCGCGTACACGACATAGGGGACGACGCACTCTGCCACGCATCCGGGCATGACATAGACCTCATCCCCGTCCCACACAGGTTCGAGGTCGGCGCCCGGAGCCTCCGGGTCGCGGTAGCGAGACAGACCCGTGTCCAGGAACGCCTGGCTCACAGGGGTGTTGAGGACTATGCTGTAAGCAGCCAGCATGACTATCTTCGGGTTGGTGTGCTCGCATGCCCTTGAACAGCTCCCGCATCCGATGCAGTCGAAGACCTTCGAGTTGTCCCCGAGCATGACGGCGAGCGGATCGCAGCCCCCGTGCCTGTAGGAGGGGCAGACCTCGCGGCAGGTGCCGCATTCGACGCAAAGTCTGCGGTACATATCGATGTTGTCGCGGACTCTTGACATAGTATCCGGAGGTTGGATGCATTGCGTTTATTTAGGACTCTGGTGGGACGATCCTAGAGGGCCGACCGTACCCGAAAACGGGTACCGGATCATGTGTTGCAAAGGCTCCGAGGATGCATGGCGGGACCATGATGAAGAACGTGAGAAAATCAGATGAACGGGATGAGGGCCGGGACCGAGATTTGAACCCGAGTCAAGGGATCCACAGTCCCCTAGGATAACCAAGCTACCCTATCCCGGCCATGATGCAGGACGGCTTATCAACTCCCCTTAGATAAAGGTTCGCCTCGACCCAGCCCCTCCGACCGCCATGTATCTCCAGGCCATCGGTCCCGAGGGCCCGTCCGATGCCGAGCAACCCGGTCAGGTCACCCCGGTCGGCCGGTACGCGGCAGCCCGCTTGTCGGTCCTCCCGCGCGCCAAGTATAAGAAGGCGGAGGCATACACTGGGGGCAATCAGGCCCTTATAGACGCACGCGCGCCCGTGGGTCGAGAACATGAGATGATTACAATGAAGGCACTCTACGCTGACGGTTCCGTGCGCGAGACAGACGACGAGCTCCCTGTCATCAGGCACACCGCCTCCCACGTCATGGCACAGGCGGTCCAGAGGCTCTGGCCCGGGACCAAGCTGGCCATCGGCCCCGCCATCGATGACGGATTCTACTACGACTTCGACAAGGAGGGGGGCTTCACACCCGAGGACCTCGAGAAGATCGAGGCCGAGATGAAGAAGATCATCAAGGAGAACCTCAAGCTGGAGACCTACACCCTTCCCAGGGACGAGGCCATCGAGTTCCTGAGATCCAAGGGCGAGGACTACAAGGTCCAGCTCGTGGAGGACCTTCCCGCGGACGCGCCCATCAGCTTCTACAAGCAAGGGGAGTTCACGGACCTCTGCGCAGGCCCCCACGCTCTCTACACGAAAGCCGTTAAGGCGTTCAAGCTCCTGTCCCTCGCCGGAGCGTACTGGAGGGGGGACGAGCACAACAAGATGCTCTCGAGGATCTACGGTACGGCGTTCCAGAGCAAGGAGGAGCTGGAGAAGTACCTCAACATGCTGGAGGAGGCCAAGAAGAGGGACCACCGCAAGCTGGGCAAGGAGCTCGGGCTCTTCGCCATCATGGAGGAGGGCCCCGGGTTCCCGTTCTTCCTGCCCAAGGGGATGGTCCTGAAGAACAACCTCATCGACTACTGGAGGGAGATCCACACCAGGGAGAACTACCAGGAGATCTCCACGCCGATGATCCTCAACCAGGCCCTCTGGCTCCGTTCCGGGCACTGGGACCACTACAAGGACAACATGTACACCACGATCATCGACGACGAGATCTACTGCGTCAAACCGATGAACTGCCCCGGCAGCATCCTGGTGTACAAGACCGAGCCCAGGTCGTACAGGGACCTCCCCCTGAAGCTGGGGGAGCTGGGCGTCGTTCACAGGCATGAGAAGTCCGGTACCCTCCACGGTCTGTTCAGGGTCAGGTGCTTCACCCAGGACGATTCTCATATCTACATGAGGCCGGACCAGGTCGAGCAGGAAATCGAGGGTGTCGTCAGGCTCATCGACGAGGTCTACTCCAAGTTCGGGTTCAAGTACCATGTGGAGCTCTCCACAAGGCCCGAGGACAGCATGGGTTCCGACGAGGACTGGGAGATGGCGACGAGCGCTCTCGAGAACGCTCTCAAGGCCATGAACCTGGACTACGTCGTCAACGAGGGCGACGGTGCGTTCTACGGGCCGAAGATCGACTTCCACCTCGAGGACTGCCTCGGCAGGACCTGGCAGTGCGGAACGATCCAGCTGGACTTCCAGATGCCCCAGAGGTTCGAGATCGAGTACACGGGATCCGACGGCGAGAAGCACAGGCCGATCATGATCCACCGTGTCATCTTCGGCAGCATCGAGAGGTTCATCGGCATCCTGACGGAGCACTACGCGGGAAGGTTCCCCGTATGGCTCGCTCCCGTCCAGGTGAGGGTCCTGTCAGTTTCCGAGAAGTCCTTCGACTACGCCTCCAAGGTCGCCGCTAAGCTGAAGGAGTCCGGAATAAGGATGGAGCTCGACAACAGCGACAACAAGATCGGATACAAGATCCGCGAGGCCCAGCTCCAGAAGGTCCCGTACATGCTCGTTCTCGGAGAGAAGGAGAGCGACGACGGCACGATCGTCACGGTCAGGACCAGAGAGGGCCAGGACCTCGGCTCCATGCCGCTGGACGACTTCATCGCCAAGGTCTGCAGGGAGACCGCCGACAGGGTCTGATCCCTGTCACGAAACCAAACCGTGCCTTCGGGCACGGTCTTCTCTTAATTGTCCGCGATCCGTCTCGACGGCGGGGCGCGTGGGAGACCCAGGCAACGGGGGTCTCAGAATATGTGGGGTCGCCGGTCCTCAGGGGACCGGCATTACGTTCGTAATGCTTGTCTTTCTCAGGCGCTCTCGGGTGTCGCCTTGAGGGATGACTTGTACGCCTCGAGTACCGCGGGAACGGTCATCATGCTGACCATCTCGACGAGGGAGTCCCAGTCCTCCTCGGAAATCATCACGATGTTTCCAGCGCCGGTGCTGATGGTGATTTTCTCTCCCATCAGGGATCTGTCGACGAGTTCGTGCATCTTTGCCTGCGCACTGGGAACATCATATGTTGCCATGAGTGGTGCCACATAGTGCTAGTATATAAAACAAACTAATGGACGTTTCGTATCGTTATGTAATATGAATAAAAACCATAGGTTTTGTTGGAATAATAGACATCTGTATAATATATAGAAATTAATCAGAATGAATGTCTTGGAAGATGTTTTGACTATGAGGATAGACGTATCCCAATAATCCAATGGAAATGGACGTTTCCTGGGGGTGTTCCATGTCACTGGAGGACTATGACCACCGTTCCGTCCGAGGTCACGACGGCGTCATGGGCGGTCGGCTCCGAGAACGGGACCAGTTCCGCCAGGAGAGGCATGTCTATTGCTCCGTCCCGGCATATTGCCCTTCCCTCGATGTCGGGGGAGAATCTCATCCTCCGCCCGTCACGGGACATCCTCACCAGGTACCTTGGGCTGGAGAACAGGTCGGACTCCATCGTCGAGGGCGATGTCCTGGTGACCTTCCCGGACACCTCCCCCACAGAGGACAGCGGCGACGATGCCCTGGCGGCGTCCCTGGCCATCTCCAGCTCCGCTTCGAGCTCCGCGACCCTGTGCCTCTCGGACTCCAGGGAGGCGAGCGCATCGTCGAGCTCGGTCCTGACGGATTCCATCTCCGATTCGATCTCGCGCTTCTCCTTCTGTAGCCTCTTCACCTCCGTGTCGTCCCTGACGACCTTCGGCTCCTTCGGAGCGCTGTCGACCTTGGCCTGTAGCGCCCTGACCCTGTCCCCGAGTTCGGAGCGCTCGGATCTGAGCTGCTCCATCGCCGACTCCGATGCCTTCAGCTCCTCGAGCTTCCTCTCGAAGCGGTCCCTATAGCTGTCGCGCTCCTCCCTGATCTGGTTGCGTTCGGTCTTCAGCTCCTCGACCTTGGACCTCAGGGACGATATCTCGCCCTCGAGCTCCCTGACCTTGTCCTGGTGGACCTTCTGCGGCACGGTCGCCTGGTCCGACACGATCCTTCCGCCACCGTGCCTCGCGGTCTGCCTCATGAATGCCTTCCTCTCGTCCTCGGACAGGTTCTCGAGACCCTCCGGTGCGACAGCGTTCCTGGGTCCCTGGGCTATCTTGACCATTGCGCATCCCTCACATCTTCCAATACCTTCGACCTATAAACAAATGCCCAACCTTTTTGACGGACGGTGCCGTTGACCTGTTGAGATCATGACCCTGTTCACGGAACACTCCTACAGCCGCGTGATGGTGTTCATCGACTACCGCAACGTCTACGAGAGCACCAGGTTCATGGAGGACCACTGCCAGCTCGACCTATACAGGCTCACCCAGATACTGGTGGGGTCCAGGGACCTCGTCGGCGCGTACGTCTTCGACGCCAGGAAGATGTTCACGAACAAGGACGACGAGACCATCTCGATGCACAACAAGCTGAGGGAACAGGGTTTCAGGGTGGTCGCCAGGGAGTCCATGGTATTCCGCGACGGCAAGGTGGAGCAGAAGGAGGTGGACGTGTCCCTAGCATGCGAGATGCTGGAGCACGCGCTGATGAACCACTTCGATGTCGCCATCGTGCTCAGTGGCGACAGGGACTTCGTGCCGGTGATCCAGAAGGTCCAGTCAGCCGGGAAGAGGGTGGAGGCGGCGGCGTTCAGCGACGTCTACAACGAGGAGTGCAAGAGGGCCGCTGACGTGTACTACATCCTGGACGACATACCGTTCATGTCGCTGTCCTCCCCGGCGCTCGAGCAGGGGGTGGACTACCGATGGACTTCGAGGACTGGCGCATGAGCAGCGCCGATGAGTACGGCGTCCGGGGGATCGACAGGGAGGCTTACCGCGAGGCGGTCTCCAAGCTCCATGTCCTGTCGTTCCACATCGACCGCAAGGGGGAGAACATAGTATCGGAGATAGACGGCGTCATCGCGTTCATCGACCGCAACTACTACGGCGAGACGGTCTCCCCTGGGGATGTCTGGCTGTGCTCCGCGGTCCTGTGGAACACCGTCTACTACGTCAAGCCCCTGAAGAAGATCACCTCCTCCATGATCATGGGTCTCAGCGACGAGATCCGCGAGGGAGTCATAGCATCCCTCTGGAAGACCAACCGCAGGGAGTTCGAGAAGATCTTCGAGGAGCGCTACAAGGAGGAGATCTACGCTCGCGCCACCGAGGAGGCCAACAGGAAGAACGAGGAGATCATCCATTCCCTCCAGGATAGGATATCGGACCTCAACAGGCAGGTGGAGCACAGCAGGATGGTCATCAGCATGAGGGAATCCGACGCGGATGACGAGATCGTCCTGACATCCGACCCGGTGGTCAGAGGGGAGTCGTCGCCGGACCAGGGCGTCCTGCCGGCAATCCCGGTGTACGAGGAACGTCCGCCCTCGCCATGGGTCCGCACGGAGATGGCGCCGGGGCTGCCGGAGATGAGGTTCCAGGATGTATCCCCTGCCGTCCGCCAGTTCAGATGCACCGTGGAGCGCGTGGGGGAGGAGACGCTGAAATGCGATGCGTTCGAGGACGGGAAGTATTTCGTGCACATCAATCCTGGCAAGACGCTCCTGGTCGTGAGGAAGCACGACTACGGGCAGGTCATCTGCGTGAACCGGAGCATAAGGGTGGAGGGCCTCGGCAGCTACTCCCCGTTCTCCGGAAGGAAGTCCGTGATAGCCGAGTACAATCAGCGCTACGGCGGGCTCCTGATCCATCTGTGATGTGGTCTTGAGCTGGAAAATCGAAGGGGGGCGGGGAGATCCCCGCTCGTTGACGGTCAGTCCTGGATCACGCGGACCTGGACCTTCTTGTTCTTGAACTTGGCTTTGGGCAGGTCCATGGTCATCCTGTTGCCGAAGTCCTTGTGGACCTCCACGACGGACGACTCCGGACCGACGGTGATCTTCCCGATGGATACGTCCCTCACCCTGGCGTTGCGGATGATGAAATCGGCGAGGCTGACCTTCCCGATCCCGTCCTTCTTGCCCAGGTTGATCTCGAACCTGCACATGCCGAACACATCGGAGATCTGGTCGTAATCGACGACCCTCTTGATGGTGTCCTTGGTCCCGGGCTCCGCCTCGGGGACATCCCTCTTCTCGATCTCCATCCCTGTGCGCATCTCGAACTCCCTGACCAGGTGCTCCTCCTCGGAGGTGACGAAGGAGACCGCGGTCCCTTCCTTCCCGGCCCTTCCGGTCCTTCCGATGCGGTGGATGTAGGTGTCGATGTCGTCGGGCATGTCGTAGTTGATAACGTACGTGATGTCGTCGATGTCCAGTCCCCTGGCGGCGACGTCGGTGGCGATGAGGATGTCGGTCTTGTCCTCCCTGAAGTCGGCCATGACCTTCTCCCTCTTGGACTGGGGCATGTCGCCGTGGATGGCCTCGACCTTGTAGTCCAGTCCTGTGAGCCTCTCATCGAGGACGTCGACCATCTTCTTTGTCTGGCAGAAGATGATGGCCTTGGGCTGGTCGATGTCCAGTATCCTGCAGAGCGCCCAGGACTTGTTCCTCCTTCCGACGGAGATGTAGTACTGCTTCGTGAGATCGAGGACGACCTCGTCCTGAGAGACGGAGACCTCCTTGGGGTTGCGCATGTAGTCGAAGGCCAGCTGCTTGACGTTCTCCTGCATGGTGGCGGAGAACAGCATCGTGTGCCTCTTCTCGGGCATTGCCTTCAGGATGTACTCGATATCCTCGATGAATCCCATGTCCAGCATCCTGTCGGCCTCGTCCAGGACCATCGTGGACACCTCGGTGAGGTTCAGGACGCCCCTGTTGATCATGTCCCTGACACGTCCGGGGGTTCCGGCGACGATGTCGCATCCCTGCTGCAGCTTCTTGATCTGGCCCTCGATGCTGGCTCCTCCGTAGATGGGGAGGCAGACGTGTCCGGAGTACTTTGAGAGCTTCGTGAGTTCGCCGGAGACCTGGTTGGCCAGCTCCCTGGTGGGCACGAGCACGATCGCGGAGGGCACCTTCCTCCCGGCCTCGATCGTTCCGAGGATGATCGATCCGTACGCTCCGGTCTTTCCCGTACCGGTCTGGGCCTGGCCGAACATGTCGATCCCCTTGAGTCCGAGGGGGATGGAGTTGACCTGGATCGGGGTGGGCTCCTCCCATCCCATGTCGTCCATTGCTTTCGCGACATCCTCCGGGATGCCGATATCCGTGAATTTAGAGATCATTCAAACCACTGATCTGAAACTCTGCCTGGGACAGGACCCAGACGACTTTCCTTTTTCATCGATGCGTACTTGGAATTCCTTTATAAATATTATTAAAAGGGGATGACCCGTCACGTGTACAGGGGCATGGTGCGGGAACGGTTTCCCGTGTCCTCGTCCGATATCTTTATATCCAATCAGACAATCCCCAGCTTACCACGTGTGGACGTAGTGTAGCTGGTTATCACTTAACCTTGCCAAGGTTAGAACTCGGGTTCGAATCCCGGCGTCCGCACTCATCTCATTTTTCTGATCGAGTTTCTTTCAGGTGCTCTTTCATCGACTCTCAGGTTTCATAAGCACGTTCTCTGTCGCTGTAAATGTCAGTGTAAATGTCAGTGTAAATGTCAGTGTAAATGTCAGGGTAAAACAGCAATTGAATTTAATATAGCAATGCGTTCTACAATCATGGCAACCCCTTCATTCACGGTAAGCGCCAGGGCAATTAGCCTTGTTTCCGACATCAGCATCAGGCTTACCAGACTCACGATTGGTGGTTCGCCACCGTCTCCAATGCTCCGCCGTGTGAATATAATCAGGTCCATTCAGTCATCTTTGGCCATCGAAAATAACAGTCTGACCGTGTCGCAGGTGACAGATGTCATAGACGGCAAGAGGGTCTTAGGAAATGCACGTGAGATCCAGGAGGTGAAAAACGCTTTTGATTGCTACGACAAGCTACTTGATATCAATCCATACGATATGGACGATCTGCTATCAGTGCATGGGACGATGATGCGTTATCTGTTGGATGATGCAGGCAGATTCAGGACTGGCGGTGTTGGTGTATTCGCTGGAAAGAAATTGATTCATATGGCGCCTCCATCAGATCTTGTGCCAGCTCTGATGACCGACCTATTCGACTGGTTACGCAAGTCAGAGGATCACCCACTGATCAAAAGCTGTGTGTTTCATTACGAATTTGAAGTCATACACCCGTTTTCCGACGGCAACGGACGCATCGGGCGTCTATGGCATACAGCCATCATGGCCTCATGGATCCCTGAGATGGCTTGGGTGCCTGTAGAATCAGTGGTCCGTGAACGCCAATCAGAGTACTGCAGTGCCATAGCGACGTCCACCACGGCAGCAGACTCCGGCCCTTTCATCGATTTCATGCTAGAGACAATTCGCGATGCTTTGGATGATGTAGCCAAATCGAGCGGGATCCATGCTACCGCGCTAAACCCGACAGAGAATCATCTGCTCGGGATGATCCGTTCAGGAACATATGTGAACGCGTCAATGGCTGCAGAGGCGCTGTCCGTGTCAGAAAGAACCATCTCACGTGCCCTGAAAAGTCTCAAAGAGAAGGGATTGATCGTGAGGGAAGGAACTGATAAAACCGGGGTTTGGCGTGTGACGTGAAAGCCGTGACTCCAGGTCGGAACTGACCTTATGAGGATGTCGGGCATCGTGGCAATCCCTTCAAAGAGGATCTCTAAACATCCAATCATACGGAACGATTCATATCTGTTCAGATTGGCCGATGGCACCGCGACAATCTTAAATGCGGTTCGAACATCACACCGGACATGATTCAGTGTCCGCGCGGTACGAGGGACTTCCTCCCCGATGAGATGGAGAAACGCAGGTTCTACGAGAACAGGCTCAGGCATACCGCGAGGACGTTCGGGTTCAGGGAGGTCGAGACCCCCATATTCGAGGATGCGGAACTCTTCATCCTCAGGTCCGGCCCCAATGTCCTGAAGGAGCTGTACGCGTTCGAGGACAAGGGAGGGAGGCAGATCTCCCTCCGTCCCGAGATGACGGCGCCGGTCGTCAGGATGTTCGTCAACAACATGAGCAACGAACCCAAGCCGATCAAGGTGTTCTACTTCGGCCAGTGCTTCAGGTACGAGAGGCCCCAGAGCGGCAGGTACAGGGAGTTCTTCCAGTTCGGTGCCGAGATCATCGGCAGCGCCACCCCCGAGACCGACGCGGAGGCCATCGCCCTGGCATATGCGATGATCGGTCAGATCGGCGTCAAGAACTACCGCATACGCATCGGACACATCGGGGTCCTCAGGCAGAGGATCGCCGATGCCGGCGTGCCCGCCGACAGGACCGCCGAGGTCCTGCAGAAGCTGGACAAGAAGCTGTACGACGAGGCCCGCCCGCTCATGGAGGACATGGGCGTGAAGGCGGAGGACATCGACGACATATTCTCCCTCACGGAGACCGTCGGAGGGGTCGAGGTCCTGGACAGGGTCCCCGGAGAGGCCGGGGACTGGCTCAGGCAAGTCGTCGCGTATCTGAAGGTCATGGGCGTCGAGGACCTGGAGATCGACCTCGGTGTGGTGAGGGGTCTTGACTACTACACCGGCATGGTGTTCGAGGCGGAGGCTCCCGCCCTGGGAGCGGAGAAGCAGATCTGCGGCGGAGGGTCCTACACCCTGTCCGAGCTGTTCGGAGGGGAGAAGGTCTTCTCCACCGGGTTTGCCATCGGATTCGACAGGATCCTCCTGGCCCTCGAGAAGGAGGGCAGCGACTACACTCCGGAGGGCATCGATGCCTACGTGGTGTCCGTCACCGACGACATGAGGGTCAAGGCAGCCGAGGTCGCGGCGATGCTGAGGGCCGGCGGGGTCTCCGCTGATGTGGACATCATGGGAAGGAAGATGGCCAAGGCTCTGAAGTTCGCATCATCCGTGAGGGCGAGATACGCCGTCATCGTGGGCGCCAAGGAGATGGAGCAGGACTCCGTCACCCTCAGGGACATGTCCACAGGGGAGCAGACACTTGTGAAGGTGGCGGAGCTCTGCGGGAAGATCAAGGGTTGAACAGGACACCGAACTGTAGGGCCCGATGGAGACCACCTGCCCGTTGGATACGGTCAGGGTCTGACTCGAACTGTGGGATCCAGTAAGCGTGCAGCTGTTGCCAGTCATACCTATGGGTATTCCAGATTCATTACCGATGTATGTGTAGGTCTCGGTTGCTGTTTCAAACTGGTAGAGGTAGTTTCCATCAGTGGAGTTGCTGATGCGCGTCAGATAGTTGGTGGCGGTTGTTCCCGGGGTCAAAGAGAAGCCTCTTCTCCATTCAGAGGGTTGTGAATAGTCCCCAAGAGATATCTCCCCTCCAATCAATTGAAGAGAGGCGGTTTCACCGCTTTCAGAAAGGCTCATCGAATAGAGCACCCCATGAAGAACAAGAGTAATGGAAATGTAATCCGATCCCACTGTCATCGAATATGTGGTCCCCACGACATTTCCGATTCCAGGGACATCTACTGTCACTTCATGTTCATCCAGTTGCAACAACTCATCATGGATGACAGCTTCAGCATACTCGTTGATGACAACATCGTATCCCTCCTCCTCAGAATAGTAGTATGTGCCATCATCATATCCTTCAACGGTCAGACTGCCTACATACACACCATTCATCGAATAGTCGAATACCGTCCCTGGAAGGGCATAGCTATCAGATGTCAGGACGTTCCTGTCGATGGCGACGTAGACCAGCATCCCGGCCAGTGCCACAACCGCGACGACCATCACGACGATGAGCGAGGATGACCCCTTCCTGGAGTTCTCTCCGAATATCATTCATCACACCTTATCCTAAGAAACAGATAGCGTCATCATAAGCCTTCCCCATGGAAAAGGTGCTTGATCATTACAAAATGTCTGATTCACATATTATGTCTGGCTATTCACAAAATGTGTATCATGTCCGATACGGAACATCGTCAGCACCCTCTTATTATGCACTAAGAAATTTAAACGTCAATGCTCATGCTCGCGCGATAACATGTCTATCCTGCTAGCCGAGGGGGAGCAGGTAGTCCGCAAGTACAGGTGTGCTGTCGTGGACTACAGGTCCTCCGATAACAGTCTGGATGCCACCGGTCTCGTGAAGAGGAGGCCGGAGACCGACGGTCTCGTGGTGGTCACGAACAAGAGGGTCCTCTACTACGCGGAGGCATCCTCCCCTTCCAAAGGTTCCAACACCCCTGCGCTCCACATGCAGGAGGCGTTCATCGACAAGATAGCATCCACGGAGTTCATTCAGGCGGATGCCAAGAAGAATGTGGTCCTTCCGCTGGCACTGATGATAATCGGACTACTGGTCTCGATATTCGCGGTTCTCGACGATATGGAGTACATGTATCTGGTCCCCGGACTCATTGTGCTGATCATGGGTGTCCTGTTCCTCGTCCTCGCTATGAGGGGCGTCGACCAGCTCATGATGATGAGGATCAACACCGTCGCATCCGAGGCTGGGATCCGCGTCTCCGGGATGAGCCCCAGGGAGGAGCAGTCCCTGTCGTTCTACATGATCCCCACACCGGAATTCAAGGAGATGGCCTCCGAGATGGGTGCTCTCATCATCGACCTGCAGACATGCGGGGACGCCTGCATCGCCAAGTGGACTTCAGAGTGAGGCCTGCTCATGACCGAGTTGAGACTCGCCGAGGGCGAGGAGGTCATAAGGCGGTACGACTGCACCGCAGTTGACGGTTGCGTCGTGTTCGCCGGGACGGTCATACCGCTCAGGCGCGGACGCGAATCGAGGGGCACGGTCACGGTGACCAACCGGCGCGTGGTGTACGATCTGGAGGCTTCCGGGAAGAGAGGGGGCAGCAGCGTACACCAGGAGACATCCCTGGGAAGCATATCCTCCGTCTCCGCGATATCCGCCAACTTCGGCAGGGACCTGAGGGTCCCGGCGCTGATGGTCATAGTTGGATTCATCCTGATATTCGCCCCGTTCGTGTATGCGACGGAGACCGACGCCATAAGGGACAGCGGGGACTATACCCTGGGATACAACGACGGTGTCGAGTCCGGATACTACAACCAGTACCTGGATGCAGTCGTAGTGGGGACCGTCGACAACACCATCCCCGCAGGGTACACCGTGCCCGGCGAGGAGTTCCCGTCGTCGGAGTACATGCGCGGTTTCGAGGCAGGCAGAGATGTTGGGGAGACCCGTGCGGCATCCGACATTGCCGCAGACAGAGCCTTCGCCATCCCCGACGACCTCAAGAGAGGGGACTGGATCGTCACGGCGGTCATCTCACTGGCAGTCGCCGGAGCGGTCGTGTTTGTTCTGGGAAGCGTGGTCTATGTCATCTCGAACAGGACCAAGGACTGGGTGCGCATCGGCATCGGTTCCGGAGGCGGCAGGGCCATGTGCATCAAATCTCTATCATCCGGATCGGACGGCGCGGACCTGAGGCCGATGGTTGCAAGCGAGGGCTTCGCCGAGATGTCGAGGGAGATCGGCGCAATGATCCTGGAGAATCGTTCCAGGCCTAGGGAGGTGTCGTCATGAGGGGAGATGTCCTCGTAGCTGTCGCCATCGCCGCGATCCTGGGAATCACGTGCGTCACGGTCCTGGAGGATCCCGAGGACGTCGAAGCTGCTACAGAAGATGTAATCATAACCTCAGCCAGCGGTACCATAGGAAATGGTGTGAACTGGTCGTTCTCAAACGGTGCCCTTACCATCACCCAAGCGACCGGCACGGGATCGAAGACCATCGCGACGGGTCTGGATTCTGACAGCACCAGCACCAGCGGATGGGGGAGCACGTGGAAGGTCACCGGTCATACGGAGTCCACCTCTTCCACCGAGGATGGGACCAATCCTCAAACATCTGCAAGCACCACCAATACCATCAATGACAGCAGCATCACACCGAAACAGGTGTTTGGAAGCGGCACGTTCAAGGTGACCATCGATGCGGGGATCTCGATCGCAGACGGCGCGTTCGCCAACATAAGGGCATCGGAGGTGGGATTCAGTGCAATCGGGAACACCACCGCAACGATCGGCGAGGGTGCGTTCGAGAACTGCATCACCCTCACGAAAGTCGATCTTGGACATGTTACATCCGTAGGGACCGATGCCTTCAGAGGATGCACCGTACTGAATAGCGTTTCCAATGCAGGCAGCATGGAGACCATCTCGGCGGGGGCCTTCAGTAACTGCGGTTCGCTGGAGACCGTTGACATCGGCACATCGAAGACCGTCGACCAGACCGCGTTCCAGGGATGCGCCAAGCTCGCTACCATCAACGTTTCGAATTCCAACACGTCCTACAACAGGGATTCCGCCACCGGTCTGATCTACACGGAGGACTACCATACGCTCTACATCTGTCCCCCAGCGAAGACCGGGGCCATCACTAGCGTGAACCCGGCCGTGACCACAGTCAACCTGGACTATGCGAACGTGGACTACATCATCAACCTCGACGACCTCACCGGGGGCGACGTCGAGTTCGTAGCCGTCACGGGTGCCAAAGCATCGGGGATCGCGTTCTCCACACAGTCGATGTCCCAGATAGCCTCGGCGTCCATATCCGGGACGACGTTCACGATGAGGTACGCCCTGTACGACGGGTGGACCGTCAACAGCACCGTTGCCACCGTTCTGGACGGCAGTTCCAGGGCGACGGTGACCTCGGCCACGGAGACGGAGCTGTCGTTCACGGTCGTCGACGGCCACGGGTACATGGTCTACCCGGTAGGATACGCATCCATAACCCCGGATGATCTCCATGACGCGGACGAGATAGAGGGCTGGGCCGTCGAGATCAACGGGCTCGTCTACGGGTCGGACGACAAGGGGCGTGTGACCGATCTTATCGACTACGATTGCACCATCATCGGATACACCGGGGATGACGGGGATGCGGTGCTCAGGACGACGCTCTACAACGGGGGCGCGGAATGCTCGGTCAACGGCATGTCCTCCGGCGATTACGGGGGAATCGAGAGTCTGATTGTCGAAGGCACGATGGGCTTCTCCGACGGCATATTCGCCAACTGCAACAGCCTGAGGTCGGTGACGATGTCCGAGGCGGAGTCGATCAGCGCCCAGATGTTCAGATACTGCACACAGCTGAGAAGCGTCGACATCGGGTCCTGCAGGTCCATTGGGGACTACGCGTTCGAGGGATGCAGCAGCCTCAGCAGCGTCGATATCGGTGCGAAGGAGGTCTCCATCGGCACGGGCGCGTTCAGCAACTGCCCCTCGATGGAGCTGCTGAAGGTCGGGAACGACACGGTGGTCACCGGCAACCCGGGCCTCTTCGTCGTACATTCCGACCTCGATGCGTATTTCGATGTCTGTGGGGACAATCTCGTCATCAGCGGGCTCGACAGCATCGGCGCTGTCTCGTATTCAGCGGAATCGGTCTCGACAGGGCTCACCGCACAGGTCTCCAGAGACGGATGGGTGTCCCTGTACATCGCGGGACTCGACCAGATGCACGTCTCCGGAGGTACGGGTAGCAGGTCCGATTCATATCTGGTGGTATTCGATTCGCAGCTCGGCGTAAGGGTGGACAGCATGTCCGTCGCGGCCAACAGTGCCATCGCCGATCTTCCCGTACCGTCAAAGGAGGGATACACGTTCGAAGGATGGTACACGGACGAGGGTTGCACACAGGCGTTCGATCCGGAGTCCAGGGTCACCCACAGCCAGGTTCTCTACGCTGACTGGACCAGGGACAATACGGGCAACAACACTCCCGTCTATGTCCTCGCGATATTCGCTGCTGCGGTCATCGGGACCGTGGCTGTCCTGTTCGTGAACAGCCGTCGCTGAGAAACCCATTACGTGCCTTCGGGCACGGCATCATCATTTATAGAAAAGGAAGTGGAGGGGTCGCCCCCTCGCTGTTTTCACTTGGACCACTTGGGCTTCATGCCGGCGTATACGAGCACCGCGAGCACCAGGATAGTGATCGTGGCGCATATCGCGATGTACGCGACAGCGGATCCGTTCGGTTCGCTGTATCCGGATGCGGTGTAGGTCACATCATGGTACAGTGCCCCGTCACTGAAGCCGATCTGTAGATTCGTGGGGGAATCGAACGTCATCTCGAAGGTGCCGTTATCGACGCTGTATGTACGATACACATCGGAGAGGTAGAATGTCGTCTGTTCACCCTCGTTGTCGACGCATGTGGCCGTGAGCCTGAACGTGTCGCCTGCCTTGACGAAGAACGAGATCCCCTCCGTTCCGTACGGGCTGAGGACCAGCTCGCCCGTCTTGCTCTCACCGTTGAACTCTATCTCATAGCTGTAGTTCGAGTATTCGATCGAGTAGACATTCACGGTCGTTCTCGTGGAGACGCCCTGATAGAGCTGGTCGGCGTCATCCGTGGTTATACGGATGCTCTGATCCTCCGGATCGTTCAGATACGCATCCATGAGCTGGTCGTTCTCGCTGCTCTCTATGAACATGAGGTCGCCCCATCCGTACCTGTATCTTTCTCCGGCATCGAGGGTGAACGAAGCGTGGTAGATGTACATGGTGGATACGCGGCTGCTATCGGCTCCGTCGCTGTCCTCGGAGAGCATGGGGGCGGCGCAAATGCAGAGCAGGGCCGCGACCGCCAGTGCCGCCATCATTCTGTTGTTCATCACATCTCCCTCCTCATTGTTCTGATCATTCCCAAAGCGAGAAGCAGGACACCCCATACGATTCCGATCCCGCACATGACCCACATGTCGCTCGCGTTCACCATCGAAGCCCCGTTCATCAATCCGAAGAATCCGGAGACCGATCCCACTATGGGTGTGCCCAGTGCAGCTACGGAGACGTCAGGAAGGAAGCAGGGGAAGAGCATCAGTCAGTCTATCTCGTACCTCAGGCTGAGGATCATCAGGACGGCCGGCAGCAGGAAGGTCATCAGTATGAACGGCATCATGGTGCTGGGCCTCTTGGTGAATGCTCCGATGCAGAACGCCGTGGCCGAATAGGCGAACAACGATGCTATCATGGCGATCAGCGACTCGGTGATGAGGTCCGCGAACACCAGGTCGTACCGCATCATGGCAGTCGCCACCGCAACGCCGTATGCGAACATGAATATGCCAAGGGACATCAGGAATCCCGCCAGGTATTTCCCGATGTAGAAGGAGATGCGGGAGACCGGCAAGGAGACGTTCATGTACGCTGTCCTGTCTTTGAATTCGCGGCCGATTGGCGGTCCGCACAGGATCGCGGTGAAGAATCCGATGAAGATGGGCATCATCGACAGCAGGATGCCTATGTAGGCTGTCGAGGAGCCGAGCTGCATCGCCAACGAATCGAACAGCATGGGGATCACCAGTGTCACGATGGGGATCAGCAGTGCCACGAAGAGCATGAAGTAGGTCCACTTCATCTTCGAGTACAGTTTCATCTGCACCATGAACATGATCACGGTCTGTTTCATGAATGATGGGATGTGATACGACCTGTCCCTGTGGGCCCGGTCGTCCGTCGCGTGGTATCCGGTGTCGCCCCAGGTCCCCTTGCGGTCCTCTTCCTCCTTCTTCCCGAACGGGATCACGGATCCGAGTGCACTCCTCTTCTTGGACTGCGTCTTGGTCTCAGGTCCGTCGGTGTCCGCGGTTCCAGGTGAACCGGTCGGACCGAGGTCGATGGATCCTGTTGTCCCGTTGGCCGCGGTGCCCATTCCCCTGTCCTGCTGGCCCATATCCATGGTCTTCCTCTGTCCCTGGGTCTGCCCCAGATCTATGCTGGCGGAGAACGTCCTCCTCTCCTCTGTAGGCTTCTGATCCACAGGCTCGGCACTCACGGGTTCCGTCCTCGACGGCTGGACGAACACATCGTCCGCATCGGACGGCTTCTCGGAGGACTCCTTCCGGTCCTTCCTGGAGAACGAGAACGACGGCTTCTGTCTGGGCTCCTTCCGGGTCTCGTCGGACCCGTCCTTCCTCCCGAGGGAGATCGACCTCTTCTCCTTCGGAGCGGACTCCCCGCTTCCGGTCGGACCGAGGTCGATGGAGTTGTTGCGTCTGCCCTTGGGCCTCTGTATTGTCTCCTCATCGGTCATTGGACCTCATCCCCCTTGGTAAGCTCCATGTACAGGTCCTCCAGGTTGGCTCCCTTCTCGTTGAGCGCCAGGATCCCGAGGCCGGATCTGAACGCGACCTCGTTCACATGTGCCTGGTCCTCCTGCGATCCGGCGAATTCCAGCTTGATGGTGTAGTCACCCATCCTCTCGGACGACATCACGCCGGGGCAGTGGGTCAGGTCGGAGATGACCTGCGGTGTCAGTGCCCTGAGCGTGCGGATCTCCAGGGTCACGGAGTTGTCCACGCCGGTCCCGTGGATGAGCCTGGACACGTCGCCGGAGGCTATGACCTTCCCGTCGCGTATCATGGTCACGGACCCGCAGATCTCCGAGACCTCGCTCAGGATATGGGTGGAAATCAGGAGGCTCACGTCCCTGTGCTTCAGCTCCGCCAGGGTCTGTCTTATCTCGATCATCCCCCTCGGGTCGAGACCGGACGTGGGCTCGTCCAGGATGATGGTGTCGGGGTTCGGGAGGAGGGCCTGGGCCAGGACGATCCTCTGCCTCATCCCCTTCGAGAAGTCCCCTATCTTCTTGTCGCGCCACTCCCACATCCTCATGGTCTCGAGGACGTCCCTGGAGCGGATCTCGATCTCCCTGGAGTCCAGGCCGTATATGCGGCCCACGTAGTCCAGGATCTCCGCCGGTGTGAACCCGGGGTACGGTTCCGGTGTCTCGATGACGCAGCCAACGTGCTCCATGGCGCGCCTGTGGTCGTGTATGTCGATCCCGGCGATCCTCACGCTTCCCGATGTGGGCATCAGCAGGCCGGTTATGGCTTTCAGCGTGGTGCTCTTCCCGGCTCCGTTGGGGCCGAGAAGGCCCATGAACTCACCTTTCCGGACCGTGAGGTTGATGTTCGAGATGGCGGCGAAACCGCCGTACATTTTCGTCAGGCCGACGGCTTCGATTGCTGGTGTGCCGTCCATGTGGACTGGTATGCGTTAGTCATAGCTTAAATCAGAGGGGTCACCCCTTCGCCGGATCAGCGCTTCCCAGTGTTCCTGTCCATCTCCTCGTTCAGGAGCGCATCGGCCCTAGGGATGAACTCCTCGGACCTGCGGACGTTCCTGTAGGACACGCTGGGGATGAGTTCGGCGAGGGCCTCGGCGTCGGCATGGAGTACAGCCATGTCCGGATTCTTGACGCGGTACTCGCCGGTCATCTGCCTGATGACGAGCTGGGAGTCCATCACGAACTCTGCCTCATCGGCACCCATCTCGATGGCCTTGTTGATCGCCGCGATCAGGCCGCGGTACTCGGCGTAGTTGTTGGTGTGGACGCCCAGGAACTCCGAGTGCTCGTGGAGGACCCTGCCAGAAGAAGTGACCACGATGGCGTACGCCGACGGTCCGGGGTTCCCTCTCGAACCGCCGTCGGAGTAGACGGTCAGCCTCAATAGACCAGCTCCCTGGAGACCCTGTTATCCGAGTCGACCAGGAGGACCTTGGCCCTTATCGGCTCGTCCGTGAGCTCGTAGGCCATGATGATGACGAGGTCTCCCTCGTTGACGAGATGCGCTGCGGCACCGTTGATGGCGATGATCCCGCTTCCCCTCTCGCCCGGGAGCGTGTAGGTGTCGAAGCGGCTTCCGTTGTTCACGTCGGCGATGGTCACCTTCTCGCCCACCCAGATCCCGGCCCTGTCCAGCAGGTCCTGGTCTATGGTAATGCTTCCCTCGTAGTCGAGGCGGGTCTCGGTGACCGTGGCCCTGTGTATCTTACCGCGGAGCATCCAACGCATGAGACGGCCGACAGGAACGCGCGTTAAATATCTTTGGGACGGACGCGATTCGCATCATACGGAAATCCCGTCGGATCAGTCGCGGCAGGACCCGAAAAGTCTGACGGTCGGGTTCCCGCGCTCATCCATCTCGTAGCGGGCATCCACGCTGAACACCGTGCGCATGTTCCCTGGTGTGAGGACATCCTCAGGCGTCCCGACGGCGAATACCCTCCTGTCGTGGAGGAGTATGATCCTATCGCAGTACCTGGCGACCATGGGCAGGTCGTGGGATACGATCACCACCGTCAGCCCCTTCTCGCGGGACAGCCTGTGGACCAGGTCGAGGACGTCGAACTGCATGCTGATGTCCAGATGCAGGGTGGGTTCATCCATCAGCAGGACGTCCGGCGTCTGTGCGAGGGCCCTGGCGATGATCGCCCTCTGCCTCTCCCCTCCGCTCATGGTGTTGATGTGGCGGTCGGCCATTCCCAGGACCCCTGCCTGCTCCATCGCCTCCTGGACGATCCTCTCGTCCTCGGACGAGTTCCCGCGAAGGGCCTCCTGGAACGGCATCCTGCCCATCTCGACGATCTCCCTGACGGTGAAGGAGAAGTTGATCTCGTTGGTCTGGGGGACCGCGGCGACCCTGCGGGCAATGTCCTTCTTCTGAAGGTCCTCCAGGTCGCTCCCGTCCAGGAGGACGCAGCCGCCTCTGGGTCTGAGGTTCCTGTTAAGGTTCCTGAGGAGCGTCGTCTTCCCGCAGCCGTTCGGTCCCAGGATCCCCAGGACCTCCCCCGGGACGAGGGAGAACGACACCCCGTCGAGGATGTCCTTCTCATCGTATCCGTACTCGAGGTCCCTGACCTCCAGCGGAGGGTTCACCATCCGACCGCCCTCCTCCTGCTCACGAGCAGGTACACGAAGAACGGTGCGCCGATGAGGGATGTGACCACTCCGATCGGGAGCACGCCGTAGAACGGCGCCACGAAGTGGGCCACGAAGTCGCACATTATGATGAACGCGGCCCCACCTAGGGTGGACAGCGGGAGGATCAGGCGGTTGTCAGGTCCGAGGATGAGTCTGAATATGTGTGGTATCACCAGTCCGATGAACCCTATGGTCCCGACGAAGGCCACGCTGACAGCCACCACCAGGGATGACACCACGAGCAGCATGAGCCTGACCTTGACCACGTCAACGCCGAGGTCCATGGCGTGTGCGTCGCCGAGCATCATCGCGTTCAGCTTCCTGCACTGGGTCAGCATGATCAGCGCGCCGGCGACCACGACGGCCGCCACCACGGCGATCTCCATCCAGTCCGGTGTGCCCAGGTTACCCATGGACCAGAATACGATGTCCTGCATCTCGTCGCTAGGTGCGATGTATGTCAGGAACGACACTATGGCGGAGATGAGGGCGGACACTGCCACTCCCGCCAGGACGAGCGTCTCCGTCCTGACGTTCCCGCCTCCGGCCCTGGACACCGTGTACACTAGGAACATGGTCAGCAGGCAGAATATGAACGCCAGGACCGGCTGGGACACGGACAGCGGGATGAAGGACACCCCGACGAGGATCGCCACGGCGGACCCCAGGGACGCACCGGACGACAGTCCGAGGATGTACGGGTCGGCCAGCGGGTTCCTGAACACCGCCTGCATCACGCCTCCGGTGATGGCGAGGCCGGCGCCCACGAACACGCCCATCGCGATGCGGGGCAGGTTCTGGGCGTTGACGATCTGGTTCGTCCCCCAGGTCCCGTCGCCTATGAGGGCGGCCCAGACCTCTCCGAGGGACAGTGTCCTGTTCCCGGCCCAGGACAGGTCCAGGAGGACGAAGATGAAAAGTAGGACGATGAGCACGAGCACGCACAGCAGTGCCTGGATCCATTTACTCCCGTTCATGCTCACCGTCAGGGTTGATGCTCGGTCTCCGTTTAATGCTTGTCCCTGCCGACCATCGCGAGACCCGCGATGGAACCGATCAGGGCGATGATGCCGGCGAGCACGAATAGCCACTCGCTGACGTCCGCATTGGATATGCCGCCGTCGGCGGAGGGGGTGTCGTCACCGCCGGAGGGCTCGTCTCCGGATTCGGAGAAGTACTCGTCGATATAGCCCTCGTACGGCTCGCCGAGGAGTGTGGGGTACAGGTACTGGCCGATGGTCATCAGGCCGTCGGCGGATTCGGGGCACCAGTTGTTCCAGAGGCCGTCCATGATGACGACCGGGTAGTCGGTGTTGCCTCCGAGCACATCCTCCCTGAACGATTCTGCGGTGCCTCCGGCGTTGCCGTAGCTGTAGTTCACGAAGATGACAGTGCTCGGATTCTGCTCCAGCAGGGAGATCACGGTGTTCACGTCCCCGTAGTGGGATGCGGTCGAGCCGTTGTATCCGATGTTCTCGGCGTTGGCCACTTCGAGCATAGAGTTCATGATGGACGAGTTCCCTACGGAGAACTCCCCTCCGGTGTACCAGACGAACAGGGCCTTGGTGCGCTCGGTCACGCCGGACACAGCGTTGGATACGGTCTGCGTCTTCTCGAGCATGGAGCTGACCGACTCGGGGACGGTGCCGGAGGCGATCCTGGAGACGTCGGAGACCATCTGGACGATGGCGTCGTAGTCCGGGACAGAGTCGGTGGTCCAGACAAGGACCTTCGTGAACCCGATCCCGGTGAGCCTGTCGTAAAGCGCCCTGTTCGAGGAGTAGCTGGTGAGGATGATCGTGTCATCGAGAGAGAACTCGCCGGTGTCGACCATGTTGATCAGCGATGTGACGATGTAGTCGTGGTTGGTCTCGCCGTAGAAGCTGCCGAGGTTGACAGCGTCCATGGCGGCGAGCTCTTCGTATCCGGTGTAGTCATAGGTGGAGTATGTGTCCACTGCGACGATCTTGTCGACGGCACCCGCCTGGGCGATGGTCAGGGTGGTCGCCGCGCCGGTGGACACGATGCGTTCGGCGGGGGCGTCGTAGTGGAACGTCCTGCCCTCCCCGTCGGTCACATCGAATCCCGTGTCCTCCGCGTCAGCGGGGGCGATGACAATGGTTGCGCAGAGCATCACCGCGACGATGCCTGCGATCAGAATCTTGTTGTTCATGTCTCCTCCTTAATACGAAACCGTATTATCGTAACACGAGAAAGGCGGGTGGAGGTACTTAACGGTTGACCAATCGGAAAGGAGAACGAAGTGGCGTTCGGGAATGGAATCGCAAACAGGACAAAAATAAGGGATGAGCGCCCTGGTCGGAATTCGAATCCGAGTCGAAGCCTCGACAGGGCTTCATGATAGGCCGCTACACTACCAGGGCAGTATGCCTTGGTATAGAGGACATCTATTTAATGATTGCTGTTGAGCGACTGTTCAATCTATCAATCTGGCCATAGAAACACGGTGCGTTTCGATTATGCAACGATATTTCCATTACTGGAACGTGCGATAACGGATGCATGCCTATAGGGGATCCGCAGGGCGGTTTGTTCGAATACACGGTCGAGGGGCTTCCGGAGTCGATATTCGCATGCTCCATCCCGGTGAGCGACATCGACAGGTCCCTGGAGTTCTACACGGGGATGCTGGGCATGGAGCTGCTCGGGAGGGACGGAAGGGAGGCCTATCTCAAAAGAGGCGAGTGCCGCATCATCCTGACCGTCTCGGACAGAGTGGGTGTGGACACGGGGATACGTTTCGGTGTGGACAGTCCGTTCAACACTCGCCGTCGCCTGATCGACGAGGAGGTGGAGTTCGTCAGGGAGCCTGTGCACACGCCGTTCGGCACGTGCACGTCGTTCCTGGATCCGGACGGCAATGTTCTTCACGCGATAGACTCCAGTGCCGATTTCAGAATGTGAGGGGAAGGTGGCCCGGAGGGCCGTTTGCATCATCAGTCGAAGAAGAACGCCTTGACGTTGTCCCTGAACAGATACCACAGGATGATCAGCTGTATGATCACCACGAGAAGTCCCGCGGGGAAGCTGAGCAGTCCGAGGATGATCCCGATGATCGAGAACAGCACTCCGAGGTACCACCAGAGCTTCCAGCCCTTGAAGAATCCGAGCGCTATCACGATGTAGATCAGTCCGACTATGGCTACGATCCCTCCGCCCACGGCCCCTGCGGCCAGGGCGTCGCTGGCGGCACCGCCTATCGCGAGGACGATACCGGCGAGGATCGCTAGCACTCCGACGAGTGCATACAGAGCACCGATGATGGTGATCAGAAGAGGGCGACTTGCTCCCATGATTATGTAATCGGTCTTATAAGTTAAATATTAAGGGGGCCCCCGGAGGGGCCTTTGATTGTTTGGATCAGTCTCCGACGTTGGCTGCCTCGATCGCCGCATCCAGCTCGGCCTGGAGCTCCGCCGGCAGACCGTTGATGCTTCCGGACAGGAATCCCCTGACGATCATGCTGACGGCCTCATCCTCGGTCAGACCCCTGGACATCAGATACTCGATCTGGTCCTGGGCGATCTTTCCGACGGCGGCCTCGTGGGTCATCTCGACATCCGCGATGTGGGCCTCGAGCTCGGGGACCGCATTCGTGGAGCCTCCGTCCTTCATGATGATGCTCCTGCACTCGAGGTGGGCCTTGGCCCCGGGGGCGTTTCCGACCAGGCGTCCGCGTGCGCACATGTGTCCGCCCATGGATATGCTCCTGCTGAGGATCTGCGCGCTGCTGTTGATACCGTTCAGGTAGACGAGACCGCCTGTGTCGATGTCGGATCCCTCGTGGGCGATGCACATGGTGTTGTACATGGCCGTGGACCCGTCGCCGAGGGTGGCGGACGGGAAGCTCTGGAGGCTTCCCACGGGGTTGAGGATCACGTAGTTGTTGGTGTAGTTGGAGTTCTTTCCGACGACCGTGGCAGTCCTCGGCCTGACGCCGGTCTTCTTGCCCCAGCTGTGGATCATGGAGAACGACATGTTGGAGTTGTCCCCCACGTAGATCTCGGAGACACCGATGTGGAGGGCGTCGTTGGCGTGATGAGATGTGGAGCATCCTGAGATGATCTCCAGGGACGCGTTGTCGTCGACGATGATTAGGTTGTGGACGTTCTGGATGGTCTTGTCTGTCTTGATCATCATGCATGTCTGGACGGGATCCTTGATGTGGTATCCGGATTTTACGTGGATGAAGTACCCGTCGGCGTCCTCGAGGTAGCTCTTGGCGGTGTACTTGTCCTTGGTGGGGTCCATGGCCTTCCACATGTAGTCCTTAACCCAGTCGTACTTTTCGAGGGCCTCCCTGGTGGACATGAGCTCCAGTCCCTCCTGCTGGGTCGAGTGGCAGTGGCTCATGCCGTTGTCCAGGAACATCAGTGTGCCGGAGCGGTTCATCTCGTCCGCGACGATGCCGACCTTCTCCATGTAGTCCTTGTACTCGGAGTCCTGCAGGTCGCTGATCTGCTCGGAGTCCCTTGCGCCCTCGTCGTAGTGCTCGAGGTCGATGTCCTCCCCGTACGCGCCCTTCTTGCTCAGGGCATCCTTCACAGATTGATTATCGGCTGGCATGTGTCGCACTCCCCGTATCCGTTCTCTCTGATCTCCTTCAGAAGGTCTCCGGGCCTGCCGGAGCAGTGGATCCTTCCGTTCCTCATGACGTAGCCGCGGTCGGCTCCGATGTAGTCCATGATCTGGCCGGTGTGGGTGATGACCAGGGACGAAACGTGCCTCTGCTTGCCGGGACAGTTCCCGTCGTACAGGAGGTCGTGGACCTTCCTGCCGATGAGGTCGATGTTCTCCAGGTCGACTCCGGACTCCGGCTCGTCCAGGAGGATGAACTCGGGCTTCTGGGCTGTGAGCTGCAGGAGCTCGGACCTCTTGATCTCCCCTCCGGAGAAGCCCACGTTGACCTCCCTGTCGAGGAATCCCTGCATCTTGAACTCGGGAGCCTTGCCGAGGATCTCCTCGCCGTTGGGCGAGGATGCCTTGATGAGGTCGCCGAGCTTGACCCCGAAGATGTTCGGGGGGCGCTGCATCATCATGCCTATGCCCATCTTAGCACGCTGGTCCACGGTCTTGTCGGTGATGTCCTCTCCCTTGAACAGGATCTCGCCCTGGGTCACCTCGATGGAGCTGTAACCCATGATCGTGGACATAAGCGTGGACTTCCCCGAGCCGTTGGGCCCGAAGAGCACACAGGTCTCCCCCTCGTTGACGGTGAGGTTGACGCCTTTCAGGATCTCCCTCTCGCCTGCGCAGGCGTGGAGGTCGACCACCTTGAGCATTTCTGTCATGTCTTCACCTTATACTAACGGCGTGAAACGTCTGATATTCTTTAACCTTATGTTGGGCGCCGTCTAGACGCTGAACGTGGACGGTGTACTTAACAATTGTTAGGACAACGGCCACCGCACAGCCAGGCACGCCACCGGTGGAATTGCCGCGGGCGAAACGGCGGTGAACGCCGCAGGATGGCGACCGATAGTGGCTTAATCGCACCGCCTCTACGCCCTCTCATGAAGGTACTCGCTCTCAACGGAAGCCCCCGCCCGATAGGGAACACAAGCAACATCCTCCACGAAGTGGCGGACATGTTCGAAAGGGAGGGGATAGAGGTGGAGACGGTCTACCTCTACGAGTACCAGTTCGTCAACTGCAACGTCTGCCTCACATGCGAGATCCGCGGTGACGGCAGATGCATCGACGAGGATGACGGGTTCAACGACCTCCTGGACAGGATGAGGCAGGCGGACGGGATCGTCCTTGCCGCGCCCACATACGCCAATGCCTGCCCCAGCATGATGCAGACCTTCATGGAGCGTGCCGCACTGGTGTTCGGAAAGGGGGACCACGGTCTGAAGGGCAAGGTCGGAGGCGCATTCGCGGTATGCGGCCACGACGGGGCATCCCTCGTCTACAACCAGATGGTCGATTGGATGCTCATGAACCAAATGCTGGTATCAGGATCCTATCCCATGCCGATCGTCAGGGCCCTGAACTCCCCGCAGTACGAGGATGACAGGGAAGGGATGAAGGGAGTGCGCTCGATGGTCGAGGGCATGGTCTCCGCCATAATGCGTCTCAATGGATATGCCTGAACCGGAAGAGGGGCGGCCGTGAGCCGCCCGCGTTGTTCAGAAGAAGAAGAAACCGCATCCTTCGGACACGGATATCTTGGCCACGGCCTCCATCCTGTCGACGGGACCGCTGTAGCGCCTGACCATCATCTTGCCCTCCTCGGGGAGCGCGGCTCTGAGCACCTCGACCTCCCTCAGGAGCTCCTTGGCGTCCTCCGAGGTGAACCTCCTCCCCTCCTTCACGGCATCCGGGACTGAGGCCACGATCCCGCACCCGTGTCTGCCGGCGATCTCCGGGAGCAGGCTGTTGTCCGGTCCGAAGGCTCCGATGCATCCGCGTCCTTTGTCCCATGAAAGCGGACAGTTGGCGCACATCTCGTTCATCTCGTCGAAGGACAGCATGTCCCATCCGGTGAGGCGGTCCTCCGGAGATGCCTTGGATATGACCTCGTCCTTCACATCCCCGGGAAGGCCCTCTGTAGTGATCCATCCCGTGCAGACGCTCTCCGAGAGAGGTTCCAGGACGGCCCTGTCCTCCTCCTTCTTCACCTTGTCTATGTAGATCGCATCGGTGTCGGGATTGATCCTGTTGCGTTTGATGAAGGCGTCCCAGTCGCCGACGGCCTGTCTCGCCGTTTCGAGGTCGACCTTCACATCGCGCTCCATGTACTGCTCGTAGCCCGTCGGATCGTCCAGGTGCACCTTGACGATGTTCGCGCGAAGCTCCCTGCACGGCGCGCTGGGCGCCTCCGTCTCACAGATTCCGATGTTGATTCCCATGCCCTCACACTCTCTTCCGCCCGCAGGCGGCGCTGACGGACGATGGGCGGAGACGTTATAATGGCTTCCCGTGGAATCAACGGAGGATCGAACCGCTGCGCGACACGACGGTCTCGATCACACGCACGTCGCGGCCGCAAGACTCCGCCGCCTCCCTGACGATCCGGGTCAGTGCGCTGCAGCAGGGGACCTCCATCCTCACGACCCTGACCTCGTCGACGGGGTTCTCCGAGAGGATCGCCCTGAGCTTTTCGAACCTGGAGCGCTCGTCCAGCTTCGGGCATCCGATGATCACTGGATTGGATCCTATCATCCTGCGTCTGAAATCGTCCACGACGAAGGCGGCGCAGTCCGCGCCGATGACGAGCGTCCCTCTGAAGAAGTCCGACCTCGCTGGAACCAGGGCGATCTGGATGGGCCACTGGTATCCCGGATCGGCCATGAGGCAGGCGGACGGGTCGCTGTTGACCATCGACCTCCTCACGGTGAGGTCCGTGGGTTCTGGATCCGAGAAGGATATGGCACCGCGGGGACAGGCTGGAAGGCAATCCCCGAGGCCGTCGCAGGCGTTCTCGCGGACCAAGGCCGCCTTGCCATCAACCAGTTCGATGGCCCCCTCATGGCATGCGGTGACGCACAGTCCGCAGCCGTCGCACTTCTCCCTGTCGATCGAGATCTTCCTTCCGAGCATGCAATCGGGAAAAGCGGATACGTTAAAGAGTTAACGTTGTTAGGACAGACGAAATCGCGGCATGGGTCACCGATCGTTCAAACATACAGCAAATCGCTCTCATACCATCTATATAGAATATTAAGAAATATTGATTTTACATCATCAAACTATATATCTGTACTCACGGCTCCGAGACCGGTAGTTATAGGATGCAATGCACCAGCCGTTTGGGAGTCGACGAGATGGAGCACCTCCAAGAGAGGTACGAGAGGGCGGAGGCCAGGATCGAGGAGGCCAAGGACCGCTATGACCGCATGAGAGCCGTCGGCAGGATGTACGAGATGTCCTGGAAGAACCCGTATGCAGCATTCCGTGCGGGGGAGATCTCGGAGCTCGGTCTGTTCGGAAGGACGTCTGACCATCTCGAGGCGGCGAACATGTACATGCGCGCCCACAGGCTGGGAGACACCAGGGCGACATGGAGGCTGATATCGGAGCACCCGTGCTCTGCAGATCCAGAGGAGGCCGACGCGAGGTCCGAGAGGCTGTTCATGGAGGCGGCCCTGCCGGTGCGCACCAGGAGGGCCGACGGATCCTGGCTTTTCGAACAGGACGACGGGTTTATGGAGGAGGCCGAGTCCAGAGCCGACGGGTCGGCATGGGTCAGAAGGATGCTGGCACATGCCAAGCATCTCGCCGGGGATTCCGGATGCCGCCACTGGGCCGAGCTTTCCGCCAGGGACGGCGATGCAGCGTCCAGACGCATCCTGGCGGAGTGGCTCATCGACGATGCGTACCAGGCGGAGGATCCGGATGACGGGAGGAGATCCTTCGCGGAGGCCATGGCCATCCTGAACTCGTTGGACGATGACTGGAGGGCGCATCTGATCATGGGCAGGGAGACGTTCTGCTCCCGTTTCGCCGCCCGCGATGATGCCGTCGCCATTGACCACTTCCTGAGAGCGGTATCGCTTACCGGAGACCCCGATGGGAGGTCCGTGGTTCTCCCGTATCTGGAGTATTATGCTGCATCATCGGAGGGGCTCGGGCCTGAAACGAGGTGCCTCACCCGTTCTGGAAGGGCGTCGCACCCAGGGCCATCCCCACCGATCCAATGTCCGTCGTTGGGCTGGAGCGCCGTCCCCGAGTGGGCGCTGCTTCTCAGTGTCACAAGGACGGCTCCCGATGGGACTACCGGGATGAGGGGCCATTGCAACTCCAGGGGAGGGTTCGAGGATGGCATG
Source organism: uncultured Methanomassiliicoccaceae archaeon (assembly GCA_905187815.1). Lineage (GTDB taxonomy): Archaea > Thermoplasmatota > Thermoplasmata > Methanomassiliicoccales > Methanomethylophilaceae > Methanoprimaticola. Next base: position 30,335 of record CAJJJM010000004.1, read on the forward strand.
TTCTCCATCGTCCCTGCAGTCTCGGACCCGCATCTCCCGGACAGGCCGGCATCCTTCTATTTCAAACCGACCGGGCTCAGGATCGACCTGGGTGACGATGTGATGTCGATGACCGCCGTCCGCGAGGAGTTGGACGAGTCCGACCTGAGATGGGTGTTCCTCCTGTGCGTGGACAGTGTCAGGCGCTCGATAGGAGGTGATGCTGAATGAAGCCTTCGAAGATCGCCGAGGCCGTGTCGAGGGGGTTGGACGGGGATCTGTCGATGTGGGACGACTGTCCGGAGAGGGCTGGCGACGGCTCTCCGACCAAGCGCATAGAGTTGGGTTCCGGGTTCACGCTGGGAAGCACCCAATCCGGATTCATCATCTATCATGACGATGGGTTCTCGATGACGATGGATGTCCTCTCCCATGACGGGGGCATCTTCACCGGCCCAGACTCCGAGCTGGTCCTCAACGCTCTGGGGGCCAGAAGGGCACACGTGGAGCTCGATCCCGGGGAACTGGAGAGGTTCGTCAGGATGACCCTATTCGGGGACGGCAGCGAAAGCGGGCAGTTCATGCTCAGTGACGAGCTGCGCATCGATACCGACGAATGCGACGACTGTCCGTCGAGAGTCCTGTGCACGGTGTCATACTCCTCCTTCGACGGCAAGGCATCCTTCACAGGGGAGGGCGAGGCCGTCTATCTTCCGGAGGGTCCCTCGGTCGTAGGTGACGGTTTCTCGCTCACGGTCCCGCTGGACCTGCTGACCCTGAGGAGGTTCAGGGAGAGGATGTACTCGAGCGACAGGGATACCAGGGCGTATCTCGGAACCGCTGTGTTCGACGGCGCATCGGATGCCGCATCATCCAGAAGGGCCGAGCTCTCGCGTGCGCTGGCTCTCTGCAGGCCAGGCTCCAGGATGGCGAGGTTGCCGAACGATTCCGACGATGCCGATCGTGGGGAATGGTGAACGTCATCTCACGTCACCGTGGCAAAGCATCTGAAGAAGCGACCGTACGAACGGTCGCCAATGCCTAAGCGGCCACGATACGGAGCACGCTCGACGGCACCGGGATCACATGAAGGCGTATCTCGGCGATCTGTTCCTGGAGTTGTCCCGGAGGTCCCCGACCTGGATCGTCACCGCCTCGCGGGTCTCCTCGTCCATCATCTCGGGGAAGGATTCCAAGGCGTCGGCGATGGCGTCCAGCAGCTTGCATGCGTCCGATGTCCTGAGCTCGTCGGCAAGAATCTCCACCGTCTCTCCGAACTCGTCCATGAGGGCCATCTCGATGCTCATCTGGATCACCTCCGGCAGATCCTCGATGTTCGTGGTCCTGTCCCTGCGGCGCTCCATGCTGCTCGCGATCCCGTCCCTGAGGGCGTCCCAGGCGCGGGCCTCCACGTCGGACGTCTCGAAACCGGTGGATTCGTCGTAGCATGCGCCCATGAGGTCGATGAGCTCGTCGTCCCCTGCCAGGTCCGCGAGGGCCATGACGAGTCTGAGCTTGGCCTCCTCGGACATCCTGGGGAAGGTGCTCCTGAGGAGTGCCAGCGTCTCCTCGCTCGCCGGCTCCGGCTCGTCGAGGCACTCAGGCATCCAGTCGTCGTCTTCGTCGTAGTATTCGGAGCTGAGCTCATCGCGTCCCATGAGGGCCCGATGGAGTTGATAGGTTATCATGATGACGGGGCTCGAGATCGAAATCCCAGTCGATGCGCCTGGCGCAGAAGGCGTCCGCCAGCAGGCTCTCTGGGACATATCTGTCGTACTTCTCCAGCCGCAGGCTCTCATTGCCCTCGATGAGCGACGAGGGGTCGTCCTCCGACCTGATGCGGTCGAGCCCCTGCTCTATCTCCCCAACGGTCATTCTGGTGTCCAGGGCGATGACCAGCGGGCTGTACGCGTACATCACCCTCACGCCCCTGATACGGGATAGCATGCGCCTCAGGGTGTCGAACTGGACCGTCCCCAGCCAGGGGTACACATCGAAGCCGTCCTCTGTCGGCACGAACACGTCCCCCGCACCGGATGATGCTAATGCGGCCCTGGATCTTCCGAGGCATTCCCTCGCCGCCGAGTCGAGATACGGATAGTCCTCGTCGGATGTCAGGACATCCAGCGTCTTGCGCATGACCGTCGTGTGGATCACCGGGGGGTCGGACTTCCATCTGGCGTCGGCCTCCCCATCGCTCTCCACGGCATCCGCCCAGCCGTCCCCCCTCCGGACGATGGTCCACACCCTGCCGGCCAGGGCGACGGTAGCCCCCACATCCGGCTCACCCTGCACGGTTCCGACCGTCGATCCCCCGGAGCGGATCTCCGTCTCGCGTCTGACCTCGAACACCGTCTGGAAGTCCCTGCCGAACGCGAGCGGCTCCCCGCGGGGGCCGATCAGGAGGGTCAGGTCCTCCGTCTGGATCAGCGTCCTCTGGTTGATCATGTGCTTCAGGAGGAGTCTGTAGTCCTCCCTGGACACCGACGAGAACGGGGCGAGTGAAAGGACGCGGTCGCACAGGTCCCCGAACCGGAGGTGCCTCTCCGCTCCCTTCAGCTCCGCCAGGGTCTGGTGGAACAGAAGCCCGTAGGGAAGGGGGTCCGGGCGGATGGGCTCCGTCCACCCGTGTCCGAGGTAGAGCTCGGTCTCAGCGATCCCCCTGGCGAGCTCCAGCGACACTCCCTCTATCCCGGGGCGCCATTCGGCCAGGTCGTCGTTGCAGAACATCACGAGCTCCTGCCTCCCTCCCCTGCGGCCAGACCTCCCCATCCTCTGGACAAGGCTCGAGCACGAGTACGGGGCCCCGATCTGCACGACCCTGTCCAGGCCGCCGATGTCCATGCCCAGCTCGAGTGTCACGGTGGCCACCACTGTCGCAGGGGAATCACCTCTGAGATCCTCCTCCGCGATGCGTCTGACCCCGCCGGAGAGCGACCCGTGGTGCACCCTCACCGGGTTACGGGACCCCTTCGCATGTGTGACCTTCTCCAGGGACCGTGCAGTCCTCTCGGCGCCTGCCCTGCTGTTCGTGAACACGATGCAGCTGTGGGGGTCGGTGAGCCTGAACAGCTCGGAGTAGTATGCGGAGACCGCCCTCTTCCTGTCCCCCTCGGAGTCCTCGGATGGGAACTCGAAGTGCTTTATCCCTATCCTGCAGGACCTGCGGCCGTCCGATGACACGACTCTGACGTGTCTCCCTGTGGAGGAGCCCAGCCATCCGGCCGCGGCATCGGGATCGGAGAGGGTGGCCGACAGTCCTATGGTCCTCGGGGAGCATCCGCACACGGCCCTGACGCGTTCGAGTCCGCAGAGCAGCTGGAGCCCCCTGTCGGAACCCATGAACGAATGCACCTCGTCGATGACCACGAACCTCAGTCCGCCGAACATGGACGCGATGTCCTCGCGGTGATTGTCCAGCAGCCCCTCCAGCGATTCCGGCGTTATCTGAAGGATGCCCTCCGGGTTCTGTCTTGCCCTGTCCTTCCGGTATGTGTCGACGTCCCCGTGCCATCCGGTCACCGGGACGCCCGAGTCCCGGAGCATGCGGTCCAGACGGGAGAACTGGTCGTCGATGAGCGCCCTGGTGGGGCCGATGTACACGGCGCCGAATCCGCGGGGGCGGTCCCTGTAGAGGGAGGAGATCACGGGAATCATCGCCGCCTCCGTCTTGCCGGAGGAGGTCCCCGAGGCGATCAGCAGGTCGTCGTCCGTGTCGAAGAGGACGTCGAACGCCCTCTCCTGCACCTCCCTGAACCCGGTCCACCCGTTGCGGTGCAGATGCTCCAGGACGAAGCGGGGCATCTCCCCCGTGCGGTCGGTCATACCTCGAGGTCCTCGATGAGGTCGTCGTCGGGGTCGCGGTCGGGGGTGACGGTCCTGCCCTCGACCAGCTCCGAGAAGGTGACGTCCGGGTTCTGATGCATCGTGTCGAGCAGGCTGATGAAGTCCCTAGTGATCTCCCTCGGCGTGACGAGCCCCTGGCCTATGGCGCATGTAACCGTCTTGAGGTAGGTCTCGAGCATGGAGTCGTCCAGCTCGGAGCTGTATCCGTAGCGCTGCTCGTGCATGCCGCGCAGCGTCCTCAGGAGAACGAAGATCTCCTCGTTGGTCAGCGGCCTGAGGTTAATCACCGGGCCCAGGTAGTTGTCGTATCCGTTCTCGAACTTCCCGGACACGAGCCTCGACCTCAGGGCCTCGTAGCTGTACAGCCCCCTGTCGGGGTCCTCGATGAACTCCGGGGTCCCGCAGACGTACATCGAGAGATGCGAAGCCTTCCCCTGCATTATGTCGTTGAACATGGACAGGAGCCTCTCGTAGTTGTTGCTGCGGGAGACCCTGTTCTGGATCTTGTACAGTATGACGCCCTCGTCGATGAAGACCACCAGGCCTCTGTACCCGATGCGGGAGCAGAACTCGGCCCAGATCTTGATGAAGTCGTACCAGTTGGCATCGTTCACCATGTTGGTCAGGCCCAGGTCCCTGCGGACGTCCGACTTCAGGTCGTACTCGCCCTTCAGCCATCTGAGGGAGGGCATGTCGTCCCTCCCGGAGGATAGGTCCGTCCAGTATGCCGACACCACGGCGGCGAAGTCCTGGTAGAACGTCATCCCGCTCATCTCGGAGGTCTCCCTGCGGAGCCTCTCAGCAACATCGGACGGGGGCAGATTAATCATGGCGACGCCGCGCTCGGCCGCCATCCTCTCGCGGATGCTGTCGATCCACCTCTGGAGGATCAGCTCCATGGCCCCGCCGTCTGGACGCGACTTCACCGCCATGTTGCGGACCAGCTCGCGGTACGTGTTGAGGCCCTCCTTCTTGCTCCCCGTGAGCCTGCGGTTTATGGCAAGGTCCGCGTCCATGACCACGAATCCCCTGTCCATGGCGTAGTTGCGGATCATCTGGATCATGAAGCTCTTGCCGTTGCCGAACTTCCCCGAGATGAATCTGAACGCTCCGCCGCCCTCGGCGGTGTCCTCGAGGTCGTTGACGAAGGTCTCGGTCTCTTTCCTTCTCCCGACCGCTATGTATTCCAGTCCCCTGCGGGGGACCACACCTGAGGACAGCGCGTTCATCATAGTGACCAGTGTCCTCCTGGGTATCTCTGTCATCTGAATCTCCTGATCGGGGCGATCGCCCCGTCTCGGCGGGGATCTCGCCCACGATGCGGCGGACGTCGTCCGCGTACTCCTCGAAGACCTCCCCGTCCTCTATTATCTGGTCGCCGACGGTGTCCATCGCCGCGGCGTTTATCCCGTCCTCCAGCCGGACTGTCGTGCTGCCGCGGGTCCTGGCGAACGACTCCCCGTTGCCCTCGAGGGATGCCGACAGGTATCCCCTCTGGACCTCGTCCAGTGTCCTGGCGAGGTCGGCCCACGGCCCTTCCGAGGCGGTCTCGGCGACCGGCGCCTCCGGTAGCGGGTCTGGGACGCTCTCGGGCTCCTCCTCGGTCCCGACCATGTCCCTGACTGCGGCGAGGTCGGTCTCGGCATCGGCCACCGCTCCGCGGTCCAGCACTATCGTCGCGGCCTCCCGCCTCACCATCTCTATCCTGCGTGCCCTCTCCTGCCTGTCCAGCCACTTGGAGACCTCCGTCTCCATCGCCGACAGGTACTCCGGGTCGGACCCCGCCGGGATCCTGGGGCATCTGAGCTTCAGCCTGGTGTTCACGCAGCGTATCGCCGTTCTCAGGGCGAAGGCGAGCATCTTGCCCCCGCTGTTCGTGGGGCGTATGTCACACACGGTGAGGCTGCAGCTCCCCCAGTCCGTGGAGAGTCCCGGGAACAGCTTCCTGTACACAGTCCTGCTCCTGCCGGTCAGCGTCTCCGCCAGGCTCATCCCGGTCCTCTTGTATACCTTGGCCTCCAGCGCGCGCAGGGCTATCGCGAAGGCGGCGTCGTAGTCCGCGCCCCCGGTGCAGTACTTATCCACGTCCACGTCCGTGAACGGCGCGGCCATGGATACGGGGATGCGCCCCATGGGGACGATGTCCAGCTTGATCCAGAGAAGCAGCTGCTGGTCGCGGTCCGTCCCGTCCCAAGGCGGATCCTGCCCGGTCACTATCGCGTAGTCCTGGCAGGTCCTGAGGATCATGCTCTTCACGGCGTCGGACGACTGTCCGTACGCCTTCAGCAGGCCGTTGAGGATGGACATCCTGCGAACGGGGTCATTCTCGGAGTCAACGAGCTCGTTGAGGAGAAGCCACAGGTATCCGCGGTCGGTGTCCCTGTAGTTCCCTGCGAGCACCTCGGACCTCCACGAGAGGTAGAACTCCAGCTGGTCATGCCCCATCTCCTCGTAGCTGGCGCACCAGTGGCCGGAAGGCACGAACGGTGCATCCTTCCTGCCCGCAAGGCCGTTGTGTATCCTGATGGACGCCCTGAGGGAGTCCTTGCGCGGATGGGTCATCTTGGCCCTCATGTCCTCGAGGACGGTCGGGTTCAGCGGGAATCCCTCGTCCTCCTGATCTCCCGGGACCCAGTCGACGCTGTCCTCCCGGCTGTCCCTCTCGCCGTCGTCCCTCTCCATGGAGATCCTGACCCGCTCCGCCTGCTCATCGGTGAGCAGCAGGGCTTCCCTCCAGGGGATGTCCTGTCTCTCCCAGTACATGGTGGAGTACACGGTCGCGGCAAGCCCGCGGAAGATGTCCTTCCATCTGCCCGGGCCGTCCAGTCTCATGACTTTGACTGACGCGTACTGGGGCTTCGACGAGCTCGATGTCCCCTCGAACAGCCTGACCTTCCTCTCGGTGAAGCACTCGGGTCCGAAAAGGTGCGGATCGCTGGTCCTCTCCAGGCTGATGATCGCTCTCAGGGATTCTGAGAACATGTCGGCGAACCCGTCGCGGTCGGTCACGTTCTTCAGCACATCCATGCCGCAGACCCGGGAGATGACACCGAACGGGATGTCGGGCACCGGATCCCCTGTGACCGCCTCTGCCAGTGCAGCATCCTTGAGGTATCCGCCGGTCCAGAGGATCTGGGCCGGCCACCTCCTCCCCATGACCAGGCACAGGTCCTTGGCGGCGTTCGCGGTGAGCACGGACAGGGTGTAGTCGGAGGAGAACCTCTTGTTCATCATGAGGGCCTCGTCCAGGGCGTCCGCCTCGCTCATGAGCGGGTCGTTGACGATCTCGCACACCCTGAGCCAAACGAACGCATAGTACGGCTCCACCTCGCGTCCGTCATCCAGCGCGGCCCTCCACGTCAGGTACGACTGGATCGTCTCGTCGTCCATGTCGGAGTAGAACAGGCGCTCGGAAGGCGGGGCCTTGTCGCACGGTCTTTCAGGAGCCACCCCGTGATACCTAACAACGTCGTTCGGGAACGACTCCGGAGGTTCGAACCCATCGGGGCCCGTACCCCTCCCAAACCGTGCAGTCATCGCTTCGCCTCCCCATCCCATGAGGATAGGCGACATGAGTATATCATATGGCGCAGAGTTGGATGGGTGACCCCATGCGTTTTTAAAGCCATATCCGGGCATATCCAGTTCCGGGGGCTCGCAGAGGGGCTATGGACACAGGTTGAGGGAAACCGCCTTGCTTTGCGGACACATGCATCCTACGGTCCCATCTTATATCCGGATGCTGTAACGGCCGTCCATGACGCCGAAGGACCTGCTGAAGAGCAGCGCTTTCATGATGTCGATGGCTCTGATCATCGCCCTCCTGACCAATCTGGGCGGTGTGTTCCCATCGGAGACCCTCGACGCCGGCACCAGGTCCAACCTGACGGTGCTTATCCTCGCAGTGATGATGACCCTCTCCCTCTCAAGGTACACGTTCAGCAACCTCAGTCCGGTCGCACATTGGAAATCAGTCCTGAGAGCTGTCCTCATGGGGTTGGTGGTGTCGTCCATCATCCCGCTCCTGGGATTCTATCTCCTGAAGGATTCCGCGTTCGGAGACGAGGCCGCCGGTCTGGTGTTCATTGCGGCTACGCCCTTCGCCGCCTCGGTCGCACCCCTGTCGTACATCCTGAGAGGGGACATGGAGCATGCGGCCAGGGGCACGATCTACGTCTACATCCTGTCCCTGGTGTGGATCCCGTTCATCGTCTGGCTCACTCTCGGCGAGTCTGTCGACATAATGCAGGTACTCATAGCGGTGGTGGAGATCATCGCCATCCCGCTGGTCGTCTCCAGGCTTCTCACCAGGTTCGAGCTCAGCAGGGACTTCATGTCCGTCTTCATGAACTGCTGCATATTCGTGCTGGTGTGGCTCTCCGTGGGATCCACCGACTTCTCCACATCCACGGTGTCGATCCTCGTAGTGTTCGCAGTGATAGCCGCCCTCAGGTCGTTCGGGCTCGGGAACCTGATCGAGTTCGGCGAGAGGCGCGCGGGCCTCCCGTGGGGGCAGAGGGTGGCGGACATCCTCATGGCCTCGTACAAGAACAAGGGCATAGCGATAGCCATGTGCGCCGCGACGCTCGGCCCCATGGCGGCAACCGCGATGGTCGCCATAGCGACATCCATCGTCGTGGAGATATGCTGGGTCATATTCATGGACTCGGTCCTGTTCAGCCGCAGGCGCATGGAGAGGGAGCTGGAAAGGGACGCCGCCGACGCATCCAACTAAATACGGTCGACCCGATGCAACACCCATGGGTATCGTTATCAGGGGGTACGAGCCGGGCGACCTGCCCGGCATGAGGGCGATATGGAACTTCGTGGTGGAGGGCGGCATGGCCTTCCCCCAGGAGGAGCCTCTCACCGAGGACGAGGCCGTGGGGTTCTTCGGATCCCAGTCCCACTGCGGTGTGGCGGTCCTCGACGGACGGGTCGTGGGGCTGTACATCCTCCATCCGAACAACGTTGGGAGGTGCGGGCACATCTGCAACGCATCGTACTGCGTCGACAAGGGGTTCGCCAACAAGGGCATAGGCTCAGGTCTGGTGGAGGATTCCCTCAGGGTGGCCAAGGAGATGGGGTTCAGGATCATGCAGTTCAACGCCGTGGTCCAGGAGAACGCATCGGCCATCCATCTGTACGAGAAGGAGGGCTTCAGGCGCCTCGGCATGATCCCGGGCGGGTTCAGGGCCAAGGACGGCGAGTACCACACGATCATCCTGTTCTACCACGAGCTGTGATAACTTGGACGCCAAGAAGTATGGAAGGAGCTTCGTCAGGGCAATCCTGGCGGGCATGATGATATCCATCGGGTGCTGCGTGTATCTCGGATGCTACAGCACGGCCCGGTGGGTGGGAGCGGTCCTGTTCGCCATCGGTCTGATGACCGTGGTGGGGTTCCGTCTGGACCTGTACACCGGGAAGGTCGGCTACATAGTGGAGAACCCGCCGTCTTTCCTGTGGTACATGCCGGTGATAATCCTCGGGAACTTCGTCGGGTGCCTGATCACCGGTCTCATGATGCCGTATGATGTCGCGTCCACCGTCGTGGACGGGAAGATGGGGCTGGAATGGTATTCGGTCCTGTTCCGCGGTGTGTTCTGCGGCATGCTGATGTTCATAGCCGTGGACTTCTACAAGCAGAAGAACAGCTATCTCGCGCTTCTGTTCTGCGTGCCGGTGTTCATTCTGGCAGGGTTCGAGCACTCCATAGCGGACATGTTCTACTTCATATCCGCCGGGGAGTTCACATCGCAGGCGCTGGTGTTCATCCTGATCGTGATCGTGGGCAACGGAATCGGCGGCATGCTCATCCCGTTCTGCAGGAAGTTCATGTACGATCCGGAGCCCGCGAAGCCGGAGTGAACAAGCTGAAACCGGAGGGGTCGACACCCCTCCATCCGCCTTCTATCCACAGGGTCCGCCGCATCCCTCACAGGCATTAATAACGACCTCGTCGTTCTGGTTTTCATGTCTGACGAGGACTATCCCGGCTTCACGCCGATCATGGACGAGGACCAGATCAAGGACTACGCCGAGAGCAACGGCTTCATGGCCACGGAGGTCACCGACTTCCTCGCGCCCGACGAGGCCTTCGCCATCCTGGGCGACAACACCCCGGAGTACATGGCGGACTTCATGAGGAGCCACGGCATCGAGTCGCTGTTCTACGAGTACGACTACCTGGACGAATCCGACGCCTACGTCTACCCCCTGGATGACGATGTCACCGAGGGTATGGAGCCCGCTGTGGCGGAGGCCGTCAACAAGGGCTTCGACGACTGGAACGACGAGGTGGACAACACCGACTTCTCCGAGCCCGCGCTCCTCTACCTGTACGCGATCTACCAGGGAAGGGTGTTCGGCATCGAGATGTGGAACCCGGACTACCTCAAGTACCTCGAGGACGACCCGGTGCTCACGTGCCTGTGCGACTGCCTCAACAACCTGGACCTCCCTCCCGCGGAGGACTGATTCTCAAACTCCAGCCGGGCCATGCCCGGCGACACTTCATGATGGGCGACGCGCCCGATGCGATGATGCAGTCAGGATGGACGGCGCTGGAACGAGCATGCGGACGAAAGCGACGCATGATCGAAGTGAAACGAGAAGAGTGGTGGTCCCAATGCGATTTGAACGCATGACCTTCCGGTTATCAGCCGAACGCTCAAGCCAAACTAAGCTATGGGACCAGCAAAACCCATGATAGACAGGTACAATATAAACCTTTGCCTGGTCCGGAGAGCAATCCAGCACCCCTGTTTTATCTATGGCGACGCTGTTCCGTCAAGGCATGGATCCTCTCTACAGGGAATCTCGTCCCATACTCCCGAGGAACCTCGCGTATCTGTCCGCGGCGGTCCTCATCGCCACTCTCGCTTTCATGGTGTTCTCAGAATATGTGCTGGATGCGCACATGCCGTCCTGGACGATCCCGGTGACCGCCGTGGTGTTCGTCATCATAATCGTCGTGCTCCTGGTGCTCAGGATGGATCTGGAGGTCTATCCCGACAAAGTCGTGATCACCCACGCGTTCAGGAAGACGGTCGTGGAGGGCAGGGAGATCCTGGACGTCCGCAGCGGGGATCTCACGGAGATCAGGAACTACGGAGGCTGGAACCTCAAGGGCGTCAAGCACAGGACCTTCTCCCGCATAGGCGACGACGAGGGCGTGGCCCTGAAGGTCATGGGAAAGAGGGTCGTCGTGTTCTCCACCGAGGATCCGGAGCACGTCCACGCAATAGTGCCCAGGGCGGAACGCCCCGTGGACGCTCCATCGGACGGCGATCCGAAGGAGGAGGAGTGAGATGCCTGCGACAACGTTCCACTGGATAAGGGTCCAGACGTTCTGCTACGCGACGGAGAGGAAGGAGCTTCTCGAGGAGGTCATGGAGGAGCTACTCGGTGAGGCGGAGTACTCGGAGGAGCCGACGGAGAGCGAGCACGGGAACATCATGACCATCCTGGAGGCGCGTCTGACCAAGCAGAGGCAGTACCGCGACCTCTTCCTCGTGCTGGGTCCCGAGATAAGGTCGTGGATCGTCGACGATATCGGGAACCGCGTCGACGAGGACTGCGTCTTCTATATGAGATTGGACAAGCAGAAGGCCGTGACGGGGACCTACGAGGTCGCCCATCACGGGGATGTAATAGCTATCACGGGCAAGGTGCAGTCGCACCCGGCCCGCAAGGAGGTGGCCGAGAGGGTCCTCACGGACTTCCTCTCGGGTCTGGATCACTCCTCCGGGTCCGAGGGCTCCTCCTGAGGGAGGACCTCGAACTCGCACTCGGTCGCCCTGCGGCCCTTGACCGCGGTGACCTTTATCCTGACGTTATCGATGTCGACCGTGTCCCCCTTGACAGGCGAGCGGTCCAGTCTGTAGAACACATACCCTGTGACGGAGTAGTCGTCGTACTCCCCGGGATCGAAGTCGACCCCGAGACTCTCCATGACGTCGAATATGTTGGCGTCGCCCTTCACCGTGTATCTGTTCTCGCTCAGCGGGACGATGTCCTGCTGTATGACGTCGCTCTCGTCCCAGATGTCTCCGACCAGCGCCTCGAGGATGTCCTCCAGGGTCACGATGCCCATCGTTCCTCCGTAGGAGTCGAGGACGACGGCCATGTGGATCTTGGACTTCTGGAAGTCGCTGAGGATGTCGGCGATGCTCATGGTCTCTGGGACGTACTTCATGGGCTTCATGATGTCCCTGATGGCGAACTGCCTCCCGTTGAACATGGCGGAGAAGAAGTCCTTCGAGTAGACCACTCCGATGATGTTGTCGATGCTCCCGTCGTACACGGGTATCCTGGAGTATCCGGTGGCGGTGAACAGCTTCCCGAGGTCGTTGGGGGTGGAGGACACATCGGTCGCCGTGACGTCGACCCTGGGGACGAAGACCTCCCCCACCTGGGTGTCGTCGAACCTGATGGCGGACTTGATGAGCCTGCTCTCGCTCTCCTCGAGCACCCCTCCGTCCTCGATCTCATCGATCATGACCTCCAGCTCGTCCTCGGTCATCGGGGCGTCGCCGGAACCGGCCCTGTTGCCGATGGCGTTGGTCAGCTTGGTGAACAGCCATGACACGGGGGAGAACAGCTTCTCTATAGCCCCGACGATGCTGCACACCCTCATGGCGTACTTCTCGGGGTTCCTCTTCGCAAGCGTCTTGGGGGTGATCTCGCCGCACAGGAGGACGATGATCGTCATCACCACGGTGGAGATCAGGGAGACGGTGGATGAGGCCATGCCTACGAGGATGAGGGCTATGGCGGTCGTCGCCAGGGAACTCGCCCCGATGTTGACCAGGTTGTTGCCGATGAGGATGGTCGTGAGGAACTTGTCGTAGTCCTCGAGGATGTTCAGGGTCTTCTCGGCCCTCTTGTCCCCATCCTTCGCCATCTTCTTCAGTCTCACCTGGTTGGCGCTGGTGAACGCAGTCTCGGACATGGAGAAGAATGCTGAGCACACGATCAGAAGCGCGATGATGACGATGTATACGATCGTTATCGGGTCCATGGGCTCACTCGCCCTCCGGTGACATAGCTTGTCGTGACAATTCCATCAAACCGTGGCTTCGTATTCTACTGGAGAGGGATATAAATGTAGCTGTCTGCCACTGCGGGTCCAGTCGTGGTTTCTCTTTATTATATAGTCTGATAAAGCTTTAAAATAAGGGCGTGCATTCGGCGCGTAGGGAATTCGATGGTAGAAATCAAATACGAAGTCGTGGAGAAGATCGCCGTCCTCTCCGAATCATCCAAAGGGTGGACCAAGGAGCTCAACCTCATCAGCTGGAACGACAGGGACCCCAAGTACGACATCAGGGAGTGGTCCCCGGACCACGCGAAGATGGGGAAGGGAATCACGCTCTCCGACGAGGAGGTCAGGTTCCTCAAGCAGGCTCTGGACTCCAGAGACATCTGAAAACATCATTCTCATAGAAGGGACGGCGATGGCGGTCACCAAGGTGGAATACCTGGAGCGCTTCCTGGAAGCGGTCGACAGGGTGGTCGCGGGCCGTCCCGGATCCATCTCCGAGGACAGGTGGCTTGTAAACTACTATGACGCGGACAAGCTGTCCGTGGTCTCGGGATACCTGGACTGCGACGACGAGCGCGTCAGGGCAGAGACCGTCCTGCTTCTCACGGACGTCCGCGAGAGGGCGGTCCTCGACAAAGTCCGCGACATGAGGCAGAGGGATTCCGAGAGGGTCCGTCTGGCATGCATGGGCTATCTGAGCGCGTTGCAATCCGATGACGAGCTCATACCGCAGCTTTTCGATGTGATGGACCACACCAACGGCTCCGAGTTCATGAGGGCCGCGAACAGGATGGCCTCCGTCGCTCGTGAGGAGGACGTCCCGCATCTGCGCAGGATCTACGGCCAGGTCGGGGGCGAGATGAGGTCCGCCGTCAGGGTCGTTCTCGACAGGGTGATCTCCAGGAACCCGTCGCTCCAGTCAAAGCGCGATCTGATCCTGTCGGTCCCAGTCTATCCGAACGAGGGGGAGTTCGAGGCGTTCCTGGACAGGAGCATCGAGTATCTCGACGTCAGGTACAGGAACAACGTCATGCCCCTGGAGAAGGTCAAGGTGGCGACATACAACAACGTGGCCCGTGCGCTCGGCAAGATGCGCACCCGCCTCTACAACGAGGCCGACAACCTCCAGTTCTACGGTCCCGACAAGACTGACCGCGCCAGGGAGCTGAACTCCCTCATCGCCTGGGCGAACTCGGACCTGTCGGGGAAGGAGGTCGTAGGCGCGGACAGGAGCCGCTCCCATGTCTGTCCGAGGTGCGGCGAGATGATGGTCTGCTACAAGGGGATGTGGATCTGCCCCGATTGCGGCACGCTCTGACCGCCCGGAAGCGTCAGAGACGCTTTTTATTATATTCGTTCTGTAATGCACCTGCAGAGGCGTTCTGGTAACCTCCGGCCCTCCGGGCAGGAGCAATTATTGGGGTACCTTACCAAAGAGAGGTAATAGAATGGCATACGGAGGTTACAGGGACAGAGGCTACGACAGGGACAGGCCCAGGGAGTTCTTCAAGGCGGTCTGCTCGGACTGCGGCAAGGAGTGCGAGGTCCCGTTCAAGCCGACCCAGGGAAGGCCCGTCTACTGCAGGGACTGCTTCAGGAAACACCAGCCCGCCGAGAGGGACAGGAGCAGGTTCTGAACCGTGAGGGGCCCTCACGGGCCCAAACAATTTGGAAACCGTTTATCTGGGGACGCGGTCCTCTTCCACATCCTCGTTCTTCTGTGCCGGTCTTCTTCTGTCCGTCAGGTGCGTCATATCGTATGTGACGAAGAACCTGGTCACCGAGAAGGTGAACATGACCACGACGAGTCCGGCGATCAGCGTGACGATCCCGGCAGTCTGATGTCCCATCAGGTAGAACCCAAGGCCGAAGAACATCACCATGGCGCCCAGGAAGAACACCATGCGGCAGAGGCGTCTCACCCTGGCCAGTTCCATCAGATCACTCTGTCGCCGGCGCTGTCGGATGCGCTCTCGTCCCAGACCTCGAGGGCCTCGAACGTCCACACGGCGACCACGGTCATGTTGAGGCGCTCGAGGGTCGCCGCCATCTTGTCGAAGACGGGGCCGTCAACGAGCCTCTCCTTGGCGATCGCCTTGATCGAGTATCCGGACTTGCCGCTCCAGACGAGGAACTCCACGCGGGGGTCGTTGTGCAGGTACTCGGATGTCCTGTGCATGTACACCTCGCCGACGACTATCGTGTCGGGCTCGATGATGCTCAGACTTCCGCAGACGATCATGTGGGGCTCCCCGCCGGGGGAGACCGTCGCCAGGACCTTCGAGGTGTGCGGGTGCCTGATCAGACGGATCACTGGTTCGGTCAGGGCGACCATACTGTCGCCTCACTCGGTGTCGGCCTTTTTGAGGTTGCAGATTGCGAGGATGACGAGCCACACCGCGGAGGCGGCGATGACGTAGATGTACGGGTCGATGACGTCCATTATCATGTGTTCCGCATCTCCTGTTCCTTAATTTAAGCTTGCGGGGCCTCCTCCGCGATCGGGCGCAGATGCTGGACCACGAGCTCCAGCTTGCCCTTCTTGTAGTATGGGATTGCGGAGCAGTCGCACCTCACCCCGGTCTTGGGGATGACCTTGCGCTTGGTCGTGTTGACGGGGCTTCCGATGTTCGTCGTGTTGACGATGCAGTCGGCGCACGGTGTGGTATTCCCGAAGAGCTCGTAGCACTTGGTGCCGATGACCTCGTCCACGTTCCTCCCGAACGCCTTCTCCCCCGCCCTGTTCATCCAGATGATGGTGTGTGCCGAGTCGTGTATGACTATGATGTCGTCTATGGCGTCGAGGATCATGTTCATGAGCTTCTCTGTGTAGATTTCCGACTGTTCCATTGTTTTCCCCATGACCGTAATCGCCCCTCATACGCTTTAAAACAGCGCGGGTACGGACGGGTGTTGTAGGCGCGTTACATGGTCCGTGTCGGCCGAGTGTGCAGATTGGCGCAGGACGTCTACGGATTTCGTAGGAAAACCGCGGATGTTCTGAAGATTGTGTCCTCACAGGGGTCGGCAATCGAATCCGAAGCATCCATATTTTTATATCGTAACATGATTTCGTGGCTCCAATGTGCTATGACGTGGTAATAGTCGGAGCTGGCTGCGCGGGACTCACCGCGGGGATCTACGCCAGGTCTAAGATGATGAAGACCCTGATCCTCGATTCCGCCCGTGTCGGAGGACAGCTCGTGAGCCTCTACCCCGAGAAGGGAATCCACAACTATCCGGGATTCGAGACGATCCAGGCGAGGAAGCTCTCCGACAAGCTCTACGCGCAGGCGGAGTCCGTCGAGTGCGAGATCAAGGAGAACGAGAGGGTGGACACCATCGAGAACGGGGATGGGGAGCTCATCGTCACCACGGACAAGGGCACCTATCACGCCAAGTCGGTCATCATCGCCATCGGAATGGGGAGCTTCAAGCCCAAGAAGATGGGATGCCCCGGAGAGGACGAGCTCGCCGGCAAGGGTGTGACCTACATCCTGCCCCCAAAGGAGGAACTCGTCGGGAAGAAGGTCACGATGTTCGGTGGCGGCAACAGCGCCATCGACATGGCACTCATCGCCGACTCCGTCACGGACACCACGATCGTGCACAGGAGGCCGGACTTCAGGGCCGACGAGTCAACCGTCGAGAGCCTGGAGAAGAGCAACATCAGGACCGTCATGAGCGCCAACCTCGTCTCCATCAACGGGACTGACAAGGTCGAGTCCGTCACTGTCTCCCAGGACGGCAAGGAGTTCGACATCCCCACGGACCTCGCGGTCATCAACATCGGGATCTCCGCCGACCTGGACGACCTCAAGAAGTGGGGCGTGGAGCTCACCGACGACGGTCTCGTCAAGGTGAACTTCGATATGACGACCAGCCGTCCCGGCGTGTTCGCCTGCGGCGACGTCGTCAGCTATCCCGGGAAGTTCAAGCAGATCACCACCGCGATGGGCGAGGCGACCACGGCCGTGCTCATGGCGTACAAGTTCGTCAAGAAGCCCTACTGGGCCTGATCTTAAGGATCGAGGGGCCCCAGCCCCTCATTTTGAATCGGTTTAGCCTCACTCGGAGATCGCTCCGGCGGGGCATTCGTCGACGCAGACGCCGCAGTCGACGCATTTCGAGGCGTCGATCACGGCGATGTCGTCAACGGTTATTGCGTCCTGGGGGCATGCGTCCGCACACGCTCCGCAGGCGACGCATAGGTTGGCGTCAACTGTGGGCATAACTCACCTTGACCGTAACCACGTCTCTCAAGCTCTTAAACCCTTGGCGAAGACGTTACGAACTTAAGCGGCAATCACCCGTGCATGGAAGGCAGCTTCGCCCTGGAGGGCATGATCGACGGACGTCGCGGGATGCGCCGCGGATACCTCATAGCAGAGGAGGGCAGGGTCGTCGAGATCGGTTACGGGGACTGTCCGGTGAGGCCCGACAGGCACGGTGTGGTCCTGACTGACATCGTCAACGGGCACACCCATTGTGCGGACTACGGGCTCAGGGTGCCGGAGGGGTTGACCCTGGAGGAGCTGGTGGCCCCGCCCGACGGTCTCAAGCACCGCTACCTCAGGGATGCGGGGGACGAAGAGCTCTCCCGGAACATGTCCCGCTTCGCGGCCGACTCGCGCTCGTCCGGATCCTCGGCCTTCCTCGATTTCAGGGAGGGTGGCCTGCACGGATGCCGCCTGCTGAGGGAGGCGGCCCCCGACGCCGTGATCCTGGGCCGCCCGGTGTCCCCTGAGTTCGACCCCAACGAGGTCGGCGACATATTGGATGTGGCGGACGGGATAGGCATCTCCAGCGTCTCGGACATGGACCATGGGTACATCGAGGCGGTGGCGGACATGGTCAGGGAGCGCAGGAAGGTGTTCGCCATCCATGTGAGCGAGAGGGTCCGCGAGGACATCGACTTCGTCCTCTCGCTGGACCCTGCGTTCGTCGTCCACATGTGCGAGGCGACGGATTCGGACTTCTCCAAATGCGCCGAGGCCGAGGTGCCGGTGGTGGTGTGTCCGACCTCGAACCTGTACTTCGGCAAGGTTCCGCCTATAGCACGCGCAGCGTCGATGGGGGTCGATCTGGCCATAGGGACGGACAACGGGATGCTCCGGAGTCCCGACCTCGTGGACGAGGCCAGGCTGTTCGTCAAGCTCGCAGAGGCCCAGGGAACCGACCCTGAATGCGTGTGGAGAGCCCTCACGGAGCTTTCGGGCAAGATATTAAATCACGAAAGTAACATTTCGGGCTGTAATGGAGCGGGCCGTCTCACCGTTCTTCTGACGGATGCGCAGAGTGCTTCCGCAGCGTTCGGCCCAGGGACCGAGATCGTCCGTCTCGAATCAAAAACAAAGTGAGGTTGATAATATGGCTTTCAACAAGATTCTCGTACCCACAGATGGGAGCGAATACACAAAGGCCGCCGTCAGAAAGGCCATGGAGCTCGCCAAGCTTTCCGGCGGCAAGATCACAGCGCTCTACGTCCTCGACCAGACCATCCTGACCAACATGCCCATGGACACCGCGGTCATGAACGTCTACAACACCCTCGAGAAGGAGGGGAAGGAGGCTGTCGACTTCGTACGCGACCTGGGTGCCCAGGAGTCCGTCGAGGTCGAGGTCGTCATCAAGGAGGGCACACCCGTCAAGGTCATCCTCGACGAGTCCGCCAACTACGACATCATCGTCATGGGAACGCTCGGAAGGACAGGAATGTCCAAGCTCCTGATGGGAAGCGTCGCTGAGAGGGTCGTCAGAGCCTCCCAGTGCCCCGTCCTCGTCGTCAGGGCTACGGAAGCTGTCGAGAACTAAGGCAGGGAACCAGATGAGCGGTACAGTAGCAGACGTCATGACGACCGCCCCCATAGTGGTGGAGGTCCCTGGCAGCCGCAGCGACGCGATCAACATCATGGTGAGGAACGGGCTAACCGGACTTCCGGTCATCCGCGCATCCGATGGGAAACTGATGGGCGTCGTCTCCAGGAGGGACGTCTTCAGGAACTTCGAGGAGGACCAGCTCTCCCTCATCATGAAGAAGGGCTGCATCACAGTCACCCCCGAGACCACGGTCGAGGAGGCTGCGGCGATCTTCAGCACCAGAAGGATCCACAGGCTGCCCGTCGTCGACGGCGGCAACCTCGTGGGCATCGTCACGCCCACCGACCTCCTCCGCATCGTCAAGGAGATGAAGACCGACATGCTCGCCGAGGATGTTATCCGCACGACATGCGTCACCGCCTACGAGGAGGAGCCGCTCACCTACACGGTCCCCGCCATGAGGATCAGCGATGTCCCCGCACTCCCGGTCCTCGATGCGCACGGCAGGCTCTCAGGCATCCTGACGGACAGGGACCTGTTCAGCGACCAGGTCAAGAACACCGACGACCTGAAGGCCCTGGGCATCGCCGACGTCGGGAACATGGCAGGAGCCAGGAACGTCCTGCCCCTGTTCTACACTGCCACGGACAAGTACATGTCCGACGACAGGAAGGTCAAGGACTTCATGGTCAAGGACCCGATCTCCGTATTCAAGAAGACGAACCTATCTGAGGTGGCAAGGATCATGCTGGCCAACGATTTCGGACAGATCCCGGTGCACGGGAACAAGGACGAGCTCGTGGGCATGGTTTATGATGTAGACGTGCTATGCGCCATCTCAGGTAATACCAATGAGTGATTCAAACGCTAATGACCTGATGTCCCTCTGCAAACGCAGAGGGTTCATCTGGCCTTCCTTCGAGCTCTACGGCGGCGTGGCCGGCATGTACGACTACGGTCCGCTGGGATGCTCCCTCAGGAACAACATCGTCGAGGTCTGGAGGTCCATATACAAGGGGCGCGAGGGCTTCGTCGAGATCGACTCCGAGACCGTCAACCCCAGGGAGGTCTTCAAGGCTTCCGGGCACGTCGACGAGTTCGCCGACCTTCTGACCTATTGCACCAAGTGCCAGGCCCCATTCAGGGCAGACCACCTGGTAAAGGACTTCTACGAGAACGCCGACGTCCTCACCGCCAAGCAGCTCGAGGAGGCCTTCGTCGAGCACAACATCAAGTGCCCCGACTGCGGAGGAGACCTCGGCCCCGTCGAGGAGTTCAACCTCATGTTCAAGACCCACATCGGCCCTGGTTCCGCCCGTGTGGGATACCTCAGGCCCGAGACCGCCCAGGGCATCTTCGTGAACTTCCCCAACCTCTACAGGTACAACAGGGAGAAGATGCCCCTGGGGGTCATCCAGACCGGCAGAAGCTACAGGAACGAGATCGCGCCCCGTCAGGGCATGATTAGGATGAGGGAGTTCAACCAGATGGAGGTCGAGCTCTTCGTCGACCCCGAGGACAAGGACTGGCCCAGGTTCCACGAGATCGAGAACGAGACCCTGGACCTCATCCCCAACACGACCTGTGAGCCCGTCACGATGACGGTCAAGGAGGCCGTGGAGAAGGGCATCATCGCCAACCGCGTCCTCGCCTACTTCGTGTACACGACCAAGCAGCTCCTCACCACAGTGGGCATCGACCCGGCCAGGCTCAGGTTCAGGGAGCACCTCCAGGACGAGATGGCCCACTATGCCGCCGACTGCTGGGATGCCGAGGTTCTCCTGTCCTACGGCTGGACGGAGATCGTGGGCATCGCCGACAGGGGATGCTGGGACCTCTCCAGGCATGCGCAGTTCTCCGGAGCCGACCTCACCCACTTCAAGAGGTTCGACGAGCCCCGCGAGATGGAGGTCGAGAGGATCCGCGCCAAGCACAAGGCGCTCGGACCCGCGTTCAAGGCCAAGGCCAAGGCGATCGCCACTGCGATGGAGTCCATGGACCCCTCCGCGGTCAAGGACGGCAAGCTCATTGTCAACGTCGACGGCGAGGACATCGAGCTGACCGACGAGTATTTCGAGGTTGCCACCGTCAGGGAGAAGGTTGCCGGCGAGCGCGTCGTTCCTCACGTCATCGAGCCTTCGCACGGACTCGACAGGATCTTCTATTCCGTGCTCGAGCACGCCTACTCCCACGACGAGAAGGAGGACTACACCGTTCTCCGGCTCGCTCCCGCCGTCGCTCCCATCAAGGTCGGGGTGTTCCCCCTCATGGAGAAGGACGGGCTGGACGACATGGCCAAGGACATCTACTCCAAGGTCCACTCTCACAGGGTCGAGGCATACTACGACGGATCCGGAACCATCGGCAAGAGGTACGCCAGGATGGACGAGGTGGGCACCCCATGGTGCATCACAGTCGACTACGACTCCCTCCCCGGAGGCGCCGCCGAGGGCACAGTCACGATCCGCGACAGGGATACCACCGAGCAGAAGCGCGTGCCTGTGGACAGGATCGCCGAGATCGTCGACGACCTGCTGGCCGGTAAGCCGTTCGCCGACCTGTGAAGGTATATAATACCTCGCTGTGAACGTCATCGATGTGACGATAAACCCCTTCCAAAAACCCATTCTTCTACGATTATCGAAATAGTTCTACGGATTCCGAGTGAATCGAAGGATCCAAGCAACATCATTATATCCGCAGCACGGCCTAGTCATCATCACAGAGGTGAATTCTATGGCTGTAAAGGACCTAGAGGATCTGAAGAAGATTACCATGCTCAGATCGCAGATAGACGGCATCTCCGTTGAACAGGTGATGACCGCCGAGTTCCCGACCGTTTCGTCGGACGATCGCATCTCGGATGCGCTGTCGGTCATGAGAGAGACCAAGTACCAGGACATCCCCGTCGTGGACAACGGCGAGTTCATGGGAATGGTCAGCTACGCTTCGATCCTCAGGAAGAAGAGCGTGACGCTCGACGCCAAGGTCAAGAACTTCATCCGCCAGCTCCCCTCGGTGACCTCCGACATGCAGATCACCAAGATCGCTGAGATGATGGTCTCCAACAACTGCAGGCAGCTTCCCGTCGTGAACGGGAAGAAGATCATCGGTATCGTCAGGAGGACCATGCTCCTGGACATCGTCAGGGACATCAAGGCCCTGAAGGAGATCAAGGTCTGGGAGATCATGAGCAACCCCGTGGAGTCCGTGAAGGCGAACGACCTGATGGACGACGCCCTCGACATCATGATCCGCGAGGACTACAGGACCATCCCCGTCGTGAACGACACCAACAACGTGATCGGAATCGTCGGAATGAGGGAGATCATCGACAACAACTGGAAGAAGGAGAACAAGACGATCGGGGACCTCGAGAAGAGCTCCCGCTCCCAGATCACCGTGGAGTCCATCGCCCTTACGTCGGTCAAGACCATCGCATGGGACAGCGACATCGCGGAAGCGGTCGACGAGATGAGGGAGTACAGCATCTCCACCATTCCTGTGGTCGAGGGCAAGGACCTCGTGGGTGTCCTCACAGAGTACGACATCATCGAGCTGCTCGCGGCCTGCAGGGAGAGGGACATGCTGTTCGTCCAGATCTCCGGCCTCGAGGATGACGAGAAGGACGCGGTCGACGCGATCTACGCGGACATCGAGTCCATGGTCACCAAGGTCTCGAAGATCTACAAGCCCGAATCCTTCAACATGCACGTCTCCAGGTACAACGACGTGGGTGGCAACTACAAGTACAGCATCAGCGCGAGGCTGTTCATCAACGGCGAGGCCATCATGGCCAAGCAGGTCGGCTGGGACCTCATCCAGACCGCCGGAGACCTCATCAACAAGCTCGAGGACGCCGTCATCAACATGAAGGACTCGAAGGTCACCTTCCGCAAGAGGAAGAAGTAAACAATCAAGGGGTGTGGGTTCCCACACCCCGTCTTTCAATGGTTTCAACCCCTCCGCGGAGGAGGGGTAAGTTGTTTCTCAACCGCTCACTTGAGCATCTTGCCGCATCTGGGGCACCAGTCGGCGTTGGCGGGCACGACGTTGCCGCACTCGGGGCATACGACGGTTTCGCTGGAGACATCCTCCGTGCCGTCAGCGTGGACGACCACGTTCTCGTCATCCTCATCGAAGGCGGCTCCGCACTTGGGGCACACCTTCGCGTCGCCCGGGACCTCGGCACCGCACTCGGAGCATGTGAAGGAGTCTTTCTTCTTGGGTTTCAACTCTTCCGGAACGTCGATGTAGGCACCGCACTTCCTGCAGTTGACCTCTCCGGGGAGGACCATGGCTCCGCACTGCTTGCACCTTCCGTATCCCTGGGGATACAGCCTGCCCTCGGCCTCCATCTTGGCGCGGGTCTTCTCGGCGCTGCGCCTCATGAGGGCGGAGAAGATCAGGATGATGAAGAACACGATGGCCGCGTAGGCGACGGTGTATGCAGCACCCGTGAGGGCGAGGTTCGTCTCGGAGGCGTTGTTGTTGACGATGGCGTTCATGCTCTCCACGGCGTTGTTCTGGGGGAGGACGATGAATGCTCCCATCACGTAGAGGCTTCCATCGGGGACATCCACTCCGGAGACGGTGACATGGTACACGCCGTTCTCATCCACCGTGACTGTTCCGCCGAGGGTGGAATCGCCGTGTTCGAGCGTCGTCGGATCGAACCGTATCTCCTGCAAGGAGTTCATGTCGCCGTTCAGAGCGACCGTCATGCTCTGAACCCTGTAGCACTGGAAGACGATCTCCCAGCTGCCGTCGTTCTCGACCACGTAGGGCTGAACGGTGAACGTGGCCGTGTCGTCCTCCATGTCGTAGACGACATCGCTGATGTAGTCGTTCTCCTGTCCGGCCAGGTTGTCCTGGACGGCGTCGAGGGTCCCAGAGAACACGGTGGTCATTACCGGTACGGCGAGGACGATGAACGCCACTCCGACGACCGCCTTGACCTTGACCGAGGACACTCCGAGGAGATGGGGAATCATGTACAGCAGGACAGCTACTATGAAGAAGCCGAAGCACGAGTTGCTGAAGTAGATCTCCAGAAGGAGAGACAGCAATATGGCGACGACTATGCCGACCCACTGTTTGACCGAGAGGGCCTTGAAATCCAGGACGAGCCCTTTGCCTGCGGATCCCAGACCCTTCTTTTCTTCTGTCATCGTCACTTGGTAACGGGAGGATTATTAAAACCTGATTGTGGCATCAATCGGGCCCCCCGTTCGTTCGAGCCTCCGGGAGTCCCTTCCTGTCGGCATCATGGATATATCGGGGAACTGTGTTGGGGTCATCATGGCCATCCTGACCCTTGTATGTCCCGCCTGCGGGAAGAGCGCACTCATCGACGACGAGGACGAGAATTCCTTCTGCATGCACTGCGGGGTCCGCTTCGAGGACCTGGCTATCGAGAGCGCCATCCGCATCGAGCCGGTCGTGGAGCAGGCGCTTAGGCTCTACGGAGCCGTTGGTGACGCACCCTACGAGCCCGCGGACTACAGCGGGGAGCCATGGTATCCCCAGGTGCAGGATGTCGAGACCCTTCTCATCGAGGGCGACGCCGAAGGTGCCGCCGACAAGCTGGCGGGGATCCTCGATGCGAACCAGGAGGCCTCTGCCGACATCGAGAGGTGCATGCATGACGTCATCGCGGGATGGCTGGTGGACTGTATCACCGAGGGCGACGCGTACTCCGGCGGCCTGGCGGACATATGCAGGCTCATCGAGGTGTACGGCGAGGATTCCGGTCCGAACGTCCTCATCGCGTCCCTGTTCTACGCCATCGCCCAGACCCCGGAACTCGTCAGGGTGCCGGAGGACTCCGCGATCATATCCGAGACGCTGTTCAACCTCCTCCTCGACTACCCCGAGGTGGAGCCCGACATCAGGATGCAGCTGGAGATGTGCACTGACTTCATGCATGCCAGCGGCCTGCTCATCGACCAGGCGGACAGCCTCAGCACCGACGAGCAGGAGATGGAGGACATCCGCGAGTGGATCTACAGGCTCCAGGACTTCGTGAGGATGTTCGGGGATGCGATCTTCGACGCATGCGAGGTCGGGGACGAGAAGCTCGACCATCTCACGCAGCAGTGGCTGGACTCCGATATATCCACCATCGGAGCGAACATCAGGGACATCGCGGACGAGTATCTCGACGGGGAGATCGACGACGAGGCGGTCGTGTCCAAGGTGAAGGAGTGCCTCGATCTCTACCTCAATTAAAAGGAGATAAATACGCGGTGGGCATCGAGAGCCCCGGAGGGAGAGCATGGCGACCATAGAGGAGCAGATCAAGGAATTGGAGGAGCAGATCTCCAAGACCAAGTACAACAAGGCCACCGAAGGCCACATCGGCAAGCTGAAGGCCAAGATCGCCAAGCTCACGCAGGAGGAGGAGAAGAGACGTGCCTCCAAAGGCCCCACCAAGGGATTCTACGTCAAGAAGGCCGGTAACGCCACGGTCGCTCTCGTCGGTTTCCCGTCCGTCGGAAAATCCACACTTCTCAATCAGCTCACAGGCGCCAAGTCCGAGGTCGGAGCCTATCACTTCACGACCCTGGACGTCGTCCCCGGAGTGATGGAGTACAACCACGCAAAGATCCAGATCCTGGACATGCCCGGTCTTATCAAGGACGCCTCCCGCGGTAAGGGAAGGGGCCGCGAGGTCATCGCGGCGGCCAGGTCCGCGGACGTCATCCTGTTGGTCGTCGACATCTTCAACCCGAACATGAACGTCCTGTTCAAGGAGCTGTACAATGCGGGCATCCGTCTGAACCAGAAGAAGCCCGATGTCGTCATCACGCACTCAGACCACGGGGGGATCCTGGTCAAGCCCACTCTGAAGCTGACCAAGATCGACGTGGAGACGATCAAGGACATGACGTCCGCCTACGGGCATGTGAATGCGACCGTCGTCGTCCGTGAGGACATCGACGTGGAGCAGATGCTGGATGTGCTCGCCGGCAACAGGGTGTACATCAAGGCGGTCATGGCCATCAACAAGGTCGATCTGGCGAAGCCCGGACAGCTGGAGGCGGTCCTCGAGATGCACAAGCAGTATCGCTGCGTCCCCATTTCCGCGGCCACAGGGTATGGCGTCGACGACCTGAAGCAAGCTCTGTACGACACGATCGACATGATCCGCATATTCCTCAAGCCCCAGGGCCAGGAGGCGGACCTCGACATCCCGCTGATCGTCAAACGCGGGAACACCGTAGGCGACGTGTGCGAGCTCATTCACAGGGACTTCAGGAACAACTTCCGCTATGCCATGATCTGGGGCAAGAGCGCCAAGTTCCCCGGCCAGACGGTGGGCATGGACCATGTCGTGGCCGACGAGGACATAGTGTGCATCATCGTCAAGAGATGACGACCTGTTCGGAGATGGACAACCATCTTTTCAGTTGTCTATTGCTGCACATAATAGTGAAATACCATCCCTCGGATGCCGATTCATGGCAAAGAGAGACCTCATTTCAGTGTCCGACATGCAGGACGAGTGGCCTGCGCTGGTGGACCTCGCCATCAAGCTGAAGGCAGAGCGCGGTCACCACGGCGACCCCCTCAAGGGCAAGACCCTCGCCATGATCTTCGAGAAGCCCAGCACCCGCACCAGGATCTCTTTCGATGTCGCGATCACCGAGCTCGGCGGTCACGCTCTCTACATCGACGAGTCCAAGATGCAGATGGGTGTCCACAGCGAGACAGTCGAGGACACCGCCAGGGTCATGAGCCGTTTCGTTCACGGGATCATGTACAGAGCCTTCGACTACAAGATGATGGACAAGTTCGGGGAGTGGGCCACCGTTCCAGTCATCAGCGGACTGGACAACCTGGAGCACCCCTGTCAGGCACTCGCCGACATGGTGACCATCAAGGAGAAGCTCGGCGGATTCCGTGGGAAGAAGCTCGTCTACCTCGGAGACGGCAACAACGTGTGCAACTCCCTGCTCTACGCATGCGCCATCATGGGAATCGACATGGTCGCATGCTGTCCCGCCGTCCGCATGCCCAACGCGGAGATCATGTGGAAGGCATCGAAGATCGCGGAGGCCAACGGGTCCCAGATCATCGCCTCCCACGACCCCCAGGAGGCATGCGTCGATG
Source organism: uncultured Methanomassiliicoccaceae archaeon (assembly GCA_905187815.1). GTDB lineage: Archaea > Thermoplasmatota > Thermoplasmata > Methanomassiliicoccales > Methanomethylophilaceae > Methanoprimaticola. Next base: position 57,144 of record CAJJJM010000004.1, read on the forward strand.
CGGATGTCCTGTACACCGACACCTGGATCTCCATGGGTGACAAGACGTCCGAGGAGGACGCCATCAAGCTGTTCCAGGCGTACCAGATCAACGACCAGCTTCTGTCCATCGCCAAGCCCACCTGCATCGTGATGCACTGCCTCCCCGCGCACAGGGGACAGGAGATCACGAACGAGGTCATCGAGGGCCCCCACAGCGTGGTCTTCGACCAGGCCGAGAACAGGCTCCACGCCCAGAAGGCCGTCCTGTACACCCTCATGAAGGACTGAAACCCTTGATCCGACCGTACGGTCGGGCCGGCATCCCCGGAATCACGCAGGGATGCCGGCATCATCTTTTCTCATCCCCGAATGGATCCCATTTCTCTCGATGATTCAGCAGGTGATGTGCTGGCAGGGTCCGTTTGATCGGCGACAAGCAGCATCCCGCAGATGGATGTCTCTGCGGTGATGCCCATGTTGCTCATGCTGAGATTGATCCCGTTGGTGAATCCTCAGACTATTATGGTGAGCATCTGAGGATAAGCATGATCCTGACGGAGAACAGAAGAACGTATACGATCTCTTGACCTGGTGAAGTCAGAGCTCTGACCATCACATCATATTCGATCCCATCGGAACAGCGAAGCCTGCTGTTCTGAAGATTCATCAAGGATTTGGGAGAAGAAGATCCCCCCGAAGGGGGAAAGGGTTTGGGTTACTGCTATGCGCTTATGCCAGGCTCTTGATGGCCCTGACCATGGCTTCCATGTTGGCGTCAGGGGTGGCGACAGCGATTCCGCATCCGGAGGAGATGATGTTGAATCCAGCGGCGGCAGACCTCTTGGCGGCAGCCTCGACCTCCTCAGGGGTTCCCTGGAACAGGGGCCTGACGGATCCGACGTTTCCGACGAGGGCGGTCTTGTGTCCGACCTTCTCAACGGCCTTCTCGGGCTCGACCTTCTCCTCGATGGACAGTCCGGAAACTCCGGTGGCATCCATCTGGTCGAGGATGGGGTAGGTGTCTCCGCAGATGTGGAGGACGGTGTACTTGTCGGCCCTGGGCTTCAGGCAGACCCTGATGTGGCGTCCGGTGGCCTCCTCGAACATGTCGGGAGCGAGCATGTCGGTGGATCCGGAGGGCTCGGAGCACTGAACGACGTCGGCACCAGCGTCCATGAGGGCGTTGGTGTAGGCGGTGACGATGGGGTTGACGGCGTCGACCCACTTGTCGACCTCCTCAGGAGCCATCATCATTCCGAAGATCATGTTCTCGGTGTTGACGAGGTTTCCGGTGAGGGTGAAGGGTCCGGTGTTTCCGGCAACGACAGCGTAGTTCTCTCCGTGGGACTTGGCGAGGATCTCCATGGCCTTGATGGCCTCGGCGGGCCTTCCGCCCTGGATGAACTCCTCGGGGGACATCATGACGGAGGGGTCGTCGTACTCTCCGGACATGGGGTCGAATTTGAAGGGGTGTCCCTTGATCATGGGGGAGGCGTCCTTCTTGTCAACCTGGACCTTGGCGCCGAGCCTCTCGGACTCAGCGGTCAGGCAGAAGGGAGCCCTGACGCACTCGTATCCGAAGACATCGGCCTGGGCGGCACCGAGTTTGGCCATGATCTCGGCGTTCTTGTGGGCCTCGGGCCAGGCGGCACCGGTCTTCTCCATCTGTCCGAGGGTGGCGGACTGGGTGAAGATGGCGACAGCGGGCCTGTCCAGGGATTCCTGTTTCATAGCAGCGAGTACTCTGTCTCTAGGAGTCATTGTCATTTTGATTTCTCCTTGATTGAGCAAATGCCTTTCTCATATTTTAATGGACCTACCTTGGCTCCATCGTTCTTTATTACGCGCGCGTTTATAGGAATCCGGACGGCTATTAAGCTCCGTTCAGAGGGTGACCTCCGACAGGTCCCTGAGGGTGCCCAGATCCATCAGTCCCATGTCGGTGACGCCGTATATCTCGGCGGAGGCGAAGTCGGAGCTTTTCAGGGCCGGGGCCATCACGCACTCCTTGTCGAGCACCAGGTCGTTCCCGGACGAGAACGGGCTGAACGGTGGCAGGACGATGACCCCGTCCTTCCTGGCATGGACGAAGCACTGGATCTTCATGCCGCCTCCGACAGACCCAGGGATCCTGACGGACGGGTGCTCGTGCCCGATTATCACAGGCCTCACGCCCGAGTCCACATGTCCGTGCTCCAGCCTGTATCCCATGATATCGATGTTGTCCACAGCCAGGATCCCCAGGTCGGAGATGATGTTCTGGATGTAGTTGTCGTGGTTCCCCTTGATGACGACCGTCTCGGCGGCCTCGGAGAGCAGTCCGATGATCCTCCTGACCTCGCGCTTCTCCTCGAACCCGGCACGCTTGAAGTCGTGTTTCACGTCCCCTAGCAGGACCACCCTCTCAGGCTCGTAGCGGCAGAGGATGTCGTTGAGAGCGTCGCGGATCGAGTCCGTGTTTATCCTGGGTATGTACATCCCCTCCTGTTCGAGGGCGCGCTCGTATCCGAGATGAAGGTCCCCGAGGACCACGGTCGGCCCCTCCTTGAGCACCAGGCATCTGTCGCTCGTGATGCGGACGCCCGGGAGGATCTCCTTGTACCTCATGTCTCTCGTGAATGGATGGTCATAAAAAGATGCTTTTCCCGGCTCCATTGCAAGCGGCGGGGCCGGGAGTTTTGCTCAGTTGCCCGAGCCCGCTGGCCTGTCCACAGGCTGTCCGCATGTGGGGCACATCGAGAACGGGTAGAGCGCGGGGATTTCGTGTCCGCAGTAGGTGCATCTCATGTCTCTCAACTATCCGAGCGGAGGTTAAAAGCGGTTCCGAGCTACCCCGTCGGACATAAACTACCCTTGCGGAAGTTGGATGATTGCGCACTCGGAGGACTGGCACTTGGATCCCCATCAACCCATATTCGGGTTGGGTCCACCAGGGTCCGATAACCTTAACCACGGCGGCGGACTACACCCGCCGTCCATGATAACACACACTTTCCAGATTCTGCCGTCCGTCGGCGCCAAGAAGGAGAAGGCGATATGGGAGGACGGTGTCCGCACCTGGGATGAATTCCTATCGGCCGATTCGGTGCACACGATGAGGCCAGAGGCCAAGGAGAGGGGCGACATCCTGCTGACCCAGGCATCGGAACTCCTCGATGACGGGGACTCCCGTTCGCTGGCGGACATGATGCCGAAGGGGGAGGTGTGGAGGATGTACCGTCACTTCAGGGACTCCGCCGCGTATCTGGATATCGAGACCGACGGGCTGTCCAGGGACTCCCTGGTGACCGTCGTCACAGTACACCGTCCTGCCGACACGGTCACCCTGACGGAGGGCATAGACCTGACCCCGGACGCTCTGGCACAGGCGCTGGACGGTGTCTCGATCCTTGTTACGTTCAACGGCAGTTGCTTCGACGTGCCGGTCCTCAGGAACAGCTTCCCGGAGGTTGACTGGGACATACCGCAGTTCGACCTGCGCTTCGCATCCAGGAAGGTCGGCTACCGCGGAGGGCTGAAGCCCCTGGAGATCGAGATGGGGATAACAAGGTCCGAGGACATCGAGGGCGTAGACGGTGCCGATGCCGTGCGTCTCTGGAAGATGTGGGAGAGGCACGGGGATCGCGACGCGCTCGAGATCCTGACCGAGTACAACCGTGCCGATACCGTGAACCTGGAGAGGATAGCCGACACGATCTACGAAAGGCTGGTGAGGGAGCATGCCGGCTTCCGCTGGTGATCTACGCAGGATGCAGAGGGACCTCGATGCGGCGGCGTCGCAGCTCAGGGACGCGCAGGACATCCTGATCATCTCTCACATCGATGCCGACGGTATATCGGCGGGCGCGGTGGCGGACATCCCCGCCGAGAGGCTCGGCAAGACGCACGAGGTCCGGTTCGAGAAGAAGATATCGGAGGAGACCGTCGAGGCGATCAACTCGTCTGAGCAGAGCCTGGTCTGGATATGCGACCTCGGCAGCGGATACCTCTCCGAATTCACCAGGGACGGCATCATAGTCACCGACCATCATGTCCCGGATCCGAGGTGGAGGAGGAAGCAGACCGTCCTCGACAGCTTCACCGGGATCACCCACCTCAATCCGCACGTCTACGGCATGGACGGATCATACGAGGTCTGCGGAGCCGGGATGACGTATCTCCTGTCGAAGGCGGTGGACCCGTCGAACGTGGACCTGGCGTACCTGGCGGTCGTCGGCGCGGTCGGCGATTTCCAGGATTCCGGGCATTCCGGTCTTGTGAGTCTTAACAGGGTCATCGTCGATGACGCGTGCGCCAACGGCGACCTGGTCGTGGATCACGATCTGAGGTTCTTCGGAAGGGAGACCCGTCCGATAAACCAGTATCTGCAGTTCAGCAGCGATCCGCAGATCCCGGGGCTCAGCGACAACGCGTCCGGATGCCTCCAGTTCCTTGATTCCATGGGGATCAGAGGCAAGGATGGCGGCAGATGGAGGGTCTGGAACGACCTCTCCCCCGAGGAGAGGGAGCGCGCCACCGAGCGCATCCTTGAGCTCGTCGGTCCGGATCAGGAGTCGAGGGCCTTCGGCGAGATGTACACGTTCCCCAACATGCCCCGCGGGACGGGCCTGAGGGATGCCAAGGAGTTCGCCACGGTCCTGAACTCGTGTGGCAGGTACGAGGATGCCGAGACCGGGCTGAGGATCTGCCGCGGGGACATGTCGGCTCTCAAGGATGCCGAGAGGAACCGTGCGGAGCACCGCAGGCACATCTCATCGGCGATGTCGTACATCAAGGACAACCATCTGCTCAGGGAGAGGCGCTTCATCCAGTGGTTCGACGCCGGCTCCGAGATAAAGGAGACCGTTGTGGGGATCGTCGCAGGGATGGTCCTCAGCTCCGGTGAATGCGCCCGCAACATCCCGATAATCGCGTTCGCGGACTCCGATGACGGGACCAAGGTCTCTGCCAGGGCCGACAGACGTCTGGTCGACCGTGGCCTCGACCTGTCGAGCGTTATGAAGACCGCGGCGGAGCTGGTCGGGGGCTACGGGGGAGGGCATACGGTGGCGGCCGGTGCGACGATCCCGCCTGACAAGAAGGAGCAGTTCCTGGACATCGTGGAGGATTTGGTGTCCTCGCAGGTCGAATGACGGTGGGGCGCCGCCAGAATATCGGTGTCCCTAAACCTACTGAAATTAGGGTTGCCTGATTTTGGAGAACCTGATACGATTGCATCATAGCAATCTAAACAAGGGGTAGCCAGATGTTTCCGGGATGTTTGATGAATGGGTTAGGATGAACTAACATTTGCTGTCGATTTTCAGACATTCCTAACTCAAAAATCGGTACATTCAAATACCCTTCAGAAAAATCGGTACTTCAGAGGTAATTCAAATGACAACAATCAACACTTCCGAGTGTGTCGCATGCGGTGCATGCGTGGATGTCTGCCCCGAGAACGCCATCACCTGCGAGGACGTCGCGATCATCGACACCTCCAAGTGCAGCAACTGTGGAGCCTGCATCGACGAGTGCCCCTCCAGCTGCATCTCCGCCTGAAACCCGAACGGGGCCCCGGGCCCCTTTATTCTTTATATTCTATAATACAGGGACCGATCGGCCCCGGGAAATGGTTTCCACGGATGGCCCGGGGCCACCCGTGATTTGTGTTTCCGTTTCAGATGCTCCAATCCTCGGACATCCTCTGTAGATGCACCATCCTGTCGAAGGTCCCTCCCGCCATCCTTAGATCCTCAGGAGAGCCCTGCTCCTCGACGGTTCCGTTGTTCAGCACCACGACCTTGTCCGCATCCTCGATGGTGCGCATCCTGTGGGCCACGATCAGGACCGTCTTGTCCTTCACCAGAGTGGACAGGGCCTGCTGGACCTGCGTCTCGCATTCGGTGTCCAGGGAGGCGGTGGCCTCATCGAGCAGGATGATCGGCGCATCCTTGAGGATCGCCCTGGCGATGGAGATCCTCTGCCTCTCCCCGCCTGACAGCTTCGCCCCGTTCTCGCCGATGACCGTGTCGTACCCGTCGGGGAGTGATTCCACGAACGAGTCGCAGTTGGCGAGTCTGGCAGCCTCCCTGACCTCCTCGTCTGTGGCATCCCTCCTCCCGATGCGTATGTTGTCCTTCACAGAGGTGTTGAACAGGGTGACGTCCTGGAAGACTATGGAGTAGCATGTCAGGAGGGTCTCCGGGTCGACGGTGGACACGTCCACCCCGCCGACAGTGATCTTTCCCCCATCCAGGTCCCAGAACCTGGCGGCGAGCTTCGCGGTGGTCGTCTTCCCCTCCCCGGATGGGCCGATGAGGGCGGTGACCTCGCCCTGTCTGGCGGTGAACGAGACGTCCGAGAGGACCTCCCTCCCTCTGTCGTAGGAGAACCTGACATGGTCGAACACGATGTCGTATCCGTCCGGGTCGAACTCGACGTCGCCCGTCTGGATGGGTTCGTCCTCTATCTCCTGCATGCGCTCCATGTTGTACTCGGCGTTGATCATCGCGGCGATGAACTGGAGGGCGTTGTTCAGCGGGTCGTAGAGCCTGGATATGATGATCAGGAACGCGATGAACACGTAGATGCTGATCGATCCCTCCACCAGCATGTATCCTCCGACCAGTGCGGTCGTCACGATCCCGAACTTGAGGACCAGTTGGGCCCAGACCACGAAGATCGCCACCATGTACTCCGCCTTGAACTCGGCCCGCTCCACGGCGTCCAGCTTCGCGAACAGCCCGTCGAGATACCTCCCTCCGGCGCCGTTCACCCTCAGGTCCCTCATTGACTCGAGGCACTCCTGGATCCCCTCCGTGGCCTCCAGAGTCCTGTCGAACTTGTATCTGTTGTATCTGTCCTGGAACCTCTTCGAGAGGAGGACGATGGCGAACGACACCGGGATGGGCCATAGGGAGGCCGCACCCATGACGGGGTCGTAGACCAGGATCATCACCCCGATGGCGGCTATGCACGTCATGGAACCGATGAGCACCGGGAGCCAGTGCGACATGGACTGCTCCTGCATGGTGCAATCGTTCATGATCCTGACCGTGAGGTCCGTGGGGTCCTTCTGTCCGAAGAACGATAGAGGGAGCCTCCTCAGCTTCTCAGCCAGGGCGATGCGCTTGGCGGAGCTCTCCTTGTAGGTGTTGAAGTATGTCTCGTCGTACTCGATGCCGTATGTTATCGCTATGAGGGCGACGGAGACGATGATCATCACACCGTAGATCCACATCTCCAGGTCGTAATCGTACGGATTGCCGTCTCCGCCGAGCATGTCGCATACGAACATGAACAGGATCATCACTGGCACCATCAGGGCGATGTCGTGGACCATGCAGGCCAGGGAGCTTCTCTTCAGGTACCTGTATCCGTCCTCGGAGAGGGCGAACCTGCGTCTGGCGTAGTCCTTGATGCTCATTGGGCCACCCCCTTAACCCTCCAGGTCAGGGACCTCTGGTAGTCCTCCCACATCCTGCGGTACTCGCCCCCCTCCTCCATGAGCTCGGCGTGGGTCCCGATCTCTCTGATCCTCCCTCCGTCCACGACGCAGATGCAGTCGGCGTTCCTGACGGTGGTGAGGCGGTGGGCTATGATCAGCACGGTCCTGTCCTCGGCGAGTTTCTCGAACGCCTTCTGGACGAGATGCTCGTTCTCCGGGTCGGCGAACGCGGTCGCCTCGTCGAGGATCACGATGGGGGACCCCTTGAGGATCGCCCTGGCGACCGCCACCCTCTGGGTCTCCCCGCCGGACAGGTAGACGCCGCCGGGACCGATGGGGGTGTCCAGTCCGTTTGGCAGCTTTGCGACTATGTCCTCGCACTGCGCCTGTCTCAATGCCTCCGACACCTGTTCGGGGGTGGCATCCGGTCTTCCGAGGCGGACGTTGTTCAGAAGGGTGTCCCTGAGCAGGGTGTTGCTTTGGAACACATACGATTCCAGACCCGACAGGTCCTTCGAGGAGATGTCTCTCAGGTCGATCCCGCCGATCGATATCCTGCCCTGCTGGGGATCCCAGAATCTGGCGGCAAGGCTGGCGATGGTGCTCTTCCCGCTACCGCTGGGCCCGACAAGTGCCGTGACCGTCCCCGGTCTCATAGTCATGGAGACGGCCTCGACGGCCGGCCTGTCAGATCCCGGATATGTGAAGGTGACGCCTTCGAAGCGCACGGTCATGTCATCGGGGACCTTCGGATCCCCGGTCTCGGGGAGGGGCTCCATCGCCATGAGCCCGTCGATCCTGCTCAGGGCGTCGTCGACCTTGTAGCCGTCCTCGCTCGAGTACATAATCCTGACGAGCAGGATCGCCACGAGCGGGGAGAACACGACATAGAACAGAAAGTCGCTGATGAACTCGGGGGTGGCGTTCTCCAGGCCACCGGTTATGGCCATCGCGGCCAGGATCAGGAAGGCGAACGACAGGTTTGCGAACACCATGTAGGCCACCATGCGCTTCTTGCACCATCTCGCGTAGCCGCTGGCGAACTCCCCGTACCTGAGGATGGACTCCTTGAACGTCTGGAAGGTGTGGACGGTCTGCTGGAACGTCTTCACCACGGAGATCCCGCGTACGTATTCGACCGCCTCCTTGTTCATGTCCCCCAGTGCGCCCTGGTAGACGCCCATGAACTCGGCCAGGACCTTGTTCCCCATCATGGTGTACATGACGGCGATCGAGACCGCTATGGGGACGATGCAGGCGATGCCCAGGCGCCAGTCGAAGAAGAACAGCATGACGACTATGGATATCGGGAGGACCACGGAGCCTGCGAGATCCGGGAGCTGGTGGGCCGCGTAGGTGTGGGTGGCCTCGGCCGAGTCGTTGATTATCCTGCGCACCTTCCCGCTGCCCATCATGTCGAAGGCTCCCGGGGGGAGCGTCATGACATGGGCCAGCGCTCTCTTCTTCATGTTCTTGGCTATGCGGAACGCCGCCAGATGCGAGCACATCAGCGCGGCGATGTACAGCGCCACGGACAGCACCGTGAAACCCACCGCCATCCAGCCGTTGTGGACGATCCCGGTGGCATCGCCCAGGTCGGGGTAGGCCGCCAGAACCTCGTCCAGAATCAGCCAGATGTAGTAGTACGGAACGACCGAGAGCGCGGCGCTGACCGCCGACAGGAGCAGGGATGCGTATGTGAGATACCTCCTGCCTCCCGCGAAGGAGGCGAGTCTGGACAGCCTCCTTCCGTTCGGATTGTCTTTCGATTTCTCCATGGACCATGATTTAGTTTTGCCTAAATTAAATATTCGGTATGCCTAAATTATTTATAGACTGCCTAACTTTTCATGTTCCGCAGACATTACTCTACAACACCCCAACTGGAGGATGAGAATGAACAGAAGAGAGACCATTGACATCGTGTTCATCGCCGGTGTGGTCGTCGTCCTGCTCGCCGCGTTCATCTATGTGAATCTGGGATGAGCCGGAGGGGCGCCGATCCAGGCGGGGAGGCGTCACACAGACGTCTCCGTGACCAAACGTCTTCGAAACCATTTATCGCCCCAATTTTTTTTAGTCGTACCAAAATTTATAACCCGCCAGTCGTTCCAGGGACCGTCGGGAAGTCCGGAGGTGGCTCCAGGAAATGGAGGAACCATCTTGGACAAGAAAATCACAGCATTGGTCGCGGCCGTGGTGGCCGTGGTCATAATCGCCGCCGCCGCATGGGCGCTGAACCCGGGCGGGGACGACGGAAAGGACGAGGGGTCGGACACTGTCGTCGTGACAGACATGACCGGGGAGGAGGTCGAGGTGACGCTCCCGGTCGAGAGGGTCGCGATAACGAGCTCCAGCCTTCTTGACATGTTCATAATCATCGCCGGTGAGGACTGGGCGGACTACGTCTGCATGATGCCATCGGATCTGCAGACCAGGGAGCCCGCAAAGTACGATCTGCTCATGGAGACGTACCCGCAGCTCGCGGACGTCCCGACATCGCCCGACCTGTACTCGTCAGGCTCTTTCCCGGATGAGACCATCGCGGTCACGGAGCCCGACCTGGTCCTTCTCGAGTATCCCACCATGCAGTGGCTGCAGTACGATGAGAGCAACTATCCCATCCTGACCAGCATGGGCGTTTCGGTCCTCCAGCTGGACATGTACACTGACCCGTTCGCCGAGGGGGCCATCGACACCAACATGAACGCCCTCGGTGCGGCCCTCGGACAGCAGGACCGCGCCGATGAGATCATCGCCTTCTGGTACGAGCAGTTCGACCTCGTGGAGTCCATCCTGGATTCCGTTCCGGAATCCGAGAAGACCCTCGTCGCATACACAGAGATCATGGGATCCGGTCAGATCTCGTCATCGGCGTACGGGACGACAGGCACCATGGGATTCAGCGAGCTGACGTTCGTGGGGGTCACCAACAGCAGCGACCAGGCGACGGAGACGTACAGCTATGAGAGGCTGCTGTCGATAGATCCCGACTACATCATCATAGCCGTGTCGTCCTACTATCAGCAGGGTGACGCCGGGTACGCCCTCGGATACGGGGTGACGTCCACGGAGGCAGCCCAGCAGGTTGTCGAGGAATACAAGTCCAGACCGGGATGGTCGAACCTGACCGCGGTACAGAACGACAACATCATACTTTACTATCCGGAGCTCGGGTTCACCCCTGCGGCATTCGAGAAGGTGCTCTACCTCGCGGAGTTCCTGTATCCTGAGTACTGCGGTGACCTGGATGCCGACGCCATCATGGACGAGTACTTCGACCGGTTCCTGCCGTTCGACGTGACAGGGCTCTGGTATTACAAGGCGGCCTGATCATGAAGTCCTCCGTTGGAGCCTCCCTCTACCGGGGCATAGTGAAGAGGAGGAAGACGGTCCTTGCGGTCTCGATCCTGGTGACCGTGCTGGTCTTCTTCGTGGACGTATCCCTGGGTCCGATGAGGTACGGCCTGGCGGAGGTCATCCAGGCCATTTTTAACCCGGACCCGGAGTCGGTGATATACTCCGTGGTCTGGGAATCCCGCATCCCCGAGGCGCTGACGGCGCTCCTGGTGGGGCTGGCCCTAGGGATGGCCGGGGCGGAGATGCAGACCATCCTGGACAATCCGTTGGCCGAGCCCTATACACTGGGCATATCGACGTCGGCGGCGTTCGGAGCATCCCTCGTGATCGCCTTCGGGCTAGGGGGATCCGTGTTCGGGGACTACGCCCAGCCTGTGCTGGCGTTCGCATGCGCCATACTCACGTGCTTCGTGATCTATTCTGTCGCGAGGTCCCGCTCCGGCGATAGGAACACGATCATCCTGCTGGGTGTCGCCATGCTCTTCCTGTTCCAGTCCCTGGTCTCGCTGATCCAGTCGGTCTCGTCCAGGGACAGTGCCAACGCCATAATGTTCTGGATGTTCGGCAGCCTCGACAGGACCGAGTGGGTGGACCTGCTGATAATAGCCGTCGTCATAGCGATCGCAGCTGTGTTCTTCGCCATGAACTTCTGGAGGCTCACTGCTCTGAGGATGGGTGACTCCAAAGCGAGGAGCCTGGGTGTGGATGTGGGGCGGCTCAGGAGGAATGTGCTCCTCGCGGTCTCCGCCGTGACGGCCCTGGCGGTCAGCTTCGCCGGTACGATCGGGTTCGTCGGACTCGTAGGCCCGCACATGGCACGCATGCTCGTGGGGGAGGACCAGAGGTTCCTGATGCCGATGTCCGCGGTCTGCGGGGCGCTGATGCTCCTGGCGGCGGCCATCGTCTGCAAGCTCCTGGAGAGCGCCGTCTCCCTGCACATAGGGGTAGTGACGTCCCTGGTCGGCGTCCCGTTCTTCATATACATGATAATGCGCAGCAGGAGGTCGGCGGCATGAGGCTGGAGGTCGAGGGTCTGCGTTTCTCCTACGGCGACTCGGAGGTGCTGAGGGGCGTCAACCTTGGTTTCGACCGCGGTATCCTATCCCTGATAGGACCGAACGGAGCAGGCAAGTCCACGCTGGTGAAGTGCATCTCCGGCGCCCTCAGACCCAACTCTGGAACTGCGTTCTTCGACGGCAGGGACCTGTTGGCGGGTCGTGACCCGGACATAAGGATGGCCTACATGTCGCAGGAGCAGCCCCGGATCAGCGGGATGACGGTCCTGGAGGTCATGCTGCTCGGGAGACTGGAGAAGCTCTCGATAGCGGTCTCCGACGAGGACCTGGATGCCGCATACGGGGCGTTGGAGCTCTTGGGGATAGAGGGGCTGGCCGAGCGGGACATGGGGGAGCTGAGCGGAGGGCAGAGCCAGATGGTTCTGATCGCCCAGTGCCTCGTATCGGATCCGGACATAGTTGTGCTGGACGAGCCCATGAACAACCTGGATTTGTGCAGGGAGCTGGAGATGTTCGAGGTGATGTCGGAGATCACGCGCGCCAGGGACCTGACCACCGTGATGATCCTGCACGACATCAACTTCGCATGTCGCTTTTCCGACCGGCTGGCCGTCATGAGGGACGGTGTGGTGTGCGGCTGCGGACGTCCGGGAGAGGTCGTGACAGAGGGGATGATCAGGGACGTCTACGGTGTCGAGGCGGAGGTCTCCACCGACGCCGGCGGACGCATCCGTGTGGACCCCGTACGCTCCATCCGCAGGCGGTAACGTCGCTAAACCAAGGTCTGACCAGACCATACCTTAAAAGGGGTGCCGACGGATTCCTGGTACATGTCGGAAATCCTTCAGAAGAACAAGGAATACGCAGATGTCATGAAGAACGTTATGAGGCTCAGGGGAGAGCCGGTGGCCGTCAGGCTCATCCGCAAGGGGGAGGCCTGGCCTGAGGGGTACACCGAACCCGAGAGCCAGCTCAGCCACTGCCAGGCCATCTTCAGGGCCAAGGAGGGTGAGTCCTTCAAGCTCCCCCTGAAGTCCGAGAACTGCATGGTCGGATGCTCCGCGCTCAACATGACCGCGACCCCCGAGAAGGTCGCGTCCGGCGACTTCCACGCAGGCATCGGGATGCACGACTCCGCCGCAGCCGCGGGGAAGATGATCTCGGACCGCATGGTCGTCCCGTTCGAGAGCGAGGGCGAGGTCGTCTGCCCTCTGAAGGACGCGGACTTCGTCCCCGACGTCGTCACCATCGAAGACATACCCGAGCGCGTGTACTGGATAGTTCCCCTCTCCACCGCCGAGGAGGGCGGGAGGGTTCAGTTCTCCACATCCCCGTTCCAGTGCGCCTGCGAGGACATTACCGCCGTCCCGATCTGCACCGGAAAGCCGAACATCTCCCTCGGATGCTTCGGATGCAGGAAGAAGACGTCCATGGCCGCCGACGAGATGGCCGCGGGCATCCCCTACGACATGATCCCGGGCTTCGTGGAGCATCTCAGGAAATACGAGACCGGCGTCATGACGAAGGCGAAGCGCGACTGATCTCCAGTAACACTCACAAACCCTTTAGTGTCACATCCAGCACCATCGCGTGGATGATGTTATGCGATGGTGCTGGGTCATCCAACCCATTAAATACAACGAGTGTCCAGAGACTCCCCTCCTTGGGTAACATCGGAACCTCGGAGACCCCCGATTTTTAACGATAATTAACGATTTCACAGCGTTATTACTACTGTTTTATATGCCGATAACAGGTTATACCGCTTGCAAGGGGACGCTGGCCCGCAAGGGCTGGCAAAATGAACAAGGAGGTATGAAATGCCAAAATACGAGGACGTAGTTGACTTGTATGACGACTGCGGAAAACGCATTGCGAAAGACATTCCGCTCGAAGCCATCAGCCCGCTGCGCAACAACGCGATCAAGAAGATCGTGTCCCTGACAAAGAGGACCTGTGCCGTCAACCTGGCTGGCATCGAGAAAGCCCTCAAGACCGGCTCCATGACCGGAGGCGGAGTTGTTATCCAGGGAAAGGAGATCGACATCCCTCTCGTTGAGAACGCCGACAAGATCGCGCAGATCATCAAAGAGAATGTCCAGGTCTACGACGGCGACGGAACCACTGTCACTGTCAAATCCGGCGGAAAGAACATCGTCGTCATCGTCCCTGAGGACAGGATGAACGCCGGTATCGAGTACACCACCGGATTCACCGCCACCGCTGCCGCGACCACCGAGGCCATCATCGACACCTTCGACATTCCGATGTACAAGGCCAACATGGTCAAAGCCGCCGTTTGGGGAAGGTACCCCCAGACAATCACATTCCAGGGTGCCAACGTCAAATCCATCCTCGAGGTTCCTCAGAACAACGAGGGTGCCGGATTCGCCCTGAGGAACATCATGGCCAACCACGTGGTTTCCCTGGTCAACAGGAACGCCATGCAGGGAACCGCCCTGTCCGCTATCTTCGAGCAGTGCGGATCCTACGAGATGGGAGACACCATCGGTAACTTCGAGAGGGGTGCCCTGCTCGCTCTGGCCTATGAGGGACTGAACGCCAACAACATGCTGTACACCATGGTCAAGAAGAACGGAAAGACCGGAACCGTCGGAACCGTTATCGAGACCCTGATGGGAATGGCCATCGACGACGGAGTCATCCGCGTGAAAGAGACCCTCCCCTCCGGATACAAGGTGTACACAACCGACGACCTCCCGAAATGGAACGCCTACGCCGCTACCGGAATGGTTGCCGCCGTCATGGTCAACATCGGAGCCGCCAGGGCTGCCCAGGGAGTTCCCGGAACCATCCTGTACTACAACGATCTGCTCGAGCACGAGTCCGGTCTCCCCGGTGTCGACTACGGAAGGGCCGAGGGAGTTGGAGTCGGTATGTCCTTCTTCTCTCACTCCATCTACGGTGGAGGAGGACCCGGTCTGTTCCACGGAAACCACGTCGTTACCAGGCACGCCAAGGGCGTCGTGATCCCCGCTATCACCGCCGCCAACTGTCTGGACGGAGGAACCCAGACCTTCTCCGCTGAGGCCACATCCGGTCTCTTCAAAGAGGTCTTCGGTGACATGGAAGAGTTCAGCAAGCCCATGCAGTACGTCGCTGCCGAGGCCAAGAAGGTGAAGAAGAAACTGTGAGGTCCGAAGTATGACGAGTAAATCCGCACCTCCAGCCGATTATGCGGGAGTACCTCTCCCCGAAGTCATGATCATCACCAACCGTCTGTTGAGCGCTGACACGACTGAGAACGTCCTCAACGCTCTGGAATCTGTCCCCAACATCAGGCAGATAAATCTGACGGGAGAGAGCATCCCCAAGACCATCAACAACGGGCCCGGAAAGGGACTTCCCAACAACCACTCTGAGCGCAAGGTGATCAAGGTGAAAGGGAAGGACGTCGAGCTCCGCTACCTGGTCGGAGGATTCCTCATCGAACTCGAGGTCGATGACGAGGAGATGCTGGACGCAAGGCTGGAGCAGATCAAGGAGGCGTGCAATGCAACGATCGAGCACGGCTACAGCCTCCAGGTCGGAAGGTACTCGAAATACAGACCCACGCTTCATGATTACAGGAGTGAATAAAATGGCAGCTTACAAGAGGCAGTTCTATCCGGGATCCACCACACCTGCTAAAAACAGGCGCAGATACATGGACCCGAAAGTCAAACTGAAGAAACTTCGCGACGTCTCCATGGACGACGTCGTCAGGATCATGGGACACAGGAACCCTGGAGAGGACTACAAGTCCATCCACCCCCCAATCGAGGAGGGCAAGGAGCCCGACTGCCCCATCAGGAAACTCGTGACCCCCATCGAGGGAGCCAAGCACGGAGACAGGATCAGGTACATCCAGTTCACCGACTCCGTCTACTTCGCCCCCATCTCGCCCTACCAGAGGGCCTGGATGTACCTCTCCAGGTACAGGGGAATCGACACCGGAACCCTTTCCGGAAGGCAGATCATCGAGGTCCGTGAGAGGGACCTTGAGGTGCTCGCCAAGGAGTACATCGACAACGAGACCTTCGACCCCGCCCTCACCGGTATCAGGGGAGCCACCGTTCACGGACACGCCTGCCGTCTCGACGAGCACGGACTGATGTTCGACGCCTGGCAGAGGTACGTTTGGGACGACGAGAAGAAAGAGGTCGTCTATGTGAAAGACCAGGTCGCCATTCCGCTCGACAGGAGGATCTCCGTCGGAAAGCCCGCTGCAATGTCCGACCTGAAGAAGAGGACAACCATCTTCAGAGCTGACGGAGTCGACATGAGGGACGACAAAGAGGTCACCATGTACGGACTCAGGATCCACAAGCTGAGGACCCTGGGCGGCTACCAGCCCTGGAAGGTTAAGGGAGAGTGATTACCATGGCAGGAAAAGAGAAGCTGTTCATGGAAGCATGCAAAAAGAAGTTCAAGGAAGAGCCCACCGACATCAGCACCAAATACTACTGCTTCGGTGGATGGAGGCAGTCGAAATCCAAAGTCGAGTTCCAGAAGGAGGCCGATGAGATCGCCAAGAAGCGTGGAATCCCCATGCTCAACGAGGACATCGGAGTTCCGCTCGGACAGAGGAGCTGGATGCCTTACCAGCTCTCCCACACCGACATCTTCGCCGAGGCTGATGATCTCCACTGCGTCAACAACTGCGCTATCCAGCAGGCTTGGGATGACATCAGGAGGACCATCCTCGTCGGACTCGACTCTCCTCACCAGACCATCGAGAGGAGGCTCGGAAAAGAGGTCACCCCCGAGACAATCAACAACTACCTGGAGACCGTCAACCACACCATTGCCGGAGGAGCAGTCGTTCAGGAGCACATGGCTGAGATCAACCCTGCTCTCGCCTGGGACTCCTACGTCAAAGTCTACTCCGGAGACGACGAGCTGATCGACGAGATCGACCCCAGGTTCGTCATCGACATCAACAAACTGTTCCCCGCCGATCAGGCCGAGCAGCTGAAGAAAGCCATCGGAAAGACCCTCATGCAGGCTGTCCGTGTGCCCACCATCGTCGGAAGGCTCATGGATGGAGCTACCGTCTCCAGGCACGCCGCCATGCAGATCTCCATGGCTTTCATCTCCTCCTACAAACTCGCAGCAGGAGAGGCCGCCATCGCTGACTTCGCGTACTCCGCGAAACACCAGTCCCTCGGAATGGGAACCATGATGCCCGCCAGGCGTGCAAGGGGACCCAACGAGCCCGGAGGAATTCCCTTCGGATACCTCGCCGATATGGCCCAGTCTGACCGTGTCTACCCTGACGACCCCGGACGCGCCTCCCTCGAGGCTGTCGCCCTCGGAGCCATCATCTACGACCAGATCTACCTCGGCGGTTACATGTCCGGTGGAGTCGGATTCACCCAGTACGCCACCGCCGCGTACACCGACAACATCCTCGAGGACTACGTCTACTACGCCATCGACCAGATCAAATCCAAGTACGGAGGCTTCTGCAAACTGGACCCCGCTAACATGGATGAAGTCATGAAACTCGGTGACGACATCAACGCATACGCCCTCGAGATGTACGAGCGCTACCCCGCCGTCATGGAGACCCACTTCGGAGGATCCCAGAGGGCCACCGTTTCCGCAGCCGCTACCGGTATCGCGGGAGCCATGGCTACTGGAGTCGCCGATGTCGGTCTGAACTGCTGGTACCTCTCCATGCTCCAGCACAAGGAGAGGACCGGAAGGCTCGGATTCTACGGATTCGACCTGCAGGACCAGTGCGGTTCCGCCAACTCGTTCGCGTACAGGTCCGATGAGGGTCTCCCCATGGAGGTCCGTGGACCCAACTACCCGAACTACGCGATGAACGTCGGTCACATGTCCGGATACACCGGTATCCCCAAGGCCGCCCACGTCGCTCGCGGAGACGCCTTCACCTGCAACCCGTTCGTTAGGGTTGCCTTCGCTGACCCCTCGCTGGTCTTCGACTTCGCCAACGTGACGAAGGAGATCGGACGCGGAGCCCTCAGGGAGTTCGTGCCCGCCGGTGAGAGGAGCGCTGTCATCAAGGGATGATCTCGGTGCAAGTCGGCGACCTGATGAAGTACGCCCCCACCTCCACAGTGGGTAAGGTGACGGACATCAAGGAGAAGGACGGCAGAGTCTGGGTAAGACTGGACTTCACCGACCTCTACTATGATGCGGTCCACCTCATCCCCGCGGATCCGTCGGAGTACATCGAGGTCTCCTTCAAGGAACGCAGAGTGTCCAAAGACGGGCAGATGCAGTCTATTGATGACATCAAGAGGGAGACTCAGGAAGTCGACATTTCCGAGATGATGCCCTCTGGAGGCGGATAAACTTTCCAGAAAAACCTCTTACACAGGGGCTTGTCCCCTGTGGTCTTTTTTTTTGTGTTGGGAAGGGTTTGGCCGGACCGAGGGTCCGGCGTTCGGTGTTCGATACCGGCATCAGTTCCGGTCCATCATGCCGATGTAGTCCAGGATGATCCTGGCGGCGTTCTCCACGCCGACGGGTCCCGTGTCGATGGACAGATTGTAGTTCGACGAGGACCCCCAGACACGACCCGTGTAGCGCCTGTAGTATTCCGCCCTCTCGCCGTCCTTCTTCCTGATCCTCTCGTATGCGTCCCTCTCGGAGATGCCGTTGCGTTCTGCGGAGCGTCTGATGCGGTCCGGTATGGGTGCGGTGACGAACACGCTCACGACGTCGTCCCTGCCCCTGAGCACGTAGTCCGCACATCTGCCGACGAAGACGCACCCTCCTCTGGAGGCGATGTCCATGATGGCTTCCGACTGGGATTCGAACAGGGGGTTGGATGCAGGGATGCCGCCGAAGTACAGGTGGCTTCCGGCGCGCCTCTCCTCCGATCTCTCCACCTCGTCAACGCTCAGCCCCGCCTTCCTCGCGGTCTCCTCGATGATCTCGCGGTCGTAGCATCTGACACCCATGAGGTCGGCAAGTATGCGTCCGACCTCGCGTCCGCCGCTGCCGTTCTCCCTTCCAATTGTGACGATTACATCATTCATCGCCGACACCTCCTCTGTTCTGGGTCTTGAGCTTACGGATGTGCATCCTCTTCATCAGCAGCCTGGCCGCAGGCTGTGCCAGGAGGACCTCGATCCAGAAAGCGGCGCAGAAGTTGTACGGCCAGTTGTAGATCCACCTGGACGTCTGCTCCAGGCTGAGATGTCCCTCTATGACGGTTCCGATGATGGGTCCGATCGCGGTCATGATCATCGACATGCATGTGACGCACACGACGATATTGGCAACGATCCTTGCATTGGCACTGTCGGAGGGGGAGATGTACCTGGCGATGAAGTAGTCGGCGATCCTGCCGACGATGAAGGTCATGAGCAGCATGACCACCACCCATACAACGACATATGTGGGGATGACCTCCAGGATGTACTCCGGTCTGAAGTCCCCTATGCTCCGGCTCATGTTGAACAGCGCCATGAGATAGGCGGTGATCGCGGAAATCACTCCTCCGTAGAGGAGTCCCTCCCTGTTGTTCCATGGGAATCTGAGCTCTTCCATTGTAACCTCCGGAATCCAGATGACGCACTGTTTCCGGTAGGCCGAGAAATGGCTCCCCTTCTGATTTACGAGCGTGCACTGGTGCTTGAGCGGGCAATGTCGGGTTGTATTTCAAATCGACCCGACAGATTATAGTCTGATTCAGAACTAAGATGTCCGACCTGGGACCAAAGCGCCCGGGCCGGATTTGTGTTTAGTTGATCCTGTTGAAGGCCACAAGGACCGAGGCAAGCTTCGAATCGTCCTGCAGGCCGTAGTAGGACCTGATCTTGAGGTCCGATGTGGGGGCGGGACTGCACGAGATGACGTCCTTGCATCCGTTGCTCTCGTTGAGCTCCGGGAACGAGACCGGAGGCATGACGAACGTCTCTCCTCCGTCAGCCTTTACCTTGGGGAAGAGAACGAAACCGTCGGACAGCCAGACGACGTCATCCCTGTTCTCGTACTTCTTCATCGTGAACGGGAAGACCTCCTCTCCGATGATCTCGCCGTTGCCGGATTCGAGGATGACCGTGGGTTCCGGCGGAGGTCTGAACCTGGGGTCCTTGACGATGCAGATCACGCTGTCACGTTCGAGGGCCTGTTTGAAACCTTCGTTGTCGACCTCGATGTCTCCCATGGCGCGAACCTTGGATTCCTCCTCTCTCAACTCTTCCAGGATGGTCCTGTCGAGATAGAATGCGTGTACTACACCCCTGAGGCCTCTAATCAGCTCGAGCTGTTTGTCTCCAGGTGCGTTAGGATCAGGTGACATGAAGAACGAATTAGTATGATATTGTATAAAAGGTTTTGTTGATATGTCCTGAAACGGACGATCACTTCAGTCCTGCCTGGCTCTCATCATCGATGAAGCAGATCGTGGAGTCGCGCTTCAGCCCGAGACCTCCGGCAACCTCGATCGCCTTGACGATCCCTGCGGGAACCGGGCATGCGGTGTGCGGGATGTTGTCGTTGGCCAGCTTGTAGACCTCGGACTTGTGGAACTCGGCCTCGACCTCGCAGTAGGGACTCATGGGCTGGAGCCTCCAGGACATCTTGAGGATGTTCGGGCAGTCGCTCTTGATCTCGATGTCGACGAGTCCCATGTCGTTCTCCTGTGCGATTATAAGCGTCTTCATCTTGCAGACGCCCGCGTCGACGCAGACCATGCATTTCTCACTCATTGTCATCACTCCTTAGCCGTATCAGGTTGTTGATCCCCGTCATGGAGCGTATGTCCACGACGCCGATGGCGGCGATGATGCGGTTGTCCAGTTCAATCGGTGTTACGATAACCCTGATGCCCTTGTAGGGGCCGGCCGTTGCGATTTTCCTGATAGTGGTGCCCGCATTTATTACTTCTTCGAGGACCGGACCGTTGTATGCGTTGTCTATCACCGCCCCGTTCTCGATCCTGATCCCGAGGTTGTCCCTGCTCTTGGCGCAGACCGGGAGACCGCCGACGAGGTCGTGGATCGCGAAGGCTAGGGAGATGAGCTCGTTGCTGGTGCTCCTCTGGGTGAGGATGTCCTTCAGCTCCCTGTTGAACTGGAGGCCCCCCATGATCGTGAGGCCTGCGATGACGGCGCCGATCTCCGCCGACTCCCTGGTCGGGCCTGTGCCGATGATGACCACGTCGTCGTTCTTGAGGCTGAACACGGATCTGATCTTCGACTCCACCTCGGGGTCGACGGGGTAGTCGGATCCGGGGAAGATGAGCTTCCCGTTGGTGTATATCAGCGTGGTGGCACCGGTGGCCCCGGACTTGATCGCGGCGTCCCTCTCCTCGCACCCGTACTTCACGTTCCTGGCCATCTTCGGGACGCGGACGGCGCAGTCCCTGTCGCCGATGGTCAGGTCACTGATGGATATGTCCGCGACGTCCATGTGGACTGATTTCTTGAACTCGGTCCCTGCGTCAGTCAGTAGGATCCCGCTCTTGCCGATGGTGATCATGCTCTGATCTTGCATCATCGAGAGGATCGTCCTGGTGCTGCCCTCTCCGATACCCAGGATCTGGGACAGCTTCTTCCTTCCAACGGGGTTTGTGTCGTCGAGGCACTGGAAGGCCTTCCATATGTGGTAGTCGTTGAATTTCGGTACGGGACCACCGAGGTTCGACGGGCGGGACAGCATATGGATGTATCATATATCCAATAAATAAACATAATTGTCCAGCCATTATACGCGCGCACGAGGTTTTCACGGTGTTAACAGAATTTACTTCAGGGGTGTTCTCCATTATAGTTTATATGGCGTGAGTCGTTCGGAGAAACATGGCTCAAGAGTCGGTTGACCTACTGGTTATCGAGAACGTCTCAAAGTCCTTCGATGGCCGCTGCGTGCTCAACAACGTCAGCGCCAAGCTCACCACCGGGAAGATCCTCGGTCTCATCGGTAAGAGCGCCGCCGGAAAGAGTGTTCTCATCCACATGCTCAGGGGTAGCGAAGAGTACGCCCCAGACAGCGGGCGTGTGATCTACAACGTGAACCGCTGCACCAAGTGCGGCGAGCTGGACCTCCCGTTCCCCGGGGCCAAATGTCCCAAGTGCGGAGGCGAGACGGAAACGCTCTCCGTCGATTTCTGGTCCCTCAAGGTGGACGACCCCCTCAGGCAGGCCGTGAAGGCCCGTGTGGCCATCATGCTCCAGAGGACGTTCGCCCTGTTCGGTGACATGACCGTCGTGGAGAACGTCATGGAGGCCATCCCCGACAGCGTCGAGGGAGACGCGCGCATCAACAAGGCCATTGAGATGCTCAAGCTCGTCAACATGACCCACAGGACCACCCACATTGCCAGGGACCTGTCCGGAGGGGAGAAGCAGAGGGTCGTCATGGCCAGGCAGCTCGCGAAGGAGCCGCTGTTCTTCCTCGCGGACGAGCCCACCGGTACGCTGGACCCCACGACCGCCGAGATCGTCCACAAGGGTCTGATCGACTACGTCAGGAGTCACAACATCTGCATGGTCTTCGCATCCCACTGGCCCGAGGCCATCGAGAGGATGGCCGACGAGGCGATCCTGCTCGAGGGAGGAGAGGTCCTCCAGCAGGGAGAGCCCAAGAAGGTCACGACCGAGTTCATGAAGGACTACCACTTCGAGAGGTCGGAGTCCAGCGAGCTCGGTGAGCCACTCATCGTCCTCGACAACGCAGCCAAGCACTACTTCTCCGTCGTCAGGGGAGTCGTCAAGGCCGTCGACGGCGTGTCATTCGACATCAAGGAGAAGGAGGTCTTCGCACTGGTCGGATACTCCGGTGCCGGTAAGACCACCACATCCAGGATGATCGCGGGTATGACGCCCACGACCTCCGGATCCGTCAAGATCAGGATCGGGGACGACTGGGTCGACATGTCCGAGGAGGGATTCGCCGGAAAGGGCAGGGCCACCCCCTACATCGGGTTCCTGCACCAGGAGTACACACTCTATCCGTTCGACACCGTCCTCCAGAACCTGTCCACATGCATCGGTATGAAGATGCCCGCCGAACTCGCAAAGGTCAAGGCCATCCAGGTCCTGCTGAGCGTCGGTTTCGAGAAGCAGAACATCGAGAAGCTGCTCTACTCCTACCCCGACTCCCTCTCCGTCGGAGAGTGCCAGAGGATCGCGTTCGCGCAGGTCCTGATCAAGGAGCCCCGCATCATCATCCTCGACGAGCCCACGGGAACCATGGACCCGATCACGAAGACGATCATCGCGAAGTCCGTCATCCGCGCCAGGGAGACCCTGGGAGAGACATTCATCGTGGTCAGCCACGACATGGACTTCATCCTCAACTGCAGCGACCGCGCCGCGTTCATGAAGGGCGGAAAGGTCATCTCCATAGGGAAGCCCGACGAGGTCCTCGAGGAGTTCGCAATGGAGCCGGTGCCAGAAGGTGAATGACCATGAAGCAGAAGATGGGAAGGCATCTCAGCTTCGTGGAGTGCAGGGAGTCGATGGGACTCGGTGTCGGAGGGGGACTGGCCCAGAGGGCCACCATCTCCGAGTCCGGAAGGGACGTCGTGGCGATCGCCATGGGTCCCGGACGCAGGCACATCACCAAGCCCGTGTGCGAGATCACCTACGCCCTCAGGGAGGAGGGGATCGACACGAGCGTCCTCGTGGTGAACGCAGGCTCCGGTGTTCCGGCGGATGCGCCGGATGTTACCACTGGTACGTTCTTCGGACTCGACCCCATAGAGGCGGACAGGATCCAGCAGTACAAGGTGGCGCTGATCCACCTCGGGAACGTCCGCAACCACATCGTGTACAAGGCGAGGCTCATCCTCAGATACGTGGACATACCGGCCATCGTCGTGGCCCAGTGCCCTGTGGACTACGAGGACTTCGCCGCCATCGGCTGCAAGACGAAGTACGTCATGCCGCCGGAGAACAAGATACAGACGAAGGGCGAGATCGTGGAGATCGTCACAGGCGTCGTGAGAGGGGTCACCACCCCGCAGGACAAGCTGGACGAGATCGTCTCCAAGGTCCAGTCCATGCTCCCGGAGGGTGAGCACAGATGAAGGTCATAGTGAACGGCGCGGAGAAGACCCTCAGGGCAGGATCCACGCTCAAGACTGCTATCGCGGGCGAACCCTACGTGAAGGGAGCGCTCATAGCCGTGCACCTCTCCGAGGAGAGGGTCGTCACGGAGACCAGGGACTTCCAGTTCGAGACCGACAAGGGGACCTTCGTGATGCGCCTCAACGACACGCCCGAGGCGGAGATGTGGAGGTCCAATCTCCTCGACAGGATGTCCGAGGCCAACACCAGGTGGGTCACCCACGAGATCGTCGCCTTCGGATCGTTCCAGTCCGATGTGGAAGTGGACCGCGGCACCTACAGCTACAGGACCTACGACTGCTTCCTCGCGCTGGGCGGATTCGACAACCACACCACGTACCTCATGATCGCACGCGACAACCACTCCGGATGCTACGGTGCGGGTCACGGCGTCATCGGCAAGGTGACCGTCGGGAGGCACATCCTGGACGACCTCAGGGAGGGCGACAGGATCCACGCGGTGCGCCCGATGATGTCGGAGACCAGCACGGAGAACGTGAAGGTCACCGACGACCTCACCATGAAGATGGAGGACGGCTACAGGGTCGAGACCAACGTCAGGATCAAGCTGGACACGGACTCCCCCGAGTCCGCCGAGCACGTCCTCATCCTGACCTCCGAGGGGACCCTCAACGTCACCGAGTCCACCGGAAGCTACCTGTCGTGCTCCGACGACCTCGACGTGAACATCCCTGAGGAGGACTGCAAGGTCAGGGAGGTCGGCGCGGTCACCGTCAGGAACAACGGGGTCGGCGAGGGACGCATGTACGTCTACAGGGAGAGGAGGCAGGTCATGACCACCCACAACACCGCCGGACAGGTGGTGATGGGTCAGGCCATTGTCGCCAACGCTCCCGCCGGCAGCAGGATGACGGTCGTTACGGAGCCCCCGAGGGCCCTGTCAGTCGGAATGACCCAGGCGGACGGCCAGAAGTTCCTTGAGGCCGCCGGGATCAAGCAGATCAGGACCGGGGATGTCTCGGACGATGCGATCATCGCCGAGCAGGGCCCGGAGCACACGGTCGAGGCCCTCAAGAATGGGGAGGTCGAGACGTTCGGGGTGCCGAAGGACAGGATATTCAGGATCCAGCTCTCGGACAAGGACCAGATCAGCAAACACTACTTCAAGAAGGTAACCGGGCTCAGCCACAAGCCCATCGGGATGCTGAAGGTGCAGTTCACCTTCGAGGGCCTCCCGATGGTGACGTTCTACGGGGACGAGGTCAGGGGGAAGATCCTGTACCCCCAGGACCCGTTCAAGAAGGTCAAGCGCGGCGACATCGGTATCACCAACCAGGCCAGACCCCACCACGGTCTGATCGGGATCAGGCTGGAGGACAGCAAGGACTTCGGCCCCACCGGTGAGGAGCCGTACGGTACCAACATCGTCGGAAAGTTCGTGGACGACCTCGACAGGCTCATGAAGGACCTGAACGAGGATGACGTCGTCTACATCACGGAGGAGGAACTATGAGCGAGGAGAGGGAGACCAGGCTGTTCATGATCTCGCCAAGGTCCATGCTCACGCCGGACCAGCTGTCCCGCATGGTGCATTCGTACGGTGAGTCTGCGATCGTGAAGGAGACGTGCTACGGATGCCTCGTGGAGGATGACAGGGAGTCCGTCCTGCGCATCCTCGCGAAGGTCAGGGAGAAGTACCCCAACGAGGTCTTCTCGAAGATCAGGGCGTATCCGTGCAGCGACCCCCGCAGATGCAGGGCGCAGCATGGGACCAGGCCCGGATACGCGCAGCTGGAGGAGGAGTGGGCGCTTCTCGCCCACATCCAGTACGCGCTGGACAAGGTCGATGCCGGGGCGAAGTACGTGCCGCCCAAGGAGAAGAAACGCATTCCTGTAAACGATTTCAAGAAGATTTGCGAGGTGCAGTGATGAAGGTCTTCATAGATCCGCCGAACAGCCTGGTGCTGTTCGATCTGGTTGAGAGGTTCGGGCATGAGCCCCTCAGCGCGATGGCGGCCATCCAGGAGAGGGTCGACAATCTTGAAGTGGACATGCCACCCATGAACGTCACTCTTGACGACGTCGTCAAGGGTCTGAAGTACGCGGGAGTCGAGGTCCCCTCCGGGATAAGGGGGAGGCTCGCTCTGTGGGGCCCCATGATCGACGAGGCCGACGCGGCCATCATCATGGACGACTGCCCCTACAGCTTCGGCTGCGTCGGGTGCGAGAGGTCCAACCTGATGGTGAAGTACCTCATCAAGAGGCGCGGGATCCCCGCGCTGCATGTGAGCTATCCCGAGGACGACGAGCAGGCAGTGAATTTCGTCGCCCAGACAAAGGAGTTCCTGGAGGGACTGCAGTGACAATCAAGATCGCACAGCTTTCATGCGGTACCGAGTACAGCAGCGTTCAGTACGAGATCGAGAAGGCCGCCAGGTCGGTCGGGGCGAAGATCGTCTATCCCGACGTGTCCGCCGCCGACATCGACGAGGCTGTCAAGAGGTTCGGGTTCAACCCCCGCTCCCCCCAGCTCAAGCTGATGATCGCAAGGGCCGCCCAGCTCGCCGACGAGAAGTACGATGCGGATGCCGTCTTCATCACCACCTGCTTCAGGTGCGCCGAGGCCGCCCTCGTGAGGAACGAGCTCAGGAGGTTCATCCAGGACAACACCAGGCTCCCCGTCGTCACATACTCCTTCACCGAGAGGCTCAAGGCGTCCCAGCTGCTCACAAGGATGGAGGCCCTCGTCACCATCGTCACCAGGAAGGAGCTCCTGGCAAGGGAGAGGCAGACCGGCCTCACGGCCGGACTGGACTCCGGTTCCTCGACCACCAAGGCCGTCATCATGCAGGACAACAAGATCATCGGAAAGGACTGGACCCCGTCCGGGGACGTCGTCAAATCCGCGACACAGGTCCTGGAGAACGCGATGAAGCAGGCCGGCGTCGAGCTGAAGGACATCGAGGCCATCGGGACCACCGGATACGGAAGGTTCACGCTGGGAGACCATTTCAACGCCAAGCTCGTCCAGGAGGAGCTCACCGTCAACTCCAAGGGAGCGGTCTGGCTCGCCGACAGGCAGAGGGGCGAGG
This sequence comes from uncultured Methanomassiliicoccaceae archaeon, assembly GCA_905187815.1. Lineage (GTDB taxonomy): Archaea > Thermoplasmatota > Thermoplasmata > Methanomassiliicoccales > Methanomethylophilaceae > Methanoprimaticola. Next base: position 84,039 of record CAJJJM010000004.1, read on the forward strand.
CGACCATCATCGACATCGGAGGAATGGACAACAAGGCCATCACCGTCAGGGACGGCGTGCCGGACAACTTCACCATGGGTGGAATCTGCGCCGGAGCCTCCGGAAGGTTCCTGGAGATGACCTCCAGGAGGATGAAGATCGACGTCACCGAGCTCGGGGCCCTGGCGGACAGGGGAGACTGGCGCAACGCCAAGATGAACTCCTACTGCTCCGTCTTCGGTATCCAGGATCTGGTCACCACCCTCGGAGAGGGGAAGAGCTTCGAGGATGTGGCCGCCGCCGCGTGCCACTCCGTCGCCGAGCAGGTCTACGAGCAACAGCTCCAGGAGATCGATGTCAGGCATCCTATCATCCAGGTGGGCGGGACCTCGCTCATCTCCGGTCTGGTCACCCAGGTCGGGGAGGTCCTCGGCGAGAAGCCCATCGTCCCGCCGGACTCCCAGTACATCGGTGCCGTCGGCGGCGCGCTGCTGAGCTCCGGGTTCCTGTGAGGCGGTCTCATGGACATAGAGATAATCGGAGGCGACGAGTACGGCAACGAGGCCTACGCGAAGCTCTTCGACGACATCATGAGCGACCTGAACAAGGCGGTGCTGATCGACAAGGTCCAGCTGACCCTGGAGCCGGCGACGCCCCTGTTCATATTCTCCATAGTCCTCAGGGCGGCCCCCTCGGCCAAGACCATCGGGGACGTGGCCACCGTCAGGACGGACGTCGGAGGCGTGCACGTCACCATCACCCAGGAGCGCTACGCGCCCGACATCCTGAAGGAGCTGTGGGCGAAGTACGGCAGGAAGGCCGTCTACCAGCAGACCAGGTTCGACCTGGACGTCCAGGGCGCCAAGGACTCCGATGTGGAGTCCATAGTCGTGGCGTCCGGGGAGGACGACAGGCGCGAGATCATGGCCGCTCTGTGGAGGACGATGCCCGAGGGCATCAAGAACAGGAAGACCCTGATCAGCGACAACGTCATCACCGTGGTCGCCACCGAGGAGATCCTCCTTCCGGAGATGATCGAGCACGGGAGGCAGGTCCACGTGGCAATGGGAGGTTCCGCAGATGTTTGAGGTTCTGATGTACGACGGCGGTGTGTACCGCTCCGAGGAGCTCTACGAGCTCATCGACGACGTCGGAGGCGTTGTCCTCCAGAGGAACAGGAGCGCCCAGATGCTCACCGTCATCATGTCCGTCCCGGAGGAGGACAGGGCCGCCATCGAGAAGATGTGCAACGACATCGGAGGGGTCGTCAAGGACGTCCCCCTGGCAGGTACGGAGATCGCCGTCGTGGGCCCCACCCTCGGAAGGCACCACATGCCCCATCCGATCTGCGACATCGCGGAGGAGCTCAGGAGGTTCGGAGCCGTGACCGTGGTCATGGGAATGGCCAGGGGACGCGGCAAGGCGACCTCGCAGATCTCGATGACCGAGAGGATGACCCTGGACGAGTACGACGCCGTCATATTCATGCTGGGCAACTTCAAGAGCTGCGTCGAGACCAAGGCCGAGCTCATGAGGGACATCCACGCCCCCACGGTGCTCGTGTGCGGGCCCAACCCCGAGGGGATCGAGGGCACATGCGACGCCATCGTAACGGGCGTCGGGCGCAAGGCCGCCAGGATGAGGACTCCTCCGGAGAGGGCAAAGCTCGATGAGATCGCTGACATAACCGAGGCGGTTCTGAAGGAGAAGAAGCGCAGCCTCGAGGAGGATCCGCTCTACGTGCACCCCGCGGAGGTCAAGACCATCCTGGAGGAGTACGAGCCCATCAACATGTGCCTCAGGCCGTCGCCCATGGTCCTGCACCTGGACGGCATCAGGGTCAAGATCCCCTACCACGAGCACAGGGAGTACCTCGAGAACGTCACGGTCTTCGGAAGGAAGCTCGGCGAGATCGCCGACATCACTTCGTCCAAGATCGACGACAGCAGCACCATCATCCGCATCAAGACCCGCTCGCAGGTCGCGGACGAGGACCGTCGCAGGAACGCATGAAGCGTCCCGGGACATACATACTCGTAATCGCCCTCGGCTCCGACACCGTACTGGACGTCGGGGCCCTGGGCACCCTTACTTTTCCGGCAGGCACCTACTGCTACGTCGGCAGCGCCATGGGCGGTCTGGACCAGAGGGTCTCACGCCACATCTCCAAGGAGAAGAAGGTGCGCTGGCACATAGACCGCCTCACCATCGCTGCGGATTCCGTGGAGGCGTTCGTCTCGTATCCGGACTGGATCCCGGAGTGCACCCTGGCGTCCATGGCGGAGGGATGCGGCATGGTCCCGTTCGCCCCGGGATTCGGATGCTCCGACTGCAAGTGCCGGACGCACCTGTTCCGCACCACGCCCGAGGACACAGCCAGACTCATCGGCGAGGCGGGATTAATCTCATTTTCTCTCATTTCTTTTCCGAGCGGGAAACCCTTATAACGCATCAGGGAGTACACGATTCGTCAATCCAGCCACAGCCTTGACTGTGGAGGTCGAATCATGAAAGGAAACGCAGAATCCGACAGTTTCTCCGCCGACACGGTGGAGCACATCTGCGCCCTCCTCGGGAACAGCAAGGTCTCCGAGGTCGAGGGCAAGACAGTCATCAAACCTGCCAACGCCGACGATCTGGCCAAGGCAGTGTCCGCGGCCATGTCCGCCGGAGCCACAGTCTCTCCTCTCAGCAGGAAGGGAACCCACACTGAGGGCGACGTCCTCATCGACATGTCCGACATGAACGCCCTCGTCGACATCGACAAGGACGCCCAGACCGTCAGGGCCCAGGCCGGATGCAAGTTCAGCACGATCCTCAAGGCCATCGACGCCGAGGGATTCACCATAGGAGTCCGTCCCGCCGGAGCCGACCCCACCGTCGAGGACTGGGTCTACACCGAGCAGGAGGGAATCGGATCCTACAAGTACGGTACCGTCAAGGATTCCGTCATCAACATCCGCGCCGTCGACGCCGCGGGCAAGCTCCTGGAGACCGGATACGACCAGATCGGCTACTACATGTCCGGATACAACATGATCCAGACCCTGGCCGCCTCCTCCGGAAGGCTCGCCATCATCACCGACGTCACATTCAAGCTCCACCCCAAGGGAGTCACCAAGGTCGTCGCCTACGAGCTCCCCGGAGCCGACAAGATGCAGGAGGTCTGGCAGCAGATTGCCCAGAACCCCTCCGTCAAGCCCATGCACATCTCCTTCAACACCCTCAGGACCGTCATGGCCTTCCAGGGCGCCGAGGAGTTCGTCGACGCCGACATCGAGGCAGTCGACGCCATGATGGCCGACGCCGGAGCCGCCAAGCTGGAGCAGTCCGTCGCCGACGAGCTGTTCGGAGGAATCGACACCGCCGCCTGCGTCAACCCCGACTCCCCCACCATGTACATCCCCATGAAGGCCTTCGCCGCATACGTGGACGCATGCAAGGGAATCGCCGGATTCACCATCGCCGGTAACGTCCCCGACCGCAGCACCGTGGCCGTCAAGCTCTCCGGAGCCGAGGACGCGGACTACGACGCAGCTGCTGACAAGGCCGAGGAGATGGGCGGAAGGGCCAGCATCAGGTGCCCCAGCAAGTACCGCGACGAGGCCACCAACAAGTTCATCAGGAGGATCGAGGACGCCTTCGCCGGAAAGGGCGTCGAGGACGTCAAGCTCAGCAGGGAGGTCACCCCCGCCATCATCGAGAAGCTGAAGGAGATCGTCGGTGCCAAGAACGTCAACGTCAGCGGCATGGACAGGGTCCTGTACAGCCACGACATGGCTCCCCTCCCCAAGGAGGCCGGACTCGCCTTCAAGAACGTGCCCGACGTCATCGTCAGGCCCGAGACCGTCGCTCAGATCTCCGCCGTCATGGCCCTGGCCTACGAGCACGGCATCGCCGTCACACCCAGGGGAAGCGCCTCCTGGGGACTGGGCGGATGCATGCCCACCAACGCCGGAATCCTGCTCGACATGTCCTCCAAGATGAAGCATGTCGTCGAGATCAACAAGGAGAGCCTGTACGTCAAGGTCCAGGGAGGATGCACATGGAAGAACCTCCTCGAGGCCTGCATGAAGGAAGGCTACATCATCGGTTCCTACCCGTCCTCGTTCCCCTCCGCCACAATCGGAGCATGGTACTCCACCAACGGAATGGGTGTCGGATCCTACAAATACGGCTCCGCCAGGGAGAACGTCCTGAACGCCGAGATCATCGCCGACGACGGATCCATCATCAACACCGGATACACCGAGACCGGATCCTACAGGGCATCCTTCAACCTGAACCAGTTCTTCTCCGGAGCCGAGGGAACCCTGGGAATCATCGGAACCATGACCTTCAGGATCTACCCCATGGGAGAGATCAGGTGCCTCGCATACGAGTTCGACGCCCTGAAGGACATCGACGCCCCCATGCAGGAGCTCGTCCACCACCCGTCCGCCAGGCCCCTGCACGTCGCCTGGTCCGACTACCTGCACTTCGCCAACCAGAAGAGGGCAGGGGTCCACCACTCCCCCGACGTGAAGAACCTGTGGCTGGTCACCATCCAGGGAGACGAGAAGCACAACGACATCGAGGAGTCCTACATCGACGCCATGGCCGAGAAGGCCGGCGGAAGGAAGATCGCCTCCGAGATCGCCGAGCACGAGTGGTCCGAGAGGTGCTACGAGTTCAGGGCCAGGAGGGTCGGAGTAGGAGAGATCCCCGCAGAGGTCATCGTGCCCACGGTCCACTGGGGAACCTTCACAGACGAGTGCTACGAGGGCTTCAAGAACATGAAGATGGAGGCAGGAGGAGTCATCGGAGTCCTGGTCGACAGGAACACCGCTCTGTTCATGCCCTACTACTTCAAGGACGACGAGCTGCTCACCGGAATGCTGTCCTTCGGATTCAACTTCTACCTGGGCGACGTCGCCCTGAAGTACGGAGGCAGGACCACCGGATTCGGAGTGTTCTTCGCCTGGAACACCGACGTCATCCACAACGCCGCCACCGCCAGCATGCTCAGGGAGATCAAGACCGTCCTGGACCCCCACGACGTCGTCAGCCCCGGACACGTGGTCTGTGGAATGACCAGGTTCGGAGTCGACATGAACAAGGGTCTGATGGGCATGGGAAGCGCTCTCATGCAGATTATGAAGAAGATCTTCCCCGCGGACAGGACCTTCAACACCAACCTCGAGAGGTTCAGATACGACGATCTCGAGCACATGAAGACCCTGGACCGTGTCCACAAGCTCGGAGACGGAACCCAGTAAACAATCCACACCCGGCGGTTTCCTCCACCGGGCAAACCCTTTCAATCCATTCTCATTCTGTCATCACCAGTCCGTTCTCCATGGGGGCTATCGCCTGACCTTATCATGGGCGACCCTGACGTGACGAACTGGAGCTGACAGCAATCCATCAAAATCCATGGATGATGGGAGTCGGGCCCCTTTGGACCAGTCGTCGTTAATCACGATCGTCGTAGATTGGGACTTCCGAAGAACTGCTGTCACGGACAGATCATCCAGCGATCCCACGGATCCAGAGGATGAATCAGGCATCAAAGAAGGTGTACCACGTCGCCCGCATAGTCTATGACGGCGATCGAGGGATCCACGCGGTTCCAGAGCTCATCGCTTCCGGACCCTGTCCTGACCCCAACGAACCTGGCGCCGGCGCCGTGAGCCGACATCCAGTCCGTGGTGTTGTCGCCAACGTACAGGATCTCGTCCGGTCTCACACCCAGTCCCTCGGCGAACTCCCTCATCGCCACAGGGGACGGCTTCGCGTTGTCGTAGTCGGAGTGGTCCCTTCCCATCACGAAGTCGAACCTGTCGTACAGCGGTCCTAGGGCCCTTCTGGCGTATTCCAGGCTTCCCCTGGTTAGGAGGCCGACCTTCAATCCCTTCGACCTGATGATGTCCAGCGATTCCGCGGATCCCGGGAAGGGTACGGCTTCCGACACGAACTCGACCTCGCACTCGGTGAAGGCGCGGTCTATGTCGCCGCTGACCTTCTCGAATTCGTCGCCACGGCCGTTGGCTTCGAGCCATTCCCTTATGGGTGCACGCGGGCGCTTGGGAGAGTCCCCGAAGTCGATGTCATCGAACGGGATGCCGTGCTCGAGACAGACCCTGCGGTCGGCCGAATCGAGTTTGGAGTAGTCGACGCGGGTCTTCATGAACGTCCCGTCGAGATCGAAGCCGACGGCTCTTATCCCATCCATGCTCGGGTATCTCCGAATGCCTATAAAACCTGATTTCAGGCCCTTATCGGAGGCCACATGCCCCTGAGCCTGCCGCCCTCCCTCTCGGGATCCATGGTGCTGACCTCGAGCCCTGGGACGATCATCCTGACCACGGGCACTCCGAGCTCCGGTCTGGTGAGGTCCACGGCGATGACGCTGTCGAATCCCGCGTCCATGAGGCTGCCCAGCACGATCTCTATGTCGTCGAGCACATCGTCGGTGGACCTGTCGGGGATCTCGCTGAGCTTGATCTTCCTGCGGCTCTCGCCGAACCACATGTGGTTGACCTCCTTGATGCGCTCGTATCCCATGTCCTGGGTGACCTTCTGGAGCTGGGCGTTGATCTTGGCCCCGTGCTTGTGGGTCGCCCTGCTCTGGGCCACCTCGGTTATGGCCCTGACAGCGGCTATCTCCGGGTTGAGATGGGTCCCGACGCCGATGGTCAGCATCTCGGGGTCCCTGGTGCGGACGTCGTCGGCCGCCGCGCCGATGGTGGGGACGCCGATGTCGCTGGTCAGGTCCTTCAGGTGGATCTCGATCCCCTGGTCTGCGAACTTGGAGATGAGCTTCGCCGGGACGGAGTCCTCGTCGTCGACAATGATGTCGCCGTTGGTCATGTCCCTGAACTCGGCGATGGACCACGCGTCCCTCTCGATGTCCTCGAAGAGGGCGTGGAGGACAGCCTCCTCCAGGGTGTTCCCCGACGCGATGCCGTTGGTGTGGAACCTGAAGAGCTGCAGGTCCCCGTCGGGGTAGTAGGGGTAGAAGACGGCGCAGGCGGGGACCCAGATCGGGCATCCCCTGAACATCTCCCAGCCCTCCGTCCAGGCGATGGTGTCGTTCATGTACCTGTCCAGGATCGGGATTGGGAGGATCAGGTCCTTCGGGTCCACGGTCATCATGACGTCGCATGCCTGCTCGTATGTCCCGTAGACGACCTCGTCGGAGTCGCGCTGCTCGGCGCTGTACCTCTCGAGGGATTCCATGACTGCCGATGCCTCTGCCTGCTCCCTGGTCACGCCCTTGCCGTTGTAGTACTTGGGCACGCCCAGGGCGGTCTCCTGCCTGTCGACGGAGAACACCGGGATGCCGACGTCGTCCTTGCCCGTGATGTCCTCGGGCTTCCCTAGGCCGGCGGTCTCCAGCAGCGGGAGCACCCTCCTCAGGGTCTCCTCTGGAGGTACGATTCTGATTCCGGTATCCGGAGAGCATTTGGGACAGTGGTTGAGCGTCAGCATGGCCTTTCACCGCGATGATAGGAGTGCCGAGTGATGGTAGTAGCCCCCTTTCTGTTTCAGGTGACATTCAACTAAGCGTCCTACCCGCGGGTCCCGGGCCGGTCTGCCCCGCTGTGCGGACTTGCTCCGATGGGGAGTCGCCGTTTCACCGAATCCCGGGGAACGTCACCGCCTAGCGGATCATCCTTGAGCCCGGTCCGTGTCGTTTCTGTGCCCTTGCCACGGCTCTCGCCGCACGGACTTGCGTCCGTCCATCTTGCCCTTGGAGAGGGGAACTTCCTCAGCTGCCCTGATGGCTACCGTCGGTCACCCTCCATCTCTCAGCAGGGGGTGGAGGGTTGAGGCGGATTTAACAGCGTCGGTGCGGGAACAATGGATGCGATCCCATCATGACCGATAGGCGTTTTCGATGATGCTTCAGATTCAGGATGTAGGGGACGGCGCTCCTCTTCACCCTCACGTGTCCGCGTGTTATGTTGGGTGCGGCCATGACCGCCCCGTCGAATGTAAGGTGGACGGTCTCGCGGCCATCCATGTCCTGGTGGATGCGGGCGACTATCCTGCCGTGGGCCACCACGCTGAGGCCGTTGGGCGACGTCTCCTTCCCGAACAGGAGGACCACGCAGTCGTCAAGGAATGGCGTCTCCCCGCAGCCGTACGCATCGCTCAGAAGCCTCCGGCAGCGGTCGACATCGTAGGGGAAGGCGGGACGGATGTCGGCCGGGGTATGCCGATCTGGATGGCCTGGGAACGGCACACGGGGCAGCTCTTGCGGTCTATAACAGGGATGTCGCATTCTGAACACCATCTGACCGTGGTCGTCTTCCTTTCCATTCTATCATGTCAGTATCGCTGTCCGATTTTTAAATCAAGACCGGGGATGCGGAACCGGATGTACTGCGATAGGGATAAAGAGGGTCGGGACATACCATGAGCCATGGAGAGAAACTCCGTCAAGAAGCTGGGCGTGGTCGCCACGGCGGTGGTGATAATCGCTCTATTCCTGACTCTTCCGGTGTTCTACTACGTCATAGAGATGCCACCGTTCGCGGTCGGCATCGCAGCGTTGTTCTACGCCATTCTCGCCATCGCGATGGTGTATTACGCCATGGAGAGATTCAAAGAGATAGACGAGGGGTTGGACGATGCTGTTGACGACTACTGATACGATTCCCGGGAAGAACTACGAGATCCTCGGACTGGCCAAGGGTAGCATGATCCAGTCCAAGAACATCGGCCGCGACATCGGTCAGGGGCTTAAGTCCCTGGTCGGAGGGGAGCTCGCCACGTACACTGAGATGATGAACGAGTCCCGCGCGATCGCCACCAAGAGGATGGTCGAGGACGCCGATAGGATGGGTGCCGACGCCATCGTCGCGCTCAGGTACGGCACATCCGCCATCGCGCAGGGCGCGGCCGAGGTGTTCGCTTACGGCACCGCGGTCAGATTCATCTGAGCGAAACCGGTTACGCCCTCCGGGCGGTCCTTTTTATCATCACACCTGATACTTTCCATGATACGATGGAGAAGGCGATCAGGATTACCGAGGACGGACCGTACATCGTCACGGGTGGCGTCCCGATCTACGAGAAGAGGATAGTGAAGAGGGACGGCATATACGTCTGGGAGGACGGTCGCGAGCTCCCGCAGTCGGAGACGTACGCCCTGTGCAGATGCGGGAAATCCGACAACGCCCCGTTCTGCGACGGGAAGTCCCACAAGAGGTTCAAGGGCAAGGAGACGGCGGACAGGAGGCCGTATGCTGAGAGGGCCGAGAAGCTCGAGGGCCCGGGCATGGACATGATGGACGACGTCAGATGCGGGAAGGCGATGTTCTGCCATCGCAACGGCAGCTCCACATGGGAGCTCCTCAAGAGGTCCGACGACCCGGATGCCAGGAATGAGCTGATACGCGCGGCCTGCGAGTGCCCGACCGGCAGGACCGTCGTGATGGACAAGGACGGTACCGTCCACGAGGACGTTCTCGAACCTTCGATCTACATAGTGCAGGATCCCGGGAGGAACGTCAGTAGCGGGATATACGTCATGGGTGGGATACCGATCACCTCAGCGGACGGGGAGCAGTACGAGGTCAGGAATCGTGTGCTCCTCTGCAGGTGCGGCGTCTCCAGGGACAAGCCCTTCTGCGATGCAACCCACATCAACGCGATGTACAAGGACTCCCGCGGCGGGTCGTTCCTTAAGAAGAAGTGATGAAGAGGGGGCGTCGCCCGCCCCGTTTATTATCATTCCTTGGGCTTGTCGGAGACGATCTGGTCGACCTCCTCGATCTCCTTCCGGAGGTCCTTGACGCTCTCGGTCTCCTTCCTGATCTCCTCGACGGAGGGGATGGGTCCGAGGATGTCGTCCGGGTCGCCGACCGCCTGCCTTATGCTCTCGGTGTCGGAGACCTCCCTGTCGGGGACGCTGTTGGCGGATCCCATGTACTCGGAGATGCCCTCGACGAGCTTGGTCAGCTCCATCGGGAAGAAGAACTTGGAGGACTCGCCCTTGCCGACCTCCTGCAGGGTCTGCATGGAGAGCACGGACATAGCCTTGGAGTCCATGGACGCCGCCCCTACGGACATGATCCTTAGCTTCTGAGCCTCTCCCTGTCCCTCCAGGATGGTGGCGATCCTCTGACCTTCGGCCTCGAGGATCATGGACTGCCTCTTTCCCTCGGCTTCCAGAATCATGGACTTCTTCTTACCCTCGGCCTCCAGGATGGCGGCCCTCTTCTGTCCGTCCGCCTCCAGGATGGCCGCGCGCCTCTTCCTCTCAGCGGAGGTCTGCTCCTCCATGGAGTCCTTGACCTTCCTGGCGGGATCGACCTCCCTGATCTCGACGGCCTCGATCTTCACGCCCCACTTGTCGGTGTTCTCGTCCAGGATGTCCCTGAGGGAGACGTTAATCCTCTCCCTGGAGGACAGGATTTGGTCCAGTTCCATCTCTCCGATGATCGACCTGAGCGTGGTCTGGGCCAGGTTGACCGTGGCCCATCTGTAGTTGGTGACCTCGAAGAACGCGTTCTTCGGGTCGGTGACCTTGATGTAAATCACCGCGTCGACCTCGACGGGTGAGTTGTCCTTGGTGATGACCTCCTGCTTGGGGACGTCCAGGACCTCCGTGCGGAGGTCGAGTTTTACTACCTGGTTTATGAGCGGGCAGACGAAGTTCAGTCCCTGGTTGAGGACCCTTACGAACTTTCCAAGCCTCATATAGATGGCCTGCTCGTAGGGCTGGACTATCTTCACCCCGCTCGTGATCACCACTATCACCGCTACGATGACGATGATGACCAGAGTCATGACTACGCTGCTGTCCATGAGGAAACCTCCGCGGTCAGAGTCTGCGCACGTGCACGTGCACGCCCTCGCTGCTCTCGACCACCACGGCCGCGCCCTCCTCGATCGGCTCATCGGATGTGGCGGACCATATGTCGGACCCGATCCTGACCTTGCCCTTCATGTTCCCGACCTCCGTCGGGACGATGAGGGTGCCCTCCTTTCCCACGAGGGATTCGACGACCGTCGTCGTTGGCGGTTCGGGTCTCGCGAGATGCTGGTATCCCTTGATGGTTATCAGGGTGACCGGTATGGCCACCACCAACGCTATCACTGGTGACCACCAGGAGTACAGTATGTCGGGGAAGGCCGCGCCAATTATGCCCAGGATGACGAGGACGGTCCCGGGGATGACCATGAAAGCACCGGGGCTGAACGCCTCTATGATGAGCAGGACGGCCCCCACTATGATCAGGATGATCGCTACGGTGAACGGGTCCATGATACCGTATCGTTGACATGATAGAAATAATGGCGCCGGCCCTGGCCATACGGCTTCCGTGGCAGGGCTGGCAGAGGGGGTTCTGAGTTGTTCGCGAGCGGAATAGATCTCATTGCCGGTGTCCCCGACCCGCTATGGCGGCGTCAGGCTCCCGCGCGCAAGAACCGTAAATAATCGCTGATGGATGCGGGAGCATGGAGGACAGGCTCTTCACACCAGCGGTCGTCACGCTCATCTTCCTGAGCTTCGTGATGGGTACCAGCGAGTTCATCGTGATGGGCATACTGCCGGACATCTCGGCGGGGATAGGTGTGGAGTACACGATGGTCGGAGGCCTCGTCTCCGTGTTCGCCCTCAGCTACGCGGTCTGCACGCCTCTCATCACAGGATTCACGGGAAGGTTCGGGAGGTTCCGCGTCCTCATGGCCCTGGCCGCGGTGTTCCTCCTGTCCGACGTCCTGACCCTGGTCTCCTGGGACTACTGGTCCCTCGCGCTGTCAAGGGTTCTGACCGCCGCTTCGTCCGGGTCTCTGCTGGCGGTCGGCATGACGTTCGTGATGGATCTGGTGACCGCCCGTTACAGGGCCAAAGCGGTCTCGTGGATCTTCTCGGGGTTCAGCATCTCGTCCGTCTTCGGTGTCCCGCTGGGTACGTTCATGTCGCACATCCTCGGCTGGAGGAGCGTCTTCGTCCTGATCCTGGCGATGGGTCTGGTGGCCGTGGCCCTGGCGTACATCACGCTTCCGAGGCTCGGCCCTCCGGAGTCCAGGTCCGACAGCCGCGGCGGCGCGTCGAGGATGCTCTCGGACAGGATCGTCATCGTGGGGGCGGGTGTGACGGTGTTCGCCGCCATGGGGATGTACTCCCTGTACACCTACATCACGCCTATCCTCGAGGATGAGATCGGCTTCTCGGATTCGACCGTCAGCATCGGTCTGATGGCAATGGGAGTGGTGATGCTGATCAGCAACCTGGCCTCCGGGCGCATCGCGTCCAACGGCGGTCTCAGGAAGGTCAGGTTCACCTTCCTGATCGAGGCCGCGCTCATGGTTGCTCTGCCGACGGCGGTGGCATCCGCGTCGGCGGGTATGACCGTCCTCCTGATGGCCGGTCTCACGATGTACCTCTTCAACTCCTCGGTGCAGATGCATCTGATGGAGGTAGCCAACCGCGACTACCCCGAGTCGATCACCTTGGCGTCCTCCCTCAATCCCACTTCGTTCAACATCGGGATCACGATCGGGTCTCTGCTTGGCGGATTCGTATACGATGCGGTCGGTGCTGCCTCTATCGGCTACCTCTCCGGCGCCTGCATCGTGGTGGCGGCCGTAGTTGCGTTCGCGCTCTGCCGCATGTGCTCCGCCAGTGGTCGCGGGACGTCCGTCACATGACGGGTGTGTCTCGCTGCCTCTATAATGATTAGACAAATGTCTAATCTGGATTTTTTTTGGAAAAATCCTGGTTCACGGATGTCAGATGCTCGATTCTGATGGGTCGGCATCATCGATTCAACAGAAACTGGTGTATTTTTCCTGTTATGTCATCCGATTCGCTGTAAAACACAGGCATTCTGTCAATGAACAATAATGGCGTTTTGAATCAGCTGATTCGATAAAATTCAAATATAATTAGACATTTGTCTACTTCGTCTCAAACATACGAGACAAATAATCAGGAGTTGATCTAACTTGTAGTGTTTGAAGAAGGCCGTCCTGGGAATCGTGGCGATTCTCTCTGTGACGGTTTTCCTGATCCCGGAAGCGTCTGCAGCTTTGGACACCGAGACGGTGGAGACTTCCTCGTCCGTCTTCATGTTCCTCTGCACGATGCTCGTTTTCATCATGGCGCCCGCCATCGCCCTGTTCTACGGCGGGATGCTCAGGAAGCAGAGCATGACGTCCATGATGGCCCAGTGCGTGGGGGTCATGGCACTCGTCGGGATAATCTGGTGGGCGGTCGGATACACCCTCGCCTTCGGCGACTCCGGAAACGGATTCATCGGAAGTCTCGAGAACGCCTTCGGTGGAGGAATATCCTACAGCGAGGGCAACGGAAGCATCCCCATGGTCGAGTTCATGCTCTTCCAGGGCACGTTCGCGATCGTCACATCCTGTATCGTCTTCGGCGCCACTGCCGAGAGGATCAGGTACTCCGCGATCCTCATCTTCCTCGCCGTCTGGTCCGTCCTCGTCTACGCCCCCATGGCCCACATGGTCTGGGGCGGAGGGTTCCTCAGCGCCGGTCTGTCTGACCTCGGCCTCCCCGTCCAGGACTTCGCCGGAGGGACCGTCGTGCACATCTGCTCCGGTATCTCCGGAGTCGCTGCGGCGGTCGCCATCGGAAGGAGGAGCGACCACGTGATCAAGGGCAGGTCCCACAACGTGCCCCTGATGTTCATCGGATGCATGCTGCTCTGGCTCGGATGGTTCGGATTCAACTGCGGTTCAGCAGGGTCGTTCAGCGACATCGCCGTTCTCGCGATGGAGAACACCCTCCTCGCCTCCTGCGCCTCCACGGTGGTCTGGATCGTGATCCAGTACCTCCACATCGGACGCATCAGCGTCACCGGTCTGTGCGCCGGTGTCCTGGCAGGACTGGTCGGAATCACGCCTGGATGCGGATTCGTGGAGCCCTGGGCGGCGGTCATCATCGGAGGAGTCGCCGCCGCGGTGTGCTACTTCGGCATCATATTCATGCGCAACAGGAAGGGCATCGACGACGCACTGGACGTCATGGGCGTCCACGGTCTCGGAGGTGTCTGGGGCGCCATCGCGGTCGGGATATTCTCGCTGGCCTCCCTCAGCTGGGAGGGCAACGGCGGACTGATCGAGGGGCAGGTGGACATGCTCGCCGGTCAGATAGTGTCCGTGATCGTGACCCTGGTGTACTGCTTCGTCGTGTCCTTCGTCCTGATGAAGGTCATCGACCTGGCGATGAAGAAGGTGAACGGCAAGGGTGCGGCCCTGACGGAGTCCGAGCAGCTCGTCGGATCCGACATCGTCGACCACGGGGAGCAGTCCTATCTGATGTGAGGTGCCCCCGATGAAGATGATAGTGGCCGTAGTGAGGCCGGAGAAGCTCCAGTGTCTGAAGGATGCGCTCAGGGACGCGGGTGCGGGCGGAATGACCATCACCCATGTTACCGGGCGCGGGAAGTCCAACGGTATCGTGTTCACCAACAGGGTGGGCCAGTTCCAGGTGGACGAGCTGGAGAAGGTGAAGGTCGAGGTCGTGACCGAGGACGGTCAGGCCGAAGACATCATCGACGTCATCAGGAGGGTGGCCGACACCGGCCATCCCGGAGACGGCAGGATATTCATCCTGCCTGTGGAGCAGTCCATCAGGATCCGGTCCTCTGATGCGTCAGATGAGAATTGACAAACGATTTCCTAAACACCTTTCAAAACAATCGGAGAGAAATAAAATGCCAGACAGGAAAGAGATCCTCGAAGAGCTGAAGACATCCATCGAGACCTGGGACGTGCAGAAGGCGGTCGACGCCACAAACATGGCCCTGGAGGCGGGCATAGAGCCTAAGGACATCGTCAACGACGGCCTCGGCCAGGGCATGGCCGACATAGGAAGGAGGTTCGACGCGGCGGAGATTTTCCTCCCGCAGGTGGTCGCAGCCTCAAAGACCATGGAGGCCGCCCTCAAGATCCTCGGCCCGGTCATGTCCGCAGGCGATTCGGCGATGAAGGGGACGGTCGTCATGGGTACCGTGGAGGGCGACATACACGAGATCGGGAAGAACGTGTGCTGCGCCATGCTCCGCGGGGCCGGGTACAACGTGATCGACCTCGGATGCGATGTCACATCCCAGGACTTCGTGGACGCGGCGGATGAGAACGAAGCCTTCGTGATCGGCGGTTCCGCGCTGATGACCACCACTCTGGAGGCCCAGAGGGAGGTCGTGGAGTACGTGAAGGAGACCGAGTCACCGTACAAGACGGTGTTCGGGGGTGCCCCCTGCAGCAGGGCATGGTGCGAGGAGATCGGCGCCGACGGCTATTCGGAGACCGCGGCCGACCTGGTCACGCTCGTCGACAGCCTGAGGGGTGCATGAGATGGCGGCCCAGAGAGCGCTCACCATCACGGACGTCTACGACAGGTTCGTGAAGGGCAAGAAGGTGAAGGCGGAGGACTGGGACTACAAGGTCATCCCCGAGAACCTGACGGCATTGAAGCAGAAGTACAACCTCTCCTTCGGAAAGGACATCATCCCCGAGGACAAGGAGGTCAAGGAGAACCTGTTCAACGCGGGACTGGAGATGCTGGTCACCACCGGCTTCTACTGCCAGGACCTCGGAAGGGTCATGCACGTGACCGAGGAGGAGGTCTGGGAGGGCATCAAGAAGACGCCCACCAAGCTGATCCTCGGAGAGGGCAAGGACATCGCCAGGTTCTACCCCAGACACGGGAACGCCCCGGTGAAGCCGATCATCCAGGGCGGTCCCACAGGGTCCCCCATCTCGGAGGACGTGTTCGTGCAGGTCATGCAGTCCTACGCCCAGGAGGGCGTCGTGGACACGCTGGTCAACGGCGTCATGACAACCATAGAGGGGCATCCCGCGAAGACCAGGACCCCCTACGAGATCCGTGCGACCATGGCGGAGCTCAGGGCCACCAAGGAGGCCAGGGTCAGGGCCGGAAGGCCCGGTCTCGGTGTCTAGGGACCCGAGACGCCCCTGTCCGAGGCGGGGCGTCTGTGTGCCGACCTTCCCAACGCTGGGCACAGGGTCACCGACCCGCACGAGTGCTCCCAGCTGAACGAGCTGAAGATGGACATGACCGGTCTCAACATGCTGGCCGGCTGGACCACCGTCGGGGACACCATCATGATCGAGCAGATGCCCATCTTCGGAGGGTACTGCGGCGGGGTCGAGGAGACCGCGATATGCGACGTTGCCACCACCTTAGCGTCCTTCGCGCTCTTCTCCGGGAACTTCCACCTGGACGGCCCCATCCACATCAGATGGGGTGTCACCACGGCCAAGGAGACCCTTCAGGTGGCGGCCCATGCGGCCGCCGCGATCGACGCACACACCGACCTGCTCCTGGCCAACCAGTACTACCCGATGGCCGGGCCTTGCACGGAGATGTGCCTCCTGGAGACCGCCGCACAGGCGATCACCGACACCGCTTCCGGAAGGGAGCTTCTCTCCGGCTCCGCTGCCGCAAAGGGAGTCGTCCAGGACAAGACCACGGGCATGGAGGCCAGGATCATGGGCAACGCCGCCATCGCCACCGCGGGCATGAAGGTGTCCGACGTGAACGAAGTGCTGGCCAAGCTGATCCCGTCCTACGAGTGCAACTTCGCGAACGCCCCTCAGGGGAAGACGTTCCAGGAGTGCTACGACGTCAGGACGGTGAAGCCCATGCAGGAGTACCTGGAGGTCTACGACAGGGCCGCACAGACGCTCAGGGATTTCGGTCTGGACATCCAGTGATGTCCCTGTGGCCCGGGGTCCTCCCCGGGCAAACCACTTAGCCCGCCCCGGTCCGATCACTCTCCGATGCCTCAGATCACGGGCGGGTTCCCAAACAAATTAGACAAATGTCTAATAATATCCAATATTATTTTTCAATTGTATAGTTAAGTTGAAATAACATAGCTATATACACACGAATAGGGAGGACGGTCTGGCGACCAGCTGGTCTCTAAAACCAAGCTAGCGGGGTTCGATTCCCCGGTCCTTCGCCATCAGGGTGAGTTAATGACGGGATTCACGGAGCCGCAGATCCAGCGTCTCATGGAGTTCGGCGACGATGACAGGACGGGGCTAGACTTCCCGTCCGACCTCGAGAGGGATTCTGCGTTCGAAAGGGAGATGTCGGGGCTCGTCGACTCGAACGAGGAGGGTCTCAGGGCCCTGTTCAGGGATCCGAGGAGGAACGACCTCTCGGAGATGGAGTCGAGGATCGCCGACCGCCTCGTGTCCGAAGGATTCATCGAGGTGAGGACGCCGACGATCGTCCCGCTCTCTTCGCTCGCCAAGATGGGGATCACAAGGGACCATCCGCTCTACAGGCAGATGTTCGTCATAGACGGGAAGAGGTGCCTGCGTCCGATGCTGGCCCCGAACCTGTACACCGTGATGAGGCGTCTGAGGGACCACACGGACGGTCCGGTCAGGATATTCGAGATAGGGTCGTGCTTCAGGAAGGAGTCCAAGAGCAGCAGGCATCTGGAGGAGTTCACAATGATGAACCTGGTCGAGCTCGGCCCCGAGGGGGATGCCACAGAGCGCCTGGCCCATCACATCGGCGCCGTCATGGACGCCGTGGGTCTGGACTACAGCCTGTCACGCGAGGAGTCCGACGTCTACATCGAGACCCTCGATGTGGAGGTGGGCGGCGTCGAGGTGGCTTCCGGCGCGGTAGGCCCTCACGTCCTCGACCCTGCCCACGACATACACGAGCCGTGGGCGGGAGTGGGGTTCGGACTCGAGCGTCTGATGATGCTGAGGGACGGCAGGAGCGGGATCCGCAAGACGTCCAGGAGCCTGAGCTACCTGGACGGTTACAGGATAGGGTGACCGCATGATCGTGGATGCGATTGGTCACGTCATCGACCGGGACTACGGCGCGGAGGACGTCGAGGCGCTCCTCACAGCGGAGGGCCGCGACCTGGAGGAGCTCCTGGGCGCCGCCAGGGAGGTCAGGGACAGAAGGTTCGGGAACAGGGTCTTCACATACGGGTTCGCCTACTTCTCCACGCACTGCCGCAACGACTGCGCGTTCTGCTACTACCGGGCCTCCAACGGCTCGACGGGAAGGTACCGCAAGGATCCCGACGAGATAGTGGACCTCGCATGCCGCCTCCGCGACTCGGGAGTCGACCTCATCGATCTGACGATGGGCGAGGACGAGGCCATGAGGCGCAACGGGTTCGAGGGGTTCCTGGACATCGTCTCGAGGGTCGACGAGGCCGTGGACATAGGCATAATGGCCTCGCCGGGGACCGTGCCGAGGGAGCTGATGTCACCTCTGAGGGAGGCCGGCGCGGACTGGCTCGCCTGCTATCAGGAGACGTACGACAGGGGATTGTTCGAGAGGATCAGGCCGGGGCAGTCGTTCGACATCCGCAGGGACCAGAAGACCTGGGCCCACGAGGCCGGTCTCCTGTCAGAGGACGGCATGATGGTAGGAATCGGGGAGGATCCCGGTTCGAGGGCGCTCTCGGTGATGGAGATGGGGAGCCTCGGCTGCGACCAGGTGAGGGCGATGGCATTCGTGCCCCAGATCGGGACGCCGATGTCGTCCAGGGTCCCAGGGTCCCCGGAGGACGAGATCCGCGCGATAGCGACCATGAGACTGATGTTCCCCGGACGTCTGATCCCGGCGAGCCTGGATGTGGAGGGGATATCCGGCCTGATGGCCAGGCTGGAGGCCGGGGCCAACGTGGTGACATCCATAGTCCCGGATGCCAGCCTCTCCGGGGTCGCCCAGCACGAGCTCGACATAGGGAACGGAAACCGCTCGGTGGATCACGTCTTCTCGGTCCTCGGGGACTGCGGGTTCGAGCCCGCCACCCCGTCGGAGTACCGGAGATGGATGGACTCCCGCAGGGGGATCCTGACATGAGGCTGGGCATCATAGGGGGTGCCCTCCAGGGGATGGAGTGCGCCCTGCTCGCAAGGGATGCGGGATACAGGTCCATAGTCATCGACAGGCGCCCAAACGCCCCCGCGCTCTCGCTCTGCGACGAGCCCTTGGTCATGGACCCCGCGGCCGATCCCGAGGGTGCGGCCTCCGTATTCGAAGAACTGGACTACATAATCCCGGCCTGCGAGGACACTGGGCTCCTGGATGCGCTAGTGTCCATCCTGGGAGACGACCCCAGGTTCCTGTTCGATCCCGGTGCGTACGCCGTATCCAGATCCAAGCTGGAGTCCAACCGCCTGATGTCGGGCCTCGGTGTTCCGATGCCGGCGGAGTGGCCGGAGTGCGGATACCCCGTGGTGGTGAAGCCATCATCCCTCAGCGGGAGCGTGGGGGTGACAGTGGCCAACGACCGGAAGGAGATGGACGAGGGCATCTCCAGGGTGTACTCCCTTGGGGATGAGCCCGTCGTCCAGGGTTTCGCGAGGGGCCGGAGCGTGTCGGTCGAGGTCATCGGGGACGGCGGGGATGCCGTCCCGTACATCACGACGGAGGTCTGCCTCGATCCGGGGTACGACTGCAAGATGGTCCGCTGCCACCCGGGGATCCTGAGCGGGGACGATGAGGTGGAGTTCGGGCGGATCGGCGCCAGGATAGCGAGGGAGCTGGGGCTCCGCGGGATCATGGATGTCGAGGCCATTCTGACCGACAGGGGGCTCAGGGTCCTGGAGGTGGACGCACGCATGCCCAGCCAGACGCCCGCTGCGGTGCTGGCGGCCTCCGGCGTGAACCTGCTGAGGGAGATGGTCCACTCGGCCCAGGGGAGCCTTCGCGGCCCGGGGCCGATGGCCGCATCCTCCGTGTACCGCCACTTCGTCTATTCGGAGGGGGTCCTCAGGTCCTGCGGGGAGAAGGAGTTCTCCAAGGTGCGCTCCCCCAGATTCAGGAGGGGCCTGTTCGGTTCCGACCTGGCGATCACGGACTTCGAGCCCGGGAGCGACGAGTGGCGCGCGACGCTGATAATCTCCGCCCCCACGGAGGAGGCGGTTGACGAGCGCTCCGCTGCAGCGATGGAGATGATGAAGGACGAATGCTCAACGGATGTCCTCGTGGACGAGGGTCCGGAGGTGGTATGATGACAAGGCTGACCTCTCATGACATAGAGAACGTATGGGACGGGGCGGACCTCGACAGGAGGCTCGCCGGGATGACGGGACGCGGGGTCCGCGGGATCGCCCTGGAGGCGGCGGGACTGCCGACGGACATGGATCTGTCCGGTTTCTCGGTGGTCTGCGTGCCCGTGACATCAGGGCTGGGGGAGATCGGCGGGTTCGCCGATTCCCTGGACGCCATCGCGAGGCACATCGGCATGCGCAGCCACGTGTCCGTATCCCCGGATGTCGCTGGTTTCGCCGAGGCGGTGTCCTCGGGGGCGGACATCGTGCTGATGGCCGATGACGACAGGTTCGTCGCGTACAACACGGTGACCAACACCGTGGCCGACAACGCATACTGCACCGCCCTGGGCTATGCCGTCGCCCTGAGGGACGCCGCGGGCGGTCTCGCGGGGAGGAGGGTGCTCGTCATGGGCGCCGGGTTCGTTGGCTCCGAGGCCGTCAGGATCCTGAGGGGGATGAACGCGTTCGTGACGGTGGTCGACATAGATGTCCCGAAGGCCCGCCGCCTCGCGCTGTCTGAGAGGGTCCAGTGGGAGGAGGATGTCAGCGGGGCGGTCTCGCACCACGACCTCATACTCAACGCATCCCCGGGGACCGTGCCGGGCCGCGACATGATGCCGGGCACGGTGGTATCGTCGCCCGGGGTGCCCTGCAGGTTCGACGAGGAGGCTAGGAGGAGGGCGAGGGCCATAATCCACGATCCGCTGGAGATAGGCACGGCGGTCATGCTCACGACCGCCGCCGCGGAGACGGTTCGCCGGACGGGCAGGGTCAACGTCCCGGCCCACGGGATGGAGGCGGCGCTCGGTCAGTGACCGTGTTTTAGCCGCTCCTTAAGGGTTCCACGATGGGTTTTTATAGGGTCGTAGAGTGCCTCGTCTCGAGGTTATCAAGATGGTAACAGTCAAAGAGTCCGAGTGTGTCGGCTGCGGAGCCTGCGTCGACGTCTGCCCCGAGGGTGCTATCACCTGCGACGACATCGCAGTCATCGACGCCGCCAAGTGCATCGACTGCGGTGCCTGCATCGACGAGTGCCCCTCCAGCGCTCTCGAGTGATCCTAGGCATATCCGGCGGTGAGAGCCGCCTACAAACACCTTAAACCACCATCAATCTTCTGTCAGAATTCAGCCATCGCCTCATTGCTGTAACCGGTACGGCGTGCGATGCCGCTCTGTCTCGGACATCATCTGGATTTCTTGTCCGGGGCCGGGTTCTTGTCGAGGTCGACCTTCTTCCTCTGGCGGCCGCCCGTCTTCTTCAGCTTTCCCTGGTCCAGGGCCCACTGGTAGCTCTTCTGCTCCGCCGGTGTGATCAGCACCCTGTCCCCCTTGGCGTACTTCCTTCCTGTGACCCAGTTGGTGAAGGGCGCGAGGACGCGGTACTCGTCCGCGTCCATGACGATCTCCCTGACGTTCGGCCTGCCCCTGAGCTCGGAGTACGTGCCCGCGTGCTCCACGGCGGTGCCGTCCTTGACCTCGATGACGCTGGTGCACACGGTGTCCAGGAAGTACCTGTCGTGGGTGACCGTTATGATGGTGCCGTCGTACTCTACCAGGGCCTCCTCGACCGCGTGCTTCGCGGGGATGTCCAGGTAGTTGGTGGGCTCGTCCAGGACGAGCACGTTGGTCTCGTCGAGGAGCATGAGGCACAGCGCCACCCTGGCCCTCTGTCCCCCGGACAGCGTTGAGATGGGGCGCTCCACCTCCTCCCCGAACAGGAGGAACCTGGCCAGGAGCTTCCTGACCTCCCCTCTCCTCTCCTTGCCGGTGACCTGGAGCAGCTGCTCCTCGGCGGTGAGCTTCATGTCGAGGCGCTCGTGGTTCTGGGAGTAGTACCCGATCTTCGCCCCCGGTGCGACCCACAGGTCCCCGGTGGACGGGATGAGGCCGAGCAGGGCCTTCACGAGCGTGGACTTGCCCTCGCCGTTCGCCCCGAAGATGCCGACCTTGTCGCCCTTCTGGATGTCCAGGTCCACCCCGGACAGGATGGTCCTGCCGTCGTACTCCACGCCGAGGTTCTTGGTGGTGATGACGTTCTTGCCCGATTTGTGGGCCGCCTGTATCCTGACGGTGATCTCCCTGTTCTTCTCGGGCTTCTCCTTCTCCTCCATCTTGGCGATGAGCTTCTCCCTGGTCTTGTGGGTGGTCATGTACCACTGGTCGGCGTGGAGCTGCTTCGCGATCTCCTCCTGCTTCTTCTTCTGGGTGGCGTACTTCCTGTACTCCTTCTCCATCCTGTCCAGGTCGATCATCTTCTTCATGATGAAGTCGGAGTAGTTCCCCTTGTATTCGCGGGACTTCCCGTGGTCGATCTCCAGCATGCGGGTCGCGATCTTGTCGAGGAAGTACCTGTCGTGGCTGATGACCAGGACGGAGCAGTGGGAGTCGATGAGGTAGTCCTCCAGCCACTCCACGGTGGTGATGTCCAGGTGGGACGTGGGCTCGTCCATCACGAGGATGTCGCAGTCGTTCGCCTGGACGACGATCCTCGAAAGCATGACCTTGGTCCTCTCCCCTCCGGAGAGGGTGGACATGGGGCGGTCCATCAGGTCGGTCGACAGCCCCACCTTCTCCAGGGCGGCCATCTTGTTACCCTCGTCGTCCATGTCGGACTTGGCGAGCTGGGCCTCCAGGGCGGCGTTCTCCTCGGCGAGGGCGTTCCAGTCGATGTCCCCTCCGGCCACCATCTGCTCCTCGATCTCCCTGATCCTGCGCCTGATGTTCTCGATGTGGCCGTACGGCCTGCCCAGGACGTCGCGGACCGTCACGTCCGGCGAGTCCTCGGCGAACTGCTCTAGATATCCGATCCTCTCGGTGTTCCTGGTGAGCTCGCCGGTGTCGGGCTTCATCTCCCCCAGGAGGATCCTCAGGAACGTGGTCTTCCCAGCCCCGTTCACTCCGATTAGGCCGATGCTGTCCCCCTCGTTGATCTGGAGACTGACGTCCTTGAGGACCTTGTGCGGTCCGAAGGCCTTGGTGACGGACTGGGCTTTTATGAGCATGGTCGGGACCATGGGTTCCTTGTAGATATCACTTCGTCGGGATGACGCCGGAGGGTCACGCGATGCGGGTCAGTGCCCTGCGCGCCGATTCAGTCCTGTCGGAGATCAGGGAGGCGATGGCTTCGACGCGCTCCCTCCCCAGGCGGCCCGTCGCCGAGTCGAGGACTCTCCGGATCCCAGGCATGGCGTCGTGGATGCCGTCCAACTTCGAGGTGTCGAAGCTCCCTGCCAAGCGTATCTGCTCCTCGAATGTCTTCTTGAAGGGTTTGCAACCCCTTCCGACCATGGTGTCGAACTCGGATGTCAGAAGGTTGTATCCGAGTGATGCTCCGCAGTCGTAAACGGGGGCAGGGCCGAGCCATTCCAGCGTCTCGGCGTCACGCAGGAGTCCGAAGTTGTTCAGATGGCGGTCGTCGTTGGCGATGATGTAGTCCAGGACTATCATGTCGTTCAGGAACGGAACGATGTCCAGGTCGAGGAGCGAGCATATTCTGACGAATTTGTCGTAGACCGATTCTGTTCCGAGTGAACCGTATGATTCCAGGATGTGCGAGGCCGCGATGTACTCGGTTCTCCCGTCGACGAAATCCTCGCATAAGGAGTAGGGGAAGCCGTCGATGGTCATGACATCGTAATCGACATGCTGGATGCCCAATTCCCGGCAGATGCATGATGCCATCGCTTCGTTGAACGGCTCCTGCTTATAGGAGCCGCTTCCGCCTTTGATGAGGCACCTGCGACCGTCGACGGTGGTCCACCTCTTTCTGAGGTTGCCTTCTGATGTCACATCAGGTGACGAGAAGTCCATGTGTCCAGTATCCACTGTTTGTCCGAACAGGAGGCGGCCGATGTCCTCGGAGAAGTCGTTGTCGAAGAAATTGACATCCTTCCAGCGCGTATCGGATGAGCGCTCGCGGACCCAGTATGAATCCGATAGGCTCAACCCCATCGACTTCGTAAGAAGCTGAGAAGGAAAGCTGATGCCCAGTGGATCCAGGAGGTCGCGCACTCCTGTACGGCTCATGGGGATGCAGCGGCCGATCCACCACCGGGAGAGTCCGTGCTTGTCAAGGAGCTGTTGTTTCACAATCGTGCCTGGAGGCATGTGGAGACGGTCCAGGACCTTGATGTTGCTTCCGATGCCCCCGGTCGCTTCGTCCACATCGAACTCCGCCACCTCAAAGTCCCTGTGCATCAGAGTCAATCTCACGGCAGACACCTCGTACAAGAGATGCCATGAGAGCATATATAATCGACAAGACCTGGGGAGTTCGTTAGTGTCTTCGACGGCAACGATCCTTGCAACACGGTCATCGTTCAGATGTACTCGTCTTCGGTCTTCCACAGCCTGACGTGTCTCTCCGTCAGGTCGGTGATCCTGCGTTCGAACTCTTCGTCCTTCCCCACGGGGATCCATGCCTTCACATCGACCTTGTCGGAGTACTCGCACTTGGGACGCTTGGCCATGAGGTCCTTCATCTTGGATTCGAACTGGCTGTAGTAACCGTACTCCAGCGTGAACATGTATACAGCGCAGGCCCTTCTCGCCACCTTCTCCACACCGTCCAGGACGAGCTTCGCGGTCTCCCCGTAGGCATGCACAAGACCGCCGGTGCCCAGGAGGGTCCCTCCGAAGTACCTCACGACCACGACCATCGCATCGGAGATCCCGGCGCCCTTGAGCGCGAACAGGATCGGCTTCCCCGCCGTCCCGGAGGGCTCGCCGTTGTCGCTGCTCCGCTCTCTCCTCTCGGATCCGTTGAAGACCGCGGCGTAGCAGTAGTGCGTCGCATCCCTGTACCTCTCCGAGACCTTGGCGATGTTCTCCTGGATGCAGTCCTCCCGGGGACATGGCATCAGGATGCCGATGAAGCGGGAGCCCTTCAGGGTCATCTCGCTCTCGCGGGTACCGGCGATGGTGTCGTAGTCCGAGATGCGGGCCATGGGTGGTGATGGAGGTGTCGTTGTTGAAGGTTTCCGTCAGGTCGAAGGGTCAAAAACGAGGGAATGTGAAAATGAGACGCAAAAAGAATTCTTGTCACAGATCCACGTTTTACGGTCTTTTTCACTCATTATATTTAAAATTATTGTAAAATTTCAATACTCGTTAACCATCAGTGAAAATGGGTGATAAGAAGGATTTCCATACGATAGCTAAATAACAATTAAAATTAAGTGCATCTGAAAGACGGCTCTCCGGGCTTCATGGAGTATCGTGTGTTGGGATCAGAATGATGGGAGAAGGGCCCCCGGAGGGGCCCGGTTGAAGGGTTTCAGGCCTCTTCGGGGTCCTCGTAGTTCTGAGCTGCCTCGAACTCGTCCAGGACCTCCTGGGACGGGGGCGGGGTGAGCTTCGCGACGACGACGGCCACGATGAACGCCAGGACGAATCCGGGGAACAGGGAGTACATGCCGGTGAATTCCATGAAGGTCTCCCAGAACACCACGACGGCGAATCCGGTGATCATGGCTGCCATGGCACCCTGCCAGTTCATGCGCTTCCAGAACAGGGCGAGGATCATGACCGGCGAGAACGCGGATCCGAATCCGGACCAGGCGTAGGACACCAGGCCCATGATGTTGTCGCTTCCGAACAGCGCCAGGCACATCCCGATGATGGAGATGATGACGACGATCCCCCTGGCGAGCCAAAGCAAGTTCTTCTCGGATATGTGGACTCTGTTGCTCTTTGCCAGCACGTCGTTGGTGATTGAGGATGCTGATACAAGCAACTGAGAGGATGCTGTGGACATGATGGCGGCCAGGATGGCAGCGAAGACCACTCCGAGGATGAACGGTGCCGACTCTTCAAAGAGCACTTTTGCAGTCTCCATGAAAACGAATTCGGCATCTGCAGAAGAGTAGTGGAGGATGTTAATATTGTGAGCAGGCAGGAATACTCCAGCTATGACTCCAAGGAGGCAGATGAAGGAGAGCGCCAGGATACCCCAGATGAGGGAGACCCTGCGAGCGACCTTGATCTCGGAGACCTTCCTGATGGACATGTACCTGACCACGATGTGTGGCATACCGTAGTAACCTAAACCCCAGACCAGACCTGAGATGATGACCACCGCGGAAATCGGGATACCATCGTTGTAGAGCAGGCTCGTGTATCCAGGAATCTCCGTGGACATTATCTCATCCCATCCAGACGTGATGTTGTCCCATCCGAAGTCACCGATGATGACCATGGGGATAGCGACGATCACAACGACCATCAGGATTGCCTGGAAGAAGTCGGTCCAGCAGAGCGCCTTGTATCCGCCGAGGAAGGTGTACAGGATGATAACGGCTCCACCGACGATGATTCCGATCTGCATACCGATATCGTCTAGAAGCATCTCCATCACGATGCCGCAGCTCTTGAATCCGGAGCCGACGTAGATCGTGAAGAAGAACAGGATGACCACGGCGCAGACTATCCTGAGATAGCCCTTGTGGTCCGCGAAACGGTTGGAGAAGAACTCGGGCATGGTGAGGGAGTTCTTCGAGACGACTGAGTGTTTCCTGAGCCTCTTCGCAACGAAGAGCCAGGATGTGTACGACCCGATGAGCAGACCGATCCCGATCCACGCCTGTCCCAGACCGGCGAGGACGATGGATCCCGGGAGACCCATCAGGAGCCAGCCGCTCATGTCGGATGCCTGGGCCGACATCGCGCTAACGTATGGTCCGAACGATCTACCTCCGAGGATGTAGTCCTCCATGCTGTCCCTGTCCTTCACCTTCCAGAAGTGGACTCCGATGATGATCAGGGCAATGAAGTAGATGACGAACGCCAGTATTGTCATTGCGTCCATTCTTAATACCGGAGGATGGGACGCGGTACTGGACTTATAATGTTGACTGTTCCATCCAACTCGTGGCAACGGCGTTAATGGTGTTTGGGAAGGGGTTTGGGCCGATCTGGGGTCACTCCGGATCGAACTGGCTGTTGTACAGGTCGGCGTAGAAGCCGCCCCTGGCCAGGAGCTGGTCGTGGGTTCCCTGCTCGACTATGTTGCCGTCGCGCATCACCAGGATCAGGTCGGAGTTCCTGATGGTGGACAGCCTGTGGGCGATGACGAACGACGTCCTGCCCTCGGTCAGGCGGTCCATGGCCTCCTGGATGACCCTCTCGGTCCTGGTGTCGACGGAGCTCGTGGCCTCGTCGAGGATCAGCAGCGGGGAGCCGTCCACCATGGCGCGGGCGATGGTGACCTGCTGCCTCTGTCCGGCGGACAGGTTGGCGTTGTCCCCCAGGACGGTGTCGTATCCGTCCGGCAGGGTGTGGATGTAGTGGTACAGGCCGACGGCCTTGCACACCTCGTCCAGGCGCTCGTCGGAGACGTCCGGGTTGCTGTAGACGATGTTCTCCCTGATGGTCCCCTCGAAGAGCCAGGTGTCCTGGAGGACCATGCAGAACAGGTCGTGCACATCCTCCCTCTTCATGCTCCTGGTGGACACGCCGTCGATGAGGATGTCCCCGCTGGTGACCTCGTAGAAGCGCATCAGCAGGTTGACCATGGTGGTCTTCCCGGCCCCGGTGGGCCCGACGATTGCCACCTTCTGCCCGGGCAGGATGTCCGCGGAGAACCCGTGGATGATCTCCTTGTCCACGCTGTAGCCGAAGTGGACGTCCCTGAACTCCACGTGCCCCTCGACGCGGTCGAGCCTGACGTTCTTGTCGGACTCGTCCTCCATCTCGGGCTCGTCGAGGAACTCGAACACCCTCTCCGCCGCGGCGGCGACTGCCTGCATGGACACCATCGCCTGGGATATCTGGGTCAGCGGCTGTGTGAACAGGCGGACGTAGATCATGAAGGCGACGATGACCCCGAAGGAGATCCTGCCGTCGATGCACAGCATGGCACCGACGATGCACACCATGACGTAGCCGAAGTTCCCGATGAAGTTCATGAACGGCATCATGAGCCCGCCCAGGAACTGGGACATGAACCCAGACTTGTAGAGGCTCTCGTTGATCCTGTCGAACTCCGTCTTGGCAGCCTTCTCTCCGCCGTAGGCCTTCATGACCAGGTGGCCGGAGTACATCTCCTCCACGTGCCCGTTCATGTCGCCCAGGTCGTCCTGCTGGCGCTCGAAGTACTTCTGGGAGCGCCCCATCACGACGGCCATGAACACGAACCCCACCAGCGAGGACAGTATGGCCGTGACGGCCATGGTCACGTTGGTGTACAGCATCATGATCACCGATCCGCCCAGGAGGGTGATGGCGGTGGCCATGGTGCTGATGCTCTGGTTCATCGACTGGCCCAGGGTGTCCACGTCGTTGGTGATGCGGCTCATCACGTCCCCTGTGGTGTTGGTGTCGAAGTAGCGCAGCGGCAGCCTGTTGATCTTCCTGGATATGTCCCTGCGGAAGTTGGACGCGGTGCGCTGGGAGATGGTGGTCATGATGTACTGCTGCACGAAGGTGAGCACCGCGCTCACGGAGTACAGGCACACCAGCAGCAGGCATATGGAGACGATGCCCTCGAGGTCCATGACCCCCGCCAGGCCCTCCTCTATGAGGTCGGTGATCTCGCTGATCAGGTTGGGTCCGGCGAGCGTCAGCACCGTGCCGACGCAGGCGATCACCAGGGCCGCGATGAACGGGGCCCTGTAGCGGTCCATGTACTGGAAGAGGCGCTTCCACGCCAGGCCGAAGTCGTCGGCCTTCTCCCTCCTCGCGGGTCCCCTGCCGGGGCCCCTCCTCTGTCCGGACGTCATAGTCCCAGCTCCTCCTCTGAGAACTGCGATCTGGCTATGTCCAGGTAGACGGGGCAGCTGCGCAGCAGCTCCTCGTGCTTCCCGATGCCGACGACCTCGCCGTCGTCGATGACGACGATCCTGTCGGCGTCCATTATGGTCCCGATCCTCTGCGCCACGATCAGAGTGGTGGCGTCGGATATCTCGCGCCTGAGGGTCTCCCTCAGGGTCCTGTCGGTCCTGTAGTCGAGGGCGGAGAACGAGTCGTCGAAGATGTAGATCTCCGGGTCGCGGCAGACCGCCCTGGCTATGGACAGCCTCTGCTTCTGGCCCCCTGAGAGGTTGGACCCTCCCTGGGAGACCTCCGACATGTACTGCCCCTCCTTGGCCTCCACGAAGTCGGCGGCCTGGGCGATGCGGACCGCCCTTCTGACCTGCTCCTCGGTAACCTCCTCGGAGCCGTCGCCGTACCTGACGTTAGAGTCCACGGTGCCCTTGAACATGAACGCCTTCTGGGGGACGTAGCCGATCCTGTCCCTGAGGTCCTTGATCCTGTACTCCCTCACGTCGACTCCGTCGACGAGCACCTGCCCCTGCGTGGCGTCGTAGAACCTGGGAATCAGGTCGATTATCGAGGTCTTCCCGCTGCCGGTGGCCCCGATGAAGGCGACGGTCTCGCCCCTGGACGCCTTGAAGCTGATGTCGTGGAGCACGTCCCCGGAGGTCCCGGGGTACCTGAAGGACACGTTCCTGAACTCCACCGTCCCCTCCCTGGCGGGATCGGCCCCGGCGCCGTCCCTGATGGACGGTTCGGTGCCGATGACCTCCTGGATACGCTTGGAGGCCACCATCGCACGGGGCAGGATCATGAAGATCATGACCAGCATGATGAACGCCATGACGATCTGCATCGCGTAGGACGAGAACACGACCATGTCCGAGAAGAGGACCATCTTCTCCATCGGCATGCCCGCCGCGTCGATCAGGATGGCCCCTATCCAGTAGATGGAGAGGGCGAGCCCGTTCATGACAAGCATCATGGTCGGGAACATGACGGCCAGGGCGCGGTTGGCGGACAGGTTGGTGTCGGTCAGCTCCTTGTTGGCGGCCTCCGACTTGACCTCCTGGTAGGACTCGGCGTTGTACGCGCGGACCACGCGGATCCCGGAGAGGTTCTCCCTGGTGACCCTGTTGACGTTGTCGGTCAGGCCCTGGATCCTCTTGAACCTGGGGATCGCGTAGAGCATGATCACCGAGATGATGGTGATGATGGCGACGACCGCCACGGCCGTGGCCACAGTCCACTCCCAGTTCTTGTCCAGGATCTTCATGATGGCCCAGACCGCCATTATCGGCGCCCTGATAATGATCATGAGACCCATGGCGGTGGTCATCTGGATCTGGGAGATGTCGTTCGTCGAGCGGGTGATCAGGCTGGATGTGGAGAACCTGTTCATCTCCTCCAGGGAGAACGACTGGACCCTGGAGTACTCCAGGTCCCTGAGCCTCTTGGAGAATGACGTGGCGATCCACGCCGTCAGCCCTCCGACCACTATGGACACGACCAGGCTCCCGAACGCGCACAGCAGCATCATGCCGCCCTTCCTGTAGACGACGTCCATGTCGGTGTCGGGACTGACGATCTCCGTGGTGATCTTGGACATGTACCCGGGGATCTCCAGCTCCAGGTACACCATGAACGCGATGAGCACCACGCAGACGCCGATTGCCGCCCACTCGCGTGCCCTGAGGTATTTCAATATCATTCCGAGGCCTCCCCGTCGATGTCCGGTATGGTCCCTGCTCTGCTCATCGCCACGCACTCCCTCTTCTGGGGAGGGGTCAGCACGAATCCGAGGGTGTGCAGCTTCTGCTCCGCCGATGTGCGGCGGAGGTACGGCTCTATGATGCCGATGACCTTGCAGGATATCTCCCTCGCCTGCTCGTCCGTGAGGTAGAGGCCGGTGGATGCGAAGCCCGTCACGTCCCTCCTCAGGTCCGACTCCGGGTCCTCCGCGTAGTCCTGGAAGTCCCTCATCAGGTCCAGCATGAACGTGCTGAACAGGCCGCAGTAGCCCTGCACATCGTTGCTCTTCACCATGTCCACGTCGAAGTGCTCCATCTGGACCGAGATCCCGTAGGTCTTCTCGGTCATGGCGCGCACCTTCGTCTCCGACACCACCTCCAGGATGCCGGCCTCCTGCATCACGTTCAGGGCGCGGTACAGCGTGGTCTGTGGAGCATCGGTCTCCTGTTGGATCCGCTTCGCGGTCATCGGCCCGTTGTGCTTCAGGAGCGACATTATCCTGAGCTTCAACGGATTCCTGACGCACTCGTGGATGTCCGCCAACTCGATTGCCATGGGGAGGGGGTCGGCGGTATGGTATATGAATGTTTCCAAAATGGAAACGTTGCCTTCGAAGTAATGTTTCGGATACAGGTAACAATCGGTGCCGGCGGACACGATCCGTTACTATCGGGCGATGCCTTGCTCATGGGTTCATCTCAGCAGCTCCATCACCCCGTCTGCCAGATACAGGCGGTTGCGCTTCCTGCCGGTGACCTCTCTGACTATCCCCTCGGATTCCAGCCTCGCCAGGATCCTGTTCGCTGTGGGGAGTGTGATCCCCAGCCTGTCCACCAGATCGGTGGACCTGAGATACGGGTTCCTGAAGAGCAGGTCGATGGTGCGTTGCTCGTTGATGTCCTTGGCGGATCCGCGCAGCCTGTCGCGATAGCGTATCAGGGCGTCGACCGTGGTCGCAGCGGATCTGGACTGGTCGCGTAGACCATCGGAGATGAAACCGATCCAATCATCGAGGGCGTCGAGGGTGCTGACCTCGTACAGGAGGTCGACGTACCTGTCCCTGTGCGCGTTGAGGTATCCGCTGAGGTAGAGGACGGGATGGGTCAGCAGGCCGTCGCGACGGAGGACCAACAGCGCGAGCAGCCTCCCGACTCTGCCGTTCCCATCCCTGAACGGATGGATCGCCTCGAACTGGTAGTGCGACAGTATAGCCTTCTCTACAGTGTCCACCGAATCGGAGTTGACATACTCCAGCCAGTTGTCCAGCAGATGGTCCACCGATTCGGGGCATGCCGGGACCATCTTGGCGATCTCGATGGTGTCATGCATGCTTCCGATCGCATTCTGATGGGTCTTGAACTCGCCTGGGGACTTCTCGGAGCCGCGGACCCCATCCATCAGGATCCTGTGGAGGTCGCGGACCAGGTCTGCCGTTATGGTTCCGCCCACGGGCAGCCTCTCGAATCCGGCCAGCAGAGCCCTGCGGTAGTTCACCACCTCCATGTTGTCCCTGAGTCTGATCTCGTCATGCTCCTCCATCTTCTCGGAACGGAAGATGTCGTCCACCGTGGAGCGGGTGCCCTCGATGGAGGAGCTGGATGTGGATTCCATGAGGGACAGGTTCTCGGTCAGCATCCTGATCGTCTCCGAGTCGATGAACCTCAGCATGCCGTCGAGGCGGGCAAGCTCGACGGAGGCGTCCCTCATCCTGTTCATGGATTCACGGGAACACATCCAATCGTATGGCAGGTCGTGTGGATGGAAGTAGCAGTATGCGCCGTTCATGGCCCATCTCACCTCGCCGGTCACCGTTCCCTTGAACTCGGATTCGTCCATGCCCATATTAATAAAATCAATATTTATATCATTTTTGTAATTTTGATTTTACGAAAAATCATCATCAAAAATTTTATTATCTGCGATTTTACGAAAGGCCGCTTTCGTATCTCTGACGTTAATAAAGCGGTTTAAATACTCATTTTATCAAGAGAGCGGGCATCATCGGATGATGGCTGATGACAATAAATGATGAAGGAGGGGGCGACCCCCGCCCTCAGATTGCGCTGACGTTCAGCAGAGCGTCCCTGGTGTCGGCCCTTCCGAGGATCGAGCCGTAGATCTTCGTGCTCGAGATCGTGGCCCTCACGAGCTCCGGGTCGACGTCGTCGTCAGCGTAGACCATGCCGACGACCTCGATGTCCCTGGTCTCGCCAGAGTCCCTGAGCTTCTCAAGGTCCTTGCGTCTGAGCCTCACGATGCGGAAGTTCGTGAATTTTCCCATCTCTTCATTCCTCCTTCTTGGTGATCCTGTCCGGCGGGCCGGCGATGAAGGCCAGGGTGTGCAGGTCCTGTCCCTCCGACTTCCTGGTCTGGGCGGGGCGGATGATGTCCAGTATCCTCCTGTACATGTCCTCCAGCTCGTCCTTCGTGGCGTACACCGGCACGGCGAAGAACCCTGAACCGTCATTCTTCAGGTCCACGTCCTCCCTCCTGGTGTAGTCCTCGAAGTTCCTCAGCAGGTTGAACATGAAGCCCATGAACAGCCTGAAGTAGACCTCGCTGTTGTTGTTCCTGACCATCTCGTCTATGCGGCCCCTCAGCTCGTCGTTTAGGGCGTAGCGCTTCTCGACGACGGCGCGGACCTTCGTCTCGGCGACGGTAATTATGATGGCGTTCTGCTCCATGCTCTTGAGCGCGCGGTAGAGGGACGCCTGCGGTATCCTGGAGTCGTAGGACAGCATCTGCTTGGCGGTCAGCGGCCCGTGCTCCTTGATCATGATCATCACCCTCGCCTTGAGGGGATTGCCGAGGCATTCCATCACCGGCTCGATCTCCGTCGCCATGCCACCTCGATAATGTTATCCGGTATATAACGTTATCATCGTGATAACATTCTACGATGGAAACTGTTCTCGGGAATGTAACGATCGGATGTCGGTCGGGAAGAGGGTCGGAAAAGAGGAAGGGGGTTGCGTGGAGGTGTCGTGCTCTGAAAGAGGTGCTTTGTCTCAGAGACCGTCCCGACCGGATTCCTCCAGGAGGGATTCCGCCTCGGTGAGCAGGTCCATGAGGCGTTCGCCCTTCTCGGTGAGGGACAGGTGGGTGGCGCTGGAGCCTATGACTCCGCCGAAGAGAATCAGCCCCATGCCCTCCATCTCGTCGATCTTGGCGGGGATGCGGATGTTACGGGAGACGTTCCTGTAGACGTCTGTCTTCTTGCAGAGAGGGTGGTCGCGTATGTACAGAAGGATGTCCAGGGTGTTGGACGTCTCCAGGAGCGATCCCAGCCTCGTGCTTCCAGCCATGTAGATCCTCCTTGTGATGTATCGGATGTGGGTTCCCGGAATTAAGGGGCTGGGGACCCAAGTTCTGTATTATCGAGATGTCGGTATGACTGAAAGCACCAGATTGGGATCACTATTTGAAACGTCGAAGTCCATCGACATCCTCCTGTATGTGCGTTGTAATCCGCTCTGCAAGAAGACCGACGTGTACAGGAACGTCTCTCGCAACGTCCACATTCCCGAAAAGATCGGCGAGATGGTCGAGATAGGTCTGATAGCGTTCAGTTGTGTTGCTGGTTCTAACGCTACACACATGTCTCTCACAGAGAAGGGCATCCGTTTCACTGATCTGCTTCTGGAGGCGGAATCTCTTCTCGATGAGACACATAATACCCAAAGCTGAATCAGGGTCTGTTTGTGGTAGCTTTAATCACATCACATTTTTGTGATACTACTGCACCTTTACAGATTTGCATCGGCTCCAGATGAGTGTTTTCGGGCAGTCCGGCACATGCATCATTCTTTGTATCTATAACATTCCCACATGATTCTGAAACACCGTCGATATTTCTCATCCCTCGGAGTGACCGGGTCCAACGGTTATATCGGATGACCTGTTCGCCGCACCTATGTGGGAGCTTGGCGTGCTCGAATGGTTCGAATCCATCCATGGTACCGTGCTGGATCCGCTCATGGTCGGCATCACCTACAGCGCGACATCCGGCCTCTTATGGTTCGTGCTCGGGTTCCTGATGACCTGCTCCCAGAGATGGAGGCGCTGCGGCGTTTCCGTCATCGTCGCCGTCGCGATCACCTACATCGTTGTTGATGTGGTCCTGAAGCCTTTGATCTGCCGCGACCGCCCGTTCGCCGTCGAGGACCTCGACCTCCTGATAGCTGCACCGGACTCCTGGTCGTTCCCGTCCGGCCACACGGCGTCCGCCTTCGCCGGCGCCACTGCGATCCTCATCCACAATCGGAGATGGGGATGCGTCGCGATGCTCTACGCCATACTCGTGGGGATATCCCGCGTCTACCTCTGCGTGCACTGGCCCACCGACGTGGTCGCCGGAGCCCTCATCGGCATCGCCGTCGCACTCGTCGCGGTATGGTTCATGTCCCGCTGGATCCCGTACTTCAGGGACCTCGACCGGGGCGGCGCCATCGTCTGACCTTCGGGCATGGCGGTTCCACGGCGGATACTGGCCAGGATAAATACCGCCATTCCGAATAGACCATCCATGACCGAAGGGGTTCTGGGAATCATAGGGTGTCCGATGCTGGAGGACAACCTCATCTACTGCCTGAAGGACGATCCCGATGCCAAGGACATCGCCATCATCGACAACGAGAACATAGGCCCGCTCCGCAGGAAGCTGGATGCCCGCGGCATACCCTACAGGATGGTGGGGATGGACGACGTCCTCGCCGGAAGGTACGTGCCGTCCGAGGGCAGGTTCAACATGCTGATCTACGAGTTCAGTCTGGGCAAGCACGCATACCCGGACCAGCTGAAGGAGTGCGTGGAGGATGTGACGGGGAAGCTCCAGCCCTACGTGGACGCCATCGCGTTCTACCTGGGCACCTGCGGGAACTACGAATGGGACATCCCGAAGTGGTGCGAGTCGAAGGGTTACAAGCCGTCGGCCATGTTCTGCGACGCCGATGGCAACCTGTGCCACGACTGCGTGGGCGTGGCCATCGCCGGCGGTCCGAGGTACCTGCAGATGGAGAAGAGGTATCCGGGATACCTGTTCATGTTCCCGTCGATGGTCAACAACTACGAGGAGTTCATGCTGGCCAACAACAGGGAGTCCGTGGAGGCCACCAGGAACCTGACCCCGGAGATGATGGAGATCCTAGGCATCGAGCCGGGCCAGGACGGTTACATGAGATGGCTCCTGAAGCTGGGCCACTACGAGCACATGCTGAAGCTGGACAACGGCATCGGCGTGGACGACGCGGATTTCGACGAGGGCCTCGAGAAGCTGAAGGCAAGGAACCATCTGGATGTGGTCGAGGCCGAGCCTGGATGGGCAAGCACCCAGCCGACCGTGGATCTGTACAGAAAGTGCAAGAGGATGCTCGACGAGGCACACGGCGGGAAGGCCTGAGGCCGTCCCTGCTTCTCTTTATTTCGGGCATCTGGCACATCGGTGCCGACGCCGCGGATCCCGGAAGAATGAAGGATGGGGGCTTCCGCCCCCTTGATTTGTTTAGGGATCATTCCATGACGTCGGCCATGGAGTAGACCTTCCCCTTCTCCTGTTTGACGACCCAGCCGGCAGCCATGACGGCGCCGCCGACGAAGATCTCCCTGGAGTGGGCCTGGTGGCGGATCTCGATCCTCTCGGAGTTCCCGATGAACATGACGGTGTGGTCCCCGACGATGTCCCCGCCCCTGATGGCGTGGATGCCGATCTCCTTGCCGCGGGGGCAGACGCCCTGCCTCCCGTAGACGAAGTCCTTCCCGCCCATGGCCTCGCTGATGATCTCGGCGGCGGTCATGGCGGTTCCGCTGGGGGCGTCCTGCTTCTGGTTGTGGTGGGCCTCGATGATCTCCACGTCGTAGTCGTTCCCGAGGAGGAGCGCGGCCTGCCTGATCAGCTTGTTGAACACGGCGACGCCGATGGAGTAGTTGGTGGAGATCACGGCTGCGACGTTGTTCCTGGCGACGGCGTCGGCGATGCTCTGCTTGACCTCGTCGGACAGCCCGGTGGTGCCGATGATCAGGTTGACGCCTGCGTCGGCGGCGACGGGGGCGTTGACGGCGGTGGCCTTGGCGATGGTGAAGTCCAGGAGCACATCGGTCCTGGAGTCCTTCAGGACCTGTGCCAGGTCCTTGGAGTCGGAGACCGGGACGCCGATGGCGCCCGCGCCGACGATCTCCCCGATGTCCTTCCCGATGTTGACCAGGTCGAAGGCGGAGGACACGGTCATGCCCTCGGTGGCCAGGATGCGCTTCACGAGCATCTGGCCCATCCTTCCGCAGGCCCCTACGAGCCCCACCCTTGTGACGTTGCTGTCTGTCATGGTTATCTGAGGGACATGATGATGGGGTCCCCTATTTATGTATCGGATTGGGGAAGGATGCGGGCGGCGCCCGCGGGGGCGTCACTCGTCCCACTCGGCGAAGAGCCTGGAGATGCCCTTCTTCGCGACGGACCAGCATGGGACGCCGCCGATGAGCACGGCGACCTTGATGGCCTCCAGGATCTCCTCCTTGGTGGCGCCGTAGTTCTTAGCGACCCTGGCCTGGGCGTAGACGCAGTCCTCGCACATCCTCACGCAGACGCATGACAGGGCCATGAGCCTCTTGGTCTTCCTGTCGATCGCCCCGTCCTCCACCATGACTCTGTCCATGGTGTGGAGGGTGTCGATGAACGAGGGGTCCAACTCGTTGATAGCCTTCAGCGTGTCGGGGGCGTATCCGCCCATTCCCGAGCACATCTGTCCGAACTTGCTGTTGCCGCATGCGGGTTTTTCCTGAGACATGGGAGGTGCATCGCGTAGGTCGGACATAACCGATGCCCTCCGACAGTCGGGATTTCAGTGCCGTGAACCGGGCACGGATTCGTTCGCGGTCGATTATGAACGAATACGAACGAATACGAACGAAAGCCGCTCGCGCCTCCGTGCCCGATCGGTACGGGGTCCTTCCGCCGAAGGCGTCGGACACGGTGTCCAGAAGCGCATCCAGGTTCTCCTCCGTGTTCGCTGCGAGAACCGGCGACGGCCTGTCGAACCAAACGTCGTCCTCGATGCCGCGGAACACCCCGCCGGCCGCCTTCACGCATGTGAGTGCGGCCGCATGGTCCCAGGGGGAGAGCCTTATCTCGAAGTACAGGTCCACCGCCCCCTCGGCCAGCATGGACAGCTCGACCGCCGCGGTGCCGATCCTCCTGATGTCGTTGATCCTGGGGTACAGGGACTCGCTGACCTCGAAGACCCTGGGCGCCAGCTCCTTGCGGTAGCAGCACCACGCGGTGCTGAGGATGCAGTCCTCCAGCGGCCTGTCGGACACGTGAATCGGGATCCCGTCCCTCCACGCGCCCCTCCCGATCTCGGATGCGTACATCCTTCCGGTGAACGGGTTGTGGACCACGCCGATATACGGCTCCCCGTCCCTGAACAGGGCGACGGAGATCCCCACCTCGGGAATCCCCCTGGAGAAGTTCATGGTCCCGTCGATGGGGTCCACTATCCAGGTGTACCCCTCCTCGAGGATCGGGGCGTCGTCCCCCTCCTCGCCGACGAAGGACGACCCGGGGATGAGCGAGGTGAGTCTGGACCTGAGGAACCTCTCGTTCTCGATGTCCGCCGAGGTCACGATGTTCTCCCTGGAACCCTTGTCGGACACCTGGAAGCCATGCGCGGAGGATACCCTCCTCCCGGATTCGGACACTGTGTCGACGATACTCCCGAGCATCGGGCCTCGCACCGGACGATATTCATTTTATCTTTGCGGTAGATGGACAGTGCATGGCAGCCACGATTTCCGACGAGCTAGCGGAGTCGCTCACGCTCCTGCAGAGGCGCATCGTCGACGGCGAGAAGCAGGTGCTCGTCATCTTCGAGGGGCGCAGCGGGAGGGTCATGGGACGCGTCATCAACGAGTTCATGAACCTGCTGGAGCCCCGCGGCATCACATACACGCACTTCGTCCCCGAGGCGATGGACAGCCCCAGGGACATGCTCAGATACATAGCCAGGGAGCCCGCCAAGGGGAAGATCTCCATATTCGACCGCTCCTGGTACTCGCGCATAGTCGCCCTCCTCAACGAGGGCCACGACCAGGACGACCTGGTGAGACTGGCCAGGAACCTGGAGCGCTACCTCACCAACAACGGCGTCATCGTGGTGAAGATGTTCCTCAACATAGACGACGAGGCGGTGGACGAGGTGGCCCAGAGCCTGGGGAAGAAGAGGCTCAAGTGCAACACGTTCCTGACGGACGACCACATCGACCCCAAGAAGTGGAGGGACAAGCTGGTCATGCCCATGATCTCCGCCACCAACACCCCCCACTCCCCGTGGGACATCATCGAGGTCCGCGACCTGGACATGTGCATGGCGATGGTCGTCCACACATTCATGGAGAGGGTGACGCACCGCATCGAGCACCCCTACGTGCCGGAGCACAAGGAGATAGACACCAGGTTCCCCAACCCGAGGGAGGAGGCCGACCTCACCAGGGAGGCCAAGAGCTACAAGTCGGAGCTCCAGGAGCTCTCCAGCGACGTCGCCAGGCTCCAGCTGAAACTGGCCGAGAAGGGCAGGTCCATGGTCCTCGTGTTCGAGGGCTGGGACGCGGCCGGCAAGGGTGGTAGCATCAAGAGGCTGGTCCGCGCCCTCAACCCGAGGGGGTACTACGTGGTCCCGGTCGCCGCGCCTGTGGGAGAGGAGAGGGTGCACACGTACCTCTGGAGGTTCGCCGTGAACATGCCGAAGGCCGGGCACATCACGATCTTCGACCGCTCCTGGTACGGCAGGATGATGGTCGAGCCCATAGAGGGATTCTGCTCCGAGGAGGAGTACAACAGGTCCGCCGGCGAGATCCGCGTCTTCGAGAGGCTGATCTCTGAGCTCGGGGGCATCGTCATCAAGTTCTGGATGGAGATCAGCCCCGAGGAGCAGCTGGCCAGGTTCGAGGCGAGGCAGAACAACCCGGTGAAGAGCTGGAAGATCACCGACGAGGACTGGCGCAACCGCGAGAAGTGGCCGGTGTACGAGGAGTACGTCGACAGGATGATCTCCGCCACCAACACCGAGTACGCCCCCTGGGTGGTCGTCGAGTCCGAGGACAAGAAGTACGCCCGCCTCAAGGTCCTCAGGACGGTCAAGGAGGCCCTGGAGAGGGAGCTCGAGGACTGAACCGGAGGGGGTCGCCCCTCCGGACCATTTCGTCGATTGTCGGTAACGATATTCGACAATCTTTAAATAGCCCGGCCAGGTTGTACGGGCCAATGGTTGACGAGTTCAAGCAGAAGATCGCCGGGGAGATCGCCGTCTCCCCCGATCCCGGCAAGACCATCAGGAAATGGAGGGAGGAGTTCGGACTCTCCCAGCACCAGCTGGCTGACGCCCGCCATGGGCGTCTCCCACTCCGTCGTCAGCGACTACGAGTCCGGGAGGCGCAAGTCGCCCGGGGTCAACGTCGTGAAGAAGATGGTCGATGCATTCATAGAGCTCGACATGCAGAACGGCTCGCCCGTGATCTCCAGGTACAATCCGGACTTCAAGCTGGATTGCATCATAGCCATGGACGAGTTCCCCGGGGGCGTGGATGTGGAGGCGTTCATCTCCGCGATCTCCGGGAAGAACCTGAACCCCGACAGGGTGCTCTCGAAGTCCATCTTCGGATACACGATCCTGGACTCCGTGAAGGCCATCCTGTCCCTGGGTTCGGATGATTATCTGAAGATCTACGGGTGGAACACCGAGAGGGCGCTCATTTTCACGAACGTCCACTACGGCCGCTCACCCATGGTCGCCGTCCGGGCCCATCCGCTCACGCCCGGCATGGTGGTCTACGTTCAGCCGGAGAAGACCGACCCGCTGGCAGTCAAGCTGGCGAGGCTGGAGGGCATCCCGCTGGTGACCACCGATCTGGACGTGGACGGGGTCGTGTCGAGGATGGACTCCCTCAAGGAGGGGATTTGATGGATGTAGGAATCGTAAGTTACGGAGGATACGTCCCCAGGTACAGGATCAAACCCGAGGAGATCGGGAGGATCTGGGGCGTGGATGGGAAATCTATGGGGAAGGGCCTGATGATCTATCAGAAGTCCGTACCCGCACCCGAC
The DNA here is from genome assembly GCA_905187815.1 of uncultured Methanomassiliicoccaceae archaeon. GTDB lineage: Archaea > Thermoplasmatota > Thermoplasmata > Methanomassiliicoccales > Methanomethylophilaceae > Methanoprimaticola. The sequence continues at coordinate 124,654 of CAJJJM010000004.1, forward strand.
GAGGATGTCGTCACGATCGCCACCGAGGCGGCCAGGTACATGATGGACAGGGTCCCGGACGTGGACCCCGCTGACATCGGCGCCATATACGTCGGTTCCGAGTCCCATCCCTATGCAGTCAAACCGACTTCCACGATCGTCGCCGAGGCGATCGAGGCAACACCCGCCATGACCGCCGCGGACATGGAGTTCGCGTGCAAGGCGGGGACCGCCGGCATCCAGGCCTGCATGGGTCTGGTCGGGGCCGGGATGATCAGGTACGGGGTCGCCATCGGAGCGGACACCTCCCAGGGCGCGCCCGGGGACGCTCTCGAGTACTCCGCATCCGCCGGAGGCGCGGCCTACCTCATCGGTACCGAGAAGGTCATCGCCAAGATTAACAAGACGCTCAGCTTCACCACGGACACCCCCGACTTCTGGAGGAGGGAGGGGCAGCCCTACCCCAAGCACGGCGGCAGGTTCACCGGCGAGCCCGCCTACTTCAAGCACATAACGTCCGCCGCCAAGATGATGTTCGAGGCCATGGGCACCACGCCCGCCGACTACAAGTACGCGGTGTTCCACCAGCCCAACGGGAAGTTCCCGACCAGGGTGGCCAAGCAGCTCGGGTTCAGCGACGAGCAGATCCAGTACGGTCTCCTCACGCCGAACATCGGTAATACGTACAGTGGCGCCGTCCCGCTGGGTCTCGCCAACGTGCTGGACCACGCCGAGCCCGGCGACAGGATCTTCGTCACATCGTACGGGTCCGGAGCCGGCAGCGATGCGTTCGACATCACGGTCACCGACGAGATGGCCAACTACAGGAGGGACAACGCCCCGACCCTGGAGAAGGTCATGGCCGACCCGATCTACGTGGACTACGGGATCTATGCCAAGTTCAAGGGCAAGATCCTCATGCCGGAGTGATAACATGAGGGATGTAGCAATCATAGGAGCCGGAGTCACCAAGTTCGGTGAACTCTGGGACAAATCGTTCAGGGCCCTCGGAATCGAGGCAGGAATCAAAGCGATGGGTGACGCCAACCTCTCCGGGAGCGAGATCGACGGCATATTCATCGGGAACATGGCCGGAGGCCAGTTCATCAAGCAGAAGCACATCGACGCGCTGATCGCCGACTACTCCGGAATGGCGACTAACCACATCCCCGCCACCAGGGTGGAGGCGGGAGGCGCCTCCGGAGGAGTCGCCTTCAGGCAGGCCGTCATGGCGGTCGCATCCGGAATGCATGACGTGGTCCTCGTCGGAGGGGCCGAGAAGATGACAGACATGGACGACGTGTCCATCAACAGCGTCCTCGACGCCACGGCCGACGCCGAGTGGGAGGCCGGAATGGGAGTCACCTTCGCCGGGCTCCACGCGATGATTGCCCAGCGCATGATCCACGACGGCATCGCCACCAGGGAGGAGATCGCATCCTTCTCCGTGAACAGCCACTTCCACGGCGCGCTGAACCCCAACGCGCAGTTCAGGAAGGCCATCACGCTGGACACCGTCCTGAAGTCCGGACCCACGGCGACGCCTCTCGGCATGTTCGACTGCGCGCCCATATCCGACGGGGCCGCGGGACTGGTCCTGTGCCCCCTGGAGGACGCGAAGAAGTACACCGACTCCTACGTGAAGGTGTCCGCGGTCGCCCAGGCGAGCGACACCCTGGCACTGTTCCAGAGACCGGACATCACTACCTACCAGGCGACCGTCGAGGCCGCCAAGCGCGCCTACGAGGCCGCTGGCATCACCGCCAAGGACATCGACGTCGCCGAGGTCCACGACACCTACACCGTCACCGGAATCATGGCGCTGCAAGACCTGGGCTTCTACAAGAGGGGCGAGGCAGGAAAGGCCGTCCTCAACGAGGAGTGCCACTTCGACTCCGGCAACATCGCCATCAACACGTCAGGAGGCCTGAAGGCCCGCGGACACCCGATCGGAGCCACCGGAGTGGCCCAGATTGTCGAGATCGTGGAGCAGCTCAGGGGATCCGCCGACAAGAGGCAGGTCCAGAACGCCAAGTACGGACTGGCCCAGAACACCGGAGGAACCGGTTCCGCGGTCACCGTCAGCATCCTGGAGGCGATCTGATGTCATCCGTTGCAAGGGAGTGGAGGGAGGTACCCGGCAGGTACAACCTGAAGGGGACGAAGTGCACCAACTGCGGCACCATATACTTCCCCAGGCGCGACTTCTGCCCGAAGTGCCGCCGCGCCGGTATCGGCAAGATCGAGGAGTACGACATCTGCAGGACCGGGGAGGTCTACACCTTCTCCATCGTCTACGACGCCCCCGCGATGTGCGACATGATCAAGCCGTACGCTGTCGTCATGGTCAAGACCGACGACGGCGTCATGATCGCCGGCCAGCTCGTCGACGCCGACCTGGAGAAGGTCGCCATCGGCATGAAGGTCAGGGCCGTCATGCGCAAGCTCGACACCGACGGCGACGCCGGAATCATCCGCTACGGCTACAAGTTCGTACCCGCGGAGTGATCAAACTCAACACCCGGGGCCATGCCCCGGGGAAACCTGTATTTTTTGCAATCACTCAGATTCCTACCTGGGATCGCAGATCCGAACCAGGCGGGTGAGGTTCACACATCATCCTCCTATGGACTGCTCTGAGCATTCTGATCCGGATGGTCGTCATTCAATTGTTATAAAGTTATCGATAGTCATGATTAAATACCTGTCCGCACATACCCATCCGAAACAACCGGCTCTGCGGTAACAGAACCGGGCCCGCAAACGGGCATAGTTTCTCCGTTCATCACTGAACGGAAATCTCGATATCGATCTTCAGTGTCTTGATCGATAAGGAGATGCGGACACTAGGTGTCCTCCGGAGGATCATAAGTATCATGTGATCTCTCCCGCCGGTCGGGACTCCTAGGCCCGGCCGGCAAGACCCCTTTTTTCCTGACGGTATTTGAACAGGATATCGTGCACGCACGTTGAATGAAAAGGCACCACATCTGGTGTTCGGACCACATGTGACGAGGCGTGCGATGATGAGAAAGATCCTCCGCCGTAGCGGAGGAAAGGTTTGGGGCCGTCGGATTCGGCCCCGGGGTTGGAGATGCACTCAGTCCACGGTCTCCTCCACGTAGCTTCCCTCCTTCCTCCTGGTGACCGTGATCTTCCTGTCGATCCTCTCCTTCAGCAGGTCCACGTGTGAGATCACACCGACCATGACGTTGCCGTCCGTGAGCCTGTCAAGGACGTCCAGGGCCTGGTTGAGTGATTCCGAGTCCAGGGATCCGAATCCCTCGTCGATGAACAGCGCGTCCACCCTGCTGCCGCCGGCGACCATCTGGACGGTGTCCGACAGCCCGAGGGCCAGGGACAGGGCGGCCTTGAACGACTCCCCGCCCGAGAGGGACTGGACGGTCCTGACCTTCCCGGTGAAGTTGTCCAGGACGTTGATGTCCAACGCAGTCTGCGACCTCAGATCCGTGTCGTCCGTCCTCCTGCACAGCTCGAACCTGCCTCCCGACATGTCGGAGAGTCTCATGTTGGCCGCTTCGAGAACCCTCTCGAAGTACCTCGCCTGGACGAACTGCTCGAACTGCACCTTGACGGTGCCGGTGCGTCTGCCGTTGGCCAGTTCCGCCAGCTCCTTCAGGGCGTCCACCTCTCTGCCCCTCCTGTCCAGCTCGTCCCATCCCGTCCTCAGCGACTCCCAGATCGCCGAGTTGGACCTGAGCCTGTCGCTCGCCGCGAGGAGCTCGTCGTTGACGGAGTCCCTGGCGGCCACGCACTCGTCGACCGCCCTCTGGACTGCCTCCATGTCGGGACGCTCCCTTCCGTCCAGCTCCATCCCGAGCTCGGAGGATCTCAGGGCGCAGTGGTCCCTCTCCGAGATATATCCCTGGATCTCGCGGTTCAGTGCTTCTACATCGATGGAGGAGAGCCTGTGGAAGCCGTCCAGGTCCAGACCGAGCCCCTTGAGGAGGGAATCCAGCCTGGCGGCGGCCTCGTCCATCCTGGGGATGAGGTCCGAGATCTCCTTCTCGGCCCTGGCCGCGCGCTCCCTTCCGATCGCGAGGTCCCTCTCCGCTTCGGCCCTGCGGGAGTCTGCTTCCGTGACCATCGTCCTCAACTCCCCGATCCTCTGCTCGTTGTCCCTCACGGCTCCGAGCGCGGCCTCCTCAGAGGGATGCTCCAGACCCTCGGAGACAGTCGAGAGCTCCGCCTCCGCGGCGGCCCTGTCGCTTCTCAGCTCGAACAGCCTCCTGGTCGTCTCCTCGAGCGATCCCCTGATGCCTACGCGTCTGTGCTCCAGGAACTCCCTCCTCTCCCTGAGGCCGTGGAGCCCGTCGATAAGGGACCTCATCGTCTCGACCCTGCTGCCGAGCACGGTGAGCTCGTCGCCGATGTCGGCGATCCTGGAATCGAGCGCGTCCATGCATGCCGAGGCGTCCCCATCGGAACCGGACGCCTCCCTGAGCCTCGCCAGCCCGGTGTCGTACTCGGTGCGGCGGACGGCCAGCTCCTCGGCCGCCTTAGACCTGGCCAGCTCCTCCTTCTCCTTCCTCTTCCTGAGCCTGTTGATCGACTCCTGGTCTGGTACGCCCTCCGTTACGGCCGCCGGGGACGGGTGGTGGACCGAGCCGCAGACCGGGCACGGTTCCCCCTCCGAAAGACCGGATGCGAGGATCCCGGCCTGGGACCTCAGGAACAGAGATTCCGCGGACTCGAGCTGGGCGGACAGGCTCCTCACCTGCGCATCGTGCATGGAGAACGAGTTCTCCAGGAGCTTCACCGACGATTCCTGCTGGAGGCACATGGATCCCCTGTCCCTCTCGGAGCGGAGCCTCATCGATTCGGAGCGCAGGGATTCGAGCCTCGCCGACTCGGATTCCAGCATCCCGTCGGCTCCAGCGGACGCCTCCAGCTTCGACACGACGTCCGTCAGCTCCTTGTCCAGCGTCCCGAGGTCGTTGGCGTAGCTCTGCTCCGAGGATTCCGTCTGCCCGATCTCCCTGTCGAGGGCATCAATCCTGTCGGAGAGCTCCCTGGCCCTTGCGTACCGGGGCAGGTTGTCCTTGAGGCGGGAGTTTGCGAACATGAGCTCCTCGATCGCGGATCTGGCCCCGTCGATCTCATCCGCTCCCGAATCCAAATCCTCCAGCGCCTTTCCAGACGAGGCGACCATCTGCTCGGCGGCTTCAAGCTCATCCTCAACGGTCTTCAGCCTGGCTCCGACGGAGCGCATCTCGGCCTCGGCCGAGGCGACGGGGGCGGAGCGGGAGATCATGTCGCGAGTGGACTCCTTGGATGCCATCTCCTCGGAGGCCGCCTCCAGCTCGGCCATCCTCCTCCTGACCGCCTCCAGCTCCGTGAACTTCGCCTCAATGCCGGCGGCCTCCGCCTTCCTCTCCACAGCGGCCATGTAGGCGCGGTCGGCATCCTCCTTTCTTCTGTTGAGCCCCTCCACCCTGGTGCGGTCGCCCTTGAGCGTCAGCTCGATTACCCTGGACTGCTCCTCCCTGGGCATCGACGACAGGTCGTCGGCCAGGTCCGTCCTGAACTGGGACATCCTCTCCTCGGCGTCCCTCGTGAGGTGACCGAAGCTCACCTCCTTCTCGCCGCTGAGACGTGCCAGCATCTCCTGGAGGTCCTTGTGGGCGTCCGTTCCGAACAGGTTCCTCAGGATCTCCATCCTCTTCTTGCTGTCCGTGTCCAGGAGCTTCATGAACTCCCCCTGTGCCAGCATGACTATCTGGCCCCACTGGGAGGCGTCCATGCCCAGGATGTCGACGATCCTCCTGGTCACCTCCTTGGGGTTCCTAGCCACGGTCTCCCCGTTCATGGACAGCTCCGCGGTGGGAGCGGTTCTCTTGCCCTCTCCGGAGCGTCCAACCCTCATATACGGGGGTTCGCGCACCACCTCGTACACCGTGCCGAGATGCTCGAACTCCAGGGACACCCTCGGCTTGGACGATGTGAGGTCGCTGTGCAGGGTGTCGGTCTTCCTCCTGGTTCCGCTGGTCTCCCCGTACAGCGCGTATGTCATCGCGTCGAAGATCATCGTCTTCCCGGACCCGGTGTTTCCGGTGATCAGGAACAGGCCCCCGCCCATCCTGGTGAAGTCCACGGTCGTCGGGGCGGCGTACGGGCCGAAGGCCTCCATCCTGAGCCTCAGCGGCTTCATTCGGAATCACCTCCTGTCTCGATGCATTCCCTGAGTATCTCCGTCTGATACTCGGACAGGTCCCTGCCCGTCATCGACCTGTAGAATTCCGAGAACAGCTCCATTTGCCCCATGTTCCCCAGCGGGTCCTGGTGTTCCGTGCCGAACGTTCCGGGTCTGGCCTCCGCCCTCCTGACGGAGACGTTCATGGTCATGGGGTACACCTTGTAGAACTCGGAGAGCGCCTGTCCCGGGTGCTCGGAGAGCTCGGCGATGATGTAGTCGTCGCGGCCCTCCGCGTCATCGAGGCCGGCCCTGATCAGGTCCTCCACCCGCCCCTTTATGACCCTCAGCTCCCTCTTCGGGACCAGCGGGACGGTCTCGACATGGACGTCGCCCTTGTCGCGGATGTCGGCCAGGACCATCCCCTTGGGGGTGTGGGCCTCGGATGCGGAGTACTTCAGGGGCGACCCGGAGTACCTGACAGTGGGCCTCGACACCTGCTGGGGGATGTGGAGATGTCCCAGCGCGACGTAGTCGAACGGGTCCAGGACGGAGACGGGGACGCATTCGATCCCTCCGACCTCGGGCCTCTGGTCCTCAGACTCGGATGTCAGTGGCATGGATGAGCCGGCGAAGAACTGATGGGCAACCAGGACGTTCCTGTCTCCATCGTCTATCCCGGACGCGGTCATCACCGCATCCATGGCCTCTCCGTACCCGTGGACATCGACGTCGAGGCGGGAACGGACCTCGGAGACCTTGAAATAAGGGAGCATGTGGATGTTCAGCTTCCCGTAATCGTCCTCGACGACGTATCTGTCCGTCCTACCGGAGAACTCTCCCGATATGTGGACCCCGTTCCTGCCGAGTATCGGGCCGCAGAACGACAGCCTCGCCCCGGAGTCATGATTCCCGGATATTATATAGACATCGCAATCCCTATCGGTCACCCTTTCCAGGAAATCACTGAACAACGTCACAGCGTCCTCGACGGGGACCGCTCTGTCATACACGTCACCGGCGACTATCAGGGCATCGGGACGATGCTCATCCACGGCATCGACCATCCTATCCAATATGAATTCCTGATCATCGAGCATCGAATATCCGTGTACGCGCTTCCCAAGATGCAAATCCGAAGTATGTAATACCTTCATTTCAATCACCATCTTATTTTTGTAGACCGCTTTTTCGGCCCACTGTCCATAGGTATGCGATGTTCCGTATTTAACTTTTACAATTTTTGTAAAATTGACGGGAACTGTAAATGTATTTATCGGGCAGTGTCAATGGGAAGGACATGGACCAGGGTGGAGGAAGGCCAATCCAGAGCGTCGTCAAGGAGGTGTGCTCCATCTCCTATGTGTCGGAGAAGCTGCAGGTGTCCCGCCCCTCCCTCTACAAGTACATGGAGCTGTACGATGCGGGGGAGATGTCCAAGATACCTGACAGGGTCCTGGCGTTCTTCAGGTTCCTGACGTCGTCCAAGCGCTCCGAGGACGACACGATACTGTACTTCATAAACGAGGGATCCCGGAGGCCCGGGCCCTCAGAGGTCCGTTCCGAGTGCCTGACCGGCGGAGGCAGGGCTATGATAACGTTCCCGGGGATAGAGGACCCCACCGACGTCGTCGTGGAGGTGCTCATGCGTGGGGATTCCGGATTCTCCCTGCTCGGGGAGTACAGGCCCGAGCCCGGGATGAGGTTCGTGACGATCGGGAACCTGGTGCCGGACCACACGTTCTATTACAGGATAAGGACGTCAGACGGGGTCCAGGGTGAGCCCAGGGCGTTCTCCGTCGAAAGGTGAGGCCGCCGGATGCGGACCTCGGTTGTGCTCACACCTTGAGCAGCTCGACCATGGCGACCTTCTCCACGGCCTGCTCCTCGGGGGACAGGAAGCAGCTCCTGAGGCCGAGCCTCTCCGCCTTCCACTCGGTGACGTCCACGAGCGAGTCGTCCCTGGTCATGCCGATCTCGTCAAGCCTGGGATCGTCGACGTCCATGAGGATCGCGACGTACTCGTCCCTCCCCTCCTTGGGCTTCATCTTCGCCATGGCCTTCCCGATCTGCCTCTCCCAGGCGCAGTAGAGGATGATCTCCGTAGGCAGCGTCTTGGACCTGTTGGTCCCCTCTTCGAAAGCCCTCTCGGCGTGCATCGCCGCGGACATCGCGTGCCTCTTGCCGGCGACCATGTCCGGATCCAGGAGGACTACGTCCCCTCCCATGGATGTGAAATGGGACACTATGGTCTCGAAGCTCGCAGGTCCTCTCAGGCCGATGACGTCGAATCTCATACATCCCGCACCGGGTCCCGGATATAACGCGTTTACGTTGGTCGCGGATCGTGCCGGGACAGCGTCCGCCGAGGCGCCGGCCCCCTCGATCCGGTTCCGGGGCGACCGACCCTTATTCGGCGTCCTCGGACGACAATCGTCGCGGTGTACGATATCTATGTCGACATTTGACTGCAATATGCATCGTTTATTGCATCCCGTCACTACTATTATATCGCACGGGAGGGTACGCCTCTGCAGGAACGCGTGAGTGAAATGGCCGACGAATGGATTAGGATAGCAGCGCCTGCGACGACATCCAACATCGGAGCCGGTTTCGACGTATTCGGACTGGCCCTGAAGGATCCCTACGACATAATCGAGGGTAGGAAGATCGAGTCCGGAATCGTGATCTCCGAGGTCACCGGACCCGGATCCGAGGGCATCCCCACAGATCCCGAGCAGAACTCCGTGAGCATCGCCGCCATGGAGGTCCTCAGGAGATGCGACGCCGACTTCGGCATCGAGATCAAGATCAAGAAGGGCATCAGGCCCTGCAGCGGCATCGGCTCATCCGGTGCATCCGCCGCCGGAGGGGCGTTCCTCGCCCACATCCTGTGCGGCGAGAAGCTGAGTCCCCAGGAGGTCGTGCTGTGCGCGGCCCATGCCGAGGATGTGACGTCCGGAGGATTCCACGCAGACAACGTCGCTCCCTGTGTGCTCGGCGGCTTCACTGTCATCCGCTCCTACGAGCCCTTCGAGGTCATCTCCATCAAGCCCCCGGAGAACCTGGGGATCGTCGTCGCCATGCCCGACGTCATGGTGCCGACGAGGGAATCCAGGATGGTCCTGCCGCACGAGGTCCCCGTCAAGGACATGGTGTTCCACCTCGGCAACGCCGCGTGCATGGTCTACGGCATGCAGACCGGCGACCTCGGACTGATCGGCAGGTCCGTCAAGGATGCCGTGTTCGAGCCCGCGAGGACCAAGCTGGTCCCGTACCTGAAGAAGGCGGAGGCCGCCGCCATGTCCCATGGCGCCGTGGCGTCCTTCCTCGGAGGCTCCGGACCCTGCATCATCTCATTCTACGACAAGAGCTCCCATCAGGGCGAGGCCATCGCCGAGAGCATCGTCGCACTCTACGCCGAGAACGATATGAAATGCGATACCTGGATCACGGAGCCTGGCTCCGGTTGCAGGAGGATTTGAAATGGCAGCACACAAGGTAGTCTGCTGGGACTGCGGCGCGGAGGTCGACGACCCCTTCGTCAACATCTGTCCCAGGTGCGGCGGTCTTCTGACCGTCAAGATGGATCTGGAACCGGTCAAGGAGATGAAGCCCGAGGATCTCCGCAAGGAGCCCATCGGGGTCTGGAGGTACGCCCCGTTCATGCCCGTCGACCCGGCGCACAAGGTCTCCATCCAGGAGGGCGGCACCCCGCTGTACCCCACGAAGGCCCTGGGAGCCGAGATCGGCGTCGAGAACACCTTCGTCAAGTTCGAGGGTCTGAACCCCACCGGGTCCTTCAAGGACAGGGGCATGACCGTCGGAGTCTCCCACGCCAAGGAGCTGGGGGCCAAGGTGGTCGGCTGCGCCTCCACCGGGAACACCTCCGCCGCTCTGGCAGCCTACGCCGCCAAGGCAGGCATGAAGTGCGCCGTCTTCCTCCCTTCCGGCAAGGTCGCCATGGGCAAGCTGGCACAGGCGCTCTTCTTCGGAGCCAAGGTCCTGTCCATCGACGGGAACTTCGACGACGCTCTCGCGCTCGCAAGGAAGATGGCCGACGAGAGGAAGCTCTACCTTCTGAACAGCATCAACCCCTACAGGCCCGAGGGCCAGAAGTCCGTCCTCTTCGAGATCGTGGACCAGCTCAGATACGATGTGCCGGACAGGATCATCCTCCCGGTCGGGAACGCCGCCAACATCTGGGCCGTGTACAAGGCTGTAACCGAGCTCCAGGAGGTCGGATGGATCGACAAGGTCCCCATGCTCACGGGAATCCAGGCGGAGGGCGCGTCCCCCGTAGCCCGCGCGTTCAAGCAGCACGCAGAGGACTTCATCCCCGAGGAGAACCCCGAGACCGTCGCCACCGCCATCAGGATCGGGAACCCCGTCAGCGGCAGGAAGGCCCTGAAGGCCATCTACTCCACCGGCGGATACTCCACCACCGTCACCGACGAGGAGATCATCAGCGCCCAGCAGCTCCTCGGAAGGAGGGAGGGGGTCTGCGTCGAGCCCGCATCCGCGGCATCCGTCGCCGGACTCAGGAAGCTCCGTCAGGAGGGAATCGTCGACAGGGACGAGAGGGTCGTGTGCATCTGCACCGGTAACGGCCTGAAGGACCCCGACACGATCATCAACAACTGCGCCCCTCCGATAAAGTGCGGCAACTCCGTCGCCGACGTCGAGAGGATCCTCTCCGAGTGAGACACTCAGAAATCGAAGAGGCTGGCCTGACGAGGGCCGGTCTCTTCCACCTTTCTCTTCTTTCCGCTTCTAGGCTTCTCATCGGCCGCCTTCTCCGCGGGCGTCTCGGGTTGGTTGTCCGGGACGTAGCCGTACGCCGCGGCCATCTCGGCCATCATGGCGTCCTCCTCCTCGGACGGCGACATCGAGTACGCCGAATCGTCGACGACGGCGGTCGAGCCGACCTGGTCCTTCATGCTCCTGGCGAGGGCGGGGCCGATCTTCGGCATGGCCGCGAGCACGGACTCATCCGCGGCGGCGATGTCGTCCTTCCCGCGGTACCCGGCCTTGAAGAGGACCCTGGCCCTGCTCCTGCCCACGCCTCTGAGGGAAACCAGCTCGGACAGCTCCTCCCTCACACCGTACCTTATCCTGATCGAGAGAGGTCTGATCTTCGTGATGGCGTCCGGGTTGAAGATGTACGCGATCTCGGACATGGCGTAGATGATCCAGTCCATCCTGTCCACCTTGGCGCGTATGTCCCCGGGGCCGATGCCCATGGAGTCCGTCATGGTCTCCTCGGGTACCTCCTCCATCCAGTCGTTGATCAGGACGGCGGTCTTCAGGTCGCTGCGGAAGTACTCGTAGTCGTAGTCCTCGATGTCGTCGGGGTCCACCAGGAGCTTGTCCATCCACAGGGACTCCTCCATGTCCAGGCGCTGCTCGTCGCACTTCTTGGGGTACATGCCCACGACGTCCGGGGTCATGGATGCGGCAATCAGTATCTGCATGGGCTGGGTGGAGTCGTCGATCTTCATCACCGCGTCCCTGAGTATGGATGCGGTCACGGGGTCGATGTACAGGTCAGACACCCTCTTCCCGAACGGGAGGATGACCAAGCCGTCCCCCTGACGGCGGACCATCTTCTCCCCTGCGAGGAAGTCGACCACCTCTCCGACGACGCTCTCGATGCCGAAGAGGCTGGACGTCGCTCCGAAGAATGTGTCCTTCATGAAGTCCACGATCTCCTCGTCCGACTCCGCGTCGCCGGTGGCGATTATCCCCAGGATGTGGCTCCTGAGGACCTTCTCCTGGAACAGCTTGGATGTCAGGCGCTCGGTGTCGTGGTCGATGTAGTCGGTCATCAGGTGCTCGAAGTCCCTGTCGTTCTTCGCCACCAGCACCGCCTCGCCGTAAGGATCGTAACCGGGCCTGCCGGCGCGACCGCACATCTGCTTGACCTCCATGACCGAGATGGGGACGTTGGCGCCGTTCTCGTAGCGGTACGTGTCCCTGACCACGACCCTCCTGGCAGGGAGGTTGATCCCGGCGGCCAGGGTGGGGGTGGCGACGATGCACTTGATGGTGCCGGCGCGGAAGGAGTCCTCGACGTACTTCCTCTGCCTGTAGGTGAGGCCGGCGTTGTGGAACGCGGTTCCGTTCCTGACGCATGACGCGAGCTTGCGGCCGGTCGCGGTGGATTCCGAATCGCCCTCCAGCAGGGCCTCCTCAGCGCGCGGGAGCTCCCTGGCGGCGACCGCCTTGAGATGCTCCGACAGCCTGACGGCCTCCGCCTCCGTCGATCTCCTGGAGTTGACGAACACGAGGCACTGGCCCCCGTCCGAGACGGCCTGCATCACCAGGGACGACACGGCATCCTCCATCGGCGGTACGGCCTTCTCCGTGCGGTCCCCGAAGACGATTCTCCCAGGAAGGTAGGCCCCCTCCATGAGCGGGACGGGGCGCCAGTCGCTCCTGACCAGGGCCGCGTGCAGCCAGTCGGCCAAGTCGTCCGCGTTGGATATGGTGGCGGACAGGGCGATCACCTGCAGGTCGCTCCTGCGGCGCATCATCTTCGTGAGCGCGACCTCGAGGGTCGGTCCCCTTCCCGGGTCGTGGATCATGTGGATCTCGTCCGCGATCACGAGCTTCACCTCGTCGATCCAGCGGCTGCCATGGCGGATCATCGAGTCCGCCTTCTCCGATGTGGCTATGATGATGTCCGCCTTCTCGATACCCCTGTCCTCAGAGTCCAGGTCGCCCGTGCTCATGTGTACGTTGATGCCGAGGTCCGAGAAGCGCAGGAAATCGTCCCTCTTCTCCGACGCGAGGGCCTTGAGCGGGACGATGTAGAGGACGCGGCCCCTGTGCTCGACCAGGGTCTTCAGGGCTGCGACGTAGCCGATGAGCGACTTCCCGCTAGCCGTCGGTATCGCGGCCACCAGGTTCCTCCCCTCCAGCGTTATCGGGATCGCCTCCGCCTGGGGCGGATGGAGCTCCCTGAAACCCACCGACTTAAGCGCATCGGCGACGCAGTCGGGCACATCCAGCTCGTCTATCCTCATCGCCATTGCCAACCGTGCCGGGATTGATAAGCCCTTGCAACGCCGCGGTCCCCGGAGGCTCCAATCATCTTGGATTTCCTTGAGTTAGCTTTAAAAGAGAGGGCGTGTACTCCCGCGCAATGAATTCCAAGATCGTCGCGGCGATGGCCGTGTTCTGCTTCATTGCCGTCCTCGCCGCCCCCGTTGCGGCAGAGGAGACCGGGTCCGCCCACCCGAGTACGGACTACGTCTCCCAACTGGACGAGAACGGCAGGAATGTGTACGACGACGTGACCGGGAGGTTCGACACCGAGCTCAGCGGCAGCGCTCCCAGCAGGGACCTGTCGTTCACGATCTTCCTCACGGACCCCGTCCTGTTCTCAACCGCCGAGGAGGCGACGGCATACGCCCAGGGCATCGTTCAGACGGCCCTGGCGGCGATCTACTACACGGATGCGGAGGCCATATGGCTCTGGGACCTCCCCATCAGCGCGCCCGAGGTCACCGTCGAATGCGGCAACGTCCAGATATCCTACGACGACGGCAGGGTGCCGGGCACGTACTCGATCCCGGTCTCGGTCTCGTTCACCGTATCCGTCCCGACAGACTTCGTGGACAACCCGGACACCACGCAGAACGAGATCTACCAGGCCATCACCGATCTGAGGAACGCGGCCTCTGAGATCACGGTCACGGCGGAGTCCGTGCCCGACAAGGTCATAGCGATCGCCAGGGCCCTCGACTCCGTGAGGATGATCGACGACAGGGACCCGACGGAGGCCACAGAGGACCAGGAGGCCGACCCCGGCTCCGTGTCCAACGCCTACGACGCCCTGGTCACGGGCGAGTCCTCCTCCGCGGGTATCGCGATGGCGTTCACCTACCTCTGCGAGCTGAACGGGATCACCGCGTCCACCGTCAAGGGCACCGTAGTTACCAACGCCGACGGGGCCACCGAGACCGGGTACTGGAACGTCCTCTGGGACGGGGAGAGGTGGTACGCGGCCGACGTCACCATATACGACGGGGACGGCAGGGAGCCCCTCATGGCCGGCATGTCCACGATGGTCTATGTATCGGACATGACAGCTCACCGCGGGTTCGGATCCACGCACGTCGCCGACCTCGACCTGGCCACGGCGAACTCCCTGAACGCGGTCACCGTCCCCGCTGACGGATACGACTGGCCCGATGACAGGACGTTCTTCGAGAAGTACGGGACCCATGTGATGGCCGTCATAATCACGGCCATCATAGTCGGTGTGATAATCTACGCTCTGAAGAAGGGGGACCTCTGAGTATCCAGACCCTCCGAACTTATGACAATCAAGCCTTATATACAGGAACAAACTAAATTTCAAAATGGGGGAAAAATGACAAAGAGATCAGAAGTGAAGAGGTCCGAGCTCTCCGTGGAGGAGTGGGCGGACAAACAGACCTTCACAACCACCGAGCAGATCCACATTCCCGACCTGATGGCAGACAGGGTCATCGGTCAGGAGGACGCCGTGGAGGTGATGCGCAAGGCCGCCTCTCAGAAGAGGCACGTCATGCTGATCGGCGAACCCGGTACGGGAAAGTCGATGCTGGCGAACTCCATGGTCGAGTACCTCCCGAAGGAGGACCTCCAGGACATAGTCGCGTATCACAACCCTGAGGACTTCAACGAGCCCAGGATCAGGGTCTTCCCCGCAGGCAAGGGGAAGGCGGTCGTCGCCGAGCAGAAGTCCATCGCCGCCCAGCAGAAGAACCAGAAGAACACGATGTATGTCTACGCCTGTCTGGGCCTGATCATACTGGGTCTCCTGGCGGGGATGCTGCTCAACAACTTCACGATCACGCTGTTCGCCATACTCGGTGCGATGCTGATCTTCTTCATGTTCAGGACGCCCGGCGCTCCCAGGAACGAGACCGCGATCGTGCCGAAGGTGCTGGTGGGCCATGACGCGGGCGAGATGCCCCCGTTCGTGGATGCCACCGGGACGCACGCCGGGGCCCTCCTCGGAGACGTCAGGCACGACCCATTCCAGTCCGGAGGACTCGAGACCCCGTCCCACGACAGGCTCGAGGCCGGTGCCATCCACAAGGCCAACAAGGGTGTCCTCTACATCGACGAGATCAACCTCCTGAGGATGGAGTCCCAGCAGGCCCTGCTGACCGCCATGCAGGAGAAGAAGATGTCCATCACCGGCCAGTCCGAGCGCTCCTCCGGAGCCCTCGTCAAGTCCGAGCCGGTGCCCTGCGACTTCATCCTGGTCTGCGCCGGTAACATGGATGCCATCCAGGGGATGCACCCCGCCCTCAGGTCGAGGATCAGGGGATACGGTTACGAGGTGTACATGCGCAGCTCCATGCCGGACACCGACGAGAACCGCGACAACATCACAAGGTTCGTTGCCCAGGAGGTCAGGAAGGACGGCAAGATCCCCCACTTCGACAGGTTCGCCGTCGCCGAGATCCTCCGCGAGGCCCAGCGCCGTTCCGGCAGGAAGGGGGAGCTCACCCTCAGGATGAGGGAGCTCGGAGGACTCATCAGGGTCTCCGGCGACATGGCAGTCCAGAGGGGCGCCAAGGTCGTCACGGCCGACGACGTCATCATGGCCAGGGGGACCGCCCGCAGCCTCGAGCAGCAGGTCGCCGACAGGTACATCGAGGCCAACGAGGCCTACAAGATGTTCCGCACCTCGGGCGAGGCCGTTGGAATGGTCAACGGACTGGCCGCCCTGAACGCCAGCTCCAACATGGCCGAGTACTCCGGAATCGTCCTGCCCATCGTGGCGGAGGTGTCCCCGTCCCAGGTCAAGAGGGCCGGGCACATCGTCGCCACAGGACAGCTGGGAACCATCGCCAAGGAGGCGGTCGAGAACATCTCCGCCGTCATCAAGAAGTACACCATGACGAACCTGTCCGACAGCGACATCCACCTCCAGTACATCGGGACCTACGACGGTGTCGAGGGCGACTCGGCGTCCATCACCATGGCGACCGTCATCATCTCCGCGCTGGAGAACATCCCGATCCGCCAGGACCTGGCGATGACCGGGTCCCTGAGCGTCAGGGGAAAGGTCCTGCCCGTCGGCGGAGTCACCGCGAAGCTGGAGGCGGCAGCTGCGTCCGGCATCAAGATGGCCCTCATCCCCGCGGACAACGCCAAGGACGTCATGATCGAGAACAGGTACTACAAGACCATGGAGATCTACACCGTGGAGACCCTTCGCGACGTGTTCGAGTACGCCTTCGTGGACTGCCCCATGAAGCAGATGTACCTGGACAAGCTCCTGCCCCTCAACAAGGACGGGGTTTCCTCCGCGAAGAAGATCGAGCCTCCGGTGGAGTACCACTACACGATCCGCGAGGAGCCTCCCGAGACGCCTCCCCAGCCCCCTGTGGCCGAGGCGGTCCCGGAGCCCCAACCCGTGGGGGAGCCCGAGCACGTGGAGCATCCCAGCTCCGTGCCCGCTCCCCAGTGAAACCCGGACGGGCCCAGCGCCCGTCCTCTTTCCTCTTTTATACTCCGAATCTAATCATCCGGTGATGACCCGGAACGACTACTCCGGATACTCCCTGGTTATCGGGAGGTTCCAGCCACTTCACAACGGACACATGGAGGTCCTCCGCAAATGCGCCGAGGAGTCCGACCATCTCATCGTCGGCATCGGCAGCGCCCAGATATCCCACGACCCCGACAACCCGTTCACTGCGGGTGAGAGGTACATGATGATCTCCGAGTCGCTGAAGGACATAGGCATCACCGACTTCAGCATCGTGCCAATCGAGGACCTCAACAGATACTCCGTGTGGGTGGCCCACGTGGTCTCGATGGTCCCGCCCTTCAAGAGGGTGTACACCAACAATCCCATGACCCGCCGTCTCTTCCAGGAGGCCGGCTACGAGGTCAGGCGCTCGCCGATGTACAACAGGGCGGTCTACTCCGGGACCGAGGTCCGCAGGAGGATCGCCGCCGACGAGGAGTGGAGGTCTCTGGTGCCGACCGCTGTGTCGGGGGTCATCGACTCCATAGACGGCGTGGGAAGGATCAAGGACATCACCGGAGGTGCCGACGGTGCACCCCTATGACGCGGAGCTGCTGGCGTTCCAGCTCGGACTCAGGCACAAGACTATGTGCTGCGCCGAGTCGTGCACCGGAGGTCTCATCGGCGCAGCCATGACCGATATGGCCGGCTCCTCGGAGTACTTCCTGGGCAGTGCGGTGACATACAGCAACGAGGCGAAGATGAGGATCCTGGGGGTCGAGGAAGACACCCTGATCGCCCACGGCGCGGTCAGCGAGGAGACCGCCAGGGAGATGGCTCTGGGGGCGGCGCGCGTGTTCGGCGCCGACTACTCGGTGGCCGTCACCGGGATCGCTGGGCCCGGAGGGGCCACGGAGACCAAGCCCGTGGGCCTCGTATATATCGCAGTATCCGATGGCTCGAGGACGGTCGTGACCAGGAATGTGTTCGAGGGCGGTCGCCAGCAGGTCAGGGAGAGCACGGTCAAGGAGGCTTGCGGCCTCCTGAAGGATTTCATCGAGGGCATACTATGAGCAGGTTCGAGAGGCAGATCCCGATATTCGGGGAGGACGGTCAGATGAGGATCATGGGTTCCAAGGTCGGCATCGCCGGCTGCGGAGGCCTCGGTGTGAATGTGATCACGCAGCTGGCCGCTGCAGGCGTCTGCAGGTTCGTGCTCTGCGATCCGGACATCCCGGACGTGACGAACCTGAACCGCCAGTTCATCTACTACGCAGGGGACATGCGCCCCAAATCAGTAATATCGGCGGAGTGGGTCCTGGCCCTTAACCCGGCGGCCGAGGTGGAGGCCATCAGTGAGCCCGTCTCCCCAGACAACAAGGACATGTTCGCCGGATGCGACGTCATCGTGGACTGCCTTGACTCGTTCGAATCGAGGATGGCCCTCAACGACCATTCGCAGGAGCTGGGGATCCCCCTCGTTCACGCGGGGATATCCGGGTTCAACGGCCAGCTCTACGTTTCCGTTCCGGGGAGGACCCCGTGTCTCAGATGCGTTCTCGGCACCGCAAAGGATCCGGAAGGCCCCGTGCCGTCGGTCGGCGCTGCGGTCTCGGCCCTGGCGGGGATGGAGGCCCTGGAGGCACTCAGGCTCATCACGGGGATGGGCGCGGCCAGCGAGGGGGTCCTGACGACGATCGACCTCGGCACGATGGCCGTGGAGAGGACCGAGCTCCCCGCAGACCCGGGCTGTCCGTTCTGCCGTTCCTGAAACCCTGTTTCGACGGGGGCTCCCGCCCCCACAACGTTATAACTTTTCTAGACCGTTCATACATCGTGCATCAGGTCATCGACCGGTTCGCCGAGGGATACGATGAACGGCAGGTATTTGGTTATCGATTTGGTGGATGGAGGTCACGGTCACAGGACGGTCGTCCTGCAGGGCGACCTCGATTCATCCACCGCGGGGGAGTTCGACGACAGGGTATCACAGGGGTGTCCAGCCTGGAAGGGCGACGCCGTGGTCGTGGACCTGAGCGGTCTGGAATACATATCGAGCGCCGGGGTCAGGTCTCTGCTGCGTCTGGAAAGGATGCTGGAGGCTGGAACCCTCCATCTAGAGGGGGCAACGGGGATCGTCAGGGACGTCCTCGAGACCACGGGCATCCTGCAGCCGGAGGATCCCTGGTCGGGCGGATCCGAGGAGGAGGTCCCAGACAGGGCGTCCATGGTGGAGGTCGCCGACCTTAAGGTCGTGGCGGACCCGGAGCGCATCCCGGAGATACTGGACTTCATAGGGGACATGGCATCCAGCTACGGCCTCTCGCAGGAGGATTCCCCGCACCTAAGGCTGGCGATGGAGGAGATCCTCACCAGCGTGTTCTCCTACGGGTACGGGAACGACCGCATCCATTCCGCGGATGTGGTCATAGCCGTCGGAGACGGGGTGATCAGGGTGTCCGTCAGGGACAAGGGCCTCCCGTACGACTACAAGACGCTGCTGAAGTCAAGGTCGGCCGACAGCGCCAACATCCTCACGCACATGCGTCACGGCCCCCTGATGATGAATCTGGGCAAGGATGGGCGGGAGCAGATCGTGTGGTTCCGTCTCCCCGAGGTGACGAGCGAAGGTCCCTGCTCCCCTGGGGGCCTGCCGCCGGTCGACTTCGACTCCATAACGATCCATCCGATGAGGCCGGAGGAGGGCATCCAGGTGGCCCAGTGCCTGTACGACGAGTTCGGATACACGTACATCAATGACATCGTGTACTATCCCGACAGGTTCGCCGAGGAGGTCGCGTCGAAGCGCATGCTGTCCTACACCGCCGTCGCCCCTTCGGGGGAGGTGGCCGGACATCTGACTCTGATCAAGACGTCGCTTCTCCCGGGGACCGCGGAGCTGGCCATGGGCGTCGTCCGCAAGAGGTACAGGAAAGGCTCCCTGATGACGCGCCTCACGGAGGCGGTCATGGGGGCCGCCGGTGACGACGGGCTGACCTCGGTCTACGCCCAGCCGGTCGGGTTCCATCCCTACACCCAGAGGATCTGCGTCTCCGACGGCATGATG
This sequence comes from uncultured Methanomassiliicoccaceae archaeon, assembly GCA_905187815.1. Classification (GTDB taxonomy): domain Archaea; phylum Thermoplasmatota; class Thermoplasmata; order Methanomassiliicoccales; family Methanomethylophilaceae; genus Methanoprimaticola. Next base: position 144,334 of record CAJJJM010000004.1, read on the forward strand.
CCATGCGCGGTGAACATCAACTACGCCGGGTCGGACATGGCCATGTCATACTACACGGACCGCCGCAGGCAGCATGTGTTCATGGCGGTGAAGATGCTGTCCGACGTCCGCAGGACCGTGCACTGCCCGCCGGATTCAAGGGACGTCGTGGACTTCGTCATCAGCGGATGCGGTCTCGACAGGGTCTTCGCAGATCCCGTAGAACCGATGGAAGGGAGCCTGACATCGATCGATGTGGAGATCCATGAGTCAACAGCTTCGGCGACCGTGTTCGTGCGCAGGGTGGGCGGCGATGTGGATCCCGCTCTGCGCCGCGCCAACAGGTCGGTGAAGGAGTCCAGAAGCGAGGTGGCGTTCATCTACATCAATCTGCAGGATCCGGGCGCGTCCGCCGCGTATGATTCCGCCATATCTCTCGGTTATTTCGTCGTCGGGATGTTCCCTGGGACATCCCGCAACGACTGGCTCATCATGCACAACACGTTCATCGGCGGGATCGACTACGGCAGCTTCACAGCGGAGGGACCCTTCGCGGAGCTGCTGGATCTCGTCCGCGCCCATGATCCGGAGGGATGCCTGTGACCGACATGCACATCAGGGGCCTCCACGACCAGGACGTCGTTCCGGAGGGCATGCCCGCGACCGGAAGGCTGTGGGCCTCGGAGGACCCATACGATCTGGAGGGCACCGAGGAGACCTTCCTCGAGGCCGTGAGGGAGAACCTCAGGCACCACGAGTCGTGCCCGTTCTACGCCGACTGGCTCTCACGCAACGGGATCTCCCCGGAGGACATCCGGACGATGGAGGACATCGCCCGCATACCGCCGATCCCGGCGGACTTCTACAAGACGCATGTGGTGAAGACCTCCCCGGACGAGGACATCGTTCTCACCCTGACGTCGTCGGGCACATCAGGGCAGAAGAGCCAGATGTTCTTCGACGAATGGTCCATATTCGCATCCGACAAGTCGGCCGACGTCCAGATGGGGTACTACGGGCGCATCACGGACGGGCCCGTGAACTTCCTCATGTACTCCTACGAGCCCGCGGAGGGCGTCAACGTCGGCACCCTCAGGACGCGTCAGATGATGCGCAGGTACGGGAGGGAGAACGAGCTCGTCTACGCCCTCAGATGGACCGGTTCCGGTCATGAGTTCGACATGTTCGGATGCATCGAGGCGCTGCGGAGGTTCGAGGAGCAGGGTCTTCCCGTCTACATCCTCGGGTTCCCGGCCTTCCTGTACTTCACGCTGGAGAAGATGGAGGCCATGGGCCTTTCGAAGCTCAGGCTGAACCCGTCCTCGTTCGTCTCCATGGGAGGGGGATGGAAGGGGTTCGCGGACCGGCAGGTCTCGGCGGAGGAGTTCCGCCGCTACGCGTCCGATAGGCTGGGTCTCCCTGACAGGTGCTTCCATGAGACGTACGGCGCCGTGGAGCACGGCGTGGCCTATGTGGACTGCGACGAGCACCACTTCCACGTCCCGGTCTACGACAGGGTGATAATCCGCGACCCCGAGACGCTGGAGCCGGTGGGGTACGGCAGGAAGGGCATACTGAACTTCGTGTCTCCGATGAACACCGCAGTCCCTGTCACTAGTCTCATGATGGGGGACTTCGCGGTGATGCATCCCCCGGGCAGCTGCAGGTGCGGGAACCCGGCGCCGTGGATAGAGATCGTCGGGCGTGCAGGTGTGAAGGCGAACAGGAGCTGCGCCATCGCGGCTGCCGAGCTCCTGAGGAGGCGGTGACATGAGACAGCTGTGGAAGGGGTCGCAGGTCGATTCCATCGAGGGTCTGTGGGACTCCATCGAAGAGGAGATAGGATCGGCTCTGGGCAGGAGGCTCAGGACGTCGGACGTCCTGGATGCGTGCGAGCGCGTCAGCGAGAAGATACTGTCGGGAGACACGGGCCGCTACGAATCCGCCCTGAGGGAGGACGGGTGCCTCGACCCCCGGCCGACACTGAGCGCGCTGGCCACGAACCTGTCGCGCAGGGCGCTGACAAGGAAGCTGGTTGCAGAGCTGGGAACCGAGGATCCGATGGACCTGTCGAGGCCCGTCCTCACTGAGCAGTGCTACGAGGCATGGAGGCCCGTGGGCGTGATAGTGCACATAACGGCGGGGAACTCCCCGATAGTCGCTCCCATGGCGACGGTGGAGGGCCTTCTGACCGGCAACATCAACATAGTGAAATGCGCCAGCAACATGGGCGCGTTCGCCTCGGAGCTGCTGGGGGACCTGTGCGAAGGGACCCCGCTGGCGGATTACGTGTATCTCCTGAGGGTGTCGTCCAAGGACACCGGGATGATGAGGTCGATGCTCGAGCTGGCCGACTGCGTCAGCGTATGGGGCGGCGAGGAGGCCACCAAGGCGGTGAGGGAGATGACGCCCCAGGGCACGAGGTTCGTATCCTGGGGGCACAGGATCAGCTTCGCGTACCTGGTCCCGGACAGCATCAGCCCCGAGACCATGGACCGGCTGGCAGCCAGCGTATGCAGGAACGAGCAGCAGTCCTGCTCAAGCCCCCAGTGCGTCCTGGTGGACACGGACGATCCCGGGGAGGTGCGCAGAGCCGCAGGGATGCTGGCCGAGGCGCTGGAGAGGGTCGGTCCGAGGTTCCCGCGCACCATGCCGGACGACGCCCAGGCGGCGGAGATCGCCACAGTCGTCCGCGTCCACATGTGCGACACCTACTTCATCGGAGGGGAGACCATAGGCGGACCCGGCGATCCGTTCAGGATTCTGGTCTGCGACAGCACCAAGTTCATGCCGTCGCCGCTCTTCCGCACGGTGTGGATGTCCCCGCTGAGGAGGAGCGATCTGGTCCGCACGCTGCGCGGAATGAGGGGATATCTGCAGACGGCCGGACTGGGATGCGGCATGGACGACCTGGCTGAGCTCTCGGACATGCTTTATTCCGCGGGTGTCGACAGGGTAACCCCGCTTGACTCGATGAGCGCCAGCTACTCGGGGGAGCCCCATGACGGCGGATACGCCCTGCCGAGGTTCATGAGGAGGGTCTCGCTGAGGACGGACATGCCGATGCACGGGATCATCTCGATTTCGCAGATGGTCGAGCGGCCGCAGGGCAAGGTCGCGGGACGCATACAGGGGAAATCGGACTACCCCCCGGTCCCCGATGAAGGCACCAGGGTGCTGATGAAGAGCGGTGGGACGACGGGGGAGCCCGTGTACTGCAGCTACACTCAGAGGGACTTCGACAACTACATCGTCAGGCCCGCCGTCAAGTCGCTGATCGCCGCC
>CAJJJM010000005.1 GCA_905187815.1 uncultured Methanomassiliicoccaceae archaeon
CTGCAGACGACGGCCGTGATCACCGCCGCGACCAGGAGCGCGATGATCACCGCCGCGACGGTCCGGAGGTCGACCGAGGGGGCATCCTCCTCGACCAGCCCGCTCCCGTCGAATGCGAAGGTGCGTCCCGCCAGGACATCCGCGGAGACGTCGGTGACGGGCTCCAGGTCCCCGTCCCCGCCGCGGATGTAGAACGTCATCCCGGCGGATCCGGTCACGTCGGTCAATGATGACGGGAAGGACACCGACCCCAGATCGGACAGGCTGCCGATGATCGACAGGTCGACGCTGTCCTCTCCTCCGATGAACACGAGCTCGCCGACGCTCGTCCGGTCGAACGTGCTCCCGGAGTATCCCGGGTCCCCGGGGATCTCGAGGCGGTCCAGGGTCATGAGGCTCAGGGCGTTGTCGCTCAGGGTCGTGACGGTTTCGGGGATCGTGAGCGATCCGAGGTTCGAAGCGCCGGAGAAGGCGCCGGCCCCAATCGCAGTCACGGTTCCGGGGACCGTGTAGCGGCTGTCGGGGCTGCCCAGCGGGTAGTTTATCAGCGTCGTGGCATCGCTGTCGAACAGGACGCCGTCCTCGACGGTGAACCATCCGTTGTCGGGATCGACCGTGAATCTGGTGATGCCGTTGCACTGATAGAACGCGGAGCCGCCGATCGTCTCTACCTCCGGGCCGATCTCGAACGACTCCAGTGCCATGCAGTGGGCGAAGGCAGATGCCCCAATCGTGCGGAGGTTCGGGAACGAGGGGAGGGTTACGAGCTCGGTGCATTCGAAGAAACCCCAGTCCCCGATGGAGGTGACGCTCCCGCCCCCGGTGACGGTTTTCAGGCCGGTGCAGAACAGGAACGCGCTGTCGGGGATCTCCGTGATGCCTGTCCCGATGTGGGCCGAGACCGCCGATGACGAGGAGAAGGCCTCCGTTCCGAGGTGTGTCACGGAATCGGGGATCGAGACCCCAGTGATGCCGGATGCCACGAACGCGCTCTCCCCTATGCTCTCCAGGCCGTCGGGGAGGACGACCGCCCCGAGCCCGTGGGAGTTGTAGAACGCGTAGTCGCCGATGGCGGTCACACCGTCCGGAACCGTGTATGAATCCGCGCTCCTGCCGGCAGGATATGCGACCAGCACATCCCCGTCGAACAGGACCTCGTCGACGCTGGTCAGGCTCCCTTCGCCGTACGCGTCTATCGATACCAGCGAGGGGAGGCATGTGAACGATGTGCGGCTTATCTCCACATCCGAGGGGATGGCGAGGTCCGTGACGTCCGGACAGGTGGAGCCGAGGTTCACTGTCGTCACGGCGTATCCGGTGCCGCCGATCGTTACGGTCTCGGCAACGGTGACGCTCCCGTAACCGCTCTGGAACCCGTCGGCCACGGCGGATCCCCCGACGACCGAGTAGTGGACGCCGTCGATGTAGTCCTGGACGCCGTCCGTGCTGTAGGCGAGGCCCTCCTGCGGGGCTGTCCCGCCCTTCGACGACGGCAGGACGGTCGCAATGGAGACGGCGCATATGACGGCCAGAACGACTGCCGCCATGCCGGCGGTTGTGATCCTCATGCGGAGGATATCGGGGCATCGCTTTTAGAAGGTGATGACCGGCGCCCGCGGTCGGTTCCCCGACAGGGGAATCGTCTCGCGGGTCACGGCTGCATGCACTCCTCCTTCTCCACGAACCTGCACTGCTCCCTGACGAAGTCAACCGCCCATCCCGCCGCCTCCCCGCATCTGCGGAGGGCGTCCTCGGGGTCGGTGAAGCGCATGCACGCGGCGGCCGCCTCGACGTTTATGTGGTTCCCTATCCCGGCGATGGCATCGGCCTCCCTGCCGGGTCCGAAGGACTGGAAGTACCCCTCGACGAGGCTCTCCAGGTAGTCCTGGGCCTGCATCAGGAGGTGGATCCTGGTGTCCCTGTCGGTCTGCATGAGGGATGCGTCGTCGGATGCCGGCGAATCTCCCCAGCTCGGTCTCGTCTCGTTGTAGTGCCTCACGATGAGGCCGATGCGCTCGAGGTTCTCCGAGACCACTGTCTCGGGGACATCCGTCTTGAGGGCGTAGAACGCGACGGCCATGCCGGCTATGTTGGCCCAGTTCCCCGGACCGACCCTTCTCCCCATCTCCGCCGCCTCCTGGTCGGCCATGCGGAGGCGTTCGATTATCTCTGCGTCTGTGGGGGATTCCATGAAGGTGGTCATCGCATCTGTGTTTTTAATCGAGCAGGTCAGAACGGGTCTAGTGTTCTTGCCGTGGGTATCAGCCAGTCGGGAACACCTGTTGCAGGTTCGAGGGTCCCATCTTCTCTTCTAGCACAACTAATGTACCGTCCGTCGATTCTAAACATCCATCCTATCAGGAATCTGTTCATCTTAGCTTCGAACAGCTTTCCCATACAGATTCGTCTTGTGACGTGCGTGCACGCTTATCCCTTCATATATCCGGTTGTGAAGTTGTGTGATATTCAATGCAACACATTGAAAAGGGAGGACGATGTATTGTATATCATGGCAAAGGCAGTGAATGTGAGCATCCGCATCGACGAGGATGTCAAGAGGGAGAGCGAGGAACTCTTCGGCGAGCTGGGGCTCACCTTGTCCGCCGCGGTGAACGTCTTTCTGAGGCAGGCGATCCGTCACGGCGGGATCCCTTTCGACGTCAGGATTGGGACGCCGAATCAGACGACCATCGCCGCGTTGGAGGAAGGGGAGCGCCTGCTTAGGGATCCAGAAACGAAACGCTATACGGCCGAGGAACTGATCAGAGAGCTGAATCAATGACACTGGACGTCATCGCCACCAGTCAGTTCAGAAGGGACTATGAGCTTCTGAAGAGGAGAGGGTACGATATCGGACGTCTGAACGATGTCATAATCAGACTCTCCAATGAAGAGCAGCTACCTCCCAGGTTCAAGGATCATAGGCTCAAGGGCAACCTCAGGGAATACCGGGAGTGTCACATCACTTACGATTGGATCCTGATATACAAGATCGACAGGAACGCGCTCGTTCTTCTGCTTTCCCGCACGGGGGAGCATGACGACCTGTTCTAGGCGTCAGGTGCGACATCTGTATCGATGTGTCCGACCGCTGATTGCTGTCTTTCTATTCCCGATTCTAGATTGCGTCTGTTCTTGGACTAACACCTAACTTTGACAGAAGCATCCGCTAATGGATTCTGAACGGATGGATTTTGACAGTTGCCCGGTTCCGCTGCGCGGACCCCTGCAACAGTTACCTTGACGTCCCCGGATCAGGAGGTTCACATGGTCGGAACCTCCGAGAAGAGGCCATAGCATCTCAGAACGGCCTCGTTCAGAGGGTTGAAGTTGGACAGGACGAACCTCCTCTCGCCATCCTTCCTGCGGACCACCGTAAGTGTCAACTCCTGAATGGCATCCGTGATGAATTTCGTCGCCTTGGAGGATGCTGGCTCGCACAGGAAACGTGTCACGGACGTCATTGCCTGAGCGAGGAAACCTGTTAGAAGGACGGCGTCGTCCGTTCAGGTGCGGATAGACCTGATGCTGATATCCGACTTCATCGACGAGAACAGCTTCTCCACCACGTCATTGGACAGATACTTGGACCGCGCTTCGCGCGGGTCCATGTCCAGGTCCGACACCAGGCAGAAGAAACCCTTACTGCTGGTGGTACCCTTCTCAAGGAGGAGGCCGAAGATCTCCCTGATCGGACGCTGCATCGTGAATTCGTGGCAGCGGAGGATGCTGAAGTTGTCCCCGGCCTTGTACGCGACCATCGCTTCGGTCAGCTTGGCGAGGTCGGTGCCCTTGGTCTTGAACGCTTGGGCCCAGACGAAGTTGCCGATGGGAACCGATAAATTGTCGTTGCGCTTAATCTGGAACGTCCTGAAACGGGTTTGTTTGGTCATAAATCTGCATTTCAGGACACCTTTTCATCGTTTCGTCCCGGTCTGTATCATGTCTCAAAATCAGATCATTCTGTCAAAGTCAGGTGATATGTTCATCACTTTTTATCTCGAGTTGGATAGTTGAGTTTTGACAGAGCTACAGGATGATAGTCTAAATGATGAAGTATTAAGTACGAAAAATATTACAAACAATACAAGTAATACAGAGATTACATGTAACTGATATTATATTCGAAGATAGATATAGTCTAAAATAGGTTGTAAATCTCCATGATGACCGATAGCGATATCATCAAACCATTGACTCTATGGGGTAAGAAATCAGAAAACGGGTCATCAGTGCATCTTCTCGAATATCATATGGTGGATTCTGCATCCGTATGTGCTGAGATTCTGAGAAAGGATCAAAGACTCTCAAAGTCAATTGCAAATGCATTGGGTGTCGAACAAAGTGCAGCAATCAAGACTATGAGTTTTCTTACAGCTCTGCACGATATCGGAAAAGTAAGCAACCTGTTCCAACATCGGAATCAGGAAGTCAAGAATTATCGTCACGATCTGATGGGTTATGTGCTTTTAACTTCAGATGAATTTGAAAACAGGATCATAAAGCATCTCATAGGTCATGATGGTAGGGTAACTCGTCGCGTTCGCAGGTCCATACGTGATCTTGTCAGGGCATCCGCTATGCATCACGGTTCACCCTTAGGTTGGAACCAACATGATTCCGAACTTCCTCTGATGTTCAGAGAAAAAGGAGAGATCACGAATGCATATTCAGTGTTAGAACACATCATCGCCCTATACCCTCAAGAGTCATGCATCTCATTAAGGGCTTTGGAGTCCGAAGAATGCAGGCCCATCACAACGATATTAGCGGGCCTTGTATCACTATCGGACTGGATTGCCTCGGATGAGTCCCTATTTCCGTGGGTGGGAGGTGTAACAAGTCTGCTCGAATATCGTGATATTTCCGAGAAGACTGCCAGAGTAATAATCAGGGATGATACGCTCGGCATATTTTTACCGTCGATTTCAGGTAGAAGGGACTACAGCAGGATATTCAATTTCGAACTTAGCCCTCTACAGAGGATTATGGCCGACTCTGAATCGGGTCTTGCGATGATGGCCATAGTGGAGGACGCGACAGGAAGTGGTAAGACAGAAGCGTCCCTGATATGGGCAACCAGAAGCATATCGCGGCATCTCTGTGAAGGGATTACATATGCTCTCCCGACAAGAGCCACTTCGAATATGATGTTCACCAGGTTGGATTCGTTAAAAAACTCGTTGTTCGGAGAAAGATGCAGCACTTCTCTCATCCATGGATCATCAAAATACTTCTTGGAATCGCAGGGAATCTCGGATGTAAGTGGATGGTATTCAGAGGGAAGCAACAAATCCATGTTTGCCAACATTTCGGTATGCACTGTGGATCAGGCGATTCAGGCCATTCTTCCTGCTCGCTATGAACCTTTGAAGTTGCTCTCCCTTTCCAGACATGTTCTTGTGATTGACGAGGTGCATTCGTTCGATGCCTATACATTCAATCTGATATGCGGGTTGGTCTCAGCCTGCAGATTGTATTCCATCCCGGTGATGTTGCTCTCGGCCACACTTCCATCTATGATGAGGAAGCGGCTGCTTTCGTCTTACGATGTTCCGGTGGAGGAACTATCGGATGTATATCCCCTGGTCACAGTATGTGATACCAAGGGGTACAAGGAGATATCCTGCGAATCATCACATCGGAGCGAGCGTGTTGTGCATGTGAGGTACACGTCGGACGAACGGTCGATGCTACTTGAAATCTTGGAGCTTTCGAAGGCTGGTTTCAAAATAGGTATTATCCGGAACACTGTTGACAGTGCGATAGAGACGTATGATTATCTGCAGGACTGTGCCGATGTTCCAGTCATCCTGATCCATTCAAGGTATACGATAGCTGACAGGACCAGGATTGAGAACCTGGTTATGGACAGTTGCGGAAAAACCGTCAGGACCAACGGTGGCCTGATAGTTGTAGGCACTCAGGTGATAGAGCAATCTATGGATATCTCGTTCGACAGGTTGTTCTCTGATCTCTCTCCGATGGACTCGTTAATCCAACGTATGGGCCGTATGCAGAGATTCGGTGTAACGGAACTCAGTCCGGAGGTCGTCGTGTTCGGACCGTCATTCGATGAAAATCCCTCTTCGGAATGGTATTCTGACAGATTTCCGAAAGCCTCGTTCGTTTACCGCAATCATTATTCTCTTTGGAAGACAGCGGAACTGTTGATGGATCGTAATGTCCAGATACCGGGGGATTACAGGCATCTTGTGGAATGCGCATACTCATCACCGACGAAGGATAGTCCGTTCTATGAGAACTATAGGAAGTTCATGAAGGAATCAATGGGATCCGAATCCAGCTCCTCCAGCCTTGTCCTTGACCTGAAACAGAGCTATGGATTTGTGTCCGAGATGTTCAGTACTATGGGATGGGAAGGTGATTCTGTCTCTGTTACCCGTGAGGATGACGGAAGGACAGAGATTTGCATGCTCACATTAGAGATGGATGGACGTATTGTCCCATTGTCAGGGCTTCCTGAGACTAGCACCATTCGTCTCCGTAGGGATATGTGTGGCAGATCTGCAGAGAACCCCTTCGGAAGGAGGTGGGCCCACGTCAATATCGTGGTTCTCCATGAGGTATCCTCTGACACATTCAAAGGTTTTAGTAATGGAAATCATATACTGTATGATAATACGAGAGGGGCCAGGTATGTTTAATCTGATCGAGGAGAGCTGGATCCCAGCAACAACAGATGAGGGAAATGTCGTATATGTATCGCCGTGGGAAATCAGCAGACCAGACATCACACTGACTGACCTAGCGTTCGAGAGGCCGGATTTCAACTCGGCAGTATATCAGTTCCTGATAGGATTGTATCAGACCGTCTATACTCCTAAGGACGATGATGAATGGTTGGATCGTCTGGAGGAACCGCCATGTCCTGAAGAGATGCATACGCTCATGTCCTATGCGGTAGACAAGTTCGAACTTCTGGGAGGGTGGCCTCGTTATATGCAGGATGCCTCGGTCTCGTCGGCATCCGACAAGGGGATTATGGGTTTGCTAATTACCAATCCCGGAGAGAACACGGTGAAGCTGGGCAAGGACTTCTTCATCAAGAGACGGAGTGGCGGAGGACTTTGTCTCTCCTGTGCATCGGCTGCCCTTACAGCCATGCAGACGATGGCTCCGATGGGGGGTTCAGGACTCAGGGCATCGGTACGTGGATCATCAGCCATAACCGTATTGATTCGTGGGAAGACCCTGTGGCAGAATGTGTATCTGAATGTTTTGACATCAGAACGTCTGAAACGTACCGGGGGTCAAGACCCATCTGCCGATCCATTCGTCTGGACCAAGGAACAGTGTGCAGGTACTGTGCATACACAGAGCAACAGCCCTCTTGCAATCGAATGGTCGATGGTACGCAGGATAATGCTAGGGGATTTATTTCCTGGAACATGTACCATATGCGGTCGGGAATGCGACTGCATCTTCTCTTTCAAAGAGATGAACAAAGGGAACGAGTACCCATCCTGGATACATCCGCTGTCTCCGACGTATGTGACGAAGGATGGAAGAACCCTGCATAAGCTGATGAATCGGGATATGGCCCATTTCTATCAATGGTCTGCTCTCGCATATCAGGGTCAGGAGTTTGCACGTCCGTCCCTCAACGTATCTCAGATGTCCGACAACAGGGCGTACCTGCAAGATATTCTTCATTCTGTTCCACGGCTATGGATTAACGGATATCAGAATAAACAGGCCCTTCCGGAGTACTGGGTAGATGTGACGGTCCCGGTCTACACCGGTTATGGTGACGAGGGGTTATTCGATTCGTTCGTTCGCAACCTGATCAGGCTATCAAGGAAGACCGAGAAGAACATGTCCGATGCACTGAAGAAAACATTGGGTGACGGATTCAACAAGAGTCCTGTCTCCTCAAACTTCTGGTCTGTATGCGATTCGGCATTCATCATCGCAGTTTCCCAATACTCGTCGAATACACAGGATCAAGTCATCGAGAACTGGATTGTCAAGATGCGTGAGATAGCGTTCAGTACATTCGATGAGGTGACAGAAACAGTTCCGTTGGAGGATTACGGCAAAGCAGTGATGGAGAGATCGAATCTGTTCAAACAACTGTCCAAGAAATCCATGATGAAGGAGTTGAGCAAGGAATGAACAACGAGGCCGAATTCGAAGAAGAGGTCTACAAATGGTGGAGCTCGCTTCATAGAGATCCAGGCGCCCGTGCCAGGATGAGACATCAGGCGGACATCCTGGGAATAATGATGAATGAGGAGTTCTACAATCTCGTGATCAAGGTACCCTATGTCAGGAGGAAGAACCTGGCCTGCATAGCCATGGCTTTGAGCCATGTGGATTACGACAGCAAGAATTCAGTACCCTGTATGATGGGTCGCAAAAGCGGTCAATCGGAGCATACGGTATCCGAGCAGAGATTCCGCCGTATCATCGAGTCCGATTCAGAAGAGGCGGTGAGACAGCTGATTAGGGTCCTTCCCATGATTGGTTCGGAGGGGGATGTCCGTGACATCGCCAGAACTTTCCGTTTCTGGAACAGCGACAGTAAGATCTCCCAGAAGAGGTGGATCGAGGAGTACTACCTTTCAAACAACAAGACGAAGGAAGAGTGAAGAAGATGAAATTTGTACAGATACATGAGTTGGTATCATATCCCGCTTCGAATTTGAACAGGGATGATCTGCAGAGACCGAAGACCGTCAGGATGGGAGATTCAACAAGACTGAGGATTTCCTCACAGAGTCTGAAGAGAGCATGGAGAGTCAGCGACGTCATGCACGATGCATTCCCGGAGATGGGAATCCGCACAAACAAACTGTCAGAGTACATACAGGAGGCTCTGGAAAAGGGGATGACACTCAAAGATCTAATCTCCGGAGGCACTGAGGTCACCAGGCAACCTGTGGACAGGAAGATTGCCAAGGAGTACGGAGCATCAATAGACGACCGTTTCCGTAGCCAGAAGGCATCTGCCGACGACGATTCGGATGACGATGACAAGAAGGGTAAGAAGAAAGAGAAGAAGAAGCAGCTTCTCCATTACTCACCTGCGGAACTCAACCGTGTCGATGAGCTCATGGCCAGGATATCGCAGGGGGAGAAACCCGAGATTCCGGATATGCTTTCAGAGGGCGACTTCCCTGTGGACATAGCGATGTTCGGGAGGATGGTGGCCAACGATGTCAGATTCAACTGTGAGGCGGCGGTCCAGGTCGCCCATGCCTTCACTGTCCACAAAGGTGTCGTAGAGGATGATTTCTTCACCGCAGTAGATGACCTCTCAGGTGATGATGACCAGGGGGCCGGACATCTGTCTGAGCTCGGATTCGGTGCTGGATTGTTCTACATATATATCTGTGTGGATTTCGAACTCCTGACCAAGAACATCGGATCGGAGGAACTTGCAAGGAAGGCACTTTTTAAGCTGATCGAGGCGTCCGCAACCGTAAGCCCGACAGGGAAGCAGAACTCTTTCGCATCTCGTGCATATGCATCCTACATTCTCGTCGAGAAGGGAGACAGACAACCCAGATCACTGTCCTCGGCATTCCTCAAACCAATCAAGGGCGATGATATGTTAAAGGAGGCCATAGACAGCATCAGGATGACAGAGTCCAATATGAACTCCGTGTTCGGGATGTGCTATGACGACAGCTACGAGATGGACGTGTCGACCGGGACAGGGTCGTTCGAAGGCCTGGCCGCATTCCTCCAATGAGTTGGTCCCATGAAATGTCTGGTGTTCCACATCAGTGGGGCTATGGGGAGCTGGGGCAATGCGTTCATGGGCTCTTTCAGGACCAGTGATATGCATCCCACGAAATCCGCAATCGTGGGAATAATCTCCGCCGCCCTGGGGATCGATCGCGACGATGTGAATTCCCAGAGCAGGCTATTCAGGGACTATGAGTACGTCGTCGCTTGTGCGGATGGTGCAACGAAGGTTGTGGATTATCACACAGTGGGGACAGCCCCCGTTCCCAATCAGACAGAGGTTATAAAGGGGGGATACAGGAAGAACGAGCTTCTCCGTGAGAAGCAGAATACCATACTGTCTGAAAGGGAGTATGTGTGCAATGGATACTATACCGTCTTCATGATTCCGACTAATGAGGACGATGAGGATCTGGAGAGATTCAGTGTAGCTCTGGAGAGGCCTCGTTTCACGGTGTATCTTGGAAGGAAGTCATGTCCCATGTCATTTCCCATGTGTCCAGAGGTCCTTCACTTCAACCGTCTGTACGATCTGGTGGTAAAGAAGGCTCTGGAACCATTTCTCAGACCGGAGTTCGAAGAGGCTTCGTATCTCGGAAAGCACGATGGTATGAGGATATACTCGACGTTCGACGTCGATGGTTTCGATCCGATATCGGTTAGCAGACGCTATGACGATGATGCCGATCATGTGAGATGGCAGTTCGATGAGAGACTTGAGTACGAATATGTGGCGGTGAGGCAATGACGCATTACTTCAGCAGATTCACCATTACCCGCAAAGGCATCGAGGATATCGGTTCGAGGATGGCTAAGGGTGCGTACCCTGTCCACAAAGAGGTGTGGTCTATGTTCCCCGACAATCCCGATGTACACAGGGATTATGTGTACTGTATGATGGACGGAGGCAGGATGATATACTGCGTATCAGCACGCGAACCGAGATGTGATACAGGAAACTGGACGGTTGAGGTGAAGAGATACGAGCCAGTCATCCATGACGGCGATATCTACAGGTTCTACACATGCGTCAACCCCACAGTGGCCAATGACAGCACCGGCAAGCATCAGCGTCATGATGTCGTCATGGATCTCAAGAGGAAGGTCCGCGAGTCCGGAGAGCCAGTGGACATGAGGGAGATCATACAGAGATCAGTGACCGACTGGTTCATAAGGAAGGGAACCCTGAACGGTTTCGAGCCGATAACGGGTCCTGAATTGGAGATCTCTGCCTACAGACGCAACGAATCATACAAGGCTGGCGTCCAGAAGATAACATTCTCCACAGTAATCGTGGAGGGATATCTCAGAGTCACTGATTCCGAAGCATTCAACAGGGCCCTGTACAACGGCATCGGATCGGCCAAGGGATTCGGTTGCGGAATGCTGATGATAAAGCGTCCATGATTCCGATACGCACATGTGTGCTTCCGTTGAAGGACAGGAGTACTTGCATCTCTGTTGATTGCGGGACCCTTGACGTAGAGGACGGTGCGTTTGTCCTCAGAGATCTCAGCGGTGTCCGGACCTCCATACCTGTGGCATGCCTGGCATGCATCATGCTCGGTCCCGGTACGACAATCACCCATGCAGCGGTATCCCTGGCTGCGGACGTGCGTTGTCTTCTCATCTGGACCGGAGAGAGCGGTGTTCGCCTGTATTCGGTGGGAATGCCGGGCGGAAGCAGATGTGACAGACTTCTGAACCAGGCACGGGCGGCTCTGATTCCTGAATGTCGTCAGGAAGTGATACGTCGGATGTATCAGTACAGATTCGATGAGAGCCTGGATTCAGGGTTGAGTGTGGAGCAGATGCGTGGCAAGGAGGCCGCCAGGGTGAAGCGGATCTATGCTGAGCTCTCTCGTGAATATGGGGTTAAGTGGAACGGCAGGAGATATGATGCCTCGAACTGGAGAAGTGCCGATCCGATAAACAGGTGCATCAGCTCCGCAACATCCTGCCTTTACGGTCTGTCGGAAGCAGCCGTCCTCATAGCAGGCTACTCTCCAGCCATCGGATTTGTGCACACAGGCAGACCCAGATCGTTTGTATACGATGTTGCGGACCTCTTCAAATACGAAACCGTGGTTCCTGTGGCATTCAAGGTCGCATCCGAGCAGAGGGAGGATTTCGAGATACATGTTCGCCATGAATGCAGGGATATGTTCGCACGCGAGCATTTTTTGGAATCCATGGTTCCGACAATCAATTCCATGTTCCATGGGTTAGAGGCGGATAAAATCGACGGGGTCGTCTCGAGTCCCGACTTCTCATCCAACGATGGTAGATGCTATGATGGTTCTGATTATCGAGAATGCTCCAAACCGTCTCAGAGGAAGGTTGTCGCTATGGATGTTCGAGTTAAAACCAGGTGTGTATTTGGTCGACTGTAATTCCAGGTTGCGCGAATGGATATGGGATATGGTATGTCAGAACATAGGCAGAGGGTCGGCGATGATGGCCTGGTCAACTAGCAGGGAGGAGTTCGGATTCGACATCGAAGTGATAGGTGATACAAAGAGAGTCGTTTCAAGCATCGATGGGATCAAAATGCTGTCAAAAACAGACTATAATTAATCTTCTATATAATTTGGATAGAGTTCCCCACGTATGTGGGGATGAACCGGACGAGTTCATACCGGAGCGCTACACACAGAAGAGTTCCCCACGTATGTGGGGATGAACCGATGCTGAATGCCGCGTTGATCTTCTGGAGGTCGAGTTCCCCACGTATGTGGGGATGAACCGGGATGGACCGAGAGGCTTATCGCCAAGACAAAGAGTTCCCCACGTATGTGGGGATGAACCGATATGGGAGGACTTCAAGGCATGGGCCATCGAGAGTTCCCCACGTATGTGGGGATGAACCGGTTAGGATGGGCAACTATTCCGCCGAACTGGAGAGTTCCCCACGTATGTGGGGATGAACCGTCGCCGTGGTTGATGGCGAGCTGCTTATCGACGAGTTCCCCACGTATGTGGGGATGAACCGGCGAAAGATGACCTTGTCACCCATCCATCCGAGAGTTCCCCACGTATGTGGGGATGAACCGACACCCATCAAGGTCGAGAGAGCCGGGACCGTGAGTTCCCCACGTATGTGGGGATGAACCGCTGGCCGACGTCGCAGTTCAGGGTCTGAGCGAGAGTTCCCCACGTATGTGGGGATGAACCGACCTCGTCGCGGGTGTACTGCGGGAGGAGCTCGAGTTCCCCACGTATGTGGGGATGAACCGGAGTTGCCGCTGAGGACGAGGTCGGCAACGGAGAGTTCCCCACGCATGTGGGGATGAACCGTGGCGTGTCCAGGACAAGGGACTCTACAAGGCGAGTTCCCCACGTATGTGTGGATGAACCGGACGAGGACTGGCAGCGCATCGGATCGTATGTGAGTTCCCCACGCATGTGGGGATGAACCGTTCTGGGCCTCGTCCAGCACGAGCATGAATATGAGTTCCTCACGTATGTGGGGATGAACCGGACACCATCACGCCGCTGAACGAGGCGTACTGGAGTTCCCCACGTATGTGGGGATGAACTATTTTCTTCTCCCTGAATCCCGGGGGGCCGAGGAGTTCTCAATATATGTGGGGATAAGTTCAAAACCTGCAATTGCGGTCATAAGTTCAGACTTCCCGATGCACAAGATGCATTGATATGCTCCGAGGATGTTACCGAGAGGTTCGGCTGAGTCTATAGTTAAAGCCAGAGCAATCGAGAAAGACCATCATGAGGTGTTTCTAGAAGCTGATGTGGATGAGGTCTGTGAAGAGATGTGGACTCCGAAGACTATCTTGAATCGGATAGTCGAGTATTGACTCGAGCTATGGGGTTGAGCCAAAATCACTTATTTCAGATGATGATGGCTTAGCTTATATGATCATCTACAGCGACACCAAATCAGGTTTCATCGATGACATAGTCAACGGAGTCCTGGACGAGAAGCTGGAGTCGCTGATGAGGGAGAGCTTCGGGAAGGGGATATCGGAAAGGGAGGTCCGTGCCTGGCGCAACTCCCTCACATACATGGGCAACATACTGGGGGCCTCCTCGATCCCCGACGACTCAGGCATCGCGATCGAGTACGGGATCCCCTACACCTCGAAGCGCGTCGATCTGATAGTCACGGGTCTGAACGAGTCCGGAGGCAACTCTGCCGTCATCGTCGAGCTTAAGCAGTGGGACTCCGCCGAGGCGGTTCCTGGGAAGGACGGGGTCGTCCGCACTGCCGTCGGAGGAGGGATTCACGAGGTTACCCACCCGTCGTATCAGGCATGGTCGTACGCCGAGGCCATCGAGGACTTCAACGCCGACGTCCGCGACAGGGGAATGACCCTTGCACCATGCGCATGCCTCCACAACTACGTCCCGCCGATGCCCGATCCCCTGGCATCCGACATCTATTCCGAGTACATCTCTAAGGCCCCCATGTTCACCAAGCACCAGGGGTCCGATCTGAGGGGCTTCCTGGAGAGGTTCATAAGGAAGGGGGACGGGGGCGAGACGATATTCATCCTGGACCGGGGGAGGCTGAAGCCGTCCAAGTCCCTCCAGGACGTCCTCGCATCCATGATGCGCGGCAACAGGGAGTTCACGCTTCTGGATACCCAGAAGGTGGTCTACGAGGAGGTGCTCCATCAGGCGAGGATGATCGCCCGCGGCGGAGAGAAGAGGGTGGTGGTCATCCGCGGCGGTCCCGGGACGGGCAAGACCGTGATGGCGGTGAACCTCCTATCGGACATCACCTCGATAGGGATGTCCTCGCTGTACGTATCCAAGAACGCCGCACCCAGGAACGTCTACAGCGTTCGGCTGAAGGGTCAGAAGAGCGGACGCAGCAGGGTAGACAAGCTGTTCGTCGGATCGGGGAGCTTCGTCAACGCGGAGGCGGATGTGTTCGACGTCCTGCTGGCGGACGAGGCGCACAGACTCAACGAGAAGAGCGGCCTCTACCAGAACATGGGCGAGAACCAGGTGATGGAGATCATCAGAGCGTCGAAGCTGTCGGTCTTCTTCATAGACGAGGACCAGAGGGTCACCCTGAGGGACATAGGCACCGTGGACGAGATCAGGAGGTATGCGAGGCTACTCGGTGCCACAGTGTCCGAGATGGAGCTAGATTCCCAGTTCAGGTGCTCGGGGTCGGACGGATACCTGTCCTGGCTGGACGATGTGCTCCAGATCAGGGAGACGGCCAACATGGACATGGAGGATCCCGGCTTCCAGTACGACTTCAGGGTCTACGACGACCCGAACGAGCTGAGGGCCGACATCGAGGATAGGAACGCGGTAAACAACAGGTCCAGGATGGTCGCCGGATACTGCTGGAACTGGATATCCGGGGGAAAGGACGATTCAAACGTCCATGACGTCACGATTCCCGGGTCGGATTTCGGCATGAGCTGGAACCTCGGAAGCAGCCAGACATGGGCGATAGACGAGGACTCTATAAATGAAATAGGCTGCATCCACACCTGTCAGGGCCTGGAGTTCGATTATGTCGGTGTGATCATCGGCGATGACATGAGGTACGAGGACGGGGTCGTGGTCACCGACGCCACCAAGAGGGCGAAGACCGACCAGTCGCTGAGGGGTCTGAGGAAGCAGTACCCCGATGAGGCGGAGGCCAGAAGGGTCGCCGACCGGATCATCAAGAACACGTACAAGGTACTGATGTCCAGAGGGATGAAGGGCTGCTACGTCTACTGCACCGATCCCGGGATGAGGGAGCATCTGAGAAAGATGTCGATCTCCGGACGGAATCTGTTTTGATCCGAATAATCAGGATACTCCGCTACCTATACTCCCTCGAATGGCTGGGGTCAGTGCCGATTACGACAGCGGGTCCAGCCTCGATTTCGATCCGGAACCGGGACATCGTCGACCAGGCAGGTGAGTCGTGCAAGCCGTTCGCGGAATATTTCGGAATCCAGACGAGGTATGTACGGAACCTGTCATGGGTGGACACAGGTGAATTGCGCTCGGGCATCGCCGATGCGGGGAGCTCCTGGAATCCGTGGAGCGCTACAGGGCGAAGGGGAGGGACAGGGCGATCGTCGATCTGATGGGCTCCAGGGCGGATGACGTATGTGTTTCGTTGAGATCGCCCTGACGGCATCAGTGATGCCGAGTCTCTTTCGCTCCGGCATCCGAATCTAATGTAGTCCGTTTGGAAACCATTCGTCTCTCAGTGCTCCATCATCGTATGAAGATGGGCCTCACGCGAGTCCTTCCTTCTCGAGATAGCGGTCGAAGTCCTCATTCATCCCGATATGACCTATGAACAGTTTGTCGGAACGGTTGATTAGTTTGTTCCTTGCCGACTCGGGTATGTCATTGGATTCGTCTACTATCGTGAGCGATCTGAACCTCAGGCCGATCTCCGAAGACAGAACGACCATCCCGTAGAGTGCGGTGAGGCAGCGCTCCTTGTTGGATACGATGAATATGATGGTCGGCTCATCATCATCGATGTAGGCATCCGCCACAATGTCCTCTTTGTCTCCCAGATGCTTGTCGAACTCGCATCTCGATCCGAGCTTCTCCCTGAGGGCCTGCTTCGTGTCCTCCACGAAGGTGTTGTGGACGGTGCTGCGGGTGAGGTATGAGAGTTCGGACGCCTGAAGTATGGTCTGTATCATCGACATCAGACATCCTGCCGCATTTTCCACGGAGGCGTCGACACTCATGACGCCATCCTCGAATCCGATCCCGTTCGATCCAGCGACCTTCTCCAGTAATCTCCTTCTGTTTTCGCTCAGGTTCACCGAGTATGACACCCACATGGATGTATGTCCCTCATCCGTCAGTATCCAGCCACCATCTCTTCTTTTGAGGATTATGTGGAGCTCATCACCATCGGGGAAACTGAATCCAGTGTGTATCATGAAGCGGTCGATGCCTCTGGTCTCGAAACTGATGCTGGAGCATATGCCGATCCTCATCGCGTTGGCCATCGATTCGGAGTCATTCATAGAAGTCACACAACCTGCTGTTCCCAGAGAGGCCTCTGGGTCTGATGTTCATGTCAGAGACGAACAATGTCACTGCCTGATTAATCGTTTCGCTTTCACAATGGGTTCGTAGCCCCGGGTACGGACGCTCCCGTCGTACAGATATGACCACCCCTGGGATGTTCCGCATCCTGTTCCATCATTCGGTCAGGAATCCCCAGTCCTTCCTTCTTGGCGGTTCTATCGAATCCTGGTATGCCGGGACCCTCCTCATGACATGGTACAGGAGGATCTCCATGTTCGTGTGCTCATAGTCGCGGAGCCCTTCGTAGAACGAGATGATAGTCTCTCTCCCCCTCAGGCGGTTGGCGAGCTTCTGATAGAAGTCATCCTTCCTGCCGACGAGCCTGCCGAGACCTATGCCCTCGATCACCGCATCCAGGTTCGGATGGTTCAGCACCGGATGCACCGACTCCGCCAGTGGGACGTCCCGGAGAAGGTTCCCGGTGATGTAGGGCAGCACGTTCCTGTCATCGCCGTCATGGTCCACCACGGGGAATATCCCCAGGCCAGGGATGTGTCCCGATCTGTGGTCCAACCCTCTCCATCTGTCGGCGAGCACCCTCTCCGTGATGAACGGCCTCTCGGACAGCACCTGAGGCAGATGGGGCATCGGTATGCCGCGCTCGCCGTTTTCGAGGCTGAAGATGTTGGCGTCGATGTCGAATCTGGTGAACAGCCCCCAGAACAGCAGGACCTCGGACTTCCCGTGCGCTATGATCACGTGGTCGGTTCCCATCGAGATCATCCCTCAGGTGATCTATGATGCTTCCCATGTCGATGCAGGCCAGGTGCGGGACGCCGCCCAGGTCACCGCGCATGTAGCGGTCGCGGTTGTTGTTGTTCCTGCACGTCCTGGCTATCGAGTTGACAGGGGAAACGCTCCTGTCCCCGTCGGCGTCGATCCCGATGATGTATGTGCATCTGGGATCCAGCTCCTCCAGCAGCGATGTGTTGTGGGTGGTCATGACCAGCTGTCCGGTGATGGCGGGGACCACCTGGTCCAGCAGGTCCAGGACCAGTTTGTCGTGGATGCCGCTGTCGAGCTCGTCCACGAACGCCACCCTGCCGCGGCAGCATCCCAGAATGCGCGGGAACAGGGAGACCAGCTCGGACACTCCCCGGGATTCGAATCCATACCCTATGCGTCTGATGCGCCCGGAGATGAACCTGTCGAAGCACAGGCTGTATTCCAGCCTCCCGTTGGTCTCCGCGGTCTCGTAGGTGACACCATCCAGGTCGGGGTCGATACGGGTCAGGAACCTCTCGAGGGCCTCGCCGTATGCATCGAGCACGCGCCCGTCCCGGGAGTCTATGAATCCATGGAACGGGTTCCTCTCGATCGTCTCTCCCGCATTCCCTCCGAGGCCCGACATCGCTGAGTTCAGCCCTGTCAGCGAGTCTATAAGTGTCATGAGCCTCGGTGAGAGGTCGTCCATGAAGGGCCTGTTCCTTATGGTCGCCCCGTGCAGGATGATGGATAGCAGCGAGTGCCTGCCCCACCATTGTCTCCCCTGTTCCTGGATCCAGGAGCTGAAGTCGGATCCGGGGAAGGGGTCGGTGTTCAGGCGAACCTTCGGTCTCCCATCGGATTCCTCCGCGTGGAAGTACGTGGTCGTCCTGCCTTTGGCCGAAGAGTACTTCAGGGTCTCGGAGACGAGCCTTCCATCATCCCTTCCGAATGACATGCTGTACTGTGCATCCTTCCCATCCACCTCGAACACGAACGACAGTTCCATGGGGCCGTCGCATCCCTTCATGATATTGGGCCTCGCCAGTGCCGCCAGGTCCTGACACGGCACCGAGGTGACGCCGTTGAAGGCCCAGAGGAGTCCGGCTGCATCCGCACCCGCCATGGAATGGTATGTGGTCGTCGACATCTTCAGGAACTCCACGGATTTGACAAGAGCCGTCTTTCCCGATGCGTTCCTGCCATAGATCACAGCGTATCTGTGGGGTCTGCCTCCAGTGCCGGTGAGGTCCATCTCCAGGTTTCTGAACACGCGGAAGTTCCTGAGGCGGATGGTCTTGAACATGATGCGGCGATGGGATTCTACATTGAAATAGTCTTTTGATTTTATACAGAATTCATCAAAATCAGATGTTATATTTAAATGAAATAATCCGTTTTCCGTTTCCGATTCGCCGGATGCCGTCTTGTCGTCGTGCGGTCCCTCCATGACGGCCTCTCGCTTTGTCGATACTTGAATGGGTATGTGTGCACGCACGTGTCAGCCCTGTCCGAAGCAGTGGCCATATTCCACCGTCATCAAGTATCAGACCAAATCTGCAATCAGGGGTTCCAGAATGATCGTAGAATCCAAAGATCGTTGAAAAAAGGAAAGGCGGGGCTTTCGCCCCGGTTTTGAGCCGTCCTCACTCGGACTTCTCGTCCAGCGCGGCCTTCTCGGCCTTGGTCATCAGGAACCTGGGCCCCTTCCAGTTCCAGTCGCCCAGCAGGTGCATGACGGCCGGGACGATGTAGGTCCTGACGATCAGCGCGTCGCACAGGATGGCGAAGCACAGGGCGAACCCGAACTGCTGGAGCATGCCCATGGAGGACAGCATCAGCGTTCCGAATGCGCCTCCCATGATCAGTCCGCAGATGGTGATGACCGATCCGGAGTGGACCACGGCGTGGTGGATGGCCTCGTCGTTGCTCATTCCGTTGGCCCTGACGTTCTCCTTGATCCTGGTCGTGAGCAGGATGTCGTAGTCCATTCCCAGTCCGAGGCAGATGACCAGCAGGATGAGCGGGATCAGCCAGGTGACCTCGTCGCCGAACAGCAGGTGCGTGGTGGCCAGGGTCCAGCATATGCTCATCAGGATGGTGGCCACGGATCTGAACGGGATGGTGTACGAGCGCATCACGAAGAACAGCAGGATGATGATCAGGATGACCACCAGGATCTCGATCTGCGTGAACTCGCCGGAGATGATCTCGGAGATGTCGTACATGACCACGGCGGTACCCGTGACCCAGGTGGCGGTGATGCCGGCGTTGTTCGCGACGAACTCGTCCACCGCGCCCTGCATGAACGAGATGGACTGCATCGACCTGGGAGACATGGCGGCGTCGTGGGTGGACGCGGACAGCTTGAGGTAGGTGACGTCGCCGGTGCTGGTGCCGCTGACGTTGAAGTCGCCTCCGATGAGGCTGAGGCTGTCGTTCACGATGTAGTCCAGGGTGCCGCTGGCGCTTAGGGCGATGATCGTATCGCGGATGTTGCCCTGCATCTCGGTGTTGCCGGCGAGGCTGTTGTAGACCTCGGACAGGGTGATGCCGAAGGATGCGAACTGCGGGTCCAGCGCTCCGGACGAGATGTAGTACTCGTACTGCTGCTGGACCGCGGGAAGGGCGGCCTCCAGCACGAGGACCTCGTTGGCGCTGGCGTTCTGGACGGCGGTGTTGACGATGGACGTGCCGCTCATGATGAGGCTTATGTTGTCCACGATGCCGAGCTCGCCCATCGCCTCGCTCACCAGTGACTGCCACATGAACGGTCCGGTGAACTCGGCTATGTTGTCGTCGCCGTTCTCACCGGTGATGCGGTTCTCCAGATCCGCCATCGAGCTGCTGAGTCCCGCCTGGTCCGTCCAGGTAAGCGTGTAGCTGCCCTCGATGACGTTGCCCCGCGGGTCGACCGCCGGACTGATGGTGGCGACGGGCTCGTCGTACTGCAGGACGACGTAGTTGGGATAGATCATTCCCTGGTCGGCGTACTCGCCGAGGAGCTGCATCCCCGACTCGGAGTCGCCGGTCATCAGGGAGCTTGTCATGTCGTAGGACGTCTCCGACTCGGCGGTGACGTACAGCGCGGGTATGGTCACGAGGACCGCCACGACCACGATGGCCTTGGCGTGCTTGAGGGTGAACCTGGAGGACCTGTCGAAGTAGGCGTGCCCGACCCTGGAGCACCAGGCGAACCAGCCCTTGGTGGCCTTGCCGCCCTCGTGGTACTCCTTCATCTTGGTGGGCCAGAAGATCCTGTCCCCCACGACCTCGAGCAGGGCGGGGATGAACGTCAGGGCCGCGAACAGCGCGACGACGATTCCCAGCGCGAGGCAGATTCCCATGGTTGAGATCATGCTGAACGAGCAGATCGACATGGCGCCGAACCCGATGATGACGGATGCGCCGGAGATGGTGATGGACTCCCCGGCCCACTTGATGGCGCTGTGCAGGGCGTCGTGGTGGTCCTTGCCGTCGCGCCTCTCCTCCCTGTAGCGGGCGAGGATGAAGATGCAGTAGTCGCAGCCCGCACCCATCATGGAGACGAGCAGCATGACCTCCGTGATGAAGAAGATGTCCATGAAGTACATCAGGCCGTAGATCAGACCCATGGTGACGGCGAACGCCACCCCCATGGTGACCGGGGGCATCGCGGATGTGACGAAGGACCTGAAGAACAGTCCGACCAGGATGAGGATCATCAGGACGGTGAACACGTCGATGTGGGAGATGTCCTCCATGGCGCCGGTCTCCATGTCGTAGGAGACGGCGGGGTTGCCCGTGAGGTAGATCCCGAGGGTGTCCGAGACGCCCGACTCCGCGAGGGCGGTGTCGATCTGGTCCCTCAGGACGGGGGTGTCGTCGATGACGCTCCCGGTCCAGTCGGGGTTGTAGGAGAACGAAGCGACGACTATTCCGGAGCCGTCCTCCTGGGGGTTGCTGGTCGACGTGTCCATCAGCAGCGAGATGGACTGGATCTTGTCGCCGACGGAGCCGTCCTCCAGCTCGTATGTGAACAGTCCGTCGTCTAGCGCGTTCTGGAGGGTTTGGACGACCCCGAGGGCCTGCAGGCGCTCCTCCTCGTTGTCGTAGCCGACCACCAGCATCGGAAGCGATGATGCGTCGGCGTCCGACGACGGGAAGTAGGTCCCGACGATCTCGAGTCCCTCCATGGACTCTGAGCTCTCGATGCCCATCTCGTTCATGTCGTAGCTCATGTTGCCGAAGGCGTTGATCGCCGGCACGGCGGCCACCAGGAGGATGACGATCCAGGCGGCCACGATGAGCTTGGCATGTCTGATGATGGCATCTGCTAGTCTGTCATATGCCATGGGCAGACGAACAATATGCTGTATAAAAAAGGTTCAAAACATTCAACGGAAACGACGGTCTAAATCGGTAAGGTCCCGTAGGGACCTTGGAAAGAAGAAAGTCCATGGGGCAGGATTGGTCAACAGGCTGTATCTGACAGGCCTTTGGAATGGTCTCTTAATGATGGTGTGAATAAGTTGATCATTTCATTGGAACAACTGTAAAAAAGTCGATTCTCCCTCTGCGATTCCCTGTATAAAAGTAGATTCTATCGTCACAGCGTTTACAGATATCCGGAATGCTGGCACTGTTCGGGGATCATACCTATGCCTTAACCATCATCATCGGCATCGATGAGGGTAGAATCGGAGGGATTCACGGATGACCTTTCGGCCATCGGGGTCTCCGATCAGTGGGACAGCCTGAACTGCTCTATGTCCCTGGGGCCCAGGCTCCCCCTGTACTCGGCCAGGGCGTCCTTCCTCAGAACCCTGGGCGTGTCGGTGAGAACGTAGACCTTGGGGCTGGCGAAGCCGGCCAGGGACGGGTCGATGAGGAGCACGCCCTTCCTTCTGCCGGGCTCGCGCGTGATCGTCCACGCGGTAACGTAGTCGCCCTTCATCTCCTTGATAAGGACCATGGCGTTCCTGTCGCCGGTGTTCAGGACGGCGTCGTTCAGCCTGAACACGTCGCCTATCCTTGGCTTGGAGTGCTTGGTCGGAGGCTTGAAGTACCCCAGCTCGTCCCTGACGGGCTGCTGGTACTGCTGGCTCATTCCCTTTGGCAGGGGCTTCTGCGCAGGCTTGGACTGCGCCTCCACCCACTCCTTCGCCTTAGCGTCGCCCTTGGCCGCCATGCGTCTGAGCGCCTCGGCGGACTCCGGCATCTTCGAGGACCTGATCAGCCACTTCCTTGCCTCGTCGGGGTCCATCTGCAGCAGTGCCAGACCCAGCGCGCTCTGGGCCTTGATGTCCTCATACTCCGCCCTCTTCCTGAGCTGTGCCAGCGCCGCTTTATCCCCGGCTCTGGCCTTCTCCGCCGTCTGCTCGGGGGTGTCCTGCTTCGGAGGCGGGGCCACCTTCACGGGCGGTTTCGACGCGGGCTTCGGAGGCTCCTTCACGGTTCTGAGCACGCGCCTCGCCTCCTCGTCGGTGCGGGCGAGGGCCTTCAGCTGCTCGTAGGCGCGATGGTCGCCGTTGTCTATGGCCATCGTCAGCTTGATGATGCGGAGTGAGACTGCCATCGTCCAGGGGTTAAGCGCCTATCGCTTAAAGCGGTGCGCATAGCCTCCTGCGCGCGCACATGCCCGGGAACAACCGTCTTATAATAGGCGATTCTACGCTCACACGTTAGCCATGGCACAGTACGACTCATCATCCATAGAGAAACGCTGGGAGGCGATGTGGAAGGACGAGGCCGTCTACCGCTTCGACCCGAAGTCCGACAAGCCCGTCTTCAGCATCGACAACCCCCCGAGGTACACCTCCGGCCCGCTCCACCTGGGCCACGCGACGGGGTACTCCCTGATCGACTTCGCCGCCCGCTACAAGAGGATGCGCGGGTACAACGTGTTCTTCCCCCTGTGCTTCGACGTCAACGGGACGCCCATCGAGGTCAAGGTGGAGAAGAAGTACGGCATCAACAAGCTCAACACCCCGAGGCAGGAGTACAGGGCCAAGTGCGAGGAGTACGCCAACGGGTTCATCGAGGAGATGACCCACCACTTCGAGATCCTGGGGGAGAGCATGGACCCCAGCATCTACTACCAGACCGACGCCCCCTACTACAGGAGGATTACCCAGCTGTCCTTCGTGGACCTGTTCAACAGGGGATTGGTCTACAAGGCCAACTTCCCGGTCAACTGGTGCCCCAGCTGCATGACCGCCCTGGCCGACGCCGAGGTCGAGTACAGGGACAACGTCAACAAGCTCAACTACATCAAATTCCAGATCGAGGGCGAGGACGGTTACGTCCTCATCGCCACCACCAGGCCCGAGCTGCTGTGCACCTGCAAGGCCGTCGCCGTCCACCCCGACGACAAGGAGAAGGAGCATCTCATCGGCAAGAAGCTGATCGCCCCGCTGTTCGGGAAGGTCGTACCGGTCATCTCCGACCCCAAGGTCCAGATGGACTACGGTACCGGCACCGTCATGATATGCACCATCGGCGACAAGGACGATCTCGAGTGGGTGATGAAGTACCACTTCGAGCTCGAGAAGGGTATCGATGAGTCCGGCAGGATGACCGAGCTCGCCGGGAAGTACGCCGGCATGACCGTCCTGGAGGCCAGGGAGGCCGCCATAGAGGACCTGAGGGAGCAGGGCATCCTGGTCAAGCAGGAGGACAACCCCCAGCAGGTCTCCATCTGCTGGCGCTGCCACAGCCCCATCGAGTACCTCCAGGTCCCCCAGTGGTTCCTCAAGACCATCGACTTCAGGGACAAGATCCTCGAGAGGGCCGACCAGATCAACTGGTACCCCGAGTTCATGAAGGTCAGGCTGCAGGACTGGGCCAACTCCCTGGAGTGGGACTGGGTCCTGAGCAGGCAGAGGATCTTCGCCACGCCGATTCCGGTGTGGGAGTGCGAGGAGTGCGGACACGCCGTCTGCGCCACCAGGGAGATGTGCTACTGCGACCCCACCCTGGACGCCCCGCCCGTGGAGAAGTGCCCGAAGTGCGGCGGAAGGCTCGTCGGATGCACCGACGTCTTCGACACATGGATGGACTCATCCGGATCCTCGCTCTACAACACGTTCTGGGAGAGGGACCCCGAGCTCCACAAGAAGCTGTTCCCCATGTCCCTGAGGCCCCAGTCCCACGACATTATCAGGACCTGGGCGTTCTACTCCATCCTCAGGGCTGAGCAGATCGAGGAGTCCATCCCCTGGGAGAACATCATGATCCACGGGTTCATCATGGCCCCCGACGGCACCCCGATGCACTCGTCCATCGGCAACGTCATCGATCCGATCCCGATCCTCGAGAACTACGGCGCAGACGCCCTCAGGTACTACGCCGCCACATGCTCCCTCGGAATCGATCACGCGTTCAGGGAGAAGGACGTGGTCCGCGGAAGGAAGCTCTGCAACAAGGTGTTCAACATCGGACAGTTCGCCGGGAGGTTCCTCGAGAGCGTCCCCGCCGAGATGCCCGAGCTGAGGACGTCCGACAGGTGGATCGTCTCCAAGTTCTCCAGGACCGTCAAGGAGGTCACCGACTACTTCGAGGTCTACCAGTTCGACAAGGCCATGAAGGAGGTCGAGGGCTTCATCTGGCACGAGCTCGCCGACAACTACATCGAGATGATCAAGGGCAGGTCCGACGACGCCGTCAGGTGGACCCTGTACAACGTCCTGCTCGGAAGCCTGAAGCTCCTGGCCCCGTTCATGCCCCACGTCACCGAGGACGTCTACCAGGACAGGTTCAGGGCCATAGACGGCT
Organism: uncultured Methanomassiliicoccaceae archaeon; assembly: GCA_905187815.1. Classification (GTDB taxonomy): domain Archaea; phylum Thermoplasmatota; class Thermoplasmata; order Methanomassiliicoccales; family Methanomethylophilaceae; genus Methanoprimaticola. The sequence continues at coordinate 25,216 of CAJJJM010000005.1, forward strand.
CCAAGAGCATCCACCTGACCTCCTGGCCCGAGCCCATCTTCGTCGACGAGGACGCCGAGAGGGCGGGCGAGGTCCTGTCCCAGGTACTGGCCGAGATCCGCGCCTGGAAGTCCGAGAAGAAGATCCCGCTGAACGCCGAGCTCGAGATGATCGAGTTCGTCGGCGCCGACGCGGCCCTCCTGGAGACCGCCAAGGACGACATCATGGAGACCACCAAGGCCAAGGCCGTCAGTATCGCCCCGCAGGCGGAGCTGACCGAGCAGGTCGTGGGCGTCAAGCCGGTCCACGCCAAGCTCGGACCCGCGTTCAAGGCCCAGGCCAAGGCGATCGTCTCCGCGGTCGCCGCCATGGACCCCGCCGAGGCCGCATCCAAGCTGGCAGACGGCGCGATCGAGATCGACATCGACGGCGAGAAGGTCTCCGTCGGAGCCGAGTTCTTCGACCTCGACAAGCGCCTGATGCTCGGCGGAAGGGCCGTCGAGACCATCCAGGTCGGCAACGTGCTCGTGGTCATCGAGCAGTGAAACCCATCCCCGGACCGACACACCTGTCGGCTCGGGATTCTCTTTTCTTTTATCGTATCTTATTCGATATTCGACAGTTCGCAGTTTTTCGGTTCTGAATCAAATTTAGAAAAAATCTAATTTTAAAATTAAGTTAGAAAAAATCTAATTTTTGATTTCATTTAAATATCTCCGATACAATGTCATCATATGGACCATTTCGTCGGGAGGAGAAAGGAACTCGATCTGCTGGAGTCGTCGTTCGGTACACCGTGCGCGTTCCTGATGTATGGCCGCAGGCGTGTGGGGAAGAGCACACTGCTCAAAAGGTTCTGCCAGGGGAAGAGGAACATCTACATCAACTGCATCAGAGGGCCTGAGGACATAAATCTCCGTTACCTCGCCGACGTCATATCTAATTTCACTGGGACCGAACACGATAGGTACGTCGATTACTATGAGGCTTTCAGGGATCTCGAGAGAATATGCTCGGAAGAGACCATAGTCTTGGTCATCGATGAGTTCCAGTACATCTCATCCGTGAGTCCCGAGGTCAAATCGTATGCCCAGCATCTCATAGACAATTCTCTGGATCACAAGGGGTCCATGGTCATCCTCTGCGGATCATCCGTCCGCATGATGAGGTCCCTGGGTGAGGACGGTTCGGATCCGCTTTTCGGACGCTTCAGGAGGATGATCGATCTGGGGCCATTGTCCTTCGGAGAGTGCAGGATGCTTCATCCAGGAATGAGCGATATCGACTGCATGAGGCTCTACCTGACTGTCGGAGGGATCCCTAGGTATCATGTGGAGATCGTTCAGGACAGCTATGGGGACTGCATCAGGAAGAACTTCCTGTCGGATGGTTGGATGACGGATGAGACCGAGAATCTGATAATGTCGGAATTCTCACCAGGTCAGAGATATCTGGCAACACTATCCGCGATATCCAACGGATCGGTGCGTCTCAAGGAAATCGCCGAGAGAATCGGCGTTGAGGAGAGCACATGTTCGGAATACATTAGGGAATTGGAGAAGGCGGGAATCGTCTCGTCTGTCAATCCGATGAAGGGTGCACCCAAGAGAAGGACATACTACGTTTCGGACGATATGATCGCCTTCAACTACGAAGTCCTGGTCAGGAGGAGTGCGTTGATAGGAAGTGACAGGACCGATGAGGCCCTTACCCGTCTCACCCCTTACATCGATACGTTCCTAGGCAGGAGGTTCGAGCTGTTCTGCATGCGTTTCATCATCGGAAACTACCCTGTCACGGAGATCGGCCGCTGGTGGAGGGACGATCCCAGGAGGAATGTGCATGAGGACATTGATATCGTCGCCCGCATGATATCGGGTAACGTCCGGACCGACCTCTACATAGAGTGTAAGTTCACCAAAGAGAAGGTCGGCTTCCACGTGTACAACATCCTGGACTACAGGGTGTCTCAGTACATGGATGGAGGCAACCACCGTCTGGGCTTCATGTCCGTGTCCGGTTTCGAGGACGACTTCGCGGAGTTCGCGAGGGATGCGGGCATCCTTCTGATCGGTCCGGAGGAGCTGTTCGGACACAGGCCGGTCCCGGAGATATGAAGCGGTCAGGAGGTCCTATCCGGGCGTTGCTGGATGGGCCCATTCCGTTCCGACATCTCAGAAGAGGATGGGGTATGCCCCGGATCGGGGCGTTCATCCCATCCTGAATTCGAGGGTGTGGAGGACCTTCCCGAGGCAGACCTTCTCGCATCTCCTGCAGGCGGTGCCCGCGCAGCGGTCGGACTCTATGCGACCCTTGGAGACGTCCCCGTCCCTGACGATCGTCAGAGCCTTCTCGGGACATTCCCCCACGCATCTCCGGCACCCTATGCATCCCTCGATGATGCCGGTCAGGACGGTTCCGGAGCTGACTATCCTCACCTGGCAGGCCTCGGTGTCGGGCAGGATCTCTGTCACCAGGTCCCCGCAGTCGTCAGATGGACCGAGAACAACATCTAAGGAGCAGGGTGGTCACGATGTCATTGGACCCGAATCAGCCCGGAGACGAGCAGCTCGATATCGTCCGCGGATCGAAAGGAGTGAGATACGCATTCTATCTGGACAGGGAGATCCTGGGGATCTTGCGCGAGGAGGAGGCCAAGGTCCGTTCATCCGCCAACATCCCCGTGGATAATGAGGGTTTCACGGAAGCCCTCAAACGCGAATGCGTGATATGCATAGTGAAGAGCCAGTTCAGGCCGCCGCCGGAACCCACGGTCATCCTGAGGTCCGGCGACGGGAAGACCATAGGCGAGGAGGTGTTCCCGTGGACCAAGGACAAGTATCTAGGGAGGACCGACATAGTCTGGCTCTTCGATTCGTTCGTCCTGTTCCCCCAGGTCGAAGCGAGCGGCGGGGAGTCCTTCGTCATGCCTTCTGTGTCGTTCCCGGAACTCAACGAGAGCAACGGATGCAGGAACGTGATCTCATGCAGTCCCGCACCAACATGTGACAAGATGATCCGCGACTATGCGGGTCTTCCGGAGGACACGCGTCTCGCCTCGATACTCGTGGCGTTCGACCGTGTGTGACGGACGCTCCAGTTAGGAAACGGGGGGGGGGAACCATCCTTCCCTCCCTCTTTCAGTTACAGATTATTCATGCATGGCATCCGGCGGTGATCCACAGGGTGTGGTCGAATGTCCAGTATGGTGTCGGATTGTGATTGACCACCCTTATGGGGGTCGTCGGGGACGGTCGAGAACGGCCGATTCAAAACGATTTGAAGTATACAATTTCTGGAGTATTTAGAATCGATGCATGTCTGACGGACAATCGAACAGAAGTGTGGTAGCTGTCGGAGACATGGGTTGGAGTCCGGTCAAGAGAGGACCGCCTCCTGTAGACGCGGAGTCACGATTTCTCATCTCTTTAAATATTGTCCGCTGAAATCTCTTCACATCGACAGTGTCGCTGTCGTTAAGGAGGAGACATAATGGTAAGTGAGATGACGCCCACGAGGAGGGCTCTGGCTGCGGTTCTAGGTGGAAGGAAGGATTATGTTCCACCGGCGAACCCGTTGGCTCAGACCACCGTGGACATGATGAAGTTTGCCAACGCCTCATGGCCTGCGGCGCACCGGGACCCGAAGATGATGGCGGACCTGGCAGCCGCCCCCTGGGAGACCGTCGGGATAGAGGCCGCCAGACCGCAGTTCGACATATCCCTGGAGGCCGAGGTCCTCGGATGCAAGCTGGACTGGAACAAGCCGGACAGGCCGCCTGTCACAGGGCCCGCGTACACCGATCCAAAGGACATTTCGTGGGACGATAATTTCTACAAGAAGGACAGGGCGGCGGTCGTCCTGAAGGCGATAAGCATCCTCAGGGAGAGATACTGTGGCGATCTTCCGATCATACCGGTCATAACCGCGCCATTTACCGTCGCGGGACACATCATGGGTGTGGAGAAGCTCGTGATGATGACGGTGACGGACCCGGAGAGGGCGCATATGGCCATTGATGCCGCCACCGACTTCTGCATAGAGTACGGTAGGCAGCAGGTCGCAGCGGGGGCCCACATGCTGTTCCCCGCCGACCCGTCGGCATCCGGGGATCTGATCTCCCCCGAGACATACCAGGAGTTCGTACTGCCGTACCATCAGAAGTTCGCCAAGGCGGTGAGCGCCCCGAAGATTCTGCACATGTGCGGCCACACCGAGAAGCTGCTGAAGTACATCAAGAAGAGTCACATGGACTGCTTCTCCTTCGACGCCCCTCCCGCATGGTTCGTCAGGAAGGAGCTTGGCAACGAGATGACGTGCCTCGGCAGTCTGGATGTCATCGATCTGATGCCCAACGGTACTCCGGAGCAGGTCTATGCCAGGACGGTCCAATGCATAAGGGAGGGAGTGGATCTTGTCGGAACAGCTTGCGACGTGTCCAACGGTACCCCGTTGGAGAACCTGAAGGCCTATGTTCAGGCATGCAGGGACACCCCGATCCCCGATCCCAATGACGTGGACGACTGCGTCCGTGCGCTGGGAAGGGCCAGGGCGAAGAACCTGAAGGAAATGGCCGACTACGAGATGCCAGAAGGAGGTGTTTTCTGATGCATATGGACATAGTGATGCAGGCGGTCGAGGAGATGCGTCTCAACGACCCGGTTCGCTTCAACAGGCTGGTGCAGGAGGGCATAGCCCTGGAGCTCGGAATCATCGAGCCGAAGTCCGGCAAGGAGCTCACAATAGAGAAGATCAAGGCCGAGCATTTCCCACCCAACAAGGAATACGCCGACGTGGCCCAATCGGTCCTGGACGGCAAGAGGAAGGTCACCGAAGAACTGGTCAAGAAGCTGCTGGACGATGGCAGGGACCCCGTCGATGTGGTCACCAACGCCCTTATGCCTGGAATACAGGTGCAGTGCGAGCTGTACGATATGGGCAGGAGCTACGTCCCGGAGATCCTCATGTCCAACGACGCCATGCAGGGAGGCATAGCCCTGTGCCAGGTGAAGATCGGAGACGTTCCCAGCAAGGGAGTCGTCGCCTCTTTCGTCGCGGAGGGGGACCTGCATGACATAGGCAAGAACATCTGCGCCGCGATCATGAAGGCCAACGGGTTCAAGGTCATCGACATCGGTAGGGACGTTCCCAAGGACAAGGTTCTCCAGACCGTCAAGGAGAACAACGTCCAGATGGTCTGCGGTTCAACCCTTATGAGCACGACCAAGCCTGGTCTGGTCGACACGGCCCTCCTGCTGGAGCTCGAGAAGACCGGGGTCTCCGTGGCATGCGGAGGTGCGGCGGTGTCAAAGAGCTTCGTGAACACCTTCAACAACTCCATCTACACCAAGACCCCACTCGAGACGGTCAAGGTGGCGTCGCAGATCTGTGACAAGGAGAAGAAGTGGGAGGACTTCCGCAGCTGAAACCCATGGGGCGGTTATCGCCCCTATTCATTTGAAATGAGGCGATCGGAATGTCGGCGCAGGCTGTCGCGGCGGACATCGGTACGAGCGGGATAAGGGCGCAGCTCCTGGACGAGGGGACCGGAAGGGTGCTCAGGACATGCATCACGACCAGGAATCCGATCCCGGGGTCCAATGTCATGGACCATATGACATTCGCGATAGACCATGGCCTAGGGCTTGCACACGGGATTCTGGCAGGGGCCCTGTCCGAGGTGATCGACAGACTCGCTCCGGAGGGTCTGGAGAGGATCGCAGTCTGCGGCAATCCGATCCAGCTGTCCATCCTGGAAGGTGTCGACATTCGTGACCTGGCATATGCTGGGGAGAACAAGCTCGCCCATGACAACATCCGCAGGATGGACAGGCGCGGACACACGGTCCCCGGCGAGGACATCGGCCTCCCAGACGGGACCGAGGTCATCATCCCGCCAGCGGTCAAACATGAGATTGGTGCAGATGCCCTGGCGATGATGCTGAAGTCCGGTTTTCTGGACGATGACATGTGCATGGTGACCGACTACGGGACCAACGCGGAGATGGCACTCAAGGTAGGTGACGACATCTTCACCGGATCCGCCGCTGCAGGTCCTGCGTTGGAGGGTCAGGAGATAGGTGACGGGATGCTGGCGGCCCCGGGGGCGCTGAGCGATCTAGTCCGCAGGCCGGACGGGTGGGTATCGAAGGTGCTGGACGATGATATGGTATGCGAGGACGGACCGGTGATCAATCTCCGCAGCGGGATCACACATCAGAATGGGGTCTCGCCCATCGGGATAACAGGTACAGGGGTCATCGCCCTGATATACGCCGCATTGCGTGACGAGCGCATAAGGGATTCCAGGATAGTCGACGGTTCGATCAGGATCACCCGCAGGATCAGATTCACAGATGCGGACCTCAAGGAAGCCGGCAAGGCAATCGGGGCGATCCGTGCAGGACATATGACCCTCATGAACGCCGCTGGTGTATCGCCGGAAGAGATCCGCACCATGTACATGGCTGGTGCGACCGGGACATATGTGGACCCTTTCAAGGCAAGGGACCTGGGTCTCGTGATTCCTCGCTGCACACGCATGGTCCAGGTCGGGAACACGTCTTTGGAGCTGGCGAAGGATCTGGCTAGGGAACCCGTGCGGTTGGACGAGCTGAACGAACTCAGGGACCGTATAGTCACAAAGCACACGATGTTCGCGGAGTCCGATGTCTTCAGCGACCTGTACGTCTATGAGATGGGATACTGGAACGATGGTATGCCGCTGGGGCGCTACCGCAGGGTCCTTGAATCGTACGGTTTGGACGGATACTTGGACGGATATGCCGATGCCGTTGTCGATCGTGTCTGCGAGAGGGATATCAGGGATGCCGGCGAAGGTATCGTCACTATGGATCCCGGGGTCCGCCTAATTGCTGGATGGGACTGCAGACATTGTATGACGTGTGTCGAAGGCTGTCCCGAGAGAGCGCTTTCGTTCGCAGATGGATCGTTCGTGATCGATGCGAGCAGGTGTCTAGGTACGGCCTGCCAAAGATGTTCTGAGGGATGCCCCGACGGTGTGTTCGACCATGGACGGTTCACTGTCGAGCGCTGATGCGACTCGAATCGAAAACTTCGGTCGATGAGTTAATGGAAAACAATGGCGGGGGCAAGGTGGATCCTCGCCCTCCGTCGGAGGATCAGTTGGTCGGGTTCTCGCGGGCGTTGTGCCTTGCCTCGCGTTCGGCCTTCTTCTCCTTCCTCTTCTCCTCTCTGTCGTGTTTGCTCTCGTGCTTATGCTCCTTCATGTGCATATGCAATGCCTCCTGTATCCGGTGAAGATGCTCGTTACGCCTTGTGCTCCTTCTCGGCCTTGTGGGCTTCCTTCTCTTCCTTCTTCTTCGCCTTCTCGGCCTCGTGCTCGGCGTGCTTCTTCTCACGCTCCTCTCTCCTCTCCTCTCTCTTGGCTTCGCGCTCCTCATGTCTCTTCTCGCGGGCCTCCTTCCTCTCTTCCTTCCTCTCCTCTCTTGTCTCTTTCTCGTCGGTCATTTCAAACACCTCTAGGTGTCTGTGGATCCGTCGAGGTCTTCATCGGGCCTTTCCTTCCCGCAGACGCTTGGATGTGAAGTCTGCGGAACGGGTATTTACGGACTGCGGTTCCGCATTCGTACCGAATTATGGAAGCAGCGCAGAATATAAATCAAAGGAGAAACACTATATACTCGGTAGGTCAGAGCTTCGCATATTACAACGTTTTCAGTAAAAAAAAAGATGGCGAGGCGGGATAGGAACCAAAAGGGATAAGGGAGGCCCGGCTCGCGCCGGGCGATTGAGGGGATCAGGCCGCGTTGCGGGCGTTGTGTCTCGCCTCGCGTGCGGCTTTCTTCTCCTTTCTCCTGAGCTCCCTGTCGTGCTTCCTGCTTGTCTCTGCCATATCCATACACCTCTTTTCAGTGGTGTCTGTGTAGGGAGAGGTCAGATCGGTGATCCTCCTGCACAAGCACTGATATGTGGATTCATCCCAGGAGCGTATATAATTATCGCAATTAAGCGAACAATTGTACACTCTTCATGGAAATGATGAGATGAAGGCTGTGTGAAGGGTGTTATCGTCGAACGTCCGTGCAAAAACGCATCGAGGATTGGAAATGGGTGACGGGTCCCCCGTCAGAGACGCGACGGGAGACCCTTGGGGATTTGTTATCAGTTCTTCGCCTTGGCGATGGCCTCGTCCACGTATCCCTGCCAGACCTTCTCGAGGTCGGGGCGCTGGATGGTGTCGAGGACATACTGGGCGAACTCGTCGCCGGTGGCTCCGGTAGACCTTCCGGTCATGACCAGCTTCTTCTCGAACTGGGTGCAGATGTCCAGGGCCATCTCGAGCTTCCTTCCCTTCTCGGACTCGCCGATGTGGTTCATCATGAGGGCGACGGCCTTGATCATGCTGCATGGGTCGGCGTACTGGGCGCGTCCCTCGGTGACCATCCTGGGGGCGGAGCCGTGGATGGCCTCGAACATGGCGTACCTGTTCCCGATGTTGGCGGAACCGGCGGTTCCCACTCCGCCCTGGATCTGTGCGGCCTCGTCGGTGATGATGTCGCCGTAGAGGTTGGGCAGGACGAACACCTTGAAGTCGCTCCTCCTGGCGGGGTCGATCAGCTTGGCGGTGGTGATGTCCACGAACCAGACGTCGTGCTTGACCTCGGGGTAGTCCTTGGCGATCTTGTCGGCCAGGTCCACGAAGAGACCGTCGGTGGTCTTGATGATGTTGGCCTTGACGATGATGGACACGTAGTTCTTGCCGGTCTTCTTGGCGTGCTCGAATCCGGCGCGGATGATCCTCTCGGTACCCTGGTGGGTGGCTACGCAGAAGTCCATAGCCAGGTCGTCGGTGACGAAGAATCCGTCGCTTCCCAGGGCGTAGGATCCCTCGGTGTTCTCCCTGAAGAAGGTCCAGTCGATCCCCAGCTCGGGGACGCTGACGGGACGGACGTTGGCGAAGAGGTCCAGCTCCTTCCTCATAGCGACGTTGGCGGACTCGATGTTCGGCCAGGGGTCTCCCTTGGCGGGGGTGGTGGTGGGTCCCTTGAGGATGACATGGCACTTCTTGAGCTCGGCGAGCGTGTCGTCGGGGATGGCCTTCATGACCTCGGCGCGCCTCTCGATGGTGAGGCCGTCGATCTGCCTGATCTCCACCTTGCCGGCGGCGATCTTGTCGGCCAGGAGGAACTCCATGACCTTCTGTGCGGAGGCGCAGATGTAGGGGCCGATTCCGTCCCCGCCGCAGACTCCGATGATGAGCTTGTCCAGCTTGGAGTAGTCAACCGGGCCCTCCTCGGCCTTGAGGTTCTCGACCCTCTCGAGCTGTCTTCTGACGAGCGCGCCGAATTTCTCCTGCGCGACCTGGATCGCTTTCTCGTCGACCATTTGTATCGTGAACGGGGATGATATTATGGTATTTAACGCGCGCGAGGGGCCGAACGGCCATCTTTGTTCGAGATCATGCCCGTGAATCCCTTGCGGTGCCGAAACATCCCCGGGGGATGTCGAGGGCATCCAGACACGTGGCCAACGGCATCTTCCGATTGCCGGATTCCCGAGGGGCACACACCCATCCTTAAATCCGAATCGAGCATACCCGCAACCGGATGCCCTCTGAAGAAGTTGTCAACGGCGACGCCGCGCCGAAGAAAGAGAAGAAGACGGCGACGGCTGTGAAGCTAGCCAGCAAGCAGCAGGAGATCTCGGTCACAGAGTTCTTCGAGAAGAACAAGCAGATCCTCGGGTTCGACTCCCGCTCCAAGTCCCTGCTCATGGGCATCAAGGAGGCCGTGGACAACTCGCTGGACGCCTGCGAGGAGGCCGGGTTCCTGCCAGACATCGAGGTTAAGGTCGAACGTCTCAACGACGAGGACTACAGGATCTCCATCGAGGACAACGGTCCCGGAATCGTCCACAAGATGATGCCTAACGTGTTCGGCCGTCTCCTCTACGGTTCGAGGTTCCACGCCCTGAGGCAGTCCAGGGGACAGCAGGGTATCGGCATCTCTGCGACGGTCATGTACGGCAACATCACCACAGGGAAGCCCGCCCACGTCATCTCCAAGATCGAGGGCGAGGACGAGGTCGCCTGGGGGATGGACATCGTCATCGACACCAAGACCAACCGTCCCATCGTCACGAACGACAAGGCCTTCACGTGGGAGGGCAAGGAGCACGGGACCAAGATCGAGTACACGATCAAGGGCAGGTACATAACCGGGAAGCAGTCCGTGTTCGAGTACCTCAAGGACACCGCCATCGTCAATCCCCACGCGGAGATCGTGTTCCACGATCCTGACGGGAAGAGGTACGTCTTCGAGAGGGCCACCGACATCATGCCCCCGAGGCCGAAGGAGATCAAGCCCCATCCGGAGGGCATGGAGATAGGGGACATCCTGAAGTACGCCTCGAACTCGGCACAGAAGACCGTCAGGGCGTTCCTGAAGAACGACTTCTCAAGGATCACTGACAGGCTCGCCACCGAGATCCTGGAGAAATCCAAGGTCGACGGGGAGAAGAAGCCCGAGAAGATCACGAGGGAGGACGCCATAGCCATCCTCGCGGCGATCAAGACCGTCAAGATCATGGCGCCGCCCACCGACTGCCTCTCGCCGATCGGGGACACGCTGATCAAGAAGGGTCTGATGCACGTCCTGGACGGCCTCAGGCCCGACTACTACGCCACGCCGGTCACCCGCTCGCCCAAGGCCGTCAACGGCAACCCGTTCATCGTCGAGGCCGGAATCGTCTACGGCGGTGACATCCCGTCCGACGGGCAGGTACAGATTCTCAGGTTCGCGAACCGCGTCCCGCTCCTGTACCAGCAGGGCGCATGCGCCATCACGAAGGCCATCTCCGAGATGGACTGGAGGAGGTACGGTCTGGAGCAGAGGGGAGGCAAGGGCATCCCCTTCGGACCCGCCATCATCCTCGTCCACGTGGCATCCACGAAGGTTCCGTTCACATCCGAGGGCAAGGAGGCCATAGCCTCGTTCCCGGAGCTGCAGAGCGAGATCGGCCTCGCACTCAGGCTCTGCGCGAGGAACCTGAAGTCCCACCTCAACAAGCTGGAGAGGAAGAAGAAGACCCATGCCAAGTTCGAGATCGTCCAGGAGATCCTCCCGGATATGGCGCAGAAGGCCGCGGCGCATCTCAACAGGCCGGTCCCCAACCTCGACATGACCATCACCAGGATCATGAATGTGGTGTGGGTGGAGCCCAGCACCAAGAAGGTGGACAAGAAGACCCGCGACATCACGTACACCGTTTACAACTACACCAATCTCCCGCGCACCTTCAGGCTGCACGCGCAGCTGCCCAAGGAGGCAGTGAACCTCACCCTGTTCTCCAACGAGCGCTTCATGGACATGAACGACGAGGGCAGGGCCCAATGGCAGATCACGGACATACAGCCCTCCGAGCACATCGAGATCTCGTTCGAGCTGAAGGGCGACATGGCCGACACATTCGACGCCGAGGACATCTACTTCTCCGGCCTGAACCCGGCCATGGTGATGGGGGCGGAGCTGCTTCCCGGCGACTGGGGAATAAAGGGAATGGAGATCGTCCAGACCGACGAGGGCGACTACGTGGAGGACGAAGAGGAGGACGCAGAGGAGGTGGAAGACCTTGACGACGAGTGACAGGCAGCAGGAGGCCATGGAGAGCCTCACCCACATCATCGAGAAGATCTACGATCAGATGGACCAGGGGCAGATCCCCTCCATGGAGCTCCCCATGAGGTCCAAGAGGAACATCGAGTTCGATCCGCAGCACAACGTATGGAAGTATGGGGACCTCAAGACCTCCCGTTCCGCGAAGACGGTCAACGGGGCGGTCTCGATGCTTCGCACCGTTTACACGGCGGACTTCATCAACGAGATGATCCGCGAGAACAAATCCTCGACCCTGAGGGAGATGTACTACATCTCCGAGGGGTGGAACAACGCCAAGTTCCACAGCCAGGACGAGAGCAACCTGCTGGCGGAGGACCTGGAGACCGTCACCCATTGCATGAGGGAGGACTTCAGGCTCAGGCCGGAGGAGGGCAGCTCGCACGTGTACGGGGACATCAACTTCACCACCATGACAAAGAAGGGCATGAAGACGATCAACTGCATGGACGACGTCGCCGAGACGGGTTTCTCCGTGCCGTACAAGGTCGAGCAGGACACCTTCCAGATCGATCCCGGGAACACGAAGTTCGTGATGGCGATCGAGACAGGAGGAATGTACGCCAGGCTGATCGAGAACGGGTTCCCCGAGAGGTACGGATGCACCCTCATCCACCTGTCCGGACAGCCCACCAGGTCGACCAGGCGTCTGATCAAGAGGCTGAACGAGGAGTTCGGGATCCCGGTGACCGTGTTCACCGACGGCGACCCGTGGTCCTTCAGGATCTACGCGTCCGTCGCCTACGGCGCCATCAAGACCGCGCACATCTCCGAGTACCTGGCGACCCCCACGGCCCAGTTCATCGGGATCACCGCGTCGGACATCCTGAACTACGACCTGCCCACCGACAAGCTGAACGACAAGGACGTCGGAGCCCTCAACGCAGAGCTGTCGGATCCCAGGTTCGCGGACGAGTTCTGGGTCAACGAGATCCAGGCCATGCTCGGCATGAACAAGAAGGCTGAGCAGCAGGCCCTGGCCAGGTACGGTCTCGACTACGTCACCGACCATTACCTCCCCGAGAAGCTCACGGACATGGGCGTCCTGTGACGCCCGATCAAACACATGGCGGCTCCGGCCGCCATCATCTTTTTTAACATCCCTGGTTTCGCCCAGCCCCATGGACTTCGACGTCAGGGAGATGCTGGTGGAGACCATCAAGAGGTATCTGGACAGGTTCTGCAGGGACAACGAGCTCGACCCCGTGTGGGGGGAGCCGATCGTCGGTTTCGGGGATGCGCGCTCCCCGAGGTTCGCCGAGCTGAGGACCGTGGTCCATCCGGAGCACTACCTGCCGGAGGACATCCTCCCGGGGGCGACCACCGTCGTCTCGTACTACCTGCCGTTCACGAAGGACGTGGCCAGGGGCAACATCTCCGGCGACCTGGCGTCGCCCGAGTTCGCCTACACCGTCGCCCTGACCAACAGCATCGCCATGGAGCTGGCCGACGAGGTCGCCACAGACATCCGCGCCTACGACTACGAGGCCGAGATCCCCGAGTGGGGGAGGATCGACGGCGACATCGTCAGCAGGTGGTCCCAGAGGCACGTGGCGTACCTGTGCGGCATGGGGACCTGGGGGATCAACAACATGATCATCACCGACGAGGGCTGCTGCGGCAGGTTCTTCTCCATCGTGACCAACCTGGACGTGGAGCCCGACCCGATCCCGGAGGAGGAGCGCTGCTCCTACAGGCGCGACGGGTCATGCGGCGTGTGCATGCAGAAATGCAGGGCCCATGCGATCACCCCCGGCGGATTCGACCGCTGGGCATGCGACAGGCACGGCGACGAGGCCCGCAGGAGATACGGCGGGCTGAACGTCTGCAGCAAGTGCATCGTAGGGATGCCCTGCTCCTTCAGGAACCCGTCCAAGTGATAACATGGTGGATGCGGAGGCCGTCAGGGAGGCCGTCAGGGCATGGATCCTCGAGTTCGGGGGGACATACTGCAGGGAGCACGGCGAGAGGCCGATCTGGAGGGAGCCACTGGTTGGTCTGGCCGATGCTGACTCCCCTCTGTTCCCGGGGCTCAGGAACATCGCCTACAGTGGTCACAGGATGCCTCAGGACTATCTGCCCGGAGCGAGGACGGTGATATCGTATTTCATGCCCTTCACCGAGGACGTCCCGGGGGACAACACCAAGGGGGACCGTCCCGTCGGGTCGTGGACCGATGCATACAATCTCACGAACGAGATGTGCGCATGTATGAACAGGTTCATCGCATCGAAGGTGTCCGATATGGGGTACCGCGCCGCGGTGCCGGAGGATGCGGGCGAGATCGTCGACGGCACGTACAGCGTCTGGTCCCAGAGGCATGTTGCTAGGATCGCCGGCCTGGGGAACTTCGGCATGAACGGGATGCTCATCACCGACGTCGGCTGCGCGGGAAGGTTCTTCTCCGTCATCACGGACATCCCCTGCGGTCATGACGAGCCCTGTCTAGAGGAGAGGTGCCTCCACAGGATCGACGGGTCCTGCGGCAGGTGCATGAGAGTCTGTCCGGTATCCGCGCTCAATGACGACGGATTCCGGAGGGACGCCTGTCTCGGCAGATGCACGGACAACATGGCGCTGACCGGCCAGCAGATCTGCGGTAAGTGCCTGTGCGGGATGCCCTGCTCGCTTCGCAATCCCTCAGCCTGACTCATCTGGGTGGGCAGATTCTCGGCTTGGATATGTGTCATCGAATGATGAGACATGGCAGACGACAATTTCCGATGTGATTTTCGTGTACAGATTCGAATTTGATGGGATCATTCTCTCATTGTCTGATAATTCTAAACAATCATTGACGGGTCAGGACAGGTTTTATCCATTCATGATCGGCAGTCATGTTCCAACATAAGTTCGACTTAAGTCACTACCTCGTTCGATATCGTGTTTCGTAACCCCCATATATGTATCCGACATAGGCGCATCCATGGCGGAACTCGGATTCGGACTCATGCGCCTGCCACTGACAGACCCTGAAGACCCGACCAGCGTGGACATACCACAGCTGGAGACCATGGTGGACACGTTCCTGGCATCCGGTTTCGACTACTTCGACACCGCATACCTCTACCACAAGGGGATGAGCGAGAGGGTGGTGAGGAAGGTCCTCAGCGAGAGGCACCCGCGCGAGAGCTTCCGTCTCGCTTCGAAGATGCCCCTGATGGCGATAAACATCCCGGAGGACCACGAGAGGGTGTTCAGCGAGCAGCTTGAGAGATGCGGGGTGGACTACTTCGACAGCTACCTGGTTCACAACGCCTGCCGCGGTCTGTACGACACGGCCGACCGCCTGGGGACGTTCGATTATGTGAGGGGCCTCAAGGAGGACGGTAGGGTCCGCAGGATCGGGTTCTCGATACACGACGACGCCGAGTTCCTGGAGAGGATCCTGGAGGAGAACGACGACTACGATTTCGTGCAGCTCCAGATCAACTACCTCGACTGGGACAGCCCCGCCATCCAGGCGAGGGAGTGCTATGAGGTCGCCAGGAGGCATCACAAGCCGATCGTGGTCATGGAGCCGGTGAAGGGAGGTGCCCTCGCCGATGTCACCGAGCGCGTCAGGGCCCTGTTCTCCGAAGCCGATCCCGATGCCACCCCCGCATCGTGGGCGATGAGGTTCGTCGCAGGACTCGAGGGGGTCGAGATCGTGCTCTCCGGGATGTCAGACTTGTCGCAGGTGGAGGACAACATAAGCACGATGGCCGGTCTGAGGCCGTTGGACGAGTCGGGACTCGACCTGGTCCGCAGGGCGGCGGGGATCATCAACGAATCCATAGCGATCCAGTGCACCTCATGCGGATACTGTCTCAAGGACTGCCCGATGGACATCCCGATACCAGACTACTTCCAGATCTACAACAGTGCCAGGATGGCCCCTGCGAAGGGCCTTCCGCCACAGAGGTTCTATTACCTCAACAGGTCCAAGGGTCATGGGAAGGCGTCCGACTGCATCGGTTGCGGCAGGTGCGAGGCCAACTGTCCCCAGCATCTTCCGATCCGCAAGGACCTCGAGGATGTGGCGGGGCTTCTGGAGAGGCTCATCTGACGTATAAAGTTGGAGTCAGCTCTAAATATCGGGTCAGGATGACTGTTCAATCGCTCCCTTGTTATAGCCGAGGGGCGATGGGAAGGCGATCAGATGGACGGAAGGATGCTCTACTTCGAATGCTACTCTGGGATCAGCGGCGACATGGCAGTGGCTGCCATGCTGGATCTGGGCGCGGACCGGGACGCCCTCGACAGGGCGCTGTCGTCCCTGGACCTCGACGGTTTCAGGACAGAGGTCACGAGGGTGTCGAAATCCGGTCTGGACGCTTGCGACTTCAACGTCATCCTGGAAGTGGACAACCACGATCACGACATGGGGTACCTGTACGGCCACGAGCACCATCACGACCATGGCCATCACGGCGACCACGATGGACACGACCATGATGACCATGGGGCTCACCATCACGGGGATCACCACCATCCGCATCGCGGGCTTCCGGAGATCCTGTCCATCATCGACCGTGCGGACATGACGGACGGCGCCAAGGCGGTGTCCAGGAAGGTGTTCGAGATCATCGGGGCGGCGGAGGCGGAGGCCCACGGGGTGCCGATCGACCAGGTGCACTTCCACGAGGTCGGCGCAGTGGACTCCATCGTCGACGTCGTCGCCCTCGGGGTCTGCATCGACAGCCTCGGCGTGTCACGGGTGTGCTTCTCGGAGTTCTACGAGGGTATCGGATGCATCAGATGCCAGCACGGCGTGATCCCGGTGCCGGCCCCGGCCGTCGCCAACATCGCTTCTGCCCATTCGCTGCCGCTCAGGATCACACCATCCCAGGGCGAGTACGTCACCCCCACCGGTGCGGCATTCGCAGCGGCTGTGCGCGACTCCGACGTCCCCGTATCGTTCACGATAGACAGGATCGGACTGGGGGCCGGCAAGAGGGAGTCCGAGAGGTCGGGGATCCTCAGGGCGATGCTCATCACCCCGAGGTCATCCGAGGACACGATCGTGAAGCTCGAGTGCAACGTGGACGACTGCACGGGCGAGGCTCTCGGATTCGCCGCGGAGAGGCTGATGCGCGAGGGCGCCAGGGATGCGCACTACACCCCGGTGTTCATGAAGAAGGGCCGTCCGGCCTACCAGCTGACGGTCGTCTGCAGGGAGTCCGACAGACAGAGGATGGAGAGGATCGTGTTCGAGGAGACCTCGACCGTCGGGATCCGCAGGGTCGCGATGGACCGCACCGTCATGGATCGCAGGATCGACGAGGTCGACACGCCGATCGGCAGGGTGCAGGTGAAGGTCTGCACCATAGACGGGATCGAGAAGAGCCATCCGGAGTACGAATCCCTAGCCGCGATCTGCAGGGAGAAGGGCATACCATTCAGGGACGCGTACGACATCGTCATGTCCTCGATCACCCGCAGTCGCTGACCGACTGAGAACATTATCCTGGTAACAGATCCAATGCGACCACTGTGCCGGACCGAAACAGTGATGACCAGGTCGCTCATGGGTCCCGCATGGTCGGTCGCAGTCCCGTTCTATCCGTGAGGGGCCATCCCCTGGACGATCAGCAGCTGGCCGCGGTCATGGATGACGCGGACACCCAGCTCGTCATAGCGGCTGCTGGGACCGGTAAGACGACGACCCTCGTGGGGAAGGTCAGGCATCTCGTGGATTCCGGTGTCGATCCCCGCGGCATCCTTCTGATATCCCTTACGAACAACACGGTGGCGGACCTCCGCCGCGCGGTGGATTCGGAGTTCGGCGGCAGTTTCCCTGGGGATGTGATGACCATCCATGCCCTGGGCAACCGGATACTCCGGATGAGGCCCTGCGTTGGGAAGGACAGGGCACAGCTGATCGGCGGGATCATGTACGAATCCGCCGAGGAGGACCGCAGGTTTGCCAAGGCGCTGCTCCTGTACGTGGAGGGTCTCCGCACAGTCGGGTTCTCCGACCTGTCCCTCAACGGCATGAGCATACGCAACCGCGGCCTCCGCATCTTCGCCGATGCCCTCTTCGAATGCGGGCTCGGCTGCAGGTACGAACGTCCCGTGGTGTCCGACAAGGAGGTGAGGCCCGCATCCCTTTCGGCGGAGGACGGCCATGGGCACAGGTTCACCGTTTACTCGGATGATGATGTGGTGAAGAAGGCGGCGAAGGACACCTCCGAGGTGTGGGAGTATCTGGAGCGCCATGGGTTCCCATGCGAGAGGATGAACCCCAACGACCTCGCGGCCGAGGTCATCAAGGCCTGGGGTGACAGGCTCCCGGAGGCCATGGGCGCCCTGATATCGAGGTGCAAGTCCACGCGCACCACGATGAGCGACCTCAGGAGGGCGAACGGCCGCAACCCTACTGCGGTCCGTCCGAGGGTGGACGAGAAGCTGTTCCTTCTGGACCGTGTCTGGGACATGTACAATCTCACTTGCATGAGGGGTCGCATGGCCGACTACGACGACATGGTCATCCAGGCCACAGAGCTGGTGCGCTCAGGTGGACCGTTCGGCAAGCGCTATACGCACGTCCTCGTGGACGAGTACCAGGACGTCTCTCCGACCCTGGTCGATCTTCTGAAGGCCATCCGCTCTAGGACCGGGTTCAGGCTGTTCTGCGTGGGGGACGACTGGCAGAGCATATACTCGTTCAGCGGAGGGGATGTCTGGCAGTTCTACGACTTCGAGAGCATCTGGGAGGGGTTCGGCACGATCTCCGTCTCAAGGATAGAGACGACCTACCGCTGTCCGCAGACGCTGGTCGACCTGTCCGGGAGGTTTGTGTCCGCCAATCCGATGCAGCAGAGGAAGGATGTGAAGGGGGTCCGCGACCCGCCCTTCCGTCCCGTACAGCTGCTGCCGGTTAATTCCGACCGCGACATCCCACGTGCAGTTGCCAACCGTCTGGATTTCATCGACCCATCGGAGTCCGTGTTCATCATAGGGAGGACCAGGGCGGACATCTACGCCCTCGGCTACGGGAACGGCCAGTTCGCGTTCAGCATGTCCGGGCAGTCGGGGTCGGTGGACATGGTGTACCGCAGATGGGAGGATGACGAGGATGACTGGGTTGACGTAAGGCCGGTCAGGTTCCTCACCGCCCACTCGTCCAAGGGTCTTGAGGCGGACAACGTCTTCGTGATAGCCGACAGGGACCGCGGAGGGTTTCCCAACACGGTGTCCGACGAGCTCTCGGACCTCTTCGAAAGAAGGGACGAGGGCATCCCGATGGCGGAGGAGCGCAGGGTGTTCTATGTGGCCATGACGAGGGCCAGGAAGAGGCTCTTCATCATCAACCGCACCGACGACGACCACTATGCCCAGTCCGCCAGGTCCCCCTTCGTGACCGAGCTGCTGGGCCAGAGTCCGGTCCTCTCCAGGTCGACCCCGTTCTGTCCCGAATGCTTCGGTCCCGTAAGGATCGTGGAGTACAACGGTAAGAGGTTCTACGGCTGCTGCGACTATCCCAACTGCAGGGGCGTTCGCAGGTTCGACGGCATCTGATCGACAGATCGGGGATTCAGAGCTTCCTGATCCCGTCGGCTATCCTCTCCTCCAGACGCTCCAGCCCCGACTCTCCGTCCGTTCCGCCCAGGGCTCTCATGGCGCGCCTGACGTGCTCGTCGCTCCTCACCGCCTTCCTGTCGGCGGATCTCTTCTGGATGACGGACACGATCCAGTTTCCAACGGATGCGATGCAGGCTATCACGATCGTCGTGCATACCAGGATGAAAAGCGAGGTGAACAGGCGGTTCTCCGGTGACGGGGCCAGGTCTCCGTATCCGACCGTGGTCACGGTGTATACGGTGAAGTACGCGGAGTCCAGCAGGCTCCATCCCTCCAGCCATGCGAAGGCGATGGTTCCGAGGACCAGTATCAGTGCCATCGCCGAGAGGGCGTAGACGACGTATCTCTCATCATCGCTCATCTCTCGTCTCCTCCAGTGCCCGATCGACGGATTCCTTGGACAGGCCCCTTGACTCCGCCCATCTGTATAGCGACTCCAGGTTCCGTCTGCGTCTGTCCTCGACCTCCTTCTCAAGCGCGTCATGGCGCTTGGCGTGCCTGTCCAGGATCATCCCTCCTACGACACCGAGGGCGGATGTGATCCCGACGGTCCCGAACAGCATCACCGCTATCGCGATGATCCTCCCCTCCTCTCCGGAGGGTGTTACATCCCCGTATCCGACCGTCCAGAGGGTCTGGACCACGAAGTAGAACGAGTCGGTGGCGCTCATGTCGCAGGCCCACATGGCGGCGACAGTGGCACCGATGATGAGGGCGGCCATGTACGCGACCACCATCCATAGGTACGAGGGATACCTGTCCATGGACAGGTCTGGGGTTATGCGGTTATAATGGTTGCTGGGGTCGGCGCCTGCCGGATTCGGGTTGGAGGTCCAGGCTGTCCGCCTCCGTCCTGTTCATCGCCCTGCTCCCCTCCTCCATGATCCTGTCCAACTCCATCTCCAGCTCCGAGGTGTCCGCCCCGAGTCCCCTGAGAGCCTTCTTGACCTCCCCGAACTCCTCCATGAACCTCCGCATTGAGCGTCTGCGGGTGACCGTGTCGAGTATCCACTGGCCGACGTTCGCCGCCAGGGACAGGACGAGCGTCGCCCCGATCATCATGAAGACCGAGGCCACCAGCCTGTTGTCGGGGGACACGACCAGGTCGCCGAATCCCGCTGTGGTCGACGTGCAGAACACGTAGTAGAACGAGTCGAAGACGCTCCATCCCTCGAGATGGCAGAAGACCGCCGTCGAAACCACAAGGAACACCGCCACCAGCGCGCTCCATCTGATGAGTTCGGCATCGGTGCCTCTCATGACCGAGCACCTCCTCCACGGCCTCCCTGTCGACGCCGTTCTCGTCAGCCCATCTGAAGACGGCCTCGCGCATCTGGGCGAGACGGCGTGAAGCCTCTTCCTCGACCCTGCGCTGACGGACGATGAACCTGTCCAGGACTATCCCGCTCACGATACCGATGGCGGACAGGACCCCCACGGTCCCGAAGAAGTTCAGGGCCAGCGTTATGGACTTCCCTATATCGCCCGCCGGCACCACATCGCCGTATCCGACGGTCCACAGGGTCTGAACGACATAGTAGAACGAGTCGACCG
Organism: uncultured Methanomassiliicoccaceae archaeon; assembly: GCA_905187815.1. GTDB lineage: Archaea > Thermoplasmatota > Thermoplasmata > Methanomassiliicoccales > Methanomethylophilaceae > Methanoprimaticola. The sequence goes on from CAJJJM010000005.1 coordinate 45,972, forward strand.
GGTCCAGGTCGGTGAAGCGGACGGTCACCGCGGTGCCCGCGACGATCACCACCGCTATGTAGGCGGCGAGTATCAGCAGGTATCTGACGCGGGTGTCCATGGAACCTCGACACCTGCGTCTGGTTATACGTTTTTCCCGAGGGTCTCATCGGTCCGGGCACGACTCCGCCCCTGCCTGGCGACGGTCGGACTCGAGCGTTTCCCATGTGAGGATGACGGTGCCCAGGGCCATCACCGCAAGTGCGACGGCGAACGTCCATGTGAGTTCCTCGCCCAGGAGCAGCAGGGAGATGAAAGCGCCTATGAACGGTGACATGGCGTAGTACGCGCTCACCTTGGCCGCTCCCAGCTTCCCCTGTGCGGATATGTAGAAGAAGAGGCTCATGCCGTAGGAGACGAATCCGAGGAGCAGCGCTCCTGCGATCTCCGACAGTGTCGGTGAGCCGATTCCCATGAACGTCGCGATCAGCAAGGCTCCGAGTCCTGAGAATGTCCCCTTGATCACGACGATGCGGAGCGGGCCGCTGTCGGAGAGCCTGCGTGTGCAGTTGTTCTCGAGTCCCCAGCACACGCATGCCAGGATGACCGCGAGGGAGCCGTGTGAGAACGTGAGCTCCCCTGTCCCCGCGGTGGACAGTATCACCGCCGAGATGGTGATCAGGATGACCGCTGTCCACGTCCTCGAAGAGACCTTCTCCCCGAACAGGAGCAGAGCGATCAGCGTGGTGGCGACTATCTCGAAGTTGTTCAGAAGGGAGACCGACGATGCTGTGGAGTTCAGAAGACCGTACATCAGCAGTATCGGCGCGGCTATGTCCAGGACCACCATGCCGATGATGTACGGCATGTCACCACGGGTCAGAGGGCGTTCCTCCCTGCGGCTGGAAGGGGAGGCGGACCTGACGGCGAGCATCCCGATACCGGCTCCGAGGTAGAGCAGCGACGCCATCAGATAAGGTGAGACGTCCTCCAGGAGGATCTTCGAAATGGGCGAGCTCAGCGCATAGAAGAGGGCTGCAAGAACCGCGAATGCGATCGCCTTCGAAGCCGTCCCGTTCATGACACGACCCAGTGGGAGGGACGTCATAAAGATTTCGTTTTAGCTATTGGTAGGATAATAACAATTCTATATTCGTGGCACCTGGGTGTTACCGCTCTGGGAAGTCGGCGGAGGCCATGCCAAAATCCCAGGAAGGGTAACACCACGGGCCGGAGGTGTTCCGGCCCGGTACGGCTCTCCCGGAATGGTCCGGATGTGGACACGGGCTTCCTGATCGTACAGTTTCGGCGAAGTCGTCATCACTGCGTCCAACATCCTGTTTTTATAGAAATCTTATTATAGAAGTTCTAACAGTAGAATCGCCGTTGCGACCCCGGCGGAAACCGGGGTGTCATCACAATCGAAGGCGATAGGATGGCAAAGAAACAATTCAAAGCGGAATCCAAGCAGCTTCTCAACCTGATGATCAACTCGATATACACCCACAGGGAGATCTTCCTGAGGGAGATCATATCCAACGCGTCTGACGCCATAGACAAGCTCTACTACAAGTCCATAACCGAGCCGGACGTGGCCGTGGCCAGGGAGGACTTCAGGATCGACGTCTCATACGACAAGGATGCCCGCACCGTCACCGTCTCGGACAACGGTATCGGCATGACCAAGGAGGACATGGATGCCAACCTCGGCGTCATCGCACACAGCGGATCCCTCGATTTCAAGAAGGAGATGGAGGAGAAGGCCGACGTTGACATCATCGGACAGTTCGGAGTCGGGTTCTACTCCGCGTTCCTGGTTGCCGACAGGGTCACCGTGAGGTCGAAGGCCTACGGCCAGGAACAGGCGTGGGAGTGGACGAGCGAGGGTGCCGACGGCTACACGGTCAAGGAATGCCAGAAGGACTCCTGGGGCACCGATGTGATCATGCACCTCAGGCCCGACGACGACAACGAGTGCTACTCCGACTATCTGGACTCCTACAGGCTCAGGGATCTGGTGAAGAAGTACTCCGACTACGTCCGCTGGCCTATCCACATGGACGTGGAGAAGGAGGATTATGTCGACACCGGCGAGAAGGACGAGAACGGCGAGCCCAAGAAGGACTGGGTGACCAAGATCGAGAACGAGGTCGTCAACAGCATGGTGCCCATCTGGCAGCGCGGCAAGGACGAGGTCTCAGATGAGGACTGCAAGAAGTTCTACAAGGAGAAGTTCCGCGACTGGGAGGATCCCGTGTCCGTCATCAGGGTCAACGCAGAAGGTGTCGTGAACTACCGTGCCCTCCTGTTCATCCCCAAGGTGGCGCCGTTCAACTTCTACAGCAGGGACTACGAGCCCGGTCTGGAGCTGTACTCATCCGGTGTCCTGATCATGGACAAGTGCAAGGACGTCCTTCCAGACTGCTTCAGGTTCGTCAGGGGAGTGGTCGATTCCCCGGATCTGTCCCTGAACATTTCCAGGGAGATGCTCCAGCACGACAGGCAGCTCACCACCATCAGGGCCAACCTGGAGAAGAAGATCAAGGCGGAGCTGACCAGGCTCCTGGAGGAGGACAGGGCGACCTACGAGGAGTTCTTCGGCCACTTCGGGCCTCAGCTCAAATACGGCATCATCCAGGACTACGGGATGAAGGCGGACGTCCTGAAGGACCTCGTCCTGTTCCACTCTTTCGACAAGGACAAGCTGGTGACGCTGAGGGAGTACAGGGACGCCATGCCCGAGGACCAGCCCAAGATCTACTACGCCGCGGCTGAGTCCGTCGCCAGGGCGAAGCAGGTCCCACAGACCGAGCAGGTCAGGGCCAAGGGCTACGACATCCTGTGCTTCGGCGAGGACATGGACGAGTTCGCCGCGAAGACCCTCAGAGAGTACGACGGCAAGGAGTTCTGCGACGTGTCCGGAGGCGACCTCGGACTGGAGTCCGAGGAGGAGAAGAAGGCCTCCGACGAGAGGCAGGAATCCGAGAAGGAGGTCCTGGACTTTGTGAAGGAGACTCTCGGCGACGATGTCGTCGACGTGAGGGCCTCCAGGACCCTCAAGTCCCATGCCGTGTGTCTCAGCACCGACGGCGACGTCTCCCTGGAGATGGAGAAGTACTTCGCGTCCATCCCCGGCGACGAGAACCGCGGCATCAAGGCGAAGCGTGTGCTCGAGGTCAACATCGACCATCCCGCCTACGCCGCGCTGAAGAAGGCCTATGCGGAGGACAGGGACAGGGCCAAGGAGATGGCCGAGATCATGTACGACCAGGCGGTCCTCATCGCGGGGATGCCCCTTGACGACATGCTCGGTTACTCCGAGAAGGTGTTCAGGCTCTTCGGCCAGTAAACAGTGAAAAAACAGGGGCGGGGATGGACCCCTCCCCTCATTCCAATAACCCGGATTTCCTATCGTATGTTTCTTTGGATTCCAGGGTTTCACATCAATCTGAAGTCCCATTGTTTCGAATGGCCATCACGCGGTAAGCTTCCTTGTGGGAACCAAGGCTCTAGCGTCGCTAGACCATATCTGGTAAGCATATGTCCTTGGTCAGGACATATGATCTCCATGATAGAGGATGATCGCACCGAGTTCAAATTCTCCTGGGCTGACAAGTATCTTAGGAACGTGGCGGCTCTCGCCAACCCGGCGGTGGACGGATCTACATCGGTGTGGACGACCACGGTGACGTCGTGGGTGTCGATGACATCGTCCGTCTGTTGAAGCTCATACCGGACAAGATCCAGACGACACTGAGGATAATCCCTACCGTCAGGCACCTGACCAGTGATGGACTGGACTACATCGAGATTGATATCAACCCAGGAGTGCATCCTGTGTTCCATGATGGAGGCATCTGGGTGAAGACCGGAAGCACGACCCGCAGACTGGAGAACGGGGAGCTCAGCAGCTTCCTCTCTCAGAACCCTCAGATGGCATGGTCCAGCTATCCTGCAGACGGATTCACGTTCGATGACATAGACACCTATGCCTTCAGGGAGTTCAAGAAGCTCGCAAGGGATCTAGGGCAGCTCACGGATTCAGAGATGGAGCTCCCGACCGAGGCGATACTCGATAAGCTGGAGCTGACGGCAGGAGGGAAGCCGTCCCGTGCCGCCGTGATGCTGTTCACGAATTCCCCGGAGAGGATCTCCGGAGGGGCGATGATACGTATAGCCCGTATGAAGGATGCAGACGTCCTGTTCTACGATGAGATCAGGGCGCCCCTCTACCTCCAGGTGGACATGGCCGTCAATCTGATCAAGATGAAGTATACGATCTCCCCGGTGGGATATAGGGGTCTGTCGATGGTCGAGTACACCCCGTATCCGTTAACCGCCGTTCGCGAGGCGATACTCAACGCCATCATCAACAACGACTACGGGCAGATGGTGCCTGTGAAGATCATGGTGTACGACGACCATATGGAGATTCTGAACATCGGAGGGATACCCTACGGAACCAATCTCGAATCGATCATGAGGGATCACGTATCCAGGCCAAGGAACCGTGGCATCGCGTTCGTCTTCAGGTTGGTCAAATACATCGAACATTTCGGTCGCGGTCTGGAGAAGATCAACAGATCCTATGACGGAACCGATGTCACCCCTCCCAGTTATGATGCCAACAATGTGATGTTCTTCGTTAGGTTCGAGAACATCGTCAAGGCTAAGGGAATAGTATCGAGCGATTTCTACGGTAATCCTCTGGAACCTGAGGTGGAGATCCAAGATGATGGCGGAAGGGCTGCAGTCATCTCAGCGATTTCAAACGATTCCGGAATCACACTCAAGGGGCTTGAAGAAGCTACCGGACTTTCGTACAAGAAGGTGCGTCAGATTAGAGAGGAACTTGTGGCACAGGGTTTGATTAAGAATCAGGGGACAAATAGGAAGCCTATGTGGAAAGTAATCGAAAAACTCTGATTGCAGATTGGGCAGATACTGGGCAGATACTGGGCAAGTAAAAATGCATAGACAAGAAGTGCCAGATGACTAATTCTTTAGGGCAAGTAAAGGGCAAGTATTGGGCAAGTAAAGGGCAAGTAAAATCGGTCCATAATAAAGTGCCAGACTAGTGAATTTTCTTGGGCAGATACTGGGCAGATACTGGGCAAGTAATCCGAGTCATAATCGCTCTGTCCTGAAGTCGTAGACATACGGAATGTGGTACGGCCGGCTGTCGTCCATTTTAATATCCCTTTCAACATCACCTCCGCATGGCAGGAGTGAAACCGGTCAAGGCCGGGTGGTACAACGCATTCAGGCCCTGGACGCTCCACGGCGCGGTAGTGCCCGCTCTCATAGGCGGTGCGCTGGCATATCATCACAGCCCCTTCGGCATCCTGGAATGGGTCCTTCTTGTGCTGGTCCTGATCGGAGGGATCCTCCTGCAGTCCGCCTCCAACCTGCTGAACACCTATGGGGATTACTCCAAAGGCACTGATACGGTGGAGAACGAGACACGTTCGCCGGAGCTGGTCACAGGGGTCCTGAAGCCCAAGCATGTCCTGTTCGCAGGGATGATGTGTCTTCTTGTCACATGCGTCATCGGTCTGGTGTTCATATGGCACGTCGGATGGGGCATTGTGATCTACGGTGTGCTGGGGGTCGCTGGCGCCGGTATGTACACCATCGGCCCGGCATACAAGTACTACGGGCTGGGACAGCCCTCGGTGTTTCTGATGATGGGCATCCTGATGCCTCTGGGCACGTACTACGTGCTGACGGGGGAGATCTTCTCATGGGAGGTCCTGCTCATCAGCCTTCCCAACGCGTTCATGATCACCGCGGTTCTCACTGGCAACGAGACCCGCGACTATCATGAGGACAAGGCCGCGGGGGTCGGGACGCTCTGCGGGCACATGTCCTACGGGAATGCGATGAGACTGTACCTCTTCATGAACACGGTGTCCTTCCCGATACTTCTGTTGATAATCGCGGCAGGTGTCGCACCCATCGGCTGTGCATTGGCGTTCATCGCCCTGTACGACCTGTGGGGTCTGTACCGCAACGCACGTTCCGCACCGACGGATCCGCACAGCAGTTTCATGCTCGTGCCGATGGCGTTCAAACTCAACTGGCATTTCGGCGTCCTGCTGGTGCTGGGATACATTATTAGTGAAATCATAATTCCGGTGATCTGAGATGGCTGAAGAGGAGCTCAAGACGGGTGTGCAGTTCGAGGGCAAGGAGGAATACATCAAGGATGTGTTCACCGAGATCGCGGACTACTACGACGAGATGAACGAGATCATGAGCATGCACATGGTGCAGGGCTGGCACAAGTTCATGATGAGGAAGGCGGGGGACATCCACGGCAAGAGGTGCCTCGACGTGGGCACCGGCACGGGGGAGATAGCGTTCCATGTGGCCAGGACCGCCGGGGAGGGATCCACCGTCGTCGGCGTGGACATCACACCCAGGATGCTGGAGCTCGCCGCCAGGAAGGAGTCGGAGCTGGATCTGCCGGTGAAGATCGATTGGAGGGAGGGGGACGCCCTGAACCTGGACTTCCCCGACGGATCATTCGATCTCGTCACATCCGGATACATGCTCCGCAACGTCTGCGACATCCAGAAGGCCGTCTCGGAGATGCACCGCGTGCTCGCCCCCGGAGGGAAGGTCATCGTCGCGGAGCTCTCGAAGCCCAAGAACGGCGTCATCCGCTTCTTCTACAACATCTACATGAAGAGGGTCAAGAGGTACGGCCGCAAGTACGACAAGGGAAAGTCCATCGACGGCCGCCAGTCCGCATACGAGTGGCTCACGGCCTCGATCGAGGGGTTCCCCTACGGCGAGGACATGGTCAAGATCTTCAGGAAGGCCGGTTTCGAGGACGCCAGGTTCTACGTCAAGTCCTTCGGGGCCGTCAACATCTACATGGGGACGAAATGAGGGACTACAGGCTGTACCTGTTCGACTTCGACAACACTCTGTTCGACACAAGGTACGGCATCACGGTCATCCTCAGGAACGCCCTGCCGATGCTGGGCGTGGAGTACAACGAGCTGCGCTTCGCGGAATGCCTCGGGCTGTCCATGGACCAGGTCTTCGACAGGTACTGCAGCGACAGGTCGAAGTACGACGCCTATCGGGACGAGTTCATGAAGGTCGTGAACTCGGACGCGTACATGGGTGCCGAACCGTTCCCGGAGACCCTCAGGGTCCTCGAGACCCTGGAGTCCCGCGGAAGGAGGATCGGCATCGTGTCCGGTAAGAAGCGGTACAAGATCGTCAACCTGCTGGAGGCGCAGGGGATGCTCCGCTTCCCGGAGGTCATCGTCGGGTTCGACGAGACCCCAAACCACAAGCCGTCTCCGGATCCGATCCTACTCGGGATGTCCGCATTCGACGTCCCGCCGGATGATACCCTGTATGTGGGCGACAGCCCCAACGACGCACTGGCGGCGAGGACCGCCGGGATAGACTGCGCCATCGTGAACAGGCACAACGGTCTCAACGACCTGCCCTGTGAATGCACGTACAGGATCGAGTCGCTGGACGAGATTCTGACATCAGGCTCCGCCGGTCAGTCTTGAGATGAGGATCCTGGCCTCGTCCACCCCTGCGGTGGCCGCTCTGACGAGGAGGTCCATGGATTCCCTCTCATCCATCTGTATCATCCCGGCAGCACCGAATGCGCCCAGGTTGTACATCGCCGTAGGTTCGCCCTGGTCGGCCGCTCTTCTGTACCATCCTGCGGCTCCCTCGATGTCCCCTTTGGAGTAGAGGATGCCTGCAAGGCTAGTCTGTGCGTAGGCGAAACCATCCGTCGCCGCAGACTCGAACCATTCCTCCGCCTTCTCAGGGTCAGCCTCTCCCAGGGAACCCTCCGAGTACATGAGTCCGAGGTTGTACGCCGCCTTCACATCGCCTTTGAGGGCGGCGGTCATGAAGTACCCCTCCGCTCCGGCGTAGTCCCCGCGCTCGTACAGTATCCCTCCGATGCAGAGGCATGCGTCGGTGTCCCCCTGGTCGGCCGACAGTCTGAAGAGCCTCTCCGCCTCCTGCCTGTCCTGGGGTATCCCCTCGCCTCCGTCGAGCATGAATGCCAGGTCGTACTGGGCATCCGGATCCCCCTGGTCGGCCGCCCTCCTGTACAGCTCGGCAGCCCCATGCTTGTCCACAGGGATGCCGTCGCCGTTGCGGAGCATCGATGCCAGGACGCACATGGAGTCCGCATCGCCCATGTCTGCCGCCATGCGGTAGTAGTCGGCGGCGCGCGGCTTGTCCAGCGGCACGCCGGACCCGATGGAGTACGATGCCGCCAGGTTCTTGATCGCCCTTAGGCTCCCCATCTCCGCGGCCCTCTCGAACCATCCGACGGAGCCGGAAGGGTCGGACTCGGATAGCAGGACACCGAGGTTGCACATGGCTGTGGCATCCCCCGCATCGGCAGCCATCCTGAGACGGGCCTCCGCCGACGCCTTGTCGACCGGGATCCCCTCTCCCACCATCAGCATGTAGCCCAGAGACGATGCCGCGGACATGTCGCCCATGTCGGCCGCTTTAGCATACAGCACCGCGGCCTTCGCCGGGTCCCTCTCGGTTCCATTCCCGTACCGGTAGTGTTCCGCGGATTCCCTGAGATCGATGGCGTTCTCCATGAGGCCCGCATGGACGGGGATGGTATAACTGTTCTCAGTCCTTGCCCCAGTCCGACATCTTCGACCCCTCGACCTGGACGCTGCCCCTGTGGCCGTGGACGGGGATGCGGTCCAGCTCGCTCTCCAGTTCCGAGAACTCCTCGTCGGTGAACCGGACGTTCCATGCGTCCAGGTTCTCGATCGTCCTCTCCTTGTTCTTGGATCCGGGGATCGGGACGACGTTGGGGTACTTCCTCAGCATCCAGGCGAGCGATATCTGGGCGGGGGTCGCGTCCATCCTCGCAGCCCATTTGCTCAGAAGGTCCACTATCGGTTGGTTGGCCTCGATGTTCCCCGGTTTCAGCTGCGGGACGAACTTTCTCACATCGTCGCTGTGCGAGAAGTCGGTGGATGCGGTGATCTTTCCCGACAGGAGTCCGCTGGCGATGGGTGAGAACGGTACGACCCCGATCCCGTTCTCAATGCAGAATGGGATGATCTCACGCTCCAGGTCGCGCTCAACCATGGAGTAGATGCTCTGGACCGCGGTTACGGGGTACACCGAATGGGCCTCCTTGAGCTGGTCCAGGGACACCTGGGACAACCCCCATCCGCCGATGATCCCCTCGTCCGTGATCCTGCCCATGATCTCGGCCACGTCCTCCAGGGGGATGTCGGTGTTCACCCTGTGTAGGTAGTAGAGGGGCAGATGATCGATGCGCAGACGTTCCATGGATCCGGCAAGATGTGAGCGGACGGTCTCCTCCAGACCCCTTCTCCGGACTTCGGGGGCATCCAGATGGAGCTTCGTGGCGATGACCGCATCGCATCCTTCCAATGCACTGCCGACGATCCTCTCGTTGTGGCCGATCCCGGCAAGCTCAGGGCTGTAGATCTCCGCGGTGTCGAAGAACGTGCATCCGTGGTCGTAGGCCATGCGTATCATCTCGACACTGTACTCCTAGGACGGTATCTCCCCGTAGCCGTGGGAGAATCCCATGCAGCCTATCCCGATCGGGGACACTTCCAGCCTCCCTATCCTTCTCATGCGTCTGATATCGATGTTCTTGAATATCAGACCTTCCCCTATCGACACCCGGGGACGGTACATGGTTATAGGGAAGAAGACATCACGTTCAGCAGAGGGATGGATTTGAACATAGGGAAGGCACTGGCTGCGTCGTTCTACATCGTGTTCGGGGTCATCTGGGTAACGATGACCCTTGCCATACCCTCGGGAATCGGCCCGCTGTTCACCATCGCCGGGATAATCGTCATCATGCTCGGCCTGCGCTCCATCTTCAAGAAGCCTGGGTACAGCCGCGGGGGAGACATCCCGGAGGATCCGGCGAGGAATCTGCCGGAGAGCCCTGTGGAGCCGGAGAGGCATGACGGTGGATCCTTCGGATACTGTCCCAACTGCGGTTCTCCCCTGGAGAAGGGATTCAAATTCTGCGGTGTGTGCGGGAGGAGGCTGTGATGGTCTCCGCCATGAAGACCGTTGGGATATGCATGATCGTCCTGGCGGTGGCGGTGTTCTTCGCCATACCGTTCATGATCATCTACTACGGTCCGGTGTGGTCCGGGCTGGTGTTCGTGTTCGTGGCGCTGATGGCCTGCGGGGCAGTGATCGTCGGCAGGGCCAGCATCCGCAAGCTCCCCGACGAGTTCACGGAGGAGAGGCATGTCGAGCCGGAGAAGCCGAAGGGGATGGAACCCGAGGTCATGTCCGGGATCGGAAGCGGATACTGCGCCAACTGCGGTTCTCCGTTGTCGCCGGGTGACGTCTTCTGCGGTGTCTGCGGGAAGAGGCTGTGACCATGGGCTTCCTCGGAAGGAACGCGCGCTGGATACTCATCGGGATATCCGTGGCCTCGGTCGCCGTGACGATCCTCGGGCTGTACTTCGGATTCCCTTTCTTCGCGTTCTTCCTGTTCTTCCCCGGTATATTCGGATGGGGGCTCGGCAGAGGTAACCGGGACGACCGTCAGGAGGGATCCGCCACCTACTGTCCCGAATGCGGCTCACCCCTCGATCCCGGGGACTCGTTCTGCAGAGTCTGCGGAAGACGTCTCTGAGAGGGTCACGGCAACCGTGCCGTCGCCCAGGGCATCCGTCAATCCAGAGACATCCTGGATGTGACCTATCCTGGTGTAGCTGTAGTGGGTGTCGAACGTCCCGTAGAACACGACCAGGCAGTCGTCTCCGAAGAGCATCACATCCCCGGCCTCAATCGTCCCCGGTCTGTAGGGGTCCGTGGGCAGCGAGGTGCCGAAGTAGTGGTATTTCTCATTCCCGTTGAGATCGCTCATCGTAAGGGTCACCGGAAGCATCCTCAGAAGGGCGTCCGACGTCTCGTTGTCTGTCAGTTCCACTATGAAATCTGTGCCGCCGACGGAAAGGATCACGCTGTCGGTCATGCCATCATCTCCCTGGCCATCGTTCCGTCCGCCATCCTCGTCAACCGGGTCGTCGGTGTACGGCGACATGACCGCATACGAGATGCACACGGCCGCTAGTATGACGATGGCCGCAACGGCGCTGGCCCATCTCATTCCTTCCCTCCCTCCGGGAGACGCTTGATCACCCTGGCGGGTACGCCTGCGACCACCACGTCAGGAGCCACGTCCTTGGTGACCACCGCTCCAGCGGCGACGATCGAGTGCTCTCCGACGGTGACGCCGGGGCAGATGACGCATCCTGCGCCGATCCACACGTCCCTGCAGATGCGGACGGGCTTGGGGATGAGGGATGAGCGTCTCCTGAAGTCCTGGTCGTGGTTGAGGGTGGCGATGACGGTGTTGTGCCCGATGAGCACCCCGTCCTCCAGCACGATGCCCCCGTGATCCTGGAACTGGCAACCGGCGTTGATGAACACGTTCTTCCCGACGGTTATGTTCAGGCCGAACTCGGTGTAGAACGGGGGGAACAGCCCGAACGACCGGTCGACATGCTTGCCGGTTATCTCGGAGAATATGCTGACGATCTCGTCGTGGGTATGGTAGTTGCAGTTGAGATCCATCAGGAGCCTCCTGACGTCGTATGCTCTCTCGGTCATTGCCCTGTGCTCCTCGGACCCGCCATCGACCCTTGTGGATGCCGACAGGAGGCCGCGGAGGCTCTCCAGGTCCCTCTCGTAGCCGTCATAAGCCATGGTATCGGCACACCATCCATCAAGGCATATAATAATTTTATAAATAAGAGATAATTATGCCTAAATGTTATGGATGGTCTGCCATGGATCTGAAATCGCTCCGGTATTTCCTCGCCATCGCCGAAGAGGGCAGCATTTCTGCGGCGGCTGAGAGCCTCAATCTGAGTCAGCCGAACATCTCGAGGCAGATGACCCTGCTGGAGAAGGAGCTGGGCGCGAAGCTGTTCGAACGCGGCAGCAGGAGGATAGTCCTTACCGAGGAGGGGACGCTCCTAAGACGTAGGGCCGTCGAGATACTGCAGCTCGCGGACACGGCCGTGACCGAGATCGGTTCGGCGGGGAAGGATGTGATCGGGACGGTCAGGATAGGGTGCGGGGAGACGGATGCCATGAGGGTGGTGGCACGCGCGATCCGCAGGTTCTCGGAGACGCACACCATGGTCAGGTTCGAGCTCCACAGCGGGAATGCCGAGGATGTGTCGGACCTGCTCGAGCGGGGTCTGGTGGATTTCGGGGTCCTGATAGAGCCGACCGACAAGACGAGATACGACTACCTGTCGTTCCCCACGGACATCAGATGGGGTGCGCTGGTCCGCAGGGACGATCCCCTGGCCAGAATGTACGGGGTGTCCCCGTCGGACATATCCGGACGCAGGGTCATCGTGTCGCGTCAGAACATGGCTGCGAACGGCATCTCCGGATGGATGGGGCCCGACTTCCCGGAGCCGGACGTCGTCGCCACCTACAACCTGCTGTTCAACGCTTCGCTGCTGGTGTCGGAGGGTGTGGGCATCGCGCTCTGCCTGGAGGGCATAGTCAACACCTCGGGCGACAGCGACCTGGTGTTCGTCCCGTTCGAGCCGGAGCTCCGTGTCGGGATGTCGCTGGTGTGGAAGAAGAACTCCGTCCAGGGAAGGGCCCAGAGGCTCTTCCTGGACGGATTGAGGGAGTTTTTCGGGACCTGATCAGAAGTCCTTGGCCTTCTTGGACTCGTACAGGGCGAGGACCGCCTTGTACAGCATGTAGACGTCGGCCTTGGCGGTGACCTCGATGGGGGCGTGCATGCACAGCACGGGCACACCGATGTCGACCGTGTCTATGTCGTGGACGGATATCTCGGAGGCGATGGTTCCGCCACCTCCCAGGTCGATCTTTCCGAGCTCGCCGATCTGCCAGGTGACGTCCGCGTCCCTGAAGATGCTGATGATGTAGTTCATCATCTCGGCGGAGGCGTCGTTGGTGCTGTACTTGCCCCTGGCGCCGTCGTACTTGGCGATGCAAGGTCCGCGGTTCAGGTAGCAGCAGTTGTTCCTCTCCTGGACGTCGGGGTAGGCGGGGTCGAAAGCGGCGCTCACGTCGCAGGACAGACAGACGGAGTTCTGAAGGACGTGCCTGACCTCGCAGCCCTCGTCCTGGGCGAGATCCTCCATGAAGTCCCTGAAGAAGAAGGACCTCATCCCGGTGACTCCGTCGGAACCGGTCTCCTCCTTGTCGGCGAAAATGGTCATGGTCGTGTACTCGGGGTTCTTCACGTCCAGCTCGGCCATGAACTCGGCATATGCGCAGGAGCTGTCGTCCTGTCCGTATCCCGCGACCATGGACCTGTCGAACCCCATGTCCCTAGCCTTGAAGGCAGGGACTGCGCAGAGCTCCGCGGTCTCGAAGTCGCATTCCCTGATGCCGTACTTCTCGTTGAGGATCTGCATGATCGCCAGCTTGACCCTGTCCTTCACCTTGTCGTCGTCGTACGGCCAGGATCCGAGCAGGAGGTTGAGCTGCTCCCCTTCCACGACCTCGGATGCGTTCTTCCTCATCTGGTTCTGAGCCAGGTGGGGGAGCAGGTCGGTGATGAGGAACGACGGCTCGTCGTCGTTCTCGCCGATCCTGATCTTGACCGTCCTGCCGTCGGATGTGTGCACGACACCCCTGATGGAGAGCGGGATGGTGGTCCACTGGTACTTCTTGATGCCACCGTAGTAGTGCGTCTTGAAGAACGCCATGTCTGCATCCTGGAACAGAGGGTGCGGCTTGAAGTCGAGCCTGGGGCTGTCGATGTGGGCGACGGTCACGCGCACACCCTCGGAGACGGGCCTCTTCCCCTTGGTGCACATCATGATCGTCTTGCCGCGGTTGACCTTGTAGAACTTGGCTCCCGCCTTGTACTTGGTCCCGCGGACGTACTCGGTGTAGCCATGCTCGGCGAGGATCGGGATCACGTAGTCGATGACCTCGCGCTCTGTCTTGTTGGATAGGAACTGCTTGTAGCCCTCGCAGAACTCCTCCGCCTTCCTCAGGATCTTGTGGTCCTTCTCGGGAAGGCTCTGGGGCTTGGCGAGGATCCCGTCGGCCAGCGTCTGGCCCTTAGTCTTCTTAACCATGCCGCGAAAAGTGTTTGCACTCGTACATTAAGGTTATCCTCATACGCACACGGGTTCCGTGTCATCCCATGAGCCTCTCCAGGTCCCTCATTATGTCGTGGATGGGGATGGCCGCTATGCGTCCGTCGTCGACGAACTCGTAGTGCTCCGGCGGTTCCGGCATGATGTACGCGAACGCAACCCTGGGGCCGGAATCCGTCTCGACCCTCACGCCTACGAGGGAGTATGTCGGGACCTCCTCCCAGGTGTCCATGCGGAGGACGTCCTCGGAGTCGGCCTCGAACACCACCCCGTCCACCGATCCATCGGAAGGGATGACCGTGAGGTAGTCCCATCCGCAGATCTTGCGGTACCCGCGGAGAACGGCGGGTTCCGATTGCACCGGATGGCCGAGGACCCTGTCCCTGATCATCGGGAGTGTGAGGGTCCCATAGGAGAATATCAGCATGATGTAAGGTGCGGGGGAATCCCCCGCTTCGGATCTCAGAGCGCTCCGGCTCCCTTGGCCGCCTCGATGCATGATTCGCAGGAGTCGGTGATCTTCGGGAGTCCCTTCTCAAGGAGGGTCAGGACCTTGGCGAGGCACTCGGACATGGTCTTGTTCACCATGGCGATGTCGACGGGCTCGTCCTTCCAGACGTCGTAGTCCGTGATGGTGGCCAGACTGCAGTAGCACAGACCGAGCTCCCTGGCGAGCTGGCACTCGGGGACCACGGTCATGCCGATGATGTCCGCGAACTGCCTGAACATGGCGCTCTCGGCCCTGGTGGAGAATCTGGGGCCCTCGATGCACAGGTATGTGCCGCCTCTGTGGTACCTGATCCCCATCTCTTCTGCGGTCTCGGCGAAGATCGCGTTGAGGTGGGGGCAGAACGGGTCGGGGATGGAGATGTGGACGGCGCTGTCGTCGAAGTAGGTGTAGTCCCTCTTCTTCGTGAAGTCGATGAACTGGTCGGCGATGACCAGGTCACCGGGGGCGAACTGCTCCTGGAGGGATCCGACGGCGCAGGCGGAGATAATGTACTTGCATCCCAGCTCCTTGAGGGCCCACATGTTGGCCCTGTAAGGGACGTTGGTCGGGGGGTACTGGTGCTGCTTGCCGTGACGGTAGAGGAAGGCGACCTCCACGCCGTTGATCCTTCCGATGAGTATGGGGTCGGAGGGTTTCCCGTAGGGCGTGTCGGGGAAGACCTCCTCGATGGTCTCGAAGGTGTCCGGGTTGTAGATCCCGGTGCCGCCTATGATCGCTATCTTGGGCATAGATGACGGAAAGGGGCGGGCATATTTAATCTGAACATCGGAAGGGATGCTATGGCCGTCCGTGCATGTGACGGCCGCCGGCGACGGGGTCGTCATGATCCCCAGGTGTTGGTGACCGATCCCTCAGTCCGATCCGAATTCGGATATCAGGGACGATACCCATCCGATGATCTCCGAGGATGCCCGATCCATAAAGTCGTCCCACACCGTCCCGTTCACGGATTCCCTGAGATCCAGGATCCGGGATTCGCGACCCGCCGCCTTCCGCAGATCGCATATGGGTCCGTGATAGACGCCCGTCCTGGCGCATACGGCGGCGGTCAGGGTGAAGCGGCACTGTTTCAGGATCCCACACAGGATGTCCGGCGACCTCTCGTGGACCATGTTGTGCACGCACATGTGGTAGATGGCGCAGGCGCCTGCGAGGGCGGCGTCGCCAGCATCGCCGATCCTTTCGGGTGGCAGTATGGCATCGAGGCTGCCTCTGACGGGTACGGTGTCATGTCTGAACTGGAAGAGGTCACTAGCAACCCATCCCGAGAGTTCTCCGACTCCCGATAGGAATCCGCAGGCGAGCTCTCTCCGGGGCATCGAGTCCAGAATCCCCCTGTAGGACACGATGTCTTCCGGGCACACGCTGTCAAGGATCACGACGGCGTCTATGTCGCTACCCTCTGTCGCCTCGCCCCTGGCATGGCTGCCCTGAAGTCCGACGAAGACGACTCTGTCTCCGAAGGTCTCAAGCAGGCGGTCTTGCAGGAGGGCCATCCACGAGTCGATCTCTGATTGGTCCATGGAATCGACCATCCGCGGTCTCGTCAAATAGTTGTCCATGTTCCTGGCCAATTATCTCTTTTCCCACAATTGAATTGTCACATTATCCACAATCTATCCGATCCAGCAGTTGCAGCCTATTTCCTGAATGCGGAGCCGGAGGATCTTCTGATGGATATGAACACGTTTGGGCTTCTCTTCGAGTCACTCGTAATCCGCAATCTCAGGGTATATATCGAAGCTCAGGGAGGAAAGGTGTATCACTATCGTGACTCAGACGGTCTTGAGGCTGATGCGATCATGCATCTCAAAGGCAGATGGGCGGCAGCGGAGGTGAAACTCGGAAGCAGCGAGGGAGTGGAGGAAGGTGTGAGGAACCTGAAACGGCTGAAGGAAAAGGTGGATGACACCTACCGGAACAAGCTGGCATTCCTTGTCGTGATAACCGCTCATGGATACGCCTACAGGCGCGATGATGGGGTGTATGTCGTTCCGATAGGGTGTCTGAGGCCCTGATCAGGCGATATGCCTGACAGCCTCGTAGGGTGTGACGTAGAGGGCCTTCTCGGCCTCTTCCTTCGTCATGCCCGCGCCGAAGGCGACGGTCCTGGCAGCGGCGTCGTCCATCAGGTTCTCCGGCGCGTGGGTGTCGGAGTCCACGACCATGTCGGCGCCGACGGCCCTCGCCATGTTCACGACGTGCCCGTTGGTGATGTTGTGTCCGGCGCGGCCGGAGATCTCCAGCAGGACCCCGTTGTCCATGGCCAGCTGGGCCTCCTCCAGGGTGATGAACCCGGGGTGGGCAAGGACGTCGATCTCTGGGTTCTCCACGGATGCGCGGTTCGTTCCAGGCGCCACCGGCTCGGTGACGGTCTCCCCGTGGACGACTATCCACTGGGCGCCGGCATCCCTCGCCATCCTGGCGACCCTGTCGATCTTGGACGGCGGGACATGGGTGATCTCCACGCCGGGGATGACCTTGATGTAGTCCTCGCACAGCTCCACCGCCTTGGCGACGTTGGATGCCACGAACTCGACGTTGGTCATGTCCACGTGGTCCGTGATCGCGATGACGTCGTGCCCGAGGACCATGGCCCTCCTGACCAGCTCGGCGGGGATGAGCTCGCCGTCGCTGAAGACCGTGTGGGTGTGCAGGTCGGCCCTCATTGCGACCTCTCCCACAGCTCCTTGTAGACCTTCTCCATGGGGACGCCCATCTTCTCCACGGCGACCATGGTGTGGTAGATCAGGTCCGCAAGCTCGCAGCACATCTCGTCCTCGTTCCTGTCCTTGATGGCCAGGACGAACTCGGTGGCCTCCTCGACGATCTTCTTGCACATCTTGGTCTCGTTGTTGTAGAGCTTGCATGTGTAGCTCCCGTCCTCGGGGTTCTCGTGCCTGTCCTTCAGCACCCTCCTGAGGTCGGGGATGATCGCCATGGTCTCCTCGGTGCTCCCGTAGACGGTCTCCGCGAAGCAGGACGGGTTGCCCAGGTGGCAGGCGATGCCGCCGACCTGTTCGACTCTGACGAGCAGGGTGTCCGCGTCGCAGTCCTTCTGGATGGATTTGATCTTCTGGAGGTGTCCGGACTCCTCTCCCTTCTTCCAGAGCTTCTGCCTGCTCCTGGACCAGAAGTGGGTGTAGCCGGTCTCCTCCATCTTCGCAACCGCCTCCTCGTTCGCCCATGCGACCATGAGCACCTCGTTGGTGATCCAGTCCTGGACGACAACGGGGATCAGTCCCTTATCATCGTATTTCAGGTCGTTCATCTGACCACGATCCCCCTGTCGCGGAGGTACTCCTTTACCTCCCCGACGGTGCATTCGTTGTAATGGAAAATTGATGCCGCGAGCGCCGCAGATGCCCCGGTCTGGGCGAACACGTCGTAGATGTGCTCCTTGGACCCGCATCCGCCCGAGGCGATGACCGGTATGCTGACCTCGTCAGCCACAGCGGCCGTGAGCGGTATGTCGTAACCGTTCTTCACGCCGTCCGTGTCCATGGATGTGAGCAGGATCTCCCCCGCGCCCAGGTCCTCCGCCCTCTTGGCCCATTCGACGGCGTCGATCCCGGTGGGTTTCGTCCCGCCGTGGGTGAAGACCTCCCAATGGTCGTCGACCCTCTTCCCGTCGATGGCGACCACGACGCACTGCCTGCCGAAGCTCTCGGCGCACTCCGAGATGATCCCGGGGTCCTTGACGGCGGCCGAGTTGACGGACACCTTGTCCGCACCGGCGTTCAGGGCGTCCCTCATGTCCGAGACGCTCCTTATCCCCCCGCCCACGGTGAGCGGGACGAACAGCTTACCGGCGGTCTCGGAGACGATGTCTAGCATGGTCTGGCGCGTCTCCAGGGACGCGGTGATGTCCAGGAAGGTGATCTCATCGGCTCCCTGGAGCTCGTATGCGGCGGCCATCTCGGGCGGGTATCCGACGTCGCGGAGCCCCTTGAAGTTGATCCCCTTGACGACCTTGCCGTTCTTGACATCAAGACAGGGTATGATCCTCTTGGTCAGCATGTTATCACGAAATTATCTCGCGGTCCTTGGTGCTCAGCTCGGTCCCGCGGACCCTGAGCGCCTGGGCCAGCGCCTTTCCGGTGGATTTGAAACCCGCCTCCACCAGGTGGTGCTCGTCGAACCCCCTGATCTGGACTATGTGCAGCGTCATGCCCGCCGCCATCGCGAAGCTCCTCATGAAGTGGATGTAGATTGGGTCGGGCAGGTCTATATCCGCGTAGGGGCGGTCGACCAGATCCAGCGACGACATCACCAGGGCGTCGTCCATGGGGACGACGGCGGTTGCCATCCTCTCGATGGGCTCGTCGCCCATGGCCTGCCTGAGAGCCTTCCCCAGGGTGATGGCGGTGTCCTCGATGATGTGGTGGTCGTTGTCGCCCTCGGCGCTGAGGACCAGGTCGAAGCCGGCGTACCTGGCCATGGTCTCGGTCATGTGCTTCAGGAACTGGATGTCGCAGGTGACGTTGAACTTGCCCGTGCCGTCTATGTTGAGGTCCACGGAGATCCTCGTCTCCCTCGTGCTGCGCTCTAAAGAGGACGTCCTGGCGGTCATGTTAACGTTCCGAGTAGGCGGAACCGATAGATAAAAGGCGCGCGCTCAGAGGAGATCGGCGGGGATTGTGATGGTCGTCTTGGGACATTCCATGCAGACGCCGAGCTCTCCGCTGTAGCCCTCGTAGACGTACAGCGCCTTGAGCAGCCCGCTCTCCTTCACGAACGTGCAGATCTCGCACAGTGCCAGCGTGAGGTCCTTGCCTCCGGCGACGGCATCCGCCTTGTCGGCGATCATCTTGTAGAAGTCCTCGCGGTACGCGCTCTTGTCGATGAGGTTGTTACCGCCCCTGAGCCCCTTGATGTACTGGGAAACCGCAGCGCTGGTGACGCCGAAGAGGTTCGCCACCTGCACCTGTGTCATACCGTGGT
This sequence comes from uncultured Methanomassiliicoccaceae archaeon, assembly GCA_905187815.1. Taxonomy (GTDB): domain Archaea; phylum Thermoplasmatota; class Thermoplasmata; order Methanomassiliicoccales; family Methanomethylophilaceae; genus Methanoprimaticola. The sequence continues at coordinate 65,547 of CAJJJM010000005.1, forward strand.
TGTGCACCAGCTCCTTGGCGAGGGCTCCCCTCGCTGTGGGCAGTATGTGGGTGACGATGAGTTCGCAGGGCATCTTCATGATGCGGGAAACAGAGTACTCGAATTAAAAGTAACGCCGTTAGGATTGCCGAAAACTTGGTTGGAACCCTATTCTCGCCCATTCGGGCGGGATGCGTTCCGCGACGACGGGGCGGTCCCGCCATCGCGGACGGGCTCACGCCTTCCAGGGCGTGTCCCATTCCCAGGGGCTGATGACTCCCGTGTACATCGCCAGACCGACGACGGCGCCCTCGGCCCCGGCGTCGGAGAGGATCTCGGCGTCCCTTCTGGACGTCACCCCTCCGGATGCTGTGACCTTGCAGGGGCAGCGGGAGATGAAGTCCCTGGCCTGGGCCTCGTCGATGCCCTTCCTCTGTCCCTCCACGTCCACGTTGGTGTTCAGAACCCCGGCGAGCGGCAGGTCCCTGATGCGGTCGAACATGTCGTCGACGGTAATCTGCGCCGACTCCTGCCATCCCTTGATGGCGATCCTGCCGCCTTTGGTGTCCATGGAGAGCACGATCCTCCCGGGATGCCTGTCGGCGATCTCCTCGAGCCATTCCGGCTCCTTCACCGCCTTGGTGCCGACCACGACGCGGTCGGCTCCAGCCGCGACCAGGTCGTCCACAGTCTCTGTGGACCTGATCCCGCCGCCTATCTCCGCGGGCACTCCGCACTCCTTCACTATCCTCTTGAAGACGGGGAGGTTGTCCTCCTTGCCGAAGGCGCCGTCCAGGTCCACAAGGTGGAGGTAGGGCGCGCCCCTGGAGACCCACATGTCCGCGACCTTCAACGGGTCGGGCATGACGATCTGCTGGCTGCCGGGGACTCCCCCGACCAGCTGGACCACCTGGTGGTCCATCACGTCCACCGCGGGGATGACGATCAAAGTACCGACTCCGCGAACGAGATGAAGTTCCTGAGGAACGTCATGCCGGAGGTGCTGCTCTTCTCGGGATGGAACTGGGTGCCGTAGGTGTTGGACTTCCTGAAGAAGGTCGGGATGCTCGTTCCCTCGTACTCGGTGGTCCCGATGGTGATGTCTTCGGACGGGTTCCCGCGGAAGGAGTGGGCGAAGTAGAAGTTGTTGTCCTTGACACCCTTCATGAGGGGGTCGTCGGAGACGACCTGGTTCCAGCCCATGTGCGGGATGACCTTCCCGACCAGGGGGACCACGTCCCCATCGAACAGTCCGAGTCCCGGGGTGGTCCCCTCGGCGCTCGATCCGTACATGATCTGCATGCCGATGCAGATCCCGAGTGTGGGGGTGCCGGACAAGAGCTTCTCCCTGATGTCCTCCCTGTAGGGCTGGAGCTTCTCCATAGTCTTGTCGAACGCGCCGACCCCGGGGAACACGATGCACTCCGCGTCGAGGACGTCCTTCATGTCTTTGACGACGGTGACGTTCGCACCGCAGTTCTCGAGGGACCTGTGGATCGAGTACAGGTTGCCGACCCCGTAGTCGGTGAGCGTGATGTTCAGCGGCATTCCTCGATCACCTCTGCGGCGTTCTCCAGCAGGAGCCTGTTCAGCTCCTCGGTGCCGACCGTGGGTCTGACGCAGTTCTCCGTCCTGCGCTTGGATCCGAAGTCGCGGATGAGGATGCCCCTCTTCTTCAGACCCTCGACCAGGGCGGTGTGGTCTATCGGGGACCTGGCGAGTATGAAGTTGGCGTCCGAGTGGAACGGTTCGAAGCCCAGCTTCCTGAGCCCGGCCTCGAGCTTCGGCCTCTGCTCGGTGACCATCTGGACGCTCCTCTTTACGAAGTCCTGGTCCCTCAGGGCGGCAACTGCCGCTCCTTCGCTGACGGCGTTGAGAGAGTAGGGGATCTTGACGCTCATCATCATGTCCGTGAGCTTCCTGTTGGCGGTCATGTATCCGACGCGGAGGGCGGCCATGGCGTAGACCTTGGAGAACGTCCTGGTGACGACCAGGTTGTCGAACTCCTCGACCTTGCCGATGAAGCCCTCCCCGGCATACTCCGTGTAGGCCTCGTCCATGACGACGATGCCGTCGAACCTGGAGATGAGCTCCTCCAGGTCCTTCTGCCTGAAGCAGTTCCCTGTGGGGTTGTTGGGGGACGGGACTATGGTGACCTTCGCGTTCTCCTGCCTCACCATGGAGTCGACGTCGAGCTGGAAGTCCTCCGTGAGGTCCACGGGGATTGCCCTGCCGCCGTTCATCTTGACGAAGTAGTCGTAGAGGGAGTAGGACGGTACGGGGACGACGCTGTTGTCGCCCCAGTTGGTGAAGGTCTTGAAGATGACGTCGATCATCTCGTCTGATCCGTTGCCGGCGATGATGCACTCCGGGTCCAGCCCGTAGAGCTCGCCTATCGCCTCGCGGAGGTTCCTGGAGTAGGTGTCCGGGTAGCCGTTGAGGTCCCATCTGCTCTCCCTCAGGTACTTCTCCGCGGCCGGGTTGGAGCCGAGGACGTTCGTATTCGTGTCGAGCCTGACCTCTCCGTGGAGCTTCGGACTGTAGTACGTCTGGAAGTCCTTGGTGGTCTCCCTCATGATGCTCCTGTCGAGCTCCATCTCAGTTCACCAGCCTCTCGATCGGTGTGGTGAGGATGCCCTTGGCGCCGATCTTCTTCAGCTCGGCGATGGCGTGGAACGTCTTGTCGCAGTCGATGACGGCGTGGACGGCGACGAAGTCCTTGTTTCCGGCGATGTCCAGGACCGTGGGTCCGCCTATGCCGGGGATGATCCTCTCGACCTCCGAGAGCTTGGACCTGGGGACGTCGGCCATGATGTATCTCTTGTTCTCGGCCTCGATGACGCTCTCGATGGAGCTGACGATCTCGTCGATCTGCTCCCCGTACCTCTCCCTGGCGGTGTCGGAGGTGAAGACCGCCGCCTGCGAGTCGAGGATCCTGCCGGCCTCGATCATCCTGTTCATCTTCAGGGTGGAGCCGGTGGAGACGAGGTCGACGATGTAGTCGGAGATGCCGAGGTAGGGCATGATCTCCGCGGCCCCAGTTACGACGATGATGTTGACGTCCTTCCCTATGGACTCGAAGTAGCGCCTGGCGATGTTGGGATAGGAGGTTGCGATCCTGCATCCGTCCTTGATCTCGGTGGCGTCCTTGACACCGCACTCCTCGGGGACGGCAACGGCCATGTGGCAGTATCCGAACCTCAGGGGCAGCGCCTCGATGAGCTCGTATCCGGACTCCGCGACCTGGTCCTCGCCGGTTATGCCGATGTCGATGGCTCCCGTGGCGACGAACTCGGGTATGTCCTGGGCCCTGACGAACAGGACCTCGATGTCCTGGTTCCTGGCCTTGATGTACAGCCTGCGGCCGACGTCCTCCCCCAGGTCGATCCCGGCCTTGGTGAGCAGCTCCACTGTCCTCTCGTTCAAACGTCCTTTGTTGGGTACCCCGAATTTGAGCGTCATTCGAATCCTCTTGTGGATTCGTATAAACGCGCAATAGAAATACTGTTCGGGCGCGGTCAGCTCTTCCCGTCGCCCTCTGACTCGGTGACCATGTTCAGGCCCAGGACCCCCACGACCACCACTGCGAGGAACGCCCATCCGAGGATGTTCAGGGTCTCGCCGAACACGAGGATCCCCATGATGATCGATCCGACCGCGCCGATGCCGACCCATACGGCGTAGCAGGGCCCCATGGGTATCCCGGACTTCAGACCCTTGTTCAGGAGCAGGGTGCTGATCACGATCATCACGAGAGTCGCGATGGTCCAGGATATGTCGGTGAACTGCTGGGACATCTTCATACCAGTCGCCCACCCGGTCTCGAACACACCTCCGAGGAGCACCCAGAGCCATGCGGTGTTCAAAGCGACACCTCCGACGACATCTCGAGTCCGACGACACCCACGATGATCAGGAAGATGAACAGGACCTTCATCCGGTCGATGCGGTCCTTGTACAGCACCACCCCGGCGATCACGGTCATCACCGCCCCGATCCCGGTCCAGATGGAGTACGCCACGCCCACGGAGATGGAATCCATGGCGAAGGCCAGACAGCAGGGGCTGGCGATCATGAAAACCACCGCGAAGGCGCCCCAGGCCAGGTTGCGGGTGTCGTTGTACTTCTTCAGTCCGACGACCCATACGGGCTCCAGGAGCCCGCCGACGATGACCCAGAGCAGCGCGATGTCGATCATATGGCGAGGGGCATGGAGCCCCTGTTTATCTACTTTGAGAGTCGTTCACACGGTATGGAACTGGAGGAGGTCATCGAGGGGCTTCGCGCCGAGAAGGGGGTCGTGTTCGTGGACGTCTTCCCCGACCAGCTGTTCGACAAGGTGGTGGCGGAGGAGCGCACGGTCACCGCGGTCATGGGGACGATGCCCGTGACGAGCACAGGGATGAGGGACTGCATGGACCGCAACACCCGTCTGGTCGTGGTGGAGGACGAGAGGTTCTGGCACCCCAACGTCAGGACCATGAACATGCGCGATTCCAAGGGGAACATCATAGGTCACAACATACCCAGGGCGGAGATCCCGGAGTACATGAAGCGCGACAACGTCGCCTTCATCTCGGATGACTTCATAATGTACACGGACGCCTCGATGGAGGGGAAGCCCACGATGGAGATGCTGTCCATCCCTTACCGCGGGTCGACGGAGTGGATACCCGAGGGTATGCATTCGATCCTCTGGTACCCGTGCACCTCGAGCTCACAGATGATCCACAAGCACTTCGGTCTTCCCAACAGACGCACCGCAGCCGCCGTCCTGGCACTCGACCTCTGACTTCCTGACCGCATCGGTGATGTGGTCGAGGAACAGCTCCCTGAAGTGGGGGCATTCGCCCATCCCCCTGACGATGCAGCTCACATCGTATCCGGCCGCAGTCAGCACGGATTTGAGCGAGTCTTCCTCGTCGCCGGCCATGTCGTTGTTGGCATGGTCGCCCGCAACCAGCATGAGCGGGTAGACGAGCACGTCGCGGTACTCCCCGTCCCTCATGAAGCCGAGGGTCTCCTCGAAGTTCGGATATCCCTCGACCGTGGTGACGAAGACGTTGTGGTGACCGGCAGACCAGAACTTCATCTGCAGCTGGCAGTACGACGCGTTGGCGTAGTGGACCGACCCATGCCCCATCAGCACCAGCGCGCCCTGCGGGGAGAGCTTGGGGAGGAGGGTGTCCTCGACGACCCTGACGACGCGGTCGTAGTCCTCGGAGGAGGTGAGGAGCGGTCTGCTCATCCTGAGGGAGCGTATCTCCCCCACATGGCCGTCGACGATCCTGACGACGTCGTCGTACTCCTTCCCGTTGACAATGTGCGTCGGCTGGACCACGACCTCCTGGAATCCTTCCCTGGAAAGTTTGTCCATCGCTTCGCTGACGTAGTCGATCACGGTTCCGTCGCGCTTCTTCAGTCTTCTGATGACCATCTTGCTGGTGAAAGCCCGTCTGACCTCCCAATCGGGGAAGCGTTCCTGCACCAGAGCCTCTAGAGCATCGATCGTCTTGACACGGTTCTCGTTGTAGGTCGTTCCGAAACTGGTCACGAGTATGGCTTTCTTGATAGTGTTCATGAGCTCGTTGGACAATACATCCAATATTAATAAGCGTAACGATACCGTAAGGGGGTATCAGTTAGCCGGGAAGCGTTTCTGCTATTATAATAAGAAGAAAAACGGGGGCGATGGACGCCCCTGTAGTTTCAGAGAACGCCCTTGGCCTTGGCGAGCTCGGCGTTGAGGACGGAACCGCCCGCGCCTCCGCGGAGGGTGTTGTGGGACATGACGAACGCCTTGTAGTATCCGTTGCTCTGTCTGAGCCTTCCCACCGTGACCGCCATTCCCCTGGCGCGCTCGGGTCTTCCGGCCATGGCGTCGAATACGGGCTGAGGTCTGTTGTCCTCGTGCCTGACGATGATTGGCTGGACGGGTGCAGAGGGCAGTCCGAGCTTCTGGGGCTCGCCGCGGAATCCGGAGAGGCAGGCGTCGAGCTCCTCAAGAGTGGGCTGCTGCTCCATGTCGAGAACGAGGGACTCGAGGTGTCCGTCCACGACGGGGACCCTGGCGCAGTTGGCCATCACTTTGAAGGGGGCGAACTTGAACTCTCCCCTCTCGTAGGTTCCCAGCATCTTCGCGAGCTCGGACTCCATCTTCTCCTCCTCGTGGCTGATGAAGGGCACGACGTTTCCTACGGCGTCCAAGGAAGGCACGCCGGGATATCCTGCTCCGGACAGCGCCTGGTAGGTGGAGACGAAGACCTGCTTCAGTCCGAAAGCGTCGTCGATCGCCTTGAGCGGTGCGGCGATCCCGGTGGAGGAGCAGTTCGCGTTGGTGACGATGTATCCGCCGGTGCTGTTGTAGGTGGGCTGGTCCTTCACAGCCTCGAACTGCTCGGGGTTGACCTCGGGGATGAGGATGGGGACATGGGGATCCATCCTGTGGCTTCCCGCGTTGGTGAACACGGCGACGCCAGCCTCGGCGAGCTGGGATTCGGTGGGGCCGGCCAGGTCCGACGGTATGCCGCTGAATGCGATCCTGCAGTTATTGGCGATCTTCGAGATGTCCATGGTCTCGATGGTCCTGTCCATGGTGTCGTCGAGGTAGACGTGGTCCCTGACCTTCAGGACCTCGGACAGCTTCTTTCCATTGGACCTCTCGGAGGCGTATAGCCCCTCGATTTCGAAATACGGGTGGTCCTCGAGCATCTGGATGAACCTCTGTCCGATCATCCCTGTCGCTCCGAGGACTGCTACGCTGATCTTGCTCATGGGAAGTTCCCTCTAATGTTGCGGTGATTCTCTATTCTCTAAATAAAGAAATGCTCGGGTGGTGCGGAACCATCATGCGAGCGGATTCGACCAATTTGATAATTATAAATATAATGATTTGACGCAAAGGCTTTATTTCCATATTTTGAGGCTTGATTTTCCAAATTTGCTACAATTTAACTTGTTTAACAATTGAAAAAACGCCTATCTTTTAAATATAAAATTACAATCAAATTGGTAGAAAATTAATGTTCGGTATCCGGCCTTACGATCTGCCCTGGGAGGAGGCCTTGTTGATCATGCTGGCCAGGTATCCTGCCCCGAAGCCGTTGTCAATGTTCACGACGCTGATCCCGCTGGCGCAGGAGTTGAGCATCGCCAGCAGGGCCGCGACGCCTCCGAACGACGCCCCGTATCCGACGCTGGTCGGAACGGCGATGACCGGGCAGTCCGCCATCCCGCCGACGACGCTGGCGAGGGCACCCTCCATGCCGGCGACAGCGACGATGGCCTTCGAGGTCATTATGTCCTCCTGATGGGCGAGGAGCCTGTGTATGCCGGAAACCCCCGCGTCGTACACCCTGACCACGTTGTTCCCAAGGGCCTCCGCGGTTATCGCGGCCTCCTCGGCGACCGGTATGTCGCTCGTGCCAGCGGTGATGACCGTTATCTTCCCGATGTCGTGCTTCTCCGGCAATTTGCCGGCAAGCGCGATCCTGCTCGTCGGGTCGTATGTGAGCGGCACGGATCCCGAGACGAAGTCGGCTGTCTCCCGGCTTATGCGGGTGATGATGATGCACTTCTCCCCGTGCTCGAACATCCTGCCGGCGATCCCGGCGATCTGCTCAGGGGTCTTACCGGCGCCGAATATGACCTCTGTGACCCCCTGGCGTACGCCGCGGTGATGGTCGATCTTCGCGTACCCGAGGTCCTCGAACGGCTCCATCCTCAGCTTCAGGACGGCGTCGTCCACCGTCTCCTTCCCGGAGGCAACGTCCTCCAGCACCCTTCTGATATCGTCCTGGTCCATGCAATCACCTCGTCTCCTCGCCGATCACGGTCTCCCCCATGAACTCCGAGACCACATCGACGATCCTCCTTCTGGCCTCCTCGTCCTCCGGCACCTGGTCCCTTCTCAGGACGACGGTCGCGACGCTCCCGTCCGTCCTCACCCTGTGGTCCTCATAGCCCATCGAACGGAGGGCCTCCTCCGCGAGGTTCGCGTCACGGATCCTCTCAAGGTCGATGGGTATGCCCGTGACCATCCTGGTGGCCAGACATGAGTTGGAGGCCCTGTCCCAGGTGGGGAGACCGGCTTCGCGTGACATCCTGCGGATGTCGTCCTTCGTGAGCCCGCACTCCCTGAGAGGCGACACGATCCCGAGCTCCTTCAGCGCCCGGAACCCGGGTCTGTCGGCGACGTCGTCGGATGCGTTGGTGCCGTCGGCGACGATACGGCATCCGTCGCGATGTGCGGCCTCGAGGATGGCTCCGAAGATCCTCCGTTTGCAGTGGTAGCATCTGTCGGGACCGTTGGACATGATGTCGGGATCGGATTCCAGGTCGACCTCCACGACCCTGAGGTCAAGCCCCAGCAGATCGCAGACGGTCTCCGCGGACTCGCGGTCGCCGGGATGTCCGAAGACGGTCGAGGCGAAATAGGGGGTCACGTCCTCCGCGTACTTCCTCGCAGCCCAAAGCAGCAATGCGGAATCGGCGCCGCCTGACAACCCGATGGCTACGCCGCTCTTCCCGGTGAAATACTCGCGGAGGTCCATGCCCCCTTTATTCTATTATAATAGATAAAAGGGGAGATGGCGGCTCACTGCTCGTCGAACTTGTCGAGGATCAGCTCGTTGCCGTGGACCTTCTTGCACAGGCCCTTCGCCAGCATCCCGAGCTCGATCCACGCCGCATCGAAAACAGCGTTGGGGCAGAGGCACGGGGCGGAGAGGGGTCCGCGGATGTCCGGGTCGATGATCTTGCTGCCGTTGAAGTTGGTGGCATCGTCGATGGTGATGAGCTTGAGGTGGTCGGCGTAGTGCTGCACGTTCTTGCAGTCGGTCTGGATGTCAACATCCAGGTTCCCGTCGTCGCGCATGGAGACGGTCACCTTGTGCGTCTTGCTGCATGTGTTCATTTTGACGATTACTGTCGAAGGCATCGTATCACTGGTAATCGTATCGTGTGGAATTAATACAAATAACTTGGGCGGAGGAGGGGAAATATGGTGATTCCAGCCCCATACGGATGGCCGTTTCGCATGAGCTCTAACCTCCCATATGTATAGTATGGATATAACATAGGATAATTTTTTATAGTAAGACTTAACGAATTGCATAAATGTCATTAAAAACAGCCCGATTTCATGGAGTTTTCAGACACCTACCTACAAAAATTAAACGGTGTTTAGTGAGAAATCCAGATTTTCCTTAAATACTTCCTACTAAAAAATTGGTTTCTAACCGAAATTTCGATGGATATATGAACCAACCACATGGATGCTTTTTATACTCACTCGGCACATCTCATATTCAGCCTCAAAAAGGCCAAAAACTGGAGGAAACATAATGAGTGAAGAGATCTTTGAGGAGCTCGCCAACGCAGTTATCAACTGTAAGGCAGACCTCTCCAAGGCCGCTGCCCAGAAAGCCCTCGACGCCGGAGTCAACCCCGTTGAAGCCATCAACGAGGGACTGGTTAAGGGAATGAACGTGATCGGTGACAAGTACGCCGCTCACCAGATCTACCTGCCCCAGGTCCTCGTCGCTGCTCACGCGATGTACGCCGGACTCGACCTGCTTCTGCCCGCCATCCCCAAGGAGGACCTCGCTGACGCCAAGAAGGCCGCCACCTGTGTCGTCGAGGGAGATGTCCACGACATCGGAAAGAACATCGTCAAGACCATGCTGACCGCTGGCGGATACATCGTCAACGACCTCGGAAAGGACGTTCCCCCCGCAACCATCGCGGACACCGTCAAGAACGAGGGAATCGACATCCTGTGCATGTCCACCCTGATGACCCCCACCATGGACAACATGAAGAACACCATCGACCTCCTGAAGGAGCAGGGAACCCGCGGAAACTGCACCGTCACCATCGGCGGACCACCCACATCCCCGTCCTTTGCCGAGGAGATCGGAGCGGACCACAGGGACAACAACGCCCAGGACTGCGTCAACTGGCTGAAGGGACAGTGAGGACAATGGTCGCCCCTATGACACCCTACGAGAGGGCCGTCGCTGCAATCCAGAACGAGCCCGTCGACGAACTGGCCTCGTCCCCTCTTGCACTTGCTCTGTGCAGGAGGCTCATGCCTGAGAAAGTCACCTACAGGGAGTGGGCAACCAACCCGACGCTCTGCGCTGAGTCCTTCGCCAAGGGAGTCGAGCACTGGAAGTTCCCCTACACCGTCACCCTGATCGACCTGTCCATCACCGCCTCCACACTCGGAGCCCACGTCAGGATGGACACTGAGAACACCCCGTTCGTCGATGACCACATCATCCACGACATGGAGGACTACGACAAGATCGTCTGCCCCGACATCACCAAGGGAAGGACCGGAGTCCTCATCGAGATGAACAAGGAGCTCGCCCCCATGATCAAGGGCAAGTCCTTCAACATCGCGTTCCTGGAGGGACCCCTCCTCACTCTGACCCAGGCCGGAGGAGCTGAGAGGGTCTTCATGGACATGTTCAGCGACCCCGCACCCGTCCACAAGGCTCTCGGAGAGACCACCAAGCTGTGTCTCGAGACTTGCGAGAAGATCGCCGAGACCGGAGCCGAGGGATTCTGCTGGGACTACCTCTGGGGTAACTACGCTTGCCTCGGAGACCCCGAGTATGCGGAGTTCGAGGGTGACAAGTACGCCAAGGCATGCAACGACAAGGTCAGGGAGCTCGGAATGGGTCTCGGAATCCACAACTGTGCTGACCTGCCCCACCTGGACACCCAGGTCAAGAAGTTCGGCGTAGACATGTACTCCATGGCCTACTACCCCCTGATCCCCGGCAGCCCCACCGCAGCCCAGGTCATCGAGCAGGGCTATGGCGACAAGTGCCTGATGATGGGTAACATCGACCCCCAGCTGTTCGTCAGGGCATCCACCGAGCAGATCACCAAGGTCACCGCTGACCTGTGCCAGGAGGTCAAGACCGCTCTGTGCAAGAAGGGCCTCAACTCCAGGTACTGCATCTCCTCCGGTTGCGAGGTCCCGCCCGACCTCGAGACCAAGTTGGAGAACGTCGACGCCGTCATGGCTGCTGTCCATGAGTACGGCAAGATGTGAAGCCTGAAACTATAGACTGAAACAAATTAACCCCGCCTTCGGGCGGGGATCCCCAGGAGGACTGAAGATGGGTAGCACATACTTCGATGCCATGAAAGCTCACGGATTCTCGTACAACACTACGGCATCCGTGAGGAAGATGAAATGCCCCAGGTGCGGGTTCGAGTTTTCCCTAGTCTACGCTAGAACCTTCGCCTGCCAGGGTTGCTCAGAGGCTGTGAGGGGCTGCCCCAAGGTCCGTTGCAACAAGTGCGACCTCGAGTTCTTCATCGAACAGTCTCCCGACGTGCAGAATAAGATTCAAGAACGTACCCTTGCGGATCATATTACGCGTGTCGTCGACCAGAGAAACAAGGATTTGGGAGTCGTCTCTAACAACAGGTGATCTCCAGTCCTCCACAATCCCCTAAACCGGTTTTCCATCGGACGTGCACCCCCTAGAAAACTCGTCCGATGGTTTCAACTTACATCTTTTCCTCCTATGGGTCCGCGGGAGCCCCAAATCCCGCAATCCCGCAACATCGTTCAGAAGGTGTTATCATAACAATTGGGCTAGGATTCGATACCGGCGGAACATACACCGACGCCGTAATCATGGACCTGGATTCGGGTAAGATCATATGCAAGGCCAAATCGCTCACCACCCGCGAGGACCTATCGATCGGTATCCGCGGATCCATCGCCGGTTTCGACGCCGACCTACTGAAGCAGGTGGGCGTGGTCTCGATGTCCTCGACTCTTGCTACCAACTCCGTCGTCGAGGGGAAAGGATGCAGAGTGGGACTTGTCTGCATAGGAAGCGAATACAACAATTCGGTCAGAGCCGATTTCGACACGGTCATCGGCGGAGGGCACGACCTCCACGGGGAGGAGCTGAACCCTCTGGACGAGGATGCGGCCCGGAGGTTCCTGGAGTCCCTCAAGGGCAAGGTCGACGGAGTCGCCATCACCGGATATCTGGCTGTGCGCAATCCCAGCCATGAGAAGAGGGTCAAGGAGATCGCCAAGGAGATCCTTGATGTGCCGATAGTATGCGGGCACGAGCTCTCGTCCGGCCTCGGATTCAATGAGAGGACCGCGACATGCGTGATGAACGCCAAGCTCATCCCGGTCATCGACGATCTGATAAGGTCCGTAAAGGCAGTCCTCTCCGAGAAGGGAATCCACGCCCCGCTCATGATCGTCAAGGGCGACGGATCCATGATGGGTGAGGCGGTGGCCAAGGAGAGGCCCGTCGAGACCATCCTCTGCGGACCTGCCGCGAGTCTCATCGGAGCCATGTACCTCACGGGCCAGAAGAATGCCATCGTCATGGACATGGGAGGGACCACGACAGACATCGGTATCCTCAGGGACGGCAAGCCCCGTCTGGAGCCGGAGGGAGCCATCATCGGGGGAAAGAGGACCAGGGTCATGGCCGCGGAGATCGCCACGTCCGGTATCGGTGGGGACAGCCGCATCCTGGTCAACGGCAGGAGGATCATCCTGTCGTCTCTGAGGGTTGTGCCGCTGTGCATCGCCGCCTCGCACTGGGACTGTGTGAAGGAGCACATGGTCAAGCTGGCCGGCATCGAGACGCGTCCGACACCGGAATCCTTCGGAGAGGAGAACGTCCTCCTCGATAACGAGATGTTCAGGACTCTCAAGATGCCCAAGGACGAAACGATGGTGTCCGAGGCGGACATGAAGCTGCTGAAGCTGCTCCAGGAGCGCCCGTACTCCCTCAACGAGGCCGGTGAGATCCTCGACATCCATCCGTTCACGTTCAACATGATGAAGCTGGAGGGCTATGGGCTGATCCAGAGGATCGGTCTCACGCCCACGGACCTGCTCCACGCCGACGGCACGTACGTACAGTTCGATGCCGAGGCCTCCAAGGCGGGTGTCGAGTACCTCGCTCGCAGGACGGGCAAGACCCCGCAGGAGTTCATCGACGAGGCCAAGCAGAAGATCCGTGAGAAGCTCTGCATAGAGCTCATGAAGGAGCTCATGTCCGAGGAGGTCGGCAGCTACAATCTGACGCCCGCCGGAGAGGACATGCTCATGAAGGCCATCCGCCACAACCCCGGGAAGGACTTCAACTGCACCATCAAGGTCAACAAGCCGATCATCGGAATCGGTGCCCCTGCCGGCGTGTACATCCGCTGGGTGGGGGAGGTCTTCGACACAGACGTCTACGTGACCGAGGACTCGGATGTGGGCAACGCCATAGGCGCCATCACATCGTCCGTCTCCGAATCTGTCTCGTTCCTGCTCCGTCCTGAGCTGGCCGGGGAGGAGGACTGCAAGTTCGAGGCGTTCTCCAAGCTGGGCAACTTCAAGTACGAGAATCTCCAGGAGGCACTGGCGGAGTCCGAGCGTCTCGGAAGGGAGAGCGTCATCGCCGCCGTCGAATCCAGCGGTGCCGAGGATGTCACGGTCTCCGTCGACAGGGATGAGCGCAAGTACGCCATAGGGGCGGGTGAGAGCTCGGTCCTGATGGAAATCAGGCTCACTGTCACGGCAGCAGGCAAGCCGAGGCAGTTCACATCATCCAAGTGAGTAATGGGTGGGCGGCACGCCTATCTCGAAGCACGTGCCGCTCCCCGTCGGGACATGGCGGATCGCGAATCCGTTGGAGTCCACGACGTTCTTAATCAGAAACATCCCGAACCTACCCTGGGGGACCTGGTCGAACAGACTGTCCTCCAGGTAGTCGGGTATCCCGGCGCCGTCGTCGCAGTATGTTATCGTCAGGTTGCCCTGGCTGATGCGGCACGAGATCGTTATCCTGGACACCCTTCCGCCGTGAGAGGCGGAGTTGGTCAGCAGGTTCTTGAAGACAACGGGGAACTCCGGGTCGACCAGTATGCTGATCCCATCGGACTTGACCTCGACCGGCAGGTTGCCCACGCCGGCGGCGCGTATCGCCTTGTCGACCAGATCCTTGACCGGGAACCACTGCGGTTCGGAGATGCCGACGTTCCTGTAGTCGTCCATGAATGTGACGGTGTTGTCCAGTGCGACCAGCGCCGGATAGGCGTCATCGGTGATGTCCCCCAGCGGGACTAGCGCCCTGCGGGAGGCGATGAGCGTGTTCAGCACAGGGCCCTCGAGCACCCTGATGTGCTCAACAGCCCTGGATCTCAAAGAGTCCATCAGGACGACGTCGGTTATGTCGGTGAGCGTGATCATGAATCCGGGGATCACGTCCACGCCGCCGCTGATGCGGGTCGCGGCGCATTCGTAGGTCGTGTTGCCGTCGCCGGAGATGTGGGCGCGGAGCGTCCTGTCGCTGTTGTCCATGCGGACCGAGTTGACCAGCGCCTTGATGTCCGTGACGTTCCTGGCCCCCAGGCTGTCGAGGGGGAGGGGGAGCCTTGACATGGGGTCGAAGCCGATGACGTCTGCCGCCACCCTGTTGGTGAAGATGATGTTCATCTCGGAGTCTATATACAGGAACCCTACGGGTCCGGACTCCATGAGCGTCCTGGCCGCGCTGGAGCGTGTGACCTCGCGCCTGAAGTTGCTGCGGCTCTTGTATATCGAGAAGAGCTGTGTCATCATCAGGTTGAGCTGGGTCTCGTCGAACGTTGTGTACTCCGACTCCTTGTTCCCGACACCGGCGGTCCCGATGATCTCGCCGTTGACTATGATCGGGACCATCAGGAGCTTCTCCAGCTTGATGTGTCCGGCCGGCGTCCCCTTCTTCATGCTCTTGCGGTCGTTCTCGTAGTCGTTGATGGTGATCGACTTCCCGAGGTGGATCGGCTCTCCCCATATGCCGGTGGAGTTGAGCTCGAACTCCACAGGGTAGTTGCTGATCTCGCAGCCCTTCATGGCCTGCACGGACCAGGCGAGCATGTTCAGGATGCCCCTGTCCTTCTCGTACAGGGCGACGTATCCGATCTTGCTGTTCGTCAGCTCGACGGACTTCTCCAGGGCGTACTTGACGATGGACTGGAAATCCTCGTTGTCCATGGAAGCCATCTTCACGAGGGCCTCCATCCTGCTCTCGTTGATCCTGCGGTAGTTCTCGTTGCGGCGCCTCTCGGCAATGATCGAGGCGCGGGTGTCGATCTCCCCGAAGAAGTCGGAGGGGTCGCGGTTGCTCCTGGGGACGAATGCGTCTATACGGAGCTCGATGGCCCTCATGAGGAGGTCCATGGACGGCTCCTTGGAGACCAGGATGACTGGGCCAGATACGCGGTTCCTGTCCGCGGCGACGATGAACTTGGAGATGTCGTTGACCTCGTCCTGGTCGAAGACGATGGCATCCACGGGCAGGCTCTTCATGATGTTGATGGCCTGCGGTATGTCCTCCGCCGTCCTCAGCGTGATGTTGGGGTCCAGCATCGGGGCGAACCTGATGCCGAGGAAACAAAGCTCCCTATCGCTGCTGACGAGCAGAACGCAGTACATGCAACGGTATCGTCGCAAAAGATGTTAATGGTTTTCAGGTCACTCGAAGAAGTGCTTCTGTCTCTCCTTGGAGATGTGCAGGATGACTTCGGCGATCTGCTTGGCCTCGTCCTCGGAGAGGCTGACCTCCTCGCAGAGCTCCATGTACCTGTGGACGACCTCGCGCTCCTTCTCATCGTCCCAGTAGCCGACACCCGCCTTCTTCTTCGCTTTGGCGAGTTCGTCGCTGATCTCCATGCGCGTGGCTATGAGGTCGATGATCTCTTCGTCGATTGTCTCTATCTGCGCTCTGAGTTCTGCTGTGTCGGGCATGGTTGAGCGTTCGTATGTTATCGTGTTTAAAATTCTTTTTGAAGGAGCTGGGGCCGTCGCGGAAGGCGTGAGTCCCGCGGTAGCAGGGATACGTATTTATAGGACAGGATGGGCGGAACAACCATACAGGCGTCCTCCGACGGCCATCCGGCATCATTTGGATTAGATATCCAATCAATTGAAAACATCCATTCAGGGCAGAATTCGGAGTATTGAAATACGCACTCAACACTCTTTAATTTTTGATAGGTATGAAGATAGCTCAGATAGCCGGATTCCTAGGGAGCGGGAAAACCACAGCTCTCATGAAGATTGTCGATGGACTCGTGAAGAAGGGCCACAGGATCGCCATCGTCGTCAACGACGTCGGTGACATCAGTGTGGATGCCAGATTCATCGAGGCCCATGGACTGAAGGCCAAAGAGATCTCCGGCGGATGCATCTGCTGTCAGATCGCCGGTTCCTTCGCGGAGACGCTCGCCAAGCTGCACGACTCATTCGATCCCGACATAGTTATCGTCGAGCCGTCCGGTGTGGCCATCCCCTGGGGACTCAAGAGGGCCGCGGAGTACTCCGAGGCCAAGACCGTGGTGCACATCGAGCACGCACCCGTCATCACGCTGGTAGACGCCAGCCGTATCGACCTCCTCATCAGGGCGGTCAAGAGGCTCGTCGAGACCCAGATCCGTGAGGCGGACATCTGCTTCGTGAACAAGATCGACCTTGCCACACCCGAGCAGATCAAGAAGACCGAGGACTTCATCCGCGAGATGAATCCCACCGCGGACATCCAGCACATGTCCGCCAACACCGGCGAGGGTATCGACTACGCCGTCGACAAGATCGACAAGGAGTACTCCGCCAGGTACGACGAGTCCATGGAGGAGTTCAGGCTCCAGCAGGAGTACAACAAGCAGGCCGGTGAGTGATCATGCACGACGACCATGATGATCACGACGACTACGCGCACGACTACGACCACACCGAGGTGGACCATGACCAGGACGGTCTGGACGACAAGATGCCCCACAACGACAACAACCCCGTCGAGGAGGGCAGCAAGCTCCACCTGGAGATCCACAGGGCCGTGGACGAGCTAGGGAAGTACGCGATCGAGCTGGACATCCACAACAAGGAGCTGTCCAAGGAGACGATCAAGGGATTCATCGATGAGATGATGAGGCAGTCCGCGGACGATTGCTTCCGCCACGGAGCCGACCTCATAGGGCACATCAAGGCCTTCTACAAGATCGACAACGTGAACGACCACACGATCATGTTCAGCATGGTGGACCCCTCCAGGCCGACTAACATCCAGGACCAGATCCCCGGAGAAACCGTGATCGGCGGGCTGTTCGTCCTCCACGTCATCGTCCACGGCATCTGGGACGACGTGATCCGCGAGTGCACCCTCGAGGTCCTGCCCGAGATCGCCAAGAAGTGGGGCATCGACTACACTATCCGCGCCGACTTCTACGACACGGAGAAGAGCATCGCCCATCACGAGAAGAAGTGAAACCGGTGCGGGCTCCGGCCCGCATCATTCTTTTTTTTTACATCTGACCCGTCGCATATCGGCGGCATCATCTTCAAAATCAGAAAGGAAGGTTTCGGCGATGCCGTCGGGCACCGCCGGGAATCTGTTTCAAGCGAGGTCCTTGAGTGTCTGGAGGGTCTTCACGACATCGCTCCAGTTCTCGCACTCGACCAGGTTGGTCCCCATCTCGGGTATGAACATGTTGCGGTAAGTCTCCGGTCCGGAGAATTTCAGCAGCATCGCCCTGTACCCCTCTTTAGCGAATCCGGGCGTCTTGGGGTTGCCCACGACGGATGCCCCGTAGTCGTTGGGGAAATGGTAGATCTTGTGGAACCGGCCTGCATCCATGCAACCGCATTTGCAGTCCGCGTTCAGATCGACTATGTACTCATCGAATTCCATGATGTTTCCTCCTCACGTTTCGATGTCGACGCCCGCATTCCGCGGAGCGTTGGCTTTAAGTATGGAATCTGTCCGGGGATGTATATAAGTTGCTATCCAACCAGCGACATGTGCCAGATAGGTGGTGATGCCGCCGGACACCCTTCGCGGCGGCTTATAAATGGTTTGATAAAGGATTTGAGTAGGAGTAGGGGCCGGGGGCCCCATGGTAGCAATGTCTCAGCCCTTGATGGCCTTGACGAGTGCGCGTATGTTGTCGGCCGGGGTTCCGATCGGGACTCCGCATCCTGCGGAGATGACGTTGAACCCGGCGTCCCTGCTCTTCTGGGCCGCGGCCGTCACGTCCTCGGGCTTTCCCTTGAACAGGGGGAAGGCGCATCCGACGTTTCCGACGAGGCATCCCCTCTTCTGTCCGATCTCGACCGCCTTGTACGAGTCGACCTTCTCCTCGATGGAGAGTCCGGTGACGCCCGTGTCGAACATGTACGGGATGATCGGCGCTGAGTCTCCGCAGATGTGCAGGATGCTGTATCCGTCGAGACCGTCGAAGGTCTGCTTCACGAACCTTCCGGACTGAACCGGGAAGTCGTCGGGGGCCAGGATGTCCGTGGAGGCCGAGGGCTCCGACATCTGGACCAGGTCGGCGCCGGCGGCGACCAGCGCCTCGGCGTACGCCTTGCAGTACGGGGTCACTGCGGACACCCACTTCTCCGCCTGGGCGGGGTCGGTGAACACGGCGTACACCAGGTTCTCGGTGTTCAGCAGGTGGCCTGTGAGTGTGAACGGCCCGGTGTTCCCTCCGATGATGATGTAGTCCTCGCCGTGGGTCTTCTTCATGATTCCCATGGCCTCCTGGGTCACCTTCACCCTTCCGGTGTTCAGGAAGGTGTCGATGTCCGGGAGGTTGTCGGGGGACTCGTAGATCTGGTTGATCGGGTCGAATTTGTAGGGATGTCCCTTCAGCATTGGTGAGGACTTGGGGCCTCCCATGTCCATGGGGCATCCTAGGGCCTGGGCCTCCTGTGTGAGGCAGAATCCGGCCCTGACGGACTCCAGTCCGAAGTAGTCGGCCTGGGCGCACGCGAGCGTGGCCATCTTCTGGGGGTCCGAGTGGGCCTCGGGCCAGGACGCTCCGCAGGCCTGCATCATGTCGATGGTGTCGCACGTGGTGAACACGGCGACCGGGGGCCTGTCCAGTGGTTCCTGCTTGAGGGCGGAGATCACTCTGTCCCTGCAGCTCATTGTCATTTTGTATTCCTCCTCGATGATTTGACGGACGTGTTCGCGCACGTCCACGCATGAGACCGCCCCTCGGGGGTCATCCGAGTCTGTCGGATCCGATTCACGGTGACAGCACGGGGGTGGTCGTTTCCTATTTGAAGTGGAGTCCAATGGATTCCCTTTACCGCAATATTTAGTATGCAGCTGAATGAAGATAAGGGAAACTTCGAACATGTTCGATTGGTCTGAAAAATTTCTCCTTTATGAAAAATCCCTATTTTATACTTAACTATGGAAACTTAAGAACAAACCGTTGGACATCTGCTCCAAACACATATGGATAGGTGCTCCATGTGCCGAAAAGCAGACGGAGAAGAGGGGGAAAGGGGTTTCTAAGGGGTTTCACGGGCGGGACGTACCCGCCCGAAGGTCACTGTGATCACTCCTCGGGAGCGGGCGCCTTCTTGGCCTCGGCCTTCTCGACATCCGCCTTCTCCATGGACAGGAAGGCGCAGATGCATCCGATGACCATCAGGATGAATGCGATCATCCAGAGGGTCTGGTACTCCGCGAGCGTCTTGTCCACGACGATGAATCCGGCGATGGTCGTCAGGATGGCTCCTCCCGCGAAGGGGAAGAGGTTCAGCGCGGCAGTGGATGTTCCGGCCATGGCGATGGGGAACAGCTCCTTGATCTGGGCGTAGGACACGACGAAGAATCCTCCGAAGAATCCGAACAGGAAGTTGATGACGGCCTGGATTCCGAAGTTGTCCATCGCCTCGTTGCCAGCGGTAAGCCAGATGACCGCCCAGACGATTGTGTAGATGATCGTACCGATGATGATGACCTTCTTCCTCGAGCCGAGGATCTTGTCCGACAGCCTTCCGGCGATCGGGCATCCGAACACCATTCCGACTCCGACCATGGTGACCATGAGTCCGGCCTGGCTGGCGTCGAAGTTCTGGAATCCGTTCTGGTAGAACGCTCCCGCCTGGGATGCCTGCCAGAGCATGATGGTTCCGTAGATCATGAAGAACCAGATGGCCAGGGGCCAGAACTTGCGGCCGCTGGTGAATGTGGCCTTGAGGGCCTCGACGGTTCCCATCTTGGCGGAGGTGGACTCCGCAATGGGCTCCCCGGTCTCCTCGGAGACGATCTCCTCGATTCCGGGCCAGTCCTTCTCCGACGGGTGGTTCCTGACGAAGAACCAGCAGAGCAGGGCGATGATGGCGGTGATGACGGCGAGCACGATGTAGGTCATCTCGATTCCGAGACTGTCCATCATGATGACCATGGGAGTCGCGGCGGCGATTCCTCCGACGTTTCCGACCAGGAGGAGCACTCCGCTCATGGAGGCGAACTCGTTCTTCCTGAACCAGACGGCCAGGACCTTCATGATCGGGATGTAGACGACGGCGGCACCGATACCGATGATGAACTTTCCGGCGATCATCAGGTTGAAGTTGCCGACCTGTGCGGACACGGCGCTCAGGATGGAACCAACGGCGATGAGGAACACGAAGATCGTGGCACACATCCTGGGTCCCCACTTGTCAGTGAGGATACCGCTGGGGATCTGCATCAGCGTATAGGCGTAGAGGTAGGCGGAGGCGAGAAGCGCGACAGACGCAGTGCCGACTCCGAAGAAGTCCTGCAGCTCTGTGGAGATCGCACCTCCGGTAGTTCTGTGGAAGTAGACGAAGAAATAGGCGATCGCCAGGACGATGAAGATCATCCACCTGTACGACAGCATCTTCTTCTTCTTTTCAGGATCGATGGTCATGTGAATCCTCCTCGAATGCGGTAAAGGGAGGGTCTGGACCACTTGCGAATCAAATCGACTCAAGGGTATAATAACGGGAGTGCGAACATGTTCGATTCAGACCCTCTCGGAGGACTCCGAGGACTTGTTCGCCGCCATGTACAGCTCGAACACGTTGCGCTCCGCAGCCCTGAGCGTGACGTTGAGGGTGGACTTGCAGCACCCGAGGTTCTCGGCCAGCTCGTCCAGGCTGATGCGCTTGGGGATGTCGTAGTATCCGGCCTCCCAGGCGGTGGTGAAGTAGAGGTCCTGCTTGGGGCTGAGAACGGGCATGTCCCTGACGGCCTCGCTGGAGACTAGCTTGAACTCGTAGCCCTCCTCGCGCATCGTCCTGAGGAGGTCGTGTATCCTTCCGCTGGTGGGGCCGATGAGCGTCCATTCTATGAGGGAGTCCGTGCGGGGGTAGGCCGAGGTCAGGATGCATCCGGATCCGCTGACGACCATCGCCAGGGGGCAGGCGCGGTTGGTGACCAGCGCCAGGTACTGGCCCTGGCGCGACTTGATCAGGGAGCAGTCGCCGACATCGGTCACGATGTGTCCGGGGACCAGGGAGTCGGAGGCGTCGCTGATCCTGAGGAGGCTGCATCCGGTGTGGTCGTCCTGCATGTTGCAGGTGACGATCCTCATGGAGACCCCCTCATCCCCTATCCTCACCGGGATGAAGCTGTGGCAGGGCGGGTGTCCGGCTGAGTGGAGCTTCTCCCTGTCTAGCAGGATGCGGCAGCGATGCATGTGCCAAGAATGTTCCTTAGCACTTATATATCTTGATAATAGGGTTTATATCTTGAGATGATGGAAGCTATTTAAATTTCGGACCTGCTGGCACATGCCGTCATCCCCCAACGGGATGAACGATGTACGAAAACGTTTATCAATGCAGTTTATGATACACGGTGCATGGACATACTGGGTGATTCGTTCTCAGGCTTCCCCTCTCAGGAGAAGGTCGCGAGGCTGCTGCTCCAGCAGGGCATGAGCGTCAGGGACGGCCATGCGTACTGCGGCGAGGTGGAACAGGGCGATTCGGCTATCGGCCGTGCGTGCGGCGTGGACCGCAGGGTCGTCAGGGCGACGCTGGAGAAGATATCCGCGACCCCCGAGCTCGACAGCAAGTTCTCGAAGCTCAGGTCGACGCTGTCCATGGTGGAGCTCGCTCCGGAGATCGGGTGCTCGTCGATCGTCATAACCCCCACGGACGCATCCATGCCGGGGATCCTCGCCGACATAACGGATGTGCTGTTCAGGGCGGGCGTGTCCGTCAGGCAGGCCATGGTCGACGATTCTGGCGACGATAACTCCGCCGTGCTCCTGGTGGTCGCCTACGGGAAGATCCCGCCGGAGTCCATCCCGATGCTCAAGGCGTGCCGTGGCGTGGCCAGCATCCTGATAAAATGAAACCGTCCCCGATCGGGGGACGACGGAAGGGAAGGGTCGCCGGGCATACGCCCGGCTTTTGTTCCTGATCGGAGCGATCAGCTCTCGATCTTCAGGTCCATCGTGTGGAGGACCTTCTTGGGGCAGACGCCCTCGCATCTCCTGCAGGCGATGCCGGCGCACTTGTCGGACTCGATCTTGGCGCGATACTTTGACACGCCCTCGGGGACGATCTCGATGGCGTGCTCGGGGCACTCCTTCATGCACTTCTTGCATCCGATGCATCCCTCGACGATGCCGGTGACGATGGTCCCGCACTTGATGATCTTGACCTTGCACTTCTCGGTGTCGGGCAGGTCCCTCACGGCGAGGCGGGTGACCTCGATGTCCTCCGGCTTGGGGAGCTCGGGCAGGGGCTTCAGGTTGTACAGCTCCATCATTGGGTTGTACTCGGACATGGGCATGCTGTTGCACCAGAGGGAGTACTCCACGGAGTAGATGTTCTTGAACACCTCGGAGGTGGCGAACATGCAGTGGGTGGCCCTCAGCTTCTTGGCGAACTCCTTCAGCTTGTCGAGGTCGACCTCTCCGAGGATGATCTTCCTGGCCATGGCGATGGACGTGTTCCCGAACTGGATGATGTCCCTGGCGCCGGGCGTGACCATTCCGACCTCGACGGCCTTCCTGGCGTCCACGTAGAGTCCGGAAGCTCCGGACATGTAGGCCTTCTTGACGTCGTCGACCCAGAGTCCCGACTCCTCGAGAAGCGTGAGGAATCCGGCGCGGAGGGCACCGATGGCCTTTCCGGCCTCCTCGACGTCCTTCCCTGTGATGGTGATCCCGTCCTGCAGGTGGAGCAGTCCGTCGGGGGTCTTGATGACAGGCGACTGGATGATGCCCTGCTTGAGACCGTTGGCGAGGGCGGCGATGACACCGGTTCCGGTGATGCCGACCGCCTTGCCGTGCATCGGACCCTCCTCCAGGACCTCGCCGGTCAGGGGGTCGATGAGGTCTCCCTCGATGGGCGCGATGGTGTCGTCGAGGACGTAGCATCTCCATCCCTTGTCGGTGATCTCGATCTCGCTGAGCGCGCCGGGAGCGGCCAGCATTCCGCGCTCGATCTCCTGGCCCTCCAAGGCGGGACCCGCGGCGGCGGATCCAGTGTAGACGTTCCCGTCCTTCACCAGGGCCATCTCGGCGTTAGTTCCGTAGTCCACGACGATGCAGGGCTCCTTCTCCTCCAGGATGTTGGTCATGAGCATCATCGCCATGGCGTCGGCTCCGATCTCGTGGGTGACCGCGGGCGGGATGACGACCTTTGCCTTCGGCATGCCCTTGAGGCCGAGGGAGGTGGCGTCGACGATGTCCCCGTCCCTGGGAGGGGAGACGACGCCGAGGGATTTGACCATGTTCTTGCCCGCGTAGGCAAGGTCCCTGATCTCGATGTTCTGGAACAGGGAGAGCTGGAACGGGTTGCCGCACACCGCGATCATCTCGACCTGCGAGAGGTCAACCCCGAACTGTGCGAAGAGGTTGTTGGCGGTCTCGATGATGAGGCCGTTAGCCACGTCCTCGCCGGCCTTCATGGCGTAGTTGACGTGGTCGATGACGTTCATCCCGGGGATCGGGTGACGCTCTGTGATCGCCGTCCCCAGGGTCTCCCCGGAGTCCAGGTCGAGCAGCTGGCAGCGCATTCCGCTGGTACCGATGTCCAGCGCTATTCCGTATCTCATGCTCACTTCACTCCTTGAGCGGCGTGTGCGGCCGCATCCAACCGTATTTTAAGGTTGGCTCCGGAACGAGTATGGGCTTCTAGCATTTCATAGGTTCTGTAGGTTGTGATAAAGCAATCGGAAAAACGTGTCCGGGCGGATGATGCCGCGGGGATGGGGGAAGGTATGGGGGACGGGACCCCGTCCCCCGGATAATCGGGTTTCAGGCCATGGAGGTGGCGATCTCGTCCGCCAGCTTCTCCAGCTCGGGGAGCTGGTCGTCCCTCATGGAGGACTTCACGACGAAGGTCTCGCCGACCTTCGTCATGTCCTTCAGCTTGGACATGCGCTCCTCCATGATCCTGGGGGACTGGGGCGCCCAGGAGCCGTTCCCGATGAGGGAGTAGCGCCTGTTCTGGACGGCCATGTTCTCCATGTCCTCGATGACCGCGGACATGGTGGGGTGGAGGGCGTTGTTGTAGGTGGGCGCGGCCAGGACGATGTTGGTGAACCTGAACGCGTCGGACACGACGTAGGACGGGTGCATCCTGGTGACGTCGTACATGGTCACATTGGCGACGCCCCTCTCCTTGAGCAGGAGGGCCAGCCTGTCCGCCACGGCGGCGGTGTTGCCGTACATGGACGTGTAGGCGATGACGACGCCCTTCTCCTCTGGCTCGTACCTGCTCCAGAGGTCGTACTTGCCCATGATGTATTCGAGGTCCTTCCTCCAGATGGGTCCGTGCAGGGGGCAGATCATGTCAACGGGCACGCCCTCGAGCTTCTTGAAGACGGCCTGGACCTTGCCGCCGTACTTGCCGACGATGTTGGAGTAGTACCTCCTGGCCTCGTCCAGGTACTCCCTGTCGAAGTCGGTCTCGTCGGCGTACAGGGCGCCGGACAGGGTCTTGAACGTCCCGAAGGCGTCGGCGGAGAAGAGGATCCTCTCGGTGACGTCGTAGGTGAACATGACCTCGGGCCAGTGGACCATCACGGCGAAGACGAAGCGCAGGGTGTGCTTCCCGGTGGAGATCTCGTCGCCCTCCTTGACCTCCAGTTTGTTCTTGGGCTGGATGTGGTAGAAGTTGTCCAGCATGTCGAACGTCTTGCTGTTCCCGATGACGGTGACCTCGGGCCAGGTCTCCAGGACCTGGGTGATGCACGCCCCGTGGTCGGGCTCCATGTGGTTGATGACGAAGTAGTCCAGGTTCCTCCCGTCCAGGGCGGTGCGGAGGTTGCGCCAGTACTTAGCCGCGATGGACGCGTCGCAGGAGTCCAGCAGGCAGGTCTTCTCGTCCTTGATCAGATAGCTGTTGTAGGACACACCCTCCGGGATGGGGAAGGCGCCCTCGAAGATGGATGCGGTGCGATCGTCGCCGCCGATCCAGTAGATGTCGTCCCTGATGGGGACCGCGTTCTCGTTCGCGTATGCCATGGCGGGATGTAGGCGCGGGTCGTTTATGTAATTAACGGAGTTAATGTATGGGACGATCTCTCATGGAAGCCGTCAGGACGATCCGTATCAGACGAAAGCCATCATCTGGCTCAGGGTGCCGTCCTCGCTCCGTGTTATGAGTTTGAAGTCGTGTTCGGAATAGTACTGGATTAGCTCATCATGGCAATCGAGACGGACCATTCTGCATCCCACGATCGTCTTCGCAGAAGCGAGCAGGTCGAAGGCCAGGTCGATCAGTGTGGAACCCAGCCCCTTAGGCGCATCCACAGAACGGGACAGTTGGCCGAGCAGATAGGATTGTGCGACGCCGGTCCTGGTGTCGATGTTCATCCCTTCTTGACGTTGTGTTTCTCGTGGACCTTCCTCATGACGTCCGGATCGTCATAGATGATGACCGACTTTCCGCGTTTCCACACTATGCCGCTCTCGAACAGCTCCGTGATGTTCCTTTCCGCTTCCGGCGTGTCGATGACCATGTCCTCGAAGAACGATTCAGTAGCCAATTCGTCACCTCAGCGTGAATCAATGGCGATTCGACATATAAAGCCTGTCCGGGTCCGAATCGTGACCCACACTCTGCGACGTGGGTCAAACCCGGAACCGCCTAGGGAGCGGGATGCGGATCCCGGTCTGCGGCTAAGTCTGGGGATCACCCGGTGGTCGGAAAGGGGAATGACGAATCCCTTATCCCGATGACCGCGATTCCCCATCATGACCGATGACAACCTCGAATCCCAGTTCCGCGACCCCGTAGGGGAGGACGGGAGGACCGTCCTGGAGAGGATGAACGAGCACCACGTCCCGCTGTGGACCTTCTGCCTGGAGCATCTGCCCCGGAGCATCGACGGCTCCGTGCTGGACGTGGGCTGCGGTGGCGGCGGGTTCCTGAGCAGGCTGTCCGGGAGGTATCCCTACGCGATGCTGTTCGGCGTCGACATATCCGAGGAGGCCCTGGCCATGACCGCGGAGGTCAACTGCGACGTGGTCGATGGGGGCGGCCTGGAGCTCCGTCGCGCCTCGGTGGACGACCTGCCCTTCGACGATGGCTCCTTCGACATGGTCACCGCGATGGAGACGTACTTCTTCTGGCCGGATCTGGAGGAGGGCCTACGCGAGGTGGCGAGGGTGCTGAGCCCCGGCGGGGTGCTGGCCATCGGGTCGGAGCTGAGGTTCGGCTCAGGGGACGATGACCGTGTCAGGGAGATGTGCCAGACGTACGGGATGACCATAGTCCCGGACGAGGACATCATCGGGATCCTGGACTCCGTGGGCATCGACGCCGAGGCGATCCCGGGGGAGCACGGGGTTCTCTACAGGGGCGTCAGGAGGCCGTGAGGCCGTCCCTCCGGAGGGATGATCGGCGCATCGTCACTTCCCCGTGATGTCATCTCATCTCGGCGGACACGACCCTGTCGATGTGCTCCGTCAGCCTCTCCGTCGCCTCCCTGCCCCTCTCGTCGTAGGCGTCCACGTAGCACTTCAGCGTGGTGGACACGTCGGCGTGCCTGAGCAGCCTCCTGATGGTCTGGATGTCGGTGCCGGTGTTGTAGAACAGGGTGGTGGCGAAGTACCTTCTCAGGGAGTGGGTGGTCATCCTGACCCTGGTCTCCCTCGCCAGGTCGGTGATCGAATCGGAGATCCTGGACAGCATCACCCTGTGGAGCCTCCCGTCGTGCCCGCGGTTCTGCAGCAGATAGTCGTCGGTGCGCTCGCCGTCCTTCATGGGCGAGTTCCTGTACTCCTCGATCGCCTTTATCACGGGCTGGGGCATGTCCATGTACGCGATCAGCCCCTCCTTCCCGTGGCCCTTGCCGTGGATGGTCAGGACGTCGCGGTCGATGTCGCCGTCGCGGATGGACTGCATCTCCACCCTCCTGAGGCCCATGTACGCCCCGAGGCAGAGGATCACCCTCTGGAAGGGGTCGGATGCCATGTACGCCTTGCGGAAGTCCCCGTCGGAGATGAAGACCCTGTCGTGCGTTTCTCTATTATGAAGGATGTCGGTGCGTTTGACCAGGTCCACGTCGGTGTGGTGCTCTATCATGCAGGACAGGCTCCTGAGGTAGGCCATCCTGACGCTCTCCCTCACGGGCATTGTCCTCCAGAGGTACTGTATGTCGTCGGTGTCGATCAGATGGGCGTCGGTGGGGCGCTCGTCCGACCAGAGGAACAGGAGGCAGCGGTAGATGTTGCTGCGGTGTGTGGCTATGGCGTTCTCC
>CAJJJM010000006.1 GCA_905187815.1 uncultured Methanomassiliicoccaceae archaeon
CTCCGGGGCATGGCCGGTGAGCAGGAGCCGCGCGGCCCCCGCCGCACCCAGCGCCGCGCAGGTGCCGGTGGTGTGCCCCCTTCTCATCTTCTTGTTGTTCACGTAGGTGTAGAGCTCGGAATCGGTTGTCATTTGGGTCCACCGGCGTTCCCTTCGTATTAATAATACAGTAAGGAATATGGCAGTTGGATGCATCCGCCATCTTATAATACTTGTGTGACGATGGCTGACCCATCAAAGGATGTGAATACGAATGGCCGGCAAACTGTACGGAATCGGCGTCGGACCCGGTGACACCGGGCTCATGACGCTGAGAGCCAAGGAGGTCCTGGAGGGGTGCGGCGTCATAGCCTATCCCGTCAAGAAGCTCGGAGAGGGCAGCGTCGCGCTTGACATCATCAAGCCCGTCGTGGACATCTCCGAGAAGAGCATCGAGGAGTTCCTCTTCAGCATGGATCCCGACGATACCGTCAGGGAGAAGTGCCGCGAGGACAACCTGAACAAGATGTGCAAGCTCCTGGACAACGGCGAGGACATCGCGATGGTCACCCTGGGGGACGTGGGTGTGTACAGCACCTACATGTACATCGACTCCGCCATCCGCGCCAGGGGCTACCAGACCGAGGTGGTCCCGGGGATCCCCAGCTTCTGCCACGGTGCGGCCGTCGCCGGGATCCCGCTGATGATCGGGAACGAGGGCCTCGCAGTGGTGCCGGTCGCCAAGGAGAACTCCAAGCTCCTGGACGATGCGATGGACAACTTCGACAACATCGTCATCATGAAGGCGTTCAAGGCCATCGGCATGATCTGCGACATGATGAAGGAGAAGGGCATCCCGCTGGACAGGGCCACGGTCGTCTGCAACGTCGGTCTCGACGACGAGTACGTCGGACCCATCGTGCGCGACAGGGAGTACGGCTACTTCACTACAGTGATAATAAAGAAGAAGGGGTGACTTGGTTTGATTTCATTCATCGGTGCGGGTCCTGGCGACCCCGAGCTGCTCACACTCAAGGGCAAGAGGCTCATCGACGAGGCTGACGTGATCATCTACGCTGGCTCGCTGGTGAATCCCGAGGTCCTCTCCGGCCACAAGGAGGGCGCCAAGATCTACAACAGCGCCCTGATGGACCTGGACGAGGTCATCGACGTGATGGAGAAGGCCGAGAAGGACGGGAAGAAGTGCGTCCGCGTCCACACCGGCGACCCCGCGATCTACGGGGCGCACAGGGAGCAGATGGACAGGCTGGACGAGCTCGGGATCTCCTACGAGGTGATCCCCGGCGTGTCGTCGTTCCTGGGGACCGCCGCGGTCCTCAACAGGGAGTACACGATGCCCGGCAAGAGCCAGACCGTGATCCTCACCAGGATGGAGGGCAGGACCCCGATGCCTCCGGGCGAGAAGCTCCCAGACCTAGCGAGGCACCACGCCTCCATGGTCATCTTCCTCTCCATCGGATTCATGGACGAGATGGTGAAGCAGCTGGAGGAGGGAGGCTACGAGCCCACCACCCCCGTCGCCGTCGTGTACAAGGCCACCTGGCCCGACCAGAAGATCGTCACCGGGACCCTGCAGGACATCGCCCAGAAGGTGAAGGATGCGGGGATCAAGAAGACCGCCCTCACGGTCGTGGGGGACTTCCTCGGAGACGAGTACGAGCTCTCCAAGCTCTACGACAAGCACTTCACCACCGAGTTCCGCAAGGGGGTGGAGTGATGGCCAGGGGCAGGCTCCACGTCGTCGGTTTCGGACCCGGCGGCAAGGAGCACATGACCTTCAAGGCCGCCCAGGTGATCCAGGACGCCGATGTCGTCACCGGATACACCACATACATCAAGATGCTCCAGCCGATCTTCCCGGACAAGGAGTACAAGGCCACCGGGATGATGAAGGAGGTCGAGAGATGCAGGATGGCCATCGAGGATGCCATGTCCGGCAAGGATGTGGCCATCGTCTCCTCGGGGGACTCCGGCATCTACGGCATGGCGGGCATCGTCTACCAGCTGGCGGACGAGATGCACGCCGACATAGACATAGATACCGTGCCCGGGATGACCGCCGCATCGACCGCGGCCTCCGTCCTGGGCGCACCGCTGATGCACGACATAGCCATCATCAGCCTCTCCGACCTGATGACGCCCATCGACCTGATCATGAAGAGGGTCGAGTGCGCCGGGGAGGGGGACTTCGTCGTGTGTCTCTACAACCCCAAGAGCAAGACGAGGACAGAGTACCTCAACGATGCCAGAAACATCCTTCTTAAACACCGCTCCCCGGAGACCCCGGTCGGCATTGTCAGGAACGCCGGCAGGGAGGACGAGAGCAAGCAGGTCACCACATTAGGGGATCTGGACAAGGCGGATGTGGACATGTTCTCGATAGTCATCATCGGGAACTCGCAGACGTACGTGTCGAACGGTAGGATCATCACACCCAGAGGATACAGAATCGGAAGTGATTGAGTGACATTGGAATTCGTCAAACCAGAGGACATCGAGAAACGCAGCATGCAGATCATAACGTCGGAGCTGAACGGGAGGACCTGGCCCGAGCCGCAGTTCTCCATCGTGAAGAGGTGCATCCACACCTCGGCCGACTTCGACTACGCGGACAACCTCACATTCTCGGAGGACGCGGCGAACATAGGCGTCCAGGCCATCAGGGCCGGGGCGGACATCGTCACGGACACCAAGATGGCGGCCGCGGGCATCAACAAGAAGAAGCTCGCCGCCTACGGCGGGAAGGTCCACTGCTTCATCAGCGACGATGACGTCGTAGCAGAGGCCAAGGAGAGGGGATGCACCCGTGCAACGGTCTGCATGGAGCGCGGTGCCGAGATCGCCAGGGAGAAGCCCGTGATATTTGCAATAGGGAACGCCCCCACGGCGCTGGTCAGGCTCTGCGAGCTGATGGACGCCGGAGAGGTGAAGCCCGCGCTGATCATCGGTGCCCCGGTGGGGTTCGTCAACGTCGTGGAGTCCAAGGAGATGGTCATGGAGCGCGATGTGCCGTTCATCGTCCCCAAGGGGAGGAAGGGCGGATCGAACATCGCCGCAACCATCTGCAACTCGATGATTTACTACAAGGGTTGAACCACATTACCCGCCGGGAGGCGGGGAACAATTTTCCCATCCGTTCTTTTTCTGTTTACATGTACGATATTGTCGGACGGTCGGTCCCGGATGCCCTACCCCCTATGGGTATAATTTCCTGGATTGGATTGTTTTAATGCAATTTATTTAACCACCAATATTTATAGGTTATCTTTAATCTGACAGATTATGACCATTATGCTATACGGGGGTAAGGTACTTTAAATAAGAAATATCCAACAAAAACAATCGAAACGAAGTCAAACAACTCATGAAACTCGGGATATAACTGCTATTTTAATCGATTTGACGGCGTTAATACACATTTTTGACCAGTCAAATGGCTTTCAGTTGGATGGATAATCCTAATAGATAAATACAGAAAATGGATTCTACATCCAATTCCTATCGGTAGCGGAAATGACCGCGGCATCCCGGAGTGATCCGGAAGACACAAGGTGAAAACAAATGCACATAATGGAAGGATATCTAGATCCGATCTGGTGTGCCGTGTGGTTCATCCTCGCCATCCCCTTCATTGTTCTGGGGGCCAGGGCGATCGTGAAGCTCATGCGCGAGCACCCGGAGCAGAAGATGACGGTCGCCCTCTCGGGAGCGTTCATCTTCCTTCTCTCATCCCTCAAATTGCCGTCCGCGACGGGTTCGAGCTCCCATCCCACAGGAACCGGCCTCTCTGCCGTCCTGTACGGTGTGAGCGCTACCTCGTTCCTCGCACTGATCGTCCTTATATTCCAGGCGATCCTCCTCGCCCACGGCGGTATCACAACCCTAGGAGCCAACGTGTTCTCCATGGGTATCTTCGGTCCGTTCTGCGGAATCCTCATCTGGAACGTCATGAGGAAGGCCGGGGCCAGCATCCCCGTGAGCATGCTCGGGGCAGCCATCATCGCTGACCTCCTTACATATGTCTGCACCTCCATCCAGATGGGACTCAACTGGGGAGGCTACGCGGAGTTCCTCACGACCTTCGCGGTCACGCAGATCCCCCTCGCCATCATCGAGGGAATCCTGTTCTACATGTTCGCCCAGTACCTGCTCAACAACAAGCCCGAGGTCTTCGAGACCGCCGGCGGAATCATATTCCCCAGGAAGGAGGCCGTCGAGGTAACCGAGACAGGGTCCAAGAAGTCTAAGGGCATCTACATCGCCGGATTCGCGGTCATCGCGGTCGTCGTCATAGCCATCCTCGCCTACGGAGCATCCGTCGGATTCGAGTTCGGCGGCGCGGACGATGCCGCCGGCGGAATCGTCGGAGACGACTACGTGCCCTGGTGGAGCGGAATCTGGGGTGACTACGAGCTGCCCGGTGAGACCGAGAGCATGCTCTTCGCCCTGCAGGCCGCCATCGGTGCCCTCATCATCGGGTTCTTCGTCGGGAGGTACACAAAGTCCAAAGCCGAGAAGCAGATGACGGAGGGTGGCAGCAACGGAGGCAACGGCGGTTCCGAGGGCAAGACCCAGCAGGCCGCTGCAGTCGCCGACGCCCCCAAGACCGAGAAGTACTACTACAGGTGAGCACAGATGGCCAGGAGAGACGGCGCCAAACCGAGGGAGAAGGCCTCGGGCACATCCGAGCACATACAGATGGACGCCCTGGCATACAGTTCCAGGATGCTCCACTGGCCCCCTCTGGGCAAGTTGCTCCTGGTCATCGTCGTGCTCATCGTGAACATAATGACCGACTCGGTCATCACAGCCTTCGCGGTGATGGCCCTCGGTCTGATCCTCATGGCGTACTCCACGAACATGAGGATCCCCTTCATTCTGGCCGTCTTCATCGCCGAGGCCATCCTGATCCTGATCGTCGCCTGCGGCATCATCTCGATCAACGGCGACACGTCGCAGCCGTGCATCTGGAGCGCGGACTTCCTGTGGATGGACTTCTACATGACGGCCGACAGCTTCAACCAGGCCTGGCTTGTGATGATCAGAGCCATCGCGGGCATCACTATGATGATGGCATTCGCCACATCCACTCCGATCCCGCATCTGGCGCAGGCCCTCAGGCAAATCAGGATCCCCGATGAGATATGCGAGATCGTCGTCCTGATCTACCGCTACGCCTTCCTCCTCCTGGAGAGGCTGGACACCATGTGGAGCGCGGCGAGCAGCAGGCTGGGCTTCTCGGGGTTCAGGCGCACCATGAAGACCACCGCTTCCATCGCGGTTGGTATTTTCACGTCGTCGATGAATCTCGCCGACAAGGCGCAGGTCTCCCTGGAGTGCAGGGGGTACCGCGGGTACTTCCCCATATGGAACCGTCCCAAGAAGGCCGGGTTCGGATGGGTGGCCCTGGCGATCGTGGTGTTCGTGCTGCTTTACGTGGTTGGCAGATACACGGAGGGCGTCGTGGACTTCGCCCAGATCGTGTTCGGGGTGTGAGATCGCATGGATTTCGAATACATACTAGAGGCAAGGGACGTCTCGTACAGCTACGAGAAGAAGGACGGCTCGCCGATGTCCCTCAAGGGGGTCTCCTTGGGAATCAGACCGGGGATCCGCACGGTCATACTGGGCGCTAACGGCGCCGGGAAGTCCACACTGTTCTACCATTTCAACGGCGTGTTCAAGCCGAAATCCGGGGAGGTCCTGTACAGGGGCTTACCCCTGTGCTACGACAAGGAGATTCTCTATCAGCTTAGGGAGGACATCGCCGTCGTCGTACAGAACCCGGATGAGCAGATTTTCTCCTCGACCGTGGAGGAGGATGTCGCGTTCGGGCCGATGAACCAGAACCTCCACCCGTCCATCGTGGAGGAGAGGATCCGTGACAGCCTGTTCAAGGTCGGGATGGAGGAGTTCAGGTACCGTCCCACGACCCAGCTGTCCTTCGGTCAGAAGAAGAGGGTCGCGATCGCCGGGGCACTGGCCATGGAGCCCAAGGTGCTCATCCTCGACGAGCCCACCGCGGGTCTGGACCCGCAGATGTCCCAGGAGGTCATGGAGCTGGTGGACCAGATGTGCATGACCGGGACGACTGTGATTATCTCGACCCATGATGTCGATCTCGCATACGCATGGGCTGACGAGATCCATGTCATGAGGCTGGGGCACCTGGTATACTCCGGGAGGCCGGAGGAGTTCTTCGAGGACAGGGAGGCTGTGGCGCTGTCCGGGCTGTCCCTTCCGCACACGTTCTCGGTCAACCATTCGTTGGAGGGCATCCGCGGGCTGCCCGACGCACCGTTCCCGAGGACAAACAGCCAGCTGCTCGCCAAGCTCTCGCCTCCCGACGCCGTTTTCGGCAGGATAAGGGTGGAGCCCATCCCCTCGGACGGGAACATCGATCCCGGGGATGCGGTCGTGGGGGTCTACGGCTTCAAGGCCAAGAAGCTGTTCCGCGATATCGGCAGGAAGGCCGACATCAACTTTAACGCGATCGAGGGATGCTGTCTTAGTGCCATGCAGGGCAGGGACGCCATCCTGTACTGCGACACCGAGCTCGCGGCGACGATCCGCTACAGGATAGCGTCGCTCACCAGGTTCGGCCGCGTCCCGGAGGTGTACCGATGTCGGACGGGATAATCGAGACTGTCGATCTGACATACTGGTACGCTGGCAACGACAGGCCTTCCCTGGACAAGGTCAACATCACCATCAAGAAAGGGGTCAAGACCATCATCCTCGGCGGCAACGGCGCCGGGAAGTCCACACTGTTCTACCATTTCAACGGTGTCTTCGAGCCCAGCTCCGGAAAGGTGTCCTTCGACGGGGAGGCCGTCAGGCACAAGAGGAAGGCGCTCAGGGCCCTGAGGTCCAAGGTCTCGGTCGTCCTGCAGAACCCTGACGACCAGATATTCGGTCAGACCGTGGAGGAGGATGTGGCCTACGGCCCGTCCAATCTCGGTCTTTCCGAGGAGGAGGTCAAGCGCAGGGTCGACCATGCCATAAGCCTCGTCGGGCTGGAGGGGTTCCTCGACAGGAACACCCTGAAGCTGTCCTACGGACAGAGGAAGAGGCTGGCACTCGCCGGGGCACTGGCGATGGAGCCCGAGGTCCTGGTCATGGACGAGCCCACCGCGGGTCTGGACCCGCAGATGGCCCTGGAGGTGATGGAACTCGCCGAGCAGCTCCACCACAGGGGCACCACGGTGGTCATCTCGACCCACGATGTCGACCTCGCATACGCATGGGCTGACGAGATCCACGTCCTCAGGAGGGGTGAGCTCATCTACTCGGGACCGTCCGAGGACTTCTACATGGACGCCATGAGGGTGTACACCACCGGCGTCATGCAGCCGTCAATGTTCGTCATCAACAAGAGCCTGTGCGACATGCGCGGGGAGCCGGAGGCACCGTTCCCGAGGACGGAGACGCAGCTGGTGTCCAAGATGGCCTCGGGGCCGAAGGGCAGGTTCATCGTGATCCCCGTCAGGGACAGGATGACCGATTCGATGATCGAGGCTGCACAGTGCAGGGCATGCGGCAGGGTTGTGGTCGGGTTGTACGGCTACGTGGCCCGCGGCCTGCTCTACGAGAGCATGCTTCCCGTGGACTATGTGTTCGACGGCTTCGAATCCTGCATGTCGGAATGCCTGATGGGCAGGGATGCGTTGCTCCTGTGCGACGAGGACTGCGTGGATCTGATCGAGCAGAAGATCCGCAGGCTGCAGGACTTCGGCACGGTCGTGGAGTCGTTGGTCCTCGACAGGAAGAACTGGTGAAACGGGCCCCTCGGTCTTATGAGTCCCTGAGACTCGTATCAATCGCAGGTGTGCGAGATCTGTCTGTCGAATCCATATGGTGATGTCCTAACGGCGTAGGCGTCTGTGACCATCCACAGTGCCAATCATCTGTCATTTATGAAGGACCCCATGTCAGATTTCGAAGTGTCCGTAATATACGCCTTGCGCCAATATTGCTATGGTGAGAGAGCATGGATGGCGCCGATCCGACAGCAGACAGGATAAAACGCTGCATAGACCGCTTCTACCTCAGCATGTCCGCCTCGGAGATCCGCGAATCATTCCTCTGCGAGAGCGTCAACAGGCTTCCCTACAACACGGTCCTATACCTCAACCTCATCGGATTGAACCCAGGTATCACGCAGTCGGAGATAGGAGACAGGCTGGGTGTGGCCAAGAGCACCGTCACACTGACCGTCAGCCGTCTGGAATCCAAGGGGCTGATCATCCGCGAGAAGTCGGAAGAGGACGGGAGGGTCAGGAAGATCAGGCTCTCGGACGAGATCCAGAAGGTCTACGATAAGGACAACATGAAGATGGCGACAATCATGTCGACGCTCAGGGACGAGTTCGGGACGGAGGACCAGGAGGTCTTCTGTACGATGCTGGACAGGCTGTCCGAGCTGTTCGACGACTGGGAGTCCGAGGGGGCAGGCTCCGGCGGTGCATCGTCCTCGGACGCGGATCGAAATTAGTTTTATTAGTAAAACCAATCAAAATAGTTTTATAAATAAAATCATTGTCGTGCCGTATGGCACAGACCATAACCAGCGGCAGGGGACAGCTTCTCCTGCTGGTGACAATAGGATTCGCAATGATCCGGGACGGGTTGGACGGCACAATAGTCAACGTCGCCCTTCCTGAGATAGCGGAATCGTACGGGATCGGGACGAGCGGGACATCGTGGGTGGTGACCGTCTACTTCCTTATGATGGCAGGATTGATCCTGGTGTTCGGGAAGATCTCGGACAAGGGAGGCATAAAGAAGGTTCTGACTTTCGGATTCCTCGTCTTCGTCCTCGGGTCGTTCCTCTGCGGGATCTCCCCCAGTCTCGGGGTGCTGCTCGCAAGCAGGGCTATACAGGGTGTCGGCGCGGCGATGCTAGCCGCCTCGGCGACGATGCTCGGTGTGAAGTTTATGCCGAAGGAGCGCATAGGTGTGGCGCTGCCCCTCGTCGTGCTCGGGGGATCCGTGGGGGCCGCTCTGGGCCCGGCGCTCGGTGCGGTGCTGACCAGCATAGGGTCGTGGCACTGGATCTTCTTCATCAACGTCCCTCTGGGACTCATCGCGTTCTTCATCGCAAGGAAGGCCGTCCCAGATGACACAGGATTCGACAAGTCGTCCTTCGACCTCAAGGGCTCGGTTCTGCTGTTCATAGCTCTGGTGATGGGGCTCTATGTCGTGGAGTCCCTCCCGTCGCACGGCTTCACGACGACGTCCGCGGTGGCTCTGGTCCTGTTCGTGGTCCTGTTCGCGGTCTTCGTCGTGTACGAGAGGAGAGTGGAGACGCCCGTTCTGAATCTGAGGCTCTTCAAGAGCGTGCGCTTCGACACGGCGACGGTCGTGTTCCTCATGGTGAATCTGATATTCATGGGTGCGATGTACCTGGTGCCGTTCTTCATGAGGGTCGAGCTCGGGTTCGGAACGCTGCAGAGCGGTGCGTATCTGACGGTACCCGCGGTGTTCTCGCTGATATTCTGCCTGTGGGTGGGGAAGGCCACAGCCACCAGTGGCAACAAGGTGTTCGCGGCCGTCAGCTGCGTCATGCTCCTGATATACACTGTGGTGGCGGCCAACTACAGCGCCGAGATGTCCATCGCCATGCTCGTGGTGAGCTTCGCGGTCCTCGGTGCGGTCTTCGGCATCGATGGCGGACCGCTCGGCGGCAGGATGATCGAGAATGTCCCGGATTCCGAGCGCGTGGGCGCCTCGTCGATACTGTCGTTCATCATGTACTTCAGCAGCGCCCTCGGGACCGCCCTGTTCTCCGGGCTCTTCAACCTGGGGTCCGGGGGGAGCGGGGGCTCGATGTCCGACCTGGAGCCCGCCGCGTTCCTGGACGGGTTCCAGTTCGCGATGCTCGTAGGCATCGTGCTGGCGGTGATCGCCCTGGTGCTGACTCTGGCCCTGAGGGACGGTCGCGGAAAGAAAGCGGAGGCATCCTGAGAGGGACATCTGTGGAATCTTAACTGCCGGCGCCGGTTCATGCAGGACTTTGACGCCGGTCGGGACGGGGGTTTTCCCCCGTCCATAAACCCCTTAGACCCACATGTCGGTCCTTACATCTATGAAATAGGGGGAAGTACGTCTTCTTTTCTCTTGTCCAGAGGATGGCTCATCTTCTCCCCCTGACAATCAGACGAACCGACACGTAGTAGAAGATGGCCAGATAGAGGAGCATCACCGCCAGGGACATCCATGGGAAACCGGTCTGGAGGATCGAGGCTCTAATGCATTCAGTGGTGTGCGTGAGGGGCAGCAGGTCTATTATGGAACGGGCTGCTCCAGGTAGGGAATCCAGGGAGAATATGGTCCCGCATAGGAACGTCATCGGGAGTATGACCAGGCTGTTGAACAGGTTAAGGGTCAGATGTGAATTGGCCAGGAGTCCTGACACGACTCCCAGGAGACCGTATGTGAGGCAGGACAACGCTATGAGCCCCACTGCGGACGCAGTCAGATGCATGTCTCCGCTGAGCAGGAGGCCCATCGCATATAGGACGCCGCAGCTGATCAGTCCGCGGACCATCCCCGCATATGCCTTCCCGAGAACGATCGCTGAGGGGGACATGGAACACAGGAACAGCTCGTCGAAACTCTGATAGTATGTGCGTTGGAGCATCACCTTCGTTGCAACCGTGTTGAAACACGCCGTAAGTGATGCGAGGGCCAGAACCCCCGGGATCATGAATGAAACGTAGTCGAAGCCGTCCACCGTCATCCCTCTTCCCAGCCCGTATCCGAATGCGACGAGGTACAGGATTGGTGCCACCAGGCAGGTGACCAGTACGACGATGATGTTCCTCCTGATGAAGCACATGTCAATCCAGGCTATCCTGACGGAGTCCGCTATCAGGTTCATATCCTGAACCTCACCTCCTCTGTGGCCTGGACATCGCGCCCGGTGGTCTCCAGGAACACGTCCTCGAGGTTGGTCGCCCTGATTCCCGCGGCAGCTCCCTCAGGCATCTGCGACACGAATGCCCGTGCCTTCTCCCAGTCCCCGAAGTACACATAGCGTTTCGTCCCGGATTCGTGGTATTCCACGGTCCATCTGCCTATGGAGTCCCTGAGCTTGTCGGGAGTCCCGGATCTGACGATCCGCCCGTGGTCTATGATGGCGACGCGGTCGCAGAGCTCCTCTGCCTCGTCCATGTAGTGTGTCGTGATGAACACCGTTTTGCCTCTCTTGTTGAGGCCGCGTATGAGCTCCCACAGCATGTGCCTGGACTGCGTGTCCAGTCCGGCGGTGGGTTCGTCCAGGAAGAGTATCGACGGGTCGTGGACCATGGCGCAGACAATCGCCACGCGTCTCTTCCATCCGCCGGAGAGATTCACAACGAGCCTGTCGAGGTATGGTCCGAGGCCCATGATGGACACGAGCTCGGAGATGCGTCTGTCGGCCTCTGCACGGGGGATGCGGTGAAGGACCGCATGGTACCTAATGTTCTCCAGGACGGTCACGTCGCGGTCCAGTGAGATGTGCTGCTGGACTATCCCTATCCTCTCCTTCACCGGGTCGGAGAGGCTCGATACAGCGTTACCCTCGATCTCGACCACACCTTCGGTGGGGGTGGAGAGCATCGTGATCAGACGGATGGTGGTTGTCTTACCGGCGCCGTTCGGACCCAGGAATCCGAAGATTTCGCCCCTGCGGATGTCGAGGTCCACACCGCCGACGGCCGCCAGGTCGCCGAACCTCTTGACCAGGCCTCTGACGGAGACGATCGTCTCGGAGCTCACTGCATCCCCTCGAACCTTCCCTCGAGGTCCATGTAGATCTCCTCGAGCTGCTCCCGCGTCTCGGGATCGGGTGTCCACATCCCTCTCCCTATGGCCTCCAGGAGTCTGGCGGCGGTCTCGTACATGGCATGGGGGTTCGCGTCCCTCAGCCATTCGGCGGTTTCCTCGTCGAAAAGGAACCTGTCCGCTATGGACTGGTACATCCAGGGGTCGATCGAATCGGACGTCGCATCCCACCCGAGGACGTACTCGGCCATGTTGGATATCTCCTCAGCGCCCTTGAAGCCGTGGCGTTTCAGCCCCTCGAGCCATATCGGATTGTTGATCTTGCTTCTGAAGATGAAGCGTCCCTCCTCCTCGACCGTGCGCGTTCTCAGGTTCCCGGGGTCGGCTGAACATCCGATGATGGACATCGGCTTCGTTCCGCGTACGGACCTCACGGCGGCGTTGAATCCGCCCAGGTCGTTGTACACATCGTCGTTGTCGAACATGTCGTACTCGCGGCTCGTGCTGTTCTTGACCGTGACCTCCATGAGCTCCAGGCGTCTGCGGAAGGCCTCCGGCATGGGGGTGCCCTTCCTGTCCACCCCGTAGGCGTACTGTCCGTAGCTGCGGTAGATGGCCCCGATGTCGGAGACGTCGCTCCAGTCCGACGTGCGGATGAGTATGTTCGTGCCGGAGCCGTAGGTCCCCGGGGCATCCCCGAAGATGCGGACCGCTGCATCGCTCCTCGCGACGTCTTCCGGTATGCCCTCCGCAATGGCCCGGGCAACATCCTGTCTGATGTTGGCCAGAAGATAGTTCTCCTCGTCCGACTCGTCGAGCTCCGCGATCATCCGCACTCCCCTGTCTATCAGGTTGACAAGGTTCGGGAAGGTGTCTCTGAACAGCCCGCTTATCCTGAGCGTGACGTCGATGCGGGGGCGGCCGAGCTCCGACAGAGGAATGACCTCGATGTCCTTTACCCTGCCAGCGTAACCGGTCCAGACCGGACGGAGCCCCATTAGCCAAAGGATGTACGCCACGTCGTCCCCTCCAGTCTTCATGGTGTCCGTCGCCCACACAACCATCCCGACAGTACGGGGTAGCGAGCCGTGCTCGTCCAGGTAGCGCTCCAGCATCTGGTCCGCCATCCTGCGGCCGACGTCCCAGCTCGAATGCCACGGTACGGCCTCCGGGTCGATGGAGTAGAAGTTCCTCCCGGTCGGGAGTATCTGGGCGCGTCCGCGCGTGACGCATCCCGCAGGTCCGGGTTCGATGAACTCCCCATGGAGAGCTGACATGACCGAGTCCATCTCGTCGGTGATCCTGAGCAGGTTCGGATAGAGGTCCGTGCAGATGAACGACACCGAACTCTGCAGCCTGTCGTCCCCGTCGAACGTCGCAGATACGTGCTCGGTGCAGAGTCCCTCGTCGAAGCCCATCTCGGCCATATCGGAAATGAGGTCGAACGTCGCGGCGTCGATCCTGTCCAGGACGGCACCGTTCAGCTCGTCCGACCCGGTCCTCCCGGAGGGGTCATCGACCAGGGCGTCCAGGTCGTATCCCATGCACCCTGCCACCGATTTCCTGAGTGAAGGTACCTCGCCGTTGTCCAGGCGAGTCAGGGAGTAGACGGCCTCGCACATGAGCCCTCCCTCCGGAGGCCTGCCCAGGACGTGCAGCCCGTCCTTGATCAGGTTCTCCTTGATCTCGGTGATGTAGTCGTACAGTCCATCGACATGTTCGGAAAGCTCTGAATCGCTGCAGGACGGGTCGATGCCAAGGTCGTTCTGCAGATCCATGTCCAGGACCATCTGGCGGATCCTCGACAGGATCATCCCTCCGGCCGTGTCCTGGTGCTTAGCCAAGGAGTCCATGTACATCTGGACGGCGGCCTCCAACTCCTCGATCTCGTCGTATGAGCCGGCGCGGGTCATTATGGGTATCATGTGGTCCACTATGACCGCGGCGGCCCTCCTCTTGGCCTGTATGCCCTCTCCGGGGTTCCCGATGATGTAGGGGTAGATGTCGGGGAGGGAGTCCATGACATAGTCCGGGCAACAGTCGCCAGACAGGGCCACGGACTTCCCGGGAAGCCATTCTAGTGTCCCGTGCGTCCCCACATG
The DNA here is from genome assembly GCA_905187815.1 of uncultured Methanomassiliicoccaceae archaeon. Taxonomy (GTDB): domain Archaea; phylum Thermoplasmatota; class Thermoplasmata; order Methanomassiliicoccales; family Methanomethylophilaceae; genus Methanoprimaticola. The sequence goes on from CAJJJM010000006.1 coordinate 13,872, forward strand.
TATCACGGCGTCGGCGCCGAAGACGTACCTCAGCCACCTGTAGTATGCCAGGTAATGATGGGGCATCACGGTGTCCGGGTCATGGTAGTTGGCCTGGGCGTCCCTTCCCCTGTCAGGCTGGAATCCAACGATGACGTTTCCGAAGACCTTTCCTGCGACGGTGATCGAGCCGTCGACCGTGCCTATCTCTCCGGGAGGGGCGCCCCAGCCCTCCTCGATGCGTGTCCTCGCATTCTCCGACAGGGCCCTGTACCAGCGGTCATAGGCCTCCGGCAGGATTCTGTCAACGGTCCTTCTGTGCATGTCATCATCTGACAGCCATGTGGTGTCGTTCGTCAGCCCGGAGAGCAGCTCGTCCACGAGCTCCCTGGGGTTATCTGGGATGCGGTCTCCTAGATGGTAACCCTCATCCCTCATCCTGTGTAACAGGTCTACGACACTGGCGAACGTGTCGAGTCCCGATGCCCCTCCGGCGTTGGCTGTCTTCGGCGGATACATGTAAAGCAGGACCGCCACCTTCCTCTCCGGGTTAGTTTTGCGACGCAGTCTCCCCCAGAGGACCGCGGTGTCCGCGATGCGGTCTGCACGGTCTGGCAGCGACTTGTACACCCTGGTGTCATCCAGTCTCTCCGTCGATGCCGACGGTACGGAGATGATCTGCCCGTCGAACTCGGGATGGGCCACGTCGTAGGCAATCTCAGCAGGCGTCAGGCCATAGACGTCGTCTCTCCAGGTTTCCGCGTCGGACGCCGCCGTCATTGCCTGGATGACCGGGACCCCATATGAGGCGAAGAAGTTGTCATCGCAGACCTGTTCTCCACAGCCGGGGGTGGCCACCAGGGTCTGGGAGAAGCTCATGGTCTCGATGATTACGTCGAGGACCGGACCGCTCCCGTCGCTAAGCTTCTCGCGAAGTATGCGTTTGACCCCGATGGATCCGTTAGCAGGATCCTCGTAGGTTCTCAGGAACACGGGGACCGGGGAACCCCCTCTGGCCTCGACTGCCCTTATCAGCCCGTCGATGTTGTCTAGGTTGCGGGTGAGCCACTGCTTCTGATAGAAGAATATGCCCACCACGGGTTTCGAGCGGTCAAGTCCATCCAGGAACGTCTCGAAGGATATGTCCTCCATTCCTGGGTAGTACACGCCCTGTGCCGGGGGGACTACAGGCGCAGGGATCTCCACGTCGGCCCCCTCGCATCTGCGGATCGCCCATAGCATCAGGCTGCGGTAGTTCTCATCTCCGCCGAGGGAGAAGTATGTGAGAGCGAGGTCGAACTCCTCGTCAGTGCCGCCGAACATCCAGCGGTAATCCGTAGTGACCCCCTCGTCCGTGCAGCATAGGAGGGCGCTGACGCCGTTCGACCTGATGGCCTCCTCCAGTCTGTCGAACTTCTTCATGAAGCTGGGGTCCCCGTGGACCTTGATCGTTACGAAGTCCGACTCCGCCACGATCCTCATGGCCTCGTGCAGGAGCACAGGGTCGGAGTCGAGGTCGGAAGAGTCGAAGTTGATGTAGTCGAAGAACGGGAGCTCACCCTTCAAGCGAGACGCGGTTTCGTTAAGCAGGAAACTATCATTCGTCCCGATGGATATGTTGACGAAATACAAGGACTCACCTGGATATATTATCCAATACCAACTATATTAGAATGCCATCATACTATACAATGCTGGGTATGGTATCAGATTAAATTATAGATAGCTGATAGTTGTAAATTATATCCGCAATCTAGCACAAAAGTAAATACGAAAAACTCAATTCGATGAAACATCCAATGGTGTTAGACATGGATAAGACTAAGACTGTCGCAGTTGCAGTCGTAGTGGTGATTGTGGCGGTCGCTGCGGTAGCAGCGGTCGTTTACACGAACAACAACGACGAAGGCAACAGATACGATACAAGCAAAGGCTGGTATTCCTGGGATCCCATCGCTATGGAGACCAAGACGGCCTACTTCAGCATCACACCCCTTCTGATAACTGCCGCGGAGGGCATGTACGAGGAGATCTACGGCAGCGAGATCGACTACAGCAAGTACAGCATGTCGGACGTGCCGGACGATTTCCTGAGTTACGATAGCCTCATTGTCAGCTCCGACGCGGATACCGTCACTGTGAAGAGCACCATCAGGGAGAGCTCCGATGCCAATGGCAGCAGGGTTATCGAGACGGTAGTCGCTAAGAACCCAGACCACCTCCTGACCACATCGGGCTATGCGGCCGTTCTGCATGATCTCCTTGGGATGAGGTATGGGGAGGAAACCGCTGACACCATGGTGTGGGACTATGTCTACGCTCTCGACAAGAGCTCCTGGACCACTGCCAGCATGTCCGATCTCTACGGACTCACGATCCCCGAGGACGTCATAAGCGTCACATCGACCTATTCGCTGATCACCAATCTCGAGAGCTACGTCGACTATGTCACCGGTGCCACCGAGAACGGGGAGTCCTTCCTCATGCTCGCCGCCGGAGCCCTCGGTAACGACGCATCGGAACTCGGACCCTTCTTCGAGGTGCTGAACTCCGCCAGCGGTCCCGCGAGCGCGGTGTTCTTCTTCTCCAACGATCTGGGCGACGTCCTCTCCGCCTTCGAGGTCGTCGGTGCCATCTACGGACTCGAGGACGAGGCCCAGCAGTACATCGACAACTTCCGTCTGCACATGTACGCCATCAACCAGGAGTCACAGGCCAAGGACCTCGGATACAAGGTGTATCTCGAGTCCAACAGCGGGACAGCGGCAGGCAGCGGAACGATCACCTCCGATGTGTTCAACATGCTCTGCCTCGAGAACATCAACAAGACGGACCAGTGGCAGACAATCTCAGACGAGGTCGTCATCGACGAGCAGCCCGAGGTCATCATCTTCTACGACACCAACACCAAGAGCTGGGACGAGAGGATGAGGGTGGGAGTCTCGCTGGTCTGAAACAGGAGGGGGTGACCCCTCCATTCTTCACGGTGAAGTCATGCCAGACAATCCGCTCTATGATTCAGCAGACCTTCTGGAAGAGGACATATCCAGGATGGAGGGCCGTGCATACTGGGCGATAGTCCTGCTGGTCGTGGCCCTGGCGGTCACGTACGTCGCGTGCCTCTTCGTCGGTCAGTCCTCGATGACCGCCAAGGACGTCATTGATACGCTCCTGGGCGGCGGGTCATGGGGGGACCACTACAACGTCTTCGTGCTGCGCATGCCGAGGATCGCATGCGCGGCGATTGTGGGTGCGGGTCTGTCCGTGGCAGGGATGGCCATGCAGGCGATGTTCAAGAACCCGATGGCGTCACCGTCCATAATGGGGCTGTCGTCGGGGGCATCCTTCGGGGCCAGTTTGGCGATAGCGTTCGGATTCGGTGCCTTCGCAGGTTCGTTCTCGATTCCAATCATGGCTTTCGTGTTCTGTTTCCTGACCCTGCTGATGGTGTACGGCCTGGCGGTGACCAGGTACGGGACCCCGGTGACCCTGCTCCTCCTGTCTGGGGTCGCGGTCGGCGCGTTCTTCGGCGGCATGACCTCGTTCATACAGTATGTGGTGGAGCCAGACATCCTCCAGGGGGTCGTGTACTGGACGATGGGCAGCTTCAACCGCTGTCACTGGGATTCCTTCTGGATCGTACTGATCGTCGTCGGGATAGGCGTGGCTATGATCTGCACGCGTCTCCGCGAGCTCAACCTCATCTCGCTGGGTGAGGACCAGGCCCAGACCCTCGGGGTTAATGTGAAGCGTACGCGTATCATCCTGCTCATCGGCACATCGCTGGCAGTCGGGGGCTCCGTCGCGGTATCCGGGACCATCGGTTTCGTGGGACTGATAATCCCACACATATGCCGTGCTATCGGCGGGCCGAACCACAAGTTCATGGCACCGCTATGCATCCTGGCAGGGGCGGTGTTCATGATGATCATGGACGCGGTCTCCAACAGCATCTCCTTCACAGGGGTGCTTCCGGTAGGAATTTTGACATCGCTTCTCGGAGCGCCGTTCTTCGTATACATCATGAGGAAGAGGAAGAACGAGATCTGGGGGTGAATAGGTGCGCATAACAGTCAATGGGATGTCATTCGGATACGAATCGAAGCAGGTCCTGAAGGACATCGATCTGGAGGCACGTCAGGGCAGTATATTGGGGATAATAGGTCAGAACGGGTGCGGAAAAACGACCCTTCTTAAGTGCATCAACCGCATGCTGAATCCGCAGAGCGGCAGCGTGATGGTCGAGGAGCCGGCGGAGGGCATCATGGATCCCTCCAAAGGGGACGTGCAGTCCGTGGACGTGTCAGATATGGACCGCAAGGAGTTGGCCAGATGCATGAGCGTGGTCTCCCAGAGCGCATACATATCGTTCCCCTACACAGCCTTCGATGCGGTTATGATGGGGAGATACGCGAGGTCCGGAGGGGACCGCAGAGCGGATCTGGAGGCTGTCTACAGGTCGATGAGGTCCGCCGGGGCCCTGGAATTCGCGAAGAGGCCGGTGAACGAGCTGAGCGGAGGGGAGCTCAGGCGCGTGATGATCGCCCGTGCGCTGGCCCAGGAGCCGAAGGTTCTTCTGCTGGATGAGCCGACCTTGCATCTGGATGTGAACCATCAGTTCGACCTGATGGAGCTCATCACGGACCTTAAGCGGGAGTCCGACATGATCATCATCATGGTCACGCACGATGTCATGTTCGCTGCAAGGTACTGTGACCAGGTGATCATGATGGAGGACGGGAGAATCGTCGCCGCGGGAGACACGGAGGACGTTCTCACGTCTCAGAGCATCAAGGAGGTCTTCGACGTCAGAGCGGTCGTCGAGTACGACGAGCGCATCGGCGGGCTCAACGTGGTGATGATAGGGAGATGACCTCCCGTCAACCTATCAGCGCGCGGACCCCGTCGGCCAGGTTGTCGGCGTTGAGATCCTCTAGTCTGAAGTAAGTCCCGCACAGCGCCTCCGCGAGGCGCCGGGCGTTGTCAAACCTTATGTATCCCGTGCTAGCGTCGATCACTATCCACCTCACCTGAGGGATGGACAATCCTTTGGCCATCTCCAGGGCCTCCGTGTTCGCATCGGCTTCTTCTCTGAGCGGGACGTTCGCCCTGCCGTCCGTGATCAGGACGACATAGCATGACTCCCCCTTATGGGACCTGGAGTACGATGTCATCAGGTCGTTCACCTTGACCAGCGCCTCTCCCAAAGGGGTCTTGCCGCCCGTGGGGAGCTCCTCGAGCTTCCTGTAGCTGTACTCCACCGATTTTGTAGGCGGGAGTATGAGCTCCGCCGAATCCCTGCGGAACGCCATCATCCCTATGCGGTCTCTCTTGACGTAGCTGTCCCTGAGCATGGACAGTATCGCCCCTTTCACCGCCGCCATCCTCCTGCGGACCCCCAGCGATCCGCTAGCATCTACGACGAAGAGGATTGTGCACCCGGACCTCCTCTCGCGGACCTTCCTGCGGATATCCTGCTTCTCTATACGGAGGGCCATGCCGTCGTGCTTTCTGGTGCGCTGGTAGGGGGCAGCCGCTCTGACGGTTGCATCGAACGCAATGTCACTGGTCCTTCCCTCGGGGATCCTGGGCCTCGTGTACCTGCCGGAGGCGTCGAGGCTCTCGACCATCCCTCTGCGGCCTTTATGGCTGGATGTCTTCGTGAAGGCAGGCCTGTCCTCGCCCAGGTAGTCGATGACCCTGAACTGCTCACCGATTTCGAACAGCATCTCCTCAAGCATTTGCTGGAGGTCCTGTTCTCCTTCTTCAGGGGGATCCCGGTGATCCGGGGACGGTGGTCCGTCGCGGTCGGTCTCGCTGTCCTGTTGTCCGCTGTCATCGTGCCCGTCCCTCTCGCGATCGGAGTTCTCTGGCACCTCATCTGGCTCATCCGCGGGCGGCTCCGGCGGATCCTGGGGCGGAGGGGTGTAGTTCCTGCGGTGGGCTAGACAGATCATCGCCGCGTCCTCCAGGTCCTTCCTCATGACCTCATCCCTATCGTTCAGTGCCGCTATGGCCTTCGAGGCGTTGACGAGCGCTATATCCCCGCGGAAGCCGTCGGCCCCCACCCTGGAAGCCAGGTCCACGGCGACACCCAGGAGCTCGTCAGAGATAGTGACGATGGACATCAGCCTCCGGGCACGTCCGATGGTCTTGCGCAGGCGCTCCTCCTCGTCGGCATAGGATTCCACGAAGGACTCGGGATCGTCGATGTAGCGTTCCTTCGATGACAGGATCGCCCTCCTCCCGTCGGTGTCGTCGTTCGGGAAGTCAGAGTACGCGCACAGGTCGAAGCGGTCCAGCATGTGCGGGGACAGGTCTGAATCGGAGGGGTTCATCGTGGCGATCAGCATCGTGTCGCAGCTGTACTCTCCGGAGACCCCCTCGCGTTCTAGTATCACCCGTCCAGAATCCACGCAGTCGAGGACCGATGCCAGCACCCTCTGGTCCATCAGGTTGACGTCGTCCACGTACAGGATCCCGCCGTCAGCCCTGGAGAGAACTCCCTCATTCATCACCGGTCTGCCCTGACGGACGGTCTCCTCGATGTCCATGCCGCCGAATATCTGCTCCTCGGAAGCGTTCAGAGGGAGGTTGACCACGTTCATGCCTGTGAGTCCGCCGACCGATCTCGCGAGGACGGTCTTGGCCGAACCCGGGCCTCCCCTGATCAGGACGGTTCTCAGGTTGCGGTTGACGCAGGCGCACAGTATGGCGTGCTTGGCGTCGTCCATCCCGCGTACCGCGGAGAAAGGGAAGCTCAGATCGTCTTGAGGCACTCTTCCAGCTCCTGCGTGTCGAATGCCGCCTCCTCGAAGGGACGGCGCCTCATGCGATGGGAGAGGACCAGTGAAGCCACGTCACGAATGTCGTCCTTCGTGACTTCCGAACGCAGGTCCAACGCCGCGTTGGCCTTGGCGGCCTTCATCATCGTGATGTCGGCTCTGTGCCCGTCGATCCCGAAGTGCGTGGTCACGGTGACCACCGCATCCAGGATGGTGTCGTCGACATCGATGCCGGAAAGCATCGCCCTGGCGCCGATCAATCTCTCCCTGACAGCATCCGTCTCTTTGGCCACGGATTCGGTGAACCCCACGGGGTCCTCATCGAAGGCGAGCCTCCTGCGGACAACCTCCTTCCTCTCGGAGGTGTCACGGTCGCCCACGACGTCCACCGACAGTCCGAATCTGTCCAGAAGCTGCGGTCTCAGGTCCCCCTCCTCCGGGTTCATAGTCCCGATGAGGACGAACCTCGAGGGATGGGAGAACGAGACCCCCTCCCTCTCCACGTAGTTGACGCCCATGGCCGCGGAATCGAGGAGCAGGTCCACGATGTGGTCGTCCAGGAGGTTCACCTCGTCAACATAGAGCAGGTTGCCGTTCGCCTGGGCCAGCACTCCTGGCTCGAACTTCTTCTCACCGGTCTTCAGCACGTGCTCGATGTCCAGCGTCCCAGCGACTCTGTCCTCCGTGGAGCTGAGCGGGAGCTCAACGACTCTCATCGGGACGCTTTCGACGTCTATGTCCTCATGTCTGTCGAGTCTTCCGCGACAGTACGTGCAGTACCTGTCGGGTCTCGACGGATCGCAGTTGAACGGACATCCTGATACGACGTCCTTGGGCGGCAGCACCTGTTCCAGCGATCTGACGGTGGTGGATTTGGCGGTGCCCTTCTCGCCCTTGATCAGCGCACCGCCTATGCTCGGGTCCACGATGTTCAGAAGCAGGGCGCGTTTCATGTCCTCCTGGCCCACGATCGCGACGAACGGAAACAGCAATTTCTCCATAAGCACACTTTCCCTGGACGATACTGCCAATATCATGTATTTAATCAATTCACATCTGAGGGCGCAGATCGGATACTGAGTACCCCTTACAGGTATCTGGCACATGCCCATAGGACATACCCGTTAAGGGTAGGTCAGAGTTATGCTTTCAAATAGGAGTTAGGGTGGTCTTCGAATCATGGCCATGGATATAATTTACATCTCCATCCAGAGCACGGATTCGGCAAGCATGAGAGAGCCTGCGAAGTCCGTCTGCGATGAGATGGGATGGGACCTGGATTTGATGTGCGTCAACGATGCGGATGTCGACGCAGATTCCATACTGTATCATGAAGTGGCTCGTAGGGCCAAGGTTGCCGACCTTGTCCTGGTAAGATGCATGTCGGACCCGACCCGTATGAGGAGGTTCACCGACCTGGAGAAGGTACTGCATGAGAGCAGGGGGTATGTCGTGGTCTACTCCGGCAACATGGAGGTCGGTCTGATGTACAGGGACCTCTTCAGAGGAACTGACGAGGAGTACTCCAGGATCATCGGGCTCGTCAAGGGGAGGGGCCCGGAGAATGACAGGGGCATAGTCATGTGGCTCCATCGGATGCTAACCGGGGAGGGGGAGGTTCCCGAACCGGTGACCCACAGGGCCAGCGGGATCCACCATCCGGACTGCGAGGCAGACATCACTCTAGAGGAATACATCAGGCGCATGGACCCGTCGAAGGCGACGGTGGGCCTGATGTACGCATCCAACCTCTGGATCTACGGCAATCAGAGGCACATCGACGCCCTCATCCGCGAGCTTGAGGCCCAGGGGATGAACGTGATTCCGGTGTTCTTCAGCGCGACCGTCGGATCGGACCCGTCAAGCCGCGGCGCGATGTCCGTCGTCAGGGAGTATTTCATGGACGGGGACAGGCCGAGGATCGACGCTCTGATTATGACGACCCCGTTCTCGCAGCTCAACAACTCGAGGGATTGCTCGGGGATATACACTCCCGACGAGCAGAACTTCTATCACATGCTCACGGACGTCCCCGTGTTCCAGGCGATGTCGTCGCCAGTCCATTTCTCAGACTACGAGGAGGTCGCCGGAGGCAGCTCGTCCGACGGGTTCAGGATCAGCGTGATCTGGTCGGAGGTGGACGGCCAGATCATTACGGTGCCGATAGGCAGCAACGAGGGCGGCAGGGGAGGCCCCAAGAGATACTCCCCGATCCAGGATAGGATCTCGCATCTGGCAAGGCTCGTCAGAGGGTGGACGGTCCTCTCGCGCACCCCGCGCAGCGACAGGAAGGTGGCGGTCCTGCTCTACCAGTCCAGGCCGGATTCCGGCAGGATCGGGAACTCGGCAGGGTTGGATACCATACAGAGCGTCCGGGACATGTTGGAGCGTCTGGATTCCGAAGGGTACACCGTGGACCACGTTCCCGCAGATCAGAGGGAACTGGTCGACGAGCTCCTGGACAACATCACGAACGACCTGGAGTGGTCCTCCCCAGAGAGGGTCAGGGAGAAGGCGGCGGATCTGATGCCGATGGACGAGTACATGGAGACCTACGGGTCGCTGTCGGAATTCGACAGGTCCAGGATGGAGGATTCGTGGGGGGAGCCCCCAGGTACCGTCAGCGTGGAAGGAGGGAGGTTCGTGATCCCAGGGGTCGTCAACGGGAACGTGTTCATCGGATACCAGCCCCTGAGGTCCTGGGCGGACCAGATGGAGGCGGTCTACCACGACCCGTACGTGCCGATGACCCATCAGTATCTGGCATTCTACAGATGGCTAAGGGACGACTTCGGTGCGAACGTCGTCGTCCACATGGGCACCCATGGGACCCTGGAATGGCTCCCCGGGAGGAGCATCGCTCTTTCCGAGAAATGCTTCCCGGACATAGTACTCGACGGCATACCCAACGTCTATCCGTATGTTATCGATGACCCAGGCGAGGGCATACAGGCGAAGAGAAGGTCGGAGGCCGTGCTCATCGGGCACATGTGTCCCGCGATGACGAGGGCGGACTCCTATGACGATGTGGCGTCGGTGGACGGCCCACTCCAGGAGTACTTCAAAGCCAAGGCCTCGAGCGAGAGCGTCCGCAACGCCATTCTCGGGCAACTCCTGGATTCCATGAGGGGCACAGGGATGCTGGAGGAGCTCGGGATCCCGTCGGATGTGGACGCCGCCGGTCTCGAGGAATACGTGGAGCAGGTCCATGATCACATCACGGAGGTCAAGGACGCTCTTATCCGCGACGGTCTCCACGTGCTCGGAAGGGCTCCAGAGGGTGACATCCTCCTGGAGGATGTCTATTCGCTCACGCGCATCAGGAACGGAAGCATCCCGTCACTGAGAAGGTCCGTAGGGCTCTCGATGGGCTACGACATGGACCGTCTCATGGACGATCCGTCTGGGATGACGGATGGGCGTGTGAACTCGTCGATAATGGACGATGTCGATACGGGGACACGTAATCTGCTTCGCAGGATGCTCGAGTGTGGTTTCTCAAGGGAGAGATGCATGGGCCTCGTCTCCGACATGGGGTCCCGGGATGACCTGCGTATGGTTGTTGGCTACATCTGCGACTCGCTTGTTCCAAACCTCCTCAGGATGACTGATGAGATGGACAACATGATGCATGCTTTCGACGGCGGGTACGTTCTTCCCGGCCCTTCCGGTGCCCCCACCAGAGGGAACGCGCACATCCTGCCAATGGGCAGGAACTATTACGGCATAGATCCGGAAATAGTTCCGACCCCAGCTGCCTGGGAGATCGGCAGGAGGATGGCCGACCAGATGATCGAGAGGTATGTGTCCGAGAAAGCCTCCTATCCCAGAGAGATAGGCTTCATAATCTGGGCCACCGACACCATGAAGACCAACGGGGACGATGTCGCCTATATCCTCTGGCTGATGGGCGTCAGACCGGTCTGGTCCCAGATCGGGGGCCAGGTGACCGGTCTGGAGGTTGTGCCGCTGTCCGAACTCGGGAGGCCCAGACTGGATGTCTCCGTTAGGATCACCGGTCTTTTCAGGGACGCGTTCCCAAACCTCATAGATCTGATAGACGACGCCGTGAAGCTCGTCTCCGGATTGGACGAGTCTGATGAGGACAACGCTCTGGCGGCGAATCTCAGGAAGGACATCATCGACGGTATGGCAAAGGGACTGACCGTGGACGAAGCGAGGAGGCGCGGTTCCGTACGCATCTTCGGCTGTCCTCCCGGGTGCTACGGGGCGGGCGTGAACCATGCCATCGAGACCAGCGATTGGAAGACCGTGCAGGATCTCGCCGACATCTACATCAGATGGGGCAGCCACGCCTACGGCAGGGGGCTCAGCGGAGAGAGCATGGATGATGAGTTCGTGAGGAGGTTCTCGAAGGTCGGTGTCACGGTGAAGAACATGCCCGACCGCGAGATCGATCTTCTGGACGTCGACGACGTCTACGGCTACCTCGGTGGTCTGAACTCATTCGTGAGGGCCTACGGCAACAAGGACGCCCTGACTTTCATGGGGGACGGATCGGATCCAGACAGGGTCAAGGTTCGGGATACGAAGGAGGAGCTCGCGCTCGTGTATCGCAGTAAGGTGCTGAATCCCAAGTTCATAGAGGGTCTGAAGCGCCACGGGTACCGCGGCGTGACCGAGGTCGCCAATCTGACCGAGTACACCTTCGGGTGGGACGCTACATCAGATGTGGTGGACGACTGGATGTACCAGAAGCTGACGGAGAGGTACCTCTTCGACGAGGACACACGCAGCTGGATGGAGGATGAGAACCCTCACGCCATGATGGAGGTGATGGATCGTCTGTTCGAGGCCATCGACAGGGGCATGTGGGATGCCGACCAGGAGACCGTGGACCGTCTCAAGGACATCTATCTGGAGCTCGAGTCCCGGGTGGAGGAGGTCAACGACCGCTGATATGCACAAGTGGGAGTGACACAATACGATATTCGATAGATTAAATCTTATTCGAATATCAAAACCCCTTCAATTTTCATATGATTCTTATAACCATCTGTATAACGTCGTTACATATGGTGGTTACAATTGCCAACTTATGATAGTATACCCCGGCATAGTATATAACGGCTTTAAATGCAACTACTGTAAATATCAATAGGATTATTACTCCAATTGAGGGTTCAGGATGGATATCAGGATCAAAAACGTCGAGTTCTCATATTCGAGCGTACCGGTGCTCAGCGACATCTCATTGGACATAGACGGGCCATGCTTCGTCTCGATACTGGGTCCAAACGGTGTCGGCAAATCAACGTTGATCCACTGCATCAACAAGATACTGCAGCCAAGTTCCGGTGCGGTCTTCATAGATGGGAAGGACGTCAAGGACATATCCATCAAGGACCTGGCGAAGGATGTCGGGTACGTTCCGTATTCAGCGAACGATTCGTTCCCCCTCTCGGTGGTCGATACCGTCATGATGGGGAGGCATCCGCACGCCAGATGGAACACCCTAGACAGGGACTTGGACATCGTCTACGACACCCTCAGGATGCTGGGAATCTCTCACCTTGCAATGCGCCAGTTCAACGAGCTCTCCGCCGGTCAGCACCAGAAGGTTATGCTGGCCCGCGGACTCGTCCAGGAGCCGGAGATTCTCCTTCTCGACGAGCCCACATCCAATCTTGACATCCGTCATCAGCTGGATGTGACCAAGATGCTCAAGAGGCTCTCGGAGGAGAAGGGGATCCTGATCGTGATGATCAGCCATGACATCAACATCGCCGCCAAGTTCGCGGACAAGGTGATTCTGATGTTCCAAGGCAGGATATTCGACGTCGGGACGCCCAAGGAGGTCATCACAGAGGATAACCTCCGTAGCGTATACGGCGTTACCTCCGAGATCGTCGATGATGATGGCAGGCCACATGTGATTCTCAAGGACGCCCTCCCGATGAACGAGTCATGCAACCCGTCCGCTGTGATGGCATCGATCAGGGCAAGGAGGGCCTCTGAGGCCGCCGTCTCACAGGATGTCAAGGGTCGTGCCTGAAACTTCTCAGATTCGACGGCGACAGCTATGCCAAGGCCGTCAGGAAGATAGAATGGATAAGAAAACCACAATGATTGCAGCGATCGTGGTAGTGGTCGTCATCGTGATAGCCGCTGCCGCGGTGGTGCTGACACGCAACGGGGGTTCAAGCGATCCGAACGAATCCATCGCATCGAAGCTCCAGATCATGGGCAACGCCAATGACGATTACACAATTGACGCGGCAGACATGGAGATTGTCGACGGCATAATCTCGGGCGATGTATCGTTCACGGACTATCCTCTGGCCGATGCTAACAACGACGGGGTCGTAGACGAAAGTGACAAGGTCCTGCTCCAGGACATCATCGACAGGAAGGATGGGATCACGGTGAACGTGATCTGCCTTGACAGGTTCGGGAACAACACTGTGGTTCCATGCGAATATCCGCTCAGGAACGTCGTCACATATGCAACCAACATGCAGATGCCCACGCTGTATGCAAACGGAGGACAGTACATCGCCGGATACTTCTCCAGCAGCTACGAGGTCGCCGAGGGCTCGATCAACCCCAACGCCATGGATCTCCAGGGAAGCTCCAGGGAGATCTCGGACGCCTCATGGACCCTGTTCACTCAGCTGGACTCCAGCATCGACGGAGGGGTAGGGGCATTCCTTACCGATTACAGCGCCGTAGCTCAGATCACGGACCTCCGCCAGAGCGACCTGGATGCGGCCGGCATCCCGCTCATCATCTATCCGTCCGCCAATGCTGCCGACGAGATCACCACAGTCCTGACACTGGGATTCCTCTTCGGTGGGGATTGTGAGGATCTCGGAGTGAGATACGCACAGGCCAGCTGGGACGTTATGAACAGGATCGAGGCCGTTACCGGAGACCTTTCAGACGAAGAGAAGTCCACATACATCTGCTGCACGATGTGGATCTACATCTGCGAGCGCGATTCCACGTTCAACACCACCGCTACCGATGCGGGAGGGAACTGGTATGGGAACGTCAACTCTGAGTTTGGGTCCACCTACCAGGGCGACGGTTCCACCTCCATGTCCAGCGTGGAGGCGCTGTCCAACTACACAGGGATCGATGCGGTCATCAACAATCGCTCGATGGACTGGGGTCTGGACCAGTCGGAGATGGAGTCCACTGTCCTGAACTGCTGGGAGAACGAGAGGAAAGGGCATCCCGTATACGAGTACTTCCGTGGTCTCGAGGACAACATGGTCTTCGTCAACAACCTGCTGCCTGGTGCTGTGAAGCTCGCGTACATGGCTCATGCCTTGTATGGAGACGACTTCTCCTTGGAGTGGGCCGACGGGGTCCTGCAGGAGTTCATAGACCTCGGAACGGAACCGCTGAATGGACAGACGATGGACACGATACCCGCGTACATCGACTACGCCGACTACCAGGCCGTCAAGGGCTGATCAAACGGGGGGCTATGCCCCCCATTTCCCGATACCATGGATAACGACAACACCCTGTCCAGGGATGAGCTCAGGACAGAGTACCACCGCGGGATTGCCGTCAAGCTGGCTCTCATCGTGGTCAGCGTTCTGGGGATCGTTCTCTTCGTGGGTCTGATGTCCATCTCGAACTACGAGGGCATCGGACTCAGAGAGACATATGAGATCATCTGGAACCACCTGTTCGGTAACGGCTACGAGACAGGCACGCTGCAATGGTGGGCCGACCGCTACATCTGGAACACCGCTATGCCACATGCGCTTGCGGCCATCATCGCAGGGGCCGCTCTGGCCGTCTGCGGAACGATGATGCAGGCGACGATGTCCAATCCGCTCGCCGATCCCTACAGCACCGGCATATCGTCAGGAGCGTGCTTCGGCGCCATCAGCGCCATAGTGATGGGTGTGTCGTTCTCCACCGTCGCTGGCGAGATGGGGATCGTGGTCAACGCGTTCATAGGGGCCCTGGTTCCGGCGCTGTTGATCATTATCCTCTCCCAGAGGATCCAGATGACCCCGGCGACCCTGATTCTGCTGGGTACCGCCGTGTCCTACTTCTTCAACTCCATGGTCACGTACGTGATGGTGACCACGGACGCCGACACGCTCCAGAGCGCATACCTCTGGCAGGTAGGGAGCCTCGACGGGATGACCTGGAGTTCTCTGCCCATCATGGCGGTTGTCACAGTCGTCGGTTCCCTGGCTGTGATGTTCTTGTCATCCAAGCTCAACATCATGTCGCTCGGGGACAACAGCGCCATAAGCCTCGGAGTGGACATCCAGAAGTTCAGGCTCGTCTGCCTCATACTCATGGCGGTCATGACGGCCGCGATCGTGTCGTTCACCGGGATCCTCGGGTTCATAGGGTTGGTCGCACCGCATCTGGTGAGGCTGGTCATCGGCTCAGACAACCGCTTCGTTGTTCCGCTGTCCATGTCGGTCGGGGCCCTTCTGATGCTGGTCTCGGACTATCTAGCGTTCCAGTTCGCCAGCATTCCCGTGGGCGTGGTCCTTAGCGTCATCGGCAGTCCGGTGTTCTTCGCGCTGATAGTCTGGCAGAACAAGAGGACGGGGGCGATATACTGACAGGTGATGACTACTCCGCCTCGAGACGCGAATATCGCTCCGCCAACAGGAGGAAGGTGCTGATCATAGCGGCCCTGGTGCTGCTGGCAGTCGGTGCGTTCCTGCTGACCCTCGGGTTCGGGGTATACGACATAACTGTGCCCGAGGCGATATCCGCGCTGTTCGGGCATCTGACCGGAGGGTTCGTCGACGAATCCGACGACTACTACATCTGGGACGTCCGCACCCCAAGGGCGATAGCGGCCATCCTGGTGGGCGCCGGACTGGCGGTCGCCGGCGTGATAATGCAGAACGACTTCAAGAACCCGCTCGCCGACCCGTACACGATGGGCATATCCTCGGGCGCGTTCCTGGGCGCCACGCTGAGCCTGGTCTTCGGGATCTCGGTCATACCGATGCTCTCGGGAGGCAACGCGACCGTTGTGAACGCGATGGTGTTCTCGCTCATACCGACCGCCATAATAATCGTAGTCTCCCGCTTCAGGAGGATGACGCCGGTGGCGATGATCCTCACGGGAATCGCGGTGATGTATCTTTTCAGTTCGATAACGCAGATAATACTGGTCTCCGCCCCGTCCGAGTCGCTCGCGGATGCGTACCAGTGGAGGGTGGGTTCCCTCAGCAGGGTCGGATGGGAATCTCTGCCTGTGATGCTGGCCGCGGACGTGGTTCTGATCGCCTTGCTGTGGTTCCTCTCGGGGAAGCTGAACGTCATGTACGCCGGCGATAGGGGTGCGCAGACTCTGGGGGAGCACGCTCAGAAGATCCGCGTTGCCACGCTCGTCCTCGCCTCCCTGATGACCGCCTGTCTGGTCTGCTACACGGGCACGATCGGTTTCATAGGGCTAGTGGGACCGCATGTCGCCAGGATCCTCGTGGGATCCAACAACTGGTACCTGATCCCGGCCTCCGCCGCGTTCGGTGCGGCGTTCATCATTCTGGCCGACACGGTTGCCAAGGTGAGCGGCCCCAACGGGTTGCCTGTCGGGGTCATATGCTCGATGATCGGGGGGCCGCTGTTCATCTGGATTCTCGTGAAGCAGAGGAAGAGCGCATGGGCATGAGGCCGGCGACCGAAACTCTAACAGAAGATCAATGACGGTGATCGATTGAACGATATAATCATAATCTCGGGTCTGACGAAGTCATTCGGCGACAAGGTCGCGGTGGACCATCTGGACCTCAGGATCCGCGAGGGGGAGCTCTTCGGGTTCCTGGGGCCCAACGGTGCCGGCAAGACGACCACGGTCCGCTGCATCGCTACGCTGACCAACTACGACTCGGGGACAGTAATCGTGGATGGCTACGACCTCTCGAAGAATCCGATCGAGGCCAAGAACAGGCTGGGGGTCATCCAGCAGCAGATCTCCCTGGACAAGGACCTGACCATAAGGGAGAACATGACGGCGCACGCCATGTACCACATGATGGGGAGGCGCGAGCGCGAGGAGAAGATGGCCGAGCTTACCGAATTCTTCGGTCTGGAGGAGTACCTGGATAAGCCGGTGGATTCCCTGTCGGGAGGGTGGAAGAAGCGTGCGGCGATAGTTTGTGCGATGCTCCATGATCCGAAGGTGCTTTTCCTGGACGAGCCCACATCGGGTCTGGACATAAACGCCCGCAGGCTGCTGTGGGACGTGGTCAAGTCCCTGCACGCCAAGGGCACGACCGTCTTCCTGACGACACATTACATCGAGGAGGCCGAGGCCCTCTGCGAGAGGGTGGGCATCATAGACCACGGAAGGATAATCGCCCTTGACGAGCCTAGGAGGCTGTGCGAGAGGGTGGGGTCCGTGACGGTCGAGTACATGGACGCGGGCAGGACCGTGTACCGCTATTTCCCGGACAGGGACGGGGCACAGGCGTTCGCGGCTACCCTCAGCACCGACGACGAGATCAGGATAAGGCGGACGAACCTGGAGGACGTGTTCGTCGAGCTCACCGGGAAATCAGTGGGGTGACGGGATGACACTGGATTTTCTCAGACAGGTGTACTACGTCGCTTGGGGCGACATGAGGTTCATGAGGCACAACTTCGCCAACATCCTGATCATGAGCATCATGAGCCCGATCCTCTATCTGATCGCATTCGGTTTCGGTCTCAGGACTGGGGAGACGAGCATCGGGGTGTCTTACGTCGCGTTCGTCATCCCGGGAATAGCGGCGCTTTCGTCGCTGTCCTCATCGTTCTCATCCACATCCACAAGGATGAACGTCCAGAGGCTGTACTACAAGAGCTTCGACGAGATGATGATGTGTCCGTTGAGCCTGTCCGCGATCGTTCTCGGCAAGTGCATGCTGGGGATCGTTCGCGGGCTCATCGCCAGCGGTCTGATCTACATCCTCGGCCTCTGCCTTCCCCAGGCCCCCGAGCTGGTCGCATCGCCGTTGGTGGTCCTGTGCATAGTCCTGTCGTGCGTCGTGTTCTCGATGCTCGGGATGGCCGCAGCGCTGATCGCCAGGTCCCACCAGAGCATGGCTACCTTCAACAGTCTGATCATCCTGCCTATGACATTCCTCTGCGGGACGTTCTTCTCGGTATCCGACCTCAATGTGGTGTTCCAAGCCATCCTCTACTGTCTCCCGCTAACGCATGCGAGCGAGTGCATCAGGGCTGCCGCGCTTCCGGACTACCTCCCGTTCCCGGTGGAGTCTCTCCTGGTGCTCGTCGGATTCGGTGTGGCGTTCTTCGCCCTGGACCATTGGCTGCTTAAGACCAGGAAGGTCTGAGGGCCGGCTCTCCGGGGGCGGCGGGTCCGTCCCCGGTCAGCATCTGTTCGTCCTGATCAACCAGTAGCATGCGGTGAAGAACACCGCCATGTACGCCAGGACGATGACGACGGAGTCCAGCGGGACCCCCGTGTCCAGCATGAGCCCCCTCATGACCTCGCTGACATGGGTCAGCGGGAGAGCGTAGACGATCCATGACGCCGCGTCTGGAAGCGCCGACACGTCGAACAGTGTGCCGCAGAGGAACGTCATCGGGACGATCACGACGCTCGTGAAGAGGTTGAGTCTCTGGGTGTGGTTGCACAGCATCCCGGCCAGCATCCCGAAGCATGAGAATGTGAACCCGCCGATGAGGATCGCCGCGAACATCCATGGGTCGAAGCTCACGTCCGGCGATATCAGATGCCCCACAGCCATTATGGCGGTGCAGCTGATCAGCGCCCTGACCGTCCCGGCAAGCGTCTTGCCGAGGACCATTGACGATATGTGGATCGGGCACAGCTTCAGCTCGTCGAAGCTCATGTAGAACAGCCTCTGGAGCAGGATCTTCATCGACACCGTGCTGAACGTCGCCGACAGGGTGGTCAGCGCGATTATGCCGGGGATGATGAAGGCGATGTACTGGGAGCTGCCCTGCTCCATGCTCCCTCCCAGTCCGAATCCGAATGCCAGGAGGTACAGCAGCGGGCCCACCAGGCAGGTGACCAGGACCTCGGCGATATTGTCACGGATGTAGACGAGGTCTCCCCATGCGACCCTGTACGTCTCATCCAGAATCGTCAGCGGGCCGATCATGCCAGCCCACCTCCGGAGCCGTCCGTTATCGAGAGATACACATCCTCCAGCGTCGTCCTGCGGATGTTGAAGTAGGTGTCCCCAAGGCCGTTCGCGAAGGCCTTCGCGGACTCGCGGTCGGGGAAGTGCCTGCGTACGGTCCTGCCGTCGGGATCGGACATCTCCACGGTGACCCTGCCGACGATGTCGCGCAGCTCGTCGACGGTTCCGATGGCGACCAGCCTGCCACGGTCCATTATGGCGACCCTGTCGCAGAGGAGCTCCGCCTCCTCCATGTAGTGGGTGGTCAGGAAGATGGTCGTCCCATGCGAGTTGAGGGTCTGTACCAGGTCCCACAGGACATGGCGCGACTTTGTGTCGAGGCCGGCGGTTGGCTCGTCCAGCAACAGGACCTCCGGCTCATGGACTATCGAGCATACGATGGAGGTCTTCCTTTTCCAGCCGCCTGACAGCTCGTCCACCAGGCGGTCCATGTACTCGTCCAGGCCCAGGAGTTCCACTGCTTTTTCTATGCGGGAATCCATCTCGGAGCGCGGGATCTTGTGCAGGAGGGCATGCTGCTTGATGTTCTGTCTGACGGTCAGATGCTTGTCCAGGCTGATGTGCTGCTGCGCTATGCCGATGCGTCTCCTCACCTCCAGGTAGTCGTCGGAGACGTCGAATCCGTCCACCATGATGCTCCCGGACGTCATCCTCTGGATCGTGGTGATCGTGCGTATCGTGGTGGTCTTTCCCGCTCCGTTAGGCCCCAGGAAGCCGAAAATCTCGCCGCGTCTGACCGAGAAGCTGATGCCGTCCACGGCTGTGACGTCGCCGAACCTCACCACGAGGTCCCTGACCTCGATGATCTCCTCTCCGTCATGTCCGTCGGTCACGGACCGGTCATTGCGGTACTCCATAGATATTTGGTGTGGCATCATCGGAAACTTGTATTGGATGTATATGACAACTATAAATAGTTGGATGATATATCCAATATTGCCACGGAGAAGTCGTTCCGATCCAACCAATGTTTCCTCCTCGGGCCTATCAAATATCATCCGTGGCATTGTTCTCGAACCAATGCTGTGATGTGCGTGCACAGTGTTTGCATTAAATCTTCAGAGTCGAAATCAGTCGTTCATGGGTTCAGGTAGGCATGAAAACGGGGTTGACCCCATCGACAACTCGGAGGAGTTCGAAAGTTTCCGAGATGTGTCGAGGAAGGGAAGGGTCCGATCGAGGGAAGGTACAGCTACATCGGACGCGGCATCAGACACGAGCATCTGACTAGGACGCCGTTTCTGAGGTACGGCGGCTGTTCAGATCCCATTCAAGAGGCGAGAGAGAAGTGTGACGACCATATCATAAGGAGGAAGTCCGGGAGATGAGGCCTAGAATCACTCCGGCGGCCTTCTCTCGGTCCCGTCCGGATATCTGATGAACCTCTCCGATCCCAGAGGCTGTGCGCTGTCGATGAGCTGCCACGGCCATTCCCCGTACTCGTTCTTCCTGATCTCGTCGAGTCCCGCCCTGACCTCCTTCAGGTTGGCCAGGTAGATGGGTCCGAATGAGGCCATCTTCTGTCCGATCGGTTTCCCCTCCAGCAGCCAGATGACCGACGGCTCCTCGCCGTTCACTATGGTGACCTCGATGTTCTCGAGCAGCTTGACCCTGCTTTCCTTCTCGACGGGGGTGCCGTTGAAGCTCGCATCCTTGCCCGAGATGAAGTAGATGTTCCTGTTGGCGCCGTCCATGCCCCTGTCAACGACGACGGACGCACTTGGATCCAGTTCCAATCTGACGATCCTCACCCCGTGGTCCCCATGGGCCCATGACTCAGGGCTTGGCGATCCGGCCGAGACGCCGCCGAAACGGCCGCAGATGACCTTGGCCTCCCACCCGTCGCCCCTGGCGCGGGGTATGTCATGATCCCAGACGGTGTTCACGGCGTTGTCCTTGTTCTTAAGCTCCAGGGGGAGGTTCAGCATGATCTGCGTGATGTCGTTGGGGTTCCTGTCCTCCTGGTTGGCGAGAGGATACATCTCGTTGTGGCTGTATCTGGACGAGGCGCACACCCACTGCACGTCCCCGAACCCGAACCTGCCCTCGATGCCCATGTGGTCGCGGTGATCTACGTATCCGACCTGGGCGAGCGTTATCGTCTCGTATCCCCAGTGGGCGTGCATCGGGAATCCGGGCACGACCTTCCCATGGTACATCCTGAATCCGAGCCTCTTCTCGTAGTCCCTTCCGAGGTCCCTGCCCCCGATCTGCTCGAGCGGAGGAGCCTGCTGGCGGTTGCCCTGTGGGTAGTCATCCTCGTGATGGGAGGCGAAGATGAAGGGATCCTCGGTGTCCCAGTGCATTCCGAGTATGCTGACCTTGAACGGTCCCGTGGGCTTCCTGGAGAAGAGGGCCATGGATGTGAATCCGGGTTCGAGTGATAAATGCAACGATGGGAACTGACGGGCCGGTCGGAGAGGTCCCCTGCCGATGAATGATGACGGATACCCGGCGATGAAGGGACGTGCGTTCCTTCCCCAACGGCCCCGGGAGTCATTCCCAGGTCATCGTATTTGAATGAATGCCGGCAATCGGCGGATCGTCCCGCCAGGAGGGTCTGAACGACGTGTTTTGGTAACTACATCCATCGGCAGTATTAAGCTGGCGGCAACCATGGGCCCGCCAATGTCCGACGATGGCGTCCGTCTAAACAAGTACATCAGCGAGGCAGGTGTCGCCTCCCGCCGCGCGGCCGACAGGCTGGTCGAGGAGGGGAGGGTCGCCATCAACGGCAGGACCGCGGTCCTGGGGGACAAGGTCTCCGAGGGGGACGTCGTGACGGTGGACGGCAGGGAGATCGGCCCCAAGAGGCGCGACATCATCCTGGCGTTCAACAAGCCCCGTGGCCTTACGTGCACATCCAACCCAGAAGACCCGGACAACATCATCGATTTCATCGGCTATCCGGAGAGGATCTACTCGGTCGGCCGTCTGGACAAGGATTCCGAGGGTCTGCTCATCATGACCAACAACGGGGAGCTGGCCAACAGCATCATGAGGTCCAGGGCGGAGCACGAGAAGGAGTACCTGGTCAAGGTCGACAGGAAGGTCACGGACGAGTTCGTCAGGGGGATGTCCGGAGGGGTCCCCATACTCGGAAGGGTGACGAAGAAGTGTCTGGTGGAGAGGACCGGCGACAAGGAGTTCCGGATAGTGCTCAGGCAGGGCCTCAACCGCCAGATAAGGAGAATGTGCGGACATTTCGGATACACAGTCCTGGAGTTGAAGAGGGTCAGGATCATGAACATCGAGCTAGGGAATCTTGGGACGGGGAAGTACAGGGACCTCACCGACGCGGAGCGGGAGGAGCTTTTCAGGGAGCTGGGACTGTGATGGAGTACAGGATGCTCGAGGCTGGGGACATCCCGGAGGCCGTGGAGATCTCCAAGGTGCAGCTCGGTGTGGACTACCTCGACGAGCACGATTTCGAGGACGCGATGACCGATCCGGGACAGTTCTGCATTGTGGCCGCAGAGGGCGGCAGGGTCGCCGGCTTCTCCATATGCCAGGTGTTCGGTCCGGAGCTGGAGGGGCAGAAGCTCATGCTGCCCGACGGTCCGGAGAGGGACATCGTCATGTCCACTCCTCTTACCGGGCTCCTGGATTCCGTCGCGGTGTCCGCGGACTTCAAGGGGAAGGGGATCGGGACGGAGCTCGGACGCCGGTGCATCGAGGAGATGGGGAGGCGCGGATGCGGCATCGTCTGCGCCATGGCCTGGAAGAACATCCTCGGCGTCACCAACATCGCCAAGGTCCTGGAGAGGCTGGGTCTCAAGGAGACCATCGCGATCCAGGGGTACTGGAACCTGATGGTCGATTCGCCCGAGGGGCACGACTGCCCGATTTGCGGGGCCCCCTGCAGATGCTGGGGAGTGTTCTGGTACAGGCCCATCGATGAGGCATGACCTTCCGGATCATGGAGCCAGTGAGGTGATCGGCACGACGTACACCCCGTCCGGGCGTCTGTAGGCATATGTCGTCATCCCGCAGACAACGCATAGAATCGACGGCGGACAACCCTCTTCACGGAAGAATCTATCCAATTTGAGTAGGTTCTCTGCTGCAGAGTCGATCTGTCCGGCACCGAGCTTGATTTCGAACGCACCCCATCTGCCATCACTCATCTCGACGATAGCGTCTATCTCCCTTCCACGCCCATCGCGGTAATGGAAGAGGTGGCCGCCGATGTGTTCTACGTATATCTGCAGGTCGTGCTCGCACAGGGATTCGAAGAGCAGTCCGAATGTGTTCAGGTCGTTCCTCAGCATCTCACGGTTCAGGTTCAGGGAGGCTATGGCCAAGGAGACATCGGTCAGGTGTCTCTTGGGATTCTTCCCGATTCTCGCATCGGACCTCAGATTGGGGCTGAAGCTTGGAAGGTCGTCGATCAGGTGCATGCGGAACAGGCAGTCCCAGTATTCGTCGTATGTCTCGCGTGCTATGTTCTCGTTATCGTACTCCCTCATGTCAGACATGATCTTGGTCGTCGATGCGAGCGTGCTCTCGTTGCGGGCGAGGGACCTGATCATCATCCTGATCTTCTTCTCGTTCCTTCTCTTGCCATCCATCATCGATGCGTCCTCGGACGCATGTGCTATGTAATCCCTGGCTGAAAGTCCCGGGTCGGATCCCGTACCTATCTCTCCGGGCCACCCCCCGCGGATGCACAGATCGATGAGGTGGTCCAGACTGACGCTCCCGCAGTCCCTTGTCTTCAGTCCGCCTTCGAACAGTTCCCTCAACGAGACTGTCCCATCGGAATCGCCGCTCTCCAGCAGCGTCATCGTGCGCATCCTGATCTTGCCGATGCGACCGGTTCCACTGTGGATGTACTCTCCGCGTCTGGGGATGGATGACCCTGTAAGGATGAACTGGCCCTTGTCCCTCGTCTCGTCCACGGCGTTTCTGACCGTATCCCAAAGCAGCGGTATCTCCTGCCACTCATCGATAAGATGTGGTCTTTCCCCTTCCAGTGCTATACGGGGATCGTTTCTGACGATGTCTCTCACCGGCACTGGCCCCTCCATGGATGCGATCTTCGTCTCGCTGTTGGCGTGGTTCTCTGCGGTCCATGTCTTTCCGCACCACCGCGGACCCTCTATCGAGACGGCACCGAACGATCTTAGCATCAGAGGCAACTCGTCGTCTATCAGTCTGGGCATGTAGCCGTTCGGTCTGAGCGTCATAGGCAGCAGTAGGGAGTCCATACTATTAGTAGGATTTCCATAGACTCACTAGTAGGATTTCCATAGACTCACTAGTAGGATTTCCATAGACTCACTAATAATTCTACCACCATGAATCCGACATCGGCAGTTCAAGGAGTAATCCTCTGCTCCAGCCATGCCGCTATGTCCCGGTAGACCGATCCGTGATCGACCTCGTTCAGAATCTCGTGTCTCATGCCGGGGTAGAGGCGGATCTCCGGCCTCAGTCCGTGACCCTCGAGTCCGGCCTTGGCCTTCTCGACGCCCTTGCCGAAGTCACCCACAGGGTCCTCCTCCCCGGAGACGAACAGAACCGGCAGATCCTTGGGTATCCTCTCGAATCCCTCTCCCTTCTCGATCCTGCGTATCATGGTGAACAGGTCGCGGTACGCCGCATCTGTGAACTGGAACCCGCAGTCTGGGTCCTCGTCGTATGCCTTCAACGCCTCCGGATTGGCGCACAGCCACTTGTTGGGAAGGTCGGGGGTGTCGAACTTCTTGTCGTAGCTGCCGAACACCAGGCCGTTCAGCATGTCGCTGCGATGGTGGTTCCCCTTGACCATGCAGAGCAGCTTGGCGACGGAGAGCGCGAGCGACACCTGGTATCCGGCCTGCTGCCCTGTCCCCATGATGACCGCGGCGTCGATGTCGTCCCCTCCGACGGTCAGGAACCTGCGTGTGACGAACGATCCCATGCTGTGACCCATAACGAAATGCGGGATCCCGGGGAGGTCCGAGCGCATCCTGGAGTTCACCAGCCCCATGTCGGCCACCAGCATGTCGTCGCCGTGCTCCTCGGCTATGAAGCCCTTCTCCTCGGAGGTCCCGCCGTGGCCCAGATGGTCGTGGCCGTAGACCGCGAATCCGCGCGAGTTCAGGTAGCGGGCGAAGTCGTCGTACCTGAGTATGTGCTCGGTCATACCGTGGACGATCTGCAGCGAGGCGATGGGCTCCACGTCCGGCATCCATCTGTAGCAGTTCAGCTCCTCGTCCCCGCGGGAGGAGGGAATGGTGAAGTTCTCGCGGCTCATGGATGCGGTTCGACGTGCACGGTATTTCATGGTTGCGAAGGATACTTGGACGGGTCCCGCAGCAGTCTTTGCCGTCTCATCGCAGGATCCGGCCCCATCGTCCACCGTCGGGAATCATCGTTCCGCTCTGGCACGGACGATGAGGATCTCGGGGATCTCCTTCCCCGGGAATCCCGTCTCCATCAGGCCGTCGACGATGAATCCCGTCTCGAAGCATGCCCCCATGATGTCCTGGAGGGAACGGTGATGGTAGTTGTGGGGGACCGGCTGTCCCGGGATGGCGTCCCCCTGATAGGTGTGCGGGGTGAGGTATAGGTCCGTAAGGGTCACGAAGCACGGGTGCTGCGTGGCGAACACCAGCGTGCCGCCAGGTGCGAGTAGGCGGTGGATCCCGGCAAGAAGGGTGCCGATATCCGAGATGTCCATGAACCCCATGTTGCATACGGCCTTGTCGAATCCTCCCGGTTTCCCAAGGGATGCGATGTCCTCGGCATCGGAGGCGTCCGCGACGCGGAAGTCTATTGGCACCATCGTGTGCTGGCGGCGCCTGCGGGCGAGCCCGACCATCCTGGGGCTGAAGTCGAACGCGGTGACCATGACGCCCACGTCCGCCAGGTACGCCGAGTAGTTCCCGTTCCCGCAGGCGATGTCCAGTATCCTCTCCCCGGGATGCGGGTCCAGGAGGGCGGTGACCCCCGGCCTCACGAGTTCGCGGTGCCACTCGTTCGAGTCGTCGCCCATGTAGTCGTCCCAGTGTTCCGCATTGGCCTCCCATGCGGGAAGGTCCGGGTTGCCGTTCCCCTCGTCCATGATGCTGACAGCGCCGGTGCGGATTTAACCGGTTCGACTTTAACGAGGACCAGCGTGTTATTTTTCAGCGTAAAAGTATTAATGCAGTCGGACCTATCATCCGACATGCGCAGAATCGCGGTCTACGGCAAAGGTGGAATCGGGAAATCGACCACAGTCGGGAACGTCTCCGCCGCCCTGGCCGGCCGCGGACTGAAGGTTATACAGATAGGATGCGACCCCAAGGCTGATTCGACACGTGCGGTCGCCGGCAGGAGGATCCCCACCGTCCTGGAGACGATGAGGGACAATCCGGACCCCGAGCTCGAGGACATCATCTTCGAGGGCAGGGACGGCGTCATGTGCGTCGAGTGCGGGGGTCCGAGGCCCGGGGTCGGATGCGCCGGCCGCGGCATCATAGCCGCGTTCGAGCAGCTCGAGGACCTGGATATGATTGGCGCGTACAAGCCCGATGTGATCCTCTACGACGTCCTGGGCGACGTGGTCTGCGGGGGGTTCGCCATGCCCATACGCAATGGCTACGCCAGGGATGTCTTCGTAGTCACCTCGGGGGAGATGATGTCGCTGTACGCGGCATCGAACATCTCCTACGCGGTGAACGACCTTACCAACGACGGCTACGCCAGGCTCGGAGGGCTGATCCAGAACTCGCGCGGCGTCAGGGACGAGGACTCCCTCGTGGACAGGGCCGCGGAGGAGATGGGCACGACCGTCATCCACAGGCTCCCGAGGGACCCCGCCGTGCAGAGGTGCGAGGACAGGGGGACCACGGTGGTGGACGGGGAGCCCGATTCAGCAATGGCCGCATCCTACAGGGAGCTCGCTGAGAAGCTCCTGCAGGCGTCCGAGGACTCCTCGGGCGGGATGAAGTTCGAGGGTGAGTGAGATGACAACCGGAATCATGATAGCCGGCCACGGTTCGACCATGGCCTACAACAAAGGTGTTCTCGAGATGCAGGCGGACCGCCTCAGGTCCAAGGGCTACGACAACGTGTACGTGGGTTTCAACGAGTTCTCCATCCCGTCCATCAGGGAGACGGCGGAGGAGATGGTGGAGGACGGCTACGACGAGATCCTCATCCTGCCGTTCTTCGTCGCATCGGGGCTCCATGTGACCAGGGACATCCCGGTCAAGCACTTCGGCCTCCCCAGGAACGCCACCGACGGCACGGTGGAGATCGAGGGCAAGCAGATCAAGATCACCATAGACCAGCCGTTCGGGGAGGACCCGAACCTCACCGACATCCTCCAGGAGAGGATCGAGGAGCTCAGGACCCCCGGCAAGGACACCAGGGTCATCGTCATGGGCCACGGTTCCAGGCTGGACTACAACTCGCAGGTCGTGGAGCTGAACGCCAAGCGCCTGGAGGAGAGGGGCTACGGGAAGGTGTACATAGGATACAACGAGTTCAACGACCCGAAGATCGAGGATGTCATCCCGCAGATGATCGACGACGGCGCAGAGGAGATAATCGCGCTGCCCCTGTTCATCTCCCTCGGGAAGCACCTGACGATGGACGTCCCGGGGAAGCTCGGCATCGAGGACTTCTCGGACAGCGGCATCGTTCACAGGAACGGCCGCGACGTGGAGCTGAAGTACGCTATCCCCGTGGGCGCGGATCCGAGGCTCTGCGACGTGCTCGTCGAGAAGCTCAGGAAGTACGAGTGATACCATGCGCGTTCTCGTTCTCGACATGGTACACGGAGGCGACCTCCTCGCCAGGAGGCACCAGGCGGAGGGGGACGACGTGACGTGCGTGGACGTGTACGGCATCTGCCCCCGCGAGAAGAAGGATGAGCTCGCTGGATACGACATCAGGGTCGCCGACACGGTCCCTGCCGGCAGCTACGACATGACGGTCATGCCCAAGCACTGCCCCATGAGGTTCATCGGCGACGCCGATCCCGGGGAGATTGTCACATTCAGCCAGGATGTTAAGCGCTTCATAGACGACACCAGGTTCAGGATCGAGGTCACCGGCGTCAAGGGGAAGACCAGCGCCTGCTACCTCATCTCCAAGATGCTCTTCGATTCCGGGAGGAGCGTTCTCCTCCATTCGTCCAGGGGAGAGGGTCCCTGGACGGAGGACGGGCACCGCATCGACAGGAAGGTCAGCATCGCGCCGCCCTACCTCATGACACTGGCCGCCGGCGACTACGACGCGGTGGTATGCGAGGTGTCGCTCGGGGGATCCGGGAAGGCGGACATCGCATGCATCACCAACCTGGTGGAGGACTACGGCATCGCGAAGAACACGTTCAAGGCGTCCGAGGCCAAGAGGGACGTCTTCACGGACAGGGGGAGGAACATAGTGCTCTCCTCCGAGTTGGATTTCTGGTCCCGGTACCAAGACGGGCTCACCCCCTACGGGGGAAGGGTCAGGGTCGTCTCCAAGCCCAGGCTCGGTGAGGGACTGAAGGTCACGGTCGATTACGACGGGGAGTCCGAGGTGACGCTCGACGGGTCCTACATCGCCACGGAGTACATCGGTGCGATGGACCTCGCGCTGGAGGTCTGCCATCAGATGGGCGTGCCGAGGGAGTCGGTGATCCGGTCCCTCGAGTCCTTCAGGGGAGTGCCCGGCAGGGGGATCGTGACCGAGGAGGGGGGCATGAGGGTCATCCGCGAGAGGAACCCAGGCATCTCCCACATCTCCATCGGCAGGACCCTGGAGTGCCTCAAGGAGATGGACGCCCTGGACGGGGCGATGATCCTCCTCGATCCGGTCAGCAGGAAGGTCTGCGACAAGCTCGACAGGGACCAGATCGAGAGGGTGGTCTCGGAATACGGCGTGCCCCTCGTCATCACCAGGGGGGACGGCGAGAGGCCGGAGATCCCCGAGGGCGTGAGGCTCCTGATCGAGTTCGTGAAGGAGGCCTACCAGTGAGGACGATCATCCATCCCCGTCCGAACCCCATCGTCGCCGCGATGTACACGCTCCGCGACATGGATGTGGACGTCATCGTCGAGCACGGGCCGGCAGGCTGCAGCTTCATGGCATCGAGGCCGCTGGAGGACGCGGACGTGAGGGTGGTGACATCCGGCATGAGGGACAACGACCTCGTGTTCGGCGGCGAGGAGCCGCTGATCAACACCCTGAAGCAGGTCGAGGAGAGGTTCCACCCGGAGACGGTCGCCGTCGTCGGGACCTGCGCCAGCATGATCATCGGCGAGGACATGGCCAAATCGATCAAGAGGGCCGGCATCAACGCCAACGTCTTCCCCGTGGACTGCCACGGATGCATGGGGGACAACACCCGCGGGGCCATCAAGGCCCTGGAGGCGGGGAGGGACGCGGGGATCATCGACCCCCAGGAGTGCGAGCGCCAGATATCGCTCATGAAGGCGGCGACGAGGCTGGAGAAGAACGTCGGCATGGCGTCCAAGGACTACATCCAGCCCGCTGTGAGCCCGACCAAGATGCACGTGTGCAGGAGGATCGTCGACGTCCTCTCAGGAGGGGGACGCGTGGCGGTCGTCATGGACGCCAAGAAGGAGCTCGCGTTCCGCTTCGCCGACATGTTCGAGGCGGTGGACCGCGCCAGGAGGAAGCTCGGAGGGGAGACTCTGTTCGTCGCCAACATGGACCCGGGGAAGGGTCTTCCGAGGATCAGGAACTACTGCGCCGAGATCAAGGCCGACCTGGACTCCCACGGGGTCGCCATAGACAGGGTGATCGGAGGGCTCGACGAGTACTCCATCGTCGGCGAGGAGATGAGGGAGGCCGTCGACGGCTTCGGACCGGACCTCACGATCATACTGGGGATCTGCCACGCCTATCCCGGATACGGCAAGGACGACATACTCATCACCGACCAGCCGAGGCAGCTGGCCAACTACCTGAACCAGGGCTGCGAGTGGGCCGTGGGCGAGATCTCGTCCCACACGATGGTCATGGGCGCCCACTCCATAGTGCCGCTGGAGACCGCGGACACCCTCAGGGAGATGCTGGAATGAAGGGCGTGGTCCTGGCGGGGACCGGCAGCGGCGTCGGGAAGACGTCCATAACAACCGGCCTCATGTCCAGGCTGTCCAAGTCGATGACGGTCCAGGCGTTCAAGGCCGGACCGGACTTCATAGACCCGATGTACCACACCGCCGCCACCGGCAGGAGGTCCAGGAACCTGGACTCGTTCCTGATGGACGACGGGACGATACGGAACCTTGTCGGGTACGCGTCCAGGGACGCGGACATCTGCGTCATAGAGGGCGTCAGGGGCCTCTACGAGGGCCTCAGGGGCGACGACGACGTGGGGTCCACGGCGTATCTGGCGAAGCTGCTCGGGTTCCCTGTCATAGTCATCGTGGACGCCCGCTCCCTCACCCGCAGCGCGGCCGCCATCGTGAACGGCTTCAGGTCGTTCGACCCCGACGTGAACATCGCGGGGGTAATACTGAACAACGTGTCCGGGAGGCAGCATTCCGAGAAGCTGCGTACTGCGATGGAGCGCTACTGCCCCGACGTGCAGCTGGTGGGGATGATACCGAAGAACCCGGACAAGGCCCTCGAGCAGAGGTACCTCGGACTCAAGACCCTGAGGAGCTTCGCCGAGAGGGAGATAACGCCCCTGCAGGAGCTCACCGACCCGATCGACCTCGACCGTGTCCTGGACATAGCGGAGTCCAGCCCGTCCGACCTCCCGACCTACTCACCGTACACCGAGAGGAGCTGCGGGCTGAAAGCGGCGGTGCCGGTGGACGACTCCTACTGCTTCTACTACGAGGAGAACATCGAGTGCCTCAGGGCCTCGGGGTTCGAGGTCACGACCTTCCGCCCCACCGACGGGGACGGTCTGCCCGATGCCGACCTGTACTATCTGGGCGGCGGGTATCCGGAGCTCCATGCCGATCAGCTCTCCGCCAACACGGACTTCCTGGAGGGCCTCAGGGCGGAGTCGCAGAACGGCAGGATGGTCATAGGCGAGTGCGGGGGCCTCATGAGCATGTGCAGGTCCATCACTGACAAGGACGGTGCGGTCCATCCCATGGCCGGCGTCTTCGATGCCGAGGCCAGGATGACCGGCGTTCGCCACGGGCCGACATACGTGATCGCGGATGCGGAGCCGTCGAACCCAGCGTTCGCCGGAACGGTCCGCGGACACGAGTACCACTACTCCGACGTGTTCCCGTCAGCCGATGCCGAGTTCGGGTTCTCCGTCAGGAGGGGATTGGGGATCTCGGACAGGATGGACGGCCTGGTGAGGGGCAACAGCATCGGCTCGTACATGCATCAGCACGCGCTGTCCGAGAAGGATTGGATCGGGCGGGCCGTCGAGAGGATCCGCGACTCGTCCTGAGATCGGGTGATGCCATGGCGTCAACTGTCACGGTGAGGATGAACACCTGCGGGAAGACCATCAGGGTGACGGTGTCCAGAAGGGACGACGGCGATCTGGACGTCTCAATCGATTCTGACTGCGCCAGCGTCAAGGAGTACGCCGGCAGGGTCTGTCGCATCTCGGAGATGGACGTCATCGACTTCGCCTCCGGTGCCGTGAACTCCCCGGAGAACCGCAGGCTGCTGACGGCCACGTGTCTGGTCCCCTCGGGTATCGCATACGCCGCATCGCTCGAGCTGGGGCTGCTGACCAGGAGGCTGGCGGATTCCGTCGGCTCCGACGAGATCGTCTTCGACTGAAGGTCACCGCTTCCCGGCGTCGTCCCCGCGGCCGATGCATCCGTTCAGCCCCTTGTAGAACGAACCCGCGGCGTACAGTGCTCCGGCAGGGTTGTTGGCCAGGACCCTGTCCTTCACGACCAGGGTGGTCACGGGCGCCTTCGAGTTCATGTAGAACAGGCTGTCGTGGCCCACGCACAGCCCGACCAGTATGTTCAGCTCCGTCCCGTGGCTGTTCAGGATCTCGGCCTGGAGGACGGGGTTGCAGATGTTCGGCCCTATCTCGCAGCACTCCGGGTCGATGCCCACGTCCGTCTTCGGCACCATGCCCGTCTTGCAGGAGGCGCCGAACACCTCGAATCCGTTGGAGCGCAGGATCCCGGCGAGGGTCCTCGCCTCCTCGAGGAGTCCAAGGCAGTTGGCTATCCCTATTTTCCTGAATCCCATGCGCTTCGCGAACTCCATCGTCTCCTGGACCCTGCACCATCTCAGATACCCGTCGTGCTCCACGGTCGCAGCGACCCTCATTATCCTCCCCTCGAGGCCGTCCCCGTAATGGGACAGCGACTCCTCCAGCATGCCGTCCGGGATGCGGTCCGTCAGGCAGAACCCGGGGCGTCTGCCGCCCTTCCCGCCGCATCCCTTCGTCCCGCAGTCTATGCATGACCTCGGCTCTCCGTCGTCCATGGCCGATAATGCACCGGCCCGGATAGGACGGTTTCGGGCCGAATCGGACGTCCCGCCCCCTCTTTAATATCCTTCAGACGATTACGGTGTTCAGATTCTCATGAACACGACGATCAAGGCAATCGCGCTCGTTGCCGTCATCGCGATGGTCGCGGTGGCGTTCTCAGGCGATGGTTCCGACGGTGTTGGTGAACAGTTCACCGACGGGGGCCTCGTCTACGAGGTGGCGGGCACGAGCAGTGTAACGGTGATCGGATGGGAGGGTGCTTCATCAGAGGTCGTCATTCCCGCCGAGGTGGAATACAACGGAAGGACATTGGAGGTCACAAGGATCGGAGAGGAGGCCTTCATGGGCTCGTCAGTGACCTCGGTCGACTTCACTCAGGCAGCAAATCTCACACAGATTCAGACAAGGGCGTTCTACGGGCTCGACATAGCCGAGGTGGTACTGCCCGATTCACTCACGACCCTCGGAGCGGACGCGTTCTCATGCAATGACGCGGTGCAGTCCGTGGAGATACCGTCTAGGGTCACCAGCTATTCGCATTCGTTCTCCAGATGCTCATCACTGACAGAGATCACCGTGGATTCCGGCAACAGGAACTATTCATCGGACGTCGGCGTCCTGCTGAACCATGATAAGGACACGATAGTCCAGTATCCTGCCGGCAAGACGGGCACATACAGCATACCCGCCGATGTGGACACCATCGGCTCATACGCCTTCAGCGGCTCACAGATCACGAGGATGGAGATCACGTCGTCGGTGTCGACAATCGGTGCCGGGGCCTTCAGCTACTGTGATTCCCTGACGCAGTTCACTGTATCCAGAGACAACAGGTCATTCACTGCCAACAACGGTGTTCTCCTCAACGTCAACAGCACGCAGCTCGTGGCCTATCCTGCGGGTAAGGCAGGTACAGAGTACAGCATCCCCAACAGGGTGACGACGATAAGCGGTTCAGCTTTCGCGGGATCATCACTTCAGACGGTCACCTTCCTAACATCGGTGGATGAGATAGGAGATCACGCATTCGCAGATTCAGCGATCACCACGCTGACGCTCAACAGCGGTCTGAACGACATAGGGGTGGGCGCGTTCAGCGGTTGCGTCTCGCTGGCAGAGGCTACGATCCCTTCCTCTGTGACTTCCATGAGTGAATCGTCGTTCGAGGGATGCACATCCCTGAAGTCCGTGATCTGGACGGCCACAGGTTCAGTCTCCATCGGCATCTCCGCCTTCGAGGGCTGCACGGCCCTCTCAACATTCGAGATCCCCGACAGGGCAACCACGATCAACGACCGCGCCTTCTACGGATGCACATCGCTGTCTGCGGTCTCGATCCCGGATTCAGTGAACACCGTCGGAGACCAGGCATTCGCCGCATCCGGACTCACACAGGTCACCATGCCCGGGTGCCGCACCATGGGTGACGGTGTGTTCGAGTCCTGCAGGTCGCTCGGGAGCGTGACCATAGCTGATGACGTCAGCGCGATACCCGAGGGGACCTTCAGCGGCTGCACATCCCTCGATGAGATCGCCTTCGGAGAGGACCCCTCCCTGAGGACCATCGAGGCATCGGCGTTCGCCGGGACGGCCTTCACCGGGTTCTCGATCCCGGAGGGCGTCACCACCGTAGATGCGACCGCGTTCTCCGGATGCTCCCAGCTTCAGACCGTAGTCATCCCGTCCACCCTCAGGGACATGGGCGAGAGGCCCTTCCAGGGATGCGATTCCCTCACATCCTTCACCGTAAGTGGGGACAGCACGGTGTACGCATCCGTCGACGGGGTCCTGTACTCCAAGGACCTCAGGACCCTGGTCAGGTATCCGTCCGCCGCCTCATCCTCGGAATTCTCAGTCCCGGAGGGTACGGTCACGATCTCCGCCGGAGCCTTCGAGTCGGCGGGCTCCCTCACGACCGTCGAGATGCCCGCGTCCGTGACGACCATAGGCTCGGAGGCCTTCCAGGGTTGCTCCGGACTTAGGTCCGTCGCCATCGCATCACAGGAGCTGACCGTCGGCGACGGTGCCTTCGACCTCTCCGCCGGAGGGGATCCCGTGAACGTGGAGATATTCACCGACGCTCCCGAGTTCCCGCAATCCGCCTTCGGAGCTGGCACCACGGTCTCGTATGATGAGTACAAGAACTACGGTCTGCCGGATTCCGACGAGATCATGGGGGACGCCCTCATCTGGATTGTCGCCGCGATCGTACTCGGTGTGATATTCCTCGCGGTGCACATTGTCGTCAAGAGGAGCTGAAAACCATTTACGCCGTCCCCGGACGGCGGTCCCTTCATGTCATCAGATGTCTCAGCGCCATCATCGGGTGCAGGGCCATCCTCGGCCCGCTGTACCTCATCACGGCCCTGATCCTGTCGCGCATCTCCGGGCTATAGCAGTGGATCTCGCATCTCGAGCACTTCACCTTCCTCTCCCTGATGGGGCAGCGGTCGATCCTGCCGAAGGCGTAGTCGCGTAGCTCGATGCAATCCCGGCACAGCCCGTTCCCGGGGCGGTGGTTGCCGCGGCAGTACATCCCGATCATGACCTCCATGGTCTCCTTCTCGCGGGCAATGCTCCTCTCTACGTCGGACATCGTGGCAGGATGGGCATCCGTCATCAAAGGCATTTTGTTGTTTCTGCAACGCGATGGCGCCGGTATGGGACGGTATGTCTTATGTGCCCCAATACGATTCAGCACCATGGAGCCTACGACCAGGGCCTACTACGACCACGACCCGGAGGGATATTCCGAATCCACCCTTTCGAACGACATGACCGACCTACTGGGAAGGTTCGCCTCCCGCCTCCCGCAGGGGGGCAGGGTCCTCGACCTGGGATGCGGTTCCGGCAGGGACACGATCGCCCTCAGGGGCATGGGGTTCTCCGTGGTGCCGGTGGACGGGTCCGAGGGGATGTGCCGCGTCGCATCGGAGAACACGGGGTCCGAGGTCAGGTGCCTGGACATCCTGGACCTTGACTACGTCGGGGAGTTCGACGGGGTCTGGGCATGCGCCTCGCTCCTCCATCTGAAGGGTGACGAGATCCCGCAGGCGCTCACACTGATCAACAGGGCGCTGGTGGACGGCGGGGTCCTTTACATGTCGTTCAAGCTCGGCAGGTTCTACGGCATACGCGACGGCAGGTGGTACACGGACATGGACGATGTGGAGGTGCCGGTCCTCTCGGAATCCGCGGGCTTCGAGGCGTCCGACGTCTGGAACACCGCCGACCCCAGGGGGACGGCCTGGGTCAACGCAATCCTGACGAAACGCCGCTAGGCCCGCCGTTCCGAGCATCGGGAGTGAGCCTTTTTGTACCTCCCGTCCGTTCGACATCGCATGGCATTTGACGGTCGCGCTGGAATCGTCGACATCGACGAGGATGAGAGGACGGTCATCTTCGACACGTACAGGCTGAAGAAGATCACCGGCACGAGGGTCGCCCCGATCCTCGGCATGAGCGAGTTCGCCACACCCTTCAAGGTGGCGTGCGAACTGGCGGGGCTCTATCCGGGCGACAAGGCCAACAAGTACATCGATGCGGGGAACATCCTGGAGCCCGTCCT
Source organism: uncultured Methanomassiliicoccaceae archaeon (assembly GCA_905187815.1). GTDB lineage: Archaea > Thermoplasmatota > Thermoplasmata > Methanomassiliicoccales > Methanomethylophilaceae > Methanoprimaticola. Next base: position 49,701 of record CAJJJM010000006.1, read on the forward strand.
CAGGGAGTACCTCGGCACCAGGGTCACGTCGCTGCTGTCCGGGCCCCTGGGCGTACCGGAGGGGACGAGGCTTGCGGTCGAGGAGCCCGTGCCGAAGGAGCAGTGCGGCTACGACCACTTCCACAACGAGAAGGTCTTCGGCGGCATGGTGGACGGGTACATCCAGCAGGATGGTAAGAGAGCATACATCCTGGAGATCAAGACCTCCGGTGACAGGGAGAAGTGGAGGGATGACGAGGGCGGCTACACCAACGTCCCGATGTCGTACATGCTCCAGGCGTCCTTGTACGCGGAGCTTTCCAACCTGGACAGGATAGTATTCCTCGTTGGGTTCCTTGAGGATCCCGACTACGACAGGCCGAAGCAGTGGGTCCCGATCCCGGAGAACACCTTCGTGATCGTGAAGGACAAGCTGGACATGAAGGACTATATGCAGCAGTGCGTAGACTGGTACAACGAGTACATGAAGGGCGGTTACACCCCGGAGTGGTCCGACTCCGAGGACGACCAGGCGGTGCTGAAGTACCTGAAGGCGTACAAGCCCGGGGCCAACAAGAAGAGGAGGTGAGGACATCCTCGGCGGGGCCATCCCCGCCACTTCCCATGTCTCACCCAAAACATCTCGATCCGTTTCCAGACATGCTGTGCATACCCGTACACGGTATGTCCCATTCTACGGATTCCGTAGTATCCTATCGACCCCTCACATTCTAATATATATTAACGCATACGAAATCCAGCAGGATGGGATGCGATGATCTGCATGAAAAGATCGATAGCAGTGGTAGCTTTGGCTCTAGCCATGATCGCCTGTGCGGTCGTGGTGACGGACGAGAGCGACGCTCAGGCTAGGGACAATGGATTTGTGTGGACCCCGGACATAGATACAGCGACCCTTCACGAATATAACGGTAACGACACTGTTGTGGATATACCCTCCGAGATAACCATCGGTGGAACTACATACACGGTTACATCGATAGCCGGAAGCGCCTTTGTGGGAACTGACGTAGAGGAAGTCATCATACCAGATACCGTTACAAGTATCGGGAATGATGCCTTCAGGGGCTGCACAGAGCTTAGATACGTGACCATCAATGGATCCGTGCAGATTGGCTCCAATGCGTTCAACAGTTGCTCGAGTCTCATGCTCGTCGATTTTGTTTCGGATCCCGAGACAATTGGAACCGATGCCTTCAACCTCGGATCCCAGGCTTATTGCTCGTACCGTGCACCTAGCATGGTTGATACCGAGGCCCACCCAGAATTCGCCACGATGGATTATATCGAACCTAGTAAGAACATCGTCAGATTCGTTACCGTCGATTCCCCCGAGTCCGTTGGGAATCTGGGTTTCGCCATCTATGACACTGGAGCTACTGTCGAGCTACCTCTGGAAGCTACAGTTCACGGATATGAAATCGAAGTCTTTGACTATGCTGTTGACGAGACGGAACCTATCGATCTGACCACGTTTACCGTCGGAGATTCCGATGTTGTGCTCACACTTGTCTACACCTATAAACTGTTCAGTGTGGACTTCATTGTGGACGGAGAGACATACCTTCATCAGGATTTGTACTACAACACTGTGATCGAGCTTCCCGAGAATCCCACAAAGGAGACCGATGCCAGGTGTATCTACACATTCTCCAATTGGGAAGGCTATACCGAGGGCATGACCGTTAGCGATAATGTGACGTTTACTGCGGTGTTCACAGAGACAATTCGTGAGTACACCATACAGTTCCTTTCTAACGGTCAGATCGTCCAGTCTACCGTAATGAAATACGGTGACACCATCGTCCCCCCGATTGAGGATCCAGTCAAAGAAACCTCTGACGATGGCATCGACTACAGGTTCACTGGATGGGGAGGATACACCTCGGGGATGACCGTTACAGGGGATGTAATCTTTGACGCTTTGTTCATCGAATCCGACCACGAGTACACCATCAAGTTCGTGGTCGACGGCGTGACCGTGAAGGAGGACAAGTACCTGTTCGAGGAGGCCATAGTCCCGCCCGAGGATCCTGTGAAGGAGAATGCCAACGGCATCAAGTTCACCTTCGCCGGATGGGAGGGCTACACCGAGGGCATGACCGTGACCGATGACATGACGTTCACCGCCACGTTCACGGAGTCCCCGGTCGAGGAGGGTTCGTCCAACACCTGGATCATCGTCGTTGTAGTGGTGATCGTCGTCGTGTTCGTGGGCCTGTTCCTCTTCAGGAAGTTCCACTGACGAACAAACAGCCGGGGCGGTCCCCCGGCATCTTTCCCTAACACCACTTCATTTCTCCGGGTACCCACATACCTTTATCCCGATTCCCGATGATTCGTTCCCGATACCATGAACGAGCTCTTCACCAGAGTCAGCGTAAGGGACTACATGCCCGGAAAGGTAGAGAAGGACAAGATAGACCGCATACTCGAGGCGGCGATGAACGCTCCCTCCGCCAGGAACCAGCAGGCCTGGGAGTTCATCGTGGTGGACGACCCCGAGTACATCCAGGCGCTCTCCAAGGCCTCCCCCTACGGAGGTCCGGTGTCCAAGGCGCCGCTGGCGATCGTGGTCCTGGGCAACAGGGACGTCATGACCGCCCCCCAGTTCTGGGAGCAGGACCTGGGCGCATGCACCGAGAACCTCATGCTCAGCGCCACCAGTCTCGGCCTGGGAACGGTCTGGATCGGCATCGCCCCCGTGAGGGAGAGGATGAACGCCATCTCGGACATCTTCGACCTGACCGAGAACCTGATGCCCTTCTGCATCGTGGCCGTCGGATATCCGAAGGAGAAGCCCGAGCCCCACAAGGACAGGTACAGACCCGAGAAGGTCCACTACAACGGATACTGATCACATCACGCCGGGTCATTCCGCCCGGCCAAACCATCCTTCCTCTCGACCAGCCTGTTCAGTTCGTCGGCATTGGTGATATGGGTAGAACTTTTCCGATTCGGAGTGTCGCGCGGATGACAAGACACTTCTGGGTCCCGAATTCTTCCATATCAGAAGCTCTTCCGTCACCTTTCTTCTCACGATATCTCTCCATTATTGAGTTTCAAGAGATTTAGGTATTTTTTGATAAGGAATTTCAAGATTTTTAGATGATTTCGGAGGTAGAAAATCAACGTCTTTAGATTCCAGATCACAGCAGATAATGGATCGGCACGAGTATGAGGATCATCGCTACGTTGGCGGCGGTGAACCACATCAGATACCTCCTCACATCCGCGTCCTCCGTCTTCGAGTAGATTCCGAGGGAGATCATGCTCGCCATGGAGGCGATGGGGGTTCCGAATCCGCCGATGTCGACCCCCACGAGGAGGCCCTGCCAGTCCGTAGTGAAACCGGAGAGGAGGGTGGCCGCGGGGACGTTGCTGATGACCTGGCTGACACCGAGGGAGGCGAGCATCGGGTCCCAGGACATCATCCCGCCCAGTGCGTCCGCCACGGCGTCAACCTGCGCTATGTTCCCGGTGAAGATGAACAGGCACACGAACGTCAGGAGCAGACCGTAGTCCACCTTGGCGAGGACCTTTCTATGGGTCAGGCCGATGGCGGCGACCGTCACGGCTAGGACGGCCTGCCAGGGGATCGCATGGAGCACCGTCAGGATGCACAGCGCGAACAGGATGAACATCATGGTCAGGAAGCCCCTGCTGCGGACCTCGCGGTCCCTGCTCATCCCCACATGCACCTCGCGGGTGGAGAATCCGGCGCACATCAGGCAGAGTGCGACGCCTCCTATGAGGACGAACGGCGCCAGGAGGGCGACCATCTCCCCGGTGCCTATGCCGTATCTGGAGTAGATGAACAGGTTCTGGGGGTTCCCGAAGGGTAGCAGCATGCTGCCGAGGTTGGCGGCTACCGTCTGGAGGACGACGACGGGGAGGATGCTCCTCTTCTCCCCGGCCATACCCAGCACCAGTATGGTGAACGGCACGAAGGTGATCAGCGCCACATCGTTGGTTATGAACATGGAGCAGAGGAACGGGAGCATGACCAGGATCAGACAGAGCGCCCTCAGGCTCCTCCTTCCGGCCAGCAGGCGTCCCGCCAGGGCGCCGAACAGGTGGCACTCCCTCATGCCGGCGACCACGGCCATGAAGCAGAACAGGATGCAGAGCATGCGGACATCGATGTAGTCCAGATATTCCGCCGACGGAGGGACCAGCGCCATCGAGATGACGGCCAGCACGGCGGAGACCGTTAGGACCGCCTGTCTCCTCACGAACGCGACCGCTCTTTCCCGGTACGGTGCCTCCTCCATGCGACTCGCAGATGCCGTGACGGATTCAAATGTTGTGGTTGCTCAGACATCTTTAAGAACAGTCCCTGCATCGGTAGTTCACGGTGTTAACATGACTGTCAAGGATGATGTCATCAAAGCCATGAAGGAAGCCGGCAAGCCCATGAGCGCCGGCGAGGTCGAGAAGGCCACCGGCATCGACAGGAAGGAGATCGACAAGGCGTTCAAGGAGCTCAAGGCCGAGGGCGCCATCGTGTCCCCCGTCAGGTGCAAGTGGGAGCCCGCTCAGTGAGCCTCTCAGACACACACCACCAAACCGATTACTCCTTGTTCTCAGACCTGACCGTCGGGCGCCCTCCGGCGACCCGGACGGGAGGTCCAAACTCCCTTAACCCTGTTCCACCATCACGGCTCCATGCAGAAAGGCAACATCAAGCTGACAGCCGTGGCCACGGTCGTCATCGTCATCGTCCTGCTGTTCTCCTGGCAGTACACGCCGTCAGAGGACGACGGTCCGTCATCCGACTTCGCCGATGCTCTCGCCGGAGGGGACTGCATCGCGGCATATGACTCCCTGGCTCCGGAGCTGAGGGCCGAGTTCGACGCCCTCGGCGGCCTGGAGTACTTCGAGGAGTACATCCTGAACCTGAACGCCTCGGAGGAGGCGAACTACGGGCCGCTCGTATCGATCGGCGACTCGTACCGCCCGGACGCCGACGGCGTCTCATGCACGTACATGGAATACGCATACTCCGGAATCCTCTTGTGGACCGTCGAGTCCGACGAGGGTGTGGTGGGGTTCTACATCACGCCCCGCGACCTCCCCTCCGACCAGCCCCTGCCAGACGGCATCGTGGAGGAGGCGGTGCAGGTCGGTCCCAATGGGATGAGCAAGCTCGACGGTCTCATCGCATCCTCCGAGGACTCCGACCACTCCGTCGCGGTGGTGCTCGTCTCCGGCTCCGGACCCAACGGCATGGACTGCGGGACCGGGCACAGCTGGATCTTCCAGCAGCTGGCATGGGGGCTCGCCGAGCAGGGCGTGGATGTGCTGAGGTACGACGACAGGACCTACTCCGAGCCCTGGACGTCCCTGGCACTCGGAGGCTCCCTGGACATCGACTACGAGACGGTGGACGATGCTGTCGCCGCTGCCGCACTCCTGAAGTCAATGGGATACGAGAGGGTGTACGTCGTCGGACACAGCCTCGGAGCCATGATGGCCCCCGCCATCGTCGAGAAGTCCGACGGGCTGTACGACGGGATGGTATCCCTCGCAGGGAGTCCGAGGTCCCTTGCGGAGATCTCCTACGACCAGAACATGCTGATTGTGGACCAGATGCCCGACGGAGCCGAGAAGGATTTCATGATACAGTATCTCGAGGCCGAACTCCAGCTGTCCCGCAGCCTCGACGGCATGACCGACGGGGAGCTCATGTCCACCACCGTCTTCGGCATGTCCGCCTACTACCTGAAGAGCATCGACGACTACGACGTCGCCTCGATAGCGCAGAACCTGGTGGTCCCGATGCTGTTCCTGCAGGGGACATCCGACTGGCAGGTGACATATGACAGCGACTACAGCCTCTGGATGCAGATCCTCGAAGGCAAGGAGAACGTCCAGAGCCAGGCGTACGTGGGTCTGAACCATCTGTTCAGCATACCCGGCCAGTACGACGGCACCTCCGCCGACTACTACCTCACGCCGATGACCTTCAACCAGTCCGTCATCGACGACATCGCGGAGTTCGTGCTCTCCGCGTGAAAACCCAGGGGGCCCGGCGCCCCCTCATCCTTTTCTCGAGTACAGCACGGACATAAGCATGCTGGTGACGGCGGTCTTACCCGAGCGGAGGGACCTCTCCATCAGGGCCCTCACAGAGGCGTCGTCGAACATCCCGGTGGAGATCATCTCGGCGAGCTTGGAGGTGTCCCCCTGGGTGACGGCCTGCTCCGCCCTGGGCATGATCCTGCTGGACAGGTACTCCCGGTAGCGGTCCCTGCACTCGTCGGTCAGCAGCACGGGGTCCCTGAGCCTCTTCATGGCCAGATCCTGGTCCATCTTGAAGTTCATGGTCTGGATGGCCCTGTCGAACCCGGGGAATCCCATGGGGTATCCGTTCAGGAACCTGAACTCGTGGCCGTCGCCCGTGGATACCTCGCAGTCGAACTCGGCGAATATGCCGAACGAGCTGAACTCCTCCATGGTCCCGCCGTACTCTATCGCCTTGATCCCGATGATCCCGGTGAAGGCATCGGGATCGATCTCTTTCACGGATGCGGGGATCCTCACGGTCCTCCCGTCGGCTGCTGGGGAGCCGTTCAGGAACGACGGGCCTATCGACACGACGGTCCTGCCGCCGACGGTCTCCGGGACCGCTATCTCGCGGTCGGTGGACACCAGCCTGGTTATGCGGCATCCGCCGTCGCACGGCTCCGAATCTACCTTGTTCGCCATCGGAGCCCCTCCGCCATCTCGACCAGGCGTCTGTCGCGCCCGGATGTGAGGAGCTCCTCGTTGTACCTGTAGAGCGGCCCCGTAACCTCCGAGAACATCACCACGCTGTAGCATCCGATCAGACCTGCGAGCAGGGAGACGGGCTCCTGCCCCTTCCCGAAGGCCGCGATCATGTACGACATGGCGTTGTCCAGATGCCTGTCGAAGTCCCTCCTGAGCGTCTCCAGGGATCTGGCGCAGCCCTCGCGGAGCTCTGCGGGGTCCCCGGCGCCCTCCAGGGCGGAAAGGCAGTATGCAGCGGACCTTCTGGCGTCCGAGGTGCCGTTGGATTCCAGCGACCTCCTGAGCTCAGTCCTCAGTGCGGGGATCCCGCCTTCCGGCAGGTTGTCGAGCCTGGACACGAGGTCGGTCAGGTCCATGCCCTCGTCCGCCTCGGCGCTGAGCCTCCCGATGATCACCGAGATCAGGGACAGCTTCTCCTCCGCACCGGAACCGGATATCGCCGCCGGTTCCTCGGCGGTGCCATTCAGTATCGCGTCGACGTCGTGGTCCTCGCTGTACTTCCTGTGGAAGTCCATGTACCGCTTGAACTCCGCGGCTATCTCCGGGAATCTGACGTACTGCGAGATAAGGTCCACGTCCGTCTCCAGGCCCAGGCGCTCGTACTCCTTGAGCACGGTGGAGAGGTCCTCCCATCCCCTGGGTGTGACGAACGCCGGTCCGTCCGGGGTGTTCTCGATCCTCAGGAGGTTCTGGGGTTTGACCTGTAGATAGTACGTTATCGTGTCGTGGATGCCGGCGCTCATGGCGTACCTCATCCAGACGTCAGTGTCAGGCTCCACCTCTATGACCCTGATCCTGTCCAGGGTGGCGATGTCGAACTCCCTTGCGGAGGAGTTGAACTCCGGGGGGTTCCCGGCGGCGACAAGCACCCATCCGTCCGGAATCCTGTGAGGGCCGAACTTCTTGTTCTGCAGGAGGTCAAGCATCGCGGCCGACAGGGTCTCGGAAACGCAGTTGACCTCGTCGATGAAGAGGATGCCCTCCCTGTGACCCTGCTCCTCCATCGCATCGTAGACGGATGCGACGATCTCGCTCATGGTGTACCTGGTGATGGGGTATTCCGAACCGCCGTACTCCCTCGTCTCGATCATGGGGAGACCGATGGCGGACTGGCGGGTGTGGTGCGTGATCGTGTATCCGACGTAGCCTATGTCCAGCTCCGCGGCGATCTGGGACATGATGGCCGTCTTGCCGAGCCCCGGGGCTCCTATGAGCATGAGGGGCCTCTGCCTGCTGCGCGGGATGATGTAGTTCCCGGCCGCGTCCTTGCCCAGATACGATACGATCGCGCTCTTCACGTTGTCTTTGGCGGTTTGGATATCCATGACGATGGTTCGAAAGCGGAGGAGCATCAAATATGTTCCCGCCCGCCTCGGTCTCCGTGCATCTCCCTGATGACATCGTCTGGGAGGGCGCCCTTCAGGATCACATGGGGCCTCCCCTCATCCTCTATTATCCTGCAGTCGACGCCGTAGACGTACCGGATGGTGTCCTCCATCAGGACCTCCTCGGGGGTGCCCACCATGTGAACCACCCCCGGGAGGGCCATCATGACGATCGTGTCGGCGTACTTCGCTGACACGTTGAGATCGTGGCTGATCATGACCACAGTCATCCCGTTGGATATGGCCAGGTCCCTGAGGAGCTCAGTCACCTGCAGCTGATGCCTGACATCCAGGTTGGACGTGGGCTCGTCGAGGATCAGCACCCTGGTGGTCTGTGCGAGCCCCCTGGCTATCGCCACCCTCTGGTGCTGTCCGGCGGACAGCTCGTCGAAGTTGCGGAGTGCCAGATGCTTCACGCCCATCATGTTGAGCGTCCTTCTGACGATGGTCATGTCCAGATCGGAGACCCTCCCCAGCCTCTGGTAAGGGTACCTCCCCATCATGACCGTGTCCAGGACGGTCATGGAGAACGCATCGCCGGATGTCACCGGGACGTACCCGACGACCCTGGACAGGTCCCGGAGCGGGATGTCGCGGATATCGATGCCGTCCACGGTCACCCTTCCGGAGGAAGGGGTCAGGATCCTGTTCATGCACTTGATCAGCGTGGACTTGCCGACCCCGTTGGGTCCGACGATGCAGACCAGCCCCGGCCTGTCGAGCACCAGGTCGATGTGGTGCAGCACGGGCAGGTCGCCGTAGCCGAAGCTCATGTCCTCGACGCGGACCTCCATTCACCACGCCTCCCTCTTCTGGCGGATGACCAGGTACAGGAACAGCGGTCCGCCGATGAACGCGGTCACCACACCCACCTCCAGCACCGCCGGGGCGATGACCGTCCTCCCGACCAGGTCGGCTACGAGCAGGAGCGCCGCGCCCAGCGCCATGGATGCGGGGATCAGGTACCTGTTGTCGGAGCCGATGAAGATCCTGACCACATGCGGGGCCACGAGCCCCACGAACCCGATCACCCCGGTGAAGCTGACGATCGAAGCCGTGACGAGGGTCACGACCACGAGGCACACCATGCGGAGCTTCGACGCGTCGATCCCCAGCGCCTTGGCGTTCTCGTCGCCGGTCGAAAGCACGTTCATCTTGCTGGAGACCAGCAGGAGGAACAGGGAGCCGACCGCGGTGAAGGCGGTCATTATGGGAACGTCCCCCCAGTCAAGGCCCTCGAAGCTGCCGACCTCCCATCTGTACACGGAGGCTAGGTCATCCGGGTTGGCCCACAGCTTCATCACAGTCGTCATGGCGTTGAATATGTACATCACGGCTATGCCGGCAAGGATCATGCTCACAGGGGAGACCTTCTTGGTCACAGATATCACCGCGATCAGGGCGGTGGGGATGAGGGCGAACACGAAAGCGTTCACCACTATGGATCCCCCGCTCCCGAATATCCCGGTGCCGTAGCAGATCGCTATCGTCGCACCGAACGCGGCTCCCGAGGAGATCCCGGTGGTGTAAGGGTCCGCAAGTGGGTTCTTCAGGGTGCTCTGCATCGTGGCGCCTGCGACTGCAAGGCCAGCACCGGCGACGATACCGATGATTATGCGCGGAAGGCGCAGGTCCCAGATACAGCACAACCCCCCGCTCGCTCCAACGACGAACGGGGGGCCTACTTCTGGATCGGAGTTTCCAATATGCTTTACCTCTTGCTTTCTTGAGATACCGTCCGGATGCTGGGGAAACAGGGGAACTCAGGGGTTTGCCAATCCATAAAACATCGGTACACGCAGACGTCTGCTCTGGTTGCTACCAAAACTCGATTCTCGTGTGGCTCATCATCGTGAGGTGTGTTTCGTCTTTGGGTTCTTCCGGAGTTTCGCGTTTTGAGGAATTCCTCGATTCCGAACGGTGCAGGGATGATTGGGAATCTCTGAGCTAACTAGCCCATGGGACTCACTCCTTTCCTGTGTCTATAATGTACAATAGATTTCTTTTACTGTCAAGTGTTTTTGTGTATTTTTACGCTTTCCATAAATCGAAATCAATTACCGTGAGCAAAATGCACAAAGGTGCGGGCCAAACTGCTCAACTCCGCAGCTGGCACAAAAACGCCCCGGGGGAGAGAGCTGCATCCCGAAGGAACGCCAGGCGCAGCGCCTCCAGGT
>CAJJJM010000007.1 GCA_905187815.1 uncultured Methanomassiliicoccaceae archaeon
AAGCTGCTGAGCATGGTGTCCATCGTGTTCGCGGGCCTGATCGTGAATTTCTCACTGCTGTAAAGGAAATCAGAGCGCAAAAAAGAACCGCCGGATGGCGGTTCTTTTTTGCGTTAATGCGCTCCGCCGCCGAAACGCCGGGGACGGCGCGGGGGATACCCGGGACGGCACCGTCATCTCCCCTTCGGGTCGTCCTGCGTGGGGGACACCAGGTCGACTATACGCACCGATTCGTTCCCGAGCCACGCGCCGTAGTGGGCGACGCGGTCGAGATGCTCGGCCCTGCTGACGGCACTCGCCATCGCTGCGTCGAGCCTCCTCTTGCCGAGGAGCTGCACTAACGGGTGGTCTGCAAGGCCGAAGGCCTCGTACACGGCTATCCAGGAGAAGTACTCCCTCGCGTCCCTGGGGTCGCAGAGGGCGATCTCTCTGGGGAGGGGGACCTTGGAGGAAGCCCTCAATGAGAGCATCCTGTCCGTTTCCGGATCGGTGGTGACGTTGAAGCTCACAGTCTCACGTCCCTGAGCATGTGGCTGTTCCTGTAGGACCACCACCAGACCTTCGGTATCGCGACGGACTCGTTGAAGCGGGGGAAGAAGCACCAGCTCCTGGGTTCCAGATCGGGATGCTGTCTTATCGACTCCTCGATCCATATGTTCGCGAGAACCTGGTTCATCCTGAACTCCGGCCTCTCGAAAGCGAGATCCTCGTCGTGCATCCTCTTGCACATGACCACGGCGTCCTGGGACCTGACGAACTCTATGTCCGTGCCGGCCATGGACTGGGTGGTGATGCACACAACGGTGGACTTGTGGGAGATGATCCCCAACCAGCGCTGGAGTGTCGCATCCTTCCCGGAGCCCCTAGAGTGGAACACCCTGTTCACATCCTCTATCACAGCCACTGAGCCGACGGGGATGTCGTTGGGGTCGGAGACCCTGCGGTATCCTGGGAACATTGAGACGTCGTACTCCATGGGATCCAGTAGGTACACGGGGCGGGTGTGCCAGCACAGGTCGATGAGCGAGTGCAGCGAGCAGGACTTGCCCTGCTTACCACTGCCCACCGCGATGATCACGCCGTGCTCCATCCTGGAGATGTAGTCGACCGCCTTACTGGCGCCCATCGGAATCACCTCCGCGATGCTGGCTCATCCCCTGACGGGGACGGTTGCCGTTGGTATCCCTGGGGTTCACGGTGAAGTCCAGGTAGTCCTCCGGGACCGACTCGTCGGAGTCGTGGGATTCGTAGTCCGCCTCGATCAGACCGAGGGCCGAGGAGATCCTGTCGAGGTGCTTCCTCAGCGAGGACCTGGCATATCCCAGGCCGATGACCTTCGGATGCACCATGAGCTCGAGGTTCTCCTCCATGACCTGATTCAGGACCGAATACCACTTGCGGTAGGCGTCCTCTCTCGTCATCACCACGAGTGCGTTCTCGGTGTGGACCCAGCCGTAGTCCACCATCCCTCTTTCGAGGTCCATGCCCTCCACCAGGTAGACGGGGATGCCGGACACGGTGTGGTACACCACGTTGTTCCCAGTCTGCTGGATGTAGCGGAACATGTCGTCCGGCACGAACACCGCCCTCAGGAGATGGTTTTCCACATCCAGATGGACAAGGACCCTGCCGGAGGGGCGGTACAGGGATCTGACCACGAACCTTGCCAGCAGGGCGCCGGCTATCGGAGACAAGAGGACTGGCCAGTACTCCTGCAGGGCGTCGACGATAGCGTCGGTGCCGAACATCCTCCACACCACGTACACGCCGAAGAACCCGGCAGACACGGTGGCGGCGACAGCCGCCACCTTCCTCCACGGGGACTCCCTGGGCACGTCCGCATAGGCCTGCTCGGGGACAGCATCTCCCTGAGGCCCAGGCATGGAGACATCCGTCGGACCGATGTCCCTAGACTGATCGTCAGAGTACATCGCTCACCTGCGTCTGGGCCTTCATTAGGCACCTGGAGAAGCTCCAGCGGAACCCCAGGAACGCTCCGATCAGGCAGAGGATCAGTACCAGCGCTGACACGGTCTCACCCCCGAATAGAGGATCATCCCTCCGGCGAACGCCATGACGCTGCCTATGGTGGAGAACACCAGGGCCTCTCCGACGTTCAGCATGCCGGATATCAGGGGCACCAGCCACGCCGAGCCGACGAAGAGCAGGAGCCCCACGATTATCCTCGGGATGTTCATCATCTGACCACCTTGCCCTGTTTGCACTGGCTGATGTCCGAGTAGAACGCGATGTAGATCAGCAGGCACTCGATGGCGCAGACGAACACCAGGATGAACCCGGACAGCAGCCAGAACACCGCCGGGTCCGTTGGGATGTTCTCCGTTATGGCTGATGCGACGGTGTTCCCGGATGCGTCCAGCAGGAGGTGGGCCAGGTCGTCGCCCGTTGTGAGGGTGACGATCAGGTCCAGGATGAACACCGCGTTGATGATCCCGGACATGAGGGGAATCCACATCATCTGTATCTCCTCCAGTCGGAGCCGTCGTAGAAGCGGCGGTCGTATCCCTGATAGGGCTCGATGTACTGCTGTCCCGTCCTCAGGTTATCGTGGTCCTGCCCGGAGCGCCTCGTGAAGATCGGGGTGTCGATGTACTCCTGCTTCAGGTTCATCTTGTCCCTGGCGTAGTTGACCAGGTAGCGGATGACCAGGGCGAGGAGCAGGACGAACACCACGATGATGATCACCTGCGCCACCTCCTCGGGGATGCCCAATGTGGTGGAGACCACGTTGGACAGCCCTCCGGTGAGGAAGAGGTAGGAGAAGCATCCGACGACCGCGACCTTGACGGTGTTGCCCCAGGTCAGGATCACCTTGGTTCCAGCCTGGGCCGCCTCTGCGGCTCCGGATGCGGCAACCTTCCCTCCGCCTCCCTTGAAGAAATTGGTCAGGGCCTTGGCGATGGAGCTCCAGGCGGACATCTCAGCGCCTCCCTCCGTTGCCACGGACGTGGAACGCATACGCGGCCAGGACGATCACCACGACGACGATCCCAAGCAGGACGAGGATCTCGAAGAGTCCGTCGTCCTTGCTGTCGGCGGAATCATCGCCAGAGGGCTCGTCGCCTCCGGGGTCGTCTCCGGGCTCGTCGTCATCCCCTCCGGGGGTGACGGATGCCTCCTTCCAGACGGCGGTGACATTCACATCGCCGGTGACTGTGACGGAGTCCCCGGGCTGGAGGATGTCGTCTCCGATTCTCCAACCGGCGAACTCGAACCCCTCCTTCTCGCCGTCGTAGGACGGGAGGACGAAAGACGCTCCGCTGTCGGCGGTCGCTGTGGGTACGGTGATGGAACCGCCGTCCACCTCGAAGGTTATCTCGAAGGTCTCGGGGACCTCCTCGCTCACCTGGGTCCACTTGGCGTAGAGTGTCATGGACCTCTTCACGTCGGATGACCAGTCGTACTCCTGGGAGAGGTCGGAGGATGTGAACCATCCCCCGAACTCGTACCCGGACCTGACGGGATCGGCCGGCTTTGTAGCGGGAACACCGTAGGCGGTCTGCTGTATCTCCTGGACCTGGGGCCCGCCGAGGGAGTCGAAGGTGATGACGGGGAATCCCATCACGCTGACCTTGTAGACCTCCACGGTGGTCGAGCCTCCGTTGTAGGAGTTGGTTGTCGTCTGTGTCACGTAGTAGGTTCCCTTCTCGGCGTATGTGTGGGAGGGGTTCCACTCCGTCGACACCGGGGAGCCGTCGCCGAAGTCCCACTCGATGGTCTCGGCGTTGCTCCCGTCGAACACGAACTGCAGCGTGTAGCTGTAGAATCTCCCATAGTCCACGTCGTAGTCCTGCTCCTCGGCGGATGCCTGATCGAGCGGGATGGCCGACAGGACGAGGGAGATGACGGCCAGGGCCGTCGCTGCCATGATGATATTCTTAGACTGCATAGATGATCGCACCTCCCTCGGGAGAGGACTGGAAGGACAGGTTAGACAGGACCTGGACGGTGAATGTCTGGGTCGCGCTCTGGTAGCCTGCCTTCTGTGCTGTTACGGTTATCTCGAAGGTCCCGGCCGAGGTCGGGGTCCCCACGATGGTATCGCCGGAGACCACCAGCCACGATGCTCCGCCCACAGTGAGCGTGCACCCCTCGACGCTGGCGTTCGGGGTGTAGCTCCACGACGTCCCCACCACGCCGAATCCCTGCGGGGACCCGGTCATGGTGATCGAGGCCTGCTCCCAGACCGCGAACAGCGTGATCTTGGAACCGTATGCAACGGAGACGGAGTCCCCGGCGTGGTACTGCGCGGTGGTCGCTCCGGAGGACAGGGCCCATCCGACGCAGACGAACCCGTCGCGCACGGGAACGGAATCTGTCACGATGAACGACTTGGATCCCGAAGCTGACGTCCCGGTCATTGAGGCCGTCTGGCTCGTGGGAGTGTTCGAACCGCCGTTGGCGCTGTACTCCAGCGTTGCGGTGAACGTCTGGGTTGTGCGCTCCCACACAGCGTAGAGGGTGTCCGATGCCAGGGATGTGTCGTATCTCCAGTCGAGGTCGTTCTGCCCGTCGTAGAAGTACTCCGCTTCCGTCGCGTACCTGTCAGGGGACCAGCCCTTGAACTCGTAGCCGGAGCGTGTGGGCTCCTGCTGCGGGATCTCGTAGTAGAACTTGCCCGTGTAGGACTCGTCCGTCATGGATGCTGGAGCTCCCGAACCGCCGTTGGCGTTGAACGTCAGTACCCCGTTCTTGTACTCCGAGACGTTGACCGTGAAGACTGTCGATGCGCCTCCGCCGTCGGTGGCTTCGATCAGGAACGTGGCCGTTCCGATGCCCTTCGGGGTGATCTTCAGATGCGGGACGAGTCCCGACGCCGAGATCCCCAGGTCGAAGCTCGCCACGTCGCGCCCGGAGGTCTGCTCGACGGTCACGGTGGTGGTCGGTGCCGGGCTGGCGCTGTATCTGGGAGTGGTGTAGATCAGGAAGTCCCTCTCGGCGTTGGTGCCGTTGGGACGGTACCCCATGGTTGTGGAGCCGGAGGAGGCCCCCTGGACGGAGATCTCCTCGACCTTGGTGTCGTTGGTGCATACGACCTCGAAGATGACCGCGAAGTCCTCCGTGGTGCCCATGGCCGCCTGACCGGTGTCGGTGAAGAACCCCCAGAAGTTCTGGGAGTCCCACTCCTTGTCTGGGTCGGCCAGGGTCATCCTGGAGCTGTCGTAGCCCTGGAACTCGCTGTTCGGGTCGCGGCCGGTGATGTCGAACCTCGATCCGAGCTCCACGTAGTAGATGTGCTCGTAGGTGTCGAACCCGAAGTTGTCCTCCAGGTCGGAGATGTCGCAGTCGATCTCCGTGTAGGGATTCGTGGGGCTGCTGCGGTTCTCCCCTCCGGTGAACGCTCCGAGCGCAGCATCGGACTCGTCGGAGACGAGGCAGACGCAGGTCATGAGCATCGCCACAGCGGCGAAGAGGGCGAACGCGGTCAGCAGGCTCCTGTTCTCGGTCATGCTATCACATCGGGTAGATGACGGCTCCGCCGGTGGGCTGGGAGCTGAACACGAGCACGTTGTACACGTCGACGATGACAGTCGCGGAGGCTGTCTGTCCCGCGGCGGACGTGACGGTCACGGTTACCTGGGCGTCCTGCATCGGAGAAGCGCTCTGCACGCTCAGACAGTTGTCCTGGATGGTTGCGGTGAGTCCGACGGTCTCGGTGGATGCCGCAAGGGTGTTGGAGGATCCTCCGCTTACGGTGAATGCGGATGTGAGCTTCGGAGTGCCGACGATGGCGCTGACGAGGTCGTCGCCGGAAATCTTCAGGGTGTCCTCTACGTCGAGTCCGACCTGAGCGGTCTCGGTCTGTCCGTATGCGGTGGTCGCGGTGACGGTGAGCTCCTGTCCCATCCCTGCGGTAGCGGGGTTGGAGACGGAGACGATCCCGTCGGAAACTGTCGCCCCTTCATAGCCGGAGACCTGCCAGGAAATCTGGGATGTCTGGGTGGCTGCGACGGTAGCGGTGACCGCATTCGCGTTGTTCAGATAGGTGAGGATGCTGCTCTCGGAAGAGAGGACGAGGTCGGGCTCGGAGCGGATGGTGATCTGCTTGGTCACACTCTGGGAGGGACCGTGGGTGCTGGTCCCGGTGATGGTGACGACGGTCTCCTTCACCTCGGCGGAGGATCCGCTGACAACTCCGGTCGCGGGGTCGAGGGAGAATCCCTCGGGAAGGGTCCCCTCGGAGACGGCCCAGGTGACGCCGATGTCCTCGGCGTTGGTGATGGTTCTGGAGGAGACGGGTGTTCCGTAGGACGCGATGGTCTCCTCGGAGTCGCCGACGATCTTGCTGTAGACGGTGAAGGTCACCACCAAATCGGCGGTCTCTCCCCTGCAGTTTGCTGTAAGGGAGACGGTCTGCAGTCCGATCCCCGTGGGGGTTCCGGAGACCTTGCCATCTGCGAGCTCCAGACCTGCGGGGAGCTCGGTCCCGGACTTGACGGTCCAGGTGATCTCGCCGGACATGTCGGACTCGCCGATGGGGGAGAAGTCTATCCTGGTACCGGCGATGATGTCGTTGATGGTTCCGCTGACGCTGAGACCGTCGACAACGACGAACTTCACGTACTGGTAGGCGGTCTGCTCGACGGGCTCTGTCATCGAAGCTTCGATGACGACGTTGTAGGTCGTGCCGGAGGCAGCCTCCTCGGGTATGGTCACTATGACCATGCTCCCGTCGACGTATCCGACGCTGCCGTCGTTGACCTCGAGGGACACGGTCACAAAGTCTGTAAGATCCTCGGGGAACTCGGGGGTGTAGCGCCACTCGAACCCCGGGGCTATCTCGATCACGGTGGCCTCGCCGTATGTTCCTGAGAGGTCCTCTCCCGCCGCGTCGCTCATTGGTACGAGCGAGACAGCCGCGATTACGGACACCAGGACGGCTGCGAGGGCCGCGATGTAACTCGTTTTACTCATGGTATCAAGCTGTTTGATGCGGCCTCAATAGCGGGGGCCGCGCCCGCCTGCGTTCTTCGGCAGTGCTATCCATAGCCCGACCAGCATCACCGCCCCGTACAGGAGCAGCGACAGCCAGTAGAGCTCTATGAAGGAGGGGAAGTCCAGTCCGCGGACGTACTCCACGTTGGTGGAGTCGGAGGTCAGCCAGGAGATGCCCAGGTCGATGCCTATCCATCCGAGGACGGACGCTATCGTTCCGATTATCGCGGGTATCGGCATCGGCGGTGCCTCCTCTCGTGAAGGCATCCGAACACCAGGGCGAATGCCATGGTAGCACCGATCGATACGCCCCAGAACCAGGGGTCGTCCAGCGCATCCGCCACAACGTCCCACACGGTGGTCACGGGGATCTGCACATCGGTCATCTCCAGCGGCCTCCGTTGTTCCTGTTGTTCTGGTTGAACTGAGGTCCGTACCTGTTGGCGTTAGAGCCGTTCCTCTGAACTTTGGACCTGGTTCTCGCCTTGAACGAGCGGTACCTCTCGGAGACCTTCCCGGTGCGGGTGTCGTAGATCAGGAAACCGGCGATCAGTCCCACGGACACGACGAAGATCAGGATCATCGCTAGGGTGTAGTCGCCGCGAGGCTCGGGAACGGGGTCGAGGCCCTCCTGCTTCACGGTGACCTCCACGCTCTTGGAGTCGGTCGTGCCGTCCGAGTGGGTTATCGTGACGATGAGCTCGTACACGCCCGCCTCGGTGGGTGCCACGATGAGGGTGGTCCCGTCCACGGTCACGAAGGACGACGCGGATCCAGAAACGGACAGAGCGTCCGTGGATCCCATGGAGATGGAGATATGCATCCTCTCGTTCACGCCGATGTGGAAGTCAGTCAACTCGTCGAGTGTCGCATCCTCCTGGGGGACGATGTCCACCTCGACGTACGCTGTGGATGTCACCTCGGAGACGTTGTTCACTGCCTTGCACACGACGGTGTACCTTCCGGGGCGGTCGTACCTGAACTCGGAGCCGTCCTCGAACGTCCCGTCCCCGTCGAAGTCAAACATGTGGAACGAGGCGCGGAGCCCGGTGAACACCGCCTTGGCGGTGTAGCCGTCCACGGTCACCGAGAACGATGCCGTGGGCGCAGAGGCCTCGGCCTTGTACACGGTGACGGTCCATGACTCCTCCCCGACGGTCACGTCGTAGGATTTGCCGATGTCGCCCTCGGAGGGGGTCCCCGACAGCACGGTGAACACCTTGCCGTCGATGGTCTCGGTGCTCTTCCTCAGGGGGCATTGGTCTGGTGCCTCGACGCCCACATCGCCTTCGACGATGTACGCGTACTCGACCCCGGACCATGCGGCCTCGCGGTGGTAGTTGTCCGTGCAGACGACGGTGATCTCCATCGTCACCTCGGTGCCGTCGAAGCCCCTCGCTGTGCATGCTACCATGTAGATCCCCGAGGACGGGAACTCGTACAGCGCTGTCTCCGACGACGAGGCGAAGACCTCGCCGTCCACAGTCCACACATAGTTCGAGACGTTCTGCCCGCCGATGGCCACGAAGTCGAAGACCCTCGGCTCCGATGCCCTTGCAGAAGCGGTGACCGAAGCGAGAGACACCGATCCCGTTCCTGGATTCTCGGATGAATCGGAGACGTAGACGAAGACTGTGTTGTCCACGTCCACATAGCCGTCCAGGAAGGCGCGGTAGGAGATCTCGTAGGTTCCCGGGTTCTCCAGGGTGCCCGTGATGGTCCTGCCGCTCACCGACAGTCCTCCGTTGCCCTCGACAGGGGAGCCGTCCAGGAGGACGGACTTCAGCTCGATGGAGGCGTTGGACGGATTCGTGACGGGTGTGTACGAGAAGACGTCGCCCTGCGAGAGGGTGTACTCAATCGGCTTCACGATGGTGATGGGCACCATGATGGTGACCTTCGCCGAACCAGTGTAGTAGCCGGTGGAGCTGGCCGAGATCGTCACATAATATGTTCCCGGCTCGACGTTCGTCATGTCCAGGAAGATGTACCTCCCGGAGACGGTGGCGTTGTACGAGGACAGGCCTCCGAGGTCGGATATGGAGAGCCTGGCATCCTCCGGATCGGTCGTGACCGGCATGGTCGACGACTGTCCGCTGGTGATGGTCGCTGTGATGGGATCGACCTTGACGGTCTGCCTCTCCCAGACTGCGTACAGGGTGATGTCGCCGTTGACCTTCAGGGAGTCGACCACGGTCGTGGATGTCTCCGACGTGGACCATCCCTTGAAGACGTACGCACCGGAGGAGTACTTCGCATCCGGCAGGGAGGCGAAGGTGTCCTCGGTGATGCTCTCGGACCATGTCCTCTGTCCGTTGACCGTTCCGATGCCGGCGTCGTAGGTGACGGTGAACTTCTCGGGGACCTCGGTCACGGTGATATCGAAGTTCAGGATGGCATCGGCCACCAGGGATACGGAGGCGTTGTTGAACCTGAACTGCAGGTGGTAGTTGCCTAGTTCCGTCGGTGTGCCGGACAGGATGCTGCCGTCCTTGGTTATCCCGGGAGGTAGCTCGCTGGTGCCGCTGTACTTGGTGTAGGTGCAGTAATTGTACCTGTTGCCCTCCAGGTAGTCCTGGAGGTCGATGGTGACGGGCTCGCCGAGATCGATTGTGATCTCGGCGGAGTACTCCGGAACCGCGGCATCCGACCCGTCGGAGCAGATGGGGACAGCCACGAGCGCCAGCAGGACCGCCAGCGCTGCCGCTGTCTTGAGAACGAATCCGATGCCCATTTCCATCAGTCCCTGCCCTGTCCACCGCTGTTGGATGCGTTCTTGAAGAACAGTCCGGGGTTCTCGTTCACGACCTCGGCCATGGCCTGCTTGTCCTCCACGGAAGTGGAGGGGTTGGTCATGACACGGAGTCCGTACGCCGTGTTGCGGGCGCGGTTCCTCCCCCTGAAGGCCCTGACGAAGAACTTCTGCTTCTTCGGAGACATGGAGGAGAACTCCTCCTGGGGCTTCCAGAAAGTCGACCAGAATCCCTGTCTGGGCTGCATGGTGGGGCCGTGCGCCTTCGCGTCGTCGTCGGACGCGAAGATCTGGGGGTTGTTGTTCCTGAACCTGACGATGTTGTTCAGGGTGTCCGGGTTGGTCTCGGGGTTGTTCACGACCTTCATGAAGTACCTGGTGCGGGCCACGTCGCTGTCGAAGGACATGAGGGTCTGGCCGAGCTCGTCGTACGAGCGCGGAGCACCGATGGGCTTCCTCTTCCTGAAGCGGGGCCTCTGGGAGTGGGCGCCGTAGTACTCGGAGAAGCCGTTGGGGCTCCAGTTTCCCTGGAACTGCTCGGATCCGCCGTCGTGGTAGCCTGCGGTGTTGTTCCCGCGGCTGTCGTATCTGTTTCCGTACTGGTCGTAGGAGAACCCGTCGGAGTCGTAGACCCTGTTGAACGACTTCTCGCGGTATCCGCCGGAGAAACCCTTGCCGAAGGTCCAGGACCCCTTGAATCCCCTGTTCCCCTTCATCTGGTCGTCGGAGAGGAACCTGTCGGGATTCTGGTCCCTGTACTGCCTCAGGAGAAGTATATTCTCCTGGGGAGTGTCGGGGTTGGTCATGCACTTGTTGTAGAAGCGGGTCGCCCTCTGGGGGTTCATCCCGGACATCATCTGGGAGAGCTCCGAGGGCGACAGCTTCCTGGGCTGAGCCATGTCGATCACCTGTTTGTTTCACACATGTTCCCGGTTGGTGTCCTACCGGGTAAGGATGTTCGAGGGGACGGGCGGTCCGGACCCGTCCCCCTCGGCCCTCAGAGGGGCGCCTCCCACACCTTCAATGCAGAAGACGACCTCTTGGGACCAATCCTGCGAAGCGAGACCCTGGTGGAGCTCTCGTCCTCGGAGCACCTGTCGAAGCGCTCCAGAGCCTCCTCGTAGGTCGGATAGCGGTAGGTCTTGGACCTGAGCTCCCCGTTGCCCCAGAGGAACCAGTGGTCTACGCGGTAGCCTTCGCTCATTCCTTCGCCCTGAACTTGGCCATCATGTCCTTGGCGTACTCCACGTCGTCGTTGATGGTGGAGTTCTGAAGGTCCACACCTTCCATCGCCACGGCCATCTTCTCCACGAAGTCGGCGAAGGACCTCCACCACTTTCCATTGAGGGGGACCTCGACGAACTTGCCGTTGAAGGACGCGGTGATCCTGGGGACCGGCTCCCTCCTGGTGTTGGTCTTCTGGTCGAAGGTGGAGACCAGCTTGAGGCCGATGTAGACGTTGCCGTTGCTGAAGCTCATGATGGGGGTCTTCTGCGTGGACGTGTCGTTCTCGACGTTGACCTGCCCGAAGGCGGCCCTGATCTCGTTCTGCATTCCGTTCTGTCCGTTGTTCGCTGCTTTTTCTCCAGCCATATCTTGTTCCTCCTTTTGAGGTGTTCTAAGAGGTTTGGGAAAGGGTTTAACAGGGATTTACCCTGGAAATAGTTTCATAGAAGTAGCAATGCAAAGCTGCAATCGGGCTGGTTTACCGTTTAGGTTAACACCGAAATTCAACCCATGATGGTTGGAACAACTGTGTTTTCAAACGGTCTCAGACCACAGAAAATTGAACGAAATTGGGAATGCTGGATAGCGGGTTGTGAATCCCGGCGGCTGCACTCATTTTTCCCTATCCAGGCACCCGATGAGTGAATCTGGGTGCTTTCACTCTTATTCCTGACTTCCAAACCTTATGAGATCTTCCCGTTAACGCCCGCATTCACCACTTGGTTCTGGCTTCTGCAATGGCTTCAGTTTCGCCGATTCTGCAATAGTACTGCTCCGTGGTCTTGGTGCAGTCGTGGCCCATGAGTACCGAGACCTTGGTGAGTTCCAGCCCCTTGTCGAGGTAGTACTGACCGAAGGCCCTCCTGCGGTCCCTGAGCTCGAACTTCTCCCCGATGGCCTCCGACACAACCCCTCAAGGCAAATCAATATTTGTTAAAAGCCAAAGTGCTTCTGGCATGAAGATAAGTTGTTTATACCTACAATGAAAATTTCAAGTGGTTCGATAACTTGGCGATTAAACGGTACTTGTTAATTTTATTCGCAATAACAATCGCTCTATGGGTGATTTCTCCACATGTAGACTCAGCAGCAGCTGAAAGTGAGCTAATTGACTCTGGTTCATGCGGAGATAATGCATTCTGGACTCTCGACTCTCAAGGCAATCTGGTAATTACAGGAAATGGAGAGATGGATTGGCCAAGCAGTGAACATGCTCCATGGAATGAATATAAGTCCACCATAACTAGCGTAGTTGTAGAGGAAGGGATCACAAGTATCGAATCAACTAGTTTTAGTCATTCATATAATCTTGAAAAAGTCATATTAAATGAAGGCCTAAGGAACATAGGCTGGAATGCGTTTTATGCGTGTAATAAAATGACCGAGATAACAATTCCAGATTCGGTAGAAATTATCGATGATGATGCATTTCGCCAAACAGGAATAAGCGAAATTTATATCGGCAGCAATGTTAGATCCATCGGAGAATGTTGTTTTTACTGGTGTCAAAACTTAGATAATATTACAGTAAGCACTGGCAATCCAAACTATCGGTCAATAGATGGCATTCTCTACGATAAGGACATAACAGAATTAATTGTCTGTCCATCGAATAAAACTGGTGAAGTCACAATACCTAATACTGTGACTTCACTAGGAATTGGTGCGTTTTACGGGTGTAACAAAATTACAAAATTGACGATGCCTATAGATCTAGAAGTTGAAAATAACACATTTGAAGGATGTACAAATGTAACCGACTTCACCTTTACACCTGGAACAACCGGAATCAGTACAGATTATACTACTCAAACATATTTGAGTGGCAGTAGAATTGGTTGGACACCATGGTACAATTCCGAAGCGTCCAATATCAGAGTTACAATAAACAATGGAGTGAAATCCATAGGAGACTACATGTTCTATCACTGTAGAAATCTCTCATCCATTTCACTACCAGACGGTTTGGAATCTATTGGAATAGAAGCCTTCATGGAATGTGATTCACTACACAATGTCTCAATTCCACAATCGGTTAAAGAGGTAGGAAGATCTGCATTCGTAAACGGTAATATTAAATGCCTTACAATGCCGATTGACATAGACTTGAGTAATGATCCCTTCTATTGTGAGTCTTTAAACGAAGTTCACATTATAAGAGGAAATTCAGGCATAGAACCCGATTCCTACAACAGAATGCAATTGCCCTGGTATTATTCACAATCAGATGGCATTGACATTTACGTGGAATCGGGAATAAAAACAATTGGATCCCAGATGTTTGCTTATATCAGTGCAAATAGCGTGAGAGTTCAATTGCCTAGTGGGCTAGAAACAATTAATGACGGTGCATTCACGAATACGAATATAACTGAGATATCAATACCAGATTCTGTAGAATCAATCGGCAATTATGCGTTTAATGGATGTCAAATACTTGAGAATGTCTCATTTCCCAGCAGTTTGAACTCTCTCGGAGAATATTCTTTTGCAGAATGCATTAATTTAAAAACAATCGAATTAAGGAATATAATCACGATTGGTAACAATGCTTTTGAAAATTGCTCATCATTGAGCAGAGCAATATTTCCAGATAGTTTAAAATCCATAGGCACAAGGGCACTATACGGATGTGAAGGGTTAGATTATCTATCTATTCCAATAGATGTGTCTCTAGTAAATGTACTGAACATGAGCGTTTCCAATGTAACATTGACCAAGGGATCAACTGGAATAGGATACGAGTATGAAGAACCGGAAGATATCGGATGGAATACCAATAGAGAACCCGTCCAGTTAACATTAGCAGAAGGCGTCAAAACTCTTGGACAGAATACCTTCGGAGACGCTCATGTCCAAACAATTACGATGTCTGATACTGTTGAAGAGATTAAATTAAACGCATATAGTCCCAGGCATAACTATGGTACTACTCAGTTTAATTTAGAATCAATAAAATATTCAAGTGGATTAGTTGTGATGGATCCCAACATTTCTGAATACTACGATCAAGACGGCAACAGATTAGCAAATTCTGTAGAAAATATACGGGGATGCGTGTTTGAACTAGTTTCAGGAAAATATGTCAGACAAACAGATACAGACTCATATTTTGAATTAAAGATCAATGTCAACGATTCCGAGTATGGTTCTGTATCTGGAGAAGGAATTTACAAATATGGGGATAAGGCAAACATTGTAGCAACTGCATCAGAAGGATACATTTTTCTTAGATGGAGTGATGGAGACACAAACCCGTCCAAAGAAGTGACAGTAACATCCAATCTATATCTTACAGCTTATTTTGCCCGCGAAGTGACAGTCAACATAATATGCTCGCCAGATGGTTCTGGAACAACTATCGGATCAGGGAGTTATGCTTCTGGATCGACAATAACATTGAGCGCCATTCCAGCAGAAGGGTTCCAATTCGCATCATGGAGTACGGGATCAACTGATCAAAAAACAACATATGTAGTGTATGATGACATCACAATCATAGCGTATTTCGAAGAAGCCGATGTTGAGTCAAACGGAAGCACGATATTGATAACAGTTCTCGCATTAATCATCATAGTCGCAATTGCTGGAACAGTGCTAATGCATGTCAGAAAAAAGTGAGGGGGCATGATGTCAGGCAATACAATGACCAAGACATTAACAATACTGACTGCCATCATAGTATCAATATCATTGATCATCGTTATTCAAAACGAATCAACACCATCAGACGCTGCGATAGTAGGTAACGAAGATAATATTGACATTCTGTATACCATTACAAGCTCTGCAGGTGATACAAACGGAGAGGTAATGATAGGCGGCGGATACACGATAGCATACTCTCGCGCAATTGATGTAACAACAAGAGGTTCAATAATCATTCCTGAAAAAGTTACAATTGATGGGGCCATATATGACGTCACATCAATAAGCCAATTTGCATTCCAAGATTGCAGATACATTACTTCGTTGTCCATACCAGAATCCGTTACTTATATTGGGGGTTCCAGAATCGATGGCGGTGCTTTTGAAGGCTGTGAAGCACTGGTCAATATAAAATTGCCTAGTGGCATTGAAGAGATTGGATCACGCACATTTGCAAATTGTACAAGTCTCGAAGAAATTACTATATCGGAAAATGTACATGAAATAGAAGAGGACGCATTCAATGGTTGTACTTCTCTAAAACAAATAAATTTCAATGGAACACAACTGGATTATGTAAGTGAATATGCATTTACAGATTGCCCTAATCTTCCAACTATATTTTATGGAACAAGTTTCACACAAGGCGTTTTTGAATTCATGATTGTCGACCCGTATAACCACTATGTTAAAGCAAACGGATTTACAAATCAAAACAGTTGCGAAATACCTGAGTCCGTCACTTATAACGGAGAAGAGTTTACAGTAATATCAGTGGGCGGGTTCGATAATAGCAATTTAACCTCAATAACTATTCCAGAAACAGTTACATACATAGGAAATGGTGCTTTCAGAGATAGCAGAAATTTGACAGAGATTTCACTGGAATCAGTAAAACACATAGGCAAAAATGCATTTAGAAACTGCAGACTAGGCGAAGTGGAAATACCAGAGTCTGTGATATCAATAGATGAATACGCATTTAGCAGTTGTTCGATCTATCAACTATCAATTCCTGAAACTATTGAAAGTATAGATCAAAACGCTTTCGACGATATGACGTTCTGTACGTACGATCTAAAAACAGAAATTGTTGATAAGAACGAATTGAAAGGACACACGTACGGTTTGATATCCATAGACAGCGAGAGAATGGTACAGGATTACATTTATGGCGGTACACAGAACATAACATATGTCATCAGAATAGGTGATTTTTACTCGTCCCATTATGAAGAGGTACCCGGAAACAAGGAAATCATACTACCAAACTTCGAATCATTGTTTGGGGATGAAAGAATTGAGGGTAAGTCGATAATGGATCTATACGCGTTCAGAGGTTGGGCCTATAATGGAGAGATTATCAATAATGGTGATGAAATCAAAGTAGGAACTGAAAGTATGATCTTTACAGCAGTAGTTGAAGAAATACCAGATGCGAATCCTGATGAATCCAACAATTCATTTTATTATTCTATTATTGTGTTATGCTTGGTCGGAATTATAGCAACAATTGTAACTACACGGTTAAAAAAATAAAAAAAAGATTCTGGCGAAAGCCAGAATCCAATTAATACTCTACAGAACTTAGAAGTAATGTATAATTTAAAATAGACTCGCCATTCATTGAGTTCATGATTCTTTGTTCAGTATCTATCCTGTAGATCATACCAGTATCCTCACCGATGTAATATGTTGTAGTGCCTCCTTGCCGCCAAGCTAATCCATAATCCATAGTGACAGTATAGACTGAAATCTGACCAAACCCTATATCAATATTGAAAGTACGATTAGTATTATTTACTAATTCATCTAAATACAGATTCCTACCAACTGAAGAAATAGATCCCGAATCTGTACTATAGCTGCTATCGAAATCAAAACACGGCCTATCGGTGCCATCAACTAGGTGAAGAACCTCATAAGTCATCGATGCCGAAGCTCTAACCCATGAAGTTTGTTGAGAAATAGAATCATAATAATAATATGTGTCTTGATCAAGCCTAAAATCGAAGGTCAGACCTTCTTCTATATTTTCGGCAGTAATTAATTCCCATTGAGCATACAAATTTGTGTTGGCCTCAATAATAAAAGAATCACCAGGAGAATAGGATAGACCAGTACCATCAGAAGATGTATTCCATGAAACAAATTTAGCATAAGGATGTAAAAACATTGGTTCTTTTACTACAACTTCAAAACCAATTGGATATCTTGGATCGTTATCAGAACCATCATTAACATTTGAATGATATGTTAGCGATACTGAATCATCACTGTCATTTTCTATAATAATCATCGCAGAACAGACTAAAATCACAACAACAAAAGCAGTAATAATAGTCATAGGCGTTAGCTTCATCAGATTAAAGATGATGTAAATTTTATAATAATCTATCATAGAAGAAAATATTAACCATCTCCTGTGCCCGTGTCCTGCTCGGGTACGCTTCGTGCGCATATCGGCCAGCGCCTTCTTTTCGGATCGAGTTCACGGCGCGCGCCGGTCACATAAGCGAGCATCCGCCAAGCCCTTCTCCGGCACTTAGGCCCAGAAGAGAAGAAAAATGGAAAACAGCAACAAGATGCTGACCAGGGCGATGGCGGCAGCCGGAGCCAGAAACGGATTCGAGGACGTGACGGCGAAGTTCTCCGCCTCTAGGGACTTCAAGCTGAAGTGGACGAGGTCCTACAAGTGGATCAGCTTCGAGGTCAGCGACTACCTGAGGAACGCTCCCCAGAGCGTAATCGAGAGCCTGGTGGAGACCGTCTACGCGAAGATCAGAGGCCAGGACAGGACTTCCTACTCTGAGGAGGTCTGCGAGTACCTAAGCTCCGAGAGGTTCCTGAAGGACAACCAGGACCTCTTCCTGAAGAGGTTCAGAGGGATCTCACAGACCCCCTGCGGGGAGAACGTGGACCTCGCAGAAGTGTACATGAGGCTCGTCGACAGAGGACTCGTTGAGAGGGACTCGAACCTGGTAATCAGGTGGGGGTCTAAGAGCAACAGCGGAATGATAGGGCATTCGAGCGTCTTGATGAAGACGATCATCGTCAACCCGAAGCTCGACACCGAGAGCATCTCCGAGAACGCGCTGAACTACGCAGTGTACACACAGATCTGCCGTGTGAGCCTGGGGTTCGGCCACGACAGGAGCGACGACGCCAACAGGTACGATTCGATGCTGTCAGCGTACCCAGACGGAATGTTGGCGGAAGCAGAGCTCAGTAGACTCGGAATGAGAGCATGAAACTCAGGGGGACAACATCCCCCATTCAACAGCAATCTGATCAAATCGACAGGAAATCTGTAAAATAAAAAAACCCCGGACATTCGTACGAATGTCCGGGGAAGGTGGGGCGAAGCCCCGTTTTGAGTTTACTTCCTGCGATACAGCGACGCCAACAGGATCGCCAAAATAGCAGCCGCCACCGCGGCAGCAGCGCAAGCCGCGATTGTCGTGGTGTCGTCATCGCTGGAATCCTGTTGGACAACGACCGATGGAGGTATCGGCACATAGACATCGTCGTCATCGGGGAAGGGGATGAACGGCGGGAGGTCGGATTCGGCAACATAGTCGAACTCGCACGTGGCCATCCCGAACACGCCGTTCGCATCCATGATTATGATGGCGAGTCCGTAGCGGCCGTCCTCATCGAGGACGACGGCCTCGGCGGATCCGATCTGGTCGGGGTCGTCCCCGTCGATTCCGGAGAACCAGAGGTATATGGCATCGACGTATTCCACCGGCGTCTCGATGACGGCGACGGCCGTGTCCCCGTCAATGTCGACGGAGACACCCACGTCGGTAATCATGAGTCCGGCGGTTATCGTGGCATCCTCGTAGAACGGCGAATCTGTCGGCACGTCCCAAGAGTACCCGTAGTGCTCCGGCGCCTCGGGGAGGTCGGGGATCATGCCGGCGGGGACAGTGGAGCCCATGAGGACGGTAACGGCGACCTCGTCCTCTCCGATGACGAAGGTGACCGTCACGGTCTCGCCCTCCGGGGCGACACCGTAGGTTCCGTCGGGGTTCGAGACGAGGACGAGGCCACTCGCTATCACATGGGTCTCGAGGGGATGGCCGAAGGTCCCTCCGCGAACGGAGGCAGAGGCCTTCGACGCATTCGATGTCGGCGTCGCCAAGCCCTCGGCCCCCTCCAGCATGATGATGCGGCCGTGGAACGTGCCGTTCACGATGGTCACCTCGGGAGGGTTCGCGGCCTCCGACCCCCCATAGGTCATGTTCCACGACGTCACGTCCCCGTTGAAGGTCCCCCCGTTGATGGTCAGCTTCGAGGAGGGGATGGACCCGTACGTGACCGACGAAACGATGTTGTTGAACACCCCGTCGTTGATCGTGGCTACGTTCCAGTTCTGGAACGCGAATCCGACGCCCTCGAACGTTCCCCTGTTGACCGTCACGGTCCCGTGCTCCTCGTTCTTGAAGCAGTTGAACGCCCTCTTGTAGAACGTCCCGTCGTTGACGGTCATGGTCGCGGTCTTCCCCAGTCCGTTGACGATGAGCGACGACTGGTCGCCGTCGCTCCTGACGGTGCCTCCGTCAATAGTCATCGTTCCGTCGTTGTAAAGGGTGTACCAGGTGCAACCCGTGGTGTCCACGGTGCGGGTGAGGGTCCCGCCCTTCATGATCACGGTGCCCTCGTTGTAGAGGGCGGCCTTACCGTTGGAGACGTTGTCCACCACTCCGGTACCCACGGAGTCGATGAGCGTGAGGGTGGCGCCAGCCTTCACGATGATGGTGTGATCGCCGGAGACGCTGCTCCCGCTTTCCGCTGAAGCAACGTTCCTGATCGTGTGGCCGTTGAGGTCGAGGGTGACATTCAGGCCGTCGATCGTGATGGACGAGACGACATTTCTCTGAAGTTTGACGGTGTCCCCGTCCCGGGCGGCGACGATTGCCTCTCCGACCGTCCTGTAGTAGACGCCGTCCACAATCGCCTCCATTTCCCCGACGGACCCCACGACGATGTTTCCCTCGCTGTCCTGGACGTACCCAGACGCGAGGAAGT
Organism: uncultured Methanomassiliicoccaceae archaeon; assembly: GCA_905187815.1. GTDB lineage: Archaea > Thermoplasmatota > Thermoplasmata > Methanomassiliicoccales > Methanomethylophilaceae > Methanoprimaticola. Next base: position 19,619 of record CAJJJM010000007.1, read on the forward strand.
CTGGATCTACAGTTCTGAGGAACCTGCCGCCGTATATCTCGACGGACGGTACGTTCTGCGTGTTCGTGTCGTTCCTCACGATATCGACCGTATCGTTTTTCGACACGTTGAATGTCCCGCCGTAGATGGATAAGGCCGCCGGGAGCTCCCTGCCCCCGTCCGCCGAGTTACCCACCTGGACGCATACGTTGTTGTACGACGTGAACTCGCCGCCGTACACCCTCATATCCACGGAGCCCCTCTCCCCCGCGCAGTATATCGCGTAGTGGGTCGTCGTATGGCTGGGGTTCCCGCAGTTGTTCTGCTGGACGGTGAACGATCCCCCGCGGACCTCGGCGTATCCGTCGGAGACCCCGAGCGCTCCGCGGGTGCCCGTGACGACGACCTCGCCGACGCTCTCGTCGATTATCAGCGTCGGGGACGGGGCCGACCCGTCGTCTGTGGCGTTGTTCGATGAAACCGTGTAACCATACACCTCGTAGGCACAGGACGAATTGTGGAACGTCCCCCCGTGGATCTCCATGTTTCCGTAGTTGCGTATGCACGGGTTCCCGGTGTTGGTGAAGCTCCCGCCGTTGATGACCGCCTCCCCGTAGTTGCAGATGCAGTTCGCGTTACCGGATTCGAACGAGCCGCCGTCGATGAGGAGGGTGCCGTTGTTGAGGATGGCCATGCCGGGGTCGGCGGCCGTGTCATCGTCGGTGACGTTCCTGATTGTGCCGTCGGAAATCCTCAGGGTGCCGTTGTTGGTTATCAGGGGCGCATCGCAGCCGTTCCCCGTGATGGAGAACGAACCCATGCTGAACGTTATGTCCTTGTTATCAGGGATGGTGACTCCGGAGGACAGCTCTATGTTCCCCAGGAGAGTGATCGTGCAGTCCTCGGGGCAGTTCGCGATTGCGGTCGAGAGGTCAAGATAGCAGACCGTCTCCCCGTCAATGACCACGCTGAGCAGAGGCTCGTATCCTTCGTAGCCGGTCTGCAGGTCGCCGTTGGCGGTGTCCACGTTGTTCAAGATGGTCCAGCGGCTCCCGTTGGGAGGTTCGGGGCAGTTCTGGGCGGTCACGGATTCAGAGAGGAGACACTGTCCGACTATGGATCCGAAGTTGGTCGGAGGTTTGTCTGTGGCCGTCAGTTTTCCGTTATTCGTGCAGTTCGTCAGGACGAGCCTGCATCCGTCACCTGGATGATACTGGTGCACGGTCTGGATGCCGCCGATTATTCCGCCCACGAAATTGGTTCCGGTAACGCTCGCCTCGTTTCTGCAGTCATCGACTATCACGGAGTGGTACACGGCTCCGATGATTCCCCCGTCATGGGTGCTCTTTGAACTGACGGTGCCCGTGGACTCGTTGATGCACCCGATCACGGATATGGTCGCCTTCACGTTGCACTCGAGGCCGTGGCTCTCGTTGCCCATGCTGGCAGGCCAGTAGCGCACCCATCCGACGATCCCTCCCGTCGCATAGTCGTTGCCATTATTGGTGACGGTCCCGCTGTTAATGCAGTCGGAGACGGAGCCGTAGTCCCTCTGCTCGCCGACGATGCCGCCGACCGAGTTGTTGTCCGCCGTCTCGCCGTCCTCGACAATCCTTATATCTCCACTGTTTGTGCATTTGGACACGAAGGCGCTGGACATCCCGACGATGCCGCCGACGTTCTTCGTTCCGGTGACATCACCCGTGTTGTGACAATCAGTGATGTCGATCCTGGAGCCCGTCTCGGAGTAGTACGCGGAGCCGACGACACCTCCGATGTTCTCGATTGTGGGATTGCTGGTGTTATCAGGGGTGCTCTCGCCTATCGTGGCGTTGTTCGTGCATTCGGAGACGGTTCCGTTCAGCATCACGAAGCCGACGACCCCTCCCACGCCGTGGTAGTACACGCCGTCGGAGGCGTCCACTACGACGGAGCCGGAGACGGTGCACTGCGACACGGTACCGTTGGTGAGGTGTCCCACGACGGCCCCAACGCTGGCGACCTCGCCGACGTCAATGGAGACGCTCTCGAGGGTCAGTCCCGACACTGTCCCGCCGTCGACGACCCCGAACAGACCCAGTATGTCCTCCGTCGACCCGGATGTGATGGTGAGTCCCGCTATCGTGTTCCCGCTGCCATCGAAGGTGCCTCTGAACGGGGTCCCGATGTATCCGGTGGTCGCGGATGGCCCCGCATAGGCAACGGCATTGGCCGTCCCCGTTCCGATGGGCGTCCACTCCCCGTTCAGTGTGATGCTCCCGCCGAGCCTGACCGTCTCGCCGTAGAAGTCGATGCCGAAGTTCACCAGGGCGGCGAACTCCCTGAGCTGACTCTCGTCGGATATGGTCATCTCGGCGCCGGGCGTGTACCAGCTCATGTCCTCGGAAAGGTCGGTAATCGCCACATCATCTTCTGGAACCGGTGTTTCGCTCTCGTTGCCGAGGGTCGGCGAGTCGGATGATGCGCCACCGTGGACGAACGAGTTGTCCAGCAGGTTGATCGCGATGCCGTAGTTGTGGGTGACCTCACCGGCATAGAATACGTCGGCATCGCAGTCGGTGAACGTGTTGCCTATCACGTTGACGGCCGCGTGTTCCCCTATGGTGGCACCGTCGTGAATGGAGAGGCCGTACTGGGCAGAGATCTCGTTGTCCGTGACGGCGATTATGGCATCGCCGATGCTGTCGCCCACCTGGAGGGCGATGTGCTTGCTGTTGGTCCCAATGAGGTTCTGGATCGTGCAACCGGTCACCATGACGGAGCCGGTGTCCTCCCCATGGACCCCTATGTTGATTCCGCGCTCGTAGCCGCTGACAGTCGTATTCCTTATCAGGACGTCGTTGGCCATCACGTGGACGGCGAACGGGTTGGACGGGTGGGTCCCGACGCTCGTCTCGAACACGCATCCGACGATGGAGAAAGTGCCCTCGTAGCTGTGGTCGCTGAACCCTCCAGTGATGGTGTCCAGCGATGTGTTCTCGAACCTGCAGTCCTTGAACGTGACGTTGTCGAAGGTCCACTTGCGGAGCTGTCCAGGTTCGCCACTGGGAGCGGTGAAGGTGACGCCCTCCACGTACAGCGAGGTCTCTACGCCATTGGTGGCGGTCGACAGGGCGGCGATGTTCTCGGCGCCGTCCGCGGAGCCGTCGAGCTCGATTTTCACACTGGCCCCTTCGGCCGCCAGGATGGTCAGGCTTCTGCCATGGAAGGCGGTACTGGAGGTCGTTGTGTAGTTGTATGTCCCCTCGGACAGTACGAGTACCACATCGCTGCTCGAGTTGTATGATGAATTCGTGATGGCCGAGTCCAGGCTGTCACCAGGACCCAGGTTGACAGTCGTCGTATCGGCCTCGGATGTATCCGACACCACAGATATGGCGCACAGCACCACAATCACAGTGACGACAAGTGCCATTAATTTGGCTGAGTTGTTCATTTCTACCTCCGAACGGAGGACGGAAGGGAAAGACCGAAAGGAGCCTGAATCCCCCCCCCCCGCAACACAAGTTAGTGTCTTAAGAGTACATATGGTGGACTAACTATTCATAACATCTCATTCCAGCATATATGATGTAGAACAGTCCGCTGCGGAACAACAGCAAAAAATCACGAATATTGACTTCTTATGGAATCAAGAAGTTCGAATCCAACCATTTTGGTATTTATTATCTTAGCCTAACAAGATTTGTTCCCTTATCTTCCGTTATTCCTTGTTTCATACGTACTTGTCTAATCTCGACAAGGATTGTCAGAATCCATATACACCCTCACTCGCTATTCTTCAAATTCGTTTTCAACTCTCTTCATAAAAACACTTCTCGATGGCATACCTCAAGGTATCCTCGGAGAGCCTCCTGCCCTCCTTGAAGGCCCGCTTCGAAGAGTCGTACCCCATGCATGCGGATGCGAGCACGAAATCGAGGAACAGACCGATCTCCCCTATGATACGGTCGTCGATCCCGCCGTTCTCCCGAGTGTGGAGGTCGATGACATGCTGAAGGTAGTCCTGTGCGAACATGAACTCCCCCATCCACTCATCATCCCCGGGATAGAACCCCTCGAAGTTCACGAGGGCCTCGAGGCTGCACCATTCCGGCATGCGCCTGCCGTACACGCGCACGACATCGCCCACGACCTTCAGATGCCTGTCCAGGACCTTCTCCGGCTCATCGAACTTCATGGTGTAGAAGGCCAGCGCCATGGAGTTCATGACCACCCAGCGGTCCAATCCGGCCTCGTCCATCATCTTTGACGTCACCCCGTCGGCGTGTACGAGACGATCCAGGATCTCCGCGTCTCCGATGGCCTTCATCCGGATCCCGCCTCCCGTAGGACAGCGGAACAGCGGTGCCCCGCTCCGATGCTTCCCTCCGGGGCGTGCCTCCCCGATCCGTTCCCGATGCGGCACCCATCCGTAACCCATGGGTCCGCTGCACTTCCGCAGACAATCGTCCTAATCACCGATATGTCATGGGATGCCGGATATAATAACATGACAATGTTATCTTTGTAATGTCTGTGATGCCCTCCGAAGCACCGTGATCAGCATCGGCTCGCGCTCTGACCAGACGGTTCCCTGCCCCTGAACATGGAGGCAACCGCTCCCACCAGACATGCCACCGTGCATATCGCGAACGAGTACCTCAGGACCTCCACGAACTCGCCGTAGGTCTCCGGGACGATATTGTCCGCGGACCCCATAATCAGTGAGATGAACAGCATGGCCGTGCCCATGCTCACCATCATCCCGGTCTGCCTCATCACCGCGACCATGGCCGACGCCTCGCCAGTCTCCCTGGGATCCACGGAGCCCATGATGACGGATGTGTTCGGTGCGGAGAACACGGACAGCCCGAACCCTACCAGGACCATCGTCGCGACGATCAGCGGGAACGAGGGGGCGACATCGTACCACATCACGATGGCTATGCCGGCGGCGGTGATCAGCATCCCCGCGGTCAGGAGCAGGCGCTTGTCGGCCACCCTGTCCGAGAGCTTCCCGAAGTACGGGGTGCCCACGGCCTGGATGGCGGGCTGGACCAGCATCAGGATGCCGGCCTGCATGGCGGAGAGCCCGCCTATGCTCTGCAGATAGAGCGCCAGGAAGTACGAGACCGAGTACGAGGCCATGTAGTTCAGGAAGGTGGCCAGGCACGATCCGGAGAATACCCTGCTCTTGAAGAGCCTCATGTTGAGGACAGGCGACCTGAACCTGAGCTGCCAGAGGATGAACGCGGCGATGAACACCAGCCCCACCGCCAGGCTGCAGACCGCCCAGACCTCGGGCATGTTCACCATGCCCAGCATGCTCAGCATGATCCCGATGCCGTAGAGCACCGATCCCCTGGAATCGAATGTCCCGCCCTCGTCCGGACGTATGTCATCCCTGAACATGGACATGAACACCACCGCGAGGACCGCGATGGGGACTATCATGAGGAACAGGCTGTGCCATCCGAACACGTCGTTGAGGGTCCCTCCGAGCGGCGGACCGGCGGCCAGGCCGATGTACGTGCACATCGTCTGAAGCCCTATCGCGCCTCCGCGATGCGTTATCGGGAAGACGTCCGTGATCATGGAGACGCTGGTGGTCACGATGGCGGCGGACCCCGCCCCCATCACCACCCTGCATCCGATGAGGAACCAGAACGACGGCGAGAACGCGGCGAGCAGAGACGCGACGGCTATGAGCGCGACCCCGAGCAGGAACATCTTCTTCTTGCCGTAGATGTCGCCCACCTTGGCCATGGGGACCATGAAGATCACGGAGGAGAGCAGGAACGAGGTGTTCACATAGGCCAGGGAATGGGACCCGACCCCGAACTCCGCGCCTATATTCACCAGAGACAGATTCATCATCGTGCTCAGCAACGGGGCGATGAACCCCGCGAAGCAGCACGCCAGAAGGACATTCCTGCGGTCGGTCTCGCTGTAAGCCATGGTGCCACCCCTCTCCGTCTGCCTTGCGGCCCGGGAACGATCGGCGACGGTTCACGGACTCCGTGTTTAGAATTAATCACCGAAATGTGACACCCGGATGCCTCCTCTGGCCTCCATGTGCCAAACGCCGGATGTCCATCCGACACGACACCCCTTCGGGAACCCTGTCCGTGGGATGTCTGGACACATGCATAACCGGCCCATCCTGCCGAAGGGTTGTCATCCTCGGTTAAATACCATGAACGGCGATTCTTCGGACATGGACAACAAGGTTCTCGCAGGCATCGTTGCCGTCGTTGTCGTCGTGGTCGTAGTGGCCGCGGCTGCCATCATGATGAACAACGACGGCGGAGATAGTGATGACCCTAGTTCGGACACTGTCATCATCTATGATGGCAACGGCGGTACTTCCAACGGAAGTAGCACAGTGGAGAGCAATTCATCCACTGTTCAGAGCATGGGATTCTCAAATGGAAACGCACTCTTTATCAACTGGAACACTAAAGCCGACGGTACAGGGACAACATACAATGAGGGTTCAACCGTATCTGCTTCACCTGGAGAACCTATAACCCTCTATGCCCAGTGGGGTTACATCCCGAATATCTTTTTGTCAAATGATGCATCGTCCATTCTAACCCCAATGTTCATAACGCAGACGACTCAATTTGTTATCACTGGATTAATGGATGTGTTTCCTGCCTCTGGGGAAGCTGCGATCTACATCCAGCCCTCAATAGACATGGTTTGGAGCTATGACGAATCCAGCAACACGTTCACTGCACAGAACGGCAACTTTGAGTACATTATCACGATGAACATAACAAGCGGTGTAGAGAATCTTGATATCTACATCAACTCGGCCGGTTACCCTGTAATGTCCTTCGACATCGTAGGACAGATGGTTTTATCGATAGACATCGACCGGCAGAGGGTTAGTACCTGATTCTAAACCCCGGGGATAATCCCCGGTATCCTTCCTTTTCTGATGTCACAGCCCTTTGACATGGACCGAAACGACCCTTCCTTAAAATCCCGGAAAGTGTCCTTCGATCATGGACAGTAAACGCTTAGCCGCCGTGGTCGTGGTGGCCATCGTCGTCTGCGTCGCATTCTCATATGCGGTCTACGACGAGGACGGCAGGACCGGCCCGAGCTGGAACTACTCCAACATCGTCGGTAACCTCCCGGACACCGTACCGGACGCCGACGACGACTTCTACCTGAACACGGACTACGACTGGATCCTCGAGCACCAGGGCACCGCCGCCAGCGATTCGGCGCTGATCACGTTGCAGGGCATGGCGTCGACCGTCATCAACAACCTCACCGTCACCGATCCGGACGACCCGAACGTCGCCGTCTACCGCCAGTTCGCCCTCGGATTCATGGACATGGCGTCCCGCGAATCCACAGGCCTCGACGAGATCATGCCCTACATCTCCGGACTGATGGAGGCACAGACCCTCGCGGACCTCACCGAATACCTCGTCAGCGACGGAAACGTCATCGCACCTCCCTTCCTGGATGTGGAGATCCTCGGACTGAACAACCTGACGGACGACTACATCCCCATCGTAAGCTATGCGTCCCTGACCCTATCGTCCCCGTCCCTGTACCTGGGCGACGACTTCAGATACTACATGGACCCCGCGGAGGACCACTACTCCGTGCTGCTCCAGCTGGTCGGGTACTCCGCCGAGGAGGCGGACGCCATGAACGATGCGGCTACCGCCCTGGAGGTCGTGCTGGCGTCGAACATCACCCTCTCCGGCACCCAGGACTCCGAGACCCTCTACAACCCGTACACCGCGGAGGAACTGGACGCCCTGTGCGGATCGTTCCCCATCCTCGAGGTGCTCGCGGCCTACGGATACCCCGCGAACGTCTACTCGATCCTCGACGTCGGATGGCTGCAGGCCCTGGACTCCATCTACACCGAGGAGAACTTCGAAGGCCTGAGGGCCATGCTCCTGCGCAATACCCTGGACATAGCCAGCGCCTACATGGGAGGGGACTTCCTCGCGGAGTTCCTCGACTACAACGGCACGACGCTGGAGAGCTACTTCGCCACGCTCGTCTCCAGCAACCCGGTCGTCGTGGATCTCATCAACACGATGTACTGCGACCATGCCGCGAACCCCGAGGCCGAGGAGCTCGTCGTCTCCCTCTTCGAGGACCTGAAGGACGCCATGGCGGTGAGGATCTCCGAGGCGGACTGGATGTCCGACCAGACCAAGGACTACGCCCTGCAGAAGCTGGAGGCGATGGAGATCTACGTGGGAGGCCCCGACAGCGTGGACTTCTCCTCGCTCACCCTCCCCTCCGCCACAGGCGGCAGCGCCCTGGACGACTACATCGCCATGAGGGAGTACTACGCGGAGAACAAGGCCGAGCTCATCGGACAGACGATCGATGTCCCTATGTGGCCCCTGCAGGGATACGTCACGAACGCGTTCAACGCCTGGTCGATGAACGCAGTGTTCGTGAGCTGGGCGATACTGCAGGACGGCTACTACTACCAGAGCGACGCCTCTATCGAGAGCATCATCGCCAGGCTGGCGACGACCATCGGTCACGAGATCACCCACGGCTTCGACTCGATCGGAAGTCAGTACGGCATGGACGGGACCCTCACCAGCTGGTGGACCGAGTCCGATGCGGAGGCGTTCTCCGAAAGGGTGTCCGCCGTATCCGACTACGTGTCGAGCATCACACTGACCCCGGACAGGACGATGAACCCGTCCATCGTCATCAACGAGGTCATCGCGGACATGGGCGGGATGGCCCTCGCCCTGGACCTGGCTGCGGACATAGAGGGGTTCGACTACGCCGAGATGTTCCGCGAGTACGCGGACCTGTGGAGCGCGACGTACACCCAGAGCTACGACGACATGTACCTCTCCTCGGACGAGCATCCTCCGAACTGCGCCCGCGTCAACATGACGGTCCAGCAGTTCCAGGAGTTCATGGACGCATTCGGCGTGTCCGAGGGCGACGGGATGTACCTCTCTCCTGAGGATAGGGTGGCCATCTGGTGACCCGCGAAGGGCGGCGCCCGGAGGCGCCGTCCACCTTTCTCATCGATGGACGGATGCGGCAGCCCCCATCATGTCGTTCCCGGTCCGTCAACACCGGTTGCCGATACCCGAGGCTGTCGTTACAGTGTCCCTTGACATCGAATCGACATTTTACACAATCATAGGAACGCCCACAGGACCAGCCCGGTGGCGACGAACCCGTACACCGCGCCACCGACCAACTGCAGAGGCGTGTGCTTCCCTCTGACGTAGCGGCTCCACATGACGAGCGGCAGCAGGGCGAACATCGCAAGTCCCCACGGCCAGTACGCGACGGACAAGGCCATGGCGGGCCCCATGACGCCGGTCGCATGGATGCTGATCTTCCACTTCGTACTTATCAGCATGACTACGACGGTGCTCAGGGCATAGCTGAGCATCATGACCGTGCATATGTCCGGAGATCCGACGGTGTAGAGCAGGACGACCCCTGCGACATACGACAGGATGCCTCCCAGCAGCGGCCTCGCCCTGTCCTCCCGGCGTGCGACGTCCCCGTCCGTGTTTCCGTACCTGACCGAGTAGTGCTGGACCACCAGCACCGGGATCAAGGTCGCCGTCAGCAGGGAGACGACGATGGTTGCCGCCGCCACGGCGGGATCGTCCGATGTGAGACCCAGAAGAACGAACATGAACGCGGACAGGAACGGGGCGTGGGTGATCACAGACACTGCGCGGGACGCCCTGTCCGCCCTCCCGGACAGCCCGCCCTCGTAGAGATGCGTCGGGTCGCTGAGCCTCATGGGGGCCCCCCCCCGAACAGCGTCCCGCGGACCTGCTCCTCCAGATCGTCAGTGCCGCTCCCGTTGTCAAGGACGGTCCACCCGTCGGAGAGCGAGAGCATCCTGCGGCGCACCGTCGCCAGCCTCTCGACCGTCTCGAACACCTCCATCTCCTCCCCGCGGCCGCGGATGCGGTCCATGGCGGTCTGGGGATCCACATCCACCAGGACCTTCACGTCCGGCATCGGCAGGAGACGCTCGATGACCCTGTACGCACGACCGCAGAGCCCGTCCGGGAGGTAGGCCACGGCCATGATGTACCTGACGAAGATCACATCGTCGTACCTCCTGCCCCTCCTCCCGCGCATGACACAGAGCGAGTGGAGGACGTCCGCGATGTAGAGCAGGGTGGACAAGATCACGTCCAATCTGCTGTCCCCGCGGAGGAACGCCAGCTCGAGCCTCCCTATGCGGGTGGCCCTGTTGGGGTGGGCTATGACCAGAACAGTCCTGCCCTCCGACTCCAGCTTGTCAGCGATGATCCCTGCGGCGGTGCTCTTCCCGGACCCGTCCATCCCGTCGACGACGTACCATGTCATGGAATCAGAGCCCCAGCAGGACCATCGCGCACGCCACCACGAGCGGCGTGACTATGTTGTCGTACTGTCCGGGGCACAGGGCCTCCAGGACCGTGGCCAAAGCACCGGCGATGACGGCCACCGCCCACACCGGCACGATGGCGACGCTGTCACCCGTCGGATAGTACCCCGATGCGGTGAGCCAGCCGTAGAAGAGCATGATGACCGCCGCCATAATGGCGGTCGCCGCGAAGACCCCCAGGGACCCCTCCACGGACTTCCCTCCGAGGAAGCGGTGCCTCCCGAACCTCCTGCCCACGACGCTGCCCATCCCGTCGCCGAAGGTCATCGCCACCACGCCGATGGTGGCGGCCGTCCAGTGGTCCCATAAGAAGGCCACCAGTATGGTTATCGTGACCGCATAGAGGAAAAGCCCCTCCCTGTGACCCTTGTTGTTCGCCAGGTCGCCGAGCTTCGATTCGGACACCGCGTTCCCGCGGAACATCGCGACAAGGAGTATGGCGGCGAATGGCAGAGTGAAGAACACGAGCATTATCCAGTTCTCTGTGAACATCCACCAGACGAACACGAAGAACCCGACCCCGATGTGGACCACCTTGCGGACGTCGCGCCGGGATCCGCGGCGCTCTAGGACCAGTGCGGCACCCAGCGACACGGCTATGATGCCGTACACAAGTGCCAGACCGATGTAATCCTGGGCTATCAAATGCTCCCCGCACAATGAAGGGAGTGCGGTTCAAAAAAGATATGCCGGGCGGGAATCGAAGAATATAATAGACGCATGGTCATGATGAGGGCGTGAACAAGTACCTGCAGCTCTTCAGGACCGGGAACGCCGTCATGGGGATAGTCGGAGTGGTCGTGGCGTCTTTCATGGCCGCCGGGCTCGACATCGTCGACGAGTGGGTGAACATCCTGATCTCGGCTGTGGTCGTGTTCATGTTCATCTGCGGCGGCAACGCCCTCAACGACTACATCGACCACGAGATCGACAAGACCGCCCATCCGGAACGTCCCATCCCGTCGGGGAGGATGGAGAGGAGGACGGCACTCCACGCTGCGATCGTCATGCTCGGCGGATCGGTGGTCGTGTCCCTCCTGACGGTCGATGTCGCGTGCATCGTCATCGTCATGGTGGCATGCGTCCTGATGGTCTCGTACGAGATGGCCCTCAAGCAGAGGGGATTCGTCGGGAACGTGACCATCGCCGTTCTCACGGGGATGATGTTCCTGCTGGGAGGAGCGGTCGTCGGCGATGTCAGGGACAACGTCATCATCGCGCTCATGGCCATGCTTGTCTCCGTCGGCAGGGAGATCTCCAAGGACATCGAGGACATGGAATCCGACGAGGGCAGGATGACGCTCCCCATGAGGATAGGGGTTGGCAAGGCCGCCGCGCTGGCCTGCGTCTTCTTCGTCGCCGGACCCGTCCTGAGCGTTCTGCCCATGGTCTGGGAGAGCTACGGACCCCTGTACTACACCGTGGTCATCGCGGACGCGATCTTCATCTACTGCGCCGCGGCGGTGTTCAGGGACCCCCACAGGGCCCAGAAGTTCGCCAAGATCGCGATGGTCGTCGCCCTGGTGTCGTTCATACTGGGCGTGTTCAGGTTCTGATGCCTGCCGGAGCGCCGTTTTATACGCGCCCGGAGATGTGGGTCCATGGATCCCAGGGAGCTCAAGGAAGACATTGTCGCGAAGGCCAGGGAGCTTGGGGCGGCGCTCGTGAGGACGTGCCCGACGGACAGATGGTCCGAGCACCCCATCCAGGACCGCGAGTACTGGCCCAGGAGCATCTGGCCCTGGGCGGAGAGCGCCATCGTCCTGGGGATACCGCTGTTCGCCCCTATGGTGGCCACGTCCCCGTCCATGGTCTACCAGGAGCTCTACAACACGACCAACCGCATCCTGGACGACATGGCGTACCGTCTGACGGCCCACCTGACCTCGATGGGATACCGCGCGGTATTCTTCCCGCGGGACTGCTACTTCAAGATCGAGGTCCTCCTGGACGAGCCCGCAGCGGCGTTCTCGCACGTTCTGTCCGGATACTACTACGGGATGGGCACCATCGGCGACAGCCACAACCTCATAACCCCCGAGTTCGGACCCAGGGTCCGCATGGTCACCGTCCTCACCGACGCCGAGATCGAGTCGGACCCCATGCTCGGGGAGCAGCTCTGCATCCACTGCGGGAAGTGCAGGCGCAGCTGCCCGTCCAACGCGTTCACTGACCGCGGGGAGGGCATCTACGACATGGACAAGGACGCCTGCACCAGGTACCACCTGGTCCTGAAGGGCGAGCACCACTGGCCCTGCGGCAGATGCGTGGACGTGTGCCCGGTGGGCGAGGACCTGGACCGCTACCGCGGCTCGGAGAAGGTCACCGCCGAGGGAAGGGAGCACTGCGCCAGGCACGGCTCCTGACGGGCCAGCTCCATATTATAGGACGGTCGCGGATACCGTGGGGACCACCGATGAAGCTCGAAGTGAGGAACTACGACCTGGACGCATCCGAACCCACGGTGCTGATGCATGAGGACGACTGCCGCACCCTGTGCGTCTCCGAGGGGGACCGCGTGAGGATCTCCGGCGGAAGGGACGCCATAGCAATCGTCTCCATCTCCGACACCCTGGTGCACCCCGGCACCATCCTCGTGCCCCATTCCGTGCGCGAATGCGCATCGGTCGGGATAGGGGAGATGTCGGAGGTGTCGGTGTCCCACGCCCCCGAATCCGTCAGGCACATACGCAGGAAGATGGACGGCGGGAAGCTCGGCGAGGAGGAGGTCGCGCAGATCGTGGATGACGCGGTTGCCGGCAGGCTGTCCAGGATCGAGATGTCCGCCTGGCTCACGGCACTCTACATCAAGGGCATGGACACCGACGAGATCGCGTACTACGCCAAGGCGATGGCGGAGACCGGCGACAGGATGTCGTTCGGGTCGGAGAGGGTCTTCGACTTCCACAGCTTCGGCGGCATCCCGGGCAACAAGATCACCCCCATCGTCGTCTCGATCGTCGCCGCTGCCGGTCTGAGGATGCCGAAGCTGTCGTCCCGTGCGATCAGCAGCGCATGCGGAACGGCGGATTTCGTCGAGACCTTCTGCAGGGTCGACCTGGGGACGGAGGAGGTGAGGTCGATCACCGAGAGGACCGGAGGCGTGTTCTCCTGGACCGGTGCCACCGACCTCGGACCGGCGGGCGACCGCTTCATAACGGTGCAGAGCCCGCTGGGGATAGACCCCCGGCCGCAGATGCTCGCTTCCATCATGAGCAAGAAGGTGGCCGCTGGGGCCACGGACCTGGTCATGGACATCCCCATGGGATCGGAGTCCAAGGTGCCCACGCTGGAGGAGGCCAGGTCCTACGCCAGGGACCTCATGGATCTCGGCGAGAGGCTCGGCATGAGGGTCGAGTGCGCGATAACCTACGCGGAGCAGCCCCTCGGTTCGACCGTCGGACCGATCCTGGAGGCGAGGGAGTGCATGGAGGTCCTCGAGGGCGTCCCCGGCCATGAGGATGTCGTGGAGAAGTCCTGCGTGTGCGCAGGACTGGTCCTCGGTCTGGCGGGATTCCCCGACGGAGCTGCGGAGGCCCGCAGGATCCTCGATTCGGGTGAGGCCCGCAGCAAGTTCCTGGAGATCGTCGCGGCGCAGGGAGGCAGTGCCGACGTGTCCTCCGCGGAAATGGTCCCCGGCCGCTTCAGCAGGGACGTCGTCTCGGACCGTCCCGGATTCGTCCGGAGGATTTCCAACAAGGCAGTGGTCGCTGTGGCCAAGGCCGCCGGAGCGCCCTCGGACAAGGGGGCGGGCGTGGTGATCCACAAGAAGCTGGGAGCGAAGGTCTCCGCAGGTGAGGCCATCATGACTGTGTACGCCGACCGCGAGGACAAGCTCCTCCATGCTATGGAGATCACCATGGAGCGCGAGCCGCTGGTCGTCGAGGGCATGGTCATAGGAAGGGTGTCCCCCGAGTGATGGTTCGATGTTCGTTCACGGATCCTCCATCGGGGAAAACCTGTAGTTGGAGTTAACTTAAATATCTGAGCGACCTCGGACACACTCATGGCTGCGATGACGGAATCGAAGGACAGCAACGTGGGCGTGAACATCGTGAAGGGGGAGACCCTGGACGGCGAGCGTGCGCTCTACAACCTCCGGGGCGCCCTGGTGGAGGGATGCAGGTTCGCCGGACCCGCCGACGGGGAGTCCGCGCTTAAGGAGTGCCGCGACGTCACAGTGAGAGGCAGCGACTTCGAGCTTCGCTACCCCCTGTGGCATGCGCGCGGGTTCTCCATCGAGTCATGCAGGATGACGGACACATGCCGCGCACCGGTGTGGTACGCCGTTGACGGGACCCTTTCGGATTCCGACATCTCGGGCGTGAAATGCCTGAGGGAGTGCGAGGATGTGACCGTCAGGGACTGCCGCATCGATTCGACCGAGTTCGGATGGAAGTGCCGCGGCATCAGGATCGAGAACACCGCCCTGACTTCGGAGTACGCGTTCCTGGACTCGTCCGACATCGACATAACCGGCATGAGGCTGGGCGGGAAGTACTCGTTCCAGTACACCAGGGACGTCAGGATAGCCGATTCCGAGCTTGACACCAAGGATGCGTTCTGGCACAGCAGAAACGTCACTGTTGTGGACTCCGACCTCAGAGGGGAGTACCTTGGCTGGTACTCCGAGAACCTCACCCTGATCGGGTGCAGGATATCCGGGACGCAGCCCCTGTGCTACTGCCGCAACCTGAGGCTCATCGACTGCACGATGGAGGGGACGGACCTCGCCTTCGAGTACTCCGACGTTCACGCGGAGGTCAAAGGTAACATCGAATCCGTGAAGAACCCCCGCTCCGGCAGGATCCACGCCGGAAGCATCGGAGAGGTCGTCCTGGGCGACCAGGTCATGGAGTGCTCGTGCGAGATCGTCACGGATGAGTGACAAGCGATGCGACCCTCGTTCATCCGTGGTCGTCGTCACGTGACCGCACGGTACACCCCTTATATCCTCTGAGAAGGAAGTTACGAGCATGAGGAGAAGTCATTCGGAACATACCTTCCCCATCGATAGCGGAAGCCATCTGACATCCATGAACTTTGCTAATATTAAAAAATGTAAAATTGATTATCTGCAGGAGTGATTCGTCTATGCCACGCAGATCAGGTTCTCCTCCGACGTTCTCGCTTCTGGATATAAGTTTGGAAGACCGTTCGTTCGACAACACGGAGATGACTCTAGCAAGGAAGTACAACGAATCATACCTCCATTGGAACGAATTGCGCTATCGTGACTGCGGTACATCAGAACCGGAACGCATTTGGGCACTCATGAAACTCCTGCGCATGGGTTCATCCACAGTAATCAAGCTACCAGACCTAGTCCTGAGCTACAGCATGCCGAATTGTGTGAACATGATGTTGCATGAGATCGATATGAATCTGTCCGTCGGATTCATGCCCGGGGATCCACTGGATTCCAACAAGAGACTGATGTACGCCATCAGTTCGATGATGGAGGAATCAATCGCTTCCAGTCAGATAGAGGGTGCCGTGACCACCACCAAGGTTGCCAAAAACATGCTGCGTAACGGCCGTGAACCCAAAGACCGGTCGGAATTGATGATCAGGAACAATTACAACGCCATGCAGTACATCAAAACGCGTGCCGATGAACCGCTCACACCCGAACTGATCAGATCGGTGCATGCAATCATCTCCAAGGGCACCATGGAGAGATCCGAGTTCGAAGGGACATTCCGCAAGGACAACTCCATAGCTGTCAGAGACCCTCTAACTGGGGAGACCTACCATGAACCGGTCGACTACACAGTCATCGATTCGATGATACAGGGGCTGTGCGACTTCATCAATTCCGACGATCATCAGATCCACCCTGTGGTGAAAGGGATAGTGATCCACTTCGTCATAGCGTACATCCACCCGTTCATGGACGGTAACGGACGTGTGTCCAGATCCCTGTTTTACTGGTACCTCATTAAAAGAGGATATGACATCGTGGAATATCTTGCCATATCCAAGGCGATCAAGAACCATCGTGGAAAATATGATCAGGCGTATCAGCTGTCGGAAACCGATGATAATGACATCACATACTTCATAAGATACAACCTGGAGAGGATCATCGAATCGATAGGAATCTTCTCGGATTACCTTCATAAAAAGATGGAGGACCACGAAAGGGTCTCCGAAATGGCACATGATTTGGGTCTTGGAAAGCGTCAGGCGGACATTCTGGCAGACCTGATGTCATCCGGAGAACCTGCGTCTGCCTATGAACTGTCTGTGAAATACCAGATATCTTCGTACACCGTACGTAGAGACCTGAATCTTCTCATGGATATGGATCTTGTAGCAGTGTCTGGTAATGATGGACATAAAAAACTCTACAAGTACATAGGATCTCTTAAACTGTGATGCCAATGAGGGGGGGCACTCCTCCCTTTGTTGTTTTCAGAGATGAGTACTCCTTTGAAACTTTGCATAACTGAATAATTGTAAAATTAGTCCCGTGAAACTTTACATATTGCAAAGTTCCGTTTGATTCTTAACACCACTTAGAAACTTTGCATAACTGTGCAGATGTAAAGTTGAATTTGAAAAGTGAGCAAAATGCAAAGTTCCGTGTCCATAACTTTGCAAATGATTAAAATTGCAAAGTTATTTTCAGTGATTAATACCTCTTAGAAACTTTGCATAACTGTGCAGATGTAAAGTTGATTCCATGAAAATGTACATATTGCATAATGAGAACAGGACGACCTGCTTCGCACTGGTATCAGAATCGGCACTTGACAAAGATCGGCCGATGGCATGGAACCATCGGCCGTCAGGATATGAAACGTCAATTCCCGTGGAAGAGACACTTGGTCTGATGCTCGGGCTCACTGGATGCGTACATCCCCAGCTTCTTGTAGAGCCCCTCGTCCACCTGCGAGAGGACGACGGACGAATGCACATCGCATCCCCTGAGCTCGGGGAGCTTTGCGATCGCTTTCTCCACCACAGGGTCGGTATTCGCCGCTATGGACAGAGCGACCAGCATCTCATCTATGTGCAGGCGTGGATTCCTGTTCCCAAGGTAGTCAACCTTCAGCCTCTGCATGGACTTGATCACATCGGGGGATATGAGGAGGATGTCGTCATCGATACCCGCCAGGATCTTCAGCGCGTTAAGGATCATGGCCGACGAGGCCGTGAGGAGGGGCGATGCCTTACCCATGACGATGGTCCCATCCGAAAGCTCGGCGGCCACCACCGGCCTGTCCGTGCTCCTGGCCATGGCCCTGCTCGCGGTGACGGTCCTGCGGTACTCGATGGACAGGCCCGCCTTCTTCATTATGAGCTCCGACCTGAAGACGGACTCCTCATCGATCCTGCCTTCCCTGCGGTCCCTGAGGGCTGCGAAGTAGCGGCGGATGATCTCGTTGTTGGCGGCGCGCCTTACGGCCTGGTCGTCCACGATGCAGTTCCCCGCCATGTTGACGCCCATGTCCGTGGGGGACCTGTACGGGGACTTCCCGGAGATCTCCGAGAGGATCGCGTTGAGGACCGGGAAAATCTCGATGTCCCTGTTGTAGTTGACCGTCGTCTTCCCGTACGCCTCGAGATGGAACGGGTCGATCATGTTGCTGTCGCTCAGGTCGGACGTCGCCGCCTCGTAGGCCACGTTGACGGGGTGGCTCAGGGGCAGGTTCCAGATCGGGAACGTCTCGAACTTCGCATATCCCGCCTTGTTCCCGAGCTTGTGCTCGTGGTAGAGCTGCGACAGGCAGACCGCCATCTTCCCGCTCCCCGGACCGGGGGCGGTGACGACGACCAGCGGCTTGGTCGTCTCGACGAACTCGTTCCTCCCGTACCCCTGATCGGAGACGATGAGCGGGATGTTGGACGGATAGCCGGCGATGGGATAGTGCCTGTAGACCTTCAGGCCGAGGGCCTCCGCCTTCTTCTGGAACGCATCCGCGGCGGACTGGCCGTTGTAATGGGTGATCACGAGCCCGCATACCCCTATGCCCCTGTCATGGAAGGAGTCGACCAGCCTCAGGACCTCCTGGTCGTACCCCACGCCGATGTCCTTGCGGACCTTGTTCCTGACGATGTCCTCGGCGTTGATGACGACAATGGCCTCCGCCTGGCTCCCGAACTCCATCAGCATGCGGATCTTACTGTCCGGCATGAACCCGGGCAGGACCCTGGACGCATGGTAGTCGTCGAAGAGCTTCCCGCCGAACTCGAGGTACAGCTTACCTCCGGAGCTGGCTATGCGCTCCCTGATGTGCTCTGACTGCGTCCTGAGGTACATGTCGTTGTCGAATCCCGCCGGCATAATGATCGTCGCGATGATGGGATTCTCATTATTAAAGGAGGGGCGCGTGCCCCTCGCGTTTCACACGCGGCCCAGCATCAGGTCGATGCCCCTCCCGTCGTCCGGGGACGCGATCGGGGGCATCAGCCCCGCCTCGGAGAAGACCTCCCTGGCGTAGATTAGGAGCGCGTACAGGGGCGAGGACTCGTGCGGTGGGACACGGTACACCTCGGACTCGTCCCCGAGACTGATCGTCAGCTCAGCGCCTCCGGAGGCGGTGACGGTGAGGGCCAGGTCCATGCCGAGCAGGTCGAGGGCCTCCCTGAGACGTGAGACGAACAGGGCGTCGCGGACATCCAGCATCGTCGACCAGTCGTAGCTGGTCATCACGTCCCTGAGGACCTCCAGCCTGGGACCCAGACCGTCCTCGCATACCTCGTCTTCCTCATCGTCCGTCGGGGGATATCCCTGCGGTTCGCTCATGGGAGCTCCAGCGTCTCGTCCAGTACGTAGCCGTAGACGTCCAGGTCCATGTTCGACCACACCGGCTCCCCGCCTTCGACGGTGCCCTCTGGGACCTCGTAGATCAGGGTGTACACCACTGTGTTGCCGAGGCCCACGGACGACAGCATCAGGTCGGAGTACGTGCTGTCGTGGTTGAAGGTCGCAGACGGATCGTAGGTGTATATGTTCCCAAGGGAGTTGGCGAACTCCGGAACCGACACTGTCAGACCGTCCGCGTGCCCCACGTTCCTGATGGCGAGGGTCACGAGCGCGAACGACATCCCCTCCGCCGGGCTCTCGGTGAACGTGTACCCGTAGGACTCGTAATCGAACTGTCCGATCTCCTCCACACGGTAGTTGTATGAGGCGTCCCCCATGTCGTCGCCCCAGAACGTGTAGTCGTCTATGGTAAGGGTGACCAGCTCGTGGTCGTCCATCGTGGTCATCGTGAAGCTGTGAACTGTCCCATCCGATGAGAACGTCCCCTCGACCTTGATGATGCTGACTCCGAGGGCGTTCACCCCCTTCTCGACATCGAACTCCAGTTCCTCGGAGTCGTAGCCGTACTTGTCTATCTCCTGCTTGGCCTGGGACCCGTAGTCGTAGTCGTCCGATCCGCCGACGGCAAGAGCCAGCACGGCTATCAGGACCACCGCCGCGGCTATCCCGACCAGTATCTTCGTTGTCTTGTTCAGATCCATACCTCCTATGAGGTCGCATCCGGATCCGATATCCTTCCATCCTATCCGGTCCGTATGCTGGATGGAAATCCTGGTCGTCACTATAATTACTTTAAATTGTAATTGTTGTAATTATCTTTATCATTGTAATTCTAGATGCATCAGACATCCTGCGGATGCGCCTTGCGGCTGAGATGACAGGCTAAGATGCCTGGCGGTGCCACGGCTCACACTTCAGTGCCCACTGACACGATGAAAAGCTCGCAATCCGTCCCGGAATCCTCTCCGGGACCGCTGTCTTGGATCCCGATGAGCTCGTAGTCCTCGCTGAGCATCCCCTCGTCCACCGAGGCGATGAACAGCTCCTCGGAATCGTCCGAATGCAGTTCCTGCATCCCTTTCTCCCCATGCGCATATCTGCTTACCGCATATTTAAGAGGGGTAGCGCGGGCACAAGTGCCAATAAATAAATTGCGAGCGATTTGCGACGCATGAAGACGTCCAGAAGAATCTCGGAGATCCCCATGTCCGGGATCAGGAAGATGTTCGACCTGGCCGGACCGGATTCGATCAACCTGGGCCTCGGAGAACCCGACCTCGAGCCTCCGAAGGAGGCCATCGAGGGAATGAACGCCGCCGCATCCGCAGGGCGCAACAAGTACGGACCCACTGCAGGGATCATGGAGCTGAGGGAGGCCGTGGCCGACTACTGCTCCAAATTCGCCAGAATCGGCGGGAGCAACGTCATGATCACACCCAGCGGCTCGACCGCGCTGCTGGAGATCACGCAGAGCATGATAGACCCCGGAGACGAGGTCCTCGTCCCCAGCCCCGGGTTCGTCATCTACGGACCGCATGCGGAGCTCGCCGGAGGCAGGCCCGTCGAGTACAGGCTCACCGACAACGGCTCGTTCCAGCCGGACATCGACGACATACAGTCCAAGATAACACCCAAGACCACGATGATCGTGGTAAACACCCCGTCCAACCCCACGGGCGGCGTCCTCACGGAGGAGAACAAGAGGGCCCTCTGCGACATCGCCAGGGACAGGAACATCACCATCCTCGCCGACGAGGTCTACAACGAGTTCATCTACGAGGGAGAGCCGGTCTCCTTCCTCGACAGCCTGGACTGCTCGGTGGTCGCCAGCGGATTCTCCAAGATGATGGCGGTCACCGGATGGAGGATGGGCTACCTCTGCGCAGAGGAGGAGCTCATGGACACCCTGATCAAGATGCAGTATCATGTGTGCGCCAGCCCCGCCATGCCGGCGATGTACGGCATACTGGCAGCGCTCCCCCACATGGGTCCCTACCTGGACAACGCCAGGAGGGTCTTCAGATCGCGCAGGGACCTCATCACCAGGAGGATCAACGAGATCCCCGGAATGCATCTGGACGCGCCCCACGGGGCCTTCTACGCGTTCCCGTCCTTCGACCTGGACATGAGCTCCGCGGACCTCGCGAACGAGCTGGCCAGGAACGGCCTCATCTGCACCCCGGGATCGGCGTTCGGCACATACGGCGAGGGACATCTGAGGTTCTCCTACGCCGCCGACGAGTCCAAGATCGATTCGGGAATGGATATATTGGCGAAGGTCATCAAGGAGAGGAGATAAACATGTCAGACGAACTAGACCCCAATGCGGCACTCTTCGGTGGCGACGAGCCCGAGATGAGCGATGAGGAAGCCCATATGAAGGAGACCTTCGGGAAGAACCCCAACAGGACCTCCGCGTTCTCCGACCTGTTCCTGAAGGATATGCTGGAGACCGTCGAGGCGGAGGAGGAGCTCCCCGACGAGGCCAAGAAGCACCTCATCTTCAAGATGACAGCCAACAGCGTCCTGGACATCATCATGGAGTCCCTCTCCCCCGACACCAGGGAGGAGGTCGCCGCATGCGTCGATGGGTACATCGGCATGTGCATGGTGAACATGAAGAACCAGGTGGACCTGATGAGCGAGCTCCGCAAGGCGCTCATGACCGTGAAGCAGGAGGCCAACGAGAGCGACGACGACTACGAGCGCCGCCTCGGAGACATGGAGGAGGCCTGGTGGTCCATCCCCCAGCCCATCCTGAACGGCAGGACCCCCGACGACGCCATCCGCGAAGAGATGAAAAGGTACGGTCTGGACGAATGAGCCACTCCGAATGGTACAGGGCCTCCGCCCCGGGGAAGTTCGTCATCCTGGGCGAGCATGCTGTGGTCTACGGCAAACCCGCCATCGTCCTGGCAGTCGACCTCAGGATGACCATCTCCGTGCGCGGTTCCAGATTCAACATTATCAACGGCGAGAGGATCGACTTCCGCAGGCAGCCGCACCTCAGGTACCTGACCCGCAACGTCAGCAGCGGCCTGGAATTCGAGACCGAGAGCCAGATCCCGGTCGGATCCGGTCTCGGCTCCTCCGCAGCACTGTCCGCCGCCCTCGCCCTCGCCCTGAGCGAGAAGGAGGGCAGGCACATGACCGAGAACGACCTCGTGGAGGAGGCATACGGGGCGGAGCTCTACGCCCAGGGGATCGGGAGCCCCATGGACGCCTCCGCCTGCGTCCACGGCGGAGGTATCGCCGTGAACCTCCCCGAATGCGAGGGGAGGCACCTGTGGACCGTCACCCGCGGGGAGAGGACGTGGAGCGTCTCGGACGTCGACGTCCCCGACATGACGTTCGTCATCGGGAACACGGGGATCAAGGCCCCGACCGGTCCGCTCGTGAGCAAGGTGAAAAGGTACCTCGACCGCAGCAGCTTCGCCGCGGACATCGTGGACGACATCGAGCAGACCACCCTGCAGGGCAACCAGGCGATCGCCAAGGGCGACGTGGAGGAGCTCGGCAGACTCATGACCGAGGACCACAAGCTCCTGTCGATCCTCGGGGTGTCGAGCAACGAGCTGAACAAGCTCGTCAACGCGTCCCTGCCCTACTCGTACGGTGCGAAGCTCACCGGTGCCGGAGGCGGCGGCTGCATGGTCGCGCTCACCGACGAGCCGGAGAAGGTCTGCGAGGCGATCAGGTCCAGGGGAGGCACCCCCTATGTTGTCAGGACCGGCGTCCCGGGCGCCATGCTCCACCCGTGATTCTGCCCCGGTGGGACGCCTGGAGGCAGCATGAGCATCGACTTCGAGATAGACAGGCTACGCGCCAGATGCATAGGGTGCGGCCTCTGCACCAAGGTCTGCCCGTCCTTCAAGCACGGGGGGTTGAACCCCATGGAGGTCATGATGGGCGGGAAAGGCGACCTGAACACCTGCATAGGGTGCGGGAACTGCTCTTCCGTGTGCCCGCGCACTAACCCCGCCATCGTCATGAAGGACCTCATCGCCAGGGACGGCGGGATTCACGTCTCGAAGGTCTTCAGGGAGACTGGGTACGCCATGCCCGTGGCCGAGCAGACCCTCGAACCGGCATGGTCCGGCGACGGGGTCTACGTGATGCCCGGATGCGTGGTGAAGGCCAAGGTGCCCTATGTCCTGTACGCGGCATCGGTCGCCTTCAGGGCCATGGGGTTCGGATCCAGGGAGATCCCCGGGAACACGTGCTGCATGCATCCGGTCCAGTTCCGCGAGATGACCGAGGACGAGCGCGTCCATTACAAGAGGGTGATGGGCGACTCCGCCGGAGGGGATGACATAGTCACCCTCTGCGGGGGGTGCAGCGACGAGCTGACCGACGCGGACGTTCCGGCGATGCACATCGTACAGTTCCTCCACGACCACATGGATCGCCTGCCGAGATTCGGCAGGACCATCAGGGTGGGCCTGGAGCCCGGCTGCTCCGTGATGAGGTATGCGGACCTGATGCGCGAGGTCGTCGAGGCGATGGGATGCGAGGTCGTCAACCGCACCATGGGGTGCTGCGGGAAGAACACCCCCGTCTCCGGACCGCTGATGGCGGAGAGGGAGGCGGAATGCGAAGGGGCCGAGTGGATCGTCGTCGCATGCCCCATGTGCCTCGTGAAGTTCGATTCGCAACCCGACGGGATCCCGACGGTGCACATCGCCGAGCTGGTCGCGATGGCCTCCGGAGACAGTTCGTCCCTCGGACAGCACAGATTGGTGTGAGAACCGGCACCGCCCGTAAGGGACGGCCCGGAGAAGGGAAGCCGTTTCGGTTCAGACCAACGAGGCCAACAGCACCGTGACGAGCAGCAGATTGATGATGTATCCCACCACCACTCCGATGACTCCTCCGATGATGCTGCCCATGACGACGTCGCTGTCCTCCTTCTTCATGACGGCGTAGTAGATGATCATGATGACGAGGACGACCACACCGCCCCAGAGTCCGAGGATCAGCGACACGACCAGGGACAGTATGAGTGTCAGCTTCATCGCGCCGCTCTTCGCCTCCTGGACGGATGCGCTGTCCCTCACCGGCGCTGGATCGACGTGACTGTAGGCGGTGCTCCCACGGGTCTGGTCGAAACCGCATACAGGACAGAACCTGGCGTCGGAATCGATCTCCCTACCGCAGTTCTTGCAGTACATAGGATGTAATCGACGCGGTACAATAAAAAGAGAACACGGCGACCGCGTTACTGTAAAAGGGTTGGAGGGGGACTGGCCCCCTCGTTTGAGTATCAGATGAGGTCCTCGAAGCCCTCGACGACCTTGGGGAACTTCTCCTTGACGACCTTCAGCAGGTTGTAGACGTTGACCTCGCCGATGTCGGAGTCCTTGATCATCTTGATGAGCTCGTCGATGGTCTCGTCGTCCAGGGATGCCAGCTTCTCCTTGGCCATCCAATTCCTGAACAGCTTGTCCTCCATCCTGTCGCGCCACATCTTCTCGTAGGGCATCAGGGCCTGCTTGGAGAAGTCTCCGGTCTTGGCGCACTCGGTCAGGACCTTACCGGCGTACATTCCGGTCCTGCAGGCGTGGCAGATTCCACCGCCCGTGATGGGGTCGATGATCCTGGCGGCGTCTCCGACGAGGACGATGTTGTCGTCCACAGCGCAGTCCAGTCCGGGGCATGTGGAGACGAAGCCTCCCATGATCTCGAGGCACTGTCCCTTGCTGAGGCGGGGGTCCTCGGCGATGAACTTGTCCAGGTAGTACTTGGCATCCCCGTTGCCCTTGCAGAGCCTTCCCATGACGCCGATACCGACGTTGGCGATGCCGTTGCCCTTGGGGAAGATCCAGATGTATCCTCCGGGGGCGACGGATCCGATGACGAACTCGCAGTAGTCGGGGGCGCAGTCGATGTTGCACATCCTGTACTGGATGCAGGAGTCGATGTCGTTCAGCTTGAGGGTGGTGTCGATTCCGGCCCACCTTCCGACCTGGCTCTCGTATCCATCGGCGGCGACGATGCACTTGGCGCGGATCTCGATCTCCTCGCCCATGCTCCTGGCCTTGATTCCGACGATCTTCCCGCCCTCGCGGATGACCCCGGTGCATGAGGTCCTGAGCATGATCTGGGCGCCTGCCTCGGCGGCGTCCCTGGCGAGGGCCTTGTCGAAGAGGTGCCTCTCCAGGACGTATCCGACCTCGGACCCGGCCTTGGACTCGTCCAGCTGGAAGGTTGTTCCCTGGGGCGACTTGATGATGGCGCCCTTCATGTCCCCGCGGATCCAGGTGGGGTCGGGCTCGATGCCGACCTCCTCGAGCCATTTCTTGGAGACACCCTCGGCGCACCTGAGGGGGGCGCCGATCTCGGCCTTCTTCTCGATCAGGATGGTCTTGAGACCGCCCTGGGCGCAGTACCTGGCGGCCATGCTTCCGCCGGGGCCCGCCCCGACGACGACGATATCGCACTCATATGTCCTCATGGTATCACTCCAGCGAAAGGGCGGCCACGGGGCAGAGCTTGACGCAGATGCCGCATTTGATGCAGTCGTCGTTGAACTCCAGAACGAAGTCGTTCAGGAATATGGCGTTCTTGGGGCAGGAGCCCACGCATCCTCCGCAGTGGAGGCATTTGTTCACATCTACCTTCATTCACATCACTCCGTTACCGTAAATGGGTTCAGTCCGCCTGCTCCTCCTTGGGGACGATCAGCGCGGCGGCCAGCTCCTTGGCCTCCTCGGCGTGGGTCTTCCTCCACTCCTCGAGAGGCACGGAGAACTTGGCCTCGACCTCCTTCCTGTACTCGGGTCCGGTGTTGTAGGCGCAGAACGGTATGACACGGAGGTCAGGGGTGACGTAGTGGATTCCACAGCGCCTGACCCTCTCGACGTCGTAGTTGTAGTTGTCCTGGAAGTGCATTCCAGCGATGAGCATCATCTTCCAGGAGAACTGGGCGAGGGTGTCCTTCGATTTGTCGGACATGACATCCTTGATGAGGTTGACGAACTTCATCTTGGTCAGACCCTCGGGCATCTTGCTCTCGTCGACGCAGCTGTTCAGCAGCTTGACCAGCTTGGCGACGTACATCTTCTTGAACCTGGAGTTCTCGGCCTTGTCGGCGATCTCGTTGAGACCGGCGGAGAACCTCGTGATGTCCACGAACCTCGGGAAGGGCGTGACGTTGCCCTTGTCGTCCTGGAACAGGTACGTGGCGATTCCGCAGTGCGGGTGGGTCGTGAACGTGACCTTGTTCTGGCCGAGGATGATGGAAGCGAACTTGGAGATGGGTGCGACGACGGGCACAGGGTACCAGTCGTCCTTGGTGGCGAAGCCGGTCTGCTTCTCGACCCTGTCGACGAGGTCGGGGAGGGTGAACCTTCCGGTCTCCAGCTCCTCGTGGGTGATCCTTCCGGAGAAGGAGATGGGCTGGAAGTTGACACCTCTGATGACGTCGGAGTTCTCGAAGGCGAACTTGATGATGTCTCCGATCTTATCATCGTTCATTCCCATTCCCACAACTGGCACCAGCACGATGGATGGGGGCTTGATTCCCTCCTCCTTGAGCTTCCTGCAGTTCTCGATGACGCCCATCTTGATGTGCATCATCTTCCTGCCCCTGCTCCTCAGGTAGACGTCATCGGTGAGGCCGTCGAACTGGAGATAGATCGTGTTCAGTCCGGCCAGCTTGGAGTCCTTCAGGAACTGGTAGTCCTTGGCGAACTTGATTCCGTTGGTGGCGACCATGGTCTGGGCGAATCCCAGCTCGTGGGCGTCCCTGACGACGTCGACGAACCTGGGGTAGACCGTGGGCTCGCCCCCGGCGAACTGGATGGCGGTACATTTGATGGGCTTCTCGGACCTGAGGGCGACCATCATGTCGTGGACCTCGTCGAAGGTGGGCTCGTAGACGTATCCCGCATCGTTCGCGTTGGCGAAGCAGATGGGGCAGTTCATGTTGCACCTGTTTGTGAGATCCAGGTTGGCGAGGGCCGTGCACGAGAGCATGTCGACCCTCTGGCCGTCTATGACGATGTGAACGGTGTCATCCGGATCGTCACCGATGGTGCGGTCCATCGCGTTGTGGACCCCTACCCCGTCGTAGGCGTACTTCTCGGCCTTGAGGTAGAGGTCGACGTCGGACCAATACACGTCGGAGAAGTATCCGTGCTCGGGGCAGGTTTTCTCCATGTAGACCTTCCCGTCCTTGGCGAAGATGTTCGCCTCGATGATCTTCCCGCACTCGGGACAGATGGACTGGGTCTTCTTGGGGAGACCCTTCTTCACTGCATAATTAGTCGCTGTTACCGTCATGTTACTGAGGGTTGGAGAGTTCTCTATTATTAAAAAAGGTGTGTCAGGAACAGCGTATCCAGACGGCGTTTAGACGAAGGACAGGTCCCGAGACGCCCGTCACGTGGCCGCACGGTCCCCTCTTTATAAAGACGCCCGTCGAGACGACCCGCATGATCACCGACAGGATGGCCGGGATGCCTTTCGCCGTCATCGCAGTCGCCCTCCTTCTGGCCTCCACGGCCCTGGTGGCGACGGTGCACAGCTACTCCGACACGGACGACGACGCGGGCGGCGTCCTGGACGGCATGGACGATGCGGACATGGCCGTCGCCGACATACAGGTCTACGTCAACCGCGGGCTAGGGGATGTCGTCAGGGGCCTCTCCAACGCCGATGACGGTGTGTCCGATGCCAGGGACACGCTGGAGGAGCGGGCGGAGACGTTCCGCGCGAAGGCGGGGGAATGGCTCGATTTCCAGTTCCCGATACGCAGCGGACAGGTAAGGGCGGAGCTGATCGGCTACGAGCTGGACCTCACGGCGGACGCGATGGCGTTCGAATCCCCGGACTCCGTCGGAGGGTACACCCCGGCGTACCTCAGGGGCACCGGCACCCTGCATCTCAGGGTCCAGACCGAGGACGGCTCCGGCGAGATCGACATGGACATCTCCACCGACGGTACGTACGCCCTTCCGCTCTCCGCGGAGAGGCAGTCGCTGTTCGAGAGCATGGCCGGGTCGGGCGGCGTGTCTGTGTCCCAGATGATGACCTACCAACTGACCAGTCTGGCACAGTACCGCGTGATGA
Source organism: uncultured Methanomassiliicoccaceae archaeon (assembly GCA_905187815.1). GTDB lineage: Archaea > Thermoplasmatota > Thermoplasmata > Methanomassiliicoccales > Methanomethylophilaceae > Methanoprimaticola. The sequence goes on from CAJJJM010000007.1 coordinate 47,848, forward strand.
ACGGGTACGGGGCGATGTCCCAGTACGGCGAGAGGGGAACGTCCTCGATAATAACCGAGAGCGACGTGGTCGCGGCGTACCGCAACGCCCTGGACGCGGTGTCCCAGATATGCTTCCGGGACCCGGACGGGAGCTTCGCCGGCAGGGACTCCGTGGACCTCTCGGACCTTGTCGCCTCGGAGGACGGCATGCTGCACCTGGACCTGTCAGCGGTCTACGCCCAGGCGCTGATGTCGGTGATCGACGACATCGCCCTGAGATGGTTCGACTACTTCTGCGGGTTCGAGTTCGCCGAAGGGCTCGTCGACGTGCTGTTCCCCGTGATGGACGCCGTCGAATCCCTGGCCGCATTCATACTCGGTGACGAGGCGGTGTACAGCGCCGTGCCGTACATCGAGGACATGATGGCCCTGGCGGGCTTCGATCCCGACGAGTACAGGAACCCGGGCGCCGGGACCACGACCGTGTCCGTCTCGGGGATCACCGTCTCCGTGCCAAACCCCACGGCGGACGTCCTGGACATGCCCTGGCTCAAGGACTTCGGGAAGCGGTACCAGGAGGATTCGAACTTCGTGACCGAGTTCATCATGGACGTGCTGAGGGGAGCGTCCGTGGCGATATCCGAGGACCGCGGCCTGGGCACCGTGTCGGTGGCGGTCGACCCCTATGACGGCGAGACGTTCATCGAGGCCCTGGCACGTCTTTTCGAGAGCGCCGTCGACGGCTCCGGGGAGGTCGTGGAGTCCGCGGTATCCGCCTCGCTGGAATCCTCGGAGGTGTACGACCCCTTCTACGGGGCCATCGCGGACGAGATCCTGTCCCGTTCATCCGAGCTTATGCTGTCGGACGCGCTCAGGAGCAGCCTCGTCTCGGCATTCGCCGCCGCCATCCCGGAGGGGTCGGACGTCACCGTTGACGCGCTGTACGCATCCGGCGAGCTCGAGAGGGCCGTCCACGCGTACGAGCTGTCCGTAAGGACGGACCTCGGTGTGTTCGAGGCTCTGAGGGAGGTGGCGGACGGGGAGGGGCTCGTCAAGGGTGTCCTCAGGGACATCTGCGCCTACGGACTGGACCTCCTGGGGATCACCGACCCCGTCCCCGAGAAGGCGGAGGTCATGTGCGAGGAGATCCTCGCGATGAACGGCATGAATCCCCACGGCGGACTGGTGGACCTCCCGGGCGCGGAGTCCTTCCGTCTGGACGACGGGGACGGGAACGTGACCGTCGAGACCCTGGACGCCGAGATATCCGACGGCCTCGTCGTCAGGAGCATCTCGTTCGACGAATCCAGGTGCGTCCACACCGTCGGGTTCAGGGAGGACTCCAGCGCCGCATACGCCACGGTGATCGTCGTGGATGTGTCCGACCTCATCGATGTGAGAGTCGTCGGGAGCGGGGCCATGTCGGGAGCGATGGGGACGTACTCGTCGGTCATGGAGGACTCGGTGGCCTTGGACACCACGGTCGAGATCACGGTTGCCAGCGGATGGGCGCTCGCCGGGATCGACTATGGGCAGAGCGCCACGTTCCTCTCGGACCTCTGGGCGCTCCTGCTCGAGATGCTGGAGCCCATCATAGAGCCACTGAGGAAGGTCATGGAGGCCGTCAGGGGCGTCCTCACCGAGCTGTCTGAGGCCCTCATGGAGGCCCTGTCCTTCGTGGCGGAACAGCTCACCAGGATCTACGAGGCGATCATCGGACCGCTCAGCGACCTCAAGGGATGGTTCGAATCCGCCATAGAGGGAGCGCTGAGCCAGGCCGCATTGGACATCCTCGTCAGCATCGGCCTCGACGAGCAGACCGTCACGCTGGAGTTCTTCGGATGCACCCTGGAGTTCGCGACGGACGCCGTCACCTGGGCCGCCAACACCAAGACGCTCCTGTCCGTGACTCTGACCATGCCTGTGGCGGGCCTGTTGGTCACCGCCGGGATCACCGCTAAGGTCAGGGGAGACCTGGAGGCCGACAACCTCATCATCACGGGCTCCGGCGGCATAGAGGGGGACGACTGGAGCGTCGACCTGACCCTTGACCCCCTGATGAAGGGGAGCAAGTACCTGATAACGGTGGACGGCGAGGTGGGGGACACCGACATCTCCCTGGTCGCGCCGAAGCTCGAAGACTACCACGAGATGGGTATCGCCCTGAGCGACGTCCCCGGCCTGGGGGACGTCATCGGGAACATACCCGTCGGAGGGATGAGGATAGGCCTCGACGCCGGGTTCAGCCTGAAGTACTCGGACCCTATGGACAACGGGCTCATCGTCAACGAGTTCGAGACGAACCCCGCCGGCGAGGACAGAGGGCACGAGTGGGTCGAGCTGCTTAACAACTCCGCCACCTCGATAGACCTGGACGGATACACGCTGCTCGCCGCCTCGGACCGGAGGACCAAGTGCATGGAGCTCTCGGGGACGATAGCCCCGGGCGAGTTCCTTGTCATATACCCGGAGTTCACGCTTGTGAACTCGTCGGGGAAGTACACGAAGAACGGGGAGGCGATCGTCCTCAAGGACCCTGACGGGAACGAGATCGACCGCACGCCCACCAAGAAGGACGGGTCGAACGACGGGCAGACCTGGCAGAGGACGTTCGACGGCTCCACGGAATGGGTGTTCGCGGACGCCACACAGGGCCGCACCAACAGCCCGTACCCGGGGAGCAGCCTGGTATCCGCCGAGGAGATGAAGGGGACCGTCTGGACGGCCGTGGAGAAATCGTTCGACCGCATAGGCACCATCACGGACCTGGAGTCCCTCCAGTCGTTCATACAGTACATGGTCAGGTACACCCTGGAGGGGCTGATAGACACCGTCTCCGGGAGGATCGTAGAGGCCTCCGTGTTCGTGAGCGTGGACGTCGGGGACGTCTCAGGAAGCGCCGAGGGAGGTGTCCGCATCGCGCTCAGGACCGACGGCGACCTGGTCGAGGACGTCCTGAGGTACATCACCGGGAAGATCATGGAGATCGTCCTCCGGGTGGACAACCCGTACTCCATCGACCCGGTCGGCATGTTCACCGAGAACCTGGACCTGGAGATGACGGTGCATGCAGGGGTCGGCTTCCCGGATCTTCTCTACGACGGCGACGGGCTCCCGCAGATGGACCTCGGCGTCACGTTCAGGACCAACCTCGCCGGGATCACCCGCGTCCTCGGTTCCGACACCGGTCGGCCGGAGGTGCAGTTCGGGATTCGTGCGATCGACTGCCCCGAGCTGGCGATTCCGTCGAGGCTGAACCCCAAGGATGGGATGGACCACGACCTGTGGCTGATGCTGATGACCGTCAGGTTCGGATGACAGGATGCGAAATCAACGCGCCCGCGCGTCCCTACTCCCTATTATTATAAAGGGGGAAACGATGGGGTCAGCCATGGCCGGAATGGACTTCAAGATCCCCACAGTGCTGACGTCGGAAGAGCTAATGGAGAAGGCCTTCCACAGGGCCTCCAAGATCCGCAAGAACGGGACCAACGCCCTGGATTCGAAGAAGAAGACGGCGCTGGCGAAGGTCACGGCCTCCGGGGACATCGTGGTCACGGCACTCCAGGGCTACGTGGAGCGCTTCCCGCGCCTCGACAAGGAGGACGACTTCTTCCCCGAACTGGTGGACATCGTCATCGGCATAGACCGCTACAAGAAGGCCCTTGGCGCGGTCAACTGGTGCGCCTCCAAGGCGGACAAGCTGAAGAACGACACCCTGAAGGACATCCGCCGCACCAAGGATCCCGAGATCGTCGAGGCCACCAGGAGGAGCTTCTACGGAAGGCTCAACTCCTACGTCGACAGGATCGCGGACGACCTCCTGTTCCTCCAGGAGGCCAAGAACAAGTTCAGGAAGCTCCCCGCGGTGGACCCCAACATGCCCACTATCGTCGTGGCCGGGTTCCCCAACGTCGGGAAGAGCAACCTGGTCACCGTGCTGTCGTCAGCCGCGCCCGAGATCGCCCCCTACCCGTTCACCACCAAGGGGGTCATCGTGGGCCACATCGAGGACGACTGGCGCAAGTACCAGATCATAGACACCCCAGGACTCCTGGACAGACAGTTCGACGAGAGGAACGACATCGAGAAGCAGGCGGTCCTCGCGCTCAGGTACCTGACGGACGTGATGCTGTTCGTCATCGACCCCTCCGAGACCTGCGGGTTCCCGCTGGAGATGCAGGAGAAGCTCCTCGAGACCGTCAAGAAGGGATTCCCCGGGGTCCCGATCATCATCGCGGAGAGCAAATGCGACGTCCTGAAGACGGACAACGGCAGGCTGTGCTTCTCCGCCCAGTCCGGCGAGAACATGGACGTCCTCACAGACACCATCCTCAGGGAGCTAAGGGCTGTTTTCAAGCGCAAGGCGGCTGAGGCGGAGACCGAGGAAGAATGACCGACGGTCCAGCCACCAGCCCCGAGATGGCCGCGTACTTCGCGGAGCTCTCGGCGAAGAAGGATGAGTGCTACGCCATCGCTGAGAAGGCCAGGTCGATGGGTTTCGACCCGGAGACCTCCGTGGAGATCCCTCAGGCGGAGGACCTCGCGTCCCGTGTGGAGAAGCTCCTGCAGGACTACCACGTCGAAGGGGTGGCCGAGGACATCCGCAGGCTCACCGCCGAGTACGGCAACCGTGAGCTGGTCGCCCTGATGGTCTCCAAGGAGATGGCCAAGAGGCCGGCGGAGAGCACCGAGAAGGCGCTCGACAGGGCGGTGAGGGTCGGACTGGCCGTCCTCACCGAGGGTATCCTGGTGGCCCCTCTGGAGGGTATCGCGGACACCCGCATCAGGAAGAACTCCGACGGGTCCAACTACGTCGACCTCGTCTTCGCCGGACCCATCAGGGCCGCCGGAGGAACCGGACAGGCCATGAGCGTCCTGATCGCAGACGTCGTCAGGACCGAGCTGGGCATAGGGAAGTACCAGCCGACCGAGGGCGAGATCGCAAGGTTCGACGAGGAGATCCCTCTCTACAAGCAGTGTCAGCACCTTCAGTACACCCCCACATCCGAGGAGATCGACCTCATCGTCAGGAACTGCCCCGTGTGCGTCGACGGCGAGGGCACGGAGCAGATGGAGATCTCCGGATTCAGGGACCTCCCCCGCATAGACACCAACAGGGTCAGGGGAGGAGCCTGCCTGGTCATCGCCGAGGGAATGTGCCAGAAGGCATCGAAGCTGAAGAAGCACGTGGACAAGCTAGGCCTGGATGGATGGGACTTCATCGGGAAGTTCCTGGACGCCCACAAGGCTCCCCCGAAGAAGGAGGAGCCCGGGGAGGTCAAGAAGCCCACCGTGGAGCCGAAGGAGAAGTACCTCATGGACATCGTCGCGGGCCGCCCGATCTTCGGGCACCCGTGCGCCGTCGGAGGGTTCAGGCTCAGGTACGGCAGGGCCAGGACGTCCGGGCTCGCCGCCCTCGCATTCAACACCGGCAGCATGTACGCCATGGACGAGTTCATGGCCCTGGGAACCCAGGTCAAGATCGAGAGGCCGGGCAAGGCGTGCGTCGTCACGCCCTGCGACCAGCTGGAGGGCCCCATACTGCTGCTCAAGAACGGAGACCTCGTGTACTGCCACACCAAGGACGAGGTCCTCGCGGTCAGGAACATGGTGTCCGAGATAGTGGACAACGGGGAGATCCTGGTCCCGTTCGGGGAGTTCTGCGAGAACAACCACACCCTGGTCCCGTGCGGATACCCCGTGGAGTGGCACCGCCTGGAGATACTGGAGAAGGGCGAGCTCCCCGATGACTGGAGGGACCCCACGTACGACCGCGCCAAGGAGATGAGCGCCCAGCTGGGCGTCCCGCTCCATCCGAAGTTCAACCTGTTCTGGTCAGACTGGCCGCTGGACAGGATCAAGGCCCTCCGGGAGCATGTCCTGGCCACGGGGGCCTACGACGGCACCAACCTCTCGGTGGAGAGGGAGCCTGTGTCGAAGCGCATGCTCGAGGACCTCGGCGCCCTCCACCGCATCATCGACGGGAGGGTCGTCATAGACGAGAGATACTCCAGACCGATCCTGGACTGCCTCGGCATCCGCATCACCGACGGCGGCCTGGAGCCGGGCGCCGAGCTCGAGGGCGCGAGCACCCTGGATGCGATAAGCAAGGCCGCCGGATACGAGGTCCGCGCCAGGGCGATGACCCGCATAGGCACGAGGATGGCCCGTCCGGAGAAGGCGAAGGAGCGTGAGATGACCCCGAAGGTCCATGCCCTGTTCCCAATCGGAAAGGACGCGGAGGCGAAGAACGAGATGATAGCCGCCATCGCCGTGTCCAAGAGCAACGCCTCCAAGAGCAGGGGCGGGAAGCCCGAGGTCACCGTGGAGGTGGGCAACAGGTTCTGCCCCGTGTGCAGGAACTACACCTACCGCAACTGGTGCAGGGAATGCGGGTCGCACACTACGTACACCCCGAAGCAGAACGAGTATGGGAACATGGGCCCTGCGCCGATCAACATCAACCTGGACGAGGAGTTCAGGGCCGCCTGCGACAACCTCCACGAGAAGCCGCCGTCGGACCTCAAGTGCCTGGAGACGCTGATCTCCAGGATCAAGACCTGCGAGCCCCTCGAGAAGGGGATCCTCAGACAGAAGAACGGGATCAGCACGTTCAAGGACGGGACCGTCAGGTTCGACATGACCGACATTCCGCTCACCCACTTCAAGCCCAGAGAGATTGGCCTCAGCATCGAGAAGGCCCACGAGCTGGGATACACCCATGACTGGAACGGAGACCCCCTCACGGACCCGGAGCAGATCTGCGAGCTGAAGGTCCAGGACATCATCCCCGCCAAGGACTGCGGGAACTACCTCGTCAACGTGGCGAAGTTCGTCGACGACGAGCTGGAGGAGTTCTACCACCTGCCGAGGTACTACAACGTCAGCAACAGGAACGACCTCATCGGCCACATAACGTTCGGACTCGCCCCCCACACCTCGGGCGGCATCCTCTGCAGGATCATAGGCTACGCCGACCTGCGCGGATGCTACGGCCACCCGTTCTTCCACGCCGCGAAGAGGAGGAACTGCGACGGGGACGAGGACTGCGTCATCCTGGCGATGGACGGACTCCTCAACTTCTCCAGGACGTTCCTTCCCGACAGACGCGGAGGACTGATGGACGCCCCCCTCGTTCTCACTACAAGGCTGGACCCCAACGAGATCGACAAGGAGGCGCACAACGTGGACTGCCGCAGGGAGTACCCCATCGAGCTCTACAGGGCAGCCATGGAGATGAAGGACCCGAAGGAGATCGAGAAGAAGATGGACCTGATCGCCGGAAGGATCGGGACGCCCGACCAGTACGAGCATCTGGGATTCACCCACGACACCCATGACATCTCGGACGGCCCCAAGTACTCCGCGTACACGACCCTGGAGACCATGATGGACAAGATGGACGCCCAACTGATGCTCGGGAAGAAGATCCGCGCCGTCGACGAGCAGGACGTGGCCAGACGCGTGCTCAACAAGCACTTCCTCCCGGACATGATCGGGAACCTAAGGTCGTTCTCCACCCAGACGGTCAGATGCACCAAATGCGGGGAGAAGTACCGCAGGATGCCCCTGGCCGGGAAGTGCACCAAATGCGGCAACGCCCTGACGCTGACCGTTCACGAGGCCAGCGTCAAGAAGTACCTGGAGATCTCGAAGGTCATCGGCGACAAGTACGGCCTGGACACCTACACCAAGGAGAGGGTCGAGATCCTCGAGATGAGCATGGACTCGGTCTTCAACAACGACAAGGTGAAGAAGTGCAAGCTGTCGGACTTCTTCTGATCAGCTCGACTTCTGCTTCGCCGGCGCGAGGTACGTCGTCAGGAAGGCGTCGATCTGCATGTCGCGGGTCTTGGTGGCGAGCTTGTTGCCAAGCCATCCGGCGGCTATGAGCTGGGCGTTCATGTTGGATGCACCCATGATCATGTCCGAGAACCTGGCCCCGGACTTGTCCGCCCAGTAGTCCGAGAGGAACTCCAGCTCCGAAGCCGGGGTCCTGTCGATGGCCACCTGCAGCCTGTCCCTGAGGACCTGGAAGAACTGGATGTAGTTCAGCAGGAACGTCTTGGGATCGTACTTCGACTCCACCGGCTCCAGGGACTCCACCCTGTCCGCCATGCCCGTGAACACGCGGATCGCCTCGTCGCAGATGGCGATGAGGTCGTTCAGATCCGTGTACACGGAGAAGGACTCGATGGAGAGGAACATATACTCGTTGGCGGTGTTCATCAGCTCCCGCTGGAACCCTAGATGCTCCGCCCTCGAATCGAGACCCGAGAGGATGTCTGTGACCAGGTCCCTGTCGTCCAGGAGGACGGCGAGGTCGCCCACACCGGTGCGGCTCTGGACACCCTGCTTGGAGACGGACCTCATGATCGCCCCGACGCACTCGGAGAGCATCCTCTCGTACGTGGCGTCGTCGACCTCCATGCCCGCCTTGATGGCCTCGGACCATCTGGCCACGGCCCCGGCGAAGTCGTCCCCGGTCATCTCCTGGAAACCCTGCTCCATGGCGCGCTCGGCATCCTCGGTCGGCTTCTGCTCGACCTGCGGAACGGCGGCCGGCTCCGATGGCTGGCCCCTGCTGTCGGGGAAGTAGGCTCCGCATCTCATGCAGAACTCGGAGTCGTCGGGCGAGTCGTAGCCGCAGGTGGGACAGATCTTCATGAGACGGCGGATGACCCGCCCCTATATACCTATGCGCCCCGTGGCTCCGTAGGATGCGCTGGATCAGCCCTTGGGACCTGACAGGTACGTCTTGGAGAAGCCCTTGAGCTGTGACCCGCCCGTCTTCCTGAGGATCCTGGATGCGAACTTCCCGGTGGCCGTAGACTGCGTGTTCAGGACGAACGCGTTGCTGACCATCGCCGCGTATGCGGGACGCTGGACGTCCGCCCATCTGGCCGACAGCTCGTCCAGCCTCTCCTCCGGGGTGGATGACACGATGTCCGCCACGGCATCCACCATCTCCTCGACGAACGACCTGTAGGAGTCGAGCCAGTCCAACGGGCCTGGACCCTTGCCGGGGTAGGCGTTGACGAGGCCGACGGCCTTGTCCACCATCGCCCTGACGTCGTTCAGAGCGGAATCGCAGATCTCCCTGAGGTCCCTCATGTCCGGATACACGACGAAGGCATCCACGAAAAGGAACATGTAGCAGTTCGCGAGACCGAGCACCCCGTTCTGGATCGTGCACACCTCCAGGCTGCCCGACAGCTTGCGCATGAGGTCCAGGACGAGCTCCCTGTCGGCCATGATCCTCGCCAGCCCGGGGATGTCGGCGTTCCTGTAGGTCTGCGGCTGCAGGACCGACCCGAGCATGCACCCGGCCAGCGCATCCACCATCCTCCCGTAGGTGACATCGTCGATGTCGGGCTCCGCGGCCTCCCTGAACGCCGCCGCCCCTTCCGGGAACCTGCCTGCCGCCAGGAGGACCTCGCCGCGCTCCAGGGGGTCGTCCGGCAGCACGGACGTGTCCGGCGGAGGGGATCCGTCCTGCCTCACGACGAAGTACGCGCCGCAGTGCGTGCAGAAATCAAGTGAATCATCCTCGGCGACCTTGCCGCAGGAGGGGCATCTCTTCATGACCACGTCAACGGCGAACAAGATGATAATGGTTCAGAATGAGGGTTTCGCCCCTCCCGGAGGAGGGGCATTGAATGGTTTGTTCAGAGGGACTCGAGCTGGGACTTGAAGTCCTTCGCCTCGTCGGCGAGGACCTCCAGCGCCTTGTCCAGGGTCTGCTGGGCGGTCAGGGATCCGTCCGTCTCGAACTTGAACAGGAAGTTCGTGTCGTCGGCGGTGATCGTGACCCCGCCCTTCTCCCCGAGGGAGCGCTCGCATGTCCTGCAGAGGCTGCAGTCCAGCGGGTTCTTGACGACCAGCTTCCCGTCCTCCACGGAGAACACCTTCTTGGGGCAGATCTCCGCGCAGTTCAGGACATCCTCATCCCCGGCCCTGGACGGGTCCACATCGACACCGGGCATGTACTTGTAGCCGACGCCGTTGGCGACCTGCCACTTGACATGCTTCCTGGCGGTTCCCATGACGGCGGTGGCGTAGATGAGCACGGCCTGTCCGTCGGTGAGCTCAACGATGGGGATGAACTCGTCCTTGACCCTGAGGTTGGGGTTCCCGAGGGGCTCGAGGTCTCCGGAGTACACAGTGCACGGCCCGATCTTGTTCAGGCTGTACATGATGGTGCAGTTGGGGCAGCCCTCTCCGCCGCATGTGCATTCGCTCTGCGGGACGAAGAGGTCCAGATCGGTGGGCACAGGGACCATTCCCAGCCTGTGGGCGATGATCTCGTCGAACAAGGGCGTGACGCTCTCGTACTCCTTGTCATCGTACATGATCGGTCCCAGGTGGAACTCGACCTTGTCGATGGCCATTTTCGGGATGTCGGAGAGGAGTGTCCTCCTGAGGGCGTTGGCCATGGCAGGGGAGGAGTTCTTGAGGATGAACTTGGCCTTCCTCTCTGCCATTTCGAGAATCTCTATGTCCATAGGAGATCCCCCTCAGACCCTGCGTCCCCTGCGTCCGCCCTTCTTCTTGGTACCGTCGTGCGGTATGGGTGTGACATCCTCGATTCTGCCGATCTTCAGGCCGGCCCTGGTGAGGGCACGGATCGCGGCCTGGGCTCCGGGACCGGGGGAGACGGATTTGTTGCCTCCGGGGGCCCTGACCCTGACATGGATACCGACGAACTCCTTCTCCTTGGCGACCTCGGCGACCTTCTCGGCTGCCTTCTGGGCCGCGTAGGGCGAGGACTCGTCCTTGGCCTGCTTGACGACCATTCCGCCGGTGGCCTTGGTGATGGTCTCGGCACCGGTGATGTCGGTCAGCGTGATCATGATGTTGTTGTAGCTGGCGTAGATGTTGGCAATTCCCCATTTCGCTGTCATCAGTGAACACCGTCCTCTGCTGTGATTCCCGCCTCGGCGGCGTCTGCCTTCGCGGCCGCGGCGTCGGCTGCGGCCTGGTCCGCCTCCGCCTGGGCCCTGACCGCTG
>CAJJJM010000008.1 GCA_905187815.1 uncultured Methanomassiliicoccaceae archaeon
GGGGAGCCGATAGGATACTGCCTGCGCCGCAGACCGGAAAGGGAGGACGAGGGCTGGGAGTCTGGATGGTGCTTCTTCGCAGATGACGACGATGACAGCCGGGAGCGCATGGTGTTCCGCAGCCTGGGATACGTCTGCGACCTGTCACCGGACGTCAGGAGGATACTTGACCTGCCGTACGGGACGGCGTTCATGCGCGGAGAAGACGGCATGCTCCATCCATATGAGGGGAATGACGAAGAGGATTAATGAGAACTGTCCGATACAAAGTTAGAGACAATAAACACAGACAGGAGAGAGGGAGAGTTATGCAGACGGAGGAGTGGAAGAGGCAATACGAGAAGTACAGGGATAAGCTAACATGCTGGACTGACCTGGAGGCATACTTTACAAACGAAGAGGTGGGAAACACAGCCGTGGACACCATGGACATCGGTACAGTCAATTTCCCCACAGGGCAGATACTGGCATGTGACCCGCTGATAGAGCTGGAGGACAGACTGCCATACATCCAGACAGTGCCGCCTGGGACCTATCCGGTGACGATCTGCGTGGTGCCCAGCGAGGAGTACGGCGACCGTTACGCCTGTGTGAAGGTGACGGTTTCGGATTCCAGACCGGTGCGCTACGACCTGGCCATGATCGGCGACGAGAATCTGGACGAGGAGCTCGAAGACAGAGACTACTTCGGATTCATCGTCGACGCCGGCATGGGGTGCATCATTGATGTCGAGACCCAGAACGCGTTCAAGAAGTATTGGGCGGAGCGCCTGGAAGAGGACGAGGACATAGACCCGTACAACGACCTTTTCTGCGACCTCCTCGAAGAGAATTACAACGAGAACCCACGCTACCAGAGGGATGGAGGGGACTGGGTGAACTGGACCGTTCCCGGAACCGACCTGAGCATCCCGATATTCGCATCGGGATGGGGCGACGGCGTCTATCCCTGCTACTTCGGTTATGGTTCCAACGGGGATGTCTGTGGGGTGTACATACTGTTCATCGAAATCGAGGACGATTCTAAGGAGTGACCCCGTTTAGGAACCACAGCATCTGATAGATCTGGATGCGGAGGTGGGAACAACATCAGGATGTTCAATCGCCCCGTTTGTCAATCCTTGTTGTCGGATGCATCGGGAACCTCATCAAAGAAAACGAAACGAAGCTGCACAAGACTACGGCCAGAGTAGGATAGAGGTCCCATGCGTGGGTTTTCAGAGGATTTTGGAATGAAATGAGGAGAACTGACGATGATTGAGAATCTGTTCCGCCCGCAATTCGATAGGTTGGAGTCGTCAGATAAGCTTTGGCTGATGCGGACTCTGGCAGCTCGTCACGGTCTGACATTCAGGGAGATATGCGAGTTCTCCCGCTGGGGGCAGAGTTGCACGACAGGCGTATTCGAGAAATGCGGCAGGGAGTTCGTCTTCGTTCCCGGAGATACAATCACCCTCGGCTGGGAAAGGTTCGCCGTTGGCATGAATCAAGAGAGCACAGCGGAACTGGATGAGGTGTTCAGCGAATGGGGGATCGACTGCACTCCTGAGGAGTTCATCGGTGAAAGCATGGCTCCGGTGCGCCAGGTGACCGTCGGCCCGATGTTCGTGGGCAGGAGACTGGAGGAGATCGGTTGGGAGAGCGCATCCATGGATGATCCCCGCATCACCGCCCATCCGGAATGGCTCGAGAGCCTGCAGAGATGGGCAGACAAAGGCGGTCGGAGTCTCGAGATAAGCCAAACCGTCCGCTTCGAACGCGATGGCGGTGGCTGGCATGCATGGCTATGCCATCCTACGACCTACCAGAAGTTTCGGCTGTCCCTGTTGTGGGAGGTGATGGCCACGCTACCTACACCAGATGAGTGGGCCTATCTCTGCGGTGGCGGATGCCGCACCCTGTTCCCCTGGGGCGATGGATTGGATTACTCCATGCATCTGCACCATTTCGAAAGCGAGGAGGATCGGGGCAAACCATACGATATGGAGCAGGCCAACTTCTTCGGTCTGTCCATTGCATACGATCCCTATAAACGTGAACTGGTAGATGGGGAGACATTGACCACCTGCGGCGGCGATGGGGGTCGTAACATCTGTGGCGGCATGGGGCTCCTTGTCGGATATCTGCCCTGTTCCCCTCACTGCAGGCCGGAAGTTCGGGATGATGATGTGATCAACAACGATTTCGACTTCTTCCGTCCTGTTATCCGGGTACTGACATCCGGATGGAGAACGGTATCGCCTTGAGCGCAGGAGTAGGGAGAGAAGCTATGGAATGGCCGAAACGGGCGCAGACAGCGGATCGGGAGAACGGTGTCCTGACCTTGGACGGAGAAAAGCAGTTCGAAGTCCCAGAGCTGACCGCAGAGATCATGGAACGGTTGGCCGCTTACACCCCGGTGGGCTTCCATATGAAAGGCTATCCGGTGACCAATGAGCTGCTTGCCCCCTTTGCCGGGCATAAAAGCATGGCCAACTTCGGCGTGGAGGACGATGCGCTCACAAACGCCTGTTTCCCCGTTTTTCCGCCTGTTCCTCGGAAAAAAGGCGTTCTCTATGGCGGGGTACTTGGTGAAAGCGAGGAATGACAATGGCTGAGATCAATCGTGTCTGGCTCAATGTGGATACGGACACAAATAAAATCACACTATTCGACCGTCCCCGTGTATCCATCCATGTGGATGAGTACATTTGGAGTTTGATTGAAGAAAATATCGTGAAGCCCCATAAGCTCATGCGCAGCGAAAAGCATCAGTATCTGCTGAAAATTACGTTTAACCAATTTGATCCGGTGAGGCACCTATATTATCCGCTTTCCCCGTACAACGGACCGCTTCGGGAAGGCGTCAAGCCGGACAGTGCAAACGGATGGTATCCACGTGAGGACTTTGCGGATGCTGAGGATCGCGCTATCTGGTTCTCTCCCGATAAAATCTGGACAAACTGCGGCAAAAAGGTTCTGGATGTGAATGTTGATGCCGTCAATGTAAGCGAGAACATCACCCCCAGAGAATACGCAGACTTGCTGTTCGATGGGATTGGGGCAGCATTGGTGTTTAACTTCAAAAGGCTCAAGCGCGAGGAATTTGATGGGCTGAAAACCAGGATCGACTGGAGAATGGTAGAAAGCTTCCCCTTCCCCGCGCCCTTTGAGGAGCAGCAGTACATTGGGGACGAGGGCAATATTCATGTGTATTCCTGGGATGGACGGCAAGAAACGAACCTTGTAGGCCCTTATTCTGTGCGGGATTTGTATCTGGACCATTTCGGAAAATCGTGAGGAGAGCACATGGCAAGGGGCATCCGTGATCGCCTACTGGAACAGATCACGAAGAACAAGCTCTACATCTACACCAGAGAGAAAAACATCGGCTTTGACCGTCGCTTCCTCATGAAGCGTGTGGGCGAGAGCTGGAGGATCGACGCGGTGCAGGAGCGGCTGGACGGCTGGACACGCACTGGATTGTGAGGTATCGGATGGCTTGGGAATATGAGACCTTCGGACCGGACGGTCAATGCAGTTTGTTCGGTGTGAACATCTTCGACTACGACTGGCAGACCACCGGCAAGAGAGTAAAGGTCCAAGACCCGATCTATCACCAAGAACATACCTTCGAGATCTGGCAGGCAGAGATTGACGGACGGATCCGCCACTTCGCCGCAGGGGAGTTCTCCAACTGCGTATGGGGTTTTTATCTGGAGAAGGACTGATAGATGATAAGTGAACCCACGAGAGCCAATGCCGGAGACGTCTATACGGTCTACAACAGACACCTGGGACGCTACACGGCATGTCAGGTGGCGTACATCGCGCCGCCGAATGCGGTGAGCAAGCAGTCCTGGGCGGTCATCCTCCCTCTGGACTGGTCAGGCGACACCCCTCTGGAAGCGGAGAAGCTGCCCCTTCTCCGTCCGCTCTACATGGACTTCATGTACTGGACCCGCGAGTTGCATCTATTGCGGGTGCCTGTGGAGGTCCCGCCAGAATACACGCTGGTAGGTACGCTTACGCCATTCACCGACCAGCCCTGCAACTCCTACGGCGGCTGGGACGACGGCTATGATGTGTACCTGCAGATCAGGTGGCAGGGGATTCCGGAGGACCGGCGTCGGAAGTTCAAAGAGGCCATGGAGAGCGAGGAGGAGACCACCGTCGGCGGCAGAAACATCAAGGTGTGCAGCCACAGAATCTTCGACGACATACCGTTCGATTCCGCTCTGGAGCTGGAGGCGCTGCCCTGCCTGTCCGAAATCGTCTGTGAGAGATGGCATCCCGACCTCCTGGAGTTCCTCCGCGGGAACCCTTTCGTCGACGAGTTGACCCTGCTGAACCACGGACAGAGCTCGTTGGACTTCAGGGAGACCGGCATCAGGAAGCTTATGCTCGACATGACAGGACTAGAGGAGCTGTGGCTGGGCGAGTGGACCGAGATGCTCCTGTTCCAGAACGAAGGGATAGATGACTGCACGATACACGCTCCCGGGGACGGGGATCGGCTGACGATCCAGTTCATCGGGGAGTATCGCCCCCATCCGGAACTGCCCGGGCTATGGGGACTCCATGGCATCAGACTGAGGGACTACGATCCGACCGGACTGGCTGCTGTCCATCCCCATCTGAAGGAGCTGCGTCTCTGGGGCGCTCCGGGCAACCTGAGGAACCTCTCCGCCGTGGACGGGTTCCGGGATCTGACTCACTTGTCCACGTACGACCTGTTCGGATTCGGCGCGGAGGACATCCCTACACCGGAGAGGATGCCGACTCTTCGCTGGCTCTGGATGACCAGCCTGCCCGAGGACGCGGCGAAGGCCGCCAAGCGTGTATGGAAGGGCTGGCCGGGGATGGACCTGAGGATCACCAAGCCCCGGAAGCTCGAGTGGCTTGCCCAGAACCTGGACAACCCATTCCGCGGATGGGACGGTGCCGAACACATACCCGCGACATCCGCGAAGAAGGCAGCTGATCAATACCGCAAGACCCGCTCGAGGCTGATGAAGCTGGCTTCGGGACCCGACGGAGACGCGCAGGCACAGGCGCTGGAGACCGTGGAGGAGTACG
Source organism: uncultured Methanomassiliicoccaceae archaeon (assembly GCA_905187815.1). Classification (GTDB taxonomy): domain Archaea; phylum Thermoplasmatota; class Thermoplasmata; order Methanomassiliicoccales; family Methanomethylophilaceae; genus Methanoprimaticola. Next base: position 5,059 of record CAJJJM010000008.1, read on the forward strand.
TCCGCACGTTCAACCGGATGCGCTTCATAGAGACCGACGAGAGGGACGAGATCTACATGGCGCTATGCGGGATCCTGGATGCGATTCCGGAAAACATCCTGGACAGGGATTCGCTGATCGGCAGATTCGATGAAATGCGCGACTTCTGAACGGTCACCATCTTGAAACGGCGTTCTTGACATCATTCCTAACCTTCTCATCGGGGATGTCCTCGATACCGGGCTCCATCGATGGTTTCATCTCCTTCAAGTACAGGCCCACATTATGTTCATAGTTTGTTTTGCGACTGATGTACTCCTCCGATTCAAGATACCTTTCGTCGAACTTCAGTTTCGCAATGGGCTCGAAATAATGTCCGTACGCCTCGATGGATGGAGTATAGTCGGAGGATGTGGCACAGGTGACTCTGTTCCTGTTGACGTGACCATCCTTCCTGACGGTCAACGACACCTCCCTCAAAGACAGTTTCCTGAATCCGCTCTCGAAGAACAGATAGTTGCGATGGTTGGGATCGACATGGGAACTGTACACGAGGCCGTCCGGTGATTCCGACCTAATGCGATCCATTATCTCCAGTTCCGACTCGGACAGATCTATCGAATTCTCCGATTTGTACAGTATTTTGCTGAACCCCAGTTCCATTCCGTTGACGATGTGAAATGCGGACCTGTCGGACATCGTGGGGAAGCTGCTTGAGGTGTCATCATATGCCCAGAACATGAGATGACTGCTGTAATGTTCATGTTTTCTCACCTCAGACCTCGCAACAGATATGTCCTCGAACCAGTAGGATGTCCTCTCGTTCCGGAACAGGACGGAGTGCCTGTTTCCGGTCTTGTTATCACGCAGGTTGCCGGAATGCAGTTCGCTTACGGTCTTCCCGTAAAAACCGTCGTTGAAAGTCACGCATCTGAAGAAATCGAATTCGACCGTGATGTAGATCGGCAGATCCTTGTCCTTGTGACGGAAGATGGGTGAACCCGGCGACTGACCTATGTCATATGCCGGCCTGGGTATGTTGAAATCCATCATGATACTCTGATTGACAGGATTCTCTATAATTAACCTGCTTTACAGGAAATAGTGAAGGACGGTCGACTGCAAGGTCGTTTAATTCAAGAGTCTCTCGATTCTCGGCTGTATCTCGGAAACCGATTTCAGGAACTCAGAACCGTTTTCGTCATCAATCCATCTGTAAAAGTCAATCGTCATCGATTCCTTATCGGCATATTTCTCATAGTTTAGAAGCAGACGTATCTGATCCGGATGGGACTTGAACAGATCATACAGATGGTTACGTTCGTTGAATCTGAGATAACGCTTGTTCCAACTGTTAGCTTCTACAAATCCTAGGTCCTTTACAATACTGCATTCCGAAAGACTGTGAACCGGATCATCTGAGATGGGAGCCTTTTCTGAGACAATGCCTGCGACATATTTGCGAATAGAATCGGCGTATCCTGGATTCATGATACCTAAGCAACATTCCATCCAGTGTTCTGAAAAAAAATTCAGGGAGTAGATGGAGAATGCCTCGCATATCGTTTCCTCGAACCATTTCAGCACGTAATTCCTATCCGTTTTATTGTGTCTCATGGCATAATGACACATCTCGTGGGATAGCTGATAGATCACCTGACACCAGCTACTGTCGTTTGCTTTTATCCATATCTCAATCGGAGATTTGTTGTTGACGAGCATCGGAGCTTTTTCGTGATCGGTCAGTATCACATTGCAATTCTCTGACGCCATGGCTTCAGGTCCGAAAACACCTGAACATAATTCGTACTGATGACAAAACAAAATTTGGGAACAGGATCCGATACCATTTAGATGGAAATGGTTCATAACAATAGAATAAATAGGAAAATGCGAAATTAATCCTTACCGATGAGTTGATGAATGCAACAATCCGCTCATCAATTCAAGACTTGCCGGTACAGGTTCATTTCTCCGCTGAACCTGACAACATATGGATACGCGTTTCATGTCATCAAACATCTTCAAAGGCCATGAGACATTTAGACGATTCATTTCGTCATAAACTCTGCGAACAGCCTCATTGATCATCCCGGCATATGGTTCATAGAAAAATGCTTTGTTTTTATCAAAATCGAATTCTACGAGCCCGTTGACACCGCTAAGATATACTTTGTCGAATCTGCGTTCATATTCTGACTGAATGTTTTCAAACTCTTCCATGAAGTCAAGAATCACGTTTGTGATATCGGAGACGAATCCCGGAAAAATGATGAATAGGTGAGTATGTTTTGTTTCTTTGTATTTCTGCAGTTTAGGTAACTTATCCTTCAGACAGACTCTTGCTTCACTGTATGCACGATATGGGTTGTCAAAAAATTCATTGGAGATTGAATTCTCAGCTTCATGACACAATCCAATGTAGGTAAGGCCACGAATTTTGTCCTTCTTATCTTCGTTCAATTCATCGATGTTGAATTTACAATATTCATGAGGAATTTTCCATTGTCTGATTGTCCGATCTTTTGGATTATATGCAAAGTAGATTCCTGTCACTTCATCTCTGAAATGCATCTCGCTGTTGAAATCGAACCGCATGTCCAGAGCATCGCCAAGTGTTTTGATCTTGGAAATCTTCTCTGAACTATAGTCCTTATCTGCTTTATCCATGGCATATGTGACTTCCAAACCGAGTTCACCATCGGGATTACCGTCTTTATCCGATGTGATCCAATCCGGGAAATCCTCATGGATCAGATTATGCGGGTATCCTGGAACAGTCAACACCAGCGTATATGCCGCATAAAGCTCCGATACATCCTTGGATGTCATTTTGGAATCAGTCATAGAGTTTTCTCCGTTGTTGTATTAAAAACGATTCGTACGTGATAGTGAGATACTGAACCTATGATGTATTCTCATCGATCATTCTGATTCTTCGATCACAATCTCCGCATTGGGCGCGTGAGAGCCTATGCTGGCGATGCCTTTTATACATGAGGACTTGTCGGCATACGCCTGGGACACAGCTATGATCTCACCGTTCGAAGCCTTGAGCCTGAACCTCGGCTTGCCGCCAACATCGAGGTAGACCTCGTACTTGGGATGCTTGAGTACCTCGTAGCCTTCCACGGTCTGATTCTCGACCGGTGCGGCGCAGTTGGTGCGGACGCTCTCGATTCCGATCTTTACGTTGGCGATTGATGCGTACGTCTGGGAGCTGATGATCACGCGGTTGTTGTTGGCGATGAGGTGGACATGTACCTTCCGTCGGACGTCTGCTTTATGGAGAATCTGCCCATGACTATCACTATAAAGATTGAGATGTGATTTTAAATAACAATCGAAGAAAGAGATTGATTCTGAAGACTTATTGTCAGACGTTCATCAACTTCTGCTGAAATCAGACCCGAATGTGGATTCATTCGGAAATATGAAAATTAAAAGGTTTAAGGAGGATTCCAAATAAAGTATCACTGTTGTGGATCTTCTTTGGATTCTTTTTTAGAACTAGATTTTCTGAGTTCTCTTTCAACAGTCTTCCGACCTGAAGATTCTGTTCTGTACAGTACGTCCTTGGCTGCGACGAAATCGATGATCCCTTTCACAGTCTTATCCAACCCCATTCCATCGGAGTAGTCCGCATTACAGATGAAATTGGCTCTCCCGTCGTGAATCAGTTCACGGGCTATCTTTTTATCATTACCATAGACCACGATTGAATGACCGCCATTGGATTTGACGACCTTCATTCCCGGAACATCGGTCAGACCATCGCCGATGTATATCATGTTCCTGAAAGGAACCCGACGATCCTCGTCCGGAACGTACCTGTTGATCGCATCATTGTCTGACGGATCGAGGACCCCTTTGTTGATACGGTAGACAAACTGGGTCTTCGTGGTGTAGTTGACCACGTTCTTGGGCCATACCGCCACATCGTTCTGATCGTAGAAGAACTCGCAAGCATAGACTTCCTTGAAGTATTTGCGAATGGAAGTCCCCTCGATGATCTCCGCTATGCCAGAAGAGATGATGTAGTGCTCGACGGTCACGCCTTTGGACCTTCCGTAATCGTTGATACGCTTGAACCATTCTTCGACACCCGTGAAATATTCCACATCCTTTCCGAGATCTACGAAATCCTGACGATGGACGGATTTCTTTCTCGTGTTGCTTTTATCTAGCATCTGATACATGTAGGCAAGGTTGTTGTCCATCTTCTCCTTGACAGACATCTCCTTCACTTCAGACCAGAATTCTTCAGGTGTCGAACCAACATTCGGAATGAAGTTGAACTCCTGCATGTCTTTGGTGCTCAGAGTCTTGTCGAAATCGTACAGGATAGCCACTATCGGTTTTCTGTTCATATTTTAACCTCCAATGAGGAAAAAGTTTATTTGTTTCTGAGCAAGAATGAAACCTGTATTGATGATGGAACAATGATGAGATTAGATGTATGAACTTAATATGAAACAGATGCGAGATGTATGAGCTTGAATGAAACTATATGGAATGAATATGAGATGGATATGAAATTACAATAGTAGCATGTATCTGTTTTCTGAAATTTACTGAATGAAATACTGAATGAAATGGTACTCTTGCTCAAAGGTCTTAATACCATATACGTATTTAACTGTTACCCATCTGACACCGTATCAGAAGCGGCCCAGGCCGGATGCAGAGGCTACTGGAAAAGAGGATGAGGGGGCGAACCCCCGTCAGCAGGGTTCGAAGCTCATTCGGTCATCTTCGGAAATCCGAATGTGCACACGACTCTGCTTTCATAAACGCTTCCCGGGGTCTTTGTCAGCCTTATGATCGACGAGACATGTGTAGGGGCCTCTTATCGATGGCGGGAACGGCGTTGGCAGAATCCGTCGGCGAGGAAGCATCCGCATCCTCGAAGCCTTCCTGACCGTCCGAATCGGTCCTGGGCCCCTGCGAGTACACGTGCTCCTCGACGCATTCCTTGCATTTCTCCCCGTCTTCATCCAGGTCCCCATCCGAGATGTGCCTCACATAGTTCTTGGCAAGAGCGGCTGCCAGGACCTCGTTCCTGAGATAGGGGTCGGGAATCGATTCCTCCAGCAGATCCATCATCGAATCAGACATGTAATCTATACAGAATTCCTGAGCCACCCTGCATTCGTCTGTAAAACGTTTCTCACCGTTAGTCCTTGATTTCTCCCCCATAGGATCAGCTCCGTTCCGGAAATGACCGAAGCTCATACCGTATGCCAATGCAGAACGCTGGACATACGAGCATAGACCGTTTCTCTGTATCTATTTATATTATTTATACGCGCGCAAGCGCACGTTTTATGGTAGACGATTCGAGGCCTGAAGCAGAGACATCGGCGGGATAGATACGATAAACACGCATGATGGCAGAGCTCGTGATCTGATCCTCACAGGCCGGACACATGACAGGAACATGGGCTTTCGAATCAAGATGATGGGCCTGACGGCCCGGTTTGGTTACAGGTATCTCCTCCTGAAAGCTCTCATGAATCCGAAGTCCGCGTCTCCGTTCCTCTTAGACGCCCACTCATTGTGGATGGGATCGTCCGTGAACTGCGCCAGAGGCGTGAACTTGTCCGGATGGTTGAAGACGTATGCGATCACGACATCGCGGTTCTCTCTCGGTGTCCTGGGATTCTCCAGGACCTTCCTGACGTAGTTCTGGTTTATGGCGACGGTGTTGCCTCTGGGCATCCTCTGGTTGAGGTAGCCCTCGGTCATCGTCCTGCGCTTGGGGTTCATGTTCGGAGCGAGCTGGACCCATCCGCGGGGGCTGGTGGCCCCGCGCTGCTTGGATGTCGGGATGAGCTCGTACTGCTCAGGCATCGGGATCCCTCCTGCGGAGGACGACCCTCATCTCGAGACCGTCGGTGACGAACACCGGTATGCAGGCGTAATCGATCGGACATTCATCGCAGAACCCGTCGCAGAACCCGGATTCGCAGAACCCGTCGAACGGGTCCGATTCTTCATCGATGGGTTCGTCGTCCCCGGTGGAGTCATCCTCCGCATCATCTGGATACTTGATGTCCACATCTTCGTAGAGCGAGGGGTCGATATCCAGTATGCGGGAGCGACCTCCTTCCTGCGAAGGCCTCCGCCTCATCGAGGCACGCGAAGGGGTCGCCGTCGTAGCGGCATTCCACGTACTCCGCGGCGAAGGCCCTCGCCAGGACCTTCAGCCTGAGATCGTCGTCCATCATGCGTCCGCGTGCGTTGCGGATGAACATCGACGCGAGGTCGTCGATGCACTCCTCCGAGCACCCGGAGTCGTTCGACTGTCCGTTCCATGCGGCATGTGCCGCCATATCATTTTTGGCCATTCTTTCTCACACTCCTGTGATTGGCCCTCTTCCGAGGGGATGACCTGGTCTCGGAACGGCGTACGCTCCTTGTATCCGGGACCACAAATCGATTCACTTGTCGAAATCAGTGGAATACGCATCTGCTTTATAAACAACAACCGAGCCGAGCGTGCGAAACGTATCTGTCGAGGCTCCCGGTCGTTGGGGATTGTTCATTGGATCTGGATGTCCGGACATTTCACGGATGCTCCCGCTTCGGAGTTGATCCTGTCCGAGGCCGTGCTTTCAGGCCTGCATTCGTGTGAGTGCGAGGTTTGATCAGACGAGGGACGCCATATGGTCGGTAGAACTGCCGAAGGCCTCCCTCTGTCTCCTGAGGAAGTACTCGTCGGGCTCCTCGAAGGGGTTGGCCATGACCAGGTCGTCGTCACCAGGGAGTCCGAGGTCGAGGGTGCAGACCGCAAGCGGACACATCCTGGAGAAGTCCGCGATGGTCAGGTGCTCGTCCCTGAGCCTGGACTTGAACGACTGGAAGATGTTCCTTACCAGCTCGAAGTCCTCCGCGAAGACCACGACGGGGTCGTCCCTGATGTAGCAGATGTACGAGCCGACCGAGTCGCTGGCGCCGTCGTACGTCCTGAGTACGGTATGGCAATGCTTGCACACGCGGATCTTGTACTGCCTGTACACCCCGAGGGTGCGGATGTTGCGCTTGGAGGCTCCTCCCCAGTACCTGATCTTGAACTCGACCGCGAGGGACTTCATCGTCCACTGCTCCCAGTCGATGCCCGACAGGTCTCCGACCATCCTGCCCTTCCCGAGTCCGAGGTCGTCGTAGTCCCTCTCGGTGTAGCCGGCACCTGGGGACAGGAGGCCGGGGACGAGCATGTCGAGGACCTTCAGGTCCCAGTCGATGTCGTCGGGGTCCTTCTCGGCCATGCCGAGGCCCATGTGCGTCGTAAGGTACGCGGCGGTGTGCCTGATGCTCCTGATCTTCTCCCTGGAGTGGACCTTCTTGATCAGCCAACCGGGATTCTGCCTCCTGAACTCGGTGGTGTCGATGCGTCCGTAGCAGAGGATGTGGAAATGAGGAGAGAACTCCCACTCGCCTTCCTTCTGACGCCAGGGATGGAAGATGGTGACTCCGGCTGTGGCACCGAAGACCACCATGGAGTCGTCCACATGCCTGCAGAGGTCGTCGAACTCCGGCTTGGTCTGGCAGAGCCTCTTGACGAGGTCCTGCGGAGGGGAGACGACCCAGTGGCCGATGTCGCCGACGGAGATGCCCTTCTTCTCGCTGAGCACCTTGTAGGAGAGGAGCTGCTTCTCGATCTGGACACCTCTCTTCAGAGCCGTGTCGTTCATGCACTTGGGACATCTGAGGGACCAGCAGTGCCTGCGCTTGCCCTTGCAGTGGTGCTCTGGATCCTCGGGACAGGCGGAGTAGACTATGCCTCCTGCGGAGGAGCGGATGAAGCCGCAGCCTTTCCTGTCGGGACGTGTGAGGTCGTGGGCTGGCATGCACCAGGTGATGTACTGGCGGTAGGGCTCGGGTCCTTCCTGCATGGGGATCTCGGAGGGGATCTCCTGATTCCATTCCTGATCATCGTCCTCCGACCCATCCTGCGGATGAAGTCTAAGGTACTCTATGGCAGGACGGATACTGGCATGCGACCCTCTGATCGAACTCGAGGACAGACCGCCGTACATACAGGCAGTTCCGCCGGGAACCTATCCGGTGACGATCTGCGTGATGCCCAGCGAGAGGTACGGAGACCGTTACGCTTGTGTGAAGGTGACGGTCTCGGATGCCAAACCCGTGCGTTACAATCTGGCGATGGTCGGTGACGAGGACCTGAGCGAGGAGATGGACGAGGGAGACTACTTCGGATTCGTTGTCGACGCCGGCATGGGGTGCATCACGGACGCCACCGCGCAGGAGGCGTTCAGAGAATACTGGGAAAGGCGTCTAGAGGAGGACGAGGACATCGATCCGTACAACGACCTGTTCTGCGACCTGCTCGAGGAGAGCTACAACGAGAACCCCCGCTATCAGAGGGAAGGAGGGGACTGGGTGAACTGGACCGTCCCCGGAACCGACCTGAGTATCCCGATATTCGCGTCGGGATGGGGCGACGGAGTCTACCCATGTTACTTCGGTTTCGACTCAGACGGTAACGTCTGCGGAGTGTACATCCTGTTCATAAACATAGAGGGCGAATCGGAGGAATGATACCGAACCCGTCTGACGGTGTTGTCGGGAGGGTGCGAGACGGCTTGTTTCGGATGAGATCGACTGAAATCAAGCGGAAGCGAGACATCACGGCGATTCCGGAAGACGAGCCGTGATTTCGGATCGTTGAGGATGCCCCTGGCGCCCTCCGTTATAGTGGAACCATCCTGACAAATCCTCAGAATGGGCACTTGAACCCATTATATAGCGCAAAAACCATCCCTTGGACATGGGCGAGGTGAAGGAGTACACGTTCGAGGAGCTCTGCCGGATAGTCGGAGCCATAGCCGCAGCCTACGGCATGAGACGCGTGTACCTCTTCGGCTCCAGGGCCCGCGGCGACAACACCGCGGACAGCGACTACGACTTCTTCGTCGTCCCCGATGACGAATGCGGGATGTTCAGGCTCGCCGGGTTCTTCGGCAAACTGCAGGAAGCCCTCGGCGATGTGGATGTCGTATGCGACGACCCTGCTGAGAAAGACGACTTCACGAAGAGGATATCCAAGGATCTGAGGTTGGTCTATGAGGCCTGATTCCGAAACCCTGGAGATCATCATAGGGTACTGCGATGAGATAGCTGAGGATATGCAACGCTTCGGCACCGATGAGGAGGATTTCCTCGGAGACAAGGCGTACCAGAAGTGCATCGCATTCACCATCCTACAGATCGGCGAGCAGGTAAAGCGCCTTTCCAAAGGACTGACATCCACATACAGCGATGTCGAATGGAGCGATATCGCCAGGATGCGCGACTTCATGGCACACAAATACGAGCGTCTGCTTCCTACGATCCTCTGGCGGACCATCAATGGAGACATACCCCACCTCAGGGAGAGGTGCAGGCAGATAGTCTCCGAGATAGAATCGGGAAAAGTTGTAATCCCGGACGAAGAGGACGAGATCTGATCCGAATGCTCCGAGATTCTCCAAACGTCCAGACTTAACTCTTGACCGAACATATATGGTTGTGTAGCAGGTTCACGTCGTCTTGTTGCGGGTGCTCCTTCGATTATCGGTGTCACGTCAATATCCATCATGCATCCCAGAACCATCGGATTGAACGCTGGTAGGGGATACAGGATACGATTGTTGGAGAGTCTCATCGGTCGACACGATGAGCGCCACATCCTTCGAGATGTCCCCGAGGCCCTTCCCGGAGCTTCTCAGCTCTGGTCTGAGCTCGTCGCAGGCGTCCCTCACCTCGCGGTAATCCCTGGCGAAGGTCCTGATGGTGTTATCGAAAAGATACCTGGCCTCGGCGTGGGGGTCGCAGGCGCCGCCACAGACCTCCAACGGGCGGCCGCACTCCCTGCAGACCCTCGCCCTGTACTCCCTTTCTACGGAAACAGTCCTGATGTTCCTCTGGGAGGCGGATCCGAAATAGGTCATGCGGAGGGGGTATGACAGAGGGGACATGGCGAAGTCCAGCCAGTCCGTGCCGGATATGTCACCGACCATGCGCCCCCTCCCCTCTCCCTTCCTGGAGACGTCGTCCTCGGTGTACCTGAACGCCCTACCCGACCCCGCGCCGTACGTGCCATCCGCTCCTTTCGTCGACCTGTACCCGTCGTCCGACAGCCCCGGGAGCATGTGCGACAGGAACCTCAGGTCGTAGTCCACGTCGAGCGGGTCCCTCTCCACCAGGCCGAGGCCCATGTGGGTGAAGAGGTACGCGGCGGTCTGCGAAATCGATTCCATGTCCTCGCCAGCGTGGACCTTCTTGACCACCCAACCCGGGTTGCGCTCCCTGAACCCGTCGGTGTCCAGGAAGCCGAACAGGATGCTGTGGAAATGCGGGGACAGCCTCCATCCATCCTCACCCTGTCTCCAGGGATGGAACACCAGGGCGCCGGCGAGAGCCCCGGACTGCTGAAGCTCGGCCGTGACCAGCTTCCTCATGGGATCGAAACCGTCGATCGTCTGCATCGAGACCTTGGCATACTCCTGATCGGGGGACACGACCCAGTGGCCGAGAGGCCCAGGGTCGTCGCCCCGTTTCTCCGTCAGGATCCTGTACGCGTTCAGATGCTCCTCCACCCTGGAACCCATCCTGAGCGCAGTGTCGTTGGCGCACTCTGGGCAGTGGAGGGACCAGCAGTGGCTCCTCCTCCCCCTGATGTAGTGGTCGGGATCCCCGGAGCAGACGGCGTACACTATCCCCGATTCCCCTACCGACCCCCTCTCCCTGATGAACCCGCAGCCGTTCCTCCTGGACCTAGAGACATCGTGAGCGGGAGGGGACCATGTGATCAGGCCCTTGCGATACGTCTGGGGATTCCCATCTCCGTCTGGGAATCCATGGTACATATTGGCAGGGTACACAGGGCTCTCGAAGGGCAGCTCCCTGACGTAGCGCATGACGGGATGCTCATGGTCGGCCGTAATCCTGTAGAGAAGCTCGTCATAATCTGTTTCGGAGACGCCTGCGGCGCCCCCATGAGTGTTTTGCTCGGACATGCTATCATGAAAGGGTTGGGTGCTCGGCGCTTGCCCGTGCTGCGGCGGAGCCGTGGCACACGGGCGTCGCCCCTCGCACCCCGTCTCTCAAGAAAGAAAGAAGGGATGCTGATGATGGAATTCCATCATGAGGGACTCGCGCCGGAGTATGTTCTCACTGCGTGGCGGAGACCTCCCTCATCCTCCTGAGGACCTGATCCATGTCGATCTCCTTCCTCGGGACCTTCACCCCTTCCAGGGCCTCGGACATCCTGCAGAGGAAGCTTCCGAAGCTTCCTATTAGGTCCCCGTCCACAGGCATGCGGACGTACTTCCCGTCGACCATCAAGACTATCTTGGGGATCGGGTCCAGATAGGTCTGCGACCCCTTGTCGAAGGGGGTCACCAGCTTTAGGGCCATGAACAGGTGGCCCTCCCTGAAGGACATCAGGGTCTCCTTCTTTGGCTGTCTCGAGACAGGCTCCGCCTGTCCGAGCAGCTCCACTGCTCTCGCTGTAATCTCGTCTACCATCGTATGCTCCTCGTCTGTCAGCCTGACAAGGCAGGCGTCAGTCCCCCGATGCGGCGCGGAGCTACCACGATCTGGTAGTCTTTCGTTCGTTTGGGCTAAGATGTCGGGATGTCACGCGGGAACCCACCTTCCCCGGACGGGTTCGGTACTGAATCTATGCCGGGGTAACAGGGCCTCCATTCCTCCGAAAGAGGCCCTACTGGCCATGGCCATGGTGAAGTCGGGCGGGCCCACTCATTTATTCTCAATCACCTTTGACAACAGTCCTATGCAAGTCGTATGTGTTTCCCCTGTGACCGACCCCCATGACGAGGGTCAGAACAGCAAGAACGTCGAGGAGCTGGCTAACGAGCTTCGCCGGTCCACCGTGCGGTACATGTGGTGGGATTGAGATGGTCGGGGGCTGGAACGGCACCAGGATCCTGGAGAAGGCCGAGCTGCTCAAGGGCCTCGGCGAGTACTCCAAGTGCATCCGGACGATCGAATCCGTGCCGGAGGGCGAGAGGGGCTACCGCATGACGATCCTGCTCGGATGGGCATACAGCGACCTGGCTGTCCTTGGAGACAGAGATGCCGGCCGCGAAGACCCCGACCAGGAGCTCCTCGGGAAGGCCGTGAGGATCCTTGAGTCTGTGGAGTACCGTGGGAGGGATGACCCGTTCTGGAACGCACGCATGTGCTACGCCCTATGGATGACGGATGGGAGGGAGTCGGATGCGCTGGGATACGCGATGAGATGGAAGGAACTGGACCCGGGCAGCGAGGACGCCCGCAGACAGGAGATCACCATCAGGAGATACATCGACCAGAACGTCAATCAGGAACCGGAGATGTACGACAAGGCGCAGTGGGACGCCGTGGAGGACCATATCGGGAAGCACTTCGGCGACTTTCCCAACGTGTTCCACGAGCTGGTGTCCCCGGACATCCACGTCGAAATCTGCATCATCCCTCCCAGGAGGGACCACGACTACTACACCCTGGTCACCATAGGCATGGGCGCCCACCCGATGGACATCCCAGAGGATGCAGAGGATGTGCGCAGACGCGCGGAAGTCATGATCAACCTGCCGCGGGACTGGAGGCTGGACGAGGGATCGTTGAACGATGAGAGGTGGTACTGGCCGATCAGGATGCTCAAGGACGTGGCCAGACTACCTGTGTCCACCGGATGCTGGCTCGGATGGGGCCACACGGTGGGCATCGACGAAGACGGGACATACGACGGGAGCACGGAGCAGTGCGGATGCATACTCCTGAGCCCCGGCGTCTTCGGGGAGGACTCGTACAGATGCGCGCTGCCGGACGGAGACGAGATAGAGTTCTTCCAGGTCATCCCGCTGTACAGAGAGGAACTCGAATACAAGATCGAGAACGGAGCGGACGACCTCCTCGATATGAGCACGGACGACCTCCTGGAGGTAATAGACCCCACGAGGCTGAACATGATCACTGATGCCGACAGGATCGACAAGGACCTCGCGGTCATGGACAAGGCCGTCGTACATCAGCGCGTAATCGACCGGCTCGGCCTCGAAACGGAACCGTTGGCCGCCTACAACCACATGTCGATCTATCTGGAATGGTGCATCAGACATGAAATGATGAACGGGTCGTTCGTCTCGAGGCACCGCGATGTCGTGGAATCTGTGAGGTCAGGGGCGATGACGGACCTCCGCCCATTCATCCGCGACGACCCCGACATGGACGGTAGGCTGACCACGCTACATCTGAACCGCATCAGTTCGTTCTTCACCCAGTGGTACAACTGGGGTGACAGGTCCAACCCCTACGAGTTCCTCAGGGACGTAAAGGATTACGCGGACGTCCGGTTCGAGGACAGAGAATGGCACAACGAGGAGGAGATGTTCAACGCGTACCTCCTGGTCCCGTGGTCCGATGAGTACCGCCTCCGCATGATGGATGCAATAGACGAACGGTTCGCCCAGCTCATGGAGTCTTTCCCGGATTCCCCGTGGCTCGTCGAGGATGACGGATTCCCGGATCCGAATGGATGGAACGGTGCAAGAGATTGTGCCGTCAGCGAGAGGATCCTCTCCGGGGAGCCGATAGGATACTGCCTGCGCAGGAGACCAGACAGGGAGGATCAGGGATGGAACTCCGGATGGTGCTTCTTCGCAGATGACGACGATGACAACCGCGAACGCATGGTGTTCCGCAGCCTGGGATGCGTCTGCAACCTGTCACCGGACATCAGGAGGATGCTTGACCTGCCGTACGGCACGACCTTCATCCGCGAGGACGGCATCCTGCATCCTTACGATGAGGGCGATGCGACGGATGATTGACAGGCATGAGCTGGCACATGGCCATGGGACATTCCTCGCGGACATAACCTCCTATATATTACCACGACCTTAGGCGAGCCCAGTCATGAACGATGATGAGAAGTTCCTGTGCATGATGCGCGCGATGTCCGACCCCAACCGCCTTAGCATCCTCAGGATCCTTAAGGGAAAGAGACTGTGCTCCTGCCAGATCCTCAAGGACATGGCCATATCGCAGCCCACCCTGTCTCATCACATGTCCATCCTTCTTGACGCAGGCCTCGTCAGGACCATACCCACCGGCAGATGGTACGACTACGAGATCAACGAAGAGGCCCGGGCCTTCCTAGAGTCGTACATCGGGAAGGTCTTCTGAAATACAGAAACCTGGGTCCCGGAAAGAGGTCGACGGATGCCGTCATATGCATTCCATCAGCAAGTCGCAGATCTCGTTCTTGGTCAGGGTGCGTAGATTCGAAGAGAATAAATTGCTTGTGTCAGCCACCTTATGAAGGAGACGATGCCGGAGAAGCCCGTCGGAGAGTGACGCTTCCCCTCCAAGAACCTGAAACAAGGGGGATGATGCCCGAGCGTCACCCCTGCTTATCCGATTAACAGACCTATGCGATGTCGATGCAGGTCCCGTTCCGTACGGTGATCGACGACAGGCTTCCGCTTACAGGGGGCAAACATGCGTTGGATGTCGAATGAGTCCCGAAAGTCGCGTATCACAGTGAGTAACCCTCTTATACCCTCGGCGAAATGATGGGTCATGGATTTCGAACTGATGTTCTGCCCCTACTGCGGAGGGAACATCGACTCCAGTGACGAGTCGAGGTACCTGTGCAAGGAGTGCGGGAAGAGCATCTACACAGACCGCGAAAGCCTCAGCCACTTCATCCGTCCCGGAGAACTGGTCGATTCCTTCAAGGATGCTCTCGCGGCCCTCGAAGATGACAACACGAACAAGGCGATATCCATCGCCGACGACATACTCAAGGCATCCGAGGACAAGGACTTCGATGCTTACTTCCTCAGGGGAGCAGTCTACGCCCACCTCGGTGAGGACGGGAAAGCCGCCAACGACTGGAGGAAGGGCATGGAGCTCCTCACGGTCTACACCAACATCGACGCCTATGTATGCCTGATGTCACGCTGCATCTCGGAGATGATCTACTCCAAAGAGGAGGAGTTCATCGACTTCCATCCGGTGAAGTACATCGACGCCCTGTGCGACGGGATCCACCAGTACACCGGGGAGTCCTGCAAGGCGTTCTTCTACTACAACATCTACCTGGAGTACAGGAAGATCCTCGGCAGGAGGGACAAGAACAGAGACGAGGTGTTCAACGAGATCGTCCCGAAGCTGTTCCGCAGGGTCGTCGCCTACCACCGCAACCTGTGGTGCCTCACCCGCGTCATCGAGGAGTACCTGGCCAGCATCGGCTACGACCCGGACACCTACGAGGACGACGAGCTCGAGGACGCCCACATCTACGACCTCCTCGCCAAGTGCCTGAAGAAGTACACCAGCGACATGACCGTGGAGGAGCTCCACGCCATCATGGAGAAGTGGGACGACGAGAAGCTGAAGGCCAACGAGGAACTGCTGGACGCGATCATGCCGCATCAGAGCGGGGTCCTAGGAAAGCTCCTCTCGAGGAAGAACGAGCCGGAGCCCGTCGAACCCGAGGTCGCCGTGGAGAACTACGTGAGGCACCTCCTTCTCCTGGATGTCCAGGACCAGCCCCCAGCGGAGCCCTCCGATTGCGAGTGATTCCGTCTGAACGCGAAGGGGGATGTCCCCCTCGCCCATTCCCTTTTCTAAACCTACGCATCCGGATCAGAACACGCCCAGATGCTCGAGGAGGATCCTGAAGCCTATTACGATCAGGATTATCCCTCCGACCAGCTCCGCCTTCTTCCCGAACCTGTCTCCGAACAGGCTGCCGATCTTCACTCCGAAGGAGGATATCAGGAACGTGATGACGCCGATGAGCACGGCGGATGTGAGTATGTCGTCGCCTGTCATGGCCAGCGATATCCCCACCGCGAGGGCGTCGATGCTTGTAGCTATGGCAAGCAGCAGCATGGTCCTCACTCCGATGTCGTCGTCGACATCCTCCTCGTCACCGGCCAGGGCCTCGCGTATCATGTTGGCTCCGATCAGCGCCAGGAGTATGAACGCGATCCAGTGGTCGAAATCGGAGATGTAGTCGTAGAACGCGCTGCCCAGATAGTACCCGATGACCGGCATCAGCGCCTGGAAGAAACCGAACCACAGTCCGATGATGAGTATGGACCTCATCCCGGGCCTCTTCATGGCCAGCCCCTTGCATATGGAGACCGCGAATGCGTCCATCGCGAGACCGACGGCGATGAGGACCAGGCTCAGTATGTCCATGGCGACCCCATCCTGGGACTCATATATAACTGTCTATGCGAGAGGCGTCCCTGCCCCTGAGGTCGACGACCGTGTCCCTGGGCATCAACGCCCCCCACAGGAGCTCCGTGTCATCCGAGTAGAGCCTGCGCCTCGACGGGTCCGAACCGGACCGTCCGGCGTAGCAGTAGATGCAGCCATGTCCGCAGGTGTCGTACTCCCCTATGTCGATGCTCCTCACGCAGGTGCACCCCTCCCTGAGCGGCGACCTCTGCGTCTCATAGGGGATGTCCAGGGCCCTCAAGGTCTCCCTGTCGAGACATGCCCTGCACTCTATCCCGAAGGCGGACAGATCCCTGCGCTCGCAGCAGCAGCTCAGGGTGATGCCGTGATCCTCGGCGACCCTCGATGCCATGGCGGCGAACTCGTCCATCTCGTGCGGCCTCAACCTCCTGATGGCTCCCGTCTCCTCCAGCCCGATGAGCTTCCCGTAGACGTCGACGAAGCTGAACACGCACCGGTCGGTCCACCTGGAGGCCTCGCGGCACATCATCTCGAACTTCCTGCGATGGTAGTCCATGGAGATCCTCCCGTTCAGGATCACCGGGTCGTACCGCCATGTCATCCTGTCCCTTCCGATCCTCCCGGCTATCTCCTCGCAAGCATCGCTTATGTCTGCCTTGAACGGCACCCCCGGCTCGATGTCCCTCCCGTAGGGTGTCAAAGTGATCTGGAACAGGGTCATGTGGCCCATCGATGCGATCTCCCTCATATGGGGGATCATCGGCCTGGGATCCTTGCTCATGAACACGATGCAGTCGACGTTGGCGCGTGTGAGGTCCACCCTGTGGACGGTGGTCCTCGACACCGGATTGCGGACCAGCGCATACCCCGCCCTCAGGCGGTTCATCATCCACTCCGAATGGAAGGCGGGGATGTCGGTACGGCGGCTGGCGCAGATTATCATCGCTGGCCGCATATGTATGCTGGATATAGAACCGAATCGGATGGATGCAATATCCATCCACAGGTACTGGAAAGCACTATACGTCGGGAGATGCATCCGACCCCTCATGCCTGGACCGTGCATCCTCTCGTGCATCACCCTGATCGGCACCGTCAGCATCTCCGAGGACGGAGAGGGACGGATCACCGGGATCTACCTCCCCAACAGCAACCTCCCCTGCATGGAGGACGGGGAGACGGACGTCCTGCTCGAGGCCGCGGACCAGCTCAACGAATATTTCTCCGGCAAGAGGCGCAGGTTCGACCTGCCCCTGGACTACGTGGGCACCGAGTTCAGGACATCGGTCCTCGAGGCGCTCATGGACATCCCCTACGGCGAGGTCCGGACGTACGCCGACATCGCCAGGGAGATCGGTTCCCCGAGGGCATACCGCGCCGTCGGCACGGCGTGCGCCGAGAACCCGCTCCCGATCGTCATCCCCTGCCACAGGGTCGTCCCCTCCAGCGGCGGCATCGGACACTACGCTGGCGGGACTGCGATGAAGAAGAGGCTCCTCGACTTCGAGAGGGAGAACGCTTGACGGTCGACTACCGCGCGATGCTGGACGCCGCATCCGAACCGGAACTCGCGGAGTTCAACTCCAAGCTCACGCCCGGGAAGGAGGGGATCAGAGGCGTGAGGATCCCCGTGATAAGGGATATCGCGAAGAAGGTCGTCAAGGATGACTGGACCCAGATCCTGGATTCGGAACCGGACGGCTTCGAGGAGGAGATGCTCAGGGGAGTGGTGATCGCCACCGCCCCGGTGACCGCCGAGGAGAGGATGGCCCTCACCGAGGACTTCCTCCGGTACGTCGACAACTGGGCGACCTGCGACATATTCTGCAACTCCTGGAAGTTCAAGAAGAGCGAGGGCGACGCCGTCTGGGACTACTTCTCGGGACTGATCGATTCAGGCGAGGAGTACAGGATGAGGGTCTCGCTGATCGCCAGGATGTCCCTCTTCCCGGACGAGGGACACTGCGCCCTGCTGCTGGAGGACATCGCCACACATGACAACCCCGGATACTACTACCGCATGGGTGCGGCATGGGCCGTGTCGATGGTCTACGTGAAGTACCCGGAGATGGTGGAGGATCTCCTCCGCTCCGGGAGGATGGAGACCTGGACCCACAACAAGTCGATCCAGAAGATCCGCGAGTCCAGAAGGGTCTCCAAAGAGAGAAAGGAGGAGCTCAACGCCCTCAGGCGCAGAGATCCCTGATCAGCCTCTCGATCTCGTCGGCGTTTGCGTCGCCGACCCTGGCGCCCTTCCTCTCCAGGAAGGTCCATCCGCGGCTCTCGCACTCGTCCTTGAACTCGGGGCTCGTGACGGCTATAACCTTGCCCCTTTCGATCTCATCTGCCTCCAGGAACATCCTGAACATCTCCTTGGGGATGCAGAAGATCACCTTGTCGAACGGCCTCGTGATGAACGATGTCTGGGAGACGAAGTTCTTGTCCAGGTCCGCCTGGATGTACTCCTCCCTGTTGGACATGACATGGGGGTACTCCATGATCTGGTAGTTTCCGGGGACGAACCCGTACTTCGTGCTGATGACGCCGAAGGATACGTCGCAGAGCTTCTCGCCCTTGTCGTTCTCAGCGCGGTCCAGGCGCTCCACGAGCTTCTTGACCTCCGTCATCCTGCCACCGAACATCTCGAACGCCGTGGCGATGCGGTTCTTGACCAGGAAAACGGTGGAGTCGTTGGTGACTATGAGGACCCTCTTCTGGAGCTTGGTCTCGGCGTAGATCTTCGTCATGTCAATACCTCTTCGGTCCGAGCCTGAAGGCGATGCTGCAGTTCCCCTCCGCGGACACCATGCACGGTCCCATGGGGTTCATCGGCTTGCACACCTTGCCGAACATCGGGCACTCCTCGGACCTTATGAGTCCCCTGAGGACGTCCCCGCACCTGCATCCCTTGGCCTCCTCGTCGACCTGCGGCGTTAGCTTCAGGATGTCCTCGTGGACCTTCGTGGCGTCGTGGTCCTGGAACTGGGGCTTGAGCGCGAGGGCGCTCTTCTTGATGACCGGGAATCCCCTCCAGGAGCGGTCCACCGGCTCGAACGTGTCCCACATGAGCTTGAGGGCCGTGGGGTTGCCCTCCGGCCTTACGAGCCTCGTGTACTCGTTCTCCACCTCGTGCCTGCCCTCCTTCAGCTGCTTGCACAGCATGTAGCAGGACATGAGGACGTCGAGCGGCTCGAACCCGGCGATGACCTGGGGGACCTTGTGGACCTCGGATATGGGCTGGAACATGCCCGTGCCTGTGATGACGGCGACGTGCCCGGGCATGATGAACCCGTCGATCCTGTTCTCGCCGAGGTCGAACAGGGCCTGGATGATGGGCGGGCATATCCTGTGGCAGCTGTAGACGCTGAAGTTCTCAGGACAGTCGTCCTTGTGGAGCGGCACGGCGGTGGACGGGGCAGTGGTCTCGAACCCCACGCCCACGAAGACGAGGGGCTTGTCCGGCTGGTCCCTGGCCATCTGGACGGCGTCGTCGATGGAGTAGACGATCCTGACATCGGCCCCGTCGGCCTTGGCGTCGAACAGGGAGCCGGCCGTCGTAGGGACCCTCATCAGGTCGCCGAAGGCTGTGACGGTCACCCCGTTCCTGGCGAGGGTTATCGCGTCGGCGACCTCCCTGCTCGTGGTGACGCAGACCGGGCATCCGGGTCCCTGGGCTATGTGGACTCCGACATCGGCAAGCATCTCCTCCAGCCCGAAGCGGACGATGGTATCCTGGTGGGTGCCGCAGATGTGCATGAACCTCACGTCCATGTCCATCTCACCGATGCGCTCGAGAATCTTCTTCGCCGTCTGTTCGTCCCTGTACTTGAACATCACTCCGCCTCCTCAATATCCATGCATTTGACGGTGCAGGACTGCCCCTTCACGACCGTGACCTTGCCCCCACACTCGGGACAGGAGAGGATCGGTATGGAATGGGTGTCGAAATCCGGGTCGGTCAGCACCTTGGCAGGACCCTTGTAGCCGCAGTCCCAGCACTCCAGCTCTATCGGCTCGTGCTCCACTATGAACTCGGACCCCTCCAGGATCGTGTCCTGGGTGACGATCTCGTAGGCGAAGGCCATCTGCTCCTCGCCCAGGTTCGTCAGGTCGCCGATGACGACGGTGACGCTGTTGACCTTGATGACGTTGTATTTCTTGAGCTCCGCGATAACCGCATCGACGAGGCTCGCCACGACCGACACTTCATGCATCACGGGGGAATCCGCGGTCTGCTTTAAGTCACATGCGATTTTAACGGTGGTTGCTCAGATAATATTCGCAGAAACGTGACACGCTGCACCTGTCGCAATGGGGGCGGTTGGGCTGGCATACCTCCTGCCCGTGCCTGACCAGGTACCTGTTGATGTCTGACCACCTGTCCCTGGGGGTGATATCCATCAGGGCGAACTCCGTCTCCTCGGGCGTCTTCGTGTGGACCAGCCCCATCAGGTTCGATATCCTGTGGACATGGGTGTCGACGCACACCGACGGGATGCACATCGCGTAGGACCTGACGCATGCGGCGGTCTTCCTTCCGACCATCGGGAGCTTGACGAGCTCCTCGGTCTCCTCCGGGACCTTCCCTCCGTACTCGTCCCTGAGGATCCTGCAGCATTTCACGATGGCATTCCCCTTCTGCTTTGGGAACCCGGCGGGACGGATGAGCTCCGCCACCCTCTCCGGATCCGCCTCGGCCAGCTCGTCGACCGAGTCGTATTCGTGGAACAGGTTGTCCGAGGCCCTCCTGGTGTTGTCGTCCTTGGTCCTCTGCGAGAGGATGGTGGCGATCAGCACATGGAACGGGTCGCACGGCCATTCGGGGTTCAGACCCTCGGAGTTCCTCCCCGGGTACACCCCGCCCAGGTACTCCTTCGAGAGAATGTTCAGGATCTCGCATATCTGCTCTGTAGCCATCTCAACGCATCCTCCGCCGTGCGGAACGATCCGGTCACGAGGATGTTCAGGTCGTCCCTGCATTCCATCGCGGCCTCCATGGCCTCCCCGACCGTGCGGAACACCCCGTCGACCCTGTGGTACCCGGACATTATGCCCGCGACACGCTCGGCCTCCGCCGCCCTCGGCGAATCGGGCGACGCCACGAACACCTTGGCGGACACCGGGGCCAGCTCCGAAGCCACCCCGTCGATGTCCTTGTCGCTCAGCATGGCGAGAACGAGCACGACCTCCCCGTATATCTCGGATATGTCGGAATGGAGGCACACGGCCCCGTTCCTGGTGTGCGTGACGTCGACTATTACCGGTTCGGCGAGCATCTTCTGCATCCTGCATGGCCATGACACCGTCTCCAGACCCTCCGGGACATGCTCGCGTATCGTGTCCTCGTACTCCGGCAGCGACGACACCGCCTCGATGGCGAGCGAGGCGTTCCTCGCCTGATGCCTGCCGGGAAGGGCGACCGTGTAGCTCTCGCCGCGGTAGACGAAGTCCAGGCAGTCGGGCCAGCTGGCCATGACCTGCGCGTCTGTGTCCATGACGCGGATCAGCGGGCATCCGACCTTCCGGGCGTGCTCCTCCAGAACGCCGAACACGGTATCCGGGTTCATGGTGACGCAAGGGACGCCAGGCTTCATGATCCCCGCCTTCTCCAGAGAGATCTTCTCGATGGTGTCGCCGAGGAACTCCGTGTGCTCCATGCCTATGTTGTTGATCACGCTGACGACAGGGGTGACCACGTTGGTGCTGTCCAGCCTCCCTCCCATGCCGACCTCGATGACGGCTATGTCCGCCGATACCAGCGAGAAGTACTTCAGCGCCATCACCGTGAGAACCTCGAAGTTCGTGCACTCCATGCCCTCGGCCGCCATCGCCTCGGCATGCGGCCTGACCATCCCGATCAGATGGACGAGGTCCCTGTCCGGGATCTCCTCGCCGTCCACGCGGATGCACTCGTTGACCCTCATGATGTGCGGGGATGTGAACGCCCCGACCCTGAGCCCGGACGCTTTGAGGATTGACTCCGTCATTGCGCAGACGGACCCCTTCCCGTCGGTGCCGGCGACATGGATGTAGCGCATGCCCTCGCGGGGATCGCCCACGCGCCTCAGAAGCTCCTCGGTGTTTTCCAGGCCCGGCTTGACCCCCCTTCTGGTGAGTCCGTCGAGCCACGCTATGTTCCCCTCTGGGTCCAAAATGATCTCCGGCGCCTCCCATACTGGTCAGTCTTTTAATCCTATCGCACCGATGGAGAGGGCATGAGAGGCGTGTTCGTGTCCAACGCATATCTGACGGGCCCCAAGTTCTCGGAGCCCGCCGCCATGCTCTCAGCGGCGGCCGCGGACATGGACGTGGACATGGAATGCGTCACCAACGCGGACCTCGTGTTCCCTGTGGGTGACGCCGAAGCCGCGGCCGGGATCCTGGGGGATGCCGATTTCGTGCTGTTCTGGGACAAGGACGTGAGGCTGGCTGAGAACATCGAGCTGTGCGGATACCCCGTCTTCAACACTTCACGCTGCATCTCCGTCTGCGACGACAAATCCCTGACCCATCTGGCTCTTAGCCGTTCGGGCGTGCCCTCGATCGAGACCGTCGTCTGCCCCATGTCCTTCGGCGGGTACACGGACACGGACTTCCTGAGGGCTGCGGCGGACACGCTCGGGTTCCCGATGGTCGTGAAGGACTGCTACGGGTCATTCGGACAGCAGGTCTCCCTCGCCAGGGACATGGGGTCGCTGGAGGGGCTGCTCTCCGGGCCGTACAGACCCAGGATACTGCAGAGGTACATCGAGTGCTCGTCCACGGACGTCCGTGTCGAGGTCGTCGGCGGACGGGCTGTCGAGGCCGTGCTCAGACACGGTCCGGACGGAGACTTCAGATCCAACTGCACCATTGGCGGCAGGATGGAGAGATACTCCCCGACGGAGGCGGAGACCGACCTGGCTGTCCGCGCCGCCGAAGCCGTCGGCGCCGACTTCTGCGGCGTCGACATCATACGCACGGAGAAAGGTCCGGTGGTATGCGAGGTGAACTCCAACGCCCACATCAGGAACCTCAGGGACTGCACCGGCAGGGACGTCTCCTACGACATACTCGACCACGTTTTGTGCAGGATCGGGTGAACGGGATGGAGTGCTGGGTCCTCTATGACAGGTCCGATCTGGAATGCAACAGGTTCTTCGCGGAGAATCTCGTACGTTACGGCACGGACCTCGGCATGGACACCCGCATCGTGACCACGGACAGCATGTCCGGGACGCCCGACCTCGTCGTGTCGCGCATGCGCGACTGGCACATCTCGGCGGAACTGGAATCCCAGGGGGCGGTCGTAGTCAACGGGAGCCGCGTCTGCCGCGTCTGCAACGACAAGCTGGAGACATACAGAACTGCCGACCGCCTCGGCATACCTCATCTCCCGGTGTCCCTCCCCGGGGAGAGGCCACCGGCAGGACCCCCGTGGGTCGTCAAGTCCCGCTCCGGTCACGGGGGATCCCAGGTACTCATGGTCGGGGACGAGGAGGGGCTCATGGAAGCGACATCCGTCATGGACGACCCCCTCGTTCAGGAGGTCGCCCCCGTGCTGGGCAGGGACATGCGCGCATACATCCTCGACGGAGAGGTGCTGGCCTGCGTGATGCGCTCGTCGGACACCGATTTCCGGGCCAACTTCAGCCTCGGCGGGAAGGCGTCGCTCTGCGAACCGCCGGATGGATGCATGGACGCGATAATGAGAATCTGCAGGGAACTGGAGCCGGCCTTCGTCGGGGTCGACTTCGTGTTCGGAGGGGAAGGGGTTTACCTAAACGAGATAGAGGATGTGGTGGGGACCAGGATGCTTTACTCCCTCACGGACCTGGACCCCGCCCGCCTCCTCATGGAATGCGCTCACTCGAAGATGTCCTTGTAGATGGAGTCCACGAGCTCGGGGTATGTCATGCCCCTGTCCTTGGCGACCTCCCTGACGAGATCCATCGTTCCGGATCCGTACTGGGCGGCCTTCTTCCTCTTCTCGGCGATGAACGGATATCCGAGGTTCCTCGCGACCTGCCTGAGCACCAGCTTCCTGGAGTCGGCATCGAGGGGCTTGAGGTCCTTCAGGTCCATGGCGTTGACCTGCATCGTGACGATGGGGTCCATGTACGGGTAGAGGATCTTCTTGCCGAAGTGGTCGGCGACGATCGTCTCGTGGGGGATCGTGGACGTGATGAGCTTGCCGAGGTCGGCCTTCCTGGTCCTGACCAGCTCGTCGTCGGCCATGCCCACGTACTTGTTGTATCCGTAGAACAGCTCGTCGGAACCCTGTCCTCCGAGGATGTACTTCTCGTGGACCGTCTTGCATACGAAGAACAGCGGGAGCTCGAACGAGAGCGTGAGGGGGCTGGAGGTCCTTGTGATGGAGATCATCTCCCTGAGCCTCTGCTCGATGTTGTCCTTGGTGATCGGGATGTGGAGCCACGGGAGCCCGAGCCTCTCGGACATGTCCTGCGCCATGACGACATCGTAGGACTGGTCCTTACCGGATGTGTAGAGGGTCACTGACCTGGCGTAATCCTTGGCCACGGCCGCCACGAGTCCGGAGTCGAGTCCTCCGGAGAAGGCGACGGCAACATCCTGGTCCTCCACTCCCGCCCTGATGGCGGAGACGATCGCACGCTGAAGATTCTCGATATCGGCCGACATGGAATCGGTATCGACGCTCCCCTTAATAACGTTGGGCGGAACGGGGGCGGGATCCGCCGTCCCGTGGTCTCCATGCCCTGAGGGTCCGCCGAATCGTCGTGGCGATGCAGGTAGCAAACACATCGCCGGGCACTCGTGCACTCTGAGCGTGCATGACTGCCAACTAAAGTGTTATTACGCCTGTCGTCGATATTCGGCTATGGACGGAGTAACACGCATCGGGGTGTCATTGGAACCCGAGCTTCTCAAAGCGTTCGATGAATCTATTTCCAAGAAAGGCTACGTCAGCAGGTCCGAGGCCATCCGCGACCTCGTCCGCGACTCGCTCGCAGAGAACGAGTGGAAGAACGAGGACGAGTGGATGGTCGGCACCATCGTCATGGTGTACGACCACACCATGAGCTCCGTGGGCGACAGGCTGACCGACCTCCAGCACGACCACCAGTCCATGGTCAACACATCTGTCCACATACATCTGGACCACGACAAGTGCATGGAGATCCTGATCTGCGAGGGCAAGCTCGGTGACATGAAGGCCTTCGCCAACGAGGTCACGTCGATCAAGGGCGTCCTCAGGGGCAGACTTACGATGGCCGCCCCGTCCTCTGGAAACCTCCATCACATAGGGCACAGGAACTGACCTCGGAGGACACCGTCCACCCCGAGTATCACAGCGGCGACGCTCCTGTCCGGTTCGCGACCAAACAGTCCGAGCAGATACTCCGCCGAGGATGCCGACGGATAGAACGAGCGCACGTCGAACTCCCCGAGCGGTCCGCTGACCTTCATGCGACTGGACAGCATCACCATCCTGACATCCCTGTCGCAGACGAGCCCGGGGTACAGGACGAACCCTTCCGACATCCATATCACATCGTCCCTGGACCTGAAGGCGTCCACCATGCACGGTGGCACGTCATGGCCCACGACCTCCCCCGCATCGTCCACCATCTCCATGGTCACCTGCTCCGGCCTCGGGAACCCCGACCCGCAGAACAGCACGTAGTTCCTGCTCATACCCACACAGTCCAGGATGCCGCGGTTCTCGATCCTCATGCCTCCGGACACGGTCCTGATGGATGTCTCGATCCCGGTGACGACCCTCATGGCCTCGTCGTCCAACTGCTCCGCGGCGATGACGCCGTCCAAGGCCGTCAGGGCCTCGATGAGGTCCGATTCGTCCCCTCCGCATTGACCGGCCGATGCCGGAGTGCATATGCTCATGCGGGCAGTAATGTATTGGATATATAATCCAATTTCGTCAGTTCCCGCGTTTCCTATTTTATTTATTATGATTACGCGGAAGGGACCTCATTTTTCCGCGGAAGTAGAATTAAATAAAACCGAGGCCGTCCCAGCAGTCGATGAAGAAGCTGATTATCACCGAGAAGGCCAACGCCGCAAGGAGGATATCCACGATTCTGTCGGACGGCAAGTCCAAGTCCTCCACGTCAGGCGGGGTGACGGTGATATCCTTCGAAGCCGGAGGAGACGACTACGACGTCGTGAGCCTCAGGGGACACATCATCGAGCTGGACTACCCCAAGGAGTACAACGACTGGGGCGGAACATCCCCGGTGGACCTGGTCTACGCCCCTCAGGTCAAGACGGTCAGGGTGAAGTCCATCCTGAACATGATCAAGGACCTGGCGTCGAAGGCGGACGAGATAATCATCGCAACCGACTACGACAGGGAAGGGGAGCTGATCGGCATGGAGACTGTCCGCGAGGCCGGTGCCGACCTCGAGAAGGTCCGCAGGGCAAAGTTCAGCGCCCTCACGAAAGGAGAGGTGGAGAACGCCTTCGCCAACCTGGCCGATCCCGACAAGAAGCTTGCTGACGCCGCGGAGGCGAGACAGATCATCGACCTCGCCTGGGGCGCAGTGCTCACGAGGCTCATCTCGCTGTCCTCCGGACAGGTGGGCAAGAACTTCATGTCAGTAGGGAGGGTCCAGAGCCCGACGCTGAAGCTGCTGGTGGACAGGCACGAGGAGATCGAGAGCTTCGTCCCCAAGCCGTTCTGGGAGATCGTGGGGAAGTTCGGGATACTGGCTTTCAAAGGCTCCCATGAATCGAACCCGTTCTGGGACAAGGACGAGGCGGAGGCGATCCTCTCCGTGGTCACCGACTACAAGGAGGGCACTGTCAAGTCCTTCGAGGTCACCCAGAAGGAGGAGTACAGGCCCGCACCGTTCGACACCACCCAGATGCAGGTGGAGGCCAACAAGATCGGCATCCCGCCGACGACCGCCATGAAGCTGGCGGAGGACCTCTACACCGGAGGTTACATCTCGTACCCCCGTACCGAGAACACCGAGTACCCCAAGACCCTCAACCTGAGGTCGGTCCTCGAGAAGCTCAAGGACGGGGACTTCAAATCGGAGGCCGAGGAGATCCTCTCCCAGGAGAAGATCATCCCCTCCAAGGGAAAGAGGAGGACCACGGACCATCCGCCCATATACCCCACCGCCGGCGCGACCGCCGACAAGATGAAGGGGGACAAGTGGAAGCTGTACGAGCTGATAGTCAGGAGATTCCTGGCCACGGTCGCACCTAACGCCGAGTCGGAGATCACCAAGTGCGTCATAGACGTCGGCGGGGAGAACTTCAACGCCGAGGGGTACGTCCTCAAGAAGAAGGGCTGGAAGAAGTACTACGGCAAGTACATGAAGTCCAACGACAGCAAGCTCCCGGCCCTCAAGGTCGGGGACACGGTCGACATCAGGTCCATGTCCGTCGTGGAGTCGGAGACCAAGCCCCCCTACAGGTACAACCAGGGTTCGCTGATCCAGGAGATGGACAGGCTCCAGCTCGGAACCAAGTCCACCAGGCACGACATCATCGGGAAGCTGTACTCCAGGAACTACGTCCAGGGCAACTACATGATCCCCACTCCGAGCGGTATAGCGCTCACGAAGGCGCTCGAGAACCACGGCGGAGGCATCACCGAGCCCGACATGACCGCGAAGCTGGAGTCGGACATG
This sequence comes from uncultured Methanomassiliicoccaceae archaeon, assembly GCA_905187815.1. Classification (GTDB taxonomy): domain Archaea; phylum Thermoplasmatota; class Thermoplasmata; order Methanomassiliicoccales; family Methanomethylophilaceae; genus Methanoprimaticola. The sequence goes on from CAJJJM010000008.1 coordinate 32,892, forward strand.
CTCAAGATCATGGACGGGGAGCGCACTCTGGATTCTGTCGTGACCGAATCCCAGGACATGCTGCACGACGTTGCGGTCAAGATCTCCGAGGACTCGGAGGAGATCGGCACGGAGATCAAGGCCGCGCTCCGCTCCCAGCAGCACATCGGCATCTGTCCGTCGTGCGGCAACAACATGACCATCAAGAGGTCGAAGAACGGCAACTTCATCGGATGCGACGGATACCCAGAGTGCAAGCGCGCATACCCTGTGCCCAGAGGCGCCCTCATCCAGACGGTGGACTCGGTCTGCCCGGTCTGCGGACTCCCGCAGCTCAGGATCATCAGGAAGGGCAACCCGCCATCTCTGCAGTGCATCGATCCGAAGTGCCCCAGCAACACGGAGAAGAACGATCTCGGACCGTGCCCCACCTGCGAAAAGGGAAGACTCAGGATTATGTACTCCAAGGCCGGGAAGAGGTTCGCCGGATGCTCCGAATGGCCGGCATGCACCCAGACGTATCCCCTCAGGCCGAGGGGCAGCATCTCGTACGCCGGAAGACAGTGCACGATCTGCAAGGCTCCGATGATAAGTCTCGGGAACACAGAGGAGTGCATTAACCCGGATTGCCCCGGAAGGAAGAAATCCAGGTCGAAGAAGTCCGAGAAGGCCGAGACCGAGGCACCTGCCTAGTGATGCCGGAAAGCACCCGTTATAAAGCCTAAATATAGTAACACGAAAAATAAATTCGTGTTATAATCTAACTTTGTTAGAATATATTTAAAGGGACCGTCTCAGAGGAGCTCGCAGTCGACTTCATCGATTCCGTTGAAATGGTCGTTCAGGGCATCGATCTCGCGGGATATCCTTGCATTCCTGCAACTCATGCACTCGAGTTCCTTGCCAAGGCTCAGACGAATCTTCATCTCCGCCCTGTCAAGAATCACGATGCGCCCGCACTCACAGTACACACTCATCGCGGCGTTTCCGCACATTCTGTCCAGAGTGCGAAGATTCGCATTGTGAGATGCGTAGCTCCCGCTGTGGAAATCGTCTTCCTCGATCAATTCTCTCCCCCGAGATATCATGCGTTTACGGAGTCTCCAATTCCATCCATAGGCTCCATAGACGCGCTCTTCTCCCTATGCCTAGCCCCAATATAAGCCTTGCCACATGGATGCAGAACCGGGAAACTTTGACCGCCCCGGAACAGCCGAATTGCTGGCTTCGAGTACGTTATCTTTAAATACTATAGATTTCGAGTCGAAAAAGCGGAATTGCAGGGAAAAACAGGGTGAACGCAACACTTATAATGGGTTGGCGACGACCCCGGAGGGTCGCCGCCTCTGTGACGGAATCAGAGTTTGAACTTGGACACGCCGGGGAACCTGGCCTTGGAGCCGAGATCCTCCTCGATCCTGAGAAGGCGGTTGTACTTGGCCGTCCTCTCGCCGCGAGCGGGCGCCCCGGTCTTGATCTCTCCGGATCCCCATCCTACGGACAGGTCGGCGATGGTCGTGTCCTCGGACTCCCCGGACCTGTGGGACACAACGACGTTGTATCCGTTGTCGAAGCTCATCTTCGCCGCGTCGCCGGACTCTGTGATGGTCCCGATCTGGTTGACCTTCAGGAGCAGCGCGTTGGCGGCTCCGGACTCAATGCCGTGCTTGAGGCGCTTGGAGTTCGTGACGAACAGGTCGTCTCCGACGATCTGCACATGGCTTCCGATCTTCTTCGTGAGCTCAGCGGTCGCCTCGAAATCATCCTCGAAGAACGGGTCCTCGATGCTGATGAGCGGATGGGCCTTGGTCAGCTCCACATAGTGGTCGGCCAGCTCACCGGCGGTCAGCTTCATGTCGTCGACATCGTAGATGCCGTCGCTGTAGAACTCCGAGGATGCCGCATCGATCGCCAGGTACACATCCTTCCCGGGGGTGTATCCAGCGTCCGATACCGCGGACACGATGGTGGACAGGGCCTCGTCGACGGTGTCAAGCGGCGGGGCGAAACCTCCCTCATCCCCGATGTTGATAGCACCGACGCCGTACTTGGACTTGAGGATGGATTTCAGATGCATGTATACCTCGGAGGACATCCTGAGGCAGTCGGAGAACGATTTGGCTCCCGCGGGGATGATCATGCACTCCTGGATCCTGAGGTTTCCGCCGGCGTGCTTCCCTCCGTTGATGATGTTCAGCATGGGAACCGGAAGAGTGACGTGGTCTCCGCCGATGTGCTCGTAGACGGGCACACCCTCGGCGAAGGCTCCGGCCCTCGCAACAGCCAGGGACACCGCGACGGTCGCGTTGCCGCCGAGCCTCTTCTTGTTCTCGGTCCCATCGAGCTCGATCATCGCCTCGTCGATGGCCCTCTGGTCCGTGGGGTCCATCCCAGTGATCCTCTGGGCGATCTCGGTACGCACGTTCTCAACGGCCTTGAGGACGCCCTTTCCGCCGTACCTGTCTCCCCCGTCCCTGAGCTCATGAGCCTCCCATGTCCCGGTGGATGCTCCGGACGGCGCTATCGCTGTGATCCTGTGGCCTTTGACTGTAATCTCGGCCTCGACCGTGGGGTTTCCCCTGGAGTCGAGCACCTCCCTTGCCCAAACTTTCTCGATCTGCATCGAAATTCACTCCTTATCGTAGTTCTGCATGTCATGCAGAAGAATGCCACGGTCCTTGTCGGTCAACGGCGCGGCGTCGACCGACACGGCGAACGTGCAATCCTTGGTGGCGCCCGACATGAGCTGCCTCAGCATCACCAGAGACTGGTTTATGCCGTTTGCCTCGACGATGTCCCCGAAGGTGTCGAAGACCACAACCGGCCTCTCCTTCTCGTCGATGAAATTGAAGACGCGGACCATCAGCGAACCGAGCCCCTGGATCTCCATAGACCCCGACCTCCCGCTGGATGTGAGCGGCACGACTTCGAGGCTGACGTAGCTGAACCTCTCCTTGATGGCCTTCGCCCTGTCCGAAGTGATGATCAGCAGGTCGTACTCCCCGGTGTTGAACCTGGAAACGAAGTCGTATATCTTCTCCGGGTCGGGCTCGAACATGACGTAGGACCTGCCGAATACGATGCCGCTCTCGGCTAGGTCCGGGACCTCCTCGACCTGGGGCTTCTTCCTGTGCAGCAGGCCTCCGCGCTCCTTCTTCTGCCTCTGCTTGATCCTGGTCTTCCTCTGGGTCTCAGCGACCTCCGCGGCCGCCTCGGAGATCTTCATCTCCTCGATGGCGTCGAGGATGTCCGAGGACTTGAACGGCTTGTTTACCCACCCCTTAATGTAGGGGTTGTCCGTCGGAGCGACCTCGCTGGCGGTCTTTATCAGGATGACCCTGAGGTCGAGATTCGGAGCCTCCTCCTTGGAACGCGAGATGACGCGCATCCCGTCCTCCTCCCCGACCCATGAATCCAGCATCACCACGTCGGGCTCGAAGGATTTGATCTTCTCCACCGCCTCATCGACGGTGCTGGCCAGACGGACGTTGTGGTCCCTCTCCACGAGGATGTCCCTAATGATCTCCTGGACAGCCTCGTTGTCGTCGACTATCAGAATCTTCATCCAGCCTCAGCTCCACCAGGTCATCAGGCTTGAGCCATATAACATATCTGATAGTCTGAAATTTGCGGACCTTGGCTCCGGCGTCCATAGCCGGAGCTGGTCCGAATGAGAACCGGCCGATGGCCGGCCGTAAAAATCAATGTGAAGCAGTAATCACTGCTTCCTGCTCTCTTTGGCCTTGGGCCTCAGGTCACGGGACCCGCACTTCCTGCACTTGTCAGCCTTCTTGGGGTTGGTGGCGTAGCAGGTCATGCAGACGGTCTTGTCAAGGAGCCTTGCCTCGGCCTCTTTGAAGCGTGCCATTTTTATTCCTCTGGACAGCGAATAAGGAGGTAATATAAAAACCATTATAGTAGGGGCCTGCGGGGTTGAGACGGGTTGCCTTCCACCCTCCTGGACGAGACGCCGTCTTCCGATGGGCGGAGCGTCTGTTCACAGGCTCACAGACCCCAGGAGATCCGAGAGAGCCTCCCGCTCCTCCTCCAGACAGAACATCACGAACCTCCTGCGGCCGTCGTCCCCCTCGGTCGAAACCAGCTCCCTGTACCTCGCCTCTGAACGGAGGAGCCTGGATTCGAACGATGCGCCTCTGAAGACCTGGCTGTACCCGCAGAGGAATGCGCGGTTCCACGCGAGTGCCGCCATCCCCGATCCCTCGTCCAAAAAAGGGGGCTCGTGGAGGATGCGGAGGGCCAGGGCCCCTTGAACCGGCATCGGAAGTCCCGATCCGCGGAGCTCGGCGGCCAGCGCCCTGACCGTAGACGACCCCAGGATGCGTGAGATGACGTTGCCGGACGACTCCTCCCCCATCAGGTCGGCCATGGACCACGGGGACCACGGGTCGACGGAGGACGCCGCATCCAGGATGCTGGAGGCCGCCGCCTTCCCACCTCCAGGTACGCCTTCGAGACGTTCGGCCGCTTCCGCCGAGGCATCCAGTGCATCTTCGCGGACTGTGATCGAGCAGAAACCGACCATGGCCCCTTCGCACAGACGCACCATGCGGTCGACCTCCGACATCCTGGAGACCAGACCAGGATCATCAATCAGGGATTCGTAGGACACTGACGGTAATCCGCGGTCCGGATTTAAACATCCGCGGGTCACGGCAGGAGCGAGCGCTGCTGGCGGAAATCCTCCAGCATGCCTGCCTTCGAGCCCGGCATCTCATGGGTCACGTATTCGGGCCTCAGGATCTCCAGGAGACGGTTGCAGCGGGGATCCGAGAACGGCATGTGCTGGTCGATGCGGGAGATGTGCCCGAAAGCCTCCGAGATGTAGGAGATGATGTCATCCCCCGGCCTCTTCTCCACATAGTCCCTCCTGTAAGGATAGGACGCGCTCCAATGGAAATGCACCGTGACGACCCTGTCGATGAGCTCGTCGCAGTAGCGTGAGAATATTCCTTCCAGAGCGGCGATGCCGTCCTGCTCCGTGTAGATGTCGGGAAGGCAGTTCATCATGTGGCCGGTGTCGACGCATATCCCCCATCTCTCGAACTCCAGCCTGGACTCGAGACGCCCGAAGTCCGAGTCGTCCAGAAGCCTGAGTCCGGGCCACCACAGGTTCTCGAAGAGGATCCTGAACGGCGGCTCGCCTCCGGGAAGGGAGGCGACGACCGTGTTCATCATCTCCGCCATCTCATCCAGGACCCTGCGGCTGTCCAGCCCCGTGTCCCTGACCATTAGGCCGTCCAAAGGGCCGTCCCCTGCATGAAACACCCCGTACGCCGGGTCTAGCTCGGAGGCGTAGCGTATCGCATCGGCGACGTTGGACACCACATCCTCCCTCGAGCGCCCGAACATGTAGAAGCGCGCGGACTCGTCGTCCATGTCGTACGGGCGTCCCTCCCAGGCTGCCATCCAGTCGGTGGCATAGGGGAGATGGACCGATTCTGTGACGCCCCTGAAACACGGGTCCGGGTGGTCGTACGACGTGAGAAGCTCCAGCCCGTCGGCGCCGATCGAATCCAGCGTCGCGCGCATGTCCTCTCCGAGGGCACCGTCGCGGTCGTACACTGTGTAGCTCAGGAGATGGCGCATCTCAGAACATGTTGAGCGCAGCGGAGACTGCTGCCTCGACGGCGGACACATGGGTGTCCCCTCCGCCGATGATCAGGGCGTCGGACTGGGTGATCCCTGTCTCCTTCCTGATCTTGTAAGCGACCTCTGGATCCTTCTCGTCGAGATTCCAGTCGGGGGGGATCATCAGGTTCCCGTCGCGGATGACGATGGTGGTGCATCCCTCTCCGCCGACCTTTATCCCTATGTCCCTCTGCTCCATCCCGTTCACGACCTTGTCGGCCCCTCCGAGGACCAGCACGGCCTGTTGGAACTTCCCCACCACGGAGCCCTCTACGAAGACGTCGACAGGCCTGATGGGCAGCTGTGCGAGGAACGCCTGGCCCGCTTTGGTGATGGTGATCCCGGTCTGTTTGATCAGGATGAAGTCCCATTCCTTCAGGGTGTCTATGATCCTGCGCATGCTCCCCTCGCCGACACCGACCTCCTCGGCCAGTCTCTTGCGTCCCATGCGCCTTCCGTCCGACAGGATGTGGAGGGCCCAATAGACGTTGGCGTCGTTGAAACGGAACATCGGGCCGAACTGCGGTTCATCGATAATCTTCATAGACACACCAGTTGGATGATAATGCAATTCATAGTGCTTAAAGATGCACCCTAAAAACATCCAGAAAAGAGGTGGCCCCCAGCACGCTGGCTGGGGTAAAGTGTTTAATAATCGGATCTCAGAAAGTGCGGACCTTTCCTTCGATGATCATATCGGAGACCTTGTCAACATTGTCCAACCAGTCGGTGGCGATGGCCTCGGCCTCGGATTTCCACTTTCCGAGGTTGGGGTTGGTCTCCGCATCGGGGAGGACGATCTGCACGGAGGCGTTGAGGGGCTCCGAGACGGGCTTTCCGATCTGGGACAGGAGCCTGACCCTGATCTCGGCCTCGTTGGTGACCTGCTTGGCGACGTCGTCGGCGATGAGCTTGGACATGACGTTGTAGATCTTTCCGATGTGGGTGATGGGGTTCTTTCCGGAGGTGGCCTCCATGGACATGGGCCTGTAGGGTGTGATCAGACCGTTGCACCTGTTACCCCTTCCGACGGATCCGTCGTCTCCCATCTCCTGGGACATTCCGGTGCATGTCAGGTAGTACACGCCGCGCTGGTAGTCGTCACCGGTGTTGATGTCGAGCTTGAAGTTGACCTTCTCGTTGCCGATGATCTTCAGGGCGTTGTCGTAGACCTTGTTGTACAGCTGCTCGATGGAGGACTTGTAGTGCTCGGCATCGTCGATGCGCTTGTCGATCATGGCGCATGCGACGGTCATGGTGACGTCGTCGCCGACCCTGGAGGCCATGACCTTGACGTCCTGTCCGGTCTCGGGCAGGTCCTTCTTCATGGCTCCGTTGATGTACTCCTCGGTCTGGAGGACGAGCTTGTCGGTGATGGAGTAGGGGGCGTAACCGACACCGAAGGAGGTGTCGTTTGCCAGGTGGCCGGAAGCCTTGTAGACACCGGTCAGGTCGTCGGATCCCATTCCGAGCTTGGCGTCGAGGATGATCTCGGAGTCGACGTCGAGGTTGGGGAAGGTCTTCCTGAGGTATTCCCTGGCGGCCTTGAGGGCCACGGGCTTGCAGGGGAGGGACTTCAGGTCCTCGCCCTCGCCGACGTGGGTGGTGGCGCGTCCGACGAGCAGGATGTAGGAGGGGTCGATGATGTTTCCGCCGCCGAACTTGGGTGCGGCCTGACCCGCGGCGATCTGGGTCTCGTCGGTGTTGTGGTGGAGGACGTGTCCGAACTCCTTCTTGTACATCTTGCAGAGGGCCTTACTGACCTCCTCCGCGAGGGCGTCGGCGACACTGTCAGGATGTCCGATTCCTTTCCTCTCGACGATTTCGACCTTTTTCATGGGCACGGGGATCTCGTTGAGACCCTCTACGTAGATGTTCTTGCTCATGTGTAATAACCTCTGGGCCAAGGCATTATTTTTCCATTAATAAACAACGCTGTCTGTAATATTCGTAAAAGAATATTCATATACTCTCTGGACGATATCACGGCATGAATTTTCCCCCTGCCTCGGACATAAAGCGCATAAGGAAGTCCCTGGATATCACCCAGACCGAGCTGGCCGCCGCCTCGGGTGTGAGCCAGAGCACCATAGCGAAGATCGAGCGCGGCAGGATGTCCGCCAGCTACGACACCGTCGTCAAGCTCTTCGAGACCCTCGACGGGATGAGGAGGGATGAGAAGAAGGACCTCACGGCGGCAGACGTGGCCTCCGAGAAGGTCGTGACTGTCCAGAGCACGGACAAGGTCCACCAGGCATCGGACCTCATGAGGGCGACCGGGTACTCCCAGCTGCCGGTCCTCAAGGGCGACGTCCCCGTGGGGAGCATATCAGAGAGGGGGATACTGGAGCTGCTGAGACAGGGGTCCACCATGGAGGAGCTGGGTCAGTCCGTCATCTCCAAGGTTATGGACGAATCCTATCCCGTCGTGTCCGACAGCACGCCGGTGTCGTCCGTGACCTCGTTGATGAGCAGCAGCGGAGCGGTGCTGGTATCCAAGAAGGGGAAGATCGTCGGCCTGATAACCAGCGCCGACATACTCAAGCTGATCTGACCTCGGAGCCTTGCGTCGGCGCAAAGACCGGCTCCGGAGATCCTGTACATCTGCATGTCCTCGGCGACATGCGTCTCCGGGAACACGAGCCTGGCCTCGTCAGCCACCGCCGCCCTGTCGTCGTAGCGGTTGCTGATGTGGGTGAGAATCAGATATCTGGCACCTGCATCCCTGGCGACCTCGCCCGCCTGCCTGGCGGTGGTGTGGAAGTGCTCATGGGCCTGCTGGGACTCCGAATCCATGTAAGTGGCTTCGTGGATGATCACGTCCGCGCCCCTCACGGCCTCGTCCTCGGTGCTGCACGGGCGGGTGTCCCCGCTATAGGCTATGCGGTACCCCGGGATCGTCGGACCGACCACATCCTCCGGCCTCACGCCTCCAACGGGCTCGCCCCCTTTGAGGCGGGCCATGTCGCGTCCGGAGGTTATTCCCAGGGCGCGGGCCTTCTCGGCGTCCAGCCTCCCAGGCCTGTCCCTGTCCTGGACCACATAGCCGACCGAGGCTATCCCGTGGTCGGTAGCGTACGGGCGGACGCTCATGCCCCTGACGTCCAGATCCTCCCCGCCGGAGACCTCGAGGACCTCCACGGGATACTGGGTCTCCCCCTCCGTGACCGACATTATGGCGTCTATGGCGTGTGCCGTGCCCGGAGGGCCGCAGACCAGGAGCGGGTCGGCGCGGTTGGACAGGCTCATCGTCTGGAGGAGCCCCGGGAGACCGAAGACATGGTCACCGTGAAGATGAGTGATCAGGACGGCCCTGATCTTCATGAACGAGAAAGGCGAGAGCATCAGCTGACGCTGCGAACCCTCCCCGCAGTCGAGGAGGATTATGTCCGAGCCGCTCCTCAGCGCTATGCATGAGGTGGAGTGATCCTTGGACGGCACCGCGGCGCTCGTCCCCAGAAACAGGATCTCCATCAGTAGTAGGAATCGAGTTCCCTGTCGGTCTTCGTCTGCTTCTTGAACTCCTTGTAGTGCTCCTTGCAGAGGTGCACCTGGCGGAGATCGTTGGACTTCAGGGAGAGCGATGTCTTTGCTACCTGTTTGATGTTGAAGGACCTCTCGGCGGGGTTGCTGCATCCCGCCACGTCGCAGGTCTCCTCAGCGGAGCCGTGCTTTGCCAATGCCATGTCACCTGTAACCGCTTGTCGTATAGAAATAACCTGGCTCTCATGCCAGCGGGCCTCCAGCACCATTATCTACTCAGCACATTCATGCGGTCGGCGATGACCAAGGTATCACCGTCCATGCTCTCCGCCGATTTCTCAAGGTTCGGAGAGGAGCTCGTCCGTGTTGAGAAAGCAGGGGCCGACTGGGCCCACCTCGACGTGATGGACGGGATGTTCGTCCCGAACATAACCTTCGGAGCACCGGTCATCAAGGCCATAAGGCACTGCTCGGACATCCCCCTGGATGCGCACCTCATGATCGAGGACCCCATCAGGTACGTGGGGGACTTCGCAGACGCCGGATGCGACTGCATCACCGTCCACTGCGAGGCGACGGGCGATATCCACGGCGCGATGAGGGAGATAGACAGGCGGGGGCTCAAGGTCGGGATATCGCTGAACCCCGAGACCCCTGTTGACGACATCCTCCCGTTCCTGGAGAACGCCGACATAGCCCTGGTCATGACCGTCCACCCCGGGTTCGGCGGACAGTCCTTCATCGGCGAGTGCGTCCCCAAGATAACCGCCATCAGGGAGTGGGCCGACGACCACAACCCCTCTCTGGAGATCTCCGTGGACGGAGGGATCAACTCGGAGACCGGCAGACGCTGCGTCGACGCGGGCGCGTCCGTCCTCGTGGCGGGATCCGCGCTCTTCAAGCTCGAGGACATGGGCCCGACCGTGGCGGAATGGCAGAGATACGGCCCGACGCTGGGGTGACACGATGGGAGTAAACCTTTCACCCATCACGGAGGCGACCGAGATCAGCCTGGAGGACCTCCGCGGCAAGAGCGTCGCCATCGACGCGTACAACACGATATTCCAGTTCCTCTCCATAATCAGACAGCCCGACGGAAAGCCCCTCCAGGACTCCCAGGGGCGCGTAACGTCCCATCTGTCGGGGATCCTCTACAGGACCGCCAACCTGATAGAGGCCGGCATCGAGCCGTCGTTCGTCTTCGACGGGAAGCCGAACGAGATGAAGGCGGGAACCATCGAGGAGCGCATCGCGCGCAGGGAGAAGGCGATGGTCGAATACCAGCAGGCGCTCGAGGAGGGGGACCTCAAGAAGGCGTTCTCCAAGGCGCAGCAGACGTCCCGCATGACCCCAGACATCCTGGAGACCTCGAAGGAGCTGCTCACCCTGCTCGGCATACCCGTTGTGCAGGCCCCGAGCGACGGAGAGGCGCAGGGCGCCTACATGTGCATGAAGGGGGACGTGTACGCATCCGCCTCGCAGGACTACGACTCGATCCTGTTCGGAGCCCCGCTGCTCGTCAGGAACCTCACGATCTCCGGAAGGAGGAAGGTCCCGGGCAAGAGCGTCTACAAGGACGTCAAGACCGAGATAGTCGACTCCGGGAAGATGCTCGAGGACCTCGGCATCACCAGGGAGCAGCTGGTCGACGTGTGCATAATGATCGGCACCGACTTCAACGCCGGAGTCCCCGGAATCGGTCCGAAGAAAGGGCTCAAGCTCATACAGAAGCACGGCGACCTCGAGACGGTCATGGCGAAGACCGACATCGACATCCCGGAGTACGAGGACGTTAGGGCGATCTTCCTGAACGGGCCGAAATCGGACGACTACTCCGTGAAGCAGGGAAAGGCGGATCCAGAGGGCGTCCTTGAGCTGATGACCGACCACGGTTTCTCGGCGGACAGGGTCTCCACCGTCCTGAACAAGATCGAGGCGGCCCGCAAGGCGGAGTCCAACAGAAGGAAGCAGAAATCCCTCGACGCCTGGTTCTGAGGTCAGCACCTGACCGTCAGCCTGACCAGGCTGATGCCCTGGGCAAGACGCCTGCTGTACACGTCACGGCACCTCTTGTAGCTCTGGAACCTCCTCTCGGCGGCCTCCACGTCGCCGTACACCTTCCAGCATCCGATGCACCTGCTGCATCTGCCCTCGTTCTCGATGTACCCCCTGACATCCTCTATCGGATAGTCCAGGAATATCCCGACCTCCGGCGGCATCAGCGGGCAGTGCGTGAACCTGTCGAACAGCTCCGCGAGCGTGGACGTGCATCCGTTGGCGGCGTATCCGTATCCGGCGAGGAAGTCCCTAACCTCCCTGTCCCTCAGACGGGCCTCCAGGAGCTTCGGGCGGTAGACATAGAGCAGGCATCCCTCGTCGTCGACGACGAGGAAATCGATCCTGAGGCCCCTGTGGGACAGCTCGTACTCCAGTCCGGATACCTGTTCCAGAATACCATGAGGATCGGAGTTGACCCTGAACATGCTCCCGCACTTGAATCCGGCGAGAGTAGGCGCACAGTGACGGACTATGCGCTCATGCAGGTCGGGAACGGAGGTTTCAGCGCCCTCTGGGCATGTCTCAGGTTCGGGGGCGCCGGGCTCATGGAATACTATGTCGGAAAGTCCCCTTCCGATGCATGTGTCATGGTGCTCCGATCTCATGGTGTTTAGGACATCCTAAAGATAGTATTTAATGATTTAGGCTTCATTAAAAAATTGTAATGTCTCCTAAAGATATCTTTCCGACAAGGGCGTCATCGGCAACGATAAACGGTTGAGATGCCGTGCGGAGTCGATGAATCCCGGCAGATCGACGTTCGCTGACGCCCACATACACGTCTCGGAGAGGGGGTTCGGATCGGGATATCCCGACATAGGGGACGCGGAGATGCTCTTCGGCTGCACCGCGAGGCCGTCCGAGTGGGAAGACATGTTCGGATGCGACGTTCCGGGGACAGTGAGGTTCTACGGGGTTCACCCATGGTACGCGGACGAATGGAGCGCCGCCGTCTCGGATCGTCTCAGATCCATACTCGAGAAGGATGAGGCGGCAAACGTCGGGGAGATCGGACTGGACTCCAAACGCGGTCCACTGGCCCAGCAGATCGCGGCGATGGACGACCAGCTCGACATCGCATCGGACCTCGGCAGGATGGCGAACATCCACATGGTCGGATACGAGAGGGAGGTCCTCGAATCCGTGAGGAGGCACGGAAGAGGATGCTGCGCCATCGTGCTGCACTCGTTCTCATCCGAGAGTTATGTGAAGCCTTTCGCGGATGCTGGATGCATGTTCTCCCTCAACCCCAGGATACTCGCGAGATCCGAGCCCCGCCTGGTACGCCTTCTGGATGCCATACCTCGGGACAGGCTCCTGGTAGAGACCGACGCCCCGTATCTGGCCAGGGGCTTCGAGGGCATGCACTGCTTCGCGGAGAGGCTCAGCGACGTGATGGGGCTGGATGGGGACGAGGTCCTTGGAATCACCCTCGGGAACGCAAGGAGGGCGGCCGGTGTCTGACCTCTCGCAGAGGACGGGCCTGCTCGTCGGCGAGGAGGGCATCAGGAGACTCTCCGAGACGTCGGTCATCCTGGCAGGGGTCGGGGCTGTCGGCGGATACGCCCTCGAGGGTCTGGTCCGCGCCGGCATCGGGCACATCAGGGTCGTGGACGGGGATGTGTTCAGCGGCAGCAACCTGAACAGGCAGATACTGGCGACCGTGGACACCGTCGGAAGACCGAAGGCGGAGGTCGCCTGCGAGAGGGCCAGGTCCATCAACCCCGGGATCGAGATCGAGCCCGTGTCCGCTCTCGTCGACGACTCCACGGCGGATGGGATCCTGTCGGGGGACTTCGATGTGCTGGTGGACGCCATCGATACGGTCAGATGCAAGGTGTCCCTCCTGAGAAGGGCGTCCGAGACCGGCATGGTCACGTTCTCCTCCATGGGCGCGGCCCTCCATCTGGACACGCAGATGGTCCGCGTGGCCCCGCTCAGGAAGACGTCGGTCTGCCCGCTCGCCGCCGCGGTGAGGAAGGGGCTCAGGGACCTCGACACATCGAACATCACATGCGTCTACTCCGTGGAACCCCCCATCGCGGTTCCGACCGACAGGGACGAGCACGGGAAGAGCGTCCTGGGATCACTGCCGACTGTGCCTGCCGTCTTCGGGATGACGCTGGCGAACCTGGTCATCCAGCATGTCCTGGGACGCCAGTGATGGGAACCTGTTATCTACTGGATGCGCTTTTGGAGTCTCCATGTCCGGAAAGAACATCAAACTCATGGGCGTCGCGGCAGTTGTCATCGTCATCTGCCTCCTCTTCTCCTGGGCCACACTCTGATAGGCCGAAACGAACATCGGAGACGTGCCGTCTGATCTGATACCGGCAGGTATGCGTCGTAGACGGACGATCACTGGCGGGGACTCACCAGGGTTATGGAGTCCAGGGTATCGAGGTCTGCCTGCTGGCTCTCGCTGTAGTAGCCGACAGGCACCGCGTACGAGTCGTACGTGGTCTCGCAGAAACGGTACACCTCTCCGGTTGTGAGGGTGAACCACCCGCATTCGTAGCCTCCGTAGCGGAACTCGAACATGGCGTCCGGTTCATAGCCGTCGATGACCACCAGTGACATCATGTGTCCAGGCGGCGAGGCGAGCGCGCTCCTGTATCCCGCGGCAGAGAACAGAGCCGCGGACAGGAAGGCCGTGTCCTCGCAGTCCCCCATCCCCATGTACAGGGTCTCCATCGGATACGCCCAGTACTCCTCGCTCCCGTAGAGGAACAGGTCCGGCGACCCATAGGGCGATTCAGCATAGATGCCGGCGGCGGCCTCCGCCCCGACGGGCGGATAATCCACTGTCATCTGGACGAACGACAGGAGGTAGTCGGCGTAATCCTGGCTCCCCTCGACGGGCTCGTGACCGTGGACCTCGGCGTAGGCGTCGGAAAGCGCGCGCTCCAGGGACAGTATGTCGCTGTCGACTACCACGAAACGGGCATCGCTCTGATGGTTGGAGCCGCGATAGGCCCCGTCCTCCCTGTATCCGAGGAAATCGGACAGCTGGAACCACCATTCCACAGTGTATGTGCGGTCGATACCGCCGTCGTAGCGGGACCATGTCCAGGTCTTTTGAACCCCGCCGTCCACGATCACATGGCCGCTGTGTCGGGTCTCACCGTCGACCTGCAGGAAGACCTCGTACATCCCCGGACCCGGAAGACGCAGCACATCACCGTCTGAATAGCTGAATCCCGTCTCCGAGTAGAACGGTCCGTCGCGTTCAAGATACGGGGAGCAGGCATCTTTCCACATCCAGGCGGCATCACCATCCCCCACGTACATCAGGGAGACCGGGGAGTACGGCCCTGTGAGCAATATGTCGTCAGAGCACATCCCTCCCTTAAGTGTGACGTCCCCAACGGTCGTCTCGACGCCGCCGTCCCCTGGGTCATCGGTCGAGGACGTCATCGCGGCGAGAACGAAGACGAGCGCTATGGCGACCATGACGAGGGCGACGATCACCAGGATCCCCTTGAGACCGCTGTCCTTCATCCTGCGATCGGGAGCGGGCACCGATTCAGGGATGTCGACCTGGGTCCCGCATTCACTGCAATACCTCTGCCCAGGCTCCAGCCTGGCCCCGCACCGATGGCAGTACATGTATGGGAATCGGACCGCCATTATTTAGGGATGGGGCGCCGTCACGGCCCCCAGACCTATGCGTCTGGCTATTGCCTGTGAGACGCCGAGACAGTTCCCGATGAGTAAGAAAAAGATCGGAAACACGGCTTCGGCCGCGGCCAGGGTGATGTCCGCATGCCGGACGTTCCATGGAATCCATCGATGCCCGTTCGTACATCCAAGCAAGTCGCTCTGCGAGCCACCCGCCTCGGACCGTGCCCCCGACAGACACGTTTTTAACATATGCCAGGATAGCCCGATGACTCACCGGGGAAAGAGAACCCCCGGCACACGAGGGAATGCGATGATAAAGCAGATCCGCGCTAATTATGACGCCAAGGGCATCGAGAAGGATGTCCAGGCATACTGGGATGAGACCGACGCCTACCACAAGACCAAGGAGTACCGCGCCGACGGCGAGAGGTTCTACTTCGTCGACGGACCCCCCTACACCACAGGGGCCATCCACCTAGGTACGGCGATGAACAAGACCGTGAAGGACATCCTCATCAGGTACTGGAGGATGTGCGGATACAACGTCCGCGACCAGCCCGGTTTCGACATGCACGGTCTCCCCATCGAGGTCAAGGTCGAGAAGAACATCGGCGTCCACTCCAAGAAGGACATCGAGGAGCTCGGCATCGACAAGTTCGTGACCACATGCAAGGAGTTCGCCCTCGGCCTTCACGCTGACATGACCGAGCAGTTCAAGCAGCTCGGCGTTTGGATGGACTGGGAGAACCCCTATCAGACGATCAAGCTCGATTACCTGGAATCCGCATGGTGGACCATCCAGAAGGCGGAGGAGAAGGGTCTGCTCAAGGCATCCAGCAGGGTCGTCACATGGTGCCCCAGATGCGAGACCGCCCTCGCCGAGGCCGAGATCGAGTACTGGGATGAGACCGACCCCTCGATCATGGTCAGGTTCCCCCTCAGGGACGGCACCGGATCGCTGCTGATCTGGACCACCACGCCGTGGACGCTCGCCGCCAACATGGCGGTCGCGGTCCACCCCGACTTCGACTACGCCAGGGTCAGGATGTCCGGCGCCAAGGGCACGGAGGACGTCATCATCCTGGAGTCCCAGGCCGAGTACGTCATGCAGAAGGGCGGATACGAGAGCTTCGAGGTCCTCGAGAGGATGAAGGGATCCCAGCTGGAGGGCATGGACTACATGCCCCCGTTCGAGCTCGAGGCCGCCCCGTCCAGCGAATGGGCCTGGAGGGTCCTCCTGGCGGACTACGTCGAGCAGGACAACACCGGACTCGTCCACACCGCCCCGGGCCACGGTCCGGACGACTACGAGACGGGCAAAAGGTACGGCATAGCCCCGTTCTGCCCGGTGGCCGAGAACGGCAGGTACACCGACGAGTTCCCCATGATGGCCGGGAAGAAGGTCAAGACCGTCGCCGACGAGGTCATCAAGTACCTCGACGAGAGGAACCTGCTCTACAACACAAGCAAGATCAAGCACAGATACGGCCACTGCTGGAGATGCAAGTCCCCGATCATCTACAGGAACACCAGGCAGTGGTTCATCACCGTGCCGGACATCAAGGACAGGATGCTCGAGGAGATCGACCGCGTCAAGTGGGTCCCCGACTGGGCCGGTTCCACCAGGGAGAGGAACTGGGTCGAGGGCGCCAGGGACTGGTGCGTCTCCAGGCAGAGGTACTGGGGAATCCCCATGCCCGTATGGGAGTGCGAGTGCGGCGAGAGGAAGGTCGTCGGGCAGTACGAGGAGCTCAAGGAGGGCGAGGGCTACACCGACGGCATGGACACTCACAGGCCGTGGATCGACGGCGTCACGTTCAAATGCCCCAAGTGCGGGAAGACCATGCACAGGGTCCCGGACGTCCTGGACGTCTGGTTCGACTCCGGAGTGGCGGCATGGGCGGACCTCGGATACCCCAGAAGGAAGGACGAGTTCGACCTCTGGTGGCCCCCGAGGTTCATCGTTGAGGCTCACGACCAGACCCGCGGATGGTTCTACTCCCAGCTGGGAGCGGGAGTCATCTCCTTCGACCGCGCGCCGTACGACGAGGTCATGATGCACGGATGGGTACTGGACCCCAAGGGACAGAAGATGTCCAAATCCCTGGGCAACGTCATCGAGCCCCTGGACCTCATCGCCCAGGTAGGCGCCGACTCGCTCAGGTACTACCTCATCAAGAGCAACGCCCCTTGGGAGGACACCGCGTTCCAGAAGGACGGACCCAAGAACGCCAGGAAGGTCCTCAACACCTACTGGAACGTCGTCAACTTCTCGTCCACCTACATGCTCATCGACGGGTACGACCCCGACGCACACACCCTGGAGGAGATGTCCCCGTACCTCAGGGACGAGGACCGCTGGATGATCTCCAGGACCGAAAAGATGAAGGCCGCCGCCACTGAGTTCATGGAGTCCAGGGAGCTGCACAAGCTCGCCAGGATGCTGGACGACTACATCATGGAGGACCTCTCCAGATGGTACGTCTGCCTCGTCAGGGACCGTTCCTGGTCCGAGGACTCGGACATGGAGAAGGACAAGAACGCCTCCTACTTCACCCTGCACTATGCAATCATGAACACCGCGCTCGTGCTGGCCCCCGTGGCCCCCTACATCGCCGAGGAGGTCTACCAGCACATGGGCGGCAAGCTCATGACCGTCCACATGGAGGACTGGCCGAAATGCGACAGCACCCTCATCGACGAGGACCTCGAGCACAGTATGTCCCTGGTCCGCGGCATCGTGGACATCGTCGCCGCCGAGAGGGCCAAGATGGGCTCCAAGCTCAGGTGGCCCCTGCTCCAGGTGTTCGTCCGTGGGAACGACGCCGAGGTCAACGCGGCCGTCAAGAGGTTCGAGTCCGTCCTCGAGGACCAGGCCAACGTCAAGAACGTGGTCTATCTGGGCAAGGATGAGATACCCGCGACAGCTGAGATCGAACCTGTCGAGTTCGACGAGGGCACGCTGTTCATCGACTTCAGCGTCACACCCGAGATCGAGGCGGAGGGCTACGCCAGGGAGCTCATAAGGCGCATACAGCAGATGCGCAAGGACATGAAGCTCAACGTGGAGCAGTTCATCACATGCCAGGTCTCCGCCGAGGAGAGGCTGGTAGGACTGTTCGAGACCTGGAAGGACCACATCTCCAACGAAGTCAGGGCCAAATCGCTCACGTTCACCTCCTCGCCCGAGGGCACCGAGGTCAAGACCTGGGATGTCACCGGCAAGGAGATCACCATCGGCATATCGCCGATCGAGTGATCCGAAACCAATTACGGCGGGCAACCGCCGGCAACCTTCTCATCCCGATCTGTTGACCGTGTTGTCTGTTATGATGTGCGCGATGGAGTCCAGGTTGTTGACGACGGCGCGACCGGCATCGGTGATCGATATGATGACCTCCGTGTCCCTGACTCCGATCCTCTGCTGCTGGATGATCCTGCAGTCCTCCATCATGTCCAGAAGGCCCGGGATGCGACTGTTGCGGGTGACGTCCCTGTATATGTCCGTCTTCCTGCAGCTTCCGTGCTCTGAAAAGTAGTAGAATCGGAATGGTGTTGCGCTCTTCGAGAATTTTGATCCCGACGGGTTCGTTGTCTCCTTTCCCAGACATCCTCTGACCTGGCTATCTGGAGCGATGAAAAATTATTTATAGCTCTCTATTTTAAAAACATTACATATTATTCCATATTATGTAATATTTTAGCAGATTAATTCATCTTCGTATTCAGGCATTATTTATATTAAATTACATTTTTCCAAATCATAATATAAATTTATTTCTTATATTGGATATATACTCCAATTTAATCCCTTTTTTATATTTGAAAAATGGATTAAAAAGCATATATGATACATTATGAACGATTCAGACATTCGGCGGATATCACCGAATGGACCCGCGCCAGATGGATGGGGATGCGGACCAAGATACATTCATCGGTATGAAAGAACCCGCCGGGGACGGGTGACCGGCCCGGGAATGTCCCGGACCGGAAACGGTTTCACTCAGAGCCTTCCGAGGAGGAGCCTGACGACCCTTTCCGTGTCCCTGACGGTCTCGAGGGACTGGATGTCATCGGGCGACACCCACCGGAAGTCCTCGTTCTCCTCGTTGAGGACGGGCTCGGCATCCTTGACGCGGTATGCGAACGGATACACCTTCCACAGGGTCCTTCCCTCCCTCACGTAGATTGGGTCCAGGGCGGCGTCGGGGGCGCCCACCTCGATGGCGGTCTCCTCCATGATCTCGCGCCCCGCCGCCTCCTCCGGCGACTCCCCCGGCTCGATGCTCCCTGCCACGAGGGACCATATCCCGGGGAACGAGTGGCAGCCTTCGGGACGCTTGAGCATCAGGACCTTGCCGTCCTTCAGGAGGACCGACGAGACGGACTCCCTCATCTCCACGTCCCTTATCTCGACGGTGCCCGCGCTGGCATCCACATCGACCACGTCACCGTCCTCGAACATGTCGATGGACGGAATCGAATCCACCATCGGGATCGACGCGATGACCGCGCCCGTGGCGACTATGGTCTCCGCCGACTCGTTGATGACCGCGGCCGGTGCGACCCCGTGGACCATGAGGTCGTACATGACGAACGACCCCACGGTGCTCCCCTTCCCTTTGGGGAACACGAGGACCTTGCCGGCGACGTTCCCGCCGCCTCCCACACGGAGGTCGCCGGTGGATCCGTCCACCCCTCCTAGGAAGCTCAGCGGCTCGTTCAGCTTGATCACCTCTCCGGAAGCTGTGCCGGACATGATCGTGCGTCCTTCTATCCTCACATTACCAACTCCATCAGAGCGGGGATGTCCCTGCAGAGGGCCTTCTGGGAGCAGAGCGTCGGAAGGTAGTTACCGGCCTTGGCGGAATTGGTGCCGGTGCGCTGGAACGCGCCTTCGATCGGCGCGACGACCATGCATGTGTCCGCGAGGACGGGGCCGAACTCCTCCATAACCTTCACATCCTCCGGACATCTGTCCCTGACCTCCGCCGAGGTGCAGAACCAGATCTCGATGTCCTTGTTCACCTTCCTCTTCCCCTTCAGGAACGAGGCGATCTGATGCATCTCCTTCTCCGTGAGATGCGGGCATCCGATTGCTATAAGCTGTACGTCCTCGACCGTGTTCAGCTTGTCGTATGCGGCCTTGAGCTCTGCCTCGCCGATGCTGATGGTCTCCAATCCGGAGATGTCCTGGCTTCCGGCCTCGGGGGTCACACCCTCCGCATGCCAGAGTGCCACGGATCCGGATGCCGCCATCGCGGAGGAGAGCGCCTTGGCCTCCTCCACCCCCATCTCAGGTCCGAGTCCCCTGAAGTACGGGATCCCCGAACCGATGGCCATGCCCACCGCCTGTCCGAGCAGGGAGTAGGAGAACACGGACCCGTCGATGTCCGCGTCGATGACCACGGTGGGCCTCCTTTTCTCATCCAGATGCAGACCGTAGTTGGCGGTCTTCCCGAGAATGGCAGCGGCCAATGCGCCCGGTCCACCCTCCCTGTTCGTCCTGGCTCCGATGTAGGAGTTCACGAACGACAGCGCAGAGGACTCCGCCCATGCGACGTGGTCCCCCAGGGACGGGACGTTGGCACCGGTGTACGGGGTGCACGAGCATGTCGTCCTGATCCCCATCTGTCCGTAGAGATCGATGATCCTGAGCTGCTTCTCAGCGAACTCCGGCGTGATGTGCATCTCCGCCCAGCGCTCCCTGTCCATCCCGACGGGGTTCAGGGTGGACGGGACGCTGACCTTCGCGCCTCCAGCCGCCATGTCCTCGAGATACTTCAGCCCGCCGTCTCCGATGGTCTTGTACGACGCTCCGGAAAGATGCGCCGATGTGATGTCGATGAGGTCGTCCGCACCGTAGATCTTGCCCAGGGCGGTGACGAGCTCCATAGCCTTCTGCTTACCCTCGCCCTCCTCTCCGTTGAGGATGGCCTCCTCCTCCCTTGTGAGGTCCATGGACCCCCGATGCCTTCCAAGGTTATGAACCCAGTCGAACGATTCCGGTCGGACACCACCGGAGGTGGGTCCGTCTGCCGTCAGGCCGGTGCCGTCATCCCTGATGCGCCGTAGCACTTGAGGGAGAGATGCGGCGATTCTCGTGGGAATCTGGATACTGCGATGCTGATCCATGCCCGTGTACTACGACATGAGCAGTGGACATTCACATCACGGCCAGGTACCTTCCGCCGATCGCCCCGAGGACGCACACGACGGAGTTGAGGACGATGTTCCCGCCGGCCTGCCAGTACTGGCCGTCGCACAGGAGGTTCACCGTGTCGATGGAGAACGTGGACATCGTGGTGAAGGCGCCGAAGAACCCTGTGAACACCATCGTCTTCATCGGCCCGTCGGCGTATATCCCGTACCTGAACATAAGGAACGACGCCAGGCAGCACCCGACGATGTTGCCGATGAACGTCGCCCAGGGGAACGCCGTCTCCACCGCGCGGTAGACACAGAATCTGGACAGCGCACCGAGGGCTCCGCCCAATGCGACCGCTGCGAATGGCACTACGGGTCCGAGGTCCATGGGCCTGGGAACGACACCTCCGATTTACAGATATCGCACCGTGTTCGTCCATGAGAGCATCGGTATGAAATAATAGTTGTATATTTCCAACCATTATGGGACTGGAGCAAGAGCTGGAGCGCTTCTATTCGAGCGTTAGGATGTCCGAGCTCAGATTCAGCGGCCGTTTCGGCTCGGATGTGGACTACAGATCGCTGCTCTACCTCGACCTGATCCGGTACGAGGAGGGCTGCACCGCGAGCAAGATATCGGAGATGCTCGGTGTGGACAAGTCCACCGTGTCCAAGAAGATCGACTCCCTGGTAGCCAGAGGCATGGCTGTCAAGGTCCGCGACCCCAACGACGGGAGGATCCAGAGGCTGGCCCTCAGCGAGGAATGGCGCGCGATGTACGACGAGAACGACGCCCCCTACGACAGGGCGCTCGAACGCCTGGAGGCGGAGCTCTCCGACTCCGAGAAGGCCGTGGTGTGCAGAGCTCTCGGGATATTCTCCGAAGAACTGGACAGGGAGTGACCTTGGAATCCGAGCACGAGATCTACGGCAGGATGCCCGTCTGGCGCCTGTTCCTGAAATGCTCCATACCCGGGATGATCTCCGGACTTGTATGGGCGATATGCACCATAGCCGACGGCATATTCGTCGGGAACTTCCTGGGGAGCGACGCTCTGGCGGCTGTCAACCTCGCATGGCCCATCATGACCGTGTTCATGGCCGTCTCCGACATGGTCGCTGCCGGTTCATCGGTCCGGATATCCATGCACCTTGGAAACGGGGATGAGGACATGGCGCGCAGGGTGTTCTCCGGTTCCGTGAGGCTGATAGTGGCGATCTCCGTCGGATTCCTGCTCATCGGCGTCCTGCTGGGAGGGCCAATCGTCCGTGCGATGGGCGCGGAGGGGTTCGTTGCCGATGCCGCAGCCCAGTACATCGCCGTGTTCTCGCTCTTCGCACCGGTCGGCCTGCTGTTCTTCGCCACTGACAACTACCTGAGGATCTGCGGCGCCGTGAACTTGAGCATGTACGTGAACGTAGGAGTCGCGGTGCTAAACATCATCCTCCTGGCGGTTCTGATCGGATGGCTCGGATGCGGGACATGGGCGAGCTCCCTGGCCACCAGCCTGAGCGTCGCCGTTGGTTCCGTGGTGGCGCTTGTACCGTTCCTACGCAGGAGGCTCGTTCTCCGCTTCGTCAGGGACAGGATGGATCTGCGCACGGTCGGAAAGGTCCTGTACAACGGGATCTCCACGTTCTTCAACAGCATCTCCGGATCCCTGTTCGGGATCGTGGCGAACATCGTGCTTCTGTCCATCTCGGGTAACGACGGGGTAGCCGCCTACGGCATCGTGATGTACGTCAACTCAATCGTGTTCTCCCTTTTCACAGGAATGAACTCGGCGATGCAGCCTGCCCTGAGCTACAACCACGGGGCGGGTGACGGGAACAGGGTCAGGTCGATATTCTCGGTCATGTCCCTGGCCTCGATGGCGATGGGTGTCGCCGTGACCGCACTCTGCATATACGCCAACGGCCCGCTCACAACCCTGTTCCTCGGGGACAACAGCCCCAGCGTGGCGGAGATGGCCGCATCCGGTCTGACGGTGTTCGCATTGACCTATCTGTTCTCATGGGTCGCGGTTAACGCGAACCAGACCCTCGCGGCGACGGACCTGCCCGCACACGCACTGTCCATCGGACTGATGTCCCAGCTGGTCATCCCGTCCGCGATCCTGATTCCGATGTCATCCCTTGGGATCGACGGGGTATGGTGGTCCATGGTTGTGGCTGCCGTGGTGTCTGCGGCCTTCGCGGCCGGAATGCTCCTTCTCGGGACCCGGAGAGGGATATTCAGGAAGCATCCTCCTGTGTCCGTCCGCGACGTCGGAGAAATGTCGCGATGACGCAATGAGGATTTTAGACCCCGGGTGAATCCCGGGGTCGTCGGGTTTCAGATCCCCTGGACCTTAATCATGAATCTGAGGCAGTACGGGATCTTGCCGCCCTCGACAGCCTTGTGGGCCTCCACACACGCCATGCAGTCTCCGTGCCTGGGGCACTCGGTCTTGGGACAGTTGCAGTTGGGATTCAGTTCCTGAGACATGCAGGCTGGATGCGCATCGTCGGATATACCAGTTGTTTCGTGGAAGGATTCACCAGACCTCGGGCGGCAGATCCCGACGTGACGTGAGTGATAGAGTGAGTGATAGAGTGAGTGATAGAGTGAGTGATAGAGTGAGTGATAGAGTGAGTGATAGAGT
>CAJJJM010000009.1 GCA_905187815.1 uncultured Methanomassiliicoccaceae archaeon
GGACCCCGGCTACTTCTTTATATGTATGGCGATCGGTGTAGGGACGGCCCGTTTGATTTCCGGGCGGTTGGTGGACCATGGCAAGATCCATGTCGTGTCCATCGTATCCTTGGTTTCTTTAGCGATCTCGTTTTCCGTGTTCGCTACCGTACATACATCATTTGTCTTTTTCGCTTGCGCCTTGGCGATCGGTATCGGTTTTGGCGTGAGCGTACCGGCTTTTCAATGTCTTTTCGTGAATGTCGCTCCGCACCATATGCGCGGTACGGCCACTTCTACCTACTTGACCTCTTTCGATTTCGGGATGGGGATCGGGATGCTGTCCGGCATGATGGCCGCGGAGGCCGTCAAGCGCGGCGATCTGTCCCGCTACTCCAGGTGGTGCAGGAAGTCGATCTACACTAACCCCCATTTCATGAGGGCCCACAGGGTGTTCTCGCAATGGACGGATGATGACATAAAGGAGGCCATGCGGCCGTTCCGCGGAGGGTACTCGCTGGCGAGAGGATTCGTGGCTATTGTCGGACATCCCAGGTATGCAAATGTCTATTTTGCGACATGGATGGCTTTTAAACTAGGTTGGTGAGTTGGCAGATACATCCAACAATATAAATCTTACGCATATTATTAAATACTCACAAGTATAGACATACTTGTATGTCCCCAACAAAGCCTCTCAGCAGTTTGTTGAGATGCGCGAGATGTTCGTACGAGTGGATCCCGCGTAAGGACCAACTGCCCAAGAGGTGTCCAAAGTGCCGTTCGATAAAGTGGAATGACCCCCATCTCAGGGTCACATGCCTTCGCTGCGGCCACACGTGGAACTCCCACAACGGAGCACCCAAGAGGTGCCCCTCATGCGGGACACACCAGTGGAACACTCCACCTCGCAGTTACACCTGCAAGCGTTGCGGCTACAGCTGGAATGCAAAGGGTACCAAGGTCCCGAGGAAGTGTCCGCTGTGCTCCTCCAAGGACTGGGCCAACGACAAGGAGGTGGACCTCCAGAAGATCGGTCCGCAGATCGACGAGGTCGACTCCGTGCTCGAGGGGCTCATAATGGGAGAGTACAGGAAGGGGCGCTCCTGTGTGGACATTTCCATAGCGCAGGGGATACCCTACAGCCTCGTGTTCGAGACGGTCAGGAGGAACTCGGCCAACATCAACATAAAGGTGTGACCCCAATGGCCGGGCATGCGCGCCCTGGTCGTCGTAGACTATCAAAACGATTTCGTTACGGGCGTCCTGGGGAGCCAGGACGCCGAATCCATCGGGGAGAGGATACATGCACGCATATCCGAGCATCTCCGGGGCGGGGACCTGGTAATATTCACGAGGGACACCCACGAGGAAGATTATCTTGATACCAGGGAGGGAAGGCTTCTCCCCGTCCCGCACTGCATCCGCGGCACCCGCGGATGGGAGTTCGATCCCGCCGTCTCAGATCTTGCTGGAGATCCCCGCTGCCGCGTCATGGAGAGGGACCTTCGGATGCGCGGGACTCATGGATGTTCTGAGGCAGTGCGACGAGGTGGAGCTCTGCGGAGTGGCCACCAACATCTGTGTGATCGCCAACGCCGTCATCGCGAGGACCGCCAACCCAGAGGCGAGGGTGTACGTCAGGAGGGACTGCGTCGCCAGCTACGACCGGGACCTGGGGGACAAGGCGCTGGATGTCATGGCGTCCCTGCAGGTGGAGATACTGTGATGCGCACCAGGAGGCTCAGGACGGAGCGCCTTGAGCTGCGCCGGTTCGAGGAGGACGACGCCGAGGCGTGCTTCAAGTCGTGGATGTCGGACCCGGAGGTGACGCACTTCGCAACCTGGTCGCCCCATCGGGACGTCCTCCAGACCAGGAGGATCATCGGATCGTGGGTCCGCCAGTACGAGGCTGGGAGCATGGACTGGTGCATCACCCTGAGGTCGACGGGGGAGCCGATAGGCAGCATCACCGCCGTGAGGGATCATCCTGATCAGAGGTACTGCGAGATAGGGTACTGTCTGGCCCAGAGGTACTGGGACAACGGCTACATGACCGAGGCGGTCACAGCGGTCTCGCGGTACATCCTGGACACCACGGACTACATCTTCATCCAGGCCAGGTACGACACCGAGAACGAGGCGTCCGGTAGGGTCCTCGAGAAATGCAACTACAAGGAGGCATGCGCCAGGGAGCTTCCCGATCCGAAGACGGGGAGGCTCCGCACCTACAGGTTCATGAGGCTGATGAGGAGCGACGTGATGCTCTTCGCCGACTGAGGAGCGGTCATTCGGGCAGGTTGTCCCTGACCCTCTCTATCTTCCTGACCGCGGCGATGTACTTCTCGTGCTCGGAGTTGGCCGCTCTCCTGCAGGTCTGGCATTGCTCGTGGCATGTCTGCGCCTCCTGTCTCAGGCGGTCCGCCTGCTCCATGAGGGAGTGCATCTTGTCGTGAAGCGCCTGCCCATCCTGCGAGTACTTTACCACCTTCTGATGGTAGCTCTGGGCTTGTGATTTGGCCTCGCCGATGTCCCCGAGGCCTCCGGCGGCCCTCATGCGGGCGGCGCGGTCGTTCCACTCGTCGCGCTTCTGCTTGTTCTCCCTCGCGCAGATGTTGCACTCATCCCTCTGCTGTTTGTAGACGGCGGCCTGGGAGGACAGCTTCCTGGCCTGCGCCTGGAGCTTGTCCCTCTTGTCCGCCAGAACCTGCGCCTGGCGGTTGTAGTCGTCGCGGGCGGTCCTGTGCTTGTTGGCCTCCCTGTTGAGGTCGGCTATAATCTCGTCGAGCCTGCGAGCGTCCTCCTCAATCATCTCGGAGATCATGCGGAACCCTTGCGGAGGAGGTGGAACTCGGTCATGTTGTCGGACCTGTCCTCGATGTTCTCATGTATCATGCGGAGATGGAACATCTGGCCGGCGTTGCGCCTGCAGACAACGGCGGTGTCCTCGGGGAGCTTGCCCTCGGCGAGGTACTCCGCGGCGATCGCGGTGTCCTCCACTTCGACCCTGTCAGTCCCGGGGAACAGCCTCTCCAGGTTGCCCTTGGTCTGGAGCAGCGCCTGGATGTGGGAGGCGATGTGGTTTATCGGCCCGTCGTAGCCCTCCCTGATGAAGACGCAGTGATGGATGGGGACCCAGAAACTCAGCACGAACTCGATGTCGTCCCTTCCCTCGAGGGCGATCCTGGTCTCCTCCACGGGGCCGGCGTTGATGTTTGCCACGGCCACTACGCCATACTCCGCGCCTTCCCTGTCCATGGCGTCCACGACGCCCCTGGAGTCGACCCTGGGCAGGAGTTCGTAATCATCCCAACCCATCTTTGCGGCGAATTCCACCGCCGCCTGCTCGGAGTTGGATCCGGGGATGCCCATGTAGGCCACTGTGATCGTCATGATGCGGTCGGAATCCGCATTCAAGTAATATAATTGGCGACAGGGAAGGGTCGGAAGACCGTCGTGACATGTGGCGCACGGGCCGTCAGTGAATGTCCATGGTACGGTCTTTTAGGATGTGGCATCAGAAGCGGTGGTGCCGACCGGGCAATGACGACCCGGTCGGCAGGAGGCTAACAATGTCGTTTGTTATCTCCAGAAGGACGTACAACGTCCGGATCTCTATTTCGATATACGGCATCGAAATCGAGATCTCCGTTCAGTGATGAACGGACAAACCCCGGCCTTCGAGGCTCCGTCTCTGCCGCAACAGGGACGGTTAAGGTCCATGAATACGAATCGACGATGAGATATAAAAAACATCGTTTCAGCATTCGATTACTGTAATGCAAATCAGAATCCCGACGGGTTTTTCTCCACAGGGGGCATTCCGGGAGTCATGGACAAGAGCTACCGCAAATGCCGCACATGCAGGTTCTGCAGGCATGCCGATGGGATGTGGGTGTGCGTTCCGGAGGAGAAACCGACCGAAATGGACGGCACATGCGGCAGATACAGGCCCGGATGCTGCGAGAACTGCAAACAATATGTATCAGGCGTCTGCGAGAGGACCGGTCAGGAGATGTTCGAGCTCGACGTGTGCTCCGACTATGATCCCGCAGGGTCATTCTGACAGCCTGGTGCTGCGGTTGGAGAAGACGTTCTTGATGCTGGCCTTAGCCTGCGCGTTCCCTGATATGACCCTCCTCGCCGATTCCGGTATCCCGAAGTAGACTATGTTGTCGCAGAGGGATACGTTGCCCTTCATGGACGGCCTGATGCTGGAGTATCCAGATTGCAGGTTCCCTATGGTCTCGTTCATCATCCCCGCGAACCTGAAGATGTCCGAGTCGATCAGCTTCCTGGCGTTCACGAATCCAGACTCGGGGAGGAGCGGGTTGTACGTCCCCTCCATGAAGTCCTCGTCCAGGTCGTCTATGGCGTCCATGATGTAGACAGCGGTGCTCAGCTCGGTGAAGACCTCGCCGAGCGCGTCCGAGTAGCAATCCCCCGCGATGTCCTCCAATGCGCCGATGAGGCCCTTCCCGAAGGTACTCCCCATGAGACGGGCGTCCCTGCATCCGTCGAGCTCCAGGGCCCTCAGCTCGCTGAATCCCTTCCCGACCATGTCGTCGTAGTCGGGATGCATCCTCACGGCCTTCTCTATGGCGCGGTTCAGGGTGAGAGATATGAACTTGGACTTCAGGGACGGGTCGTCCGTGTCGTCGTCGAAGAGTTCCCATTTCGTGAGGATGAGCGTGTAGGCGGCCATATCGCGCATGAGTTCGTCATTCGTCTTGGAATGCTCCAGGACGCAGATCCTGTTCTCCGTGGGGCCGACCTCCAGTGCCTTGCCCGTGAGGCCGCACAGGAGGACGGTGTTGAACGTCATGTCGTAGTTCACGGTGAGGGCGCCAGTGAGCCCGAACCCGTCGCGCAGCTGATGGCAGCCCTCGCAGTAGTACCTCCTGTATCTGGAGAGGTCGGCGGGGGAGAGCCTGCCGTAGGCTGGGACGGTGTATCCGAACATGGACCTTCATCCGGCGGGGGCGATATGATTGTTGCGGACGGTTTCGGCGGATCAGCGCCTCCCGGACATCCGCCGATCGCTCGTCGGATCCTAGGGGCTGCCCGATACCGGGCCGTACGGCGGTCCCTTCTCCCGCTGGGTCGTTGCCGAGCTCCAGCCAGAATCTCATTTATTCTCATGGATTTCAGGCATCCGATGGATAATCCTCGTCGTTGGATGTCTATACCGCCGCGGACATGTCGAAACAGTCCCTCCGGACACGTCTGGCATAGTCTGGAGATATCCATATCGTTAAATACGCGCACAAAGTACGCCTTGACTGTACCGAATCAGCGTCGGTAGGTGAGTATCCCATGTCGTACGAGTCGGAATCCGTAGACAAATTGACAGCACTGTACGAGAGCCAGTCCCCATCCGCGTTCATCGCGTTCGCGATGGAGGGGCTCCCCGAGACGGACCACAACGAGCGCTACGACAAGGGCGATCACGAGGGTGCGTCCAAGTGCAACTACTGCTGCTGCGACGACAGGGGCTGCTGCTCCACGCCCGGCTGGTACGGATGTCTTGTGGGCGGAGTCGTCGTCTGCGTCATCTGCTGCTGCTACGCCACCAACGGTTTCAACGGTGTCTGGACCTACTGGCCGTTCTGATCCGGACAGCGGCTCATGAAGCCTTATCTGTCGGTAGTCGTGAAGCCGACGCTGTACTGCAACACAGGTTGCAGGCACTGCTACCACACACCGGACGAGAGGGTCAGGGGCGAGATGTCCCTTGACACTCTCGAACGTCTTTTCAAGATGGTCTCGGAGGAATACGAGGCCGCATGGTTCATATGGCATGGTGGGGAGCCACTCACCCTGCCGATGTCGTTCTACAAGAGCGCCATCGAGCTCCAGGAGAGGTATTTCGGCAAGAACAATGGTCGCTGCGGCAATACCGTGCAGACCAACGGCACGCTGATCAACAGGCGCTTCATGGCGTACTGCAGGGAGAAGCAGATCAACGTGGGCGTCTCCTACGAGGGGCCGTACAATCCCGTCCTCAGGGAGGGCGACCCTTCCAAGGCGCTAGGGATGCTCTCAGCGAAGGAGAACAAGTACTCCGTGTCGGCGACGATATCTGCCGAGACCGCGCTGAAGCAGAGGGAGCTTTACGAGTACTTCAAGAAGGACGGCACCAACCTTTCTCTCTCCCCGGTGATACCGGCCGGATGCGCCAGATGCAACGGGACCGTACCCGATGCGGATGAGTTCATAAAGGGGAGCATAGAGGCGTTCGATGCCTGGTTCCACGATTCCGGCTCCGATGTCCCGCTGATTCCCCACTATCTCTACATCCTCAACTACCTGGGCGACCCTACCCCGTCCGATTGCGCCCACACATCCTGTCTGACCAAATGGATGTGCGTCAACCCTGACGGTTCCGTGTACCCGTGCGCCAAGGCCTGTCCGGAGGAGTTCTACATGGGGAACGTCAACGATGTCTCCTCGATCTCCGAGCTCTTCCAGTCGGAGGGTTTCAGGAAGATCCTGGTCGGATCGATAAGGCGGAGGGAGAAGTGCGCTTCCTGTCCGATCTTCAGATACTGCAACGGCGGATGCAGCATGGACGCGTACCACGAGGGTGGGCTGGAGGACAACGGCAACGATTCCTGCAGGATCTTCAAGGGGGTCTTCACCCACATCGCCAGCGAGGTCCAGGGTGTCCTTGACGGGAAGGGCGACGTCTCTGGTCTGAACCCATTCGTCAGGGATGCCATCGTGGGCAAGCTGGTCAACCCCAAGGTCGTCAGCCAGTGACGGCCGTGCGATTTTGGGAGGGTGCCGGGGGACGTCCCGGCTCCCCTCCGGCAATCAGTTTCTTCCGATCTCGTCCTTGTCATAGGGCGTGAGCTGGTAGACGCAGTAGTTCAGCCAGTTGGTGTAGAACAGCGTGGCGTGGGCCCTCCACCTGACCACTGGGTCCCTCCTTGGATCGTCGTCCTCGAAGTAGTGGTCGGGCACATGCGGGTCCTTCCCGGCCTTCAGGTCCCTCTCGTACTCGTATGCGAGGGTCGCCGCGTCGTACTCCAGATGGCCGGTGATGAACGTCTGGTTCCTCTCGGACTGCACCACCGCGACCCCGGCCTCCTCGGAGGCGCACACTATGTGGAGGTGGGGGTTTGACATGATGTCCTCGGCCCTGACCTCCGTGTGCCTGGATTGTGGCATGTAGAAGCGGTCGTCGAACCCCCTGACGATCGGCTCGTTGGGGATGAGCACCCTGTGCTCGTATATGCCGGACACCTTCGAGGCCATCGGGTGCTTGGGTATCCCGTAGTGGTAGTAGAGTCCGGCCAGCGCTCCCCAGCAGATGTAGAGCGTCGCGCAGACGTTCGTCAGCGTCCAGTCCATGATCCCGCAGAACTCCTCCCAGAAGTCCACGTCCTCGTAGTCCATCGTCTCCAGGGGAGCACCGGTGATTATCATGCCGTCGAACTTGCGGTCCTTGATCTCGTCGAAGGTCCTGTAGAACCTGTCCAGGTATT
Source organism: uncultured Methanomassiliicoccaceae archaeon (assembly GCA_905187815.1). GTDB lineage: Archaea > Thermoplasmatota > Thermoplasmata > Methanomassiliicoccales > Methanomethylophilaceae > Methanoprimaticola. The sequence goes on from CAJJJM010000009.1 coordinate 7,470, forward strand.
CCTGCGAGGTGTTCTTCGACTCGTGGGATGCCATCTGGAGCAGCGTTATGTCCGTCTGCAGGGGGCTGTTGCTCAGGCACCTGAGGATCTGCGTCTCGGTCTCCACCTTCGTGGGCATGAGGTTCAGGATAAGGATGTCCAGGGGACGGATGTCCTGGGTGTCGGCCCTCCTCTCGGTCATCACGAAGATGTTCTCGGATTCGAGAACGGCCGCCGCCGGCAGGTCGTCGGGGATCTTCACAGGCATTGGATCACTCGTAGATGCCCAGGCTCATGTACTTCTCCCCGCCGTCCGGCAGGATCGCCACGATCTTGGCCGAGGGCTCCTCCCTGGCCTTCCTTATCGCCGCGAAGACGTTGGCCCCGGAGGAGATCCCCACGAACACCCCTTCCTTCCTGGCGAGTTCGACGGCGGTCCTGATCGCGTCATCGGTGGGGACCGTCTCGACCGAGTCCACCGCCTCCGGCAGGTAGTTCCCCGGGACGAAGTTGGAGCCGATGCCCTGGATGTTGTGCTTCCCCGCATGTCCCTCGGTGATCAGGGGGCTCTCGGCAGGCTCGATGCCGATGACCTTGGCGTCGGATCCCGCATCCTTGAAGGCGAGGCCGATGCCTGATGCGGTGCCCCCGGTCCCGATGCCGGCGTACACGTAGTCGACATCGGGGAGGTCCCTGAGGATCTCCTTCCCCGTGCCGGTCCTGTGGGCCGCAACGTTTGCGGGGTTGTCGAACTGCCCGGCTATGAAGCCTCCCCTCTCGGCCCTGATCCTCTCCGCAAGGTCTACAGCGCCCTGCATGCCCTCGGATCCCGGGGAGAGGACGACCTCCGCGCCGTACGCCCTCATCAGGGAGATGCGCTCCTTGGACATGGTGTCGGGCATCACAATGACGGCCTTGTACCCGCGCGCGGCCGCGATCATCGAGATCGCAATGCCGGTGTTGCCGGACGTGGGCTCGATGATCGTGCCGCCGTCCTCCAGCAGACCCTTGGCGACCGCGTCGTCGATCATCGACAGGGCGGCACGGTCCTTTATGGAGCCCGCGGGGTTGCCCTTCTCGATCTTGACGTATACGTGCGTTCCCGGAGGAGTCATCCTGTTCAGGCGCACGAGGGGCGTCTCCCCGATGGTCTCTGTGATGCTGGAATAGAGAGTCATGATGCGCCCCCATGGGGGAGCATCTATAAGATTGATGTCCGGCCCCGCTTCGGGGGCCGGGAATGTGTTCAGTACTCGATGCCCTTGCGGGCGCCGATGCCCTTGTCGAACGGATGCTTCACGAGCGTCATCTCCGTGACTAGGTCGGCGTAGTCGATAATCTCCTGTGGGACCCCCCTTCCTGTGAGGACGACCTCCGTGTGCGGGGCTCTCCTCTCGAGGAGGTCGATCAGGGCCTGGGGGGTCAGGAGCCCGAGCCTTATCGAGTTGATCGCCTCGTCCAGGATCACCAGGTCGTACTCGCCCGACCCGAGGACCTCCTCGGCCCTCGCCAGTCCCCTGCGGGTGTCCTCTATGTCCTGCTCCTTGGTCACCTCGCGCCCGCACATGTGGTCCGATCCCATGGGCTCGATGGAGAACCCGGGGAGCATCTCGGCGGCCATGTGCTCGCCGTACCCCTTCGGCGGTTTGAGGAACTGCAGCATCTTCACGTTCAGACCGCGGCCCACGGCCCTGAAGGCCAGTCCCATGGCGGCGGTGGTCTTGCCCTTGCCGTTGCCTGTGTACACGTGCACCAGGCCCAGCCTCTTCTTGATATCCTCCGGACAGTCGGACATGATCGTCACCTTGGTACCGTATGCGCGTGTCAGTAGATACACATGATGCACAGGGGGTCCATCCATCCATGTAAAGGTGTATCTATACTTAGGGCGCTCCGGTCTGTATGTCTAAGGATGTTGAGTTCTTCAGGGCCAGGCTGCCGGAGTTCAAGGAGGCGGAGGAGAAGTTCTTCTCTGGCCAGATGAACGCCAAGGAGTACAAGGGCATCTCCGGGAAGTACGGCAGCTATGCGCAGAAGGGAGGGAAGCTGGGTATGATCAGGCTCCGCATGTGCGGCGGCCATATGACCAAGGACAAGCTCTCCTTCATCATAGACGAGTGCGAGAGGTACGGCATCGGCAGGATACACACCACGACATGCGAGACCGTCCAGCTCCACAACCTCACGGGCGACCAGATCTACGAGATCATGGACAGGGCCCTGGACCACGGTATCAACACGCAGGGAGGGGGAGGGGACAACCCAAGGAACGTCTCAGCCACATCGCTGTCGGGGGTCGAGCCCGGGGAGAGGTTCGACGTGTACCCCTACGCGAAGGAGACGGAGACATACCTCCTGGACATCATGACCGAGATCAAGCTCCCCAGGAAGCTAAAGGTCACCTTCTCCAGTTCGGACAGGAACGAGACCCACGCCACATTCAGGGACCTCGGGTTCATAGCCAACGACGACGGCACCTTCGATGTCTGGGCGGCAGGCGGTCTGGGCAACAACCCCAGGATCGGCATCCGCGTGGCAGAGGGGATCGACCCATCCAAGACGCTGTACTACGTCCGTGCCATGGTAGACACCTTCATGAAGCACGGCAACTACGAGAACCGCTCCAGGGCAAGGACCAGGTACATGAGGGAGGATCTTGGGGACGACGGGTTCCTCAGGGCGTACGGGGAGGCCCTCGTGCCGCTCCTCGAGAGGGGCGGCATGGACATCCATCCGGTCCCCACATCGTTCCCGGAGAAGGAGGCCAGGGATGTGTCGGGGGACAGGATCTTCAGACAGAAGCAGCCCGGCCTGTACTACGTCGCGTACCACCCCGTCGGAGGGGATGTGCCTCTAGATGCGCTCAGGAGGATAAGGGACGCCATCGCGGACATCTGGGACGCGGAGGTCAGGGTCGCCCCCGACAGCACGCTGTACATCATCAACCTCAGCGGGGACGAGGCCATCAGGGTCAGGGACGCCACAGAGGGAGGAGCGAGGACGCTGTTCGAGACATCGGTCTCCTGCATAGGGTCTACGATATGCCAGCAGGGTCTGAGGGACTCCAACGGCACACTGTACGCCATGATCGACGCGGTCCGTGAGGCTGGCATACCGGACAACGCCCTTCCCAGGTTTAGGATATCCGGATGCGTGTCGTCATGCGGCAACCATCAGGTGGGGATGCTGGGTCTCCAGGGTGCGTCCAAGACGGTGGATGGCAAGCCGGTCCCGGTGTTCAACCTCACGGTAAACGGATGCGGTCTGGAGGGGAAGGAGAGGTTCGGAGACGCGGTCGGCGCTGTACCGGTCGACAGATGCCCGGACATGGCGGTCTTCCTCGGGAGGACCGTGGCAGCTACGGGTAAGGACTTCGACGCCTGGCTCTCCACCGACGGAAAGGACCTGGCCGGCGTGCTCAGGGACTATCTGATCTGAAAAACCTAAGGTCCGATGGGGATCCCCCCGTCGGACCCGATTATCAAACTGTTTTCGGGCCGAATTCCGTCGGGATGATCCCGCCGGGTCCGGTCGACCTCACCCTTCAGCAGCTGTTCTCCATCCGCACGATCCTCCGATCGGCATCGCTTCAGGGATTCAAATTGGGATAACGCAATCTACTTGATTTCAAGTAGATGAATTTACAACATGTTGTATATAACACGTTCGAAGGTTACATCCAGCACCCTCAGCAAGATATCTATACAGGCCTACAATCGAACTGTCAATGAGAGATAAGGAAGTGTTGTTCAAACCCACGAAGCTAACGCTCGTGGCCATTCTTCTGAGTTCGATGCTCATCCTGATGGGGGGAGCCGCCGTCGCGCCGGCTCTGAACGAGATCAAGCTGGCCTTCCCCGGTCAGGACTTCATGACATCGCTCATCATCACGCTGCCGTCGCTCGCCGTGGCGATCGTCGGCTACGCCGTGGGCCTCGCCGCTGACAGGTTCGGCAAGGTCAAGGTCCTTTTCCTGGCGCTCGCCATATTCGTCGTCGCCGGGGTCGCCAGCTATTGGCTGCCGACATTGGAGTCGATCCTCGTGGCCAGGTTCATCCTGGGAATCGGAATCGCCGGGATCACCAGCACGGTGACAGCGCTAATCGCTGAGTATTACGGAGGCATCCAGAGGGTCAAGGTCCTCAGCTACCAGTCCGCTGCCATGGGGATCGGGGTCCTGATCCTCGAGTTCACCGGCGGGACCCTCGCAGAGATCTCCTGGAGGACCCCGTTCCTCGTCTATCTGATCGGGATACCGATCCTCATCATGGCCATCCTGTCCATGAGGGAGCCTAGGATGTCCGAGCACGACAAGGACGAGATTGCGGACATCGTGGCACACGAGAAGTTCAGGAAAGCCGACTACAAGATCGTCGCGCTCTGCTACGTCTCGATCTTCTTCTGCATGAACCTGGTCTTCCTTCTGCCGACCAGCATCCCGATAGTCCTGTCGGACCTCGGGGTGTCCTCGTCGATCGTGGGTCTGTTCCTCGGATTCCACGGGGTGGCCAACGCCGTGTTCAGCATCCTGTACCGCAGGATCACCGCCAGGATCCCGCCGTTCAGGATCCTCGGCCTCGGGTTCCTCTGCATGGGTGTGGGATTCGCCGTCCTCATCCTCTGGCCCAGCGTCCCCCTGGCGATCTTCACCCTGATCATCACCGGCGTGGGCGTGGGTATGATCGTGCCGTCGCTGGTCAACACGCTCGCAGGGGAGGTCACCGGATCCAACTCCGGCTCCATCATGGGAGGCTCCGGGACCTGCCTGAACTTCGGACAGTTCGCCATCTCCCTGCTGTCCGTCCCGCTCCTCGCCCTCCTCCACGACTCCTACTACGAGGTCTACTGCCTTATGGGGGTCATCGCGATCCTCTACGGAATCGTGATCACCGTCTGGAGCCTCAGGTACTACCGCAGGCGCCAGCAGCAGAGGGAGGCCGCAGCGGCCACAGCCTGAGAATAAACCGGGTCTTAGGACCCGTTACCCGGCCACGGCCGGGGTCCCATTTCTGTAGGATAGGCATTCTTAAGAACATCTTCACTTTGCACTCAACATGCAGGAAGGCTCCCACTTCAAGCCTACGAAGGCGACTCTTCTCACCATAATGCTCTGCTCGATGCTCATGCTGATGGGCGGAGCCGCGGTCGCTCCGGCCCTGCCCCTGATCGAGCAGGTGTTCACGGAGCAGGACACGCTCGTGTCCATGATCATCACCATCCCCTCCCTGGCCGTAGGGCTTGTGGGATTCGGGATGGGTGCCCTTGCCGACAGGTTCGGGAAGGTGCGCGTCCTCGGGACCTCCCTGGTCGTCTTCACCGTGGCCGGAGCGTTCGGATACCTGATGGACGGCAGCTCAGGGGAGCAGCTCTACATCCTCCTGGTGGCCAGGTTCATCGTCGGAATCGGGATCGCGGGAATCTCGAGCGCCGTGACCGCGCTCATCGCCGAGTACTACACCGGAATCGACAGGATAAGGGCCCTCAGCTACCAGTCGGCGGCAATGGGCGTGGGCGTGCTCATCCTGGAGTACACCGGCGGCCTTCTGGCGGAGTTCTCCTGGAGGGAGCCGTTCCTCGTCTACCTGATCGGAGTCCCGATACTCCTGATGGTGCTGCTCACCATGAGGGAGCCCCGGAGGGATGCCCCCGAGGACAAGGTCCGCAGGGAGCCGGAGAGGAAGGCAGACGGCAGGCTTCTCGTGATCTGCTATCTGACCATCTTCATCGCGATGACGATGGCCTTCCTCCTCCCGACCAAGATGCCCACATACCTGCAGACCGAACTGGCTGTCTCCACGTCCGTGACCGGGCTGTTCCTGGGGGTCCACGGGGTGACGAACGCCTGTTTCAGCCTGATGTACCGCAGATTCGTCCAGAGGCTCAGGCCCTTCACGATCATCGTGATCGGGTTCCTCCTGCTGGCCGTCGCGCTGGTGACGCTCAAGCTGTCCGAATCCATCGCCTCCTCCATCGCCATGATGATCATCGCCGGCGCCGGACTCGGGATGGTGTGCCCCGCAGTGTCCAACATCCTCGCCGGGGAGACTACGTCCTCGACGTCGGGGAAGATCATGGGCGGGTACAGCACCAGCCTCAACTTCGGCCAGTTCGCCATATCTCTGATCAGCGTCCCGCTGTTCGCGGCAGTCGGCGATTCGTACCCCGACCTGTTCGCCGTCATGGCGGTGGTCGCCGTGGTCGTCGCCGTGGCGTTCATGGTCCTCACCAGGATGATGGGTTCCGGAGCACCGTCGAAGGCCTCATCCTGATTGTACAAACCCTGCGGATGGTTTCCTCGAAAGGTCATACGAACCATCCGCAGGTCAATCGTCCTGCTTCCTTCTGGCAACTGTTTTATTCGCGTCGGTTCTCTGCCAATAGGTCCGGCGCCAGCGCGCGGGACACAGAGGGATGCGGATGGCGTACGACGAGAAAGAGCGGAGGATGGTCCTGCTTGCATGCTGCTTCGCAGGGTTCATAACTCCGCTGCTGAGCACCATGATGAACCTCTCGCTGGTGAACATTGGCCAGGAGTTCGGGGCAGGTTCGCACCAGCTCGCCTACGTCAACACGGCGTTCCTGCTCTCGTCGGTCGTGTTCATGGTGCCGATGGCGAAGGTCGGGGACATCGTAGGGAAGAAGAGGATCTTCATGACAGGGGTGGCCGTGATCGCGGTCACATGCCTCGTTGCTCCGTTCTCCCCCGATTTCTGGTTCCTCATAGCCTGCAGGGCGGTCATGGGACTCGGATCGGCATGCATAGTCACCACAAGCGTGTCGATGATCACGGACGTCTTCCCGCACGAGAACAGGGGAGGCGCGATCGGTCTCCAGACGATGTGCGTCTACATCGGTCTCGCAGCCGGTCCCGTGGTCGGCGGTCTTCTGAACGACGCCTTCGGATGGCACAGCCTGTTCTACATCATCGTCCCCATAGCCGTCGTAGCCGTGGTCTGCATGATGGCCTTCAGGTCGGAGATCCGTCCGGATGAGGGAGGTAGGTTCGATTCCAAGGGCTCCGTCCTCTACGGGATAGCCATAGTCCTCAGCATGGGGGGCATGATCAACCTGCCTGAGACATGGGCCTATGCGATGCTCGTGGTCGGGGTCCTGTTCCTCGCGGTGTTCGTGTGGTCGCAGCTCAGGACTCCCCACCACCTCCTCAACGTCAGGCTGTTCAAGGGGCGCGTGTTCTCCGGATCCTGTCTGGCGACCTTCATGAACTACGCCTCCTCCTACTCGATCTCCTATTTCCTTGCCCTCTATCTGCAGAGCATCGGTAACCTCACGGCAACGGAGGCGGGGATGCTCATGCTGGTCCAGCCTGCCATCCAGGCCGTCCTGACCCCCTACTTCGGCAGGATGTCCGACAGGCTGGCGGACAAGCGCATCCTCCCCACGGTGGGACTAGTCATATCCGCCTTCGGGATCGCGACAATCCTGACCTACGGGGTGGGCACGCCGCTGTCCACCGTCGTCGTGACGCAGATCATCATCGGGATTGGGTTCTCGATGTTCTCCGCCCCCAACACGTCCATCATCATGGGCTCCGTCGACCCCAGGGAGACGGGGGAGGCGTCGGCCATGGTGGCCGTCATGAGGCAGACCGGCATGATGGTGAGCATGGGCATCGCGATGCTGTTCATCTCGGTGATCATGGGATCCGCGGACAACCTGTCCCCGGAGACCTACGACAGCTTCATCACCGTCATGAGATGCTCGTTCGGGGTGTGCGTGGCGATGTGCATGGTCGGTGCGGTAGTGTCCCTGTTCAGGGGAAAAGGCTCGGTAGCCGAATGCAGCTGATCCGTAGCATGGGGTCGTCTGTTCCCAACACGGTCCGCATCGGGTTGCCAGATGGGGGAGATTCGGATGACAAGTGCCGAGTACAGCGAATCCGATAGCAGGAATGTCTTGGCGGCATGCTGCTTCGCCGCGTTCATCGCTCCACTGCTGGGGACAATGATGAACCTGTCCCTGGTGAGCATAGGCCAGGAGTTCGGCGTCGGATCCCATGCCCTGGCATACGTCAACACGTCCTTCCTGCTGTCATCGGTCATCTTCATGGTCCCGATGACCAGGATCGGCGACATATACGGCAAGAGGGCGATGTTTCTGGCAGGTGTGGCCCTCACAGCCCTCGCATCGTTTCTGGCAGCGTTCTCGCCGGACTTCTGGTTCCTCATCGGATGCAGGGTCCTGATGGGGGTCGGGTCCGCCGCGGTCATGACCACCAGCATATCGATGATCACCGATGTGTTCCCGTCAGTCCGCCGCGGAGCGGCGATAGGGATTCAGACCATGTGCTCATATGTGGGGTTCGCCGCCGGACCTCCGCTCGGAGGCGCGATGAACGACATATTCGGATGGGGCAGCCTGTTCCTTCTCATAGTTCCCATATCGTTGCTCGCCGTGGCGTCGATGTCACTGTTCAAAGGGGAGATCCGTCCGGATGAGGGAGGGTCCTTCGATCACAAGGGGTCGCTGCTCTACGGCGTCGGCATGATGCTGGGCATGCTCGGCATGGTCAACCTGCCGGAGCCATGGGCCGCCGTCAGCCTTGTCGCCGGCCTGGCGGTCCTTGTGGTGTTCGTGAGGTGGCAGCTCTCATGCGCATCCCCGGTTCTGAACGTCAGGCTGTTCAGGGGACGCGTGTTCTCGGGCTCTTGTCTGGCCGCGTTCCTGAACTATATGGCGTCATGCTCCCTCTCGTACTTCCTGGCCCTGTATCTCCAGAGCATCGGTGGGCTGTCGTCCATGGAGGCCGGGCTTCTGATGATCATCCAGCCTGCCGTGCAGGCGGTCGGAACGCCCTATTTCGGCAGGATCTCAGACAGGATGGGGGACAAGCGCATCCTTCCGACGGCAGGCATGCTGATCACGGCGGCGGGTATATCGACGGTGATGCTGTACGACACCGCGCCGTCGTTCCCGCTGACTGTCCTGACGATGATCCTGGTGGGGCTCGGCCTGTCGGTGTTCTGCGCACCGAACACGTCGGTCATCATGGGCTCCGTGGACCCGAGGTCCACAGGGGAGGCGTCGGCCATGGTGGCCGTCATGAGGCAGACCGGCATGATGGTGAGCATGGGCATCGCGATGCTGTTCATCTCCATGATAATGGGCTCTGCGGACGACATAGTCCCCGGGACATACGGGAGTTTCATCGAGGTCCTCAGATGCTCCTTCGCCGTATGCACTGTGGCATGCATCCTCGGTGCCGCGGTGTCCATGATGAGGGGCCGGGGTTCAGCCGAGGCTAATTCGTTTTAAGAATAGCTAATTGACAACTGTTATAAACCTCCCCGATATGGGGAACGTCATGAAAGCGGCGGATGAGAACTACGAATTCCAGAAGGTCATTGTCGTCCTGGGGTTTACCCTGCTCATCATCAAGTACATCGCGTACTTCCTGACGGGATCCGTCGCCATCTTCACAGATGCGACCGAGTCCATCGTCAACGTGGTCGCGGCCTGCATCGGCATGTATGCGCTGTACCTCTCCGCCCAGCCCCCAGACAAGACCCACCCCTTCGGTCACGGGAAGATCGAGATCATCTCGTCCGCCATAGAGGGGACGATGATCATGGTTGCCGGCGGACTGATCATCCTGGAGTCGGTGCAGTCATTCTTCAATCCCGGGGAGATCTCCGACCTGGACATCGGTCTCGTCCTGGTCGCTCTTGCGGCCGTGGCGAACTACGTCGTCGGGAGGATCGCCATCGCCAAGGGCAGGAAGAGCCGCTCCCCCGCGCTCGAGGCCAGCGGCAAGCATCTCTGCTCGGACACCTACTCGTCGGTCGGGATCATCATCGGACTGATCGTGGTCTACGTTGCGATGTATCTGGGATACGACGCACGCTGGCTGGATTCATCAATCGCGGTGGTCTTCGGTGTCATCATCATGTATACGGGATTCGGCGTCATCCGCAAGTCCGCGGACGATACCATGGACCGTGCGGACGAGGAGCTCATCAAGGAGGTCTCCGACATCATCAACGAGTACAGGCACGACGACTGGATCGACGTGTACAACCTCCGCATGATCAAGTACGGACCCAAGATATACATCGACATGAAGGTCGTGTTCCCTAGGACGATGACGGTCGGGATGGTCGACGCGGAGAAGGCGGAGATCGACGAGGCGGTCACGGCCAAGTACGGGGACTCCGTGGAGACCTCGATCAACTGCATCCCATGCAGCGATTTCCACTGCCGTCACTGCTCCAGGAACTGCTTCCAGAGGGCGATGGAGTTCGAGTCCAAGCTGGAGTGGAGCCCCACGAGGATGGTCAACCCGCACACCCACGCCCCCGGGAACCTGGTCACGATCAAGAAGGGGTAAACGGCGGTTCCCGCCGGCCCCTGGATGACGCGCAGTTTATAATTCGGACCTCAGATTCGCAGGTCATGGCACAGCCCGAAGTTCCCAAGGAGGTCGCCGAGGCGGGTCTCGACGACTGGTATCAGACCCTCAGCGATCCAGACAGGGTCAAGCTCCGCAGATATCTCGCAGGCATCGACACCTCGTCTCCGCAGGCGTTCCTCGTCCAGCTCATGGGAAGGGCGACCGAGGACCACAACTACGGTCTGTCGGTGACCGCCGGGAAGTATGCGGAGACCCACGAGATGGACGATTACAGCAGGTTCGTCATCACCGAGGGGTACATAGAGGGGCTGTTCGGAGCCGAGAGGTACGATGAGGCGAAGGAGGCCTGCGCCAGGAACCTGGACCTCTTCCCGCTCATCAGGGAGCGCTATCTCGCCGAGAACGGGGGATCACTTCCTAAGCACATGTCATGCCGCAACAGGCTCATCGACATCGTGATCGGGGTGGAGTCCGGATACGACATGGCCGACGAGATCCTGACACAGTACGTCAGGATGGGTCTCATCGACGAGGAGGAGAAGGCCTACAGGCTCCAGAGCATCAAGATCCACAGGATGCAGAAGACCTTCGACAACCTGTTCATCTACCGTCCGAAGGAATGACGGACTTCCAGGGGATCATCGGGATCACGTCGATGGCCGGCTCCTCGTAGGGATGCGCCCTGCGGACGGCGTCCACGGCCGCTCCCAGATCCCCCTCCAGGACCGCGAACTCCAGGCGGACCTCCTCGGCGACGGTAACCTCCCCGATCCTCCCGTCGTACGGGTCCGATCCCTCCAGGGCCCTCCAGCATCCCATGACGGGCCACCATGAGAACACGTGGTCGTAGCCCGGGTAGATGGGCGTGACGACGCCGTCCAGGGCGTCCATGAGGGCCTCGAGATGGTCATTCGGAACGTTCACACCGATTTTGTACACGACCGAGTCCAGGCACGTTCCCCCTGCTTGATTCCATCTTGTCCACAGCGGCGATGATCGACTGGAGCCTCCCGTCGCCGGCTCCCGGGCCTCCGTTGGCATCCACCTCCTTGACGATCTCCTCGATGGCGACCAGGCGGTCCGGGATCCATGCGGTGAAGTCCTTGCCGGTCTTCTTCAGGAAGGAGGTGCTGAGGATGGTCGCGATGAACGACATCGGCGGGACGACGTAGAGGGTCCCGGCGAATATCGCAGTCGCCTTCTTCAGGTCGGTGATGCTGTTGATCTTCTCGATGAGATGGTCGTGTGGGACGCTCTTCAGCCTCCCCAGCAGAGATTGGAAAAGGAGCCTCTGCCCTCCGATGACCACGTCGACGCTCCACTGGACCTGGCCGAACACTGGCGCCGGCTCGCCCACGGCCACGGTGGACCTGTTGAGGACGGCCCTCCTGAAGTCCTCCGCGGTGTTCCCGGAGAACTCCGTCCAGTTGTATCCGGATGTGTACACCGAATGCGCGTCGCTGCCCGACATCTCGGCCCACCGGCCGGGATAGCGGTCCATCACCAGCCTGGCGAACATGTTGGAGTATGCATCGGGGTGGCCGCCGTTGATCGTCTCGAATCCGTCGATGTCCAGGTCCAGGATGCGCTCCTGGAGGCCGGGGGCGTGCATGCTGAACGGATGCGGGGCTATCGCCAGTCCTCCCTGGGACCTGATGATGTCGACGGTCTCCTCCACGGGCAGCCCGTACGGGATCTTCTCGTTGAGGAACAGCCCGATGATCTCCCCGTCGGCGGTGGTGACCTCCTCGCCTGCGATGACCTCGATGTCGTCGAAGTTCTTCGCGTACTTCTGGGCTATGAACGCTCCGGCGATCTCGTCGTGGTCCGTGATCGCCATGACGTTCATGCCGAGCGCCCTCATCCTGTCGACCTGCTTCTCCGGCTGAGTGACCGACTCGGGGAACTTCATCACCCCGAGCTTGTTGAAGCCCGAGTACTCGGTGTGCAGGTGGGTGTCGGCTCTTCCCATGTGTCACGGACCCTTCGCTTCTTGTAATATAGGTATCGGTCCATCCATTCGTCTCAGGCGTAGTAGTACTCGCCGCGGGACTTCTGCTCGCGGTCCAGCCTGGACTCGGGCTTGTTGATCCTGGGTCTGTGGGTGTCCGCATCCCTGCGGAATGTGATGTCGACGGCTGAGAGGAACTTGTTCATGCCGTCCCTCATGTCGAACGGCCCCTCGCCGATTCCGTGGTGACCCGGCTCGCCTCCGAAGACCATCATGGAGTCGGAGACCATGTCCAGGAAGTAGATGTCGTGGTCGACGATCATGGCGCTGCGGCCGGTCTTCTCCATCATGCGCCTGATGGTCTTCGCGGCGTTCATCCTCTGGTTGGAGTCCAGATAGGCGGATGGCTCGTCGAACAGGTAGATGTCGGCCTCCGATGCGAGGCATATCGTGATCGCGACCCTCTGCAGCTCTCCTCCGGACAGCTTGGCCACCTGCTTGTCCATCAGGTACTTGATGCCGAGGGGCTCGACTACCTCCCCGTTGAAGAACCCGGAGGTGACCGTGTCGTAGTACTTCGAGTAGAGGAGGTCCTGAACCGTGCCGTCGAAGTCGCCGGATATGTACTGGGGCTTGTAGGCGACCTTCACCTTGTTGTCCATGGTGCCGGAGTCGACGTCGATGATGCCGGCCAGCATCTTGACGAACGTGGTCTTACCGGTGGCGTTCGGCCCCACAATCCCAACGGACTCGCCGATCCTGACGGCACCGCCGGTGATGTCCAGCCTGAACTCGCCGAAGTCCTTCCTCAGCTTGTCGAAGGAGATGAGGTCGGCGGTCTGCCAGTCGCCCCTGGGCGGCGAGGCCTCGAACTCGATCGGCCTGTCCCTGAACCTGATGTTCTCCTCGGGGAGGTATCCGTCAAGGTACACGTTGATAGCCGTCCTGACCTGTCTCGCGAGGGTGAACACTCCGTAGGCCCCCTCCGAACCGTAGACGACGTTGACGTTGTCGGCGAGGAAGTCAAGGATGGCGAGGTCGTGCTCGATGACCATGACCTGCTTGTCGACGGCCAGGTCCTTGATGAGACGGGCCATCTTGACCCTCTGGTAGATGTCCAGGTAGGATGTGGGCTCGTCGAAGAAGTAGACGTCGGCCTCCTTCATCATGGTGGACGCCATGGCGACCCTCTGCAGCTCTCCTCCGGACAGCTTGGAGATATCCCTGTCGATGACCTCGGTGAGGTCGAACGTCTCGGCGGCCTGGTCCACGGTCATGCGGTCCTGGACCTTGGATAGCAGGTCCCTGACGACCCCCTTGGCAGCGAGCGGGATCTTGTCGACGTACTGCGGCTTGACGGCGACCTTCACCTTCCCGGCGTACACCCTCTCCAGGTAGTCGTGGAGCTCGGTGCCCGCGAAGTGCTGGAGGACCTCCTCCTTGGTGGGAGGGTTGTCATAGTGGCCGAGGTTGGGGATCTCGGTTCCCGAGAGCATCCTGATCGCTGTGGTCTTACCGATACCGTTCGGACCGAGGATACCGGTCACCAGACCCTTCTTGGGGACGGGGAGACGATATAGGCGGAACGAGTTCTCACCGTACTGGTGGATCATGTCCTCCTTCAGTTCATCGGCCAGGCCGATGATCTTGACGGCCTCGAACTGGCATTTGTTCACGCAGATGCCGCATCCCTGGCAGAGCGTCTCGGAGATGATGGGCTTCCCCCTCTCGCCGAATGTGACGCACTCCACGCCCGTCCTGTTCAGGGGGCAGAACTTGGCGCATTCCTGGTTGCATTTCTTGTTCTGGCATCTGTCGTTCAGTACCGCCGCTATCCGCATGGTCGCGCCCATCTTTTTTTATAATTTATATGTGACGACTGACCGTGGTGCTGGAGATGGCGTTAGCTCTCCTATATCGCCTGGGTTCTGATAACGAATCTCGGTACGGTACCACCTCCGAACCATGGTTTCCCGATGATGCCGGGTTGTGGATCACGTCGGAGGCTGTGTGCAGGTCATGGGATTCCCCTGCAGGTCAGAAAGGACGGCATGGGCAAGAGCCTGTGGGCGGGGCGTTCCGCAAGTAGGTGCCACATCAGATGTCCCAACATGGATACGCGGTCGGCAATGTCCGGTGGCGCTGGGGGTATCGGATGTCAGGGGGCCCACACCTGATGCCCGCCCAGCCTACGTCACGATTTATATCACCCTGACTATCGCGCTTCGATGACGGAGGAGACGGCGGGCACCAGGACACTACTGGGCGACCAGAGGAAGGGCGTGATAGCGCTCGCCATCCCCATCGGAGTCGCGCTGTTCTTCCAGCAGCTGAACAACATCGTCGACAGTCTGTGGGTGGCCGGTCTGGGCGGTTCAGCGATGAGCGCACTCGGGATCGTCTACCCGATCTATACGATCCTCATCGGCATCGGCAACGGCCTCGGCATAGGGGTCGGTGCGGCTATAGCCAGGAACATAGGCCAACGCAACCACGCCGATGCGAACAAGTCCGCCGCTCAAGGTGTGTTCATAACAGCGGTCGTGAGCATAATCCTGACGCCGATACTCCTGCTCACGGCGGAGTACACCATGGTCCTGATGGGAGCGGGGGACACGGTGGGGGACTGCCTAGACTACGCGTACCCGATCTACCTGTCATCGTTCTTCGTCATCCTCAGCGGGGTGATGTCGGGGATGCTGCGCGGCGAGGGCGCGGCCAAGCGCTCCATGGCCATCCAGGTCATAGGCGCGCTGGTCAACATCGTCCTAGATCCCGTGTTCATCTACGTCCTGGACATGGGCGTCGCGGGTGCCGCCTGGGCGACCGTGGTCGCCTTCGTCGTGTCCTGCGTCATAGCATCCTATTGGTATCTCCGTGGCAAGGGCATGTACATAAGCATCCGCAGGTCCGACTACCGTCCTGACATGAGGATCTGCAGGGGCATCATGTCCGTCGGCGGTCCGGAGGCCCTCGAGCTGTCGATCATGTACCTGTTCAACATCTTCCTGAACTACATGGTCATCGAGTGCGGCGGGACAGACATGGTCGGTCTGTACTCCACCGGCTGGAGGATCGCCAACTTCATCCTTATCATCGCGCAGTCAATGGGAGGGGCCATGGTCGCGGTGTGCGCGGCGGAGTACGGCATGAAGCGGTTCGACATGATCCGCGATGCGTTCGGGTACTCGGTCAAGGTATCGATAATCTGGACTCTGGCACTGTCCGTGATCCTCGCTCTGGGCGCAGGCGTGCTATCGTCGGTGTTCACCATCTCCGACGACCTGTCCTACCTACACGACGACATGACCCAGATGCTCTACTTCTTCGCCCTGTTCCTGCCGGTGATGTCCATGGTCTACACCGGCTCGTCCCTCATGCAGTCCATCGATAAGGCGACCGGGGCAATGGTCAACTCACTCGCCAGGAACATCATAATGAGTCTGGCGTTCTTCGCGGCGACGGCTGTCTTCGGTACCCTCACATCCCTCTGGTGGATGATGGCCCTCTCAGAGATCCTCGGAGGGGTGATGATGGGTGCCCATGCCATGATCGTGCTCCGCAGGACCGAGGCCCGCGAAGGCGAGTCGACCCCAGTATCATAATTGGTCCTGACCAGCTTATAATGCAGTAGGCGGATTATGGATGCATGTTCCAACTGGCGGTCTACGGCAAGGGCGGCATAGGGAAATCGACGATGTCTGCCAACATCTCCCTGATGCTGGCACAGCGCGGCCACACGGTCATGCAGATCGGGTGCGACCCCAAGCACGACTCCACGAGACTGCTCCTGGGAGGGGGATCCCAGAGGACGGTCCTGGATTACGTGCGCGAGGTCCCCGAGGGCGACCGCAGACTGGAAGATGTCATGGTCGAGGGGTCCGGAGGGGTCCTCTGCATCGAGTCCGGAGGCCCGGAACCCGGAATCGGATGCGCGGGTCGCGGGATCCTGACCGCGTTCGAGACCATCGGCCGTCTAGGGGCGGACAGGGTCGGGGCCGATGTGAGGATCTACGATGTCCTGGGCGATGTCGTGTGCGGCGGGTTCGCCGTCCCCCTAAGGGAGGAGAACGCCGACGGAGTGATCATAGTCACCTCAGGGGAGTTCATGGCACTGTACGCCGCGAACAACATCATGAAAGGTATCAGGAGGTTCACGCCCGAGAGGCCCCGCCTGATAGGCATAGTGCTGAACTCCCGCGGGGTCGAAGGGGAGGAGGAGACCGTAGGCAGGTTCGCCGCGGCCACAGGCACCCGTGTGATCGCAACTGTCCCCAGGGACAGGCTGTTCGCATCGGCGGAGCCCGCCGGTCGCACCGTATGCGAGCTCTTCCCCGGATCGGACGCCGCGAAGGCCGTCGGCGCGATCGTCGATAGGATAGAGGTTGTGATCTCGGGCGCAGGCATGGACATCCCCTCGCCCCTGGACGACGACCAGCTCTCGGACCTTGCCGCCGGGAGGGAGATCCGTCCCGGCAGACGAAACGCCGCCGACCTGCCGACATGTCCCGGATGCGCCCGGTCCACTTCGAGGCGGCAGAAGTACTCCTGCGCCTCCTGCGGCGCAGTCATGGCCCTGGCGAGGCTCAGGGACTCCGCAGTCATCATCCACGGGCCCCGCAGCTGCGCCTATCTGATGGATTCGGCGTATCTGAGCACGGTGGCAGACCTCTACACGGGCGGGGTCTACGACGACCCGATGCCAGACAACATCTACTGCACGTGCATGGACGACAGCGCCGCCATATTCGGTGGAGCGGATTCCCTCCGCGGTACGATGGAGTCGGCATATGCCGACGGTTTCAGGGAGGTGGCGGTCGTGACAACATGCGTGTCGGGGATGATAGGGGACGACTGCGATGCCGTCGCCAGAGGTTTCCGTTCGTCGTATCCGGACGTCGGGACGACCGTCCTGAGCACCGACGGGGTGATCAACGGCGACTACCTCGACGGGACGGATGCCGCCGTCTCCGAGCTGATCCGTTCCATAGATCCCTCGGTGGGTCCAGTCCCCGGAGAGGTCAACCTGATCGGGGCAAGCTTCTTCGACCTCCAGTGCCCGGATGCCGCGGCAGAGCTGAGGCGCATGCTCGGCGTATTCGGGCTAAGGGTCAACTGCCGTCTCCTGGATGACACGACCATGGGGTCTGTCAGGGGCTTCTGCCGCGGGACGGTTGATATACTACTGAACGAGGACCGCGCATCCGACTTCGAGGACAGGGTCGTGGCCAGGCTCGGACGGTCCCGCGAGAGGGTACGGCTCCCGACCGGTCCGTACGAGTATGCGGGATGGCTACGCAGGATGTCCGAGGTCACCGGCATCCCATGCGAAGCCGAGGAGGATTGGGCCAGGTCGATGATGTCACGCTTCATGGAGGATCACAGGGATGTCTTCGAGGGGAGGAGGATCGTCCTGTCCACAGTGATTCCCAGGAACATGGACTGGCTGGTGGACGCCCTCACGGACATGGGTGCCGTGATCGTCCGTTTCGGGTACGCCAAGGGTCCTGACGAGCGTTGCGGCGTCACCGCCCGCTATCGCGACATGCTGACCTTCGACTACGGAAAGAATGGGATGTCGGAGGACTGGGATGCCCTGCACCCGGACCTGCTCCTGTACGATCTGGACATTCCCGACGGCTATCCCGGACGGAGCATGAGGCTGTCGAGGATCGGTCCGGGGATCGTCCCTCCGCTGCGGCTGCTCGGTTCGATATCGGACGTCCTGTCGACAGGGTCGAGGGGGTGTCCGGAATGATCAACGGACCGGACGGCCTCACAGGGGCGATCATGGCGATAGAGAGCATCCCCGGGGCGACGGTCCTGCTCCACGGGCCCGGAGGATGCAGGATCAGGAACTCGCTCCTCTCCATGGCCCTGGTCCCGAGGGAGGACAGGGTCTGGGGCGCGTACAGGGAGCCTTTCTATGCAGGGTACTCGCGCGTGCCCGCATCGTACATCGATGGAGAGGACTTCGTCGGCGGGGCCGTTCACAGGCTCGAGGAGGCCCTGGAGGTCGTGAGGAGGGAGGGGGCAGAGCTGATAGCGATAATCGATTCCCCCGGGGCATCGCTGATGGCCGACGACCACAGGAGGGCGATGTCCGATCTCGGGATGGATGACGACGTCATCGTGATGGACGGGCAGACGATGTCCGCCCCGATGCGCCGCACCTACGGCAGGACGCTCGGGGAGGTCCTCCGCCGGCTGTCCCCAGGGAGGGGCCCCGTACGTAAGGGAACCGTCTGCATCCTCGGGCTCACCGTCCTGGACCCTTGCTGGGAGGATGTGCTGGAGGAGTTCAGCGCCTACCTCGGGGACATGGGCCTGGAGGTCCTGTGCTCCCCCGGAGCAGGGGCCTCCGTCTCCGATCTGAGGCGGTCCGTCGAAGCGGAGTACTGCGTGACGGTGTGTCCGGAGTCGTCCGATGGCGTCTCCGGGTTCTACCGCGATGCCGGCGTCGAGGTCGTGTGTCCAGACGACGCCCCCGTGGGATTCGATTCCACACGCAGATGGATACTCGATGTCGCCGAGGCCACGGGGCGCGATCCGTCAGTGGCCCTCGAGCGGCTCGGTCGCAGGGAGGGACGCGCCCGGAGGAAGGCCGACGGTATGAGGTACGGGATGATGAGGATCGAGGGGATGACGTTCTCTGCGTGCGCCCCGCCGTCGGTGCTGCGCCCTCTCGCGTCCTGGCTGGGCGGGCTCGGCATGGTGTCCGTCTCCCTGATCGAGGAGGACGCCAACCCGTCCCGTATGGTGCCCGCGGACATCGTGTTCTGCGATGGGAACACTGCGCTGAGGATGGAGTCCGGGCGCAGGTGCAGGGCCTCGGTCTCGACGGGCGGGGCGGTGCTGGGCTCCGACGGGTTCATCACCAGGACGATCTACGGATCGGCGGGAGCGGAGCACATCCTCGACACCGTCCTGAGGGCATCCAGGGGACGCTGACCGCCCCCGTCGTTGACTATATATTCACGCGCGCGTTCCTACGCGCGGTTATAATGTCCAAAGTCTGCATATGCGTCGCATGGCCCTATTCGAACGGCCCCATCCACCTGGGGCATCTTGCCGGGTCGCTCCTGCCGCCCGACATATTCAGCAGGTACAACCGTCTCATCGGTAACGAGGTCCTCATGGTCGGAGGCTCCGACCAGCACGGCACCCCCATCACCGTCTCCGCCGAGAAGCACAACATGACCCCGGAGGAGTACGCCAACAAGTACCATGAGATCAACAAGAAGGCCATCGAGGACATGGGCATCGAGTTCAGCCTCTTCAACAAGACCCACTGCCCCACCCACTTCGAGGTGGTCCAGAAGATCTTCCTCGATCTGAAGGAGAAGGGTTACATCTATCCCAAGGAGACGAACCAGTACTACTGTCCCAAATGCCAGCGCTTCCTCCCCGACAGGTACGTGGAGGGCGTGTGTCCCAAGTGCGGGGCGGAGAAGACCCGCAGCGACCAGTGCGACAGCTGCGGGACGACCTTCGAGCCCGGAGACCTCCTGCAGCCCTACTGCACCCTCTGCGGCACCGCGCCGGAGATCAGGCCCACGGAGCACTTCTTCCTGAAGCTCAGCGCGTTCACCGACAGGCTGAAGGAGTACGTGGCCGACAAGGACTACTGGAGGTCCAACGTCAAGACGTTCACCAAGAACTGGCTCGACGAGGGCATCCACGACAGGGCCATCACCAGGGACATGTCCTGGGGAGTCCCGATCCCGGTGGAGGGATGGGAGGACAAGGTCATCTACGTCTGGTTCGAGGCCGACATCGGATACCTCAGCGCCTCCGTGGAGCACTCCAGGATGATCGGGAAGCCCGACGACTGGGAGAGGTTCTGGAAGGACCCCGAGGTCAAATCGTACTACTTCATCGGAAAGGACAACATCCCGTTCCACTCCATCATCTGGCCCGCCATCCTCATGGGAATAGGCGGCGTCAACCTGCCCTACGACATCCCTGCCAACGAGTACCTCATGCTCAGCGGCGGTAAGCTCTCGAAGAGCCGCGGAGGCGCCATCGACGTCCCGAGCGTCCTGGAGAACTTCGATGCGGATCTCGTCAGGTACTACCTCTCCGTCAACATGCCCGACACCCACGACTCGGACTTCTCATGGGAGGACTTCCAGACCAAGGTCAACAACGAGCTCGTAGCCGCCCTCGGGAACTACTACCACAGGTGCCTCAGCTTCACCAAGAAGAACTTCGGCACGATCCCGGAGCCCGACCAGTCCGATGCCGCCAAGGAGGTCCACGACGAGATCGCGAAGGCCCTGGAGGAGTACAACGAGTGCCTCTCCCACTGCGACTTCAAGAAGGGCATCAAGGCCGTCATGGAGCTGGCCCGCTTCGGCAACAGGTACTTCGACTCCGTCAAGCCCTGGGCCCTCGTGAAGGAGGACAAGGAGCAGTGCGGAAGGGTCCTGAACACCAACCTCGAGCTGGTGAAGGCCCTGGCAGTGATGTCCTGGCCGTTCATGCCCAGGTCCTCCGAGAGGATCTGGGGATTCCTCGGGTACGACGGCTCCATCGAGCAGGCCGGACTGGACGAGGCCCTCAGGCCTCTGAAGGTCGGACAGGAGCTCAGGGAGTCCGTGCCCGTATACAAGAAGGTCGAGATCAAGCACGAGGAGGAAGAGGAGCCCGTCCAGGAGCAGAAGAAGGAGAAGAAGGAGAAGAAGCAGGAGCAGCCCCAGAAGGAGGCCGCCCCCTCGGGACCCTTCGCCGACTTCAGGAGGATGGACATCAGGGTGGGGACCATCATCTCGGTGGAGGACCACCCGGATGCCGAGAAGCTCTACATCCTCAAGATCGACCTCGGGGAGGAGGAGCCCAGGCAGATCGTCACAAACCTCAAGACGGTCTACTCCAGGGACCAGATGCTCAACAGGAGGCTGCTGGTCATCGCCAACCTCAAGCCCGCCAAGTTCCGCGGCGTCAAGTCCGACGGAATGCTCATGGCGCTGGACGACGAGGACCTCGGAGGCCATGCGATCAAGCTGCTGAAGCCCTCCGCGGACGTCCCCAACGGGACCAGGATCGACTGCGGGCTCGAGTGCTCCTCGTCCAGGATCGAGGTGAAGCACTGCGAGGCCGTGGACATACGCGTCGGAAAGCTCCAGAACGGACACATCCTCGGAGGTAACGTCCCTGAGGACTGCCCGGACATCTGTGCGCTCGTCTACGACGGGGACGTAAGGGTCCCCATGGGAGACGGCAAGGGCTGCTACATCACCGTCGACGACGATGACTTCCTGGACGGTGCGAGGGTCAGATGAAGGCGGACCTCCACGTCCACACATGCTTCTCCAACGATGGGAAGACCACGATGGAGGAGCTGCTCGAGTACGCCGAGCGCCACGGCATCGGCTGTGTCGCCGTGACGGACCACAACGAGTTCCAGGCTTACGAGAGGTTGAAGGACAACGGGAGGATCATAATCATCCCGGCGGAGGAGGTCTCCTCCGCCGAGGGACACATCGTCGCCCTGGGGATCGACAGGCTCATTCCCAGGGACATGTCCATCCAGGACACCATCGATGCGATCCACGAGGCAGGCGGATACGCCTTCGCTGCGCACCCTTACAGGTGGTGGTCAGGTCTGGGGGAGAAGAACACCCTCAGCTATCCCTTCGACGGCATAGAGGCCAGGAACGGGCGTTCGACACCCCGCGGGAACAGGAGGTCGGAGAAGCTGGCGAAACGCATCGGCAAGCCGATGACCGCCGGAAGCGATGCCCACAGCCCGCACCGCATAGGGGAGGGGTATGTGGAGCTCCCGGACACTCTGACCACTTGGCAGGAGGTCCTGGACTACATCATGCACAATCCCGCGCCCATCGTCTGCAGCAACAGCCGCCATCTCAAGGCCACGCTCAGATATGGCATCAAATCAATCGGGGAGTGGCTGCTCCGCGGTTGCAAGAAGATGTGACCATTAATCGGTCTGGAAACCTTTTACTTTAATTTTATTCGAGTGATCTACATATTTTGTGGAACAATTCTATGTAGATTATGAGAAATAATAAAATATGATGAAATAAAACTATAAGATTGGTTATAATGCACATCTTCGACTATCGGTTCCTCAAGGATTTCACAGTGTCCATGAGGGTTCTCAATCGCGTATCAAAGTTGGAGGGATTCAACCAAAAATGCAAGGTTCTTGGGATGGAGAGGCAGTCAATCCTCGAGAGCATGGAGCGCATCGCGATTGTCCTATCCACTCGTGATTCCAATGCAATCGAGGGGATAGGTACGACGGCTGAACGTATGGTGCCGTTGATAGTCGGAGATACAAAGCCGATCGGGCATTCCGAATCGGAGATTCTCGGCTATGGCGATTGTCTCAGACACATCCATCAGAATTATGCAGACCTCGTACTGTCTACAGAAACGATTCTCAAATTATACGGCATATTGATGTCGTACACGGATGTGGATCCAGTCTTCAAGACTAGGGATAACGTCATTATCGACAGATCGCCACAGGGGGAGATCTTGAAGGTCCATAGGACAGTCCCTTATCAGCACGTGGAGAAGGCCATGGACGACATGATCGCATCATACTGGGAAGCCAGGAACGACACAGATATCAACAATCTTCTGTTGATTCCATGTTTCATCGTTGATTTCCTTCGCATTCATCCATTCATCGATGGGAACGGACGTATGTCAAGGCTTCTTACAACTCTGCTTCTCTATCAGGAGGGCTATGACATCTGCAGATACGTGTCATTGGAATCCAAGATCAGGTCCAATCTCAAGGGGTACTATGATGCTCTGGAGAGTTCCGAGGAGGGTTGGTTTGACAATGCATCATCCTACGAGCCGTTCATCGATTACTTCCTGGGAGTACTTTTCCTCTCCTATCGCGAGTATGACCGGAGATTGGCTCATGCGTTCCAGAACAAGGGCAAATCCGGTGCCGTGAGGGATCTGGTACTCAATATGAACATGCCAGTATCCAAGAGGGATCTCATTTCCATGCTTCCGGGTATCTCTGAAGCGACGATTTCATCAGAGCTCAAACGTTTGCTCGATGCGGGAGAGATTGTCAAGATAGGTTCCACGCGTTCGGCACGTTACATCTCCGCCGATCGCAGATGATCAGTTTCTGAGAAGGGAATCCAGAGAGCTCGATGGTGTGTATCCTTTCCTTGACAGGAGATTCCAAACGTCCACGGTGAGATCCATTGTCCAGTGTCTAACTTAGAGGAGAACTTGGTCGTGATGATCTCCACATGGGGCGATAACGTCAGACACCTATGTTCGAATAGGTGTTCGGCCCATTCATCCCATAGAATTCGATGATACGCAGGACGATCTTGATGTTGTCACCAGGTCTCTGGACCTGGTGTTATCTGAACGTGGGAATCAAATCCATGGGGGCGACACGATGTCGTACGCGTTGAAAAGAATCCAGATGTATTCAAGGTGCAAGAACTGTGAAGAGGAGAATGAGGAAGTAAAGGGGTTGGATAATGGCGCCCCTTCCCGGGACGCCGTTTTCACACCATGAGGCTGGCGGACCTGAGCTCGGCGGCGATCTTGTCAACGGCGCGGGTGACGTCCTCGGGGACCTTCGCACCGGTGCAGACCATCTTACCGGATCCGAACAGAAGGACGACGACCTTGGGATCGTCGAGCCTGTAGACGAGACCGGGGAACTGCTCGGGTTCGTACTCGACCTTCTCGAGTCCCAGTGTGATGGCCACTGTGTTGAGGTTGATCTCCTGCTCCAGGTCGGAGGAGGCGACGATGTTCTGAACCTCGATCTTGGGCTCGATAGTGATGTGTACATCGGCCTTCTCAAGGTCCTTGGCGACCTTGGTGATGGCGACCTTCACGTCCTCGCGGCATTTGGCGCCCGTGCAGACGACCTTTCCGCTCCTGAAGATCAGGGTGGCGGTCTTGGGCTCCTTGAGTCTGTAGACGAGACCGGGGAACTGCTGGGGGTTGTACTCGGCACCCTCCAGAGCGTCTTCAATCTTGTTCAGGTCGAGTTCCTGACCAAGGTATGTCGAGGCTACCACGTTCTCAATGTTCATTTTGGCCATCTTTTCACCGAGGGGGGCTACTTAAATAGTATTTATAAAGGTTTCCATAGAAACGACAGTTGGATGACATAAATGCAATGCATTTACGTCAGATTACAGAGCAATCGAAGAGAGAAGAGAAAATGGAGTCGAGGGAGGGGATCGAACCCCCGTCTGCGGATCTGCAGTCCGCCCCATAGCCACTGTGGTACCTCGACGCAAGGGTCCCGATTGTTTGTTCATATAAAAGACTTTTGTGGTGTCCCGACACGCGTCAGGATGTCTGGCATATGCACCATCCGGGCCATGGCAATGTTAGTAATACAGCCAGTCGTTTTCCGTCCATGCACTGCAAGGACGTGTCCATGCACGATGTGGACATCCCGCTGGACAGGGAGTCGATCTCACGTCTCATGGAGGGATGGACCGCTTACAAGCGCACCGACTATCTGGTGCTCAGGAACGGCGACGAGTACGCCGTGGTGAGGCTTTTCAAATCGGATGAGCCCGGGCTGTTCAGGAAGGTCGACGGGTACGAGATCATATCCCTGCCCGAGGAGACCGTCTATGTGGAGGAGCCGGAGATGGACGTCCTCAACACGCCCGCCCTGGCCGGCCTCCAGGCACGCTTCCCTGGAAAGGCCGTGCTCGTGAGGGGGATGTTCTCCCACATCAACTTCATCAAGGGGATAGAGCCGCTGAGGCTGATGGTGGTGGACAATGTCCCACCGTCCCCGTCCAAGCTCGGGGTGCTCGTGGACATCGCCCTCGCATCGGGATTCGTGGACCATCCGATAGTCAAGGAGGAGAGGATCATCGACATGGCCGAAAAGGTCTCGGAGGTCAGGACCGGGGCGGTCATGTTCCCCTGCAGGGTCTCCAAGCTCCACGCCGACATCCCGTACTACTTCCTCGACGACGCTCCTGAGAAGGTGGAGGACGTGACGCTCATCGGATGCCATCTGTCCCAGAGGATCTACAGGTCCCTGTACGGCTCCGATGTGCCGTTCATCAACGTCTGTCCCGCGGATTTCACCGACCCCGACGTCCCGACCATCGTGAAGTGCTGCAAGGTCAAGGAGGGGCACGAGATCGACGGAAACGTCGTCCGTGTGCCATGGGGCGCGACGGTCCCTGAGGTCGTGGACGCTCTCAACGACCTCTTCTCTGCTGACTGTCCTCGGCGAGCTTCCTGCCGGTGTTGAGGGCCTTGTAGCCCTCGTCGGCCCTGCCGGCCTTGCAGAGCAGCTCCCCGAGCTTGTACCAGGAGTCCGCATCCCGGGGGTTGGACTCCAGATGCAGCTGGAGGTGCGCGATGGCCTCGTCCAGCTTCCCCTTGGAGGCGAGATTCGCGCTGTGGCTCCTCCCGTTGGTCTCCTCGTCCCTGACGCGGATCATCTCCTTGCGGGCCTTGTTGAGGAGGACGTCCATGGAGTTCTCCGTGATCCACGGGTAGCGGTCCTGGACCATCCTCCGGAACGGGGCGGCCCTTTCGGGGTCTATCTCGCACTCGGGTCCCCTGAAGATGCTCCGGGGGACGTCCACGGTGAGGCTGCCGTGGGCGACTGTGATGTGGTCGGCCTGTGCCAGACTATCACCTGAACTTGACGGTGCGTCCGCATTCGTCCCTCTTGGAGGCACCGAACTCCGTGAGCATGGACAGCTTCTCGTTGTCGAAGACCGGACCGTCCCTGCAGACCCTCGAGTCGTCCATGACGCAGCATCCGCAGACGCCGGCGCCGCACTTCATGTACCTCTCCAGGGACAGCTGGCACCTCAGTCCCAGCTCCTTGCACGCCTGGTATGTGAACCACAGCATGACCTCGGGTCCGCAGGCTATGACGCAGTCGTAGTGCTTCTCCGCGACCCTCTCCTTCATGAGCTGCACGGCGTTGCCGTGGAATCCCCTGCTGCCATCGTCGGTGGCGATCCAGAGGTTGGCCGCGTGCTTCTCCGCGATCCCGTCCATGATGACGTCGTTGTGGGTCCTCGCGGCGATAATGGTGTCCGCGCCGGTCGCGGTGACGGCGGGCATGATGGACGCCGTTCCGACACCGCCGCCGATGATCAGCAGCTCCCCGGACGAGAGGTCGTACCCGTTCCCGTAGGGTCCTCTGATCCTGAGGCGGTCCCCGGCTTTGAACTCGTGTATCCTCCTCGTCGCCTCGCCGATGGCCTTCACAGTGATGCTCTTCTCCTTCCCGTCTATGCCGGAGATGGACATGGGGATCTCGTCAGTGCCCGGGATCCAGATCATGACGAACTGTCCGGGCCTGGCCTCTGCGTCCCAGTCGAACTTGAAGGTCTTGGTGTCGTAGCACTCCTGCACGACCTCCTTGATCGTGACGACATCAGTCATGTGCCACCCCCGTCATGTCGGCGATGGAGCGGTATCCGTACTCCTCCATGAATCCGGCAAGGCCCTCGTTTATCCTCTCGAATACATCCGTCCCGACAGTTCCGATGCCGCTCCCGACCTGGAACGCCGAGGCTCCGGCCATGATGTATTCCGCGGCATCGCGCCAGTCCTCGATGCCGCCAACCCCGACGATGGGTATGTCCAGGACGGTCCTGAGGTCGTACACGGCCCTCACGCCCACGGGCTTGACCGCGGCGCCGGACAGCCCTCCGAACTTGTTGCTGAGGAGGGGCCTGCCCATCTCCGGGCAGATGACCATGGCCTTGAGCGTGTTTATCGCGACGACGGCGTCGCCTCCCGCCTCCTGGACCGCCATCCCGATGTCGCCGAGGATGTGGGTGTTGGGGGTGAGCTTCGCCCATACGGGGATCGAGACCGCGGACTTCACCGCGGAAACGATCGCCTTCACCATCGCCGGGTCGGTCCCGACCTCCATGCCGTATCCCTTTGCGTGGGGGCATGAGAGGTTGAGCTCAACCGCGCATGCGCCGTAGTCCTCCATCCTTCCGGCGAGGGTCGAGAAGTCGTCCGGGCCGGCGCCGTAGATGGAGCCGACGATCTTCCCCTCGGGGACGGCGACGTCCATCTCCTCCTTGAAGAGCTCGATCCCGGGGTTCGGGAGTCCCATCGCGTTGACGTATCCGCCTCTGACCTCGGTGAAGCAGGGATTGGCGTGACCGGCGTTGGGCTCCAGTCCGACGGACTTCGATACGACGGCACCCGCCCCGCTCCTGAGCATGCGGACCATCGATGGTCCCGTCTCGTCCATGATTCCGGAGGCCACGATGCCGGGCCTCTCCAGTGAGATGCTTCCTATGTCGGTCTTCAGCGACACCATGGGTTTTGAGATGCCGATGTACCTTAAAATCATGCGCATGCGCTCATAATTAATAGGGGTAACAGGATGGGCGGAGCATGGACGTCGATGCCATCCGCAGGGACTTCCCGACAGTGAGGTCGGGACAGGGGATCTATCTGGACAGCGCATGCCAGACCCTGAGGCCGGACAGCGTCATCCGTGCGATTACGGACTACTACGAGAACTATCCGGCGTGCGGCGGACGCAGCGTCCACTCCATGGCGACGAGGGTCTCCATGGCGATGGACGAGACCCGTGAGAAGCTTGCCTCCTTCTTCGGTACCGACGATCCAGACTGCTACGTGTTCACCAAGAACTGCACCGAGGGACTCAACACCGCCGCGTACGGACTCGGCCTCGGCAGGGGCGACGTCGTCGTCACGACGGACACGGAGCACAACTCGAACCACGTCCCGTGGCTGTTCCTTCAGGAGAACATGGGGGTCAAACGGCGCATCGTCAGGTCCGACGGCGAGGGGAGGTTCGACATGGAGGCCTTCCAGAAGGCCATGGGCCATGATGTGAAGGTCGTTTCCGTCCAGCACTCCAGCAACGTCACGGGGTGCTCCGTGCCCGTGAGGGCAGTGGCCGAGGTCGCCCACGATTACGGGGCGACGGTCGTCATCGACGGCGCCCAGGCGGCTCCGCACATGCCCGTGGACCTCGAGAAGATAGGCGCCGATGTGTACTGCATGTCGATCCACAAGATGCTCGGTCCCTCGGGAATGGGGGTCATGTACGGGAGGAGGGAGGTCCTCGAGAGGATGAGGCCCCTTGCCCTGGGAGGTGGAACGGTCGGTCTTGCCACATACGATTCCGTCAATCTAGCACCCATCCCGGACAGGTTCGAGGCCGGGCTGCATGATTATGCGGGCATCGTCGGGACCAAGGCCGCCCTCGACTACCTTTCCGATGTCGGGATGGAGAACGTCATGGAATGGGACCGCAAGCTCATGGAGAGGATACTGTCCAATCTGGAGGATGTCAGGAACCTGCATCCGGTGGGCCCCACCGATGCAAGGTCCAGAGGAGGTGTCTTCTCGTTCAACATCGACGGTCTGGGAGCCCACGACATCGCGATGATGCTGGACAGCATGGCCGGGGTCATGATCCGCTCCGGCATGCACTGCGCACATCCGTTCTACGTGTCGCGCGGCATCGACGGCAGCGCCCGCGCATCCACCTACATCTACAACAGCCTCGAGGAGATCGACATCTTCACCGACACCGTCAGGCACATCGCCGAGACCTTCGGGGACTGACCTGACGACGGTCACCCTGCCCGTCGACCAGTCCAGGTAAATCTCAAGGTCGCATTCGGTGTAGGCGAGGGCGCACCTGTCCCCGCACTCCAGTATGACGACGTTGTCGCGAACTGTCAGCGTGTGCTCAGCGGACGGGAGGACATCAGCGGCCTCGAGGGTCAGCGACGTCAGGACCGATTCCTCGAACCTGTCCAGGATGTCGGCTATCTCTTGCGCGGCCTCCTCGTCCAGGTCCGATCCTATCCTGTCCTCGGTGGTCCCAACGGCGGACATCGCTAGTGCAAGCAGCGCGACCCCGCAGACGCAGAGGACGACCCTGGAGATCGTGAACTCAATCATGTCAGGATTATCCTGACGCCGTCGGCTTCCGTTCCGTCTATACGGACCACGACGTCTCCGGAGATCTCGGTGATGCCTCCGATGACGGCGACCATCGGGCTGTCTATGAACGAGGTCTCGACCGTCTCGCCGTCGACCGCCAGCCTTATGATGTACTCGTTCCCGCCGTCGCCCCCGACGATCAGCGATTGTCCGCGGGGGATGTCCAGCTCGATGGAGGTGACCGTCCCGTCGGAGTAGGCCCTGTGAATGGCATCCTCCAGCAGGGCGGCGTCCCTGCGGAGATCGTACACGGACATCTCGGAGTCGGCGTCGTCGACGACGTCCATCACCACCGGGACCATCAGCCCCAGCACCAGGAAGCACACGGCCAGCTTAACCGGGAGGTCGATCATACGTTGACAAGCACCTCCACAGTCTTCTCCCCGTAGTCGGATTTGAACACGAGGATCTCGATCGTATGTGTCCCCTCCCTCAGGTCCACATGGATCGTGCCGAAGTCGGCGCGTCCGAATTCGTCTGTCACAGCCGAGGCGGACGTCCTGTTGCCATCAGCATCCTCCATCCAAACGTAGCTGTCCTGGAACACGACGGCGGCATCCTCGAGGTAATCCCCATCCTGGTCCCTCACCTCGACGTAGAACCCGTCCACCGTCCCGCCCGAGGCATCGATGATCGGCCCGGGCGTCTCAACGTCGCCTATCGCATGGGGGGCCTCGATGTTCCCCATCCAGCCCACGATGATCGCCGTACCCATGGTGGCCACCAGGATGACGATCATGAGCTGGAGCGGAAGCCCCTCTATGCCTCCGCTTCTGTCAGTCCTTATGTCACGGTATTTCATGGTCTCGGACGGTTCTGTCCGTCCGAGCATAAAAACCGGGATCCGTGCGGCCACTTGACGTCCCGTGCGTCACTTCACAGCGGTATGCGTCTCAGGACCGTGTGCTTCGCTCCCCTGGGGCCGAGGACGCTCCTCATGATCAGGATCTCGGAGCACTGGAAGGTCGTGAACGTGGTGTCGGAGAACCTGCCGAAGAATCCCGACAGATCCGCCGGCTCCCTGCATCTGCCGACGGTTATGTGTGATTTGAACGGCTTCTGGTCGAATCCGATCCCGGCGTTCCTGAGGTTCCTGCCGATCGCGTCGGCGATGGAGGCCATCTCCTTCTGCGGCGAGGCGCCGATCCACACGACGGAAGGCCTCTCCCTTCTGGGGAAGGCTCCCGCACCGGAGACGGACACGTCGAACCTGTTGCGTCCCTCCACGGCGCTCCTGACGCAGCGCTCGATGTCATCGACCCTCGACTCGTCGACGTCGCCGATGAACCTGAGGGTGATGTGCATCTGCTCAGGAGGGGTGGTTCTGACCCCCTTCACGCCTTCGAGGTATCCGAGGGGAGCGTCCAGCGAGGACTTGTCCGGTATCTCGATGGAGATGAAGACGCGTATGTCGCTCATGTCTTCAACTCCGGATGTCCTTCCAGGATGTGGTCCAGAAGGCCGCGGCACCCTCTGACGAGGTCCCTGTACGTTCTTCCGAAGTCGCCGGTGTAGTACGGGTCGGCGATTTCCCCGCCGCCGGCATGGTCCATCATCATGAGTATCTCGCATGTGGGATCCGCGGGCGCCGTCCACCTGATGTACTCCATGTTCCTGTCGTCCATGCCGACGATGTAGTCGTAGTCGGTGAAGTCGGAGCGGATCATCCTCCTTCCGCGCTTCCCGTCGGGGGATATGCCGTGGAGGCGCAGCTCGGCCGCCGCCCTGCCGTCGACCGGATCCCCTATGTGCTCGCCGCTGGTGCCTGCCGAGGCCACGTAGAAGCGGTCCGCCAGACCCTCCTCGTCCAGCAGCTTCTTGAAAACGAACTCCGCCATTGGGCTGCGGCATATGTTGCCGTAGCATACGAAGAGCACTCCGATCTTTCCCATTGCCGACCCGAACATGTCGGCGGATATCTACCTTGTCTCTGTAATCTCCGTAACGTTAGCTTAAAGAGGTATTACAGGATTGCAGGAGCATGGATGAGAAGATCTCGACCCAGGACAAAATCGTCAACTCGATGCCCATCATCAGCCTGGCGATCCTGGCCGTAGCAACCATCGTGGCCTACTTCGTTTTGTGAGCCGAAACAGATTCTCACCGACCCGGTCGGGAGGCCGGGTCAAGTACCCTCAACGACATGGCGGCGGATCCGCCGCCGTGATGAAAATGAAAATGTGATGGGGCCCGGTTCCCCGGACCCCGTGTGTCTCGTGTTTACTCGGCGGACTGCTGGTTCTTCCTCTGCTGGGCCAGCATCCTCTTCGCTGCCTGGTTGCCCTTGGAGACGGCCTTGTTGAGCCACATGTGTGCCTTCTCGGCATCGGCCTCGACGCCGACACCGTCCATGTAGCATCTTCCGACGATAAACATCGCATCGTCGTCGCCGTTCTCTGCGGCACGGAGGTAGCTCTCGAACGGGGACTCCTCGGGCTTGAACTGGACCTTCTCCCCCGTGAGCCTCTCGACGATCTGCCTGGACAGGACGTGGCCGAGCTCGGCCGCGCGCTTGTACCATGCGATTGCCTGTTTCTCGTTCTTCTCCACGCCGATGCCGTTCTCGAGGCAGTAGCCGGCGTAGTACTGGCAGATCGCGTTGTCGTTCTTGGCCCCCTTGACGAACCACTCGTAGGCCTGCTTCTCGTCCTTGGCCACGCCCTCGCCTTCGAAGTATGCGTAGGCGACGTGGTACTGGGACTTGCCGAACCCGTTCTCGGCCAGCTTGAGGTGCATCTCGAACGCCTTGGCCGGGTCCTTCTTGGTTCCCCTGCCCTTGGCGTATGCCTCGGCGACGGAGAACTGGGCCTTCATGTAGTTGTCCTCGGCGGACCTGCTGAGCCAGATGAAGGCCTGCGAGTCGCTCTTGGAGACCCCGCGGCCCAGGGCGTAGGCGGTACCCACGTTGAAGCATGCGACGGAGTTGCCGTTTGCGGCGGACATCAGGTAGTACCTGAGGGCCATCTTGCCGTCCTTCTTGACCCCGGACCCGTTGGCGTAGTTGTCACCGGTGACGAGCTGGGCGTATCCGTCGCCCAGGTCGGCGGCCCTCTTGAACCATGCGGCGGAGGTCTTGGTGTTCTTGGGAACCTGCCTCCCTTTGGCGTAGAGCTGTCCGAGCATGATCATGGCGTTGGGCTGGCCCATGTAGGAGGCCTTCTCCAGGAGGGAGAGCCCCCTGTCGCGGTTCTTGTCCACGCCGACCCCGCCCAGGTAGCACCTGGCGATGCCGTAGATTCCGTCCCTGCTGCCCCTTCCGCAGGCCGCGCAGTACCAGGCGTAGGAGGCGTTGTTGTCCTTCTCTACGCCGATGCCGTCCATGTAGCACCTTCCGAGGTTGTACATGCCCTCGGGAGCTCCGAGGTCCGCCATCTCCTGGTAGATCGCGTAGGCCTTTCCGTAGTCCCTCTCCACGCCGATGCCGTACTCGTAGCAGTCGGCGAGGCTGACGCAGGCGGGCGTGTAGCCCATCTCGGCCAGGGCGCTGAGCATCTCGACGCCCTTCGGCCTGTCGCGTCCGGTCCCCGTGCCGTTCAGGACGCAGAGCGCCTCGCGGTGCTTGGCCTCCATGTGTCCCGCCTCAGCCGCCTGCCTGTAGAGGGCGTAGGCGCCGGCGGGGTCGAAGTCCGTCCCGACGGCGAGCTCGGTGAGCCTGGCCAGGACGTAGGTGGCATCGGGGTCCTCCGGGGAGGATCTGGATTTAAAATATTCATAAACACAGCCGTCTTCCGGCGTATCGTGCGTTTCGTAGTAGTCGGACAGGGCCGCATATGCGTCGAAGCCGCCTTTGATCGCGGAGCGGAAGAGCCACATGGGCGCTTCGGAGGGATCCTCCGCTGCAGCGATTCCGTTGGCGTAGCAGTGGCCCACCACGAACTCCGCCCCTGGGTGTCCCAGCCTGGCGGCGCGGAGGTACCATTCGAACGCGGCGGATTCGTCCGCATCGGTCCCTTCTCCGATCGCAAACCTCTGCCCAAGCTCGAAGCAGGACTGCACGTCCCCTGCCTCGGCCTTGGAAATCAACTGCTCTAAGGTTTCCATTGCGCTCCGCGATACTTTATCACATATTAAAAGGGGCTCTTCGGGATTGAGGGTAGATAGCCCCGAATCCCATGTCGTCCGGTGTCATCCGGACGGTTCTGCGGATCCCCGCAGGGTTCCCATGCCGGAACCCAGGATGTTCAGAGCCGCGTTATGATCGCGGTCCATCTCGAGCCCGCACCGCGGGCACGAGAACACCCTCAATGACAGAGGCATCTTCTCACCAACATGTCCGCAGCACGAGCATCTGCGGGTGGTGTACGCCGGATCTACCTTGACAAGGGGGATGCAGGCCCTCTCAGCCTTAGCCTCCACCTTTCTCACAAGGGTGCCCAGGGCGGCCTCCGTGAACAGCTTCCTTCTCGGAGCGGGACTGTTGTCCCGCTCGATCATCCTCCTCAGCCTGAGGTCCTCCAGGATCACGGCCGAATGACCGGAGACCATACGGTCCGCCACCTCGTCCAAGTATCCGTCGCGTCTGCGACGGATCCTCTCGTGCAGAACGGAGAGACGTCTCTGCTTCTTCCTGCGCTTTGGTCCGTCCTCCATCGATGCAATCTGCCTTTGGAGCCTGGCGATCTCGTTCTCGTGTCTGGCGTAGAGGTCGGGGGCCCCGATCCTCTCCCCTTTGGAATCCGTGATGATGTCGCACAGCCCGAGGTCGTAGGCCTCGGGCTCTGCGGGATCGGACAGGTCGATCTCGCTGCGGTATCTCCTGTCGACCTCGAATGTTATGTGCACGTACCATCTGCCGCTCCCCTTGCGGACGATCCTGGCAGTCACGATCCTCCCGCCCTCCGGTCTGTGAAGTTTGCGGTTTCTGTCGAGGTTCCCGCATCTAAGCTTCATCCACTTCCCAAAGACGATGCGCCTGCCGTCGAACTTCACGCCCTTCGGATCGAAGGCCAGGGAGCGGTACCTGGATTCTGATTTGAAGCGAGGGAGGCGCAGCTCTCCGGACCTCGCCGAGAGCCTCGCGAAGCTGGTCATCGCCGCGTGCACCCTCAGGGGCGCGTCCCTGAGAGTGAACACGGCCACCGACACCAGCCCGATATCCCGGCCCCTCATCACGGTGATCGCCTTGTTCATCTCCCGGGGGGTCGGGAACCTGTCCCCCTCCATGATGTCGGCGATGCTCTCCGCGAGGAAATGGTTGTACAGTCCGCGGACCACGCCGAGCGTCCTCAGGAGCTCGCGCTCCTGGTCGACGTTCGGGTATGCTGGATACACGATGGTGACGTGCCCCTTGTCCGCAGATCCCTCCTCCATGAAATCTCCACCGTCCGTCCGGCATATTAGCTTCACAGGGGGGTCACCGAAAATCCCCTCCCCTACTGGAACGTCTGGCTATGTTCGGGACGGACCGTAAACCCCCTTGATGGATCGGTCTCCAGCACCAGCCCGCGACGGACGTCGGAGACCATCCGTGACACGGGATCGAGGCAATCTACCCATAATTCCGAAGAGCCTTAAAAGGTCGGTGAGGCCCCTCGGGGCCCCTGGAAGCTGGCTATTCAGCTCCCTTCCGCCGCCCTCACGAGCTCCACGCCCACGGGCGGGTCCTCGGGGCGCTTCTCGACGGAGAAGACGAGCAGCACCACGGCGACGATGGCGAAGAGCGCCATGATCCCCCAGAGTACGGTGAAGTTGTCCAGGGTGTATGCAGTCCCAACTATCGCTCCGGAGATGGTGGTGCAAATGCTGGCACCCAGGAACAGGAAGATGTTGGTCCCGGAGACCGCGGTCCCTGCGACGGCGATCGGGTACCATTCCTTCACCTGGGTGAAGCTCAGTGTCATGAACCCGCCGAAGAACCCGAAGGCGAAGCTGACCGCGAACCAGAACCAGTAGCTCTGGACCTCCCCGGCGAAGGCGAAGATGATGACCCAGAGGGCCGCGAAAACGGTGGTCCCGTAGATCATGGCCTTCCTCTTGGAACGGATGATCCCGCGGGTCGTCATCGCTCCGATGGCCAGCGTGCTGAGGATCTTACCGATACCCAGGACGGTGACCATCCAGGATGCGGAGAGGACGAATCCGTACACGCTGTTGAAGTACGTGACGGCCCAGGTGCCCTGGAACGTCATTATGGTGCCGTACACGAGGAAGTACGCCAGCGCGCAGGTCCAGAACTTCCTGCCGCCGGAGAACACGATCCTCAGCCCCTGGAGGACTGGGATCCTGGCCGCGGAGGACTCGACCGCCTGGACGCCCCTCTCGCTGAGCTCCACATCCTCGACCGAGGGCAGGCCCCTGTCGGAGGGATGGTTGCGGACGATCACGGCGCAGAGCACCGCGAGGATCAGGGTGATGAGGCCGAGGACGAGGAAGACCTCCCTCCAGCCAAGGGCGTCGGCCAGGAGCTCGAGGGGTCCGGTCGCGGCGATGGCGCCGACGTTGCCGACCGCGATGACTATGCCGCTGAGGACGGCGAAGTCCGCCTTGGGGAACCACACCGAGACGAGCTTCATGAGCGGTACGTAGACGATCGCCATTCCCGCGGCGATCATCACCTTTCCAAGGACGATCATCCAGAATTCGGTGCCCACGCAGGTGATCAGCGATCCTATGGATGCGATCAGCAGGAAGACGGTCGCGGCGGCTCTGGGTCCGAACCTGTCGGCCATGACCCCCGACGGGATCTGCATGGCGGTGTATGTCCAGTAGTAGACGCTGCTGAGGATCCCGATGGACCCTCCCACGTCGACGACGATGTCCTGTCCCACGACGCTTACCGAGATGCGGTGGAAGTAGACGAAGAAGTAGCCGATGGTCAGAACGGCGAATATCGCCCATCTGTGACGGCGAAGCGCTTTGAGCGCATCATTCGTGAAACCAGTCATTGCGACGTCCGACAGGGTGCCTGTATATGAACGGAACCCCTGTCGGACGTTAATTTTATTCGGATGGGAATATCGGTTTATTCCGATTGCCTCTCTCCCCTGTTCCTGTCGATGGCCATGTTCCTGAAGTACACGATGATCCCGATCAAGACCAGGATGAAGTCGAAGATGTAGAACGCCATCACGTAGTTGAACGTCCCGTCCACGAAGACCTCGTCGTTGACGACCTTGTTCAGCATCCCGCATACGTATCCGATCTCGACAATGACCATGAACGGAAGGCTCGTCCCCACGGTCGTCCTCGCCTTGTACGCCTTGTATATGTTGGCGGGCCAGGCGGCGGCGAAGCAGAGGAGCATCCCGACCTCGAATATACCCGTAAGCATCATCTCACCTCCACGATCTCGTAGTCGCTGCTTCCGAACCCCATCCTCTCCGCGTGCTCGAAGGTGCTCTGCCAGCGGGTGGAGGGCTGGACGCAGCTGAAGATGTCCGCGGGCTTCCTGCCGTTGCAGTTGGCGTACAGCAGCGACCCCGGTATCATGGGCTGCTTCTGGACCAGGTCGATGCATGCCCTGTCCAGCGCGACGGGGTCGAAGGACGCCAGTATCCCCACGTTCGGGACGACGGGCATGTCGTTCTCGCCGTGGCAGTCGCAGAACGGGGACACGTCGCAGATTATCGATATGTGGAAGCTGGGCTTGTCCTTGACCGCGGCCATAGCGTACTCGACGATCTTGCAGTTCAGGACGTCGGGCGCCTCGTCGTACACAGGCTCGATGGCGTCGAACGGGCAGACGGCTATGCACCTGCCGCATCCCACGCACCTGTCCTGGTCAATGGAGGCCTTGCCGTCGATGGAGATCGCTGATTCGGCGCAGAACCCGAGGCACCTGCCGCAGGACCTGCACTGGTCGGGGTCGACGCTGGGCTTCCCGGCGGCGTGCATCTCCAGCTTCCCCCTGCGGGACCCGCATCCCATGGCCAGGTTCTTCAGCGCCCCGCCGAAGCCCGCCTGCTCGTGGCACTTGAAGTGCGACAGGGTGATGATGACGTCGGAGTCGGCTATGGCGCGTCCGATCTTGGCGCTCCTCACGTACTCCCCGTCGATGGGTATCTCCACATCGTCCGTTCCCTTCAGGCCGTCGGCGATGATGATCTGGCACCCGGTGGTCATCGGGCCGAACCCGTTCAGGTTGGCGGTGTCCATGTGTTCCAGGGCGTGCTTCCTCCTGCCCACGTACAGCGTGTTGCAGTCGGTGAGGAATGGCATGCCCCCGTTCTCCCTGACGATGTCGGCAACGACCTTGGTGTAGTTGGGCCTGAGGAAGGACAGGTTGCCGTACTCGCCGAAGTGCATCTTGATGGCTACGAACTTCCTCTCCATGTCGATGTCGCAGATCCCGGCGGCGCGGACCACCCTCCCGAGCTTGTCCAGGAGGCTGTCGCCCACCTTGCAGTTCATGTCGCTGAAGTAGACCTTGGAGCCCATGAGACTCGGATTGGGACCTCCGTAAAAACCTTTTGCGACCAACACGCATCCGTAGCCTACTGATGTCGGAAATCCGGTGCCGGAGACATGATACTATATATAATGACGGCAGGGGGACACATGGGCGTCCAATGTATCTCTGACGGGACAACGGCCAGGGTCAGTTTCAAATAGGGTATTCAGATGCACGCGTCAGCGGGAGACCGCGGTGATAAAGATGTACAGCATGAGCCATTGTTCAGGCCCACTCCTCAGCGACGAGGACTCGATCAAGAAATACAACGACGAGAGCCAGTGGGGCTTGCATATAGCCATCGACCTCGGAGAATGCGACCACGAGAAGATCTCCGACGGCGAATACATCAAGCAGTTCGCCATAGACCTGGCGGACCACATCCACATGAAGAGATACGGCGAGCCCATCGCCGTCAGGTTCGGGGCGGAGCCCAAGGTGGAGGGCTACTCGCTCATCCAGCTGATCGAGACCTCCTGCATCTCCGGCCACTTCGCCGAGGACACCGACAGGGCGTTCATCGACGTCTTCTCCTGCAGGGAGTACCCCCCGGAGGCCACCGCCCAGTACTGCAAGGAGTACTTCGGTGCCAAGAGGATGGAGTACGCCACCCTCTTCAGGAACATCTGAACCTTCTCAAATCCAGGGGCCCCGTGCCCCCTTATATAATTCTACGATTTGGAGCGCGCATGGACCTGTCCGACGCCTCCTCGCGCTTGGCACGCGGCCGTTCGATTCTGTTCTCACCCGACAGCCCCTGCCTCCGCGAGTTGTCCGGGAGGCTCTCGTCAGCGGACAGGCGCACAGTGGTCCTCTGGGCGTTGGACAACGCCGGCAGGGTCGCC
The DNA here is from genome assembly GCA_905187815.1 of uncultured Methanomassiliicoccaceae archaeon. Taxonomy (GTDB): domain Archaea; phylum Thermoplasmatota; class Thermoplasmata; order Methanomassiliicoccales; family Methanomethylophilaceae; genus Methanoprimaticola. The sequence continues at coordinate 45,971 of CAJJJM010000009.1, forward strand.
GCCGAGCTGGGGGCATCCCATCCAGAGGATCCTAGGCCCGCGGTGGCAGTGTCGGCCAGCACCTCCTGGTCCATGGGCGATGTCAAGATGCCCATCGCCAGGCGGGCGATACTGGACGTCCATGCGATGGCCCGGGAGATGCCCGACCCCGCGGACGCCGCGCTCTGCCATGCCGTCGGTCAGGGATGCTCCTGCGTCCACACGCCCGGGCACGCGATGGGCCTCCCCGTGTACGAGCTCACCGCCGCGTACCTGAGGGACGGAGGGGATTCGTCACCCATCGAACGCATCGTGGACATCTACCTGGACTCTCTGTATGTGGCGGTGTCCGACGTCGGGAGGCCGAGGAGATGGGCAGGGTTCCTGTCCTGACCATTGTGATGGTCGGAAGATGATATCGTTTTCCTAATTGTGATAGACATCATCTATTTTTTCCTCGAAAAAACATCGATTTTCGACGAATCCAGCACAAAGATTGTGGGAATCGTTATCTATCGCAAATGATTTTAGGTAATTTGAAGTGGCGTTTTATCCTATTTAGGATTAAATTGGCGCACAGTATTAAATGCCAGCCGCGTGCATCTTGTCCACGGTGTCATACCATGGATAAAAAGATCCTTGCAGTTGTCGCCGTCGTAATCATCGTCGTTGCAGCGGTAGGAGTCTACTTCGCTGTTTCCGACAGAGAGGCGGAAGACAAAGAGATCAACATCATCGGCAGGGTCAACACGGACGGTTCAGCCATCGTGGCCAAACCGTCTGTTGATGTCAACGCGCTGATGGAGATTCAGACAGGAACGTATGATGGAGATGAGCCAAGCGTTTACGACGAGGCTAACAACCAGACCTACATCTTCCACGTGGAAGCATGGGGCGGAATGATCGTCGGTACTCCTGGAGTCAATGCGATCCAACAGATTCAGATGCAGGATTTCGTCACCAACACCCTTGGGCTTCAGTACCTGCCGTACAGTGTCGGTACATCGATTGATGAGAGTACTGTTTACTACAACTATTCCATCAACTCCTATGACAAGATGGCAAACACCGAGGAGGTTCAGATCGTCATCATGTGGGAGCCTCAGTGTGCGCTCGCCAACATCGAGGGCGGCTACACAATCATGATCACGACAAATGTGCTGTTCCCCGGACACACATGCTGCGTCCTCGCAGGTTCACACTCCTGGATGAGCAGTCACGAGAATGAGACCGTCAGGTTCCTCGCCGCATACAACACTGCTGTCGAGCAGATGAACAAGGTCATCGCCGAGAAGGATACAAATCCCGAGGCCTACAACGAGCTGATGACCATCGCTGTCAACAACATCAGCTTCCCGGCAGGAACCTCCCCCGAGGAGAAGGAACAGATCATCGAGAAGGCATGGGAGATCGTCGTCTACAAGTCCTGTGATGACATCTCTGCCGCCGACCCCTTGTCCCAGCTGAAGACCGACATAGCCGATCTCGTCGATGATCTGTACGCGAACGGAAACATCTCCAAGAACGCGACCGACCTCGGATTCGAGTCTTCCCAGGCCTTCGCTGAGAAGTATGTCGACAGCAGTTACATCCAGCAGGCTGCAGACTACCAGCTCACTGGTGACGAATCCACAGTGAACATCACCGTGGCGGTCATCAGCGGAGATATCCACCAGCTCGCCATCCACTATGCCATGGCGATGAACATCTTCGAGGAGTATGGAATCAACATCACGCTGTCCCAGCAGCCCAACGGAGACGGAGTGGCAGTTGCGCTCGAGAATGGTTCTGCCCAGATCGGTTTCATCGGGGCCCCTCCGATGACCATTAAGGTTATTAACAGTGAGTATGTGACTGCATGAGGTAATAGCCATGGCCCTTGAGATGAAAATCGACAAAGAGAGCAAGTGGTTTGCACTGGTCAAAACACTGCTGATCGTCATCGTCTCTCTGGTACTGTTCGTGATGGTATGGTGGTTCCTCGCTCTGACGCTGGATTTCACCGCCCTGCCTACGCCTGCCGAGACGTTCGATGCACTGGTCGATCTATTCGCCAACGGGGTTTCATCTGGCAGTTCCTCAACACCATTCTCGACATACATCCTGTCGAGTCTGAAAACCTTTGTTAAGGGAGCCATAGCGGCATTCGTCATCGCGGTGCCGCTTGGTCTCCTGCTAGGATACATCAAGACGCTCAGGACGTTCCTCACACCGTGGATAGAGGTAATAAGGCCGATTGCACCGATTGCATGGGCACCCATCTTCATAATCTCAATGGGTTATGAACTGGGACCGCCATTGGTCGTTTTCGTCGGTATGTTCTTCCCGATTCTCACCAATGTGATGTTCGGAGTGACCAAAATCGACGACGGACTGTTCGATGCCGCAAAGACGCTCGGTGCCAACAAGACTCAGATCTTCATGAAGGTCATATTCCCCAGTTCCGTTCCTTTCATGCTCAGCGGTCTCAAGATCGCGCTCGGAGTGGGATGGATGTGCATTGTCGCTGCTGAACTGTATGCTCCGCCACTCGGAGGAATCGGTACTTTCATCAACACGATGTCTACACAGGGTGCTTGGCCAGAGGTCTATGCCGGACTGATCATCATCGCTGCGCTCGGGATCCTCACAACCGGAGTCTGCGAGTATGCCCACAAGATTGTATCCAAGCATATGGGGGTGGAGTGAATGTCAGATGAAATCAACGAGAGAGCAGACATCACCGCTGAGGACGTTCTGAAAACATGCGGTGACGAAACAGCCATTCCCGATGAGCCTACGGTGTACTCGGATGAGGGAGTCTGCGATACCACAGCGACCCAGGAGGGCGAATCCCACATCAGGATCCGCGACCTTTCGAAGGTGTATGTGAGGGATGACAAGGAAACCGTCGCTATCGAGAACTTCAGTCTCGACATCAAGAAGGGGGAGCTTGTCTCCATCGTCGGTCCTTCCGGTTGTGGAAAGACCACGGTCCTCAGGATGATCGCGGGGCTTCTGGAGCCGACTGCTGGAACCATAACCATCGAGGGTCGTCCCTGCACAGGACCCGGTCCTGACAGAGGGATGGTCTTCCAGGATTTCGCGCTCCTTCCATGGCGCACGGTCCGCAAGAACGTGGAACTCGGACTCGAGATCGCGGGTGTTCCCAAGGAGGAACGCCGTGCAAGGGCTGAGAAGTACCTGGAGATCGTAGGCCTCGAGAAGTTCGCAGACTCACGCATCAACGAACTCTCCGGAGGTATGAAACAGCGCGTAGGGATCGCGAGGGCACTTGTCAACAAACCCGATGTGCTGCTCATGGATGAGCCGTTCGGAGCACTGGATGCTCAGACCAGGAACATCATGCAGGCAGGCCTAATCAGGATCCTCGACAAGACGGACCAGACGATCATCTTCGTCACCCACTCCGTCGATGAGGCAGTATATCTCTCCGACAGGATAGTGGTCCTGACGAAGAGGCCTGCGAAGATCAAAGAAGTCATAAAGATAGACTGGCCGAGGCCGAGGGATCGTGCCTCTCCGGAATTCACCGCCTTAAGGAAACACATCCTGAACGAGCTCGAGAAAGAGAACGTCATGGACTGATCCCAAACCGATTCCCTTTTACCCGCCCATGGGGATTCGTCCCCATGGGCTCCCATCTCATCATCGACGCCGGGAGATGCATAGGCTGCGGCCAGTGCGTCCAGGTCTGCATCAGGGACAACCTGTCCGTCGAAGACGGCATCGCCGTCGAGACCGGCGGCCCCTGTTTCGACTGCGGCCAGTGCGAGGCCGTCTGTCCCGAGGACGCCATACGCCTGACCCGCTACCGGGGGATGGAGCCGACCGAGTACGACCAGTCGGAACCTGTCGTCGGGTATGACGAGATGGTCGACTTCCTGAACAGGCGCAGGAGCTGCAGGTTGTTCGTCGGGGAGCGCGTGGAGGACGACCAGATATCCAGGCTGTTCGAGTCCGTCAGGAACTCCCCCACGGCGATGAACTCCCAGGGTGTGGAGTATGTTCTGCTGTCGGACAGGATGCCCGAGTTCCTCCGTCACATAGCCGCGATCCTCAGGACGGAGTCGGGCAGGTTCCCTCGCATAGAGCAGTTCTGCTCCATGGACGATCCGGGGAGGCTGGGCCGCCATCCGCTGATATGGGACGGGAGGCAGGCGGTGCTGGCGTTCTCCGAGATCCCGGCCGACGCGGTTGTCGCCACGGCCAGGCTGGAGATGACCGCGTATACGATGGGGCTCGGCGGATTCTACAGCAGATGGATCCAGATGGCCGACGAGGTGGACCATGAGGCTGTGATGAGGTTCTTCCCGGACGTGCCGGTGAAGAAGAGGCTGAACTGCGTCTTCGTGTTCGGGCATCCCAAGACGAGGTACCGCAGGACGGTGCCACGTGACGACCCTAAGGTCCACAGATATTGATATTATAATAATAAGGAAAGGGCCCGGAGGCCCTGTTTGTCCGACTCAGAAGGTCAGCTGGAGCTTGTCGTACTTGTAGACCTTCTCGGGGCAGCTGAACTGGCACCTGTAGCAGGCGGTACCGAGGCAGTTCTTCGTCTTGACGACGATCTCCTTGTCATCGGTGACGGTCAGCGCGTGCTCGGGGCACTCCCTCTCGCACTTCTTGCACCCGGTGCATCCTTCCATGTATCCGCGGAGCTCGGTTCCGATGTCGTGGAGGATGAACAGTCCCTTCTCTCCCAGGTCGGGGATGTCACGCTGCACCATGCGGTGCACGGTGGGCCTTCCCTTGGGCTTGGGCAGCTCCTGGATGCCGACCATGGCGTTGTTCTTGTTGTACATCTCCATGGGCATGCCCTCGTCGCAGAGAGCAAGCTCCTGGGTGTAGATCTGCTCGAAGATCTTGTCGCCGGCGAACATGATGTGGTTGGCCCTGATTCCGTTGGCGATGCCCTGGAGCTCGTCCAGGAGCTCGGGGTTCCTCAGGATGTCGGTGGCCATGGCCAGCGAGGTGTTTCCGTACTGGTAGATCGTGCCGCAGCTGGGGGGCAGGAGACCGACGTCCCTGGCCTTGACGGCGTCGACGTAGGTTCCGGACGCTCCGGCCATGTACATGATGTCCAGGTCGCTGAACTTGATCCCGGCGTGCTCCAGGAGGGTGAAGTGTCCGGCGCGCATGGCACCGATGGCCTTCAGGGCCTCGGAGATGTCGTGGGAGTCGATGTAGACGCCGTCCTGGAAGTGCATCTTGCCGTCGGATGTCTGCAGCTTGCCCTTCCTCCAGAGGTGCTCGTCCAGTGCGACGGCGACGGCGGCGATGACACCGGTACCGGTGATTCCCCTGGCCTTGCCGTGCATGGGTCCGTTCTCCTCGATGAGCTCGAGGCCGAAGTCGATCTTGTCCCCGTCCTTGGGGAGGATGTCGTCGTCCAGGATCTTGGTGATCCACCTGAAGTCGTACTCCAGGTCGGAGATGGCTCCGGGTCCGGCGAGCATTCCGCATTTGATGGACTGTCCTTCCATGGCGGGACCTGCGGCGGCAGATCCGGTGAAGATGTCGTCCCCGACCTTCAGCGCCATCTCGGCGTTGGTTCCGTAGTCGGTGACGAGGCAGTTCTCCTTCTGCTCGAGGAAGCCGCTCTTGTACATCATGGCGAGGGCGTCTGCTCCGATCTCGTGCCTGATCGCAGGCGGGACCAGCAGCTCGCATCCGTCCTTGACGTTGAGTCCGACATCGACTGCGGAGAACGATCCCGCATCCCTCTTCTGCTCCTTGATTCCCCTGGCCTTGTGGGCGTTCTCGCCGGCGAAGGCGAGGTCGTCAACGGGGATCCCCTGGAACAGGGAGAGCTGGATGGGGTTACCGCAGATGCTCACCCTCTCGACCTGGTTGAGGTCGATTCCCATGGTGGCGATCAGCTTGTTCACGGTGTCAATCAGGATCTTGTGGGCGATGTCCGTTCCGACGTTGATGCAGAACGTCAGGTGATCCATGATGTTGGCACCCGGGAGCGGGTGGCACTCGGTTACGGATGTGGAGATGATCTTTCCCGTCTCAAGCTCCACAGCGTGTCCTCTGGTACCGCTGGTACCGATATCGAGGGATATTCCATAGCTCATTCCTTTTTCCTCCTCAGCCTGTCGAGGAAGGATTTCTTCTCCTTCTTCTCGGCAGGTTCTTCCCTAGTCCTTTTGGCTTCGCACTCGGGGCAGTGGCATTCGCCATCCTCGTGGTGGTGGCCGTCATCGTGATGATGGTGCTCATGATCGTGGTCGTGGCAGTGGCACTCCTCCCCGTCATGGTGGTGGTGCTCGTGTCCGTGTTCGTGATCATGGTCGTGGTGGTGATCGTGGTCGTGGCAGTGGCATTCGACGTGCTCGTCGAGCTCGTAGTCCAGGCCGGTGTCGTCGATGGCGTGGTACATCTGGTGCTTGAGCTCGTGCTCGTCAACGTCCAGGACGGCGCACATGAAGTCGAAGTGGACCTTCTCCTGGGGCTCGAGGGTGCCGTGGTGCTCGACACCGTTGTCGAGGTCCGTGAGGTTGAGGGTCACACCGTTGCCCTCGTCGGTGACGATGGCAGCCTTGATGTGGCCGAGCATGCAGCCCGACTCTTTGGCGACCCACTGGCCGATCTGCATGAGGGCCTTGGCGAACCTCGCTTCCGCGTCGGCGTTGTAGCCGGTGATGGTACCGGTGAGTCCGACCGCGCAGCCGCCTGCCTGCTCGATGGATGTGGCCTCGTGGTGCTCATGATCGTGGTCGTGGCAGTGGCACTCCTCCCCGTCATGGTGGTGGTGCTCGTGCTCATGGTGATGCTCGTGTTCTCCGCTCATCTCATCATCTCGTAGAGTTTGTCGATGTTCTCGTCGGTCTTCGCGGAGATGGGCATGATGGGCTTGTCGGGGTACTCCTTCTTGAGCCATCCGGTGATCTCCTCGAGCTGTCCGGGCTTGGCCAGGTCCATCTTGTTGATGAGGATGAAGTCGGCCTTGGACATCTGCATCTTGAAGAACTGCTCCTTCTTCTTGATCAGGTCGGCGAACCTCTGGATGTCGGCCACGCCGATGATGAATGTGTCGTCCTCGTCGATCATGGAGACGTGGACCAGGTCCTTGACCTTGTGGGGGAGGGCGAGGCCGGTGGGCTCGATGATGATTATGTCGGGGTCGATGTCCTTCTTGATGCTCTTGAGAGCGGACTGGAGGGTTCCGGAGAGGGAGCAGCAGATGCACCCGTCCGGGAGCTCGACCGCGTCGTAGCCCTCCGCCTTGAGGGTGGCGCCGTCCACTCCGATGGATCCGGACTCGTTGACGACGAGGGCGGTCTTCAGGCCGCGCCTCGTGTACATGGAGGCGATTTTCATAAGGAGGGTGGTCTTCCCGCTTCCGAGGAACCCGCCCAGAATGTATACGTACATAGGCTGTGCGATTCTCTCTTCTAATATAAGTTTGGTTCCAGTACAAAGAAAGAAGTGAAGGCCGATTAAGGATTTCTTTCGGTATTCCTGAACTTTCGGCTCGAATACTCATACTATATATAGATTATATCGACATCCGAAGGCGCTGTCCCTGCCAGTATTATACAGCACTCTTTTGGATGGATGAAGGATACATCCAACACTTCCTTCGGTCGCGCCCCGTCGCCGACTTTTCTGAGCGTGTTCATTTTGTCCCAATTAGGATAATTATGATAGAATTTTCCTTAAAATAATATGATGATATTTATTTATAAATAACCCCTGTTTTTTTAAATATCAGTATTTAAAGAAAAGGTATTTAACGGCGGTGATTTCGTGCTACTTCCAAACAACATTATTTAAAATTTTATCCTGAGTATTTAAATCACGGTCATAACATCCATCCGCAAAATCGGTTAAATAACTTCACTAACCATCACCAAATCACAGGTTTCGGGCAACCGAATCCTGGAAAAGGAGGAAAATAGATGATTGACTACAAAGGAGTAGACTTCTCCAAGATCCTCAAACGCTACGACGTTGAGGCTCAGAACGAGACAACCCCTGAGGCAGTAGCCAAGAAGATGCTGCCTGCGGACCCCGTCCTGAAGAATGTCGCGGAGTGCGTCCTGTACATGAAATTCAAGGACGTCGGACCCGCCACCACAGAGGCCCTGAAGACCCACAAGCCCCTGGACATCATCAACAACGGACTGGTTGTCGGAATGGAGTGCGTTGCCAAGCTGTACGCTGAGCACATCTACTACCTGCCCGAGATCATGATGGCTGCCAAGACCATGGAGATCGGAATCGCTATCGCCGAGAAGCAGATCCCCGGCGGAAGGGAGACCAAAGCCACCATCGTCATGCACGCCGCTGAGGGAGACCCCCACGACATCGGAAAGAACATCGCCGCTGTCATGCTCAGGTCCTCTGGATACACCGTCATCGACATGGGTAAGGATGTCGCCGTTACCGACGTCGTCGCCAAAGTCGAGGAGGTCAAGCCCCTCATGGTTACCGGAACCGCTCTGATGACCACCACCATGACCGCCTTCCCCAGGGCCGCTGAGATCCTCGTGAAGGACGGAGTCAACATTCCCTTCATGGCCGCCGGTGGAGCCGTCAACAGGGAGTTCGCCGAGTCCTTCGACCTCGGTATCTACTCTGAGAAGGCCCCCCAGACTCCCCCGATCGCCGACAAGGTGCTCGCTGGATACGACTGGAAGAGAGTCAGGGACGAGTGGGACAACATCGTTGGAGGAGAGTGATTCTAATGGCAGCAACAAGGTACACCAAAATGGCATACGGCAGTGCAGACGAGATGGTCTTCGGAACCGCCAAACAGCCCGTTTCCTACGGATTCGGAATCAAGGTCGGAGCCGGACGCGTCATCCCCGAGCTGAACTACGCCCCCAGGCCTGGAAAAGAGAAGGACCCCGAGTCCCTCAGGAAAGAGTACGTCGACTACATCTCCAAGGACGTCCTGAACAGGGCCGTCACCGTCGGATTCCCCGACGTCCAGCTGGAGACCGAGTGGGTTTCCCAGATGGGTAACCCCAAGATGGCCACCCCCGTTGTCGAGGGACAGAAAGCTATCTGCGAGAAGTTCCACGAGGAGTACGGAATCAACTGCGCCGTCAGGCACACCATCCCCGACCAGCGT
>CAJJJM010000010.1 GCA_905187815.1 uncultured Methanomassiliicoccaceae archaeon
ATAGAGTGAGTGATAGAGTGAGTGATAGAGTGAGTGATAGAGTGAGTGATAGAGTCGGTGATGAAATAGAGATTATAATGTGAAACCGATTACGATATGATGATTCTAAATGACATTCCTAATTTTGAAGTCAATGCGAAGATCATCACACAGATCGGTCAGATTGAAAAACTCCGTGACTCATGTGAAGGCATAGTCAACAAGAGAATGGAACAAAGGCTTCGTAGATCGAGCGTTCTGCGCTCGATAAACCCTTCCCTCGCCATAGAAGGGAATGGGATGGGTATTCTGGAAACAAGGGACATCATCAACGGCAGAACCACGGGGGGTCCATTCGATGAGATATTGGAAACCCGGAACGCGGTGAAGGCGTATGGCGAGGTGGATGATGCGGACATCTGGTCATTGGACGACCTTCTTCGGTTACATGACACGATGATGTTCGGACTCGTCGAACAATCCGGATTCCGTACCCATGGCGTCTACATAGCCGAGGGCGAGAAGGTCATCTACGTGGCGCCGGAGGCCGAAAAGGTAGAGCCTATGGTTAGAAAACTGCTCGACTGGTGCCGGGACTCTGATTATCCAGCACCTATAACGGCCGCAATAGCCCACTACTACATCGAGGCAATACACCCATTCCCAGATGGCAACGGAAGAATCGGACGTCTATGGCACTCAGCGGTCCTTCACAGATACGACCCCATATTCGATCTGGTCCCTATGGAGTCGAAGATACGTGAAAGGCAGGGCGAATACTACGCAGTACTCGAAAGATGCCAACACAGAGAGGTCCAAGACTGCACCGAATTCATAGAGTTTTGTCTGGATGCCAACATCGCATCACTCACCGACCTAATGCATCTGAAGGATCCTAACATCTCCAAACTGATGGATGCGATGGGGACGGACCCGATGAGCTCATACGAAATCATGAAGAGGATGGGGCTGAGCCATAAGCCCCACTTCATGAAAGCATATCTACATCCGGCGATGGAATACGGACTCGTATCCATGACCGTGCCGGATCATCCGAACAGCAGACTTCAGAGATACCGTCGCGTGTTCATCTGACCTCGTTTACCGGCTTCCTGATGTCTGCGAACTGGAACTCCAGAGCCTTGGGGAGATCCTCGACGGCGACCTCCACCTGATACCCCACCTTACCTGCGCTGAAATAGATCCTCTCGTGCTGCTGTGCTGAGGCGTCGATCGTCACCCTCATGGGCCTCTTCAGACATAGCGGCGAGCATCCCCCGTGGACATAACCCGTCAGAGGGAGGAGGTCCTTCGACTTGATCATCGAGACCGACTTCTCCCCGACGCTTGCGGCTGCCTTCTTGAGATCCAGGTCGCCAGAGACCGGCACGAGGAAGACGTAGTAGCTCCTCTCCTTCCCCTCGGTCACCAGGGTCTTGAAGACCAGGTCCGGATCCTGACCTTGCACCTTGGCCACCTCGATGCCGCTCAGGACCCCGCCCTCGTAGTGGTGGGCGGTGTAGGGTATCCCCAGCTTCTCCAGGTGTCTCATCGGGTTGGTCTTGGTCTCCATGAGATGCAATCCGACAATCGTATATTTGACGGTGTCGAAGATGGGCCGACGGCGACCCTGCCGGCCGTTTCTCCCAAAGATACATTAACGACCGCGCATAAACCTTGGACAGAGGCCTCATATGAGCAACATATGGCACGACATCAATCCCAAGAGGATCTCCCCCGAAGACTTCATGGTCGTCGTCGAGATCTCCAAGGGCAGCAAGAACAAGTACGAGCTCGACAAGGAGACCGGACTCCTGAAACTTGACAGGATCCTGTACACCTCGACCCACTACCCGGCAAGCTACGGCTTCATCCCCAGGACGTACGCCGACGACGGCGACCCCCTGGACGCGCTCGTGCTCTGCTCCGAGCCCATCATCCCCATGACCCTCGTCAGGTGCTACCCCATCGGAGCCATCAAGATGATCGACAACGGCGCAAACGACGAGAAGATCATCGCGATCCCCTATGACGACCCCACGTACAACGGGTACAAGGATATCTCCGAGCTGCCCAAGCACCTGTTCGACGAGATGGCCCACTTCTTCACCGTCTACAAGGCTCTGGAGAACAAGACCACCGCCGTCGACGAGATCATCGGGTCCGACAAGGTCGAGGCCATCATCAAGGGCGCCATCGACCACTACAAGGATTGCTTCTGCTGATCCCAGGTCCCTCAATGGGACTTCAAAACCGTTTCCTTTCCATTTCGTTTTAAATACAGTCATCGTTTAACGCCGTTTATGGAGTACGATATGATCATCTACGAATCCGAGGCGGCGAGACAGAGGAATCCCGCGGACACGGAGAGGTTCGACAGGTCCTGGGACGCGCTCAAGACCGCCGGGATCGAGGTCGGCAGGGTCCTCTGCGATTCGGCAGACGACATCGACGAAGGCGAGGCGGCAGAGATCGTCAGGGCGAAGGGACTCGGTGAGCTCCCGATCTGCCTGTATCAGGGCGTCTCCATAAGCGTCGGGGAGTATCCCTCCGATCAGGATCTGGCCGATTTCCTGGACGCCCCCGATGGGACCCTTAGCGTCAACAAGCAGGGGCCCCCGGCGATGGGCAACGACATCATGCCGGCTTGCGCCTGCGGCAGCAGGAACCCCAACAGAAGGTGATGGCTCTGGGCCGCCGCCGGGACCCATCAGGTTATCTGTCCCGAGCGCATACCGTCGGCCCATGAGGATTACCATAGACGGCACGGTCCAGGGGGTCGGATTCAGACCCGCGGTGTACCGTGCCGCCTCCCGCGCCGGTGCCTCGGGAGCCGTATGGAACGACGGCTCGTCCGTGGTGATTGACACGGACCGCGGTGAGGAGCTCCTCCGCGAGCTCATGTCGGACCTCCCTCCGCTGGCCGAGGTCCGGTCCGTTCGCAGGGACGATTCCGAATACGATGGCCCGGAGGGCTTCTCGATAGTGCCGTCCTCCGGACAGGGATCGGGAGCATCCATCCCGGCGGACAGCGCCGTGTGCGACAGATGCGTCAGGGAGATCTTCTCCCCTGGCCGCAGGCACATGTACCCTTTCACCACGTGCACCGACTGCGGGCCAAGATTCACGCTCCTGAAGGGGATGCCCTATGACCGCAGACTCACGTCCATGGACTCATTCCCGATGTGCCCACATTGTTCGGGGGAGTTCCGCGACCCCGGGGACAGGAGGTTCCACCACCAGACGGTGTGCTGCCCGGTCTGCGGACCCGGATACAGGCTGGAGCTGCAGGACGGCACCGAGGTGCCTGGGGATTCTATCGAGAAGCTCGCCGGGATCCTCGACGACGGCGGAAGGGCGGTCGTCAAGGGCTGGGGAGGGATGCACATATGCTGCAACCTCGACGTGATCGGCGAGATGAGGGAGTGGTACGGCCGCAGGAACAAGCCCTTCGCCGTGATGGCAAAGGACTTGGATGCGCTCCGCGGGTACGCCGAGCCGACGCCGGAGGAGGAGAGGCAGCTGCTCTCCCCCAACCGCCCGATCGTCCTCGTTCGCAAGAAGGACCGCCCCGAGACGGAGCTTGCCTCCCCCGGACTCGACAACATAGGGATGTTCCTCCCGTACACCGGGATGCACCACATCCTGTTCTCACATCTCAGGCACGACGCCCTCGTGATGACGTCCGCGAACGTCCCGGGCGAGCCCATGGTCACCGATGACGACAAGGCAAAAGAACTGGGCGCCGACGCCTATCTCCTTCACAACCAGCCCATCCTCAACCGTGCGGACGACACCGTCCTGAGGATGTTCGGGGACCGGACCCAGTACATACGCAGGTCCAGAGGAAGCATACCCTTCGGACTCGACATCGGGATGGATGGGGATGCGGTCGCGCTCGGCGCCCAGGAGAACCTCACGGGATCGGTGGCCTCCGGCGGCAGGATCTGGCCCACACAGTACATCGGGAACGGCGAGAAGATCGGCGTCCCCGAGTACCTGGAGGAGGCGGTGCGCACGCAGATGCGCCTGGTCGGATGCACCCCCGACATAGTGGCCGTGGACCTGCACCCAGGATACTCCAACCGCAGGCTCGGAAGGATGATCGCGGAGGAGTGCGGCGCCGAGACCATCGAGGTGCAGCACCACTGGGCCCACGCCGCATCCCTGATGGCAGACCAGCACCTGGACGGGTGCGCGGTCCTGACGCTCGACGGCACCGGGCATGGCGACGACGGCATGGCGTGGGGAGGCGAGGTAATGGCATCGGACCTGGATTCGTACAGGAGGGTGGCCCACCTGGAGTACATCCCGCTACTGGGTTCGGAGAAGGCGCTCTACGACCTACGCAGACTGAGGTTCGCGATAGACATGATGAACGGGGCCGAGAACCACGACTTCAGCGACAGGGACGCCTCGGTCCTCTCCAAGCTCATGGACAGGAGCGTGAAAAGCTCGTCCATGGGACGTCTCCTTGACGCCCTGGCATACTCGCTGGGAGTCTGCAGGGAGCGCACCTACGACGGGGAGCCGGCGATGAGGCTTGAGCCGCTCCTCTCCCGCGGAAAGCTGGTCGACGGCTTCGAGACGGAGACCGTGAACGGAGTGGTCAGAACAGCCCACCTGTTCGAAAGGATCACCGACGCCGTGAGGCCGGAGGACGCGGCATACTCCATCGTATATAATGTGATGCAGGAGCTGGTGGCCAACGCGGTGGATGCCGCGGACGAGATAGGCGTGAAACACGTGGGCATCACCGGCGGTGTGTCAGTCAACAGTGCAATTTCCGGGATGTTCAAGGATATGGTTATATCATCCCTCCATCTAACTGCAATGCATGAGAACGTCCCGAACGGGGACGGAGGCATCTCGGTCGGCCAGGCCGCGATCGCCCTGAGGAGGATACAATGAGCAACATTCTGTACGTTCTGCTGGACGGGGCCGAGGACGACCCCAACCCGCTGATGGACGGACGCAAACCCATCGAGGTGGCCGAGATGCCGTACCTCGAGAGCAAGGCACCGCACAAACTGAGGACGACCGGCCGCGGATACACGCAGCTGTTCCTGAACGAGTTCTTTACCGGACACCCGCCGGAGATCCCCCGCGCCGCCCTGGAGGCGCTCGGTCTGGGACTTCCCATCCAGGATCCGAAGCGCACCGCATATCGCCTTAGCCCCGCCGACATCAGCGGCGGCAAGGTCCACTGGTGCTACGACACCGACCCCATCAAGGACGAACTGGAAAGGAGGGTCATGTCCCACATGGACATGCTGTCTCAGTACAATCCCGCGATCAAGTTCTTCATCGAGGGACGCGCGGTCCTCACGATGGAGAGCGACGATGTCCCCGACCTCCCCGCTCCCCCTGTCGATGCGGAATTCAAGGAGGTCCCCGGAGACCTCGGCAGGCTCGTGATGACAGTGGCCTCCGAGATGAACGGGATCACGGGATACCCGTGGGGATGCGGGAAGTTCGGCAAACAGTACGACCCCTTCCCGGAGCTGGCACCCATGACCGCTGTGTCGGACAGTCCCACCTCGATGGGGATATGCGCCTCCCTCGGGATGGAGACGCATGTCATAGACGACCTGGAGGAGAGGTTCCCCATCGCTCAGGAGGCTCTCACCAGGGGCAACGTCTTCCTGCACATCGACGAGGTGGACGAGTACAGCCACCAGAAGGACCCGTTCAAGAAGAAGGCCGTCCTCGAGGAGACCGACCGCCTGATGGAGAAGTACTTCCCCGACGTGGAGAACATCGTCTACTTCGTGGACCACGGCACATCGTGCGTCACCGGCGAGCACATCCTGATGGATGTCCCCCTCTGGACGAGCATCGACACCGGACTCCCGGAGGGATCGATGATAGAGCTCAAGAAAGTGATCCAAACCCTTTCCCAGCACAAACGGTGAATCAGATGGAATTCGAACTCCCGCCCTCCCTGGGCGTGTATGGAAACGAGAAGACCGCGAAAGAAATCCTGTCCAGGATATGGGGCAAGAGGGGCGTGTTCACCTGCACGGTCGCCAACACCCGCACATCCACCATCCCTGGCGTCTCGGATGCTGGTGACACCCCCGAGCTGACGATGTTCACCCCCGCGGCTGATGCGGAGCTCCTCATCAGCGGGAAGACCACCTGCATGAAGGGCATACCCATCAACCCCGGAGGCATCCCAACGCCCGCGACCCTCACGAAGGCCGCGCTCGAGCTGTCCGACATGCCCTACTACATCGTCAACGGAGGCTGCGAGGTCATCCCGTACGTCCCGTACTTCGACATGGGTGGCGAATGCGGCGAGAAGATCATCACCGGGAAATCCGTCAAGAACGTGAGGACCGAGTACGAGAAGGGCTACATGCTCGGAGAGATGCTGGCGAGGGCGTACGACTTCGTCATCATCAGCGAGAGCGTTGCCGGAGGGACCACCACCGCCCTGGCCGTCCTGATGGCGATGGGGGTCCTGAAGGAGAACCTCGTGAGCAGCAGCTCCCCCAACAACCCCAAGGAGCTGAAATCGAAGCTCGTTGCCCAGGCCCTGGAGGCCGCCGGGATCAAGCCCGGGGACCTGAAGGACGACCCGCTGAAGGCCATCGAGTGCGTGGGCGATCCGATGATGCCCGCGAACATCGGCATACTGTGCGGTGCGGCGAAATCCGTACCTGTCATCGTCGGTGGCGGAACCCAGATGGCCGCCGTGATGGCCGGGGCAATCGCCCTGCACCCGGAGCTCGTCGGCAACTTCTTCCAGGGGACCACCAGATGGCTGATGAACGACCCCAACTCCAGCATGAGCAGGATCATGGACTGCGTCTCGAAGGACGTCCCCATTGTGTACGTCAACGTGGACTACGGATCCAGCCCCTACGAGGGACTCCAGGCGTACGAGTGGGGGTTCATCAAGGAGGGCGTCGGATGCGGAGGTGCATCCGTCGGCGCGATCATCGAATCCGCCGGGGTGATCACACATGAGGATCTCGAGGACAAGGTCCATGAGATCTACAAAGGGATAATGGGATTCTGAGATCCGCTTACTCCGAAGGGAGGGAAAAACCCGGCTCCGGCTTCAATGCCGGAGCCGGAACTAAACGCGTCCGGAGGTTCAATCGGACTGCATCCTGTTATGGTTGAACGGTATGTCCGGCGTCGTGTTGAAGTAGCTGCGTGCGAGCTCGAGCTCATCGAGGGTGTTCACGTTCACAGACAGCTCCACCCAGTCGGTCTCGAAGAGATACTCCTTGAGATATGCTCCGGCAAGCGTCATCGGGCGGTTCATGATGCAGAGGCCGGACAGGACCCACTGCCTTCCGTTGTACTCCCTGGTGTACGACGGGGTGATCCCCGTCCTCACCACCGTCTCCTCATCGACGACGGCAATCGCGGACTCCATGGTCCCGGGCTGGAAGTACTCTATGAAAAGATCGACCACGTCCGTGGTGAGGAGCGGGAGGTCAGAAGGACATGTCAGGACGTAGTCCCCGTCCATCGCCCTGAACGCATCGTGGAGATCGTCCATGAAGCTCTCCCCGGACGTGCGGATCGTCTCGACGCCTATGCTGTTCAGGAACCTCTCGGTCTCGGGGGTGTTGTCGCTCACAGACACGATCAGACGATCGATGTTCGAGGAGGCGGAGATCGCCTCCACCACCCTCTGAACGGTCGGCTTGTCGCCGATGACCTGCATAGGCTTCTCGACACCGCACTTCCCCATCCGGGAGCCCTTCCCACCAGCATTGATCAGCGCCTGCAACGGATCACCACAGCCAACAGATGTATGGCAGAATCATCACGAACATGATGGCCGGCCTGGAAATCTCGTTGGTTGCACCGAGGATGTCCCCGTTGACCATCCCGAACACGGAGTTGGCCTTCCTCGCCATGAGGTATCCCACGAGGATGGAGACCACCGTTCCGAACACGATGCAGAACAGAACCGACACCAGTTCGATGACGTTCGGGTACATGGCATTGTAGATCAGACCGGCAACGATGCCCAGGACTATGCTCAGGACGAGGCTCAGGACGGTCGACACGATGATGGAGTGGGTAGTGGTCAGCGACACCTGCCTGGCCGCCATGCCGTTCCCCGGCTTCCCGTAAGCCGCCGCCGCGACCATCGCGTTCTTGACGAGGATCTCGGCGATAGGGGCGAACACGATCAGCATGAGCCCGGCGATCCCGTATATCGAGACGGAGAGAAGGACGACGATGAGGGCGACACCTATGCCGCCTGCTCCCACAAGGGTGTCCTTCAGGGCACGGACATGGTCCTCCTGCGTACCGGACACTATCATCCCGTCGCCGAAATCGGTCAATCCGTCGAAATGGATGAACTTGCTCCCGACGTACACGATCGCCAGGACGAGCACGGCGTAGAACATCCCGGACCCGAACCCCTGCGTCTTGTTGACATAGCAGAATATGGCCATCACGATCATGATCACCACTCCGAACAGCACCCCCACGAAGGGGATGAGGCCGAAATTGCGCTCCATCTCGTTCATGTCCCTCTCATCTATGTCCATATGCCAAATGGTGAAGAACGAGATCAGCGCCTTCAACGCCGATCCGCCTCCGGAGGACGCGCGCTCCGCCCCTCCCGCACCAGACTCCTCATCACTCATTTCCTCTCACCACATATCTTGAAACAGCGGTCAGCACCGCCTCGACTGTACTCGCCCCGCGGCCCACGTCCATCCCGGTGTAGTCCTCGGCGGCTCTGATTATGATGTCCCTCTCCTCCGGGTGCCCGTCGTCTGCCATGGAATCGGCACGGTCCGCGGAGAACAGGGCAAGGTCCACGATGGCGCGCAGCCGGGGCTCCCCCAGCGCCTCGACCAGGAGCGATTCGAACTCCTCCTCCGAGACCGAAGAACCGGACAGGGAACGCATGCGCCCGATGTCGTAGCCATTGTTGCGGAGCAGCCTCAGAGGCTCCTCCATCACGGGATGCTCCCCTCTCGCCTCGAGCGCCTGTCCGACGGCCGACCTGACGGCCCTGGCCGCCGCGATGCCTATGTCGGATCCGGTTCCGGTGTACGATATGCGCTCGCCTCCGACGGGTGAGAACACCGCCATGGAATCGGATGTCGTTCCAGTCTCCCTGTAGCCCCTGTCGGCCATCGCGGCGGACTTCGCCTCGACCAGAGGGATGAATATGTTGATCTTCCCCTCCTCCGTAAGAGGCACCGGGGACAGGACCGCGATGTTAATTGTCCCAGCCAGATGGGCGGCCCTAGAATCCGAGACAATCCTGCGTTCCGGATAGTTCTCCAGAAGGTCCCCCGCGACGACATGGTTGCTCAGACCTGCCGTGGCGATGGCCGTGACCTCCGTGCCGTTGCACTCGCCGACAGCGATGCTGAACACATGCTCGACCTCGGCGGCGGGCATCATCCCCACCGAATCCTCCGGCAGACCGAGCACATCCCTGACCCTGGCAGCATCCGACGCCGGATCGTCGTTGGAGTAGTCCCGGTTGACCTGCATGATAAAGAACGATGAGGACCTGCGGTTCCCCCCGTTGAGGATCGCACAGCTGAGGGCCTCCATAACCTGGGTGAAACGAACCACCCCGACACCCATGCCGTCTATCTTGGCAATACCCGATGTGGCGATGAGGTTCATAGGACCGACCCCCAGAACCCGAAGACGGCATCCTCGACGAACAACTGCACCTGGATCCCGATGAGCCCGTAAAGGATGAGACCAACAGTGAGCAGGAAGAGCATGGCCGACAGCTCGATCAGGCGACAGCACCGCTTGACGTCGGCGGGCGTGGGCATCGGCCCATCCCCCATGACGTAAACGCCCCTCTTCTCCATGCTTATCCCGAGGACCGCGGCGGCAGCGGTCATGGACCATCCGCTGTTCGGGCTCGGGGTCTTGGTGTGCTCAGCCCTGGCGGCCGGGACAGACCTCCTCCAGTCCATCCCCAGCATCATGCCCGCGAGGGCGATGAAATAGGGCGACACCCTTGATGTGATGAATCCCAGAACATCGTCGAACCTCGCCGGGAAGCGCCCGAGAAGCGCATACTTGTCGTTCATGTATCCCCACATGGCGTCCATGAGGTTGGCGCAGCGGAACATGACGGCACCCGGGAGCCCGAGTATGCCGAAGTATAGAACGGGGGAGTACACGCTGTCCACGAGGTTCTCGGTAACGGTCTCGCAGCAGGACGATGCGATATGATCCGCATCCATTCCCTTCGTGTTGCGGCTGACGATCATCTGGACCTTCGCCGCGGCATCCTCGACCCTTCCGGCCTCCAGATCGTCGCAGATCGGGTCGCAGTGCTTTCTGAACGAGAATATCGCGAAGTTGATCTTGAACAGCAGCGCGGTGAGGATTATCCACGCGACCTCCCCGGCAAGAGGGGACACGGCCGACGACAGACCGTAGCGGACCAGCGATGTTAGGAACAACCCCACGCCGCAGAACAGGATGAATACCAGGAGATACGACAGGAACCCTATGGCGATGGCCTTCTTAGTGCCCCTGCACGACACCCTGCGGTCGATCGCCGCCAGGATGTTGCCCATCCACCTCAGCGGATGGATGGAGTTGGGGACCTCGCCGATGTACCTGTCTATGGCCAGCGCCAGCACCACGACCAGCACAGCATCCAGCCACAGGATCATGGGGGTCACCCGTTGAGCACTGCATCGACGGCGGCGATGAAGCGACAGTTGCGTTCCCTGTCCTTCACGCTGTAGCGGATGTAGCTTTTGAAACGGTCTCCGAAGGAGGCGCAGTCACGGATGGAGATGCCGTGGGTAATCATCCTCTTGTTGAACTCGGCGCCTGTCATCCCCAGTGACTCTATCGAGTTGAAATAGAAGAAGGAGTCCGAATCGGCGCCTACGGGGAACCCTATCTGGGCGAGGGCGGAGTTCATTATCTCCGACTCCTCCGCCATGACGGCGGCGGCATGGTCCACATAGTCCATCTTGTCCCTGAGGAGGACGGTCGCCACCGTCTGCTCTATCTGTCCCACGTTCCAGGTCATCCTCACCTTGTCCATCTCGGCGATGATGTCCGGGTTGGAGAATCCGAACCCTATCCTGATTCCGGGGATCGCGAACGACTTCGTCAGAGAATTGGCCACCACGAGGTTGGAGAAGCGGCTGACCATTCCCGACATGGTTATGTCCGTGTACCCCGGGACGAGCTCCAGCAGGGTCTCGTCCAGGAACAGCAACGTCCCCTTCTCCTCGAGCTCCCTGGTAATACGCATGATCTTGTCCCTCGGCTCCACCCTGCCGGTGGGGTTGTTGGGATTGCAGATGTACACGGCCTTGGCGCCCTCTGCGGCCTCCAGGAGCCTGTCCGCATCTATCCTGAAATCCTCCTCTGGCTCCAGCATGAACGGCTGGACCTCCGCGCCAACGATCCTGCACTGCTGGGTGTACTCCGCGAACGATGGATTGGGGATCACGACCTTGGAGCCCCTCTCGTAGAACGTGTTGGGGACGTTCCTGATGATGTCCGAGGAACCGGCCCCCACGGAGATGCAGTCCACGCCGACGTTGAAGGTCTTGGAGATTACCTCCTTGAGCTCGGCGCATGAATCATCCGGATAATGGCCGACGTCACCGATGGCGGAGGCCACTATCTCGCCGAGATCTTCCGGCGGTCCGAAGGGGTTGAGATTGTGACTGTAGTCCTCGACGTTCTCGAGCTTCCATCCCTGGCCCCCGTGAACTGTATGAGGGAGCTGGACGAGCTCGCTTCTAGGTGGAATACGCCCCTTCGTCATCGTCCCATGTCATCTGTCTGGTAGTATAAATTCTGTGGGCTAATGGTTCCATCCATCGGTTGTTTCACCAGTCTGGCACTATAAATAAAGAGGATCGCAGACGATGAGGAATGGCGGACATGAAGCCCGTAAGAATCAAGGAGATTACATAGAACGGCACCCTGCGGATGCGGGAGATCGGTGAGCGGGCCCGTCGGGATTCGAACCCGAGTCTGAGGCTCCGGAGGCCCCCATGCTATCCAAGCTATACTACGGGCCCGTTTCGTTGATGTTTTGAGAAGAATAGTTATGCCGGGGCGGGTTTCGCCCCGGCGATCCTGAGCCTCCTGGTGAGAGGGTGGAGGCGGATTGAAGATGTTGATCTCTTCTCAGTTCTTCTTGAACTCGGTGTATCCGCAGTTTCCGCAGGACACGCGGTCCTTGTGGGTGGCCATGAATACGCCGGGTCCGCACTTGGGGCAGACGGGCTTGGTCCTGACGAGCTTGTCGCCCTCGACCTTGTACGCGTCCTTCTTGGCGATGGATTTCTTGGGTGCGGGTGCTTTTGCCATTGTGATCACTCCTGGGCTTCCTCAGCAGCGGGCTCCTCGGGCTTGGGGGCCTCGATTCCGTTCCTCTTCAGGAGGTACTCCCTGTCGAACTCGAGGGCTGCCTCCATGCTCTCGTAGACCTTGGCGTATCCCTTGGACATGCCCTTTCCGTAGACGGACTCGATGTTGTCGACTACGACGCAGCTCCTCTTGGAGTCGGTCTGTTTGGCGACCTCCTCGGCGACGGCGTTCCTGCCGGGGGTTGCCTCTCCCTTGTGGTCGATGGTGAAGTAGACCTCGACCCTTTTCTGCAGAGGGTTCTCTTTCTTCTGGGTAATTTCCATCTTCATTCCAGTTCCTCCATTGTGGCCACGAGTTCCGCGGCCCTCTTCCTGATGGCTCCGTCGATTTCGACGGCCATCATGCATCTTCCGGGCATGCCGTAGACCACCACCGTGCCCTCCTCGGCGTACAGGAGACAAGGCAGCAATGCCAGGTCCTCCTCGCCCTCGACACGGATCAGGTCGACCTCCCCTTCGATGCCCCTGCGGATCGAATCCGCCATCTCGGCGGTAATCCTCCCCGCTGGGTTCGAGACGACCTCCTTCATCTCGCCCTCCACGAGCTTCGCGAAGTCGGTCATCTCCCTGCGCTCCGTGCTGCCGTCGTACACGGACAGCAGCGGCCTCACGCCATGCCTTCTGAACGTCAGAGACACCACGTCCCCGACGGTTATGTAACGGGTTTGAGCGTTATCATCGAGCTCGGATTCGTCCATCTCCCTCCCGATCGGCTCCTTGAAGGCGCCTCTCTGGGACTCGGGCAGAACGAGATCCTTCTCGAACATGGTCTCAGCGGACCTTCAGGGCGTATCTCCCGTTGGCGGATATGCCCATCTTCTTGGCGATCTCGGACTTCTCGAAGTCGACAACCGCCAGGTAGCCCTGCCATTCTTTGGAGGTCTGTCCGCCGCAGCGGGGGCAGACGTCGTCCTCGGTGATGAAGCTGCACTGCTTGCACGCCTTGAGCACCGGTCCGACCATCACTCATCCCCTCCCTGCTGCTTCTCGGACCTCTTGTTGTGGTCCTCCTCGAGCCACTGGAGCTTGCCGAGTCCGGGCTGGCGCATTGTCAGTCCGATCTTGCTCTCCTGGGGGTTCTTCTCGTTGAGGTCGATGCTGACGACCCTGGCCTTGACGATATCGCCGACGGCGAGGTACCTTCCGGTGTCCTTTCCTACGAGCCTCTGGTTGGTCTCGTCGATGTCGACGCGGTCGTCCATGACCTGGCTGATGTGCAGGAGACCGTCGAGCGGACCGAACCTGACGAACGCACCGAACTTGAGGATCTCGACTACCTTGCCGATGATGATCTCGTTGTCCCTGGGCTTGAACACGACCTGGTCGAACTTGACCGTCTGGTAGACGGCGCCGTCCCCGTGGACGATGCGTCCCGGACCTACGGTCCTGACGTTCTTGATCAGCACGGTGAAGTTCTTGTCCTCTCCAAGGCGGCCCTCGTAGGTCTCCCAGGTGAGGCTGTCGATGACGCTGTCTATGTCATCCTTCAGGTCCTTCGGCGGGATGCGGACGACCTTCTCGACCTCGGTTAGCATATACATGGTGGGTCCTCTCGAATGTGACCGACTATAGCCATCTTGTATTTAAACGTGACTTGGTTGACATATTATAATAAATAAAAGAAAAGACGGCCTGGCTACCTGCACATGTACGATGCATCCGGATCAGGTCTGTCGGCACGCAAAATGATTCCCGGAAATGTCCCGATCACATTGTGCCAGACCGACGGTTCATGACCGCCGGTGCCTGCCGGAACCTTGCACATCCTCCGAATAACGACGATTCCATTTATTTAGAAGAACCGATACACGTCCCGCTAAAACGCTAAAGGAATCGATAGAATGATAGATTTCGGAACTGAGACTCTATTGTTTATGATTCCCGTCGCCGCGGTCATCGCAGTGATCTTCGCCGCGTACTTCTTCAAGTACGTCTGGTCGAAGGACAAGGGGACCCCTGAGATGCAGGAGATCTCCGATGCGATCGAAACCGGTGCAATGGCATATCTCAAACGCCAGTACAAGACGATCGGAATCATCAGTATCATCGTAGCGATCATAATCGCGCTCGTCGGCCTCGCCGACAGCTTCGCGGACTACCTCAACTACAGGGTCGCCATCGCGTTCCTCATCGGAGCCGGCTTCTCGATCCTCTCCGGATTCATCGGAATGAAGGTGTCCGTCAACTCCAACATCAGGACCGCCTCCGCGGCCCGCACATCCCTCAACGACGCCTTCAAGGTGTCCTTCCGCGGCGGTGCCATCTCCGGTATCGTCGTCTCCACCCTCAGCCTCGTCGGTCTGTTCGTCGTCTTCCTCGCCTACTACTACTGGTGCGGAGAGGACATGACCATGACCCTCCACTCCGTCGTCGGATACGCCTTCGGAGCCTCCTTCGCCGCTTTGTTCGCTCAGCTCGGCGGTGGAATCTACACCAAGGCCGCCGATGTCGGTGCCGATCTCGTCGGAAAGGTCGAGGCCGGTATCCCCGAGGACGACCCCAGGAACCCTGCAGTCATCGCCGACCTCGTCGGTGACAACGTCGGAGACTGCGCCGGACGTGGTGCAGACATCTTCGAGTCGACCGCCGCCGAGATCATCGGATCGATGGTCATCGGACTTGCCGTTGTGAACACATTCAGCGGCGCATCCTTCAACTGGATCTACCTCCCGCTGGTCCTCATCGCCTTCGGACTCATCGCCTCCCTCGTCGGCATCTTCGTCGTCCGCCTCAAGGACGACAACTCCGACGTCATCAAGGCCATGAACTTCGGATACTACCTGACGATCATCCTCGTCGTCATCTTCCTGTTCATATCGACGTACATGATCCTCGGACAGTCCGAGGGCATCGACAACTGGTACATGTTCGCAGCCGCGGGTATCGTCGGAATCGTCCTCGGACTCGCTATCGTGTTCATCACACAGTACTACACCGGCGATCACAAGCCCGTGAAGTCCATCGCCGAGTCATCCGAGACCGGACCCGCCACCAACGTCATCCAGGGAATCTCCATTGGTATGGAGTCCACCGTCCTGCCCGTCGTGTGCATCGTCGTGGCTATCATCGCCACGTACCTGCTCGGTTACGCCGCGGCCCCCGCCGGCTCCGACGCTGCCACCTTCGGACTCTACGGAACCGCAATCGGAACCATCGCCATGCTGGGATCCTCCGCGTTCATCCTCGCCATGGACACATTCGGACCCATCACCGACAACGGCGGTGGAATCGCCGAGATGAGCAACCAGCCCAGCGAGGTCCGCGACAGGACCGACAAGCTGGACTCCGCCGGAAACACGACCAAGGCCCTCACCAAGGGATATGCCATGGCCTCTGCCGCACTGGCCGCCTTCCTGCTCTTCGCCGCCTTCTTCGAGATCGTGGCCGAGGTCAGGGGAATGTCCATCACCGAGGTCATGCACGTCGACCTCGGAGACCCGCTGATCTTCGTCGGCGGACTGGTCGGAGCCGTGCTCGTCTTCTTCTTCGCATCCCTCGCCATCCGCGCTGTCAGCAAGGCCGCCGGAGAGATGATCGAGGAGGTCCGCAGGCAGTTCCGCGAGGACCCCGGCATCATGGCCGGAACATCCAAGCCCGACACAGCCAAGTGCGTGGACATCGCCACACGCGGTGCCCTCAGGGCAATGGTCGTCCCCGCCCTGCTCCCCATCCTGGTCCCGATCGTCTTCGGTCTGATCTACAGGTACGCCCTCACGGACTACGTCCAGGCCTACGAGGCCGTCGGTGCCCTGATCATGGTCGGAACCATCGTCGGTATCCTGATGGCCAACTTCCTCAACAACGGAGGAGGAGCCTGGGACAACGCCAAGAAGTACATCGAGGAGGGCAACCACGGCGGAAAGGGATCCCCCGCTCACGCCGCTGCCGTCGTCGGAGACACCGTCGGAGACCCGTTCAAGGACACCGCCGGACCTTCGATCCACGTCCTCGTCAAGCTGCTGTCCACCATCTGCCTGGTGACCGCAGTCCTCTTCATCGCCTGATCGCGATGCAAAAAGGGATGGGGGTATCCCCATCCCACCTTATTTCTAGAATCGGATTCGGAGAGTTCAATCGGAGACCTCTTTCAGGAGGGACTCCCTGACCTCCGACGGCATCTCCTGGATGCCCACATAGTCCCTCAGAGCCTGGGCGTAGTCCCCTCCGCCGACGGCGCTCACGAACGCCATGCCGCGGGCCACCACAGAGAGGTCGTCGTCCGGGAGTCCGAAGACCATGTCCGGGACCCAGCAGTCCTCGTCGTAGATGTACAGCGTGCCGGGGTTGTCCTCCGATAGACGGGACGCCCACATCTCCGCATCGTTGGGGGAGGCGAACACGTTCTCCGTGATCGAACCCTTCACGGTGCAGAATGCGTACTTGAAGCATATTGCCATGCGTCACTAACGGACGGCGTCGGAGATAAGCCTTGGCAGTCAGACGAACGGCGACATCCAGAGGCCGTTGCGCTTGGCGACCTCCTCCGCATCCTCGTCATAGACCGTCTTCCCGCACACGACCGTGGCGAGACGGTTGCGGCCATCGCGGTCGATGTACCCTGTGCCGAACGTGACCACCGGATTGAGGACCTCCCTCCCCGTGGCCTCCTCCGCGTTCCTCGCACCCATGTCGCAGTTGACGGCGACGACCAGGTCGTAGTCCCCCTTCGCCTCGGAGGCCATCCTGTCGGCCTTGGACATGAAGCAGGCGGCGGAGCTGCAGACGCATCCCGCCACCTCCACCCCGTCCTCGGCGAGCCTCGCAGCCAGCCTCTCGCCTGCCTCCCTGCCTCCGATGTTGCAGAGTCTGGCACATGTGTTGCAGGTCCATACGAGGACCTTCCTGCCGCGGACGTCCTCGAGCAGCTCCCCGTATTCCCTGTCCCTAGCCATGACGGTCATTGGTGACCGAACGGCGGAACGCTCTTAAAATGGATTCCGATAGCACGTCCCATGTTCATAGCCGTGGACGGCCTGGACGGCAGCGGCAAGAGCACGGTCGCCGCCGGGATCGCCGAGGCTCTGGCCTCGGACGGGCTCAGCGTCAGCGTCAGGGAGCACCCAGGCGACGGAAGATGGGGGCGGCTTGCGAGGAGGGCCCTTCTGGGAAGGGGTCTGCCCGCGAAGCTACTTTCCGCCTTCTTCATGTTCCTCGACATACTGTCCACAGGCTTCGCCGTCCGTCGCGGGAACGACATCGTCGCTGTAAGATACACCCTCTCCGCCTTCTACATGGACGGCAGGGCGGGGGACCTCCTCCACAGGTTCCTGACATCTTTCCTTCCCGCCCCGGATGCCACCCTGCTCATAGACATCGACCCGTCCGTGGCGATGGAGCGCGTCGGGACCAGAGGGGATGGGGAGGAGATGTTCGAGAACATCTCCTCGATGGAGAAGGTCAGGGCGAGGATGCTCTCTTCCGACGAGCCCGTCTTCATGATCGATGGCGACGGGACCCCGTCGGAGGTCCTGAGCAGAGCTCTGGAGGCACTTGGCCACCGACATCAGAACCTGGAGCCGATAGAACGGGCCTCGTCGAGGACCGATTGATCCACCGGCATGTCCTTCGGCATCATCCATGTGCAGAAGGCTATCCTCCCGACCGGTTCGCAGAAGAAATGCTGGCTCATGACATCCTCGAGATTCTTTGACACCCTCTCGGCACTGTCTGCGTCGGCGCTCGCGGTGACGATGACGGCGACCTTCTTGCCCTTCTCCATGATCGTCGTAGCGTTCATGTCGAGGAAGCAGTAGAGACGGTCGAACACGGTCTTGAAGAGCCCGTTCATCTCGTTGAACTGGATGGACGTGTCCAGGATCATCCCGTCGGCACCGCGGATCGCGTCCACTATGGGCGAGATGTCGTCCTTGATGACGCACGTGCCGCCGTTGTGCTTGCAGGCCTCGCAGTTCTGGCACTGCCTGACCACCTTCAGGTCGTTCAGGTTGAACCTCTCGACATCCTTCCCGGCCGATCTGATGCCGTCCTCCATCGCGGAGGCTATCCTGTCACCGAAACCGCCCTTCCTAGGGCTTGAAACTATGGACACTACTGCCATGGTATCACTGTGATATCATATCCCGGGATGCCCTTTAAAGCATGCAGTTCCCGGAATGATACGGGCGAGGGCGCTCGTGCGCGCCCGCGCATCCCTTCCCTAATGTATATGAATGAGTGCCCTCTAGCCCCGGGTCAGTGACCAACATGTCAGAGAAGCTCGAACTCATACCCGTCGAGGATATCAAAGTGACCAAGGGAATGACCGTCGACCAGATGCTCAGGGCCATGGGCCGCGCCGGAGGGTTCACCGCCCAGAAGCTGGCTGACGCCACCGATATCGCCGAGGCCATGGTGAAGAAGGAGGGGTGCCTCAGGATCCTGTCCTTCCCCGCATGCATCATGGCTACCGGGACCCGCGGAGTCATCGTCGACATGGTCAGGAACGGCATGATCGACCTGATCATCACCACCTGCGGAACCCTGGACCACGACCTGTCCAGGACCTTCGCCCAGTACTACAAAGGCGACTTCATGATGGACGACGCCATGCTCAGGGACGAGTACGAGATCAGCAGGCTCGGTAACGTCCTCGTCCCCGACTCCTGCTACGGAGTCGTCCTCGAGGACAACCTCCTGCCCATGTTCGACGAGATCTTCGCCGAGACCCAGTCCATGACCACCCACGAGATCATCGACCAGGTCGGTGCCAGGCTGAACAACGAGGACTCCCTCCTGTACCAATGCCACAAGCACAACGTGCCCATCGTGGTCCCCGGGATCACCGACGGATCCTTCGGATGCCAGCTCTGGATGTACTACCAGATGCACAGGAAGCTGAGGATCGACCTGTTCGGGGACGAGCAGATGCTCTCCGAGATGACCAACGATGCGGAGTACACCGGCGCCATCATCATCGGCGGCGGAATCTCCAAGCACCATGTCATCTGGTGGAACCAGTTCCGCGGCGGACTCGACTACTGCATCTACCTGACCACCGCCGAGGAGTACGACGGATCCCTCTCCGGCGCCCGCATCAGGGAGGCTGTCTCCTGGGGCAAGGTCAAAGAGGATGCGAAGAAGATGACCGTCGAGGGAGATGCCACCATCAGCCTCCCGATCATCTACGCCGGGCTGGCCGAGAGGCTGCTCTGAATGCCGAAGATCGCCCGGCTCCCCGGCGACGGCTACGGTCCGTCGATCATAGAGGCAGCCAAGCGCACCCTCGAGATGTCCACCAGCGACATCGAGATCGTCTGCGGCGACATCGGTTTCGCCGCGTACGAGCGCACCGGCGAGCACATGCCCTATGACACGAAGGAGCTGGCGCTGGAGTGCGGCAGCGTCATCTGCGGCCCCGTCAAGGAGTACAAGGACGACGCCGGCCGGCTCCACAACCCCCTGGAGGCCCTCAAAGCCGACCTGGACCTCTACGCCGTCAGCAGGAGCTTCCGCACACTCGCCGACGACCTGGGGGTCCCCGGGATGGACATCACGCTCTGGGCCAGCAACATGACCCTGGGAAGCGACGTCATCGAGAGCAGGGACATCGACGGCATCACCATAAGCAAGTACATCAGATCGTCATCCTACAGCAGGATGATGGCCCGCGCCCTGAGCGACATGGAGCTCAGCGGGAAGGGGAGCGTGGTCTGCATCACGCAGGACAACATATTCCCCGACTCCAGCACCATGTTCTCGGAGGCGTTCGATTCCCTGTTTCCGTCGGACGTCTTCCGCACGGAGCATCGCAACGTGGAGTACTGGGCGTCGAAGTTCGTGAGGAACCCTCTCGAGTTCGACTACATCATCTGCGCGGACCTGTACAGCAACGTCACGGGCGGGATGCTCGCCGGACTGTCCGGCGGCAACCGCCTCACCCCCATCACCTATGTTGGAGAGAGCTGCAACCTTTTCGTTCCCGGCCTCTACAAGACGTTCGAGGACGTCCCCCGCGGATACTCCAATCCCACATCCGCGATCAAATGCGCCTCCAAGGCCCTCTTCGACATGGGTCGTACCAAGGAGGCATCCGCCATCATCGAAGCCCTCATAGAGACCTATGCGGCAGGGGAGAGGACCCCCGACGTGGGCGGCGACCTGACGACCGAGGAGTTCACCGACAGGGTGGTCTCCCACCTCTGAGCCAGAGCCCCGGTGTGCTGCCCCCGGCCCGTGGCACCCTTTATAACCAGGTCGACCCATCCATTATCAGGAAGTGTTCATATGAAGGACGCGGGTCACAGAGCGTGCGTCGAGGCGGCGCTCAAATTCGAGAAAACGGACAGGACACCTGTCAACAACTTCGCGGTGGTTACCTCCGCCCGCAGCGCCGGCGTCAAGGTCGACGAGGCCAGATGGAACCCCAAGCTCTCCGCCAAGGTGGCGATAGATTACGCCATGAAGACCGAATCGGACTTCGTGAAGCCGATCCTGGATTCCCAGGTCCCGTTCAAGGACATGGGCATGGAGGTCAGGTTCCCGGAGGACGACTACGGGATGATCCCCGGACACGTCGTCGAGACTGCCGAGGACATCGACAAGCTCGCCATATTCGATCCTTACGCGGCGGACGAATGCCCCGGATTCACCAAGATGGTCGAGGCAGTCGAGGAGACGTCCAAGGCGATCCCCGAAGACCTGCACATATGCGGCCTTTCATGGGGCCCGATCACCACCGCCGGATACACCATGGGCACGGAGAACATGATGTTCGCCATGCTCTTCGATCCCGACATGGTCAAGGTCCTGATCGACAGGATCACGCCCCTCGTCTCCGGTATGGTCAGGCGCCAGATCGACGCCGGAGCGACGGTCATGTGGATGGCCGACCCGACATCGTCCGGAGACCTGATCTCCCCCGACATGTTCGACGAGTTCTCCGGGAACCACATCAGGACCGTCATCGACGACGTCCACGGCATGAGCGACGTTCCGACGTTCGTGCACATCTGCGGGAACACCCTCGGCATCATGAGCCACATCAAGAACACCGGTGCGGACTGCCTCAGCTTCGACCACGCCGTCGACCCGGAGAAGGCACGCGCATCCGCCGGGAGGGACATCGCCCTCATGGGGAACCTCGACCCCGTCAAGCTTCTTATGAGCGGCACGCCCGAGCAGGTCACCGCCGAGTCGTACAAGCTGATAGACGCCATAGGACAGGACAGCGGGTTCATCCTCGCCCCCGGATGCGAGACACCCATCTCCAGCCCCGACGAGAACGTCATGGCCATGGGAAGGGCCGCCAGGGAGTACTGGAACAAAGCGTAAAGCTTATTAAGGGGACATCCATCCCCACCTTTACTGCAAGGGTAGTCAAGCATGGCCAACGACGCTAGCTTGAGGGGCTAGTCCTTAGTGGTCCGCGAGTTCAAATCTCGTCCCTTGCACCATTCTCTTCTATCCAGTTCTCGGGACTCGTTTCATCAATCTCGCATGTATCATCCGGGCATCTATCACAATAACGACTCTCCGAATCTCGCGTTTCGTGAGAAAAGGGAAGATGATTGAAGGTCGCCGCCGTGAAAGCCCTCCGGCAGCCGACCATTGGTCTGTCAGGATGCCTGTGCGAACACGATCCAGTCGAGAAGACCCTCCGCGACCGTCATTGCATCGTTGCGGTCGAACGGGTTCGCCATCCCCAGTGTCTCGACCATGTCGAGATACCCGTGCGAGAACGCGACCACGTCCAGATACTGATCGATCGCCGCATCGTAGTCGTCCAGGGCATCGACGAAGACCTCCAGCGAACTGAACGCGGAGACGGCATAGCTGATGTAATAGAACGGACTGCTGAAGTTGTGCGACAACCCGTACCATTCGATGGTCGAGGCATACCCGTACTCCTGTTCCAGACGTTCGATGATGGCATCGAACTCATCCACGGTGTCTGCACCCTCCTGATAGGCTATCTGCTGGAAATCGTCCCAGAAGCACCCTTCGATGGTCACATACAGGAACTGGAAGATCGTGTATTCGGCCTCGGCCGTATCACCCGACATCTCGCAGTACACCGAGAAGAGCGCCTCGAGACCCTGTGACTGCACCTCCATGACATCGTAGTCTGTGGTCGGGCTCCATGACAGCGCCGCCGCCGAGGCGTGGCCGAACTCATGGACCAGCGTGCACAGGTCGTAGTAGGTCCCATTCGGGTTGTTGTAGATGTAGACGAAGTCACTTCCGTCGGAGAGCACCTGGGAGAAGCAGAATCCCGTGTCCACCTTCGTGTCCAGGTCCTCGAAGTCGATGAGATCGTACCCGAGCATCGTGTCGTAGAGCTCTGCGAACTCGGGGCACACGCCCCTGATGAACTCCCCGCCATCCGCGAACAGCTCTTCCTCGCTGGAGTAGCTGTAGGAGGGGCGCCCTTCATAATCCTCCAGGACAAGATAGAACAGGGGGACGAAGACCTCCTTGACGGTCTCCTTGAAGGCTTCCGTATCCTCGGAAGAGTACCCGCGACCGTACAGCTCCCCGTATGCGTACTCTGAATAGCTCTCGTAACCCAGGAGGTCGGCGAGGCTCTCGCGTATGTCTATGAGTTCGCCGTAGATCCCCGCGATGGTCTCTGCGTCCGACGGGTCCGCATTGTAGTAGCGGTCCTGCGCTTCGGCCTCCGCTGTGATGAGCTGCAGCTGCTCGTCCGTAAGGGGCTCCTCCGCCAGCACCGAATCCGCGTACTCGTCGCCTATGACGCTCCTGAGCGTATCCGCCCCGGGACCGTTGAGGACGCTTCTGAACGCCTCGCTGATTGTCTCCGGACCCTGTGAGACGAAGGACTCCCAGAGACTGTACTCCTCCGAGAGGCCGGACGGGTCGCGGTTGTATTCCCATGTGAAGAGCATGTACGACACCAGCGTGTCGTCGTAGAATGTCATCAGTTCGTCCACGTACATGGACATGGCGTTCCTGGAGAGGTTCCCGTCGGATGCCTCGCTGACGAGCGTATCCGCCCTGGACGTCAGCCCGTCCAGCGCCTCGACCGGGGACATCTCCTGCAGACCTTCCAGCGACAGGAGGTTGATCTCGTCGAAGCGGGACGTCTCGCCGTCATCGTTCCCGAGGACCGTGTACGCCACCCCGGCGCACAGGACCACCGCTATGACGATGACGACTGCCTTCTGAACGTTGTTCATGAGAAAGATATCATTGCACCGAATAAAATATTGAGACCCCTGGGACGTCAGGCATCACATCGAAGGTCATACCTGAGCGTGCATCCTCCGTCGGAGTACGAGAACTCCGCCATGGCGCCGTTGATGAAGGTCATCCTCGGGGCCTTGTGACCGACATCCGCATCTGTGAGGACCGGCAGCCCCAGACCCGACAGCTCCCTCTCCAGGAGCTCGCGGTACCCCGTGTCGCCGTGGTAGAACAGCGGCCTCCCGAAAACGAACCCAGTGCAGTCCTCGAACCAACCCATGTCCTCCATCCTGCGAAGCATCGAGACGATGCGGTCCTCGGTCATGTCGAAGGTCTCCATGTACCAGACGATCCCGTCGTTGCCGTACCTCTCGACGAAGCCCGATGCGTCGGCCGTCCCCTTGTTGACGAACCACTCGAGGACGTCCATGCATCCGCCTATGAGCCTGCCCGAGAACCTGCAGTCCCCCACGGACGAGGCCCAGACGGTGGGCTCGTCCTCCTGGAACGACTCCAGCCCGGTCACCCTGTCCACGAAGTCCCTGGCGTGGTACGGGAAGGACGACTGCTCCGACCTCCTCCCCTCCAGGAACTCCAGGTTCTGCCGCAGGCTTGGGTGCCACTCCTCCATCCCGAAGTCCCCGAAGTTGCCGCAGTACACGGTGGCGACATCGTGCTCCGCGGTCATCTTGAACATCAGGGTGGTGTTGTCCGAGTACCCCTGGAACCACTTCGGATTGGACTCGTACGCCTCCCAATCCATGAGCGGGAGCATCTCGTACTGGTAGTCCCCTCCCTTGGCGGAGAAGATGCACGACACCTCGGGATCCTCCAGGAGGGATACGAGCTCCGACACCCTCTGTTCTGCGGGAGAGGACCTCCCCTCCTCGTCGATCGTGGTGTAGACGTTCGGGGTCTCCACGATGCCGTACCCCATTCCCTCGAGCTTCCGTCTGGCGCTGGCGAACCTGTTGGCGTCCAGGGGGTCGTCCACACCGAAGGACGGTGCTGTCACGCCGAGCCTGTCGCCCTTCCTGATGAAACGGGGCACTATCATGGCGGAGGCATTCGACGCGATGATAATAAAATCTGTCGCAGATGCGGGGGCCATGGGAATCCTATCTGACAGGGACATAATGGAGAGCCTGATGACAGGTTACATCGGCATCTCCGACTTCAGCGAGAGAGGGCTCACACCCAACGGATACGACCTCCGCATCGCGGAGATATCGGTCCGCGGTGACCCGGAGATCAAGAGAGAGGAGACCGTCACCATCCCTCCGCGCACGATGTTCTACGTGTCCACGATCGAGAGAGTGAGAATGGCGAGCGACATCTGCGCCCAGCTCTGGCTGAGGACCACATGGATAAGGAAGGGCGTCATCGGGGCGTTCGGGAAGATCGACGCCGGATTCGAGGGCACCCTGACGCTCGGCGCCTACAACGCGACGGACGACCCGGTGGAGATCCCCATCGGAGAGAGATTCTGCCAGATGGTGATGGAGACCCTGAACTCGGAGACCATCAAGGACTACTCCCAGCGCAGCGGGAACTACCAGGGCCAGACCGGAGTCACGCTTGATCCTTTGAAGAAGTGAGGACATCCCTCATGGGGAGGTAGCAGGACGGGATCCGAGGAAGGTCCCTCCTCCCTCTCGTCTCCATCGTCTCGATCGACAGCTCCCCCTTCACCTCGTACTTCTTGGGAAGAAAGGCCCGGGTCTCCACATCCACGCGTCCGATGAAGATGCGGTCCGATACCGGGTTGACCTTCCCCTTCACCCTCCTGCTACGGCATTCGTACGGATAGTCGAACCTCCCCTTACGGATGCGTACGATGTAAGCCATGACGTTAACGTCATCGAGAACCTATTTAACCCTTATGACATCATGTAGTTACCAAAACGCATCGATTTGGTTTATACCAATGTTTGAATACACTTGAATGCAAAACAGCTTTTATACAAGGAACGCACGAACAGCCTCCGCGGCCGATGAGGCCGAGGAGTGATAGAAAGATGGTCTTCATCAGATACCAGCATGTAGAACGCATCGACGCCGAAGAGGCGGAGGGACTCCTCGACGGAGTCTGCCACATCTTCCCGAAGATGGATGGCTCCAACATGTGCGCCTACTCTGAGGACGGAGAGGTCCGCACCATGAGCAGGAACAAGGAGATCCATCCTCCCGAACCCTTCGCCGAGTTCATCAAGGGCAACGAGGGCGTGAGACGCTTCCTCGCCGACTTCCCCGGCCTGCGCCTGTACGGCGAATGGATGGTCCCGCACACAGTCAGATCGTACGTGCCCGAGACCTGGAACCGGTGGTTCGTCTTCGATGTCACCGCTGAGGACCCGGACGCTGAATACAGGTGGGGCGACGGAAAGCTGTTGAGCTGCGCAGGCCGCACATACATCCCCTATGAGGAGTACTCCCCGATCCTGGACGCCTACGGCATCGAGTACATCCCTCCCCTCGCGGTGATCGACCACCCCTGCATGGAGGAGCTGGAGAGGATCGCCGATGAGGGGAACACATGGATGGTCGCCGAGGGTGCGGGATGCGGCGAGGGCATCGTAGTCAAGAGATACGGATTCGTCAACAAGTACGGTCGGACCAACTGGGCCAAGGTGCTTAACCGCAGCTTCTGCGTGTTCAAGGTCGCTACACGCGGGAACAGGAGCGAGGAGAAGAGGGATGGCACCACGACCGAGCGGGAAATCGCCCTGAAGTACGTGACCCAAGAGCTGGTGGACAAGGAGTACTCCAGGATCAAAGCGGAGTCTGAGAGCGGCAAGGCGGTCCCCGGCCAGCTTCTCGGCACCGTCTGGCACTGTGTGGTGACCGAGTGCATGTGGGATGCGGTCAAGCGCTTCAAATCCCCGGTCGTCGACTTCAAGCTGCTCAGACGCGAGTGCGAGCTGAGGACCAAGATGATGCGTCCCGAGGTGTTCGGACTGAGGGGGCTTGAGATCCTGGAATGAGTCCCTCCAAAACCCCTTACCTTTTTGTCATCCCTTGTGGATATCCAATGAGTACACGCTCATCGTGGGCGAATAGGTCTTCAGCTCGGATGTCTCGATGGAGATCCCGTGTCCGCGTGACGATGCATCATCCACCAATCCCTCCAGGAATCCGGGGAACTCCTCCCTCTCGATGATCTTGTACATATGGATGGTGCCGCCGTGGTTGAGCCTCTCGAGTGCGGTCGACAGGAAGCGGTCCGCGATCTGCGGCAGATTCATAATGATGCGGTCTGCCATCGGAAGCCCGTGGATGAGAACGGATGAATCCCCGGTCATCGGATGGAGATTGGTCACGTGGTTGCGATCGGCGTTCATCCTGGCGAAGTATTCGGCATCGGGATTCAGATCTATTGAGTATACTACCCCGGGCCTTGCCAGACGGCACATCACCGTACCGAACGGAGCCACGCCGCCGAACATGTCTATGACAGTCTCACCGTCGCGGACCAGGCCTGCGATACGGGCCCTCTCGCTGCTGAGACGGGGGTTGAAGTAGACCCTGGCGGGATCCGTGTAGAGACGTACGCCGAACTCCCTGTGGACAGTCTCCGACGTCCCCGTCCCTGCGATCCTCTCGAGATCGCGGATCCTGAACTCCCCCTTCACACCATGGTCCTCGAAGACGATGCGGATGCTGCGGTTGACCCTCAGGAGGGCCTCCCCGATGTGCTGGGCGTAAGGCCTCAGCTCGTCCGGGAGCTTGATCATCGCGACATCCCCGACGACGTCGAACGACGACGGGAGATGCTCCTTGAGCTCCTCGGGGACATCGGCCACATCGCGGTAGTCGGTCGGCCTCTGCTCCTGGACCTGCATCTCCGCATCCACGACCTCGTAGTCCATGTACGAATCGCAGAGCACCGGGATCAGCAGGAAGCCGTCCTCCGAACGTATCCTGGCGGAGAGGTCCAGCATGCCCTGTTCGAAGAGCGCCGAACGTACCTGCTCCCCCTCGCGCTTGGGCACACGGATGCATCTGACCATGCGACCACATCCCCGTCCCGTTCTTAAAGGGTGCCGTGGTCGCGCCTGTACCTCTTGGGGAGAACGAACAGCTCCCCCTCATGGTCGAATCCGACGGAGGCGCTGACCTCGTAGACATCCTCGATGAGCTCCGGCGTGATGACGTCCTTGGGCTTGCCCATGCCGACGATCTCCCCCTTCTTCATGATGATACACGTGTCGCAGTACCTCGCCATCAGGGAGATGTCGTGCTCAGCGACGAGGACGGTCATGTCCTTCTTCACCATGGCGTTGAGGTACTCCATCACATCCAGCTTGTACTTCATGTCCAGATGGGACGTGGGCTCGTCCACGAGCATGAGCCTGGGCTGCTGGACATAGGCCTTGGCGATCAGGACCCTCTGCCTCTCACCCGATGAGAGGGCACCGACCGCGCGGTCCTTGAGATGGGCGACCCCGAACTTCTCCAGGGCCTCGTTCACCATCTCCTCGTCCTCCTCGGGCTCCCACCAGACGTTCTTCAGATACGGGTACCTGCCGAGCATGACGGTCTCGAACACCGTCAGGCCGAAGCTGCCCCTGAGCTCCGCCGGCACATTGGCGACCTTCCTGGCTATCTCCCCAGGGGTCTTGTCCAGTACCGACTCCCCATCTATCAGGACATCGCCCGCGGTGGGATCGTGCATCCTGTTGATGCACCTCATCATCGTGGTCTTCCCGCAGCCGTTCGGTCCGATGAGACCGACCAGCTGCCCCGGGCCCAGCTTGTATGACACCCCGCGCACGGCGCGGTATCCGTCCTCATACGTCTTCTCCAGGTTGCGGAGCTCGAGAAGCGGAACCTCATCCATCGTACATCCTCCCCCTCTTGATCAGAAGATATGCGAACACGGGTATGCCGATCACCGTGGTTATTGCTCCCACGGGCAGCTCCATCCCGTAGTACCCTGTCCTGGCCAGGAGATCCGCAAGCATCAGCATGACGCCTCCGAAGCATATGGAGGCGGGGAGCACCATCCTGTGGTCGCTCCCGAGCAGCATCCTGCACAGATGCGGTATGACCAGCCCGACGAACCCGATGACCCCGCAGAACGCGACGCAGACTGATGTGAGCACGGAGGCAAGGATCAGCATCCACCTGTTGAACCTCCTGACGTCCAGACCCATCTGCCGGGCCTGGTCCTCCCCCAGAAGCACCAGGTTCAGCTCCTTCGCCCACAACAATGGCACCAGAGACAGGAACACTGACAAGAAGAGGATGATACCAACCTGGGACCATGTGACCTCAGCGAAGGAACCGTATAGCCACGTCAAAGCGTTGCTGAGCTTATTGCCCGCCATGGTCAGCATTAGCGTCTGGACAGCAGAGAACGCCAGACCTATCACGACACCCGAGAGGACATAATTGATTGCTGACCCTCCCGCCTTCTCGGCTAGGAGCATCGTGCATCCGAACGCGATCAGACCACCGACACAAGCCGTGATTGCGGTGAGGAATATAGAATGAGAGGAGAACAGTCCGAAGAACGTGAAATCAAACGCTATTACCGCGATTGCCGCCACGCCTGCACCGGATGACACACCCATTATGTAGGGATCGACCAGAGGGTTCCTGATGATCGCCTGATAGATGCAACCAGCTACAGAGAGTCCTATGCCGACAGCGATGGCGGCTATGGTCCTTGGAAGCCTGGAAACGTATATCGTAGTCTCAAGTGTATCCAGACCAACCCCTCCCTTTGATATCGCCGAGAACAGAGCGGAGTATGCCTCTACAGGATTCACGATAGATGTGGACCCTATGCAAAGACAAAGCGTGAACACTACCAGCACCAGGATAATACCGATAATTACAATGAACTTGAGCCTGTGCTTGTTCCTGGTGTTGTGCGAGTAGTCTTCACCATACAGATAATGGAGGAAAGTCTCACTGAGATACTTATACGGTTTCTCAATCCCCTTTCCAAACCTCAGTATGGCATATACCACCGCAAGCGCGCCGATGATGGCTGCGAGAATCTCAGCAATTACTAGGATCACGGGCTGACCCTGATCGTTGCTAGGTGGAACATATGGATTGAAGGAGCCCTGGATAGCATAGATCCCTGAATCCGTTCCAGCGAAGAGCCTGTCCCCTACCGCCAGCACGGGAGTCATGTTGAAATCACGGACTAGTGCGTCACATGTAGCGGTCCCGACGATTTCTCCATCCAGAGATATCTGATACAGAGGCTCGTTCGACGAATAGCTGACCATGTATAGGTACTGACCGTTCACCAGAGACATGGGCGAGTGAATCTCTGCCAGACCGGAAGTCATGAGCTCGAGTACCCCGTCGGTACTTATCCTATACATCCCGGTTTCGATACCATCCGAGATGAGTACGTAGGCTCCATTGAAATCATTGGTCGTGACTGGCGTTACAAACCTTCCCATGACGCCGATATCTGAGCTGAAATACCTCTCCACCAGTGTGTTGCCAGATAGGCTGAACTCATAGACTGCCAACCCGCTGTTCCTCTGACTCATTCCGAGACCATCAGACACTGTGAATATGAGGCCGTAGTTACCGGAATCGTTCTTAAGAACCGCAACCTGCCCGACATTACCATAGACCCTGTCGCGATACGTTACTTGATAGATGGTGCGATTGACGAGTTCGGAACCATCCTTGGCATCCAGAATATACAGATTGCCGTCGAGAGCACCCGAGAACACCATGTTGTCGACGACCGTCGGTGATACCAGATATGTGCTACCGCCGCACATATACGACCAGACAAGATTCAGACCCAGATCGAAGCAATAAATCATCCCGTTGGAGTGAGTGACATATATTGCTCCCGAATCACATGTCATCGATGAGAATCCGGAATCGTATGTTGTTCCGACATCGAAATCCTTGATCACGGATTCCACGGGAACGGCATTGTTGAAACCCGTTCCCCCGATGGAGAACACATCCACATTGCCCTCCCCCGGACCGGTCTTCCAGGGCATGCCATAGATGTAACCTGTCATAGTGGCTATGTAGATATTCTCGCCAACGATCAGCGGCGTAGAAGATTCGTAGTTAGATGCACTTAGGAAACTGAACTCCCATACATGATCTCCTGTATCTGCATTGATACAGACCACCTTTGCATAGCCACTGGTATCAATACCGTACTTCTGGAACACATAACCGTTGGCATAGAGCATTGAAGCATGGGCAGTTCCGCGCTCAGACCACGACACTTCATAATCTCCTGCACCTGTGTCCCCCGTATACGTCTGTGAACTGGAATTTGACGAATCTCCACGCGACATCACCCATGCGTACTTGTCATCAGGCGTGACAACAGGGACCACACCATCCGGATAGAATGCGACAGCAATGGCCGTATAATCAGATGCCGATTCAATAATATCGATCTCGACCCAACCACCATCCCAACCGAACACATGCCATGAGGTCTCGATGGTCGCCCCGGTTGCTCCCGCTGTCTCCAGATCACCGCCAGTACTGCTGGAACCGATGGTCACGGGACCCCGTCCATCCAACGATATTATACCCTCGGACTCCGCAATCTCATGTCCGAGAGAGCGTGATGCACCCAACAGGATATCCCAAACCGTCTCACCTTGGGACACGGTCCATTCTGTATCTCCGTTACCGTGATCGATTAGAACGTCCGTCCCGCCATCAACAGCCTCCGACGAGTACATAGGCACCGCCACGGCTGAGAGAGCCAGGATTACCGTCACTACTGTCAATACCAATCTGTTCCTCATCAAGAGACCTCACATATCCAGATAATCGTTGTAACTGAGGTAGTCTGCATAATCGTTCCCGATGTATTTCGGAAGCTCCGTATCGAACGCTGAGGGGTGAAGAATCATCGCCATCAGTTCTGCAAACTCCCCCGTCCTGGGTCCGAAGCGCTGAGCCATCTCGGCGGCACCCTCGCATAGAACGTACACATTACCTTCCTTCCATGCATCGGTGTCCTGCCATTGGGCTGACAGACTGTGATAAAGCTGGTCGTACTCCTCCTGCGTTGCCGAATACTCTGTGGTTATGATGATGATGAGGTCAGGATTCGCATATGGAATGCGATCGGATGTTATATGGACCCATCCGGCCCACTCGGAGAAAACATTGTTACCGTTGAACAGCTCCACCATATTCTCAGCATAGGTGCCGTCACCAGACACCCATGGACTGATGTCGGGTTCCAGAGAGATCATCACTTCTGGTGCGGGACCGCCTTCAGGCCCCAGCACCTTCTCAGTCAGACGGTCTATGATGTCGTTCGTATCGGCTATGAGTTGATCCGATGCGAGCTCATAGTTCATGACCATGCCCACGATGAATATGTTGTCGAGAATACTCTCCAGATCCTCGCCTGGATAAAGAAGCACTGAATCAACTGACGAGGCCCTTAGCTGCACGGACATCTGCATATGGGACCTCTGTGAACCGTCACAGAAGACGATGTCCGGATTAGTGCCTGTTATGAGCTCGAAACTCGGACTGGTATATGTTCCAACCACGGCGATTTTCCCATTTTGTGTGTTACTCACCACGCTTTCCGGATAGTTGGAATAGGAATCTACACCTACCAGAATATTCTCAGCTTTGAGAGAGGCCACAATCTCAGTTATGGTTGGTGAAAGCGACACAACGCGATACTTCTGCGAATAACCATAAATCGGATTCCCATTGTAATCCACCGCAACTGTTGGTTCTTCTCCATCCCCAAGGTATGACCATGATGCTATCGTAAACTCCGAAGGATCTTCATCGTATGGTGCATCGAGTTCCACCCAAGTGCTACTTCCTGGATAGATAACCCAAAATCCCCATGACTTTTCACCATTAGCCATCCCGTTTATGGAGGATATCTCGCCTGATTCGGTAATGACAACTTCGTAACCTCTTTCATCGCAGACAGCCTGCAGCAACTCCACAGATGTTTCATAGGATGCTACATCCGCTTCCGCCCATTCGGTATCAAAATCTCCATAATCCAGAACGATTCCCTGTGCCTGTACACCGCCCTCGGAAGATGGTATAATTCCTGCAATTACAGCAACCGTGATCCCAACGACCACGAGCGCCACGGATACGAAAGCACGGTTCCTGATGTCCATTTGAGCACCGATGAATGATGGGGCGGTAACACCGCCCCAAAAATAGTTTTATGCCTCGAAGGGACCGCTGGTAAGCCAGCCCTGGTTAGATGAGGGGTTCTCGACATAGCTTGTAGCGTACGTGACGGGATCCATCGTGTAACTACCAAAGCTGATGTAGAACACATTTCCAGTAGCGTTTCCGACAACCGGACCTGCAGCGAAATATGAGGGCATGGGCATACTCGTGTCATCGGACGTATAGATGTAAACTCCGAACCCTGTTCCGGTGTTGGTCTCCGCATCAAATCCCGCCTCGAAACCATCGACAGTCAGCATGCCATACTGGTCGAATTCACAGTTCAGACCAAGATCCTGGAACACCTGCGAGAGTGCAGATTCAGCATCTTCAGCAGTGACAGTGTACCATCCTTCATCCTCAACAATGTTGTCAAGATAGAAGCTGTATGTATCAGGATATTGCAGAGGCTCGTAATCGGAACCGACTGCGAAAGGCCCGGAGGTCATCCATTCACTGCTGTCCGCAGGACTGCTGCTGTATGTGTTGACGTATGTGACAGGATCCATCTCGTAGTTACTGTACGTGACATATACTATGTTCCCTGTGACATCGGCTAGAACAGGACCGAGAGCAAAGTAGGTCGCACTCGGCATGGACGTATCTGTAGAGGTGTACAGATAGAATCCGAATCCGATTCCAGAGGATGTCGCAGAATCGTACGTCTCCTCGTATCCGTCGACTTTCAACATCCCGTACTGGTTGAACTCGTATTCGAGTCCAACATTTTCAAGGACCTTCTGATACGCGACCTGCGCATTCTCTCCTGTCGCATGCTGCCATCCAGCAGCCTCTTCGACTCCGTCGAAATAGAAGTAGTAGGTGTCGCCGTTGTCTGTCTCGTCGCTGCCTCCGTTGTTGCCTGTCATGTACCAAGCCACGGCGGCTACAACGATTATGACGACGACCACGGCGGCGACCGCGGTGTACATCTGTTTCTTTTCCATCGTTTCACATCTCCTAAATCGAATTGGAATGGTGATGTCTGGTATATAAGTTGGATGAATAATCCCATACCCGTTGAGTATGGGGTTTCGATGGATTGTCAGGACGGCTCCTCACTCGTCCTCGATGATCTCCTCGGGGGCTCCCGCGAACCTCACCAGGGCGAACGCCTCCATGAAGTGGAGGTTCCCGGGGAGCACCAGGGTGTGCAGGGGCTCACCGAGGTCCATCTTCAGGAGGTCCTGGGGATATCCCGCGAAAACCTTCTCGTTGGGGGACCCGACCTGGGATGCGACGCAGAGCAGGGTCTTGTCGTCGATGAGACCCTCTCCCCACGACTTCTCGCCCTC
Source organism: uncultured Methanomassiliicoccaceae archaeon (assembly GCA_905187815.1). Taxonomy (GTDB): domain Archaea; phylum Thermoplasmatota; class Thermoplasmata; order Methanomassiliicoccales; family Methanomethylophilaceae; genus Methanoprimaticola. The sequence goes on from CAJJJM010000010.1 coordinate 33,974, forward strand.
GATCAGCCACTCGATGGCCTGGTGGGCGGTCATGTATCTGAGCTCGTCGGCCCTGATGTCCAGGAGGATCATCGTGTGCAGGCCCCTGTCCTTGTTCTCCTTGATGTGGTCGTAGGGGGACTTGGGGTGATAGTTCTCCTCAAGGAACGGGAGCGTGACGGTCCTGCCGAACTTGTAGTGCTGGAGTCCCAGCGATGTGGGGCAGGCGGAGAATATCGAAATCCCGTGGAAGACCCTGACGGGGATCCCCGCCTCGGCGGCCTGGATCCTGAGGTCCACATGGGTGGTTGCGGACATCGTGTCCCCGGCGGTTATGAAGCCGACCCTCATCTCCATTGCATCCTTGATGATGTCGTCGCACTCCTCCACCTGTGCGCGGTAGAGCACGTGCACCCTCTTGCCCAGGGCGGCCTCCAGGTCCTCTACCTTGGTGCCGATGAGCATGGAGGTGTAGAACTCGGCGTAGATCTTGTCACATTCCTTCAGTGCGTTGAAGGCCTTCACGGTCATTCCGTCTGTGCCGCTGAGGCCGAGTCCGACAAAGATGAGTTCGGATGTCATCGGGTGCGGAATGAACGTTCCGTATAAAAGTATCGGCGAAGGATAAGGATAAAGAAGATACGGAACCGCGATGGCCTATCTGCTCAAGCACGGGATGCTTGCAGGGAAAAGGGACAAGGACAAACTGACGATGCTGAGCTCGCTGAAATAGAACACATCTCCCGCTCATCCCGGAGACAGCCTTCGAGACATCTTACTTCAGAATCACGATCATGATCGACGAGTCCTTTCTGAACATCGAAGAGACGCAACAATGTCTGTGACCGGATCCCGCAGGACCAACGGCGAACTCAAAACGGAGATAAGATCGCTCCTGAGAGACAACGGAGCCATGTCTATGAGGGGGTTGACCGAGGCGCTTGGTTATTCCAGAAACGCATAGAACGTCTACAAGGCGGTCAGAGACCTGGTCGAGGAGGCTGCGGTGGAGTCACCCTGCCCGACAGGATAGCAGCAGGAACCAGAGGATCCGCCTGAGGATCTGACGTTCAAAGTCCTCTCCCCGGCTCCGCCCTCCTGCAGGAATAGTCCTCGACCCAGTCGTCCGACCTTCCCATGTCCCTCACGAAGGCTGCGGCGAACAGCGGGTAGTGCTCAACCCCGTTCTCATCCACCGAGATGTTGGACCTCTCGAACATCAGCCGACGCTGGAAGCGGCCGTCCCCTATCGTCTTCGATAGCGACGGGGCCTCACGGTCCCTTCCGGATTTGACCTCTATCGCGGCGGTCTCGGAACCCAGGTCTATGACGAAGTCGAGCTCCATCCTGCCCGGCTCCTTCCTGTGGATGTAGTAGTTGCGGTCGATGCCGGATTTCATCAGGCATTCGGCCACTACGTTCTCCGTTAGTGAGCCCTGGTTGAAGCCGATATCGCCTGTGCGTATGGCATCCATCGCCCTCACCCCGTCCCCGTCCATCATGCGCACGAGCATCCCGGTGTCCGAGATGTAGACCTTGAACTGATCCGGATTGGACGACATGGACACTGGTACGGTTATATCCCTCAGTTGATGGCACATGTTGCCGATTCCCGACCCCTCTATCCAGAGCAACGATTCCTGATACTTGCGGGCACCCTCCCTCGACTTTCTGTTGCCTTCTATGCGGGAGTACATGAACTTCTTGTTGGACTGGGACAGCTGCATCGGAATGGACTCCAGCGTCTTACGTATCTTGAGGACCTCCCCCTCCTCTGCGTATTTCGAGATGTCGTTGTAGTTGGAGGCCACCACATCATCCATCGCCTTTATGACGCTGCGAAGCCCCTCCCCCGCCACAAGTTTGGACACGGGCTCGGGCATACCCCCGAACATCGTGTATTCCCTGAACTCGTCGTTCATCGCATCCAGAAGGACCCCTGACAGCGGGACGCGCTGGCGTATGGATTCACGGACCTTGGCTATCGTCGCATCCCCGTAACCCTTGGCCCACAGGAACTCCTCGAAGTCGAGACTGTACATACGCATGTGCTCCTCGTAACCCACGGGGATCAGAGGCACCGCGTCATCCCTGCCTCTCTCATCCCGCTCGTCCGATTCATCATAGGCACGGGCCCTGAGGGGTACATCCAGAAGGGAACCGGATGCGATCACATCGAACCTCCCGTCCTCTGTGAAGCTCTTGAGAGCCTGACGCGCCCAGGGACTGGACTGTATCTCGTCTAGGATTATCAGGCATCTGCCGGAGTAGGGATCGAAGGTCCTGTCCTGAAGCATCAGAGCCTCTAGGACATCCTCCACCTCGATGCTGTCCCTAAAGGCCCTCCTCATCCTGGCGTTGCTACTCAGATCCACATACGTGCTGTTCTCGTACGTCTTGGAGAACTCCCTGATTATGAACGTCTTGCCGACCTGGCGCTGTCCGCGGATCAGCAGGGACTTGTGATCCTGACGTCCCTTCCATTCGACGAGCCTGTCGTATGCCTTCCTCCTCAGCATAAGGACACCACACATGCATATGTGTCTTCGAATATTTTAATATAACAGCGATTTCAGACGAAATCGCAGGAAATTCACTGCATTTTCATATGAAATTGCAGTAAAATTACTGCAAATTCACGTGAAAAATCTGTGACATATCAACAATCGCATCGATCCAGCTCACAGGAGCGGAGGTTCATGGTGAATGATGAACCAAACGACAGAGAAAAAGGAAGGTGGGAGGGAGGGCCCCTCCCTTGAGATTTCGGGATCACTCCTTGACCAGAGTGACCAGGGCGTCGACTGCCCAGCAGCCCTTGCCCTTGAGTCCGACGATGACGGGGTTGATCTCCAGCTCGTAGATCTCGGGGTTCTCCAGGGCGATGGTGACGATTCTGCGGATGCAGTCCTTCATGGCATCGACGTCGGCCTCGGGCAGACCCCTGGCACCGGACATAAGCTTGTAGGCCTTGGTGGACTTGATCATCCTGTCCAGCTGCTCCTCGGTCATGGGCGCGTGGGCCTGGGAGATCTCTCCGAGGATCTCCACGTAGATTCCTCCGAGACCGAAGGATATGACGGGACCGAACTGCGGGTCGCGGATCATGGAGAGGATGACCTCCTGTCCGGAGACCATCTGCTGGATCGAGACTCCGACGATGTTCGCGCCGGGCACGTTCTTGGTGCAGGAGTCCATGATCTTGGTGTAGGCAGCCTTGGCCTCGTCGGCATCCTTGACACCGACGACGACTCCTCCGACATCGGTCTTGTGCTTGATGTCGGGGGACACGATCTTCATGACCACGGGGTATCCGATCTTGTCGCAGGCGGCTGCAGCATCGTCGGCGCTGTTGACGAGGGCCTCTCCAGGGGTGGGGACGCCGTATGCGGCGAAGATCTCCTTGCCCTCGGACTCGGTGAGCGAGTCCCTGCCCTCGGCCTTGGCCTTGGCCAGAACCTTCTGGGCGGTCTCGTATCCCTTCACATCGGGGACCTCCATCGGGGTCGCGGCCTTGTCCAGGTTCTTGGTGTATCCCCTGAGCACGGACAGCGCGTGGACGGCCCTGTCGGGTGTGGGGTACGTGGGCATCTTGCCCGCCTTGAAGATGGCGTTCGCCCTGTCGCACTTGACTCCTCCGGCGAAGCACACGACGGTGGGCACGGGGATGTCGTCCTTCATGTCGACGATGATCTTGGCGACGCTCTCGAGATCGGCTGTGTCCAGCGGGGATCCCATGATGACGAGTCCTCCGACCTCCGGGTCCCTGGTCACGATGTCGATGACCTCCTTGAAGTACTCGGGCTTCGCGTCTCCACGGACGTCGATGGGGTTGGTGAGTCCGGCGACGGTGGGCACACGGACCTTGATCTCCTCGATGGTCTTCTCGGAGAACTTGACGGCGTACACGTTGGGGGCCTCGAATGCGGCGTCCGCGGACATGACACCGAGACCACCGGCGTTGGTGATGATGGCGATTCCGTCCTTCTCCATCGGACCGCAGCTGCTGAACACGCTGAGGGCGTCGAACATGTCGTCCAGGTCGTGGGCCCTGTAGATGTTGAGTTTGTCGAAGATGACATTGTTGACGGCATCGGATCCGGCGAGGGACCCCGTGTGGGAGGATGCTGCCGCGGATCCTGCCTGGGTCCTTCCGCTCTTGAAGATGACGATGGGCTTCTTGACCTTGGTGTTCTGGATCTCCCTGACGAACTTCTCACCGTTGGTGATTCCCTCGCAGTACATTCCCAGGACCTTGGTCTGGGGGTCCTCCATTATGTCATGGATGATGTCGGCCTCGTCCAGGTCAGCCTTGTTTCCGAAGGTGACGAAGTTGGCGATTCCCATGCCGTTGAAGATGGCCCAGTCGATGATCGAGGAACCGACGGCTCCGGACTGGGAGAAGATGGAGATGTTACCGACCGGGGGGAGCAGGTGGGCGAAGGTCGCGTTGACTCCCGCGCCGGGGTTCATGACTCCGAAGCAGTTGGGTCCCAGGAACTGGACGCCGGCCTCCTTGGCAACCTTGATGAGCTCCTTCTCGAGCTCGGCTCCAGCGGCGCTCTCCTCCTTGAACCCGGCGGTGAGGATGGCCGCGTAGGGGACCTTGGCCTCTCCGAGTTTCCTGACCTCGTCTGCGACGAGGGTGTTCTTGACAGCGAAGACGGCGAGTTCGACGGGCTCCCCGATCTCGGCGACGGATGTGTACGCCTTCAGACCCTGGATCTCCCCACCCTTGGGGTTGATGGGGTAGAGCTTCCCCTTGAACCCGGCGTTAATCATGTTCTTGACAAGCATACCGCCCAGCTTAGTCTCGTCATTGGATGCCCCAATGATGGCTACGGACTTAGGCGTGAGTACTCCTTTCATAAGCCGAGGTATCTTGTACCCTTTGATAAAGCTTTGTGCAAATTTCGTAGTATGTTTTCTGAATTCGTAGAAATGATGCGATAATCCGTAAAAATACAGTGGTAAAATTCACAGAATCAGTAGAATTACGACAATTGCCTTACATTTTATCGTACATCATCCGCTTACCGCGTGATAATCCGTCGAATGACGAATGCCCCCGTGCTGGCACCGTGCGAACCTTTGAAATACGACGGGAGGGGTGTGAGGGATGCCGTGCCGGCGTAAGGGCGCGATCCATGAACGCCATGTGCACGGGACGGCGCACAGTGGCCCGTTTCCCATTCATTTGGGGCTCCTGCGGGAGCTGGCGACGAGTCGTCGCAGCCGTGACCGGAGGCCAACGTCGGGTCCGACACACACCCCCTGCGTAAGTCAGTGCCCGGAGACGGACGTCACCGTCCGACCATGATGGCGTGTGTTAGCGCACGGGGGACACCTCATTCTCAGATGTGCATCCCTATCCTCCTGAGCTGCGACTCCATCCCCGCCCTGTCCGGGTACCTGGACAACAGCTCCTCGTACTCCGGGCCCCTGCGAACCCCCATGGGCGAGAACCCCATGGCGATGCGTGCCACCTGGGTGTAGAGGCAGTAGTCGAAAAGGCTGTCCGGAAGGTCCGCGTCGTCCAGGATGCTGGACATCGCCACCACCTTCATCAGTATGCTCGAGCGGCCGACCGTCCTGCTCCTGTCGTCAGTGGACCATCCCAGGAATATCGCCGGATCGCGCTCCACCAGCCCCGCCTCCACCAGCCTACCGTAGGAGTCCGCCAGGTCCCTGCACCTGCCCATGCTGTCGAGGCTGAGGCCCCTGAACCTGCGTATGAACACCGGCTGCTTGGTCCTGACGAACTCCGCGGATGTCACCCAGCGGCAGACCTCGTCGGTGTACAGGGAGTCGTCCTCCCCCTTGATCTTCTTGTATACCGTGTTGGCGAGCGATATGAGGACGTCCTCCGGTGCGTCTGCGAGATAGTCGCTGACCTCGAAGGAGATCCACCTGTAGGACCTGGTCCACTTCACCTTGAAATCCCTGAACGGTGCGAACTCGGCATGGACCTCGTCGTAGCCGTTCCTGATGCCGGCCACCGAGAAGATGGCCTTCAGAGTCTGGTTGTTCATTCGTGATGTCTCCTGCGGCGGATGCCGCGGAGGATTCGACTTCGCGTCGCGCTGATAAATGGGGCACCGTGCACGCACGTCACAACCACCATATCCCCGACAGTGGGATACGGTTTCATGGACACAGACCCTGAGCTCAGGAGGAGGGCCGACGAGGTCCTCAAGGCAACGAAGGAGGCGTACGGGTTCATCCCGGTGGTGAACCAGGTCCTCAGCGAACGCCCGGACATGTTCCTCCCCGCCGCGGAGTACGCGCATGCGGTCCTGGAGGGGGACGGCGCCCTGGAACAGAAGCAGAGATACCTCTGCGCGATAGCGGCTGCGACCGCGGTCGGCGGCGAGTACTGCGTCAAGGCCCAGGCCACCCACGCCATCGACGCAGGGGCGACCAGGGACGAGATCCTGGAGGCCATGACGATCGGATCGTACATGGCGATGTCCCGCGCCCAGTCCTATGCATACAGGAAATACGCCGAGCTTTTCGGAGTGAAACTCGAATGAATGTCGTCTCAACAACGTTAAATATTCTATTATAAATCAAGCCGTGATAGCAATGGTACAGATTTCAGCCGATGCAGAGAAGTTCATCAACGACCTCCTTGAGAAGAACCAGAAGGTCGGATACGGTATCAAGATCTACCTCTCCGGATTCGCCTGCTCCGGCCCCCAGTTCGGAATGTCCTTCCAGGAGAAGGCCGCCGAGGGCGAGAACGTCGACAAGTCCGCCAACGGATTCGACATGTTCTACGACGACGAGACGAAGAAGGAGCTGGAGGAGTGCGTCATCGAGTTCATCGACGACCCCAACTTCGGAACCGGACTCACCATCAGGAACCCCAACTTCAACGGCTGCGCCTCCTGCGGCGGCGGATGCCACTAAACAAGTAAATGGGAGGGGCGACCCTCCCGACACAATCTTATCTTCTTCTCCGGATTCACCGACGTCCCATGACGTTCATCGACCATCCACGCATAGCCCCTGGCACAGTCGAGGAGCGCAGGTACCAGACCGCGATGGTCCAGGGCTGCCTGAGGAACAACACCCTCGTCATACTCCCGACGGGGCTCGGGAAGACCGTCGTCGCCGTCAGGGTGGCGGCGGAGTACCTATCCAGCGGCAAGGTGATGGTCCTTGCTCCGACGAAGCCCCTCGTCGACCAGCACAGATCGACATTCTCAGCGGTCCTCGTGGACACGGTCGTCTCGGAGATGAACGGGAACATGAAGCCGGAGACCCGCGCGGAGATCATCGGCTCCAGCGACGTGGTCGTATCCACGCCGCAGTCCGTGGCCAACGACCTGGAGGCCGGCAGGTACGGTCTGGACGGATTCTCCCTGATCATTTACGACGAGGCCCACCGCGGGGTGGGGAACTACGCGTACGTGAGGGTCGCCGGGTTCTGCGGGAAGGGGATGCGGTCCGTCGGCATGACCGCCTCCCCCGGGAGCGACTCCTCGAAGATCGAGGAGGTCTGCATGAACCTCCATCTGAGGAGGATAGACATCCGCTCGGACGAGGATCCGGACGTGTCGCCGTACATCCACGACACCTACGTCAACAGGATAGAGGTCAACCTCCCGCAGGACATCCTCGACGTCACCGCTCTCCTGAGGTCCATGCTGGACCACTACGTCTCGGAGATGGCCAGCCTGAGACTGGTGAACCCGGGGTGGCAGGTGTCAACATCCTACATGCTCTCCATCGGGCAGAGCCTGCAGTCCCGCCTCGCCAGGGGGGAGAAGACGGGAGTGGTCTACAGGGGGCTGGCACTGCACTCCATGTGCATCAAGCTCCTGCACGCGATAGGGCTGGCGGAGACCCAGGGTATGACGCCCCTCAGGATATACCTCGAGAAGATAGAGGCCGAGGCTGACCAGGAGAAGGGCGGGAAGAGCGCGAGGGAGATCGTCAACCGCCCCGAGTACATAGGCATCAGGACCATACTCCAGCGCTCGAACGTGGAGCATCCGAAGGTCTCCAGGGTCCTGTCCCTGGTCAGCAGGACCGTCAACGGGGGCACGGGCTCCAAGGTGATCGTGTTCACCCAGTACAGGGACACCTGCGAGATGCTCACCGGCAAGCTCGCCTCCGTCCCGGGCGCCAGGGTCGGGATGCTCGTCGGGCAGGCGAACGGCGGCCTGAAGCAGAAGGAGCAGATCGCGCTTCTGGACAGCTTCAGGAGCGGCGAGACGAACGTCATCGTGTCCACATCCGTGGGGGAGGAGGGCCTGGACGTGTCCAGCACGGACGCCGTCATCTTCTACGAGCCGGTGTCGTCCGAGATCCGCACCATCCAGCGCCGCGGGAGGACCGGGAGGAAGAACGACGGGGAGGTGTACGTCCTCGTCGCCAAGGGCACCCTCGATGAGGTCCTGGAGAGGTCCAGCACTGACAAGGAGAGGGCCATGAGGTCCCGCCTCGAGAAGCTGAGCGAGGAGCTCAGCAGGGGAAGCTCCCCCGTGATCAGGAAGAACCAGCTCAGGCTGGACGGATTCCAGGACCGAGGTCGAAGAACCAGTTTTATGCGAGATGCCCGATGGGGGCGTCATGCTGTACTCCGACCTGGCAGACACCTTCGACAGACTCGAGTCGACCGGCAGCCGTCTCGAGATGACCTCCATACTCGCGGGCTTCCTCCGCACCGCTGACAAGAGCGAGCTCCGCTCGATAGTGTACCTCAGCCAGGGGAAGCTGCACCCCGACTTCGTGCCCGGGGTGCTCGGGATGGCTGACAGGCTGGTCATGAAGGCGATCGCAAAGGCCTCCGGGAACCCTGAGGACAAGGTGGAGAAGCTCACGGTTGAGACCGGGGACCTGGGCCAGGTCGCGGAGACCCTCATCTCCAAGAAGAAGCAGATGGCGCTGTTCTCCGAGGAGCTCACCGTCGCCAGGGTGGTGAAGGGGCTGGCGACCATCGAGGGGGCCGAGGGCAAGGACTCCCAGGACATCAAGCAAAAGACCCTCGCAGGACTCCTGCACGACTCCAACCCCGTGGAGGCCAGGTACCTGTGCAGGACGGTCACCGGAAGGATGAGGGTCGGGGCCGCGGACATGACGATCCTGGACGCGCTGGCGGAGGCGTTCGCCTCCAAGGAGGACAGGCCGGCGATCGAGAGGGCGTTCAACGTCACATGCGACATCGGCCTTGTCGCGGAGACCATCGCCAACGGCGGCATGGACGCCGTCCGCGCCATCGGCGTCAAGGTGGGCAGCCCCGTGAAGGTCATGCTCGCCGAGAGGCTCCCGTCCATAGCCGAGGTCGTGGAGAAGATGGGGGGCCGGTGCGCCATGGAGTACAAGTACGACGGGATCAGGGTCCAGGCCCACATTGGGAAGGACTCCGTGAGGCTGTACTCCAGGAGGCTCGAGGACCTCACATCGAACTTCCCGGACATAGCCGAGTCCCTCAGGGCCAGGTGCAGGCACGGAGAGGCGATCATAGAGGGGGAGTGCGTCGCAATCGACCCGGAGACGGGGTTCATGCTTCCGTTCCAGAACGTCACCCACCGCAGGAAGAAGCACGGGATGGACGAAGCCGTCAAGGAGGTCCCCGTCAGGATCTTCATGTTCGACATGCTCTTCGCGGACGGGGAGGACTGGACGTCCAGGCCGTATCTGGAGAGGAGGGAGGCCCTGGAGTCAGGCTTCGAGATAGGGGACAACGTCCAGATGACGACCATGAGGATCGTCGAGAGCCCCGAGGACGGGGAGGACTTCTTCTCCAACGCGATCGGGGCCAGGTGCGAGGGTATCATGGCGAAGTCGATCGCCCCGGACTCCGTGTACCGCGCGGGATCCAGGGGATTCCTCTGGATCAAGTACAAGAAGGACTACCAGCAGGCCCTCACCGATTCCTTCGACCTCACGGTCGTCGGTGCATTCTACGGGATGGGGAAGAGGGCGGGCAGGTACGGCGCCCTGCTGATGGCGGCATACGACAATGAGACCGGGACGTTCCCCACCGTATGCAAACTGGGAACAGGGTTCGACGACGCCTTCCTGGACTACATGCCCACGCTACTGGACGGGACCCTGTCCGAGACCAAGCCCGGCTCCGTGGACGCGGAGATGGTCCCCGACGTGTGGTTCGAACCCAGCGTCGTCCTGGAAGTTGTCGCCGCCGAGATCACCCTCAGCCCGATCCACACGGCGGCGAAGGACGTGCTGAAGGAGGGCGCCGGACTCGGGATAAGGTTCCCCAGGTTCACCGGCCGCGTGAGGGACGACAAGACCCCGGAGCAGTGCACGACGGTGACCGAGATCGTCGAGATGTACGGGATGCAGGTCCACGACTCCGACGGGCTGTCCAAATGAACACAATAGATGCCTGTTTGTCTCTGTTCAGACAAACTGCCCACATCCTTTATAAACAGGACGTGTGTAATATGGACTGCGGCGCGAGACGCCGAAAAGGATGGGATGTGAAAAATGGACGAGAAGAAGATGCCTCACCCGCGTTCCGCGGACGAGCACAACGTCTGGGACGGAAGCGGCGACTGAGCCGTTCCACCAACGATCCGCCAGACGGCAAGAAACTCCGCCCGACGGGCGACTTCCCCCTCCTTCGGGGTCGATTCTCAAGGTGACGCGAAAAGCCTTATTATAGGGACGGTATAGACGGCGCCATGCAGACCTACATTGTCGAGAAGACCGACGATTCCGTCACCCTCGCGTTCAAGGACGCCAACCTCACACTCATCACACCCCTCATGGATGAGCTCTACAAGGACGACAACGTCGATCTGGTCAGATACATCGACAAGCACCCCGAGCTCGAGGACCGCAGGCTCTACGTCAAGGTCAAGTCCGGGGACCCCATCGCGGCCATCGAGAAGGCTTCCGACGCCGTCGCGGACTACTACTCGCCCAAGAAAGAGTGAGTGTTTTGTACAGAGAGTGCACGACCGCTGAGGCCGACATCGGCATGAGGTGCTACATCTGTCCCGCGGACGGGACGGGCGGGCACCTGAAGACGCTACCGGAGGATTTCGTCGTCACCGAGATCTCCGACCCCCCGAGGGCCAAGGAGAACGGCGACTTCGCGATCGCGACCGTTGTCAGCAGGAACTGGGAGACCAACCGCCTGGTCAGGATACTCGCCCGCAGCATAGGGATGTCCAGGGAGAGGATCGGCTTCGCCGGCACCAAGGACAAGCGTGCGGTCACCACCCAGCTCATGTCCTTCAAATGCCCGACCGAGGACCTGTCCAAGGTGGACCTCAAGGATGTCGAGATCAGGGACGTGTACAGGGGCAGCAGGGCGATCCAGATCGGCGACCTCATCGGCAACGAGTTCGAGATCACCGTGAAGGACTGCACCATGGACGCCGCCCGCATCCCCGAGATCGTCGAGGAGGACATCTCGGTGATAAAGAAGGTCGGAGGGTTCCCCAACTACTTCGGCGTGCAGAGGTTCGGGGTCGTCAGACCGGTCACCCATCTGGTGGGCGAGAGGCTCGTCCGCGGGGACATCGAGGGGGCCGTGAGGACCTACATCTGCTACACCACGCCCGAGGAGGACGAGGCCCTGAGGGAGGTCCGCGGATCACTCGTCGGGACCACTGACTGGTCGGCCGCCACCAAGGTCATGCCCGAGCCCATGTCGTTCGAGAAGACCATGGCACAGGTCCTGGCCGGAGGGGGGACGTGGACGGAGGCGATCGACGCCATGCCATCCAACCTCCAGATGATGTTCGTCCACGCCTACCAGTCGTATCTCTTCAACGAGATGCTCAGCATGAGGATCGAGAGAGGTCTGCCGATCAACATGCCGGTGGAGGGGGATGTCGTGATCCCGCTGGACCCGAACGGGAACCCCCAGCACGAGAACCCGGTAATGACCACCGCCAAGAACATAGACCTCGTCGCCAGGCAGATTCGCGCCGGCCGCGCGTTCGTGACCGGCGCCCTGTTCGGCTCGGACTCCATCCTCGCCGAGGGCGAGATGGGAGAGATCGAGAGGAAGGTCATCGAGGACAACGGCCTGAAGGCCGAGGACTTCGTCATACCCGGTCTGCCCAGATGCAGCTCCAAGGGCGGGAGGAGGGAGCTCATGTGCCCCGTGAAGAGCATCGGCAGCGAGTTCCGCGAGGACGGGTACACCCTGAGATTCTCGCTCCCCAAGGGCAACTACGCGACCTGCCTGATGAGGGAGTTCATGAAGTCCGAGATGAGGGACTACTGAGCTCAGATTATCTGCGCCTGGATCTCCTTGGCCCTGTACACGCCGGCATCGCAGGATCTCATTATCTCGTAGACGCTGATCCCCTTGGGCATACCCATGGCGATCCTGGCGACCTCCGGGTCGTCGGTCCGTCCGGGCTCCGATATCATCGCCCTCATCACGTACGCCACGATCTCCTTCGCCTCGTCGGCGTCCCCGCACCCGCACTGGACGAACACCCTCTCCAGGGGGAGCCTGGGCTCGTGCTCCAGGTCGGTCCATTGGAGCTTCATCACTGCGTCCCTCGAACGGGACTCCATCCTCGCGAACGTCTCCGACGATGTGTTTATCGGACCGTAGTTCGGCTGCTCGCGCAGATACGCCGTGACCTCCGCGGCGGTCTTCGGATCGAGACCCAGCGCACCGATGAGATCCGGATCGGTGGGCGACACCTTCATGGCGAAGGCGCGGCGGAGCGCCTTCTCTGCGTACCTCTTGACGGAGTTGTCGGCAACATCCCTCTGTGGCCTGCCGACGACCAGCTCCTTCGCTTCGGCCGTGTGCCCGGTCTCCTCGAGCAGCCTGGCCATGCGGACCGTGTTCTCCGGACCAGGGTTCGGTACCTTGACGAAATAACCGTATGCGGCCATCAGGGCCTTGTCGTCCTTCCTTGCGTGCGCGATCTCGGCCTTGAGGAGGATGGCGGACATGCGCCCGGGGTCGCGCCTGAGTATGCGGTTCAGCATGCCGTCGGCCGCGATGGCCTCCTTGCGGGCGTACATCATACGCGCCAGCTTCTCTGCCAGGTCCAGCCGGCTCGGGTCCCTGGAGACGGCCGCCGAATAGCATTCGGAGGCCCTGTCCATGACGCCCATCCTCTCCAGGACCTCCCCTCTGGCCGCATGAACGTCGGCATCGTCGGCTCCGAGGGACACCGCAGTGTCCAGCTGGGCAATGGCCCCTCTGAGGTCCCCCTGGGCGGACATCGCCCTTCCCAGGATCGTGTGGAGGTCGGCATCGTCCGGCTCCGACTCCAGCGCGGCCGACGCGCGCTTCGCGGCGGCGGAGGGATCGCCGGCATCCAGACACATCTCGGCCTTGAGCTTGAGGAGGTCCACGTACCCGGGATCTATAGCCAGACCCCTGTCCACCGTCCTAATGGCTCCCCTGAGGTCCCCCGCCTCCCTGAGGGAGAATGCCATGGAGTACAGGGCGTCCAACTCCCCGCTGCGATCGGGCACGGGTTCCGCCGGTTCGGCGGGCTCCTCCGGGATCTCGGGAATCGGTTCCGGCGCATCCTCCTGGACTGGCTCCGGGACCTGCTCCGCCACCTCAGGCGGCTCTGGTTCGGGTTCGGGCTCCGGGACCGGTTCCTCGACTACCACGGCGGGAACGGCCTCCGGCTCCACCTCCTCGGGACCGGAGACGTGGAAGAGCTCATCGAAGGGAGCCTCGTCATCAGGCTCCGGGACCGGGCATTGGACCGGCGCCGTGTCGCGTGAAGACTCGGCGGCGGAGCGCATCCTGGAGTACTCGTCGCGGATGCGCTCGTTGGAGGGATCCATCCTGGTCGCGATGCCAAGGATGTGTGCGGCCTCCCAGAGCATGCCGCGCCTCTCGTTGATCATCGCCATGCGCACCAGGGGATACGTCCTCTTGCGGTCAAGTTCGGATGCGCGGCGGAGCGCCCTCAGCGCGCCGACGTCGTCCCCGCGGGCCTCGCGGACCGCCGCCTTCGATATCCAGTACTCGGGCTCGTCCGGATCGATGGCCAGGGCCCTGTCGTAAGCGTCCTCTGCGGATTCGAGATCTCCGCGGGCCTCGTCGGACATCCCCTTGGAATACCAAAGGACCGGATCCCCCGGGGCCTCGCTTGCGGCGGAGGCGAATGTGGCTGATGCCCTGAGATAGTCCCCGTTGGCGAACTCCATGTTCCCCCTGATCCTCCTGACTGCGGGATCGCCGGGGAACCTTGTCTCGGCCTCCCTGCAGAGGTATGACGCATCGGGGTTCGGTCCGGCGAACAGCAGCGCGGAAAGCGCCCTGATGTACGTGCCATGGGATCCGTCCGCCCTCACGGCCCTGTGCGCGGATTCGGAGGCACCGGCCACATCGCCCGTCAGCGCCTGTGCGCGGGCGATCTCGATCAGCGTGCCGACATCCCTGGGATCCTGGTCCAGTATCTTCCTGCAGGTCGAGATCACGGAGACGTTGTCCCCTTTCCTCGCCTGGATCTCCATCATTATGTGAAGGGCCTCCGGGTCGTCCTGGCCCCCTGCCAGGAGGCCGGCGCACTCCTTCTCCGCCCTCACCTGGTCGCCCATGGCAAGATGGACGCGTGCCACCCTGGCCTTGGCTTTGGCAGAGTCCTTACCTCTGATCGAGGCCTCGGATGCCAGCGCAAGCGCGGACATAAGGTCGCCCGACCTCTCCGCCAGAACCGACCTGAGGATGAGGGACTCGGTTTCCCTCCCGCAGCTGTCGGTGTACGCGGACAGTATCGACCCGGCCTCGTCGTCCATGCCGAACCCTATCAGCATCCTGACCGTGTCGAGGTACTCGTCGGCACCGGCCCACTCGCTGTCCAGGTACGCACGGACGGCGACCATGGTCTCCGCCTCGTCCCCGGCCATGTGGCGGGCGAGTATCGTGTCCCGCATGGTCCTCGGCGACGTCTGGTCGCATCTCGACAGCAGCTCCAGCGCGCGCCTGTGGTCCCCTGCGCTCATGCATGCCTCCGCCATCTCGCGTAGGAGGTATGGCGGGGCGTCCGGCAGGAGGCGGGAGTACATCATCTTGGCAGAATGCCAGTCCCTCTCGTCCACGGACATCCTCGCCGAGGCGAGCAGGAAGTCCCTGTCCCCGTTCCTGTAATGGGCCGAGCCTGCCAGCATCTCGGATGCCAGCTCCCTCTTCCCCCTGAACCACTCGTAGTAGATCCTGTAGAGCTCCTGGATCCTGCCCTCTCCGGGCGGATTTTCCGGCTGCTCCCCGTCGAAAACCTGCTGGACGTTCCTCCTCTGGGGCCACTCCCCGTTCGGGTCCAGCTGTGCCAGCAGGACGTACGGCTCCGGACGCGAGGGATCGGATTCGAGGGCGCGGACCGCGGCGGCGAGAGCGCCCTGCCTGTCCCCCGATGAGTTCCTTATGTCGGCCTCCGCCATGGACCTGTTGAAGACCTCCTGCGACCGCGACGAGAACGACAGTATCTCCGTGGCCGCCGCCACCTCACCCCTGGACAGCAGAATGCGGGATGCACGGACCGACGGTGTGCAGTCCATGGGGCGGGCCTTGGAGGCGATGATCCTGAGGGCCTCGGCATCAGCGGCGCCTTCGGCGTCTAGGACATCCATAGCCGAGACGAGGATCGCGGGGTGCAGGGTCCCCTCGTGGGCCGATATCCCGTCGACCACGCCCTGCCTGCCCTCCTTCTTCTTGACGAGACCGTCCAGAGTCCCGCCCCCGTTGATGGATTTCCATAAGCGCTTCTCTGACTGTGTCTGGAGGACGGGGCGGCCTGTCATGAACGGGTATCATACGGTGCGTAGATATAGAGTGGGGTCGAGATGCCTGGAGAGGGATTAACGTTAAATAGGACATTGGTTTAAGGGGGATTCAGTGCAGCTGTGATCTAGCTGGTTAGGATCTGAGCCTTCCAAGCTCATTGCCCGGGTTCGAATCCCGGCGGCTGCACTCATTTTCCCTTATCCAGACACCCGTTTGAGTGCAACCTACACGTTGCGCCTGAATTTCTGAAATTGAAGAGGTTTGACTTCTGGCCACTTCCGCCCGCTTTACCACTTCCTCCTCGCCTCTCTGATGGCGTTCGTCTCGCTGTTCCTGCAATAGTACTCCTCGGTCGTCCTGGTGGACTCGTGACCCATGAGCACGGACACGTTCTCGATCTCGAGCCCTCTGTTCAGGTAGAACTGGCCGAACGCCCTCCTGCAGTCCCTGAGCTCGAAGGTCTCGTCGATGAGCGCCTCGACCTTCTTCTTGATCCTGCGGATGCTGTTCCCGGACAGGAAGGAGTAGTCCCCTCCCATCGTGAAGAACAGGGCGTCGCTGCTCACCTTGTGGCAGACGAGCCAGACCTGCCTGAGCATGAGATACTGGCTGACCACTGGGCGGATCTCCTCAGGGATCGGCACGGTGCGGGGCTGGCCGTAGCTGCCCTCGCCCTTGACGTGCCTGAAGCGGATGGTCCACTCCTCGGTGTCGAGGTCGGAGACCTCCGCCAGACGGAGCTCCTTGTTCCTTGCCCCGGTCCCGATGTACATCAGGACCATGGCGACCGGACGGACCTCGGCGAAGCTGCTCTGGTCGATCTCGTCCCACTTCGCCAGGATCCTCCCGTACGCACCCTCGGAGAGGGGCGGGAGCCTGGGCTGCTTGACGCTGGGCTTGAGCCCCATGTTCTTCTGGAGACAGACGGTGACCGCCGGGTTCCCGCAGAACATGAGGAGCTGGTTCAGGGCCGAGATGTCGTGGTTGAGGTCGGAGTTGCCGACTTCCAGATCCTTGCGGTACAGGATGTAGGCCTTGACGTCCTCCGGCGTCATCTTGGCCGGCGAGACGGTCGAGACCCTGCCCTGCCTGTTCAGCAGCATCAGGTCGTTCTCCATCCTCTTGTAGCGGCGGTCCTGGACCTTCCAGGAGGTCTCCGCCAGACATCCCCTCTTGGCGTCCATCAGCTCGGTGGCCTTGTCGGCAAACGGGTATCTGCTCATTCTCTTTCTCACCTCGTTGTTCATTCGGACTAGGACCTGGGCATCCGCCCGTTTTTGTCTTAGTCAGAATCTACATAAGTAACCGAGTATTTAACTATTGCTGAAAATGACTAAGAGATATAAATGACGCACGACCGCCGTACATACAAGATATATTTAAATGGAACCATTAACAGCGTTGAAAAATCGGTGGATATCCGATTCTTATTAAATAGAATTTTGAGAATTACAATAGTAATTATGACTCAACTGATCAATGGAGGCGGGTAATCTGAGCGAGGTCTCGGTACCCGATGTCCTTGAGAGAAAGTTCGCGATATATGTCATCCTGTGCGTCAAAGAGATGCCGGGATCGACGAAGAGCGATATCATCAAGAAGGACGAAGGGAATGAACGCACCAAGTTCCTGAGGATCAGCGAGCTGATAGACGAGGGCATAATCATGGTGGACGACACCAAGAGGCAGCACAACTCCATCAAGCTCTACCTGACGCCCAAGGGACAGGAAGTGGCCAAACACCTTGAGAAGGCTGTGGAGGCCTTCGGACAAACCTCTTGATAAAACCGTTTCCTGCAGAGTAAAAGGTTTGGGGTGTGCCGGAACCGTAAGCGTCCGTCCATCCATCCTATCGCGAACAGCGAACGGATACGGCACACCCTCACAGGTTCTGTATGTAGTTCTTCACCTCTTCGAGGCTCTCCACGTAGACGCCACGCTCACCGTTGTCATCGTCCAGGTAGATCCAGTCCTTGGTGAACTTGAGATGACAGACCAAGGATCCGAGCAGGAGTCCGGCGAAATCGTATTCCCCGTCTTCCGGCCACTTCATGTCCTTGATGAACTCCACGTCGCCGAAGCGGACGGAGCTGCGAGGGATGCCCTCGATGAAGAACAATCCGCGGAGCAGACGGCTGTCTGATTCCGTTATCGGATTCCGGGACACGGTGGCCACCTGGACCGTCGCGGTGTCGGTGACATGCCATGTGATGTACAGCTGTCCTTCGAAGCTGTCCGTCACATCGTCACCCAACGAAGCGAACACGGAGCTCTTGAAAGCCCCTGAATCGGTTGGCTCCATATCGGTGACGGTGACCGTGCCCTCGAAGGGACAACCGTTCTCCGTATCGAAATCCCGGATGATCCGCTCGAACTCCTCGGAATCCAGACCTTGGCCGTACTGGATGAAGATCCTCTCATGGAGGTCGTTCAGCCTGTTGACGGTGACGGGAAACCCGCGGCGTTCGTCCGTCGATGCCATGATGGCATCATCCCCTTGGTTCTGCATAGGCTAGCGTCGAATGACCGTTCGTTCATCGTCGGAAACTCTCCAATCATTTCAACACCCGTTTCGTTGTTTGCGGTCCACTGCTGTGCCTACTTGAGCAAATTCCCTGTTTGGCTTGAATCACCTCCAGATAGGAGATGGCCATTGTTATCGATGCAGAGTTTTCTGTGATCTTATCCATCCCCCAACTACTCTATGTATGTCCATGTATTTATACACAATTAGCAATAGTAAAACTTAACTCCGTTAATATCTAATGACGAATCAATCTTGAGTTTTCAAAGAAAATAGACATTATTTTCAAAGGATTTTGATATACTAATCTGTACAGTCTCTGCTTATTCAAAGAGAAACAGAGACACACAGACACACAGACACACGATTCGACGTAACTGGCGTACAACAATAAGTATATAACTTATTTGCAAATAGAACAAATGTGCAAATGTAAATGAAAGCTACACCGTTCCATTTCCGGTCATCGCCCCGTGCCTCAAGACTCGAACGGGCGCATCGGGCT
>CAJJJM010000011.1 GCA_905187815.1 uncultured Methanomassiliicoccaceae archaeon
TCAACGCAGGACTCGAGGGGCACGACCTGTCCTCGCTGAAGAACTGCTGCATCGCAGGCGAGCCCCTCAGCCCGGACACCTTCAACACATGGTACAAGGCCACAGGCCTCAAGCTGATGGAGGCCTTCGGACAGACCGAGTCCTCGGTCATCGTCGGCACCCTCAAGGGGATGACGCCGAAGCCCGGGTCCATGGGCAAGCCGTCCCCCCAGTTCCGTGTCGAGCTACTCGACAAGGAGGGCAACCCGGTCCGTCCCGGAGGGGAGGGGGAGATCTGCGTCTCCATATCCCCGAGGGTCCCCGGGATCTTCGTGGAGTACTACAGGGACGAGAAGAAGACCAACGAGACCCTGAGGGACGGATGGCACCACACAGGCGACGTCGCATGGAAGGACGAGGACGGGTACTTCTGGTATCTGGGAAGGAACGATGACATCATCAAGTCGTCCGGATACAGGATCAGCCCCTTCGAGATCGAGAGCGTTCTCGTGGAGCATCCCGCGGTCCTGGAGGTCGCCGTCACAGGTGTCCCGGATCCGATAAGGGGACAGCTGGTGAAGGCCACGATCATCCTCAGGGAGGCTTACCAGCCCACGGACGAGCTCAAGAAGGAGCTCCAGCAGTTCGCCAAGTCCAGGACGGCCCCGTACAAGTACCCCCGTGTCATCGAGTTCGTGGATGCCATACCCAAATCCATCAGCGGCAAGGTCCGCAGGGTTGTCATCCGCAACAGGGACATCAAGGATCTGATCCCGGAGCCGGAGGACAAGGCCTGATTCCGGCCCTAATAACAAAAAAGGAAAGAGGTGCCCGCAAGGGCACCGTTTTTCATGCGTCCGGCCAGAGCTTGGCCGCCATCTCCCTCAGCTCGTACTTCAGGATCTTCCCGGCCGCGTTCATGGGGAACTCATCTATGAAGTGGATGAACTTGGGGGTCTTGTACCAGGCGATTCCCTTCTTGCAGTAGTCTATGATGTCCTGCTCGATGATATCGGACCCAGGCTCCTTGATGACGAACGCGCCCACCTGCTCACCGTACTTCTCGCTCTTGACGCCGACGACCTGGACGTCCCTGACGCCCGGGCAGTTGTAGATGTAGTCCTCGACCTCCTTGGGGTAGATGTTCTCCCCTCCGCGGATGATCATGTCCTTGATCCTGCCGGTGACGTAGAAGTATCCGTCGGAGTCCCTGTATCCAAGGTCTCCGGAGTGCAGGTAGCCGTTGGAGTCGATGATCTTCGCCGTCTCCTCGGGCATCTTGTAGTAGCCCTTCATGACGTTGTATCCCTTGCAGCAGAACTCGCCGATGACGCCGTCCGGGCAGGGCTCGTTGGTGTCGGGATCGAGGATGACGGTGTCCACGCCCTGCAGCCTCTTGCCGACAGATGAGCACTTCTTCTCGATGGACGGCTCGTCATAGGTGGTCTGGGTCATTCCCGGGGACGCCTCGGTGAGGCCGTACACGATGGTGATCTCCTTCATGTTCATCTTGTCGACCACCTCCTCCATCGTCTTGATCGGACATGGCGATCCTGCCATGATCCCGGTCCTCAGCGAGGAGAAGTCAAACTTGGGGAACAGCTTGTGGTTCAGTATGCTGATGAACATCGTGGGGACGCCGTACACCGCCGTGCATCTCTCGGTCTCGATGGTCGTCATGACCTTGACGGGATCGAAGACCTCCACGAAGCACATGGTGACTCCGTGGTTGATGCATGCCATGACCCCGAGGACGCATCCGAAGCAGTGGAACAGCGGGACGTTCAGGCACAGGCGGTCCGTGGGGCCGTAGTTCATGTTCGCCCCGAGCCAGTAGCCGTCGTTGGCGATGTTGAAGTGGGTAAGCATCACTCCCTTGGGGAATCCGGTGGTCCCGGAGGTGTACTGCATCATGGTGACGTCGTGCACGTCGACCGTGTCCTGTCTCTCCTTGTACTCCTCGTCGGTGATCTGACAGGCCAGGGATTTGACCTCGTTCATCGAGTACATGCCGCGGTGCTTCTCCGGGCCGAGATGAACGACCCTTTTGAGATGGGGGTACTTCTCGCTGTGGAAGCTGTCCCTGGGCTGGACCCTCAGCTCCGGGACCAGGTCGTAGACGGTCTGGACGTAGTCCACGTCCCTGACGCCGTCTATGAGGAAGAGGTTCTCCATGTCGGACTGTCTGAGGACGTAGTCCAGCTCGGCGCTCCTGTAGTTGGTGTTGATGGTGAGCATGATCGCGCCGATCTTGGCGGTGGCGAACATCAGGGTGATCCAGTCCGGGACGTTGGTCGCCCAGACAGCGACCTTCTCGCCCTTCTGGATGCCCATGGCCATCATCCCCTTGGCGACACGGTCGACCTCGATGCCCCATTCCCTCCAGGACAGGCGGATGTCCCTGTCCACATAGACGATGGCGTCGTTGTCGGGGTGGTTCCTGATGCACTTGTCCAGCAGGTCCCCGAGCCTCTCGTCGCTTGTTATGTTCTTCCTGGGTGTGCACACCATGGTGTCACCTCAGAAGGGGGTGTAGAGGACGGCGAAGATCTCCGCGGGTCCGTCGATGGCGCCGATGTAGTGGGGGACGACCGAGTTGTAATAGACGGTGTCTCCCTCCTCGATGACCGTCTCCTCCCTGCCGTATTTGACCAGGATCTTCCCGGAGACGACGATGATGAACTCCTCTCCCTCGTGGGAGGAGATCTTGTGCTCCACATCGGGCTCGATCCTGATGAACATGGGCTCCATGTGCCTGTCGGTCTTACCCTTCCCGAGCGGGAAGTAGTGGTACTGGCCGTCCGCTCCCCTGGAAGAGGTCTCCTCGATTCTGTCCTTCTTCTTGACGACGATCGGGTCGGGCTGGAACTGGTCGTCCATGAACGTCCCCACCCTCTGGCCGAGTGCGCGGGAGAGCTTGATGATGGTTCCGATGGGAGGGTAGATGTTCCCCTCCTCGACATCGTTCAGGTATCCGACGTCGAGTCCGGAGTTGGTCGCCAGCTGCTCCTGTGTGAGCCCCAGGCCCTCCCTGTACTTCTTGACCCTCTTGCCGAGCTTGTTCGTGTCTGCCATTGTTTTTCCTCCTTTTAGTGACGTTATCGGTCGGACGGGCCCATCAGTGGTCGTTCTCCCTGATGTGCTCCATGAACTCCTTCGTGTAAAGATCGGTCCTTATTATGTGGCCAACCTCGGGGATCCTCAGGACCTTGCATCCCGGGATCCTGTCTGAGATGTAGTCGCCGAGCTTGGGCTCCACCATGATGTCGCTGAGACCGTGCACCGACAGAGTCGGGACGGTGATGTTGGCTACCTTCTCCCTGGTGTCGAACTCGTCCAGGGCACCCATCTGGTCCTTCAGGCCCTTGGGATCCAGGTTCTTCAGCGACCTGACGGGCTTCCCCTTCGCCTCGTGGTCGGAGAAGAACTTCTCTGTGAAGCAGAATGCGTTGGTCATCATGCTGATGTACTCAGGATCGCCGCCGCGAAGGGCGCAGTCGACGATGCCGTTCATGAAGTAGCTGGATCTGGCCGGCCTGTAGGGGTATGCCGACACGAGGGTCAGGGACCTGAGCCTGTCGGGATGTTGGAGGGCGAACTCCTGCGCGATGTGCGCCCCCATGGACCACCCGAGCATGTGCGCCTTGAAGACGTGCAGGTAGTCCATCAGCGCCAGGACGTCATCCACGAAATCCTGGCTCCTGATCCCCTGCCCGGGGTATCTGGTCAGTCCGGCACCCCTGTTGTCGAACGTGATGACCCTGTACCTCGAAGCCAGCTCGGGTATCATCTGCTTGAAGAAGGATGTGTCCCCCGAGAATCCGTTGATGAGGACGACGGGGTTGCCCTCGCCCTCCTCGTGATAATGCATCTCGATTCCATTGATGTTTGCGAACGGCATTTACCGTCCCTATTTTACTTAAATAGATAAACATTGGGTTGAGCACTGGGTCTTCATCACGACACTCATGCGGGGAGGGATTCCGAAGGGCATCGGTCCCTGGCTCCGGTATTGCATCCCGGGGCGATGTCCTTGTTTCCTGCGACCATCCTTTGTAATCCTGTCGTATGTTATAATAAATTGAAATCGGCAGTATAACATAGTATAGGATAGTATAGGATAGTATAGGATAGTATATGATAGTATAATATTGTATAACATAACCATTCACACAGTGTGTGTCACCGGTTACGTACAGGCACGGTGACCACTTTAAATCCAGGGTACGCCGAGACCGTATTCGCTGGTACCATGAGGTGTGGGACAGTGATGGAAGACATCATCGGAAGCGGCGAAGGGAAGACTGTCGAGTTCAAACAGGACATACCGAAGGATGTTATGAGGTACATACCTACGGTGGTGGCATTCTCCAACACCATCGGAGGCACGATGATCTTCGGCGTCTCTGATTCAGGAGAAGTTACGGGAATCGAGGAGGGCCTTGTAAAGGACCGCATCGAGGAGATATCCTACGCCATAGGTTCCTGGATCGAACCCACCGTGAGCTATACCGTGGACAGCTACTGCATTGACGGGAAGCATCTTATCGCAGTGGAGGTTCACAGAGGGCCCCTGACCCCCTATGCTATGAAAGGCAAGGGGGTGTTCATCAGGCAGGGTCGCAACACGTTCGCGGCATGCGATGAGAAGGTCAAGGAGCTGGAGCTCGAGCGGGTCAACCGTACGTTCGATTCGCTGCCGTTCTATGATGACTCAGGCAGCAGAGAGGTCTCGGAGGATGACATCGATGCGGTTCTGAGAAGGATGAGGGAATCCGGTGACATCGGTTGCTCCCTTCAGACGCTGCTCTCCATGGGCATCCTGAATGAGATCCACGGTGAACCGGCGAACACTGTGGCCTTCGATCTGCTTACGTCCAACCGCGGAAGGTACGAGACGAGCTGTGCGATGTTCAGAGGACTCTCCAGAATCGATTTCGTGGATCGGCTGGAGTGTTCCGGTAATGTGTTGGAGCAGATCGAGTCCGCGATTTCGTTCGTGAAGAGGAACATGCATCTCAGAGCTGTGATCAAAGGGCTGTATCGCGAAGATGTGTACGAGATCCCGATAACCGCCCTGAGGGAGGCGATAGTCAATGCGGTCGTTCATCGCAGCTATGTGAGCCGCGATACGGTGACGGTCACGATCCTGGACGACAGGATAGAGGTGGAGTCCCCTGGCTCGCTCCTCATACGCAGGGAGCAGCTGGGCACCGGAATGTACCGTACGCGCAATGAGGTCCTGGCACGCTATCTTCGCGGTATCGGAGTGTGTGAGATGAGGGGGACAGGGATCATGAGGATGCGCGAGACATGTCTTGTACAGGGCCTGAGGGAACCCATGGTCGAGGAGATCGAGGACCATGTCCGCGTGACGTTCTTCAGAGACACCGGTCAGGGCAGGATCCCGGCACTCGGTATCCAGGAGCGCAGGATGTTGCACATGATCTCGGAGAATCCAGACATCACGCATGAACAGCTGGCCGAAGGTCTGGGCATCTCCAAGCCTTACGTCGCGAAGTTGATAAGGCATTCGAAGGACAGGGGGCTGCTGGCTCGTGACGAGAGCGTGAGGAAGGGCGGATGGGTCGTGGACATGGAGCGTCTGGAGAGGATATGATCCTGACAGGGATCCGCATCCGTGAAAACCGTCCATACACATGGACGCGGGTGTTGGGGCCCGGGCCGAAGCCCGGGTGTTAAGCATCATTCGTCGTCCGAACCGGACCTGACTTTGACGGCCATGCCCTTCTTCATCTGCCTCATCTCGGACTCCACGAGGAAGGCGCGTCCGGTCGCGATCGGTTTGTCGTCCTTGTCCGTGACGATGACCTCCTCCATCGGCCTTATCTCGGGGTCGCATGACAGGACGAACTGGCAGAACACGTTCTTCCCCTCGGACACGAACGGGACGGCGTCATCGGAGACAGCCACCCTCATGTGCGGCGCCGGGACGGACGAGGCGATCCTCTTGGCACCCTCCATCCTCAGGGTGTACATGCCGTCCCCTGCGCGCATGGACAGGACGTGCTCCCCGTCGGATATGACGTTCCTGATCTTTCCGGTCTTCCTGCTGGTGACCAGCTCGATCGGCTCCCTGAACAGCGCATCGGCGGCCTCGTTCCCGAACTGGTACCTGGCGACGGCCTTCGCCCTGATCTTGTCGGCGTCGTACTCCTCGGTGCCGTCGTCGGGGATCTTGTCGCCCTCGATGGCCGTCTCGAACCCCGCCATGCTGAGGAACTGGAACGTGAGCCTCTCGGACTCCGTCTCGGTCTCCTCGTCAGGGATCGACGGGAACAGCGACTGTGCCAGCGGGTAGAGCTCGTCCAGCTCCGCCGGGACGGGGCCCCAGGGGGACACCACTATCGGGGTGTACCCGGCGCGTCTGGCCCTGGCGAACTGCTCCGCGTAAGGGCGGCTGTACGGTTTGCCCTGGGTGTCCTCGAACAGCGCCGCCTTCTTCGTCGCCGGGACGTATCTGGTGCCGAGCCTGTCGAGGTAGCGCCTGTAGACAGGCCTGTTCCTGCTCTCGGGTCCGGTGTAGAATACCGCACCCTCCCTGCTGATGGGGTCGTAGAGCTCCATCTGGGCCTGATACTCCCTCAGCCTCCTGAGTCCGTCCAGCAGTGCCGGGTGGGACCTGCATCTGATCTCGGCAAGCTCCCAGAGCCTGCCCTCCCTGATGTACCTCCTGACGGTGGCCAGCTCCTGGGTGATCTGGTACAGGTTGTGCTCGGCGATGAGCTTGGAGCGCTTGGACTTGTCCATCCTCCTGAGCTCCTCGATTGTGATGCCGCGGCATGCGGGGCAGTTGCAGTCCAGGGACTGCATGTCCTGGAGGCGGTGTGTGCCGGTCACGTCCATCAGGCGGTCGTCGCGGGCGTAGAGGGCGTATGATGCAGAGTCGAAGAGGTCGCATCCCATGAGCGTCGCGAGGGCGAGAAGCATCGGGTGCCCGCATCCGAACAGGTGGACGGGGCGGCTGGGATTCAGGCCCTTCTTCGAGGACATGACCACGTCCACGAGCTCCGCGTAGCGGTACTGCTCCATGAGCGGGACCACCCCTCCGATCGGGTGGACGTCGACGTCCATGTCGGCCATGGCCCTGGCGCTGTACTCCCTGAGGTCGGTGTAGATCGATCCCTGGACGACGCCGTTGATCATCATGTCGCCCTTCATGTCGCAGGCCTGCTTCGTGCGTTCGAGGGTGGTCTCCAGGGACCTCTTGGTCTTCTCGTGGGACCAGTCGGGCTCGGTGAATATGTCGAGCACGGTTCCGATGTCGGTACCGATGGACTTCTGGAACTCGACGATCTCCTCGTTGGTGACCTCCACCTCTCCGTACATGTGGCTCTGGAAGGTGCCGGAGTCGGTCATGATGACGCCTGGGAAGTCCAGGAGCTCGTGCAGCCCCTTGGCCTGGGCCTCCTCCTTGAGGGCGGGGGTGTTGCGTATGATGTATGAGTTGGTGATGAGGGCGCGGAATCCGAACGTGTCGTAGAGCTCCCTCGGCGGGACGGTGCGGATCTTGGGGTTGACCACCGGGAGCAGAGCCGGGGTCTCGATCGTCTTACCCGATTTCGTGGTGAATTTGCCAATCCTGGCGAGTCCGTCCCTTCTGACTATCTCGAACATCGGGGATGGGATAAAAGGGGTTATATAAAAAGGGGGCGAGGGCCCCGTTGGCGGATCACTCGATCAGGTCGATCTTGTTCTTGTTGCAGTCCGCGAACACCTTCGCGATGGCGTTCTTCATGATGGTGTCCGGGACGTCCTCCACGTACTCCCTCTTCCAGTCCAGGGTCGGCCTACCGAACTTGACCATGCCGGGCTTGCCGAAGTCGCAGGACTCCTCCGCGTCCAGCATCTTGATCTCCAGCCCCTCGATGATCTCGGGGATGGTTCTCCCGTTGATGTAGACCTCGCTCTTCCCCTCGTCCATCAGGGTCTCCGTGAACTTGCAGGAGATGTCGGCCATCTGCATCTCGAAGATCAGGTCCTTGATGTATGAGGCCATGGTGGCGTTGGTCCTCCTGCGGATCGTGGGATCTTCCGGGTCCTTGGAGGTGTGCCTGTACTCGATGTCTATCATAGCCATGAGAAGGTGGAATGTAACGACGTTAATAACGTTGATGTCGTTTGTGTCGGAACGTTCGAGCGTGTTAACGCCTCCTTTTAATGGTTGACGCGCTACGATGGCGACATGCGCGGTAGATATGTCGCTCTCATCGCAATCGCCGTCGTACTGGTCGCCGTCGCGGCCGTCTGGTGCATGTCCGACGACGGTCCTGAGTGGACCATCACCTACGACACCGGTGGAGGGGAGCTTCCTGCCGGCGCCCCGTCCGGATACGACACCGGCGACGAGTTCGACCTGCCCGAGCCGGTGATGGAGGGGTACGTCTTCACGGGCTGGACCGTCGACGGCTCGTCGGACAGGATATTCTCGGTGGACGGCTCGTTCTCCGGGGATCTGGTCCTCCATGCCACATGGGTGCCGTATGCGGAGCACGCGGTCACATACGTCCTGAACGGCGGCGTGCTCGAGGACGGTGCCGGGGACACGTTCGTCGGCGGTCTGGGGATGACCCTCCCTGTCCCGCAGAGGGACGGGTACATCTTCGCGGGATGGTTCGAGGACCCGGAGTTCACGACCCCGGTGGTGGTCATCGGGAGGGACGTGCTGGAGGACGTCACGGTATACGCATGCTGGGACGATGCCGACATGGTGGGAACCGGGTACGTCTGGGAGGTGGACGGCGTGTACTACAACGGCGACATCCGCCATACCATGACCGGCACGGTCACCGAGGAGTACATCGCCGAGAGCGGCGACGCGTTCTACCGCCAGACGGAGAACAGCATCCTGTACCAGTGGCCAGGCGGTTCCACCACGGACGACAGCGTGACCGGAGCCTGGACCGACGAGGACGTCCCCGCATCCCTGACGTACGTGGGCATCGAGGACATCGGCGGCGTGCTCTGCACCGTTTGGGACTCGGAGACCGGCGAGAGGCTGTGGCTCTACCATCTCACCGTGGCCGTGAAGATCCAGTTGACCGATGACACCACGGACATCACCTACACGCTGACCGACGCGTACACGTTCGTCCCGGACACGGACTTCGTCCCAGACGTCTCTGCGGAGCATCCCCTGAGCGTGGACGGTGCGGGCTCGGCGGTGATCGGAGAGCGCCTGGTGCTCACCGCGACGGGCGCAGGATTCACGGGATGGTACTCGGACGGGGAGCTCCTCACGAACGAGAGGACCCTGGTCATCGAGAGGGCCGACCCCATGGGGAGCTACGAGGCCAGGGCCGTGTACGGATACGACATCCTCGATCCCGGGACGCAGTCCCTGGAGGACTTCGGGTTCGGCCAGGGGTCGACCGTCACAGACTCCGACGGGAACGCGGCGTTATCCGACGTCTCTGTCCTGGAGCCCGGATACTACGTGGTCGAGGAGACCGTGGGCGGCGTCAGGACGTTCATGGAGTTCTTCCTGGACGAGCACCGTGACCTGGGGGTGGAATGGAGCCACGACGGGAAGGACTACTCCCTGTCATTCGGCATCGACTACAGTGACGTGTACATGTGCACGTACTCCCACCCATACGGCAGCATTAGGCTATCGCTCTCGGACCGGGATTACATAGCGGCCTACCACACCACGGACGACGCGGTCCTGAGGGGGATAGCCTCCCAGCTGGAGGAGCTGGGATCCGGTATGGGGCGCACGGAGTTCGCGGCTTTCGTGCTGTCCTTCGTGCAGTCGATACCGTATCTCGACGACCAGTCATCGACAGGCTCCAGAGACTACTGGAAGTACCCATTGGAGACACTCTGGGACAAGGGAGGCGACTGCGAGGACAAGACGATCCTGTGCGACACGCTACTGATGATCTGCGGATACGACGTCGCGTTCCTGCTGTTCCAGGACCATGCCATGACGGCGGTGGCGGTCGACGCGGACGGGCATTCCGTGACCTCCGACGACGGTACCAGATACGTGTTCTGCGAGACCACGGGTCCCTTCGACATCGGGAGGACGTCGGACGGACATGAGGAATCGGACATCTACTACTGGTGCCCGGTTACCGTGGATGGGAATTAATATTGTGGAGTTTTAGTCCGAAGGCATGGAAATCCGCTTCTCCGAATATCTCGAGAGGGTGCGTGCGGCGAGGCCGCTCGTGCACCACATCACCAACTACGTCACGGTCAACGACTGCGCCAACATCTGCATCTGCGCAGGTGGATCGCCTGTCATGACCGACGGCGAGGATGTGGCGGACATGGTCTCCATCGCCTCTGCCTCGGTCCTGAACATCGGGACCCTGAACGAGAGGACGGTCCACTCCATGGAGGTGGCCGCATCGGTGGCCGCTGGCAGGATCCCGTTCCTCCTGGACCCGGTGGGGGCCGGTGCGACACAGTACCGCACGGACGTGTCAGAGATGCTCATGCGCTTCCATCCGACCGTGATCAAGGGGAACGCAGGCGAGATCGGTGTGCTATCGGGCATCGGCGGTGATGTGAAGGGCGTGGACTCCCACGGGTCCTCCGATGCCGAGGCCGCCGTCAGGGCCCTCTCCAGGGCGACCGGGTCCATCGTGGTGGCGACAGGTGCCGAGGACTATGTATCCGACGGGGAGACGGTGCTGAGGCTCGAGAACGGCACGGAGATGCTTGAGAATGTGTCGGGGACGGGATGCATGCTGTCATCGGTCGTTGGCTGCTACATAGGCGCCTGCGGGCGTGACATCATGGCCGTCGCCGCTGCGGTCACCGCATTCAACGTTGCCGCAGAGGTCGCTGCGGAGGACAGTCGCGGGCCGGGGACCTTCAAGCCCGCGCTTATGGATGCGATGTTCTCCCTGGACGGCAGGACTCTGGATTCCAAGGCGAAGTGGGTGAGGCTGTGACCATCGAGGGCATACTGGAGCACAACAGGCGCTTCGTCGCCGAGAAGGGGTACGAGAGGTTCATCACCGACAAGTTCCCGGACAAGAAGCTGGCGATCGTCACGTGCATGGACACGAGGCTCACCGAACTCCTCCTGGCGGCTCTCGGACTGAGGAACGGGGATGCGAAGATCATCAAGAACGCAGGCGGTACCGTCCTGAATCCGTTCTCCACCGAGGTCAGGAGTCTCCTGGTCGGAATATACGAGCTGGGGGTGGAGGACGTGATGGTGGTGGGGCACACAGACTGCGGCGCCCAGCACATAAACGGTCCCGATATGATCGAGGCGATGCTGTCCCGCGGCATACCGCAGGAGGCGATCGACGCGTGCAGGTACTTCGATGTGGATTTCGATTCCTGGCTCTGCGGGTTCGACTCGGTAGAGGAATCCGTCAGGGCATCGGTGGCCCTTCTGGAGAAGCATCCTCTGATCCCGGACGACGTCCGCATACGCGGTTTCATCATCGATTCCGTAACAGGCGAGCTCAGAGAGGTCTGATCAGAGCATCTTGAGGCCGCCGGTGACCTTGTCGATCTCGCTCTCGGGGGCGGGGCCTATGCCTACGCATGTCTGGCTCCCCGGCTCTATCTGGGTCCTTCCGGCATCGGTGATCATGCATGTGTAGAGCCCGCTGCTGCGTGCCTCGTTCATGTACCTGATCATCTCGTCCTTGTTCGCTACCTTGAGGACGACCTTTTTCTGACCCGCGGACATCCAGGCGTCGAACGCCTTCCTGTCCATCTTCTGGGCCCTCAGCGCCAGTTCGACCGAGGCATGGCCGACCTGTGCAGCCATCTTGCCCTTGCCCATGTCCAGGTCGGTCCTGACCAGGACGACGACCTTGTACTCCTCGTCAGATCTGACTGGTTTGAATCCGAAGCCCATGTCGCTTCCAATATGGTCGTTGTTAATAAGGATTACGGAATTGCAATCCCGCTCTCGCCGCTGACATCCTGGCCGTAGTAGGTGTACCTCCCGTTGGAGTAGCCGTATTCGGAGCCGATGTAGCCGAGTGCAGTCCTTCCCTCGGTCAGCTGACCCAGGTAGTACTGCGTTCCGCCCTCGGACACCCTGACGAGGTGGAGCCTGTCGGCTCCGCCTGTGTCGGTGTACTCCTGGATGGAGACAGCGACGAACGCCTCCCCGTGGATGACCGCGATCCCGGCGTCGTATCCGCACGACCTGAGGATCGATGCGGTCAGGACGGCCAGGTCCCCCGAGTCCCCGATCCCTTTGTAGAGTGTTTCGGAGGGGAATGCCCAGTATACGGGCTGGGAGTGGATATACGAGTCCGACCCGGACGGGAAGCAGCTCTGCACGAAGCACAGGACGAAGTCCGCGAAACCGGATGTGTTGCCCGGGTCCCCGTATGCCGCCATCAGCCTGTCCGCAAGGATGGCGACCGCGCCCTCCGTGGTGATGAAGTTCGACCCCGCATTTGCGGTGTTCGAGGTCCTGTCGGAGAGGTAGGCGATGTCTCCGGAGGAGTAATGGAGGTACTCCGTGTGATCGACATCGACGTACACTGTGTAGCTGACCCCGTCGTAGACGAATGTGTACTGGGTGTGGACGTTCCCGCAGTACTCGATGGTCCCGGTGAAGACCTCCGACCCTCCTGTGGCGGGGTCTATGCAGGTCACAGTGACAGTGTACTGGCCGATGCTGGGGCTCTGCCAGGTGAGGGTTCCGGTATCGTTGGTGACGGCCTGGATCTCGTTGAGGAACTCGTTCCTCAGGACCCAGTTGAAGTTGGAGTACCTGTCAACGATGTCTCCTGGCAGACGGACGATCAGGTAGCCGTTCTGGTCGATCGATGCGGACATGTCCCCATCTTTGAAGCATGCGCCGAGCTCTATGTAGTCAGTGTCGGAAATGATGATGGCGCCGTCGGAGGGGCCGACGTTGTCGTCGTCCGGTCCGTCGCCGCCGGTGCCCAATGCCAGAAGGACGGCGAGCACAGCCACGATGATGACGGTGATCACAGCGGCGGACGCCAGGTGCCTGAAGCGCCTGTCGTCCTGGACGTCCATCAGGATGAACCTGAGCTTGCGCTTGCTCCTGACGGATATGTTCTGTCCGCAATGGGGGCAGAAGGGGGAGTCCCCCTCGACCTCCATCCCGCAGTTCGGGCATTTCATGTTACTCGGGGCGTCCTCAGTAGATGCCCACGTGCCTGTACTTGACAACCACGTCCTCGGACTGCACGTCGAAGGTGATCGTGCGGTCCATGGGCTCGAGCGTGAGGTTGCTCTCCACTCCGCCGAGGGTGACCAGGCTGATGCTGACGGGTCCGTTCGTGCTAACGAACTTCAGCGACACCGTCGAGTCCTCCACGACCCTGATGACGTCGGAGACGAACAATCCGTCAGCCTCGTAGCTGCCCTCCAGGTGTATCTCCACATAGTCCCTTGGCAGGTCCGCGGATGCGAATCCCGAGACGTCCGATGCGTTGCAGACGATCCTGTCGAACAGGAAGGTGTCGGACCCGGTGTCTATGAAGCTGCCGTCGGCGGCCGTGACGGAGATCACGGTCCCGGGTGTCACCCAGAGCCCTCCGGCCATGGACACGTACTCGTCCACGGGGATGTATCCCTCGAAGCTGTATGCGTAGGACTCGGAAACGGATGATCCGAAGCAGTAGACCGAGTATGTCAATCCATCATCCTCGGGGAGGTCAAGCAGCGTGATGGGCTGGAACGTTATGTCCTGGTCGACCTTCATGGTGATGGTGTCCTCGCTTCCGGACAGGTACGACGCTATCGGATACGCCACCCCGTTCTCCACCAGGCCTATGTTCTGGGTGTCGCCTGTGAAGACCACCGTGAACTCCAGCGTGGCGCTGGGGTTGACGGTCATGGGCATCTGGATCTCGGAGCCGTTCTCGTCGTAGAACAGGACGCCCTCGCATCCGGGGGCGAGGTTGACGGACATCTGGTCGGCGTCCGCTCCGTTGTCCCCGGTCCCTGCGAGGCCGAAGATGAGGAAGGCGGCCACGAACACGACCATGACGACACCGGTGATGTACCTGACCGTCCTGATGGGCCTACCGCCCTCCTTGACGCTGCGGTTGAGCAGGGCTGTCTTGACGGAGGAGGTCCTCTTCTTCTTTGATTTCGTGGGCTCAGCGTCGGCCAGGCCCTCGACAGAGATCCCCTCCAGAGGGGTCATGCTGAGCGCGGGGTAGATCTCCTTGAAGGAGACCTTCTTGTCCGCAGGGGTGTCCTCGGACACCCTGACGAATATTCCGTTGCTGGCCATCTCGAGCCCCTGATGGGCCATTCCCTTGACGAACGTCATCGCCGGGGACATCTCCGATTCGGGGTCGTCGCTGGTGATGCCGATGGTGAGCGGGTAGACTGAGACGACGTTGAGGGACAGACCGATCGCCTTGGCGATGTCGGACATCTTCCCGAAGAACACGTCGAAGTTGCGGGGACCGTCGTTGCCCGCGACCCTCATGAACTTGGCGCCGAGAACGACCATCATGTAGTCCGTGTCGAAGCCGAGGCCCTTGAGGGACGACAGCAGGTAGAGCAGGTATCCCTCCATGAAGGATCCCTCCTTGGACCTGACGGATGACAGGATCGAGCGGATCTCGGTGCTGTCCCTGTTAATGTTGCGGGACTTCTTCATGAGGATGGAGCAGGACATGCCGTAGTAGGCCGTTCCCGACTCGGAGTAGAACACGGAGATCACGCCGTCCTCCACCATCCTCAGGATGTTGGAGGTCACGGTGGACCTGGGCGCCTCCACCTTGTTGACTATGTCGGTGATGCAGAGCGGCCTCTCGTAGACCGCGTCCACTATGTCTATCTGGACGGGGCTGGTGATGAGCCCCACGGAGCCGTCGAGCTCGACCATGAGGAACCTGGAGACCTCCCCTGACTGATGCAGGGATGTGTTGAGGTAAGGCTCCTGCCCCTTCTCGGCCCTCTCGTAGACGACCTTGAACCTGGCCGTGTCGCCGGATCCGAAGTCCTCGGTCGAGACGATGCCGTAATGCTTCCCGGTGGCGTTGTCCACGGCCCTGCCGACGAACTCGGACAGCATGTCGATCTTGGAGGACATGACCTTGTCACCCTCGAACACAAGGGTCAGGGGATTGAGGGCGAAGACGCTGAACTTGAAACCGGTGATGGCGGCGAACCTCTCCTTGATCTTGAGGATGGAGTCCTCGAGGCTGCCGGACCCGATGTCGATCTTCATCGAGTCGGCGAGGTCGTCAGCGTATCTCAGGCGGAGCTGGTCCAGGCTGAGGCCGATTTCGGCGGCGTACTGGTCCAGCATGTTCGCCACGGAAGACATCCCGCTGTAGTAGCGGGACGGGTCCCTGAAGGTCTCCTCGCATTCCTCCGCGGCGCCCTCCCGGGGCATCTCGGATCCCGCGATCTTGAGGGCGAGGTTGGAGTAGTAGACGGACTTCTTGTCCGCGTCCGGCTTGTATCTGACTATGACGCCGGAGTCGGTCATCTTGTCCAGAACGAAATGGAGGGATGAAGACGGGATGCCGAGGGAGGCGGAGATGTCGCTGGGCCTCTTGCTCCCGCTGCACAGCTCGTTGTAAACGGCGATCTGCATCGGGTCCGTGAGAGGGACCACACCCTTCTCGGTGAGCAGTACCGTGAAGTTGCGCAGATACTCATCCTGATTGCCCATACACGCCAAATCGGGGTGTGTATTATTATAATTAGTGCGGGACGCTCGGAGATTGTATGAATCCCGGCCGGCTCACTCGATCCTGCGAGACAGCCTCTGGACCAGCTCCGCCGGTTCCTGCTCGGTCATCGCCGAAGACATGACCGCCGCACCAGCCGCACCGCAGCGGATGACATTGGGATATGTGTCGGGGGTGATACCACCGACGCCGTACACCGGTATGTCGACCGCATCGCAGATCTCCTCCAGGAATGGGATCCCGCGCGGATCGGTGTCCTTGCACGCCGTGTGGAAGACGTGTCCTGCCAGCACGTAGTCCGCCCCGAGGTCCTCCGCCTCGCGGGCCTGCTCCACCGAGTGGACCGATGCTCCCACGAGGGAGAAGTCGCTCAGGTCCTCGGTGTCGCGCAGAAGCTGCATGGGAAGGTGGATCCTGCATATGTTGAGCTCCCTGGCCACATCCATGGCGGAGTTGATCGCCAGGGGCACGTTGTGCTTCTCGCATATCTCGAGGCACTGGGCCGCCAGCACCAGCAGCTCGTCGTAGCAGAGGTCCTTCTCCCTGAGTATTATCATCTCTGGATGAGCCGCTGCAAGCAGTCCGATCTGCTCTAGGAACGGCCTTGCGCAGAGATTCCTTGCTGTTATAGCTATCATGTTCTCACGTAGTCCGTCATCACAGGCTGGAGCCCCTTGCGGTGCAGAGCCTCGGTTATCTGGGACAGCGACCTCGGATCCGAGATCACGAACTGTCCGTCGCCGTGGGCCTCGCCGCTGTGCTCGCCTATACCTACACTGACTCCTGCGGATATCTTAGTTGCGCTGAGTCCGACGATCCCGTCGCGGAATCCCGGACGCTCGCGGGTGGATATGGTCTGGCCGGCGAAGGGCAGGAATATGCGGTACGCCAGCGAGACCTGGAGCAGCTGCGACTCGGTCACGGCGATGTGGTTGTCCACGCCGCCGGCCGGTCTGAGTCTGGGCAGGGACATGGAGATCTCGGCGTGCGGGTAGCGCCTCTGTATCGCGGCGGCATGCAGCCCGCAGGCGAGCGCATCCTTCCTGAAGTCGTCCCTCAGACCGAGCAGCGTCCCGAAGGCGACCCCTCTCATCCCGCCCCTCAGGGCCCTCTCCTGCGCGTCGAACCTGTAGGAGAAGATCCTCTTGGGACCCGACAGGTGGAGTTCCGCGTACCTGGACGGGTCGTACGTCTCCTGGAAGACCGTGACGTAGTCCGCACCGCATCCGCGGATGTGGGCGTACTCGTTGGTGTTCATCGGGTACACCTCGATGCCCACTGTCGAGAACCTCTCCGAGGCCAGCCTGACGCACTCTCCGATGTAATCGACGTCCGACCTCGCCCTGGACTCGCCCGTGAGGATGAGGACCTCCTGCAGTCCGGTTGCGGCTATCGCGTCCAGCTCCTTCTCGACGCCTTCGAGGTCCAGGGTGGCCCTGTTGATCCGGTTACGGCAGTTGAATCCGCAGTAAACGCACTCGTTGGAGCAGTAGTTGGACACGTACAGGGGAGTGAACAGGCAGACGGAGTTGCCGAAGTGCCTGCGGGTCTCGTCACGGGCCCTCTCCGCCATCCTCTCCAGGTACGGTTCGGCGGCAGGTGAGAGCAGTGCGGCGAACCCCTCGGCTCCGCAGTCGCCGTCCAGGGCCCTCCTCACGTCCCGGTCGGTGCACGAGGACGGGTCCAGCCCATCAGTCTCAGATAGTACGGCGTCCATTATGTCGGAGTCCAGGCACTCCATGTTGTCCAGGTAGTCCATGGCGTCGGTGTGCTTCCTCGTCACGGGATCACTCCCTGAGGAATCCGGTAAGGGGGCTGGACGCCTCCGCCCTGTTATGGAGGACCCTGCCGAGGCCGGACAGGTACGCAAGCCTCCCCGCCTCGATGGCCATCCTGAATGCCTTTGCCATGCCGGGGATGTCCCTCGCGGTGGCGACGGCCGTGTTGGCCATGACCGCGGCGCAGCCCATCTCCATCGCCTCGCAGGCCTGCGACGGCCTGCCGATCCCGGCATCCACGATGACTGGGAGGTCGATCTCCTCGACGATCATCCTGACGAAGTCCCTGGTGAGGAGACCCCTGTTGGAGCCTATCGGGGATCCCAGCGGCATTATGGCCGCCGCTCCCGCATCGGCCATGGACCTAGCCGCCGTGAGGTCGGGCATCATGTACGGCATGGGGATGAAGCCTTCGTCGGCAAGCATCCTGACAGCCCTGATCGTCTCGCAGTTGTCCGGGAGCAGGTACTTTGTGTCGCGGATGATCTCGATCTTGACGAAGTCCCCGCATCCGAGCTCCCTGGCGAGCCTGGCTATGCGGACCGCCTCCTCGGCGTTCCTGGCTCCTGACGTGTTGGGCAGGAGGGTGATGCCCTCCGGCATGCTGTCCAGGATGTTCCCCTCCCCGGGGGAGTTGGCCCTGCGGACGGCCAGGGTCGCCATCTCAACCCCGCCGTTCTCTATGACGGCGCGGGTGATGTCCAGTGAGAATTTGCCGGAGCCCAGGATGAATCTGGATCCGAACCTGTGGCCCCCGATGATGAGATCGTCCGACATGTTATCGGAACGGGCATGGAGGTGGCGGATTTACGGTTTGTCGTATCCGAGGAGCAGTCTGATCGTCATGTTCGCGACGTGTCCTGCGCAGACCATGACCCTGGCCGCCGTAAGGCCTGGGCCGTCCGAGGAATCGGACTCGCCGTCGCCGCATACGTAGAGCCTAGACATGCGCCTCTCTGTGACTATGGTGTTGGAGCTGCCGAATCCGGCCATCCCGGAGCACGACACCACCACGGCACCGTTCTTCTGCGAGAGGAGCGACTCGACGAGCATCGCCTTCATCTCCGGGAGGTCGAGGCACTCGCAGACCACGTCGCATCCCGAGAAGACCGACGGCGCGTTGTCCGGATCCAGCCTGCCGTCGAAGGCGGTCAGGTCCAAATCGGGCTCGATGTCCCTGAGGGTCTCGGAAAGCGCCTCCACCTTCGGCCTGCCGACATCGGTCGGGACATAGCATTGGCGGAACAGGTTAGACCGGTCCACACTGTCGAAGTCAGCGATCACCATGTGTCCGATCCCGGAGCGGACGAGTGCGGTCGCGACATGTGAACCCATGCCGCCCGCGCCGGCGACGCCGACCCTGGATTCCGCCAGGCACCGGGCGACGTCCTCCGGCAGTGGGGACTCCCTCATCTCATCCACCGCCGACGAAGCTGACGATCTCGACGGTCTGTCCGGCGCGGAGGGGGGTCCTTCCGTGAATCGATCTCGGGCAGATTTCACCGTCGATCTCGACCGCGACCCTGTCCCTGGGATGTCCCAGCATGTCGATGAGGTCCCCGACCGTTGCACCGTCGCGGACCTCTATGTCCCTGCCGTTGACCCTCACTATCATCAGAGGCTCTCCGGGGGAACGTGGGGCCTGACCTTCAGTATCAGGTCCCTCAGCTCGTGGGCGGCGGCCCTCACGTCATCCTGGGCGACCACCGCGGACACGACCGCGGCGGCATCGGCGCCGGCCCTGATGACGTCCTGGATGTTCCCGCGGTTGATCCCGCCTATCGCCACGATCGGGATGTCCACGGCCTCCCTGACCTGGAATATCGCGCCGAGCCCCACGCCCTGGTTGGCGTCGGGCTTGGTGGCGGTCTGGAAGATGGCGCCCACGCCGACGTAGTCCGCCCCTCCCTCGGCCGCTGCTATGGCCTGCTCCGCGTTGTCCACGGAGACGCCGATGATGGCGTCGTCGCCCATGAGCCTCCTGGCATCCTCGACGGGGATGTCCGTCTGTCCGAGATGGACGCCGTCCGCCCCGGATGCCATGGCGATGTCGACCCTGTCGTTCACGATAAATAGCTTGCACATCTCCTCGGCGTATCCGCGTATGAGCCTCGCCTGCTCCAGCATCTCCCTGCCGTCGGCGTTCTTCATCCTTAGCTGGACAACATCGGCCCCTCCCTCGAAGGCCAGTCTGGCGACCTCGGCGTCGGTGCGTCCCTTTGAAAGCTGGCTGTCGGTGACGACATACAGATCGAACATGCGCTCACCTAGTCGCGGCTCCGATTTAAACATAGGCGTGGTTGTCTCGGGCGTGTCGTGCTTTGGCATGTCAGGTTCCCGTAATATACTGGATGGGTGATGGATTCATCGATAAGATGGGAGCCCCAGACAGATACACGCCGGTGATGGCGAGACCCACTTTCAAGAAGGACCTGGTCGAGATGGTCGCGTCCGTCCTGGTGATGTCATTCGGGGTCGTGCTGACGGTAAAGGCATCCATGGGGGCTTCGCCCATCGTCTCGCTTCCGAACGTCATCAGCGGCATCACGGGGTTGTCCCTCGGGACTACCATCTTCATCGTGTACACCCTGTTCATCGTGATGGAGTGGGCCATCATCAGGGACCGCAAGAGGATCCTCCTGACCCTCAGCCAGCTCCCGTTCTCGATGCTGTTCAGCCTGTTCGTCGACATCATAGTGTGGATGCTGGGGTCATGGGAGGTTACCGGACCTGTGGAGCAGTGGGTCCTGGTGATCGTCGGCACAGCGATCATAGGTTTCGGATGCGTGCTGGAGATCGACGCCGACATCTCGATGCTGGCGGACGACGGGCTGGTCCTCACCATCAGCAGGGCCACCAAGGTGAGGCTGGACAAGGTGATGGTGATCTTCGACATCGTCTTCGTGGCATCGGCGTTCATCCTGTCCTACGCTGTCCTCCAGGACTTCGTCGGCGTCGGATGGGGGACGATCTTCGCAGGGCTGACCCTGGGATTGTTCGTAAGGTTCTTCACCAAGGTCGTGAAGACCTACATCCGCAGGGACGGGAACATCTCGGTCCGATGACCGCGGCGACATCCTTAACGTCGGTTCCCAGATGCAGTCTCATGAGCATCCTCTACCGCTACGGCAGTACCTATTACATCAACATGACCAACAGGTGTCCGTGCAGATGCGTGTTCTGCGTCAGGGACTCCACCCCGAGGCTCGGAGATGCGGACTCCCTCTGGCTGGACCACGAGCCCACAGTGGAAGAGGTAATGCGCGAGCTCAGGGCCGTCGACCTGTCGAAGTCAAGAGAGGTCGTCTTCTGCGGCTATGGTGAACCGACGGAGAGGTTCGACGACGTCCTGGAATGCGCCAGGAGGATCAAGGCGGAGTTCGGGAAGCCCGTCCGTCTGGACACCAACGGCCTGGGGAACCTCATCAATGGCAGGGACATCGTGCCTGAGATGGAGGGTGTGATCGACTCCGTCTCAATCAGCCTCAACGCGCCGAATTCCGAGGAGTACATGGAGGTCAGCCGCCCCTCGTTCGGGGAGGATGCGTATCCGGCGGTCCTCGATTTCATAAGGGAATGCAGGGAGCGCATCTCCGGTGTGACTGTCTCCGTCGTCGGGGGCTCGATCAGCCAGGAGTCCGAGGACGAGTGCGCCCGCATGGCCATGGATATGAACGTCAGGTTCAGGGTCAGATGAGGATTCTCGGCTCAGAGGTCAGTTCTGGCGAACCTATCCACAGCCAGGACGTACGTCCATGCCATGGTTGCGAATCCCATCGCCACACACACCGCGAAGCCGACGGCCACGTCTCCAGTCACGGCATCGACCGCGAGCAGTGCCAGCACCGATGCTGCCAGGAATGCGAACTGTCCGATCATGCAGCGTAGAGGGGACACGTTCTCATACGGACGGGGGAAGCAGACCATGCAGCCGTAACCGATCCCGGCAAGGTATGTCCCGATCCCAAGGCCCGCCAGGATGTGGTCCTCCATCGGCGATATCATGACAGTGCATATCGCTGGGATGACAGCGACAGGGATGGGCAGGATCAGAAGTGCCAGTATCCTGCTAGCGATGATTCTGCGGCGGCTGATCCCAGCCGATGCGGCGAAGGTCAGCCACCCGCATCCCCTGTCGTCGGAGAACAGGTTGCAGGTCGCGTAGGCCGCAACTATCATGGGGATGATGAGCGTCCCTAAGCTCACGCCCATCGCGATCATGATGGCCGCCAACGGGGCCATCACGATGTAGGGGATGAGGCGACGAAGGTCGTTCCGCAGCAGTCCACTCACATCTCCCATCGTCCACACCTTCTCATAATGGTGAGTCAAAGGTCCCTGGCCTCGAATCCGTGTCTGGAGACGGCATACCCTGCGGCGCAGATCGCGACAGCGGAGCATATCGTGAACACCGTCAGCGAGGTGTTGCCCTCATCGATCGACTGGAATCCTACCATGGCCAGGAACAAAACGAATACGCAAACGACCGATATCGCGTAAACGAACGCCTTGCCTACCCTCCAGTCGCCCACGAAATAAGAGACGGAGGCTATGGATGACAGGGATGCGCACAGTGATGCGGGTATCAGCATCATCATGACCAGACTATGGGCACCAGATGCCAGTCCCGCGATGCATGAGGCGATCCCGACGGCCGCCGAGGGGATCAGGACGGCCGTCATGAACCTTGAGCCGACGATATGTCTCCTTTCCTGTCCAGAGGAGACGACGAATGTCAGCCACCCGCACCTCTCCTCCTGGAGGTACATGATCTGGGAAATCATCGCTGCTGGTATAGCCAGGAGGAGGATGCATCCTATGTACACCACGGCATCGTAGACTCCGAGGGTCCCAGCAACCGCTGTCATGGCGGTTCCAGCGACGATGAGTGAAAGAAGGGCCTTTGAGGCCCTTCCCAGGTCCAAAGCCATCAGGCTGGTCATAGGTCCCTGGCCTCGAATCTGGCGCAGGAGGCCTTGTATGACGCCGCCATGATTACGAGCATCACGTCGATCAGCACGGCGGTCACGGCCAGCATGTTCCCTCCGAGAATGTCGGAGGCGATCATGGTGGCTGACACCAGGAACGCGATGCTGGCCATCAGCACGATTATCGATACGTACTGGGCCTTGACGCTGCTGCCCGTCCAGTAGTTCACAAGTATCGATATGCTGACGACGATGAGTCCGAGCACCCATCCGGTTACGGACACCACGGCGATGGACTCTAGTCCGTATCCGGTTCCGTTGATCGTCTGCATGACGACGGAGACGACGAACCCGAGCACGGCCCCGATCGTCACGAATATCAGGGACGATTCGAACTTGGCGATTACGATGCTCCTCCTTCCGATCCCGGCGGAGACGGCGAACTGGTCCCACTTGCACTGGTCGTCCCATGCGAAGGAGCTGGAGACGAGTGATGAGAACAGCATCGGGCACACAATCCCCATGACGTTGGACTCGCTGAATAGAAGCGAGAACACGATCCCGAAGACGGCGATGTACACCAGGGCGCTCTTTAGCAGGACGACGTCCTTCCATATCAGCCCGTTCATGCTGCATCACCCCTGATCACCATGACCATTATATCGTCCAGGGACGCGGGGTCCACGACCAGCTCGGGGAACGCCTCGGCGACGCCCTTCCTGTCCGCGACCAGTGCGGATGTAGAGAGCTCCTCGCGCCTCAGGCTGATGATGTTCTCGCGGCCGATGGCCAGGACGTCCCTCTCGGAGCCCTTGGCGATCCCATAGTTCTCGAGGATCTCGTCCTTCGGACCGTTCATCACGATCCTCCCCTTGTGTATGAACACGATGTAGTCCGCGATCCTCTCCAGGTCGGATGTTATGTGCGATGACATCAGGACTGTGTGGTTCTCGTCCTGCATGTAATCCATCACGAGGTCCAGGAACTCGTCCCTGGCGGCCGGGTCCATGCCCGCAGTCGCCTCGTCCATTATCACGAGCTCGGGATTGTGGGACAGAGCGACGGCCACCTGAA
Organism: uncultured Methanomassiliicoccaceae archaeon; assembly: GCA_905187815.1. Taxonomy (GTDB): domain Archaea; phylum Thermoplasmatota; class Thermoplasmata; order Methanomassiliicoccales; family Methanomethylophilaceae; genus Methanoprimaticola. The sequence goes on from CAJJJM010000011.1 coordinate 23,404, forward strand.
TCTTCATCCTCATACCGCGCGAGTACTCTTTGAGCTTCTTCTCCTCGGGGATGCCGAACGTGGACATGAGCTCCGAGTATCTGGTCTGGTCCCAGTTCCCGAACAGGGTCGACATCAGCTTCCCTATCTGGGCGCCGGTCATCTGCTGGAACAGGTGGCACTCGTCGAAGACTACCCCCACCCTCCCGTCTATCTCGGTCCTGTCCTCCGATCCGAAGATCCTTATGCTCCCGGAATCGATGATGTTCGCGCCCGTTATGCACTTGATCAGCGTGGTCTTACCTGCACCGTTCTCGCCGATGAGGCCGACCACGTATCCTTGAGGTATGTCGAGGTCCAGGTCCCTCATTTCGAAGGATCCGAAGGACTTGCACAGTCCCCTTATCTCAACCGCGTTCTCCATTCTCATTCACCTTCGTACAGGATGTCCACCATCTCCGTCAGCTCGTCCTTCGAGATGCCGCCGCGCTTGGCGACCTCCACCGCCCTGCGGATGCTTTCCTCCGCCAGCTTCAGGTTGGCCTCGCGCAGCAGCTCCGGGTCCTGGGCGGCCACGAAGCTGCCCTTGCCGGCGACCGTCTCGATGAACCCCTCCGCCTCGAGGTCGTTGTACGCCCTCTTGGTGGTTATGAGGCTGATCCTCAGGCTCTGGGCAAGAGCGCGCATGCTCGGCAGGGCATCGCCCGCCTTGAGCTGTCCGCTCATGATCTGGCTCTTCACCTGGTCGGTGATTTGCTCGTAGATCGGCTTTCCGCTGGAGTTGCTGATGATGATCTCCATCTTCCTCTGACATCCTGTACGCTGTTTGTGTATATAACTGTATATGCACGATATACACAGTAATCACAGGTATACACAGTCCAACGAAGCCTCCGACTTGAAGGTTTCGATGGATTCCCCTCTCGTTTTATTATAAACTAAGATAGACCAATGCTTTTATAATACGTCCATAATCGCACGCTCGGTAAAATGACTGGCGATGAGAAAAAGAAGAGAGACCCTATATTCACGGTCTGCTTCGTTGTATTCATCCTGGCCGCCGTGTCGGTGGTCGGAGTCTACGTCGACGAGCATTACCTGACTGAAGATACAACCAAGGCCGCGTACGGTGACACCGTCGAGGTAAGATACACAGGAACGTTCTACGCTTACTACGGCGAGGAGAACGCCGTCGTGTTCGACACCAACATCAGCAGCATCGCCGACGACGACGCCATCATCAAATCCAACAGTTTCACGGGCGGAAGCGACAGCCTCCTCGACTTCAAAGTCGGAGGGAGCGACGTCCTGACCGACTTCGGCAACGCCGTCGTCGGACACAAGGTCGGAGACAAGATCAGGGTGACAGTCCAGAACGGCTACCTCGCCGGATCCGACTTCCACACTCAGTCCACGTCCGGATTCCAGATCCCCGTCGTCCAGGAGATGACGGTCGCCGAGTTCGAGGACCTCTACGGGGACGCCCCCTCCGGAGGAGTCATGAAGACCATCACCACAGTGTACGGATGGCAGGCCACCGCGGCCTACGACTCCACCACCGAGAGGGTCATCGTCACCAACATCGTCGAGAGCGGTCAGACCTACACCTACGCCCCCATCAGCGATGACGATGACGAGGAGACCCAGACCTTCGGAACCACGACCTTCACAGTCACCGGCATCAGCGGCGAGAACATCGTCTGCGACATCGCCTTCAGCGACTACACGACCGTCGGCGACAACGGCGAGATCCAGATGATCGAGCTGGACTTCGGGACCGAGACCTGGTACGTGACCAACATCGGCAACGGTGAGTTCACCTACAAGACCTGCGACGAGACGAGCAACGCGACTCTCTACTTCGAGATCGAGATCGTCTCTATCAGCTGAAACCCCACCATTTTACCTCCCCGGGGTCACCCCGGGGATTCCCAAGTTTGAAATCGCTCCGGGCCGATTCCTGTGCATGGTATTCGCCCACACCACGATCCATGTAACCGACCTCGACCGCAGCATCGCATTCTACTCCAGGCTCGGCATGGGTGTCTCCCGCAGGTTCGGTCCGCCAGGCCATGAGATCGCTTTCCTCGGCGACGGTGACACCAAGCTGGAGCTCGTGGCTGACGGCAAGGGTCCCGTAGACTACCAGTGCATATCCATAGGGTTCACCAGCAGCGAGGCGGGGGCGCTCGCGGCCAGTCTCGATGAGAAGTATGTCGGGCCTGTGACGCCAGGCCCGGGCGTGGAGTTCTATTTCGTGAGGGACCCGGACGGGTTCACCGTCCAGATCCTCCAGGCATGAGTTTCAGAGGATCTCGTCGAGCTTCTCCAGCATCGACTGCGTGTCCTTCGCCAGGAGCCAGATGGTCCTGTCCTTCTTCGGACCCTTGTCGACGATGGCATCGGGGATCCTCTTGCTCTTCTTCAGGGCCTTCTCGGTGGCCTCGGAGAACTTGTCCTTCCCCATCTCGGCCATCACGGAGACCATCCCGACCTCCTCCATCACGTCGATGATGTCGTCCCCGTAGGCGATGCTCATGATGCAGCGCACGGACGGGTCGTGCTTCATGACGGTCAGGAGTATGTAGGACAGTCCCTCGGCGGTGCCGAACTTCGCGGGTCCGTTCTTCCTGAGGAACCCGTTGTGGACGGTCATCCTCCTCTCGATCGCGGCGATCTCCTCCGGCCCCGCGGCGTCCTTGAGGGCCATGGCGATGTTCATTCCGCCCTTGGGGACGAGCTCGTCCGGTACGGTGTCGACAAGCTTGGCGGCGGCGGCGTCCAGAGCGTCGAGGACCTGGAACTTGTCGGTGTCGCCCTTGAGTTTGACCATCGTGTTCACGACGACGTCCCCCTTCCCGATGGCGTACTGGGTCGCGATGGATTCCTGGATGAGCTCCCTCGACTTGAGGACGGCGTTCACGATGTCCAGTCCCTTCGCCATGTTGGCTGTGATGAACGAGGACAGGACGCATCCGCTCCCGTGGCCCGATTTCCTGAGGCGCGGGTACTCCATCTTGGTGAACTCCGAGGAAAGGTACAGGTAGTCGGTGACGACCGGCGTGTTGAAGTGGCCCCCCTTCATCAGGACGGAGGATCCCTGCTTCCCGATGAGCTCGCAGGCGAGCATAAGGTCGTCCCTGGTCTTGATCTTCATCTTCGCAAGGACCTCGGCCTCGTGCTTGTTGGGGGTGACCAACTCGCAGATGGGCAGCAGCTTCTTCCTCAGCGCGGAGGCGAAGCCCTCATCGGACAGGGATGCCCCTGTGCCGGAGATCATCACCGGGTCGACGACCAGAGGCATCTCGTGGTCCTCGAGGATGTCGGCCACAGTGCCGACGATCTCCGCGCTGTAGAGCATACCGGTCTTGACTGCCTTGATGTCGCAGTCCTTGAGCACAGCCTCCAGCTGCGCCTTGATGAACTCCTCCGGTATGGGGAGGATGCCGTCGACTCCGCATGTGTTCTGGGCGGTGACGGCTGTGATTACTGAAGCGGCGTGGACCCCGACGACGGACATGGCCTTCACATCTGCCTGGATGCCCGCGCCTCCTATGGAGTCAGAGCCCGCCACTGTGAGTGCGGTTCTCATGGTGCCGGAACATGCTCTATAACTATTAAAGGGATATTCAGAGACACCTAAACATTAAATAAAGAGGCGCTAATCAGCGGGGACGATGAAGGTCTACAGCACGCACTTCATTCTCAAAGGCAAATCCGACTACAAGGACCTGGCTCCGGTTTTCCCCGACATCCTCAAGATGTTCCTGGAGGAGATCGGTCAGACGCCTGAAGAGGAGGAGATTCTCCAGATGCTGATAGAGCTCAACATGATCGATCTCGAGCGCAACCGCAAGCCCGAGGGCTACAACCGCAAGGGAAAGGTCCGCCTCGTCTTCCCCATGGACAGGAAGGAGTTCTACCTCAAGACCTACACCAAGAGCACCGACCTGTCCCATATCGCCGACAACATCAGCAACATGCTGACCGCCGCCGGGATAAGCTTCACCGTGAAGCAGAATGACAACGTCGAGTTCGATTGATCCGTCAATCCCATTCGTCTCCCATCAGATCGGATCTCAGCGAACGCGGGTCTGATCGATTCCGTTCCACTCTCCGTCGTTAAAATATAGCTTCGATGTCCGACAGCCATCCTTCAACCTGGCAGTGGACGGACCGGAGCTTTTGCATCATCTCCGCGTAGTCACGACATGGGACGACGGGAGGGAGAATGGGGGGTAAGGTGGAGAGCTGTCTCTCCGTTTTGTTCACTCGATCAGAGCCTTCCAGCAGTTCTCGATGAGCTGGTTCTCCTGTCTGATGACCTCGTCCCTGAGCATGATCTGCTCGATGGCCTTGGAAATCTGGACGTCGGTGGACTGCGGGGAGGTTCCTCCGTAGGAGTTCCTGCGCTCGACGCATTTGACGACCGGGAGGACGTCGTACACGTCCTGCTCGATCCTGTCGGAGAACTGTCTGAGCTCCTCGAGGGTCATGTCCTCGAGGTTCCTGCCGGTGTCGATGCTGTGCCTGACGGCCGCACCCACGATCCCGTGCGCCTCGCGGAACGGGACGCCCTTGGTGACGAGGTAGTCCGCAAGGTCGGTCGCGTTGATCTGGCCCCTGCTTGTCACCTCTAGCATCCTGTCCTTGTGGAACGCGGTGGTGGATATCACCTTGGACATCATCTGGGCGCTGGCGATGACCGTCGCCATGGACTCCATCACGGGGCGCTTGTCCTCCTGGAGGTCGCGGTTGTATGTCAGCGGGAGTCCCTTGGTCATGGTGATCATCGTCATGAGTGCCCCGACGACGGAGCCCGTCTTCCCGCGGACGAGCTCCGCGATGTCCGGGTTCTTCTTCTGGGGCATGATGGACGATCCCGTGGTGTACCTGTCGTCCATCTCGATGAAGCCGAACTCCTGGGAAGACCACAGCACCAGTTCCTCGCAGAGGCTGGAGAGGTGGACGGCGGTCTGGGCGGCGCAGTACGCCAGCTCGGTTACGAAGTCCCTGTCGCTGACGGAGTCCATGGAGTTCTCCGTGGGCTCCCTGAACGCCAGCGCCTCGGCGGTCATACGTCTGTCGATGGGATACGTGGTCCCGGCGAGCGCCGCGGCCCCCAGCGGGCATTTGTCCATCCTCCTGAACGCGTCGAGGAACCTGTCGGCGTCGCGGGAGAACTTGAATGCGTGGGCCAGCATGTGCTGGGCCAGGGTCACCGGCTGGGCGTGCTGCATGTGGGTGAAGCCGGGCATGACGGCGTCGCCGTTGTCCTCGGCCACCTTGACCAGGGCCATCATCAGCCCGTTGACCGCTTCGGCGGCCTTGAGGGCGTCGTCCCTCAGGTACATCCTGAAGTCCGTCGCCACCTGATCGTTCCTGCTCCTCCCGGTGTGCAGCTTGCCGCCAGCGGGGCCGATCGCCTGTGTGAGGCTGAACTCGATGCAGGTATGGACGTCCTCCAGAGAGTAGTCGAACTCGAAGGTGCCGTCCTTCACCCTGACGAGGATGTCCTTGAGTCCGGATATTATCTTGTCCGCGTCCTCGGCAGGTATGACGCCGCACTTCTTCAGCATCCTCACATGGGCGAGGGATCCCATGACGTCGTAGAACGCCAGGTGGGAGTCCACATCCAGGGAGGAGGTGAAGGCCAGGGTGGAGTCATCCATCCCGGCCGAGAACCTTCCGGACCACAGGGCCTGCTGCAAGGCGATCACATCTTCTTCGCGGAGTGGCTCTTCGCGGCGGTCCTGCCGGGGAGCCCCCAGACGTAGATGAATCCGGTGGCGGAGTTGTGGTCGAAGACGTCTCCCTCGGCGTAGGTGCTGAGTCCCTCGTCGTACATGGAGTAGGGGGACTTCCTTCCGACGACCATCGCGTTGCCCTTGTACAGCTTGACGCGGACGGTTCCGGTGACGAACTCCTGGGTCTTGTCGACGAAGGCCTGGATGGGCTCCATGAGTCCGCCGAACCAGAGTCCGTCGTAGACGAGCTGGCAGAACTTCTGCTCGATTCCGCGCTTGTACTCGATGGTGTCCCTGGGGAGGGTCATGGCCTCGAGGGCCTGGTGCGCCTTGATCAGCGTGACGGCTGCGGGGCACTCGTAGGTCTCGCGGCTCTTGATTCCCATCAGACGGTCCTCGACATGGTCGATCCTTCCGACTCCGTGGTTGCCGGCGATCTTGTCCAGCTTCTCGATGAGCTCGACGCCGCCCATCTTGGCTCCGTTGAGGGCCACGGGGATTCCCTGCTCGAACTCGATCTCGATGTACTCGGGCTCGTTGGGGGCCTTCTCCGGGTCGACGGTGTTCTCCCAAACATCTGCCGGGGGCTCCGCCCAGGGGTCCTCGAGGATTCCGCACTCGCAGGAGCTTCCCCAGAGGTTCTCGTCCCTGGAGTAGGGGCTCTCCTTCTTCACGATGATCTCGATTCCGTTCTCCTTGGCGTACTCGATCTCGGCCTCTCTGGTGGTGACCCACTCGCGCATGGGCGCAATGATCTTCATGTCGGGGTCCTGGGAGACGATTCCGACGTCGAACCTGACCTGGTCGTTGCCCTTGGCGGTGCATCCGTGGGCGATGTATTTCGCGCCCTCGGCCTTGGCGACCTCGACCAGCTTCTTGGCGATGAGGGGCCTGGCGATAGCAGTGCTGAGGGGGTAGACGTTCTGGTACAGGGCGTTGGCCTTCAGGGAGGGCCAGACGTAGTCGGAGACGAACTCGTCGGTGACGTCGATGTAGTCCGCTTTGATGGCGCCGTTCCTGAGGGCGCGGGCGACGATGTCGTCGCTGCTCGGGGGCTGTCCGACGTTGATCGCGATAGCGATGACGTCGACGTTGTACTTCTCCTGGAGCCAGTGGATGGCCACTGAGGTGTCCAGTCCGCCGGAGTAGGCGAGGACGACCTTGTCCCTTCCGGCTTTGTTTGCTGCATCATTGGATACGGTGTTGCAGGCTGCCATTGTGATCGAACGCCCAAATTCACTTCTTGATTATATGTTTGCTTTTGACAGGGTGCGAGGACGGACAGTGTTGTACAGCGAGTGTATGATATCGTACACATAGTCATGGCATGATTTCGGCGCGATTTCGGGCCGATTACGGGGTGCTTGAGGCTGTTTCTACAGCCACAGGCAGGTACGGATGACGCCAATCAGTCTTCGCGGGGACTATGTTCCGGACATGTGTCTGAAATCGAACAATACCTTTTTCTATACTTCTCCAGTGGGATAGCAACACAACTGTGTGTGGTATACATGACCAGAATAGGGATCATCGGGGGCACCGGGTACACCGGCAGTGAGCTGGCGCGCCTCCTGTGCACGCATCCGGACGTAGAGATCGCAGCCATGACCTCCCGCCAGAACGCGGGCGCCAGGGTCGCCGACATCCATCCGTTCCTCGGCGGCTACGTGGACATCGAGTTCACGGAGAGGATCTCCGACACCGAGGACCTGGACCTTGTGTTCGTTGCCACCCCCCACGGCGTGGCGATGAACGAGGTCCCCGGCCTCCTGGAGAGGGGCATCAAGGCCATCGATCTGTCCGGGGACTACAGGCTCCATGATGTCCAGGTGTATGAGAGGTGGTACGGACACACCCACACCGACACCGAGAACCTCCAGAGGGCTGTGTACGGTCTGCCCGAGTTCTTCCGCGACGAGATCCGCGGAGCCGATCTGGTCGCCAATCCGGGATGCTACGCCACATCCATCATCCTCGCATGCGCCCCGCTGCTGAAGTCGGGTCTTGTGGAGGAGGACGTCATCGTCGACGCCAAGTCCGGCACTTCCGGAGCAGGGATGGTCCCGAGCCCACGCACCCATCACTCGACATGCGGCGAGTCGATCATCCCGTACAGCGTCGGTAACCATCGCCACACTCCGGAGGTGGAGATGGCTGTCGACCGCGTCGCCGGCTCCCATATGAACGTCACTTTCGTGCCGCAGCTGATCCCGATCGTCCGCGGCATACTGTCCTCATGCTACTTCCGTCTCAAGGGAGACGCCACGCAGGAGGACATAGATGAGGTGTACCGTGCCCAGTACGGCGACGAGCGCTTCGTCCATTACGTCAAGGACCCCTCCATCCGCGCGGTGGTCGGGTCCAACCACGCCCAGGTCGCGTCGCGTCTGATAGGCGACAAGGTGGTCGCCTTCGGAGTCGTGGACAACCTGGTCAAAGGGGCGGCCGGACAGGCCGTCCAGTGCATGAACCTCATGCTAAACCTCGATGAGAGCGCCGGGCTGGACATGCCCGGGCTGGGGGTGTGACCCATGGTAGAGATAATCGACGGAGGAATAACGACCCCTCAGGGGTTCAAAGCGGCGGGTGTCCACAGCGGTGTGAAGTACCGCTCCCTGGATTTGGGACTCCTGTACTCGGAGGTCCCCGCCAAGGCGTACTGCGCCTTCACGAGCAACAACGTCAAGGCCGCGCCGGTCCAGGTGATGATGGAGGAGAACTCCCCCACCCTGTCCGCCGTGGTGGTGAACAGCGGTAACGCGAACGCGCTCACCGGGCGTCGCGGGATAGAGGACGCCTACGCGATGAAGCAGGCGGTTGCGGCGGAGCTGAATCTCGATCCGAAGGAGGTGGGCGTGATGTCCACCGGGCTCATCGGACGTTTCCTGGACATGCACAAGATCCGCTACGGGATCTCACGCGCCGCCCGCGAGCTGGATTGCGGTCGCGAGACCGACAAGCTGATCTGCGAGGCCATAATGACCACGGACACTATCAAGAAGGAGTGCGCTGTCCGCGCCAGGCTCAGCGACGGTACGCTGGTGTACATCGCTGCCATCTCGAAGGGCAGCGGAATGATCTCCCCCCACATGAAGGTCCTCCACGGTACGACGCTCACCCTCATCACCACCGACGCCACGCTCGGACCCGATTTCGCCGATGTGTGGCAGTCGATCCTCGACGACACCATGAATATGGTCACTGTCGACGGGGACCAGTCCACCAACGACACGTGCATACTCATGGCGAACGGCATGTCTAAATCCAAGCCCGCCGACCACGACCCCGAGTTCGAGGCCGCGCTCCGCACGGTCATGACACGCATCGCACGCACCATCGCCATGGACGGGGAGGGGGCCAGCAAGCTGATCGAGGTCCAGGTCACCGGCGCCGACACCCATGACGACGCCGTGAAGGTCGTCAGGGCCATCACCAACTCTCCGCTGGTCAAGACCGCCATCTTCGGGGCCGACCCCAACTACGGGCGTCTGATGATGGCCGTGGGCAACAGCGGCTGCAAGTTCAACCTCAACGACGTCCGCCTTACTATCAAGGGAGGGGACATGGAGGTCCCCATCCTCGACTCCGGCGCGCCCATCTTCCAGGACGAGCGCGCAGTGGAGGTCGTCCGCATGGCCATGGACAACAAGGAGGTCACGATCATGGTCGACCTCGGCATAGGCGAGGAGTCCGCCACCGGATGGGGGTGCGATCTGACATACGACTACGTCCGCATCAATGCGGAGTACGCAACCTGAGGTGTTCCCCGTGGACGACCTGTACGTTCTCAAGTTCGGCGGAAACGCGATACGCGGCCGCGACGACATGCTCCGCCTGTCCAGGGAGATAGCCGAGCTGATACGCGGCGGGGACAGGATAATCCTGGTCCACGGCGGCGGCCCCGAGATCTCCGAGGAGATGGAGAGGCGCGGGATGACCCCCCGCAAGGTCTGCGGGGTCAGGGTCACCGACGCCGATTCCCTGGATGTCGCGGAGACCGTGCTGAGGAGGCTCAACGGCGAGATCGTCGGATGCCTCCAGGAGTCTGGCGTCCAGGCGCTCGGCATCCCAGGCTACTTCTGCACCGTGTGCACCAAGAAGCCTCCGATGAACGCCGTCGAGGACGGCAGGGAGGTCGAGGTGGACCTCGGGCTGGTCGGAGAGGTCTCCGGCACCGACCCGCAGTGCCTCCTCGACCTTCTGGACCAGGGCATCACCCCCGTGGTGTATCCGATCGGGAAGGATGCCGAGGGCAGGATGCTGAACGTCAACGCCGACACGATGGTCGCAGGCATCGCCGCAGGCGTCGGGTGCCGCGAGATGATCACTATCACGGACGTCCCGGGCATAATGCTGGACATCAACAACTCCGGTTCCAAGGTGGACTCGCTCACGCTGGCAGAGGTGGACGCGCTCATCGCCGACGGCACCATCTCCGGAGGGATGATCCCCAAGGTGGAGGCCTGCAGGAAGGCCCTGCTGGCTGGTGTCACCACGGTCAGGATGGTCAACGGCAAGGACCCGAGGAGCATAATCACGGACATCAAGAAGGGTGTGCCGCACGGAACGATCATTACGAAGTGAGAGCAATGGATTTCGAAGAAGTCAAAGCAAAGAGCGACCGCTACCTGTTCCAGAACTACGGCCGCATCCCCCTGTCGTTCACCCACGGCAAGGGATGCTACCTCTACGGCACCGACGGGAGGGAGTACCTCGACCTGGTGGCGGGCATCGCCGTCAACGCCCTGGGCTACGCCCATCCGGACTGGGTCGCCGCCGTCCAGGCCCAGGTGGCCAGGATGACGCACGTCTCCAACCTCTACTACGTGCAGGAGCAGGCCGAGCTGGCCGAGAGGGTGGCATCCATCACCCCCGGGGACCTCGACCGCTGCCTCTTCGTCAACAGCGGCGCCGAGGCCAACGAGGGTGCCCTGAAGCTCGCAGTCCGCTACACCGGGCGCGGCAGGATCATGGCCGCGATCGACGGGTTCCACGGCAGGACGTCCGCCGCCATGGGCGCCACAGGGCAGAAGAGCATACAGGCGTCATTCGAGCCGCTCATAGCCGACGCCTACGACTACTTCCCCTTCGGGGACCTGGAGGCCGTCAAGGAGAAGATGACGAGGGACACCGCCGCGCTGATCGTGGAGCCCATCCAGGGGGAGAGCGGCGTCCACACCGCGTCCGCGGAGTTCTTCAAGGGCGTCCGCGACCTGTGCACCGACAACGGTACGATGATGATCGTGGACGAGGTCCAGACAGGGATCGGGCGCACCGGCGAATGGTACGGCATCCAGAACTTCGGAGTCGTGCCGGACATAATCACCATGGCCAAGGCGCTTGGCGGAGGCACCCCCATAGGTGCGGTCTGCTCCACGGATGAGATCTCCAAGGTCATGACGCCCGGGACGCACGGGACCACCTTCGGCGGCAACCCCCTGGTCTGTGCCGCAGGATGCGCAGTCCTCGACATCATGAAGAGGGACAACATCGTCCCACATGTGAAGGACATCGGTGCAAGGTGGATGGCCGACCTGAAGGCGATCGACTCCCCGATGATCAGGGAGGTCCGCGGATACGGTCTGATCATAGGCATCCAGATGGACTCCAGCGAGACCGCATCGAAGGTCCAGAGCTACTGCCGCGAGAACGGCGTCCTCATCAACGTGGCCCATGGCGGAACCATCCGTCTCATCCCGCCGCTCATCCTCGAGGACAGTCAGAAGGATGTCTTCACCGGACTTCTGAGGGAGGCCCTGGACTGAGGGACACGGCTGTCTCATTTCCAAACCTTTTACCTTATTTTTGTCCATCTTAAAACATTCAAATACCTGGACCGTGATGGCTCCGATATGTCCAAGAGCGTCATCAAGGAGAGTCTCGCGGAGAAGACCAGGATGTACATAGACGCCCATCCCAGCATCAAGGACTGCGTGGCCAAAGGCCTGATCAACTACTCGTCCCTGGCGAGGATGATCATGAAGGACATCGGAGTCGACAACGAGGAGGCCGTCATGATTGCCTGCCGCCGCTACGCCTCGAAGCTGTCGGTGACCACCGACCACGAGCTCAGTATTCTGAAGATCCTCAAGGACAGCAGGTTGGAGATGAGGACCAAGACCTGCATCGTGACTGCCAAGAACGACTGGTCAGTCCTGCACAAGATGGACAACCTGTTCAAGGACCTCTGGAACGAGAACAGCATCATGCAGTGCGTGCAGTCCGCGTCCGCGGTCACCATCATCGCCGACACCCTGCTCAAGGAGAGGATCATCGACACCGTCGGAAGATTCAACCTGATCAAGGTGAGGGAGAACCTGGTCGAGATCGCCGTGAAGTCGCCTGAGAAGATTGTCGACACGAGCGGTGTCATCGCCTATCTGATCACCAACCTCTCGGATGCGGGGATCAACATCGAGGAGACCGTCAGCTGCCACACGGACACGATATTCATCGTGGGGGAGTCAGACATGATCAACGCCTACTCGGTGCTCACCAAGTGCATCCAGTCCGCCGAGGACACGATAAGGGGCGAGTGACCGTCCACTGAACGAGGGGGCTCCGCTCCCCTGCCTACTTTTTTATCAGGTTTATGGGCCGAGCCGGTCCTGGAGGTCCGACCTGGCCCGGTCGCGCCAATCATCCCGTCAGAGGGATCCGCCTATCCTTTCCGCCTCGGACATGACGTTCTGGTCATCCTTCGCAGGGGCCTTCGCGGCACCCTCGTTGAACTCGATCTCCCCCGCGCACTCCATCTTGAAGTACTGCGTGAAGAAGCGCTTGACCTCCGCCATGGTCTCGGCCGATCCGATGCCTGCGGAGCTTGTGACAACGGGGACGAACCTCATGCCCGGCTTGAGGCAGCATCCGTCAGGGCCCATGAACCCGTACATTCTGTCCTCGAATGCCCTGGCCTGGGCTGTGCAGTGGCCGAAGTAGACCGGTGTGGCGAACACGACGACATCGCATTCCTTCATGGACTCGTAGGCGGGTGTGAACCCGTCCTTTCTCACGCATCCCTGTCCGGCCTTCTTGCATCCCATGCATGCGATGCACGGCCCTCCCGCCATCTCGTGGATGCTGTACATCTCCGTCTCGTTACCCGCGGCCTCCGCCGACTCCAGGATCCTGGAGACGATGTTCGCGCAGTTACCGTCCTTCCTGGGACTTCCGATGATTCCTATGATCTTTCCCGACATGGTATCACTATGATATTGAAGATGGTTTCCAATATTTAAATTGATACTATAATAATACTAACACGTAAAACAGTAGTCAAAAATACGAACGTATTAATCACTGTAATCAGATGGAACTGGCATGAGCGACGGAGTGCCAAGGTTCAACTGCAGCGTCGATACGGCGATGTCCGTCATCGAGGGGAGGTGGAAGTGCACCATAATCTGTCTCCTTGCCACCAACGGGGAGATGAGGTTCTCGGAGCTCATGAAGACCATCGGCGAGGTGACGTCCGGGATCCTCACCAGGCAGCTAAAGGAGCTGGAGTCGGACGGGATGGTCCGGCGCAGGGTCGACGCATCCGGCAAGGTGAAGGTGTTCTACTCGCTGACCGACCGCGGAAGGTCCGTCCTGCCGGTGATCCACGCGTTGGCGGAATGGGGCAGGGCCCAGATGATCCAGGTCATCGTCCCGGTCTGAGAAGCCTGCGCCTCGATTCGGGACGGGCCCATGGCGGGTCCGCATCATCAAGATGAAAAAAAGGAATGGGGAGGTGGCCCTCCCCGGTTTTTCAAAGGATCTTGGACAGGAAGTCCTTCAGGCGCTCGTTCTGCGGGTTGCCGAAGAACTCGTCGGGGGTGTTCTCCTCGGCGATGACTCCCTCGTCGAAGAACAGGACCCTGTCGGAGATCTCCCTGGCGAATCCCATCTCGTGGGTGACCACGAGCATGGTCATGCCGTAGTCGGCCAGTCCCTTGATGATCTTCAGGACCTCGCCGACCATTTCCGGGTCCAACGCCGATGTCGGTTCGTCGAAGAGCATGACGTCGGGGTTCATCGCCAGCGCTCTGGCGATGGCCACGCGCTGCTGCTGCCCTCCAGACAGCCTGGAAGGATACTGGTCCGCCTTGTTGAGGAGTCCGACCCTCTTGAGGATCATGTCGGCCTTTTCGGAGGCCTCCTCCTCGGTCATGATCTTCAGCTTCACAGGCGCCAGCATGACGTTCTCCTTCACCGTCTTGTGCGGGAAGAGGTTGAAGCTCTGGAACACCATGCCAATCTTCCTGCGAAGCATGTCCACGTCGGTGTCGGGATCGAGTATGTCGACACCCTCGACCTTTATGCTCCCGCTCGTGGGCTTCTCCAGCAGGTTGATGGATCTCAGGAAGGTGGACTTCCCGCATCCGGACGGTCCGATGATGGAGATTACCTCCCCCTTGTGGACGTCCAGGCTAATGTCCTTCAGGACCTCGTGGTCCCCGAAGGACTTCCCGAGGTTCCTGATCTCAATCAGTACTTCGCTGTCAGTAGGCATTGTTCAGCCTCCTCTCTAGTCTCCTAATCAGATACGTCAGCACGAGGACGATCGCCAGATAGATGGCGGCGGCCACGAGGATCGGCAGCAGCGCATCGTAGGTCTGTCCCCTGATGATGTCCGCTCCCCTTGTCAGGTCCATGATTCCGATGTAACCGGCGACGGAGGTCTCCTTCAGCAGGGAGATGCTCTCGTTACCGATGGCCGGCAGGATGTTCCTGATGGCCTGGGGCAGGATGACGTTGGTCATGGCCATCCTGTTGCTCATACCGAGACTCCGGCAGGCCTCCATCTGTCCCTTCGGGACCGCTGTTATACCTGAACGCACGACCTCGGCCACATACGCTCCGGAGTTCAATCCGAATGCCACCGACGCTATCAGTACCCCGTTGTCCGACGATGCGAACACCACGTAGTAGATCAGCAGCAGCTGGACCATCACAGGCGTTCCGCGTATCACGGTGATGTACACGTGGCATATCGCGTTCAGTATCCGCAGCTTTCCGGTCATGTCATGGGTGCTGCGCACCATGGCGACCACGGAACCGATGATCAGACCGATGACCAGGGCAACGACCGTGATTATGAGGGTGTTCTTCAGACCTTCGAAGATGTACAGGTAACGGTCGTTCTTCAGGAAGTCCGTGTGGAACCTGTCCTTGAGCTCCTGCCACCAACCGACGTCCTCGGTCTCCTCATCCGTGTCGCCCGTATCGCCGCTGTCCTCCCTGGCGGCATCTCCGCTGTAGAAGGATGCGATGTCCTCGCCGATGTGGGACGAGTAGTACTCGATGATCTTGTCGACGGTGCCGTTGGCGATGAGCTTCTCGAGGGCGTCGTTGACCAGGGCGTAGGTGGCCGAGTTCCCCTTCTGGAAGATGAGTCCGTAGTACTCGACGTCGGCATCGTCGAGGATGTCGAGGATCTTCAGGCCGTCGTTCGCGGCGACCTGTGCCTCCGCCACTGTGTTGTCCACGACCTCTGCCACGGCCTTGCCACTGATGACATCGAGCAGGGCAATGTTGTAGTCCTTCTGCTGGATCAGGTTGCTGCCTGTGAGGTGTTCAGTCGCGTAGTCGGCCCCGCTGGTCCCCAGCTGGGATGTGACCGTCTTGCCCTTCAGGTCCTCCTTGCTCTGGATCGTGCAGTCCTCCTTGACGACGAGCACCTGGTGGATCTCCGCGTAGGGGGTGGAGAAGTCGACCTTCTCCTTCCTGTCATCATCGATGGTGAACCCTGAGGCCCCGACGTCGCACTTGCCCTGCTGGACGGAGAGGATGATTGAGTCGAAAGTGTTCTGCCTGAACTCGATGTTGTACCCGATCTCATATCCGATGGCCCTCATGATGTCCATGTCGATCCCGACATACTCCTGGCCGTGCATGTTGTCGTACGGCGGGAAGTCGGGGCTGGTCTCGACAACGAGCGTGCCCTGGGTGGTGAAGAACGAGGGGGTCTCCGGGGAGTAGCCGTTCTCCTCGTAGTACTCCATGATCATGTCGTACAGGCCGTTGTCCATGATGTGCTGGAGTGAATCGTTGAACTCGTCGCGCAGAGCGGTGTTGTCCTTGGAGAATATGAATCCGTACTGCTCGACGGGGGAGTCGTCCAGGATGTCCAGGACCTGGAGGTTGGGGTTGGCGGCGCACTGGGCGAGCGCGACGGTGCTGTCCACGATCTCCGCATCGGCCTTGCCTGTGTTCAGGTCAAGGAGGACATCGGAGTATGTCTTCTGGAACTTGATGTTGTCATTGGAGAAGTTCGCAGCCGCGTAGTCCGCTCCCGTGGTCCCCGTCTGGACGGAGATCGTCATCCCGTTGAGGTCCTCCTTCGTCTGGATGGTGGTGTCCTTGGGAGCGACGACGACCTGGTTGATCTCCGCATACGGGATCGAGAAGTCGACCACCTTCTCCCTGTCGGGGTTGATACTGAATCCGGAGGCGCCGATGTCGCACTTGCCGGATGGGACAGACAGGAGAATGGAATCGAAGGTGTTGGTTTTGAACTGTACATTGCAACCCATGTCGTTGCAGACGGCACGGACGATGTCCATGTCTATCCCGGCATACTCCTGGCCGACCTGGTAGTCGAACGGGGCGAAGTCGGGACTCGTCTCGACGATCAGAGTCCTTCCGTCGTCAGCCTCCACATCGGGGGATATGCACAGGGTCGTACCCAGCAGGCACATCACCGACACAACGGCGACGATCGCTATCAGTTTCTTGTTATCCATTATACCGACCGAATTTTCTGATTGTCTGGCTATCTCCGGAGACTACATATAATACGAATCCGACAGTATGTGCCGACTGGAATATGGGTGTCTGATATGGAACTTGAAGTTCTGAATCTGTCAGATCCAGCGATTGATCGGAGCGATACCAGCGCACTGGATGCCGACCGGGCGACGTTACACAAGGGGGTCGTCGATGTCCTCATGGGGTCATTACTTCATGGCGTATGAAAGGAGGCTCCAATTCTGTGACGGTGGTCGGATTCATCATCCTCCTAGGGTTGAGGGAGCATTGCGGACCGTCCGATACATCGCGGATAATGATTGCAACGGTCTTCCACAATCTGTTGTTTGCTCTGTTGTCCATCATAGCCTATGGAGCGTAGTGAGGGTATGGCCATGATGCCTAACCACCTAGTCGCAGGGACCTACCAGTGTCGATGTTGTATGATCATGCCATCCCGAAGGATGACGCATCATCATCCTGCATGGGAGTCGTGTATCTTGACAATGGGATTCTATCAGGAAGGGAATCATTGGGAACGGTCACCCCAGTCTACAATGAGGCGCGTCCGATGCGATGAATCTAGTAAAAGTGCTCCCCATGAGGGGGATAAAGCGTTTGATGGGCGGTATCCCGCCCTTGGTGTCTGTCAGAGCCTCTTCCTGGCAACCATCGCAACAGCTGCGATGGCAATCACCACGACGATGGCGATTCCAGCATAGATCAGGGTGTCATCGCCCTCATCGGTCGGAGTCTGTTGGGTCGTTCCGATCATGTAGTATGAGAAGTGGTCGGTCACGAACGTTATGGTGTGGGTGATTGGGTCGTATGTGGTGACCTTCGGCTCCAGGTTGCCGTCGCTATCGATGTAGAACACAGTGATGCTGTCGGGATCGTCTCCGGGCTGGAGTGTGTACGGCACCGTAACGGTGACCGTACCGCCGAGTTGGTGGATGGATTCGTTGCCGGCGGTGGCGTTCAGTTCGAACACCGGCGAATCGCCGATGACCCTCTGCTGGGCACTGTTCATAGCCGCCCTGTTGCCTGTAGCCACGGAGACGGACACTGCGGAGTCACTGTCTGACAATGTGGACGCAACCTCTGGGCTGATGGTCACAGTCCCAACATCTCCGGAGATGGAGACGCTTGCTCCCGAGTCGGCGACCGCGGTCAACGCATCTGCGTCAAGTGTCGCCTCCGCCTTGTCGGGGGTGTAGGAGTCGGACTGTATGGTGATGACCTTCTCCACGTTCTCTTGTTCTGAGGTCACCTCATCCATCTGACTGAGGGCCTGCTGGATCTTGTCGGCTTCGACAGTCACAGTACCGGTGCCGTCTCCCTGGACGGTGACGGTGGTCTGCGACCGGGCTGTACCACCTGTCGCTCACCGGTGCCGCGAAGGACCTGTACGACGGGATGGTGTCCGAGATGGAGCGGTCCCTGACGGCTCTGAGGGAGAGGTACTCCGAGGAGGATGTGGACAGGTTCATGGAGATGCTGGAGTTCCTGACATCCAGATACAACGGGCCCCGGGATGGATGAACCCAGAGGACATCTGCAGGATTCCAGCTGCGTCTCCCTTCTTGCCCCGTCCGATGATTCGATCGATGATCCTTCTCCGGAGAAGGATGTGATGTAAAGTCACGTAGTAAAGTTCACATATCGGTGTTATCGGGTGGACGAAGTGTAGGCCGTCGGAGTCGCGGGCACGCTGGACCTCCCATCGAGGGACAGGATCCTGGTGCCGACAGACGTCCTGATGTCCTGCGGGAGCAGCGCGACCGTGTGCAGGCATGTGACCTGACCAGGTCTGAAGTCGGCGTCGGAGCTGTCCCGAGACACGGAGATTTTACTGTGCGCTCTGTGGGCGTTCGGGAACCTGACCGGATGCAGGGGCGTCCGCATGCGCTGGAAGTTCCTGGCCTCCGGTACCACGACCGAGGCAACGGCGCGCAGGGCAGACTGCGAGTCGGCGCTGAGCGATGTCGGGGACATGGTTGTCGCCACGTCGAGCGCCGACGAGCCGACATGCGCAGGAATACTCCTGGACGGGTACGAGGAAGGGGTGTCATCTCATCATCTTCGGCTTGATCCTCAGGAATCCCTTCCTGACGTTCCCCCTCTCGGGTTCGGGGATGCAACACGACCTGGTGAGCAGTATCTCGTGATGCTCCATGTCCAGCGACGTCTTCATGAAGTCCCCCGACTCCTCCGAGGGGGACCGCCCCCAGGAGTTCGAATCCATCAACGGCGTTACGGATACCGACATCGTGTGTCCACCACTCGGAGGTGAGTGACCGAAAATCTACGAAATCCCTTAAACCCCTTACGAAAATCGAAATTGTACCAAACTGTGAGAGCTTCTCTGACGAATCGGCACCGATTCCGTCAATGTGAAGTCTGGGTAAAAAGAATGGCGAACAGGAGGGGCACATTGTTTTCAGGCCCCGATGTTCAATTTCATACATCTCTAAACGATGGGGGCGGTTTCCATTGATAAGCCGCCGTATCGTCGATTTTATCCTTTTGGGTGAGAAGGGCTCCATCTCCGATGGATTTTCCACTGTTCAGATACTCAAGGACGGCGACAGTACGCAGGTCCAGGTGGACACCGAGCACAACAGGATTTCCGGCATTCTCCTGGATGCGTGGATTGATGAGATGGGCGATCTGTCTATCATTTTCCCGGAGGCTGAGGTAAAGTTTGTTGTCGAGGGGGTACCGGCATGAACGGGTACGGATCCCACTGCGAGGGATGCGAGTGCCTGTTCCTCGGGAAGTACGGTCCGTTCTGCTGTCGTGGTTCCGAGCCGACGCCAATCCTGTTCCTGAGGTCATGTCCGGCTGTCGAGGTGCGTTGCTTCCCGAAGGCCCCGCAGATCGTTCGCAAGGTCGTTCCCGTCAGGGTCCCCGAATCCCAGACGTTCCTGGAGGGATGGGCATGACGTCGTGGATCGTGCACATCGTCTTCTCGAGGACTGAGGAGGTCGTTCTCTTCGAGTCGAAGGACGAGGCCAAGGGACTGATGGACAGAATCAGGACGGGAATTGAGCGGAAGGCTCCGGTCATCGTCAAGGGGGACCTCAGCGAGGGTGTCTCCAAGGTAGTCCTCAACCCGGACCACATCGTCAAGGCATGGATCGAGGAGGTGGCAGATTGACCTCCGACATCTACGACTCCGAGGGGAACCGCATCGGAGTGATGACAGTCACCGGACCCATCTTCTCGATGTCCCCTGAGGATCTCGATGCTGTCAGGGAGGCCTCCAAGGCAGCGGAGGCTGCCCAGGTCGAGGAGCTCAGGAAGGCTTCCAGGGAGGGCAGGGAGCAGCGCATGGCGAGGCTCCTGGACATCGCCGAGATCCACCCCTCGATGATGATAGACCGCCTCGACCAGCTCACGTTCGAGGAGAGGAAGCTGATCCAGTACGCCCTCCAGGGCGGCGACTCTGTGAATTTGCCGTACGCGGTCTCCAACGTCCTGAAGACCAGGGAGAAGCAGGGACACAAGAGGCACGCAGTCGAGGTCGCCATTGACCGCGCGTCCCGTCGTTTATATAACAGAGGCCTCGCGACCGTCCAGAAGAAGGATGACGGGCTCGTTTGGGTCACCGTTTCGAGAGAGAGGCTGCTCGATGCCCTCCACCGCGAGCTCACGTCCTCGAGGTCCCCGGGCGAGCAGGACTTTAACTTGATGAAGGTACCATGCGAAATTCAAACTTCTGATTTCGGGGTCCCCGGGACGGTCACGAAGACGCTTCCGGGCAAGGTGTCCAGGGACCCGCTGGCCATGCCGAAGCGCTGCTCCTCGCAGCGTCTCCAGGCCTGCCGTCTCCTGACGGGAATCCGCACCCTCGAAAGGGCGGACAAGGCCGAGATCAACTATCTCTTCGAGGTGTACTCCGACGAGACCAATCAGAAGATCATCGCGTTGCTCGACGCCAGATCGGGGGAGGTCATCGGGTCCGAGTACAGCACCCGGTTCAACGATCTCGCGAAGGCCGCGAGGAACCTGAACCGGTTCGACTACGCCCTGGCCAAGAGCCTCCGCGACCATTACAAGGCTGTGTTCCTCACCCTCACCACGGATCCCAATCTCACCGACGAAGAGAGGGCCGCAAACAGGGAGAGGAGCCGCAGGTCCATCATGGCGAAGCTGTCGAACCCCGCACTCCCGCAGCACGTCCGCGCTTCGCTCCAGAAGGCCCTCTACAAGGTGGAGGGTCCGGACTACGAGATCGCCGACCTCGAGGCACGTGTGGCCTCCGGGACGCTGAAGGCGGGCGATGTGCAGGCGATGACCAACCGCATCGAGAAGCTGAAGCGTGACCGCGAGGAGGCGGAGAGGCTGAAGGCGCAGCTCGAGGACCCGTCTGTGGGCATCCGCACGAAGGAGCGCATCGTCCAGTCCCTGAAGAGGATGGGCAGGTGGGAGTACAGGCACGATCCCGACGGCTTCCAGAACCTCTGGGAGGCGGACCGCTCGTTCTCCCCGGCATGGAACCGCTTCATGTCATACCTCAAGAAGAAGAACAACGGGAAGCGCCCCCAGTACCTCGCGGCGTTCGAGTTCACCGAGTCTGGTCTGCTGCACATCCACGTCCTGATCTTCCTCGAGTACCTGCTGCCGAACGACCAGATCTCTCTCGAGTGGAGGAGGTGCGGACAGGGGGAGATCACGTACATCTACGCCCTGAAGAACGTCTTCAACCCCCAGACCAAACAGCGCGAATGGCGCTGGAACTCGCACTCCAGGCCTACGGACGCCAAGGGCATGTCCGGCGGCGACTATCTCAAGAAGTACATCAAGAAGTGCGCCCTGGCCCTGATGGACTCCTACACGTCCCCGGCGGACACCCATTCGATGTACTGGGCCCTGAACAAGAGGATGCACACCTGCTCCCGCAGCCTGATGGAGGGTTATGTGGAGGGTTCCCGTGTGAAGGTCGGTGAGGACGAGAAGAAGGACGAGTCTGCGTTCAGTCTGTTCAAGATCCTGACGCCGGATGAGGCCGAGGACGTGGTGGACAGGATGGTCTATCACAGGATACGTCCGGGCTGGCAGAATCCGGAGGACCCGCCGGATCCGCAGGAGGTGGTGGCATGACGTCGCCCGTGTCAATCGCCGCTTACCGCGCCATCCCCAATCTCGAGGAGAGGCAGCGCAGGGTCCTGAACTGCATAGCGGCCTATCCGGATGTCAGCAGCAACGACATCTCGAGGATCGCCCGGATGGACGTCCGCAACGTCCGCTCGAGGGTGGGCGAGCTGCTGAAGGCGGGCGAGATCTACGTGTCCGGGGAGAAGGTCGACAGGATCACCGGGCACACGGTGAGGAAGTACCGCGTCATGGAGGCGGAGGCATGACCCAGATCACCGTGGACCAGGCCTATGCCAGGAAGCTGGCGGATTCGCTGCTCTCTGAGTTCGGGCTCCTCAAAGCCCAGAAGTATGCCCTCAACATGATGTGCTCCGTGCCGTCGGAGAGCCTCCGCAAGAGATGGTCGGAGGTCCTCAACCAGTTGAACGAGATCGCGCATCCGCTCAGGTTCCGTAACGACCTCCTCCCGATGGTGTTCTCCGGTACGAAGACTGTCACCACCCGTACGTCGGTGAAGGTCCAGGCCGGAGGAACGTTCTGGCTCTCGGACATGGGCACCGAGCGGAGGTTCGTCGTCTCGGAGGTGCACGAGGGGACGGTGTCCGAGATTGTGGACGGCTTCTGGAGGAGGGAGGGCTACGCTGATCCGACGGCGTTCGCCATGGACCTCGCCCGGATCTATCCGGAGCTCAGATCGGACACCGTCGTGTACGCCCACGTCTTCAGGGAGGTGTCGGCATGATCTCCGATGTCCAGTCCTTCGTGGCGCTCCATCCGGGCCTCACCATGGGGGAGCTCTGCGATGCCGGATGTTCCCGCAACGAGGTCCGCAGGCTCAGGAGCATCGGCAGGATCGTGGACATGGGAGAGCTGGTCCACGGGTCCTGGATAAGCAGGTTCTATCCGTACGGTGCCCGCGGGAGGGACATAAGCTGCATGGAGGCGCTGGTGGACCTCGAGGCGAACCCGGAGCTCGTCAGGGTCATCGACACCGAGACCACGGGGACCTGCCCCGGAGAGGACCGGATAATCCAGCTCTCTGTCCTCGACGGGAACGGCGAAGAGCTGTTCGACTCCTACATCCATCCGTACGGAGTCTCCTCATGGCCTGATGCCCAGCGGATAAACGGGATCTCGCCGCGCATGGTCCGGGACTCGCCGTCGATGGCGGAGCTCCGTCCGAGAATCGAGAAGGTTCTCGAGGACGCAGTGCTGATCGTCGGCTACAACACGTACTTCGACATCGAGTTCCTCAAGGCAGCGGGGGTCCGGATGCCGGAGGCGGATGTGTGCGACGTGATGGAGGAGTACGCGCCCATCGCCGGGGAGTGGGCGGACTGGGCGAACGGCGGACTGGGCGGATGGAGATGGCAGAAGCTAGTCAGATGCGCCGATCACTATGGATACCGCTTCCACGCCCACGACTTCCTCGAGGATGCGAGGGCCACCCTGTTCTGCTGCCGTCGCGTGGGCTGGGACCAGATCGACAACCGGACGTACGTCCAGATGAGGAACCCCCGACGATGCAGTACAATCTCGAGATGCAGCCCACCGTGACGGTCCGTCCAAAGAAGGGCCCCAGGGCACGCCAGTACGTGTTCCCTCCTGAGGTCATCGTGATGGTCGACTATCTCTCGATGATCTCCGGGAGGCCGAAGCCCGAGGTCGTGGCCGATGCCATCCGGATCTTCACGATCCTCCAGAAGTACGTCCCGAAGCAAGAGCTCGACAGGGCCCTCGAGGAGAGGTCGGTCGAACCGCTGATGAAGGCGATGGAGAGGGTCCTCGGTGATGTGGGTACTTAAACACCTTCCCATACTTTCCATTTTTTAGATTTTGGCCGTTTAAAGTCCGTCTCCGAGCATGTTTCAGCGGGTCCCGTCTCAGAAAGTCATGTCCAAGGTATCCTCCGCGGGACCCGTTGGTGAATTTCATGAGTTCAACCGCAGTAGAATCCAAAACAAGGGTGACGGCGGCCATCATCATGGCCATGCTCGCCATCCTGGGGTCGGCTGTGGTTATGCTCGGGTCGGAATCCCAGGCCGCCATCGAGGGCGACTATGGGGAGGTCTACGAGATCGACCTCGCACCCGGATTCCAGTACACGTACACCCCGACATACCCGTCCGACCTCGAAGTCACGACAACGATCCAGGAGTATGAGGAGGAGGGAATCACCGCCTCCATGTCCGACGGGACCCTCACGGTCACCGTCAACTCCGGCATAACCTCCGGTTACTACGACATCATCCTGATGGCCACCACCGAAACCGGTGGCATCCACCAGGAGCTACCCATGCACATCAGGGTCAACATCGTCGAGGGACTGAGCGTCTCCGGATCCATCAACAATCTGATCCTCGGCGCCAGCGTCGATTTCACACCCAACGCCAGCTCCGGCATGACCGAGCACATCGACTGGACCGTCAACGGCGAGCTCCCCGCGGGACTCGAGTGGGACGGCAGCAAGATCACCGGTACCCCGACCCAGGTCGGAACCAACAGCCTCTCCCTGACGGCCAACGCCGCAGGCGAGACCAAGAACCTCGACATCACATTCACCGTCTACAACGTCATCGTCAACGGAAGCGAGCAGAGCATCTTCTCCCATGGGAACACCGTCTCCACCACTCCCGTCTCCCAGACCGTCTCTAGCAACGCCGGGGACCTGAACGTCACATGGGCCGTCACAAACGGCACACTCCCCAGCGGATTCTCCATCGACCCCGCCACTGGTGTCATCTCCGGATCCTCCACAGAGCTCCAGGAGACCACCGTGACCGTCACCGGTACCGACTCCGCCGGATCCGAGCAGACCGCCTCCTTCCAGGTCACCATCAGGTCCGAGCCCGAGCTCCAGATCTCCGGAGACAACTCCGTCACCACCTATCCCGGAGCGGATGACAGGACAGTGCAGCTCTCCGCCACTTCCGGCACCTCCGCCGTCACATGGTCCGTCACCGAGGCCACAGGTGTCAGCATCTCCCAGGCCGGTCTCCTGACCGTCACCGACGAGGTCAGCACCGGCTCTGTCACAGTCACCGCGACCACCGCCTACGGCCAGTCCAAGACATACCAGGTCACCATCGTCTCCGAGTCCGTCCTCGACATCTCCGGAGACGCCAGCGTGTCCGCTATTGCAGGGACCCCCATGGAGTCCGCCTACACCGTCGGAATCGCCGGTGCCACATGGTCCGTCGACACCGCATCCGTCCCCGAGGGAGCCAATGTCAGCATCGACTCCTCCACAGGAATCCTGACCCTGTCCGGATCCTCGCCCACCGACACTTTCACCGTGACCGTCAACGTCACCACCGCCTCTGGACAGAGCGACTCCATGGTCGTCACCTGTCAGATCGTTTCCCAGCTGATCTTCAACAACGACCCCAGCAACGGCGCAGCCGTGTGGGTCCTGGCCTGAGTGAGGTGAGAAGGGATGAACTCAAAGTCCATCGCTGTGCTGGCGGTGGCCATGGCGGTCCTCGTGGCCGTCATGTCTTTCTCCATGCCGACGGATGCAGCGGACGAGCCCGAGTACGATTCTGATCTCGGGGTCATGTACGGTTACACGATGCAGTTCGTGTTCACCGGATCAGATGCCGCATCCGTCACATGGGACTTCGGGGACGGCTCCGAGCCCGTGACCGCATGGAACCCCCAGCACACATACGAGGAGACGGGCGTCTACATCCCGGTCTGCTCCGATGGCGGTATCGTCCACGATTACCACATGACGCTGGCCCTCGCGATGGGCGCCTACTTCCTGATGCTCGGCCGCTACTTCTCGCGCTTCGACGAGAGCCCGACGGACAAGGTCAAGGTCAACGGCACGTACTACAAGGAGTACTGGGGCGAAGGCTCGAACCGCGCCCGCAACTGGCAGCGCTACGACCTCGGCGGCGCGCGCAAGCTCTCCTTCGAGGAAGGCGGTGACTCCTACGTCCCGTACGCCGGTCCGCTCAAGGACAACGTCAACATCACGCTGGCCAAGATCCGCTCGACGATGTGCAACTGCGGCGCACTGACGCTGCCGGAGTTGCGCGAGAAGGCGAAGATCACGCTCGTCTCGGCCACGAGCATTGTCGAGGGCGGCTCGCACGATGTCATCCTCAAGGACAAATTCGGCCGCAACTGACGGCTTCCTGTCATACGGCAGCCCGGAACTCGCTTCCGGGCTGTTTTTTTGTCTCGGAACGGCGTTTGTCTCGAAACGGCGGAGGTTCATGACGAAACGGCGTATTTTCATGACGCGGCAGGATTTTGACTTTGGCAGGGCGAATGCTATAATTATGAATGGAAATCGTTTACGGATGTGCTGCGCGGAGGTCTACCGTGGCTCTGGCGCGGG
>CAJJJM010000012.1 GCA_905187815.1 uncultured Methanomassiliicoccaceae archaeon
AGCCGCGCAGCGGCTACCGACCCGAGCGCAGCGAGGGTCAGACTTGATAGAGGATACGTGAGTTAAAACTCATAGAAGAATCACGTTTTGGCTTCCATCATCTTCGAAATCATCTGAACAATCAAATTAACTCCATCTCCATTTCCCGATTGATGGAGAGCACCGAGTCTGCTGATGAGTTCAACCGCCATATCGTGGATTGTTTATCGGACCCTTACAGATGCCAGCTGTTCGTGGAGATTCTCCGCGGCACATGTTCCAAAGCCAGCGAGCTTCACAACAGATGCCCGAACATCCCCCGCGCCACGATGTACCGTCACCTCAAACGCCTCACCGACGACGGTCTGATCGAGGTCGTCGACGAGGTGAAGAAGCGTGGTACCGTGGAACGCACCTATGCTCCGGTGAAAAGAGTGTTCGACAACATGGAATCCGTCATCCGGTCAAACCCCTCCGAGATGTACTTCTCCATGTTCATGCAGTACGTCCTGAGTTTCGTACAACAGTTCCGTGAGTTCTGTGACGATTCGGACGCCGACCTCACCCATGATGCAGGATTCTCCATGAGCCCAATCCTTGCCACCAACGAGGAGATCAATAGTGCTCTGAGGGAGATTGCGGACATAATCGGGAGGCTCAGGGAGAACGAACCTGCCGAAGGTCGTAGGTTCCACACTATCGGTCTCATCCTCTCCCCTCCCCATTCGTGACACCTCGCTATTAGATGATTAGTATCAATCTTGGATTAACACTTAATAAATACAGAAGCGAGATACCATGGTAACCGATGACCATGGGTGGGAATCGGAACAACGAGAGTATACTCTGCATAGAGAATCTGTCCAAAACCTACAACGGTGACAAGAAGGCGGTGTCGAACCTTTCTCTGAATGTCTATCCCGGGGAAATCCACGCGTTCATAGGACGTAACGGGGCCGGAAAGACCACGACACTGCGTGCAGTGGTCGGACTGATGGATTTCGATGAGGGAGAAATCACGATCGATGGGCACTCCATCAGGAACGATCCTGTTCAATGCAAGAAAGATCTGGCATACATACCGGACAACCCCGACCTCTACGACTACATCACCGGAATCCAGTATCTCGACTTCGTATGCGACATATACGGCGTCTCCGAGACGGATCGCCGCGAGAGAATCGACAGACTATCCTCCGTGTTCGGTCTCCGGGATGACCTCGGCAGCCTCATCGGTTCGTACAGCCACGGGATGAAACAGAAACTGGCCATCATCGGCGCCCTGTCGCACGACCCGAAGCTCCTGATCCTCGATGAACCGTTCGTCGGTCTCGATCCGGAGTCGACCCACTCTCTGAAGATGATGATGCGCGAGATGTGCAACTCGGGATGTGCCGTATTCTTCTCGACCCACGTCCTGGATGTAGCCGAAAGGCTCTGCGACACCGTATCCGTGATCAAGTCGGGCAGGCTCGTGGCATCCGGCAGCATGGATGAGGTCCGTGGCGACGGCACGCTGGAAGATGCCTTCCTGGAGCTGATGGCCGATGGGCAGTGACATCGTAACCCTCCTGAAGATACAGCTGTGCGAAGAGCTGCGTCTCGGAGCAGTGTTCCACAGACAGAGCAACAATCGCGATGCCCTGACCTACTTCGCATCGGTGATCCTTGTCGCTGCGTTGTTCGGATTCCTCCAATACATGTTCATGGACACCCTGGCCCAGATGGGGCTTGCCGATCAGATTCCACTGATCGCCGCATTCATATCCATCACAGCCTCTCTCGGATTCTCATTCTTCAGGGGAACCCATGCATTCGTGTTCAATGACTATGACCTCGTGATGTCCATGCCAGTCAGTTCCACCCATGTCGCTCTGTCCCGCTTCCTGTCTGTATATCTGGTGTCTGCGACGATCGGGCTGTACCTGTCACTGATCGGAGCCCTGGCGATATCCGATCACTACTCCATAGGTTCCGTGATCGCATTCGTAGTCGCCACACTCATCGGTTCACTCATACCTGCGTCCGTCGGAACTGTTCTGGGCACCATCGTCAGCCGGGTCGGTTCGACATCGTCTCACAAGGGCGCAACCTCGATCATCGCACTGGTGGCCATCGTAGCCGCTCTGGCTGTGCTGATGAACTGGATGTCCGGAGAGGTCGGAGACTCCGACATGTTCGCATCCTTCGGAGACATCGTACCCGCATTCTGCCCCCCTGCCGCATGGATTGCCGGATGGACCGATCAGGACGCCTTTTGCATCGTCCTGTTGACCATCGTCTCGCTGGCCTCGGCAACGGTCGTGGTGCTGGCCGCATCGAAGTGTCTGATGACCCTCAACTCGAGGAATTCCTCCTCCGCCCGCAAGGCCCCCGCAACCGAAGCCCGTGCCAGCGGACGCTTGCTCGCCCTGTACAGAAGAGACGTCAGGAGGTACGTGTCCAGCAGAATCTACATCACGAACACTGCTGTCGGGATGCTTCTGCTGGTCGTGCTGTCCTATACGATCGCCTTCACCGACGGTCTTGACTCCTCCGAACTCGGACAGCTCATGCCGCTGCTGACGACGGCTATGCCGTTATTTGTCTCATTCTTCGTCGCACTATCCTGCACAACGTCCGTGTCTCTGTCCATGGAGGGTGATACCCGCTGGATCTTGGGTTCGTCGCCTCTGAGGCCATGGGACATCTTCCTCTCGAAAATCCTCGTCAACATCACGATCGTCATCCCTCTGGAACTCTTGAGCGTCGCGATGCTTGCCGCCGGTCTGGGGATATCGGGCATGGACCTCGTCCTGCTTGTCGCGGTACCAACTTCATACGCCCTGTTCACCCCTGCTCTGGGGATGGTAATGAACGTACGTTACCCGAGGTATGACTGGAGCAACGAATACTATGCTGTGAAGGGTGGCTCCGTGTCCATGCTGGGGTCCATGGGGATAGGCCTGGCGTCAGTGATCGTCCCACTGGTAGTATCCGGCATGAGCCCGATGCCTGACATCGTGATAGGCGCGACAGCGATGATCGTGCTGATTGTGACGACAGCCCTGTATATTCACCTGAGGGGAACAAGACTGTACCTCTATTGAAAAACCTTTAAATTGTAAAGAAACAGAATACCAAACATCCTGATAAGACCCGCAGGTTGGTCGTGAATTCGGCCCTTAGTACCTGCGGGCAACGGATACCTTCTCTCTGATGATCTCCAAGGCCTCATCTCCTCCTTCGACATTGGCCTGACAGCACTTGATACATATCAACCATCTGAACACATCGCTCTTAGGTTATGGGTCGCATTTCAGCCTCATGGATCTTAATAACGGTCCTGCTGATTTACCATCATGGAAGAAGGCACGATGGTCGCCATTACGATGGTGTTCGCCTCGACTATAATCCTGGTCGGATTGGTCGCTACATGATCTCGGATATCGGCAACTACATCCTCCTTGGAGGACTCTTTCTGTTCTTCCTGATTATCGGGATAGTTCTGGTGACAGGTCATGCCATCGGATTGGTCGCAGGGGTCAACCCCATGACCGAATCGGAGCGGCGGGAGTACAATCTGAAGAGGGTCGGAAGGGCTGTGGGCCTGTTCATGTTCTACTGCTCGATGATGCCTCTGCTGATTCTGGACTTCAATGCGGGACTGTTCGTAATCTACATGATCATCTTCCTGCTGATCCTTGTCTGGCTTCTCTGGTATACGAACGTACGCTGTAGAAAGACTCCTCGCTGATAAACAACTATTTAAATAGGACCAAGAACTACTATCATTATCCAGATAAGACCCGTAGTGTCGGTTGCCGTTGGGTGGCCCTTAGTACCTACGGGCTATGGATATCTTCTTGTCCAGTTTGGAAAGGCTGTCGTCTCCGTCCTCGTATTTGGCCCTGGTTCCTCCGGCGACGTAGTCCACCAGTTGGAGGCACGGCGTCTGCGACGAGACCTTCTTGCCGCAGTCCAGAACGTTCGCTCCCGCCAGCGATGCCTCCTCGAAAATCATCTTACGGACGTCCACCTGCGTGATGAACCTGCTGCTGTCCACATAGACGTTGAGGTCGTTGCACGGACGTACGGAGAACGCGTCCTTGAGGACCTGACGGAGCATCATGGCGTAGAGCTCGTTCCCGTAGACGTACTGCTTGGAATCCGGATCGTTCTTGTTGATGGCACAGACGACCGCCCTGAACTGGCATTCGGCCATCGCATCCAGGATCTCGTCCCTCTCCTCGGGCGTCGAGTCGTACCACTTGCGCTCGTAGTCCTTGGGCAGGAGCTTGTACGCCGACTTCAGATGACGGGTCCTGAAGATTATCAACGCCGCCATCGCGAAGTACTTGCTGCCGCCGGACCCGAGATCGCCTGACTCGTCGATCACGATGAGCCCCGTCATGGGCGGGCACCATCTGGATCCAGCCTGCGCATCTCCTCTTCCAGATCCCTCACCGATTCGATCTTGTCATTGAGCTCCGCCTGGGCGACCTCCGCCTGCTCCGGCTCCATCATGCCGATCTCGATCTGCCTCTTCCTGGCCCACTCCCAGAAGCTGTCGTTGTTGTAGCGGATGCCGCCCTTGCTGCTCTCCGGAAGAACCCTTCTGAGGATGACCTCGCCGTTGTCGATGTAGAACATCACGTGGTCCTGGGGCCCGAGCTCGAGGATGTCCGCGACCTCCTTGATCAGCGTTATGCGCTTGGAACCGTCCAATCTGACTGAACCCAGAAACTGCATTTTACCCGTTTCTGGGGATTTCCTGCGAAATTTTAAATATTTGTTTCCCTGATTTGGTAAATACCCAAAAACGGGAATTACGGGAGGAGCAAAGATGAGAGGAAGACCTGCTTTCTGGAAGCATGCGATGTTAGAATGCACGACGGCCAAGCTCGCGGGCTTAACTGTCGCCGACCAAACCGATTACCCGGAGGTGATAGCAGGCCTCCGCCACCAGCAGAGCGGGGGCCGCATGGATCCCAGGATCCCCTACTCCCAGTTCTCCCGCATCATCGACATCTGCTGCATGGCGGAGATGCTGCGCAACTTCAACATCACATCCCTCCGTGGGGACGAAATCGGAAAGTTCCTCGAGCTCCAATCCTTCTTCTTCGGGCTCGAGGACAGATGCCTCTCCGAGGCAGGAATCGAGTGACGGGCATGAGCCGCTACCCCTTCCGCGAATGCGTCAACGAGGTCATGTCCAAGTACAGGGGCAACCGCGCAGCATCCACCCTGGAGGTCATGGAGAGGCGCTACAACCGCATGGAGAGGGACCTCAACCAGCTCAGGACGGAGGGCAGGATCTCCACCACATCGCCGAAGTACCTCACGGTGGACGACATCTCCGTCTACCACGAGTTCCTCAGGACCCGCCTGGTCAACGGCGGGCACGTCTGCAACGACTCCATCAAGAAGGACTTCATCGACCTGGACAAGCTCTGCTCCTACTACGGGAACAGGTGCATCGACGACTACAAGGCCAGGTGCCCCGCGCTCTCCGCGAGGAAGAGCACCCGCCGCCTCCCGGTGCTGACCACATCGGACATCGACCACATACTGACCACAGCAGAGGGCCTGTCCGACGGAGACTTCTGGGGGCTCCGCGCTTTCGCCCTCTTCGCATTGTACACCGGGTCCGGGCTACGTACTGTGGAAGCTGTGAACGCCAAGGTGTCCAACATCACCATCGACGACAGGTGCTCCACCATATTCCTCGAGGTGGTGAAGGGCATCGACACATACGGGGAGCCCAGAGAGGTCTTCATCATCCCGAAGTTCGTGCCGGTGATCCGCCGCTACCTACGCGTCCGCCAGGACTACCTCGACCAGTGCGGTGCATCATCGGATTACGTCTTCTTCTCGCACTCGGATTTCAGGAAGCTGACGGACAAGACCATCCGCCAGATCCGCAACAATGCGGAGAAGCTCTGCGGGATCGAATTCGACGGCCGCATGTGCCGCCGTTCATACGGCCAGTACCTGAAGGACAGGGGCGTCTCCATCGAGAACGTCTCCGTCAACATGGGCCACAGCTCCACCAAGACCACCGAGCGCTACTACGCCCGCCAGAGGTCCGAGAGGGCCATCCTCGAGACCGCCACTACGTTGAACGACGGAGAGTGACGGATTGAAGACCGCATCCTTATCGTCTGGCCGTGGGAAGGTTCGGTGGACCCCTCTCCACGCCATTTCTATTCTGACTTCGGCTTCAATTGTTTAGTGCCGGGATCTTGTTTCTGATCTCCTCATCCGTATTGGACCCCATCGACCCGATGACATCCCCCTTGTCATCGAAACCGATGTACAGAGTCCCGTG
Source organism: uncultured Methanomassiliicoccaceae archaeon (assembly GCA_905187815.1). Taxonomy (GTDB): domain Archaea; phylum Thermoplasmatota; class Thermoplasmata; order Methanomassiliicoccales; family Methanomethylophilaceae; genus Methanoprimaticola. Next base: position 6,290 of record CAJJJM010000012.1, read on the forward strand.
GTTACGCCTGTTCAGCATTGGCATGGTGGCAGGATCCCTTTATTCGATTGGGATATGCTCTCCTTGGACTCCACAGCCTCATTCTCTACGCCGTCACCATCAACTCGATGGATTACCCTGATTGAATGGTTCGGAACCATTCCGGAACCAATCATTCCGAGTGATGCTCATGAACAAATTTGGCGAGCATCTTATCCCAGACATCGGATGCGGACCTAGCACGAGACGCCGGCTGCAATCCCCAGACAGTCCTCGGAAGGGACTCGACGGAGGCCGTCACGCCATCCTGTCGGTTCACCGAGACCCCGATCGCCTCTTGAACGGGACACAGTGGCCCGACAACGCAACAGACCCCTGTGATGCCATCGCCTGGCATCATACCGATGACAGGCTGCGATACATCTCCGCATACAGGCCGTCCAGATCCATGAGCTCCTCGTGGGAGCCCACCTCCTTGATGTCCCCGTCCTTCATGAATATGATCTTGTCCGCGTTGCGGATGGTGAAGAGCCTGTGGGCAATCACGAATGTCGTCCTCCCCTCCATCATGGACTCCATGGCGTGTGTCACCATGGCCTCGGTCCTGGTGTCCATGTTTGACGTGGCCTCGTCCAGGATGAGGATCTTGGGATCCGCCAGGACCGCCCTGGCCAGCACCAGGAGCTGCTTCTCGCCCACGGACAGCTGGGAGTTCTCCTCGCTGATGTACGTGTCGTAGCCGTCCGGCATTACGTGGATGAACGTGTCGCATCCGACGGTCTCCGCCGCCTTGACCACATCCTCCCTGGTGGCGCCCTCCTTCCCGTAGGAGATGTTTTCCGCCACCGTACCGTCGAAGACCCATGAGTCCTGCAGGACCATCCCGAACGCCTTCCTGAGCTCGTCGCGGTTGATCTCCCTGGTGTCCTCGCCGTCGAGGAGAATCCTCCCGCCGTTCACCTCGTAGAACCTCATCAGGAGGTTGATGATCGTGGTCTTCCCCGCACCGGACGGCCCGACTATGGCCGTGACGGTCCCGGGCTCCACCTCGAACGACACGTGCTCGAAGAGCGTCCTGTCCGGGGTGTATCCGAAGGTCACGTCGTCGAACGCGACCCTGCCACGGACCTTGGACACGTCCAGGCCCCTGAGGCCGCTCTCGTCCGGCTCCTCCTCGGCATCGAGGATGTCGAAGAGCCTCTCCGCCGCCGCCAATCCGGACTGGACCTGGTTCATGGACGAGGATGCGGACTGCAGCGGGCTGCTGAGCATCTGCCCGTACAGGAGGAACGCGGTGAAGCCTCCCAGCGTGAGGTCGCCCTGCAGGATCATGTACGCACCGAAGATCGAGACGCAGATGTAGCCGATGTTGTTGATCATCAGCGTCACCGGCAGTATGAACCCCGATGCGAACTTGGACTTGACGTAGGCCTTGTGGAACCTCTTGTTGATCTCCTCGAACCTCTCCTCGGACGCCGACTCCATGTTGTAGGATTTGACCAGCAGATGGTTGCCGATCACATCCCCCATGTACCCGTTGAGCTCCCCTACTGTGCTCTGCTGCAGCCTGAACCCGCGCTTCGTGCGTCCGGTGATGAACCTTATCGTGACGAACGACACGGGCATCAGCACGACGTACACCAGCGCCAGTACCGGGTTGACCACCAGCATCATGATGAGGATCAGCACGATCAGCAGGACCTGGACCACGAGCGTCAGCAGATCCGTCTCCAGGAGTGTCTCCGCCGTGGTGAGGTCGTTGGTCAGGCGCGAGGAGATGTCGCCCGACGAATGGGAGTCCAGGAAGCTAATGGGCACTCTGTTGAGCTTGTTGTGGAGGTTCCGCCTCATCTTCTTGGCGGCGTTCCTGGAGACCACGACCATGTTCCTGTTGGAGAACATCGTCGCCCCGTTGCCGAACACGTACAGCGCCGCTATCACGAGGAGCAGCCCGACGAACGCCGACACATCCAGACCCGTGTATCCGGACGCCACGTACTCCGAGAGCATGTCTATGGCGTCGCCGGCCATGGACGGGGCGATCGCCAGGGCGAAGCTCCCGGCAACCAGTGCAATCACGGAGGCGTAGGCGAGGCGCCTGTCCTCGCTTATGTATCCCCCGACCCTTCTCAGCACGGCGAGGGTGGAGCGCTTCCTTCCTTCCGCCATGTCACTCCCCCTCCCCGTAGGACTGGGTCTCGTATATCTCGCGGTACAGCCCGCATGACTCCAGGAGCTCCTCGTGGGTGCCCTGCATGACCACCCGCCCCTTGTCCATGACGACTATGCTGTCCGCGTCGCGGATGGTGTTGATCTTCTGCGCCACCATGACGACGGTCTTCCCGCGGAGACGCTCCATGATGTTCCTCCTGACCGTCCTCTCGGTGTTGGCATCCAGCGCGGAGAAGCAGTCGTCGAACACGTAGATGTCCGCATCCTTGCAGATCGTCCTCGCCAGCGACAGCCTCTGCTTCTGGCCACCCGAGACGTTCATCCCGCCACGGGACATCTTGGTGTCCAGCCCGTCCGGCATCCTGTCCAGGACCTCGGAGAACAGCGTCAGCCTGCAGGCCTCCTCGGCCTCCTCCCTGGTGACGTCGGTCCCCATGGCTATGTTCGCGTACACCGTGTCGGCCATGACCATGGTCCTCTGGCTGGCGTATGCGACCCTGGACCTCAGCTCGCGGACGTCCATGTCGCGGATGTCCGCACCACGGTACATCACCGTCCCGGACGTCGGATCGAAGAACCTCGGTATCATCTGGACGAGGGTGCTCTTCCCAGAACCTGTGGGGCCGATGATCGCGGTGGTCATCCCCCTCCCGACCCTGACGGTGACGTCGGACACCGCATCCTTGGCGGCCCCGGCGTACCCGAAGGAGACTCCGTCGAACACTATGTCGGAATCCGTGTCCCCTACCGCCGGGATCCCCTTGGGGTCGTTGACCACGGACGGCTCGTAGCTCAGGACCTCCTCCAGCCTCGCCGTGGACACGATGGTCTTCGGAAGGGTCGTGACTATGAACGGCACTATGGCCAGACAGCTGATGAAGTAGGTGACGTACTGGAAGAACAGGATCATGTCGGAGATCCCGATGATCCTCTCCTGGAGCTCGACCGACCCGATGTAGTACATCAGCAGGACGACGAGGTTCATCACCAGGAGAGCCAGCGGCGTAAGGTAGCATATCTTGAGCGCGGCGTTCTTGGAGTCCTCGCGGTACTCCTCGTTCAGTTCGGCGAACCTCTCGGTCTCGTACCTCTGCCTGCCGAATGCCCTGATGGTGCGTGCGCCCTCCGCCTTCTCCCTCACCAGGGTGTTCAGTCCGTCCAGCTCCTCCTGGACCTCGTTGAACATCGGCATGCTCTGGCGGCTCCTCACCACCATGAACGTTATCGTCACCGCGAACGCGGTGACCAGGAGCGCGCACAGGACGGCGTTGATCATCGCCGTGGCTATGATGATCGCCACGATCGCCACGGGGACCAGGAGCGCGTTCCTGAGGGCGTTCAGCATGAAGATCTGGATGCGCGTGGTGTCCGCCGTGAGACGTGTCATGAGCGTGGACCCGCCGAACCTGGAGAAGTCCTTCTGCGAGAAGGACATGATCCTCCTGAAGAGGTCTCTGCGGACGTCGCATGTGACGCTGGCGCTTAGGTATGCGCTCAGATAGGACACCACCACGATGGACGCCCCGTAGAGCAGCGTGAGTGCCAGCATCTTGATCCCGGCCCTCTCGATGTAGCCCATGTCCTGGGCCGCCACCCCTGAGTTGAGGATGGAATGGGTCTCCGACAGCACCATCATCTGCAGGTAGACCTGCATTATGATGAACACCGTCAGCACGAGTATGTGCTTCCAATACGGGAGGACGTAGTCCTTCAAGAATATCCTCAACGCATCACCTTCCAGCGACCGGCCGGCATCGTCCCCTCAGCCTTCCCGGGACGTCATATCCTCAGCACCCACCTCTCGTCGGGGACCGACATCGCCCTGGCGTCCAGCTTTATCTGGGACCTGGGGGCGCCCTGGGCCTCGCGCTCCGCGAACATGCTCTCCTGCCACCCGTCCCTCATGATCGTCACGATCGGCCCGTTCAGCGAGCCGAACATGCGGTTCCTGTCGTACAGGTCGTAGCTCCCCCTCAGCAGTCCGTCGAGACGCTCGGACATCTCCGCGGTGGGGACGTCCGTCCGACCCTCCGGCTCTATATACACGTCGTAGGCCTGGGCCTCGAGGTTCTCCCTGACCTGGGCCTGGCGGACCCCGAATCCGAGTTCGGCCGCCATCCTCCCGACGCACTCCAGAACGCCGGACGCCGGGACCTTCTCCTGCGCTATGTTCAGGATCTCCCTGGACTTCGTCAGGAACTCGATGTCGGGGGTGTCGCCGTCGAACCCACGGACGACGATTATGTCGTTCAGGCGGTAGCGGTACAGGCCCGAGTAGTTCGTCACAATCAGCTCGTACTGCCCTCCAGCCTCGAGCTGGTCCGCCGTCAGCACCTCGTCCCCTCCCACGGGGATGAACTCGTAGAAAGCGGAGAAGGTGGCTAGCGTCCCGCTCCCGGACCCGGGGGTCCTGGGTATGTTTATCCTCGCCTCGCTGGCCCCGTACCCCATGTCGAACAGGACCGTCCCCTCTGGGAGCAGCGGCTTCACGCGGGGCACGTTGACCCCGACCGATCCGGACAGCCAGAACCTGGCGGCCAGGAGGTTGGGCCAGTAGTTGCGGGGTGTGAAGTTCTCACGCCCAGAGTCGAGGATCGCCTGGAGCTGGTCCGCCCTCTCCGGGTCCGGGACCATGTACCCCTCGGCCATCCTCCTCTCCTCATCGGTCAGGACGAGACCCGGGTCGATCGTCCCGTTGCGCATGTCCTCTATGATCCGCTCGACGTTCTCCTGGGCGTGGACGACCCTCGCGTAGAACCTGGCGGCGTTGTTGGACGTAACTATGATCACGTCGTCGTACCTCAGAGCGAACAGCATCGTGAGGTACATCGCGGCTTCGCCGTCCTGTAGGCCCATCAGCTCCTTGGGGTACGCCAGCATCCCGCTGAACTCCGAGCCGTCGAAGGTCTTCCCGGACGCGTACCCGATCTCGATGCCGCCCTCGGTGGTCCTGCCGGCCATCGCCGACGTCACCGAATAGAAATGGAACTTGCCGGCCATGTCGGCGACCCCGGACCCCTTGAGGTCCAGACCCTTGGACGCCATCATCGCCATCGCGGACGGCGATCCCAGTATGGCCTCCGTAATGGCCCGCGTCATGGCCGCGTTCCTGACCTTGTTCACCGCCTCCTTGGCCTCCTTCCCGGCGGCGGACTCCGGGATCAGCTTCGACTTGCCCGTGGTGCCGGACGTTGAGATGAAGTACTCGGTGGCCCCGTCGAAGAGCATGTCCGTCTCGCCGGCGGCCATGCGGTCGATGTATCCGCTGAAATCAGAATACTCACTGATCGGCACGGCTTCCCTGAAACCCTCGATCGTGGTTATCCCGGAGAAGCCGTGGCTCCTGCCGAACTCGCTGTGGGATGCCGCTTCCAATATGGACATCAGGACGGATTCCTGGGTCCCCCTGCAGTCCGAGCGCATCCTGGCCCAGGTCGAGGCGGTCGCCTTCCCGTCGCCCGACAGCAGCTCCTGGTACGGCCTCAACTCTTCCCCTCCGGACCTCTGTCAGCCCTCTGCATGATGGCATCGATGGTCGAGCGGACCTCGTTGAAGGTCTCCATCGACATCCCGATGGAGGAGTTGGCCTCGCAGAGATAGAACTCGCCCTCCTTCTCCCCGAAAAGGAAGTCTACTCCTCCGATCACCATGCCTATGGCCCGGGCGAACTTCACCGCTGCCTCCTTCACGTGTTCAGGGGGATCGTAGTCCTCGACGCGCCCGCCCTGATGGACGTTGGACTTGAATCCGCTGGGGTTGTTGCGCATGAAGGCCCCGATGAAGCCGTTCCCGGACACCATGACGCGCATGTCCCTTCCCTTCGACGACATGATCGCCTGCTGAGCTATCATCTGGTCGCCGGGCTTGAAAGCCCTGAACAGCGAGATCATCCTCTTGAGCTCCGGCTCCGAGTCAACCAGGAACACCCCGTCGCCGCCCTCGCCATGGAGGGTCTTCAGCACCACCGGGTACCCTGTATATTCGGCGATCTGCTCCGCGCCCACCTCCGGGGTCACGAGCATCGTCCTGGGGATGGGTATCTCCGGGATCACCTGGCTGGCGACCTGGAACGTCCTCAGCTTGTCGGATGTGATGTCCTTGCACTCCGCGGGGTTGATGCAAAGCGCACCCTTCCCCTCCAGCATGCGGAGCACGGCCTTCAGATGATACGATTCGGAGTCCGAGAGCCCAAACGCCCTTGTGATCACGACGTCCGGATCGGGGATGCGCTCCCCGCTGGCGAGCAGGATCCCGTCCCCGTCGTCAGAACCGACGGTGGGGATCACGTTGTCGAAAATCATCGGTTGCAGATCTACGTCCATGGCCTTACGTAAGAGTCCGACCTCCTCATCGACGGTTCTGCGCCTCCTGTCCACAAGATACAAACCACGGATCATCGGCATACCTCGCAGGAAGAATCGCGGAATAGAATTAATTAAGACTCGCGTCGGAAGCTACGTTCACGGTAAGGCAGACGTCCGATGCCGCCACATGTGGAGCAACAGCGGCAATCACGCGTGTCCTGCGTACGGTGACCTTCCCCTGCGGTTCCTTCCAGGTTATCTTTAAATAGTACACTATGTCCGCGCCGTAAATACCCGAAGAACATCGATCGATGGGGCATCGATCACCCGTCAAGGTTATCGTCGCATCCTCCATCCACCGTCCATGGTTGGCATCTCCTTCGAGTGGATCGGCCCCGACGGGGCGGACGAGCTGTCCGGAATCGCCTACAGGGTGTTCATGGAGGTGTACACCTACGAGAGGGAGGATGTCGTCAGGGAGTTCCTGGACGAGAACCAGTCCCCGGAGGCCATAAGGAGGCAGATGTTGGAGGGCATGAGCTACGCGTACATCGTCTCGGACGGGGCCCGCGTCGGATACGTCGGCTTCGTCATGGAGGGCGACAGCATGCACCTCAGCAAGCTGTACGTCTTCGACGGCTTCCGCGACCGCGGGATAGGATCCGCGGCCATGGACATGGTGGAGGCCATCGCCAGGGAGCGCGGGGCATCGTCGATCCATCTGGACGCCAACGGCAAGAACTCCGGCGCGCTGTCCCTCTACCGCAGGAAGGGGTACGTGGAGACAGGCCGCGTCGGGAAGAACTACCTGCGCGTGGACCTGAGGAAGCCCCTGAATCCCGACGAGGGTTCCCGCCGAGGATTATATCCGAGCACCCCATGATGGGACCATGGACGGCAGGACCCTCCGCGGTAAGACCGCGATGTTCCTGATCATGTGCGTCTTCATGGTCGTGTTCATCATTCTGTTCGGCACGGGATACGCCGTGGTAGGCGTCACCATAGCGACGTCCGCGCTGATCATGCTGTCCAAGGACCTGTCAGTCAGGCCCTTCTCGAACCTCGGGAGCATCATGGCGTTCATGGTCATGATGGGGATCGGCGCCTACCTGGCGTCGCTGAACCCGTACCTGGGCCTCTTCGTGAACTTCATCGTGGTGTTCCTGATCGTGTTCCTCTCGATGCAGGACCTGCGCTCCCCGATGCACTTCCCCCTGCTGCTGTTCTACGCGACCATGGTGACCCTGCCGATCACCCTTGACCAGATGCCGGACCGCATCCTCGTGCTGGCGGTCAGCGCCGTGTTCATCGTCGGGCTGAACGTCCTGGTGAACCGCGGGAGTCGCGACCGCACCAGCCACAACGGGATCGTGGCGATGTGCGACGGGATAGACGGGTGCGCCTCCGACGTCCTCGACGGAGGGCATCCGGACCATGCGGACATAGACAGGCTGGCCTCCGGACTCAGCAGGGACATGTACGACAGGTTGAAGAGCCACTTCTTCACCACCCCCAACGACCGCACGGTCCTCGACCTGGTGGTCTCGCTTGCCGACCTCGGCAGAATCGTGTGCCGCGGGTCCTGGTCGCCGCAGGCCCTCGCGAACCTCCGCGCGGTCACCGACGCCATCAGAGCGCACGAGAGCGGCGAGATGACGGCCGCGGAGGTATCCGCCGAGATCGAGTCCTACCTGGGCTCCAACCCCGGAGCGGCGGCCGGGACGGACATGGTCCTCAGGGACGTGTCCCGCGAACTCTCCACGCTCGAGTCCGGAGGGGACGACAGCACCTACGGCGACTGGCGGTCGTTCGACATCGCCACCCTGATCAAGGTCGTGGAGCAGGAGGCAAACCGCGACTCCGCCAGATTCACGTTCGCGGTTCGCATGGCCCTGATCTTCGCCCTGGTGGCGTTCGCCTGGGAGTATTGGGCCTGGGAGAACGCCCAGGTCCTGCTGTTCACCGTCGTCGCCGTCATAGTCCCGTTCCTGGAGGACTCGTGGAGAAGGTCCGCGATGCGTCTCACCGGGACCGTGATGGGTGCGCTGGTGTTCGGCGCGGCGGTCCTGCTGTCCGGCGACAACACATTCGCGCTCATGACGGTCGGGCTCGTGGCAGCCTACGCCTACATACTGCTGGACGGCGATGACCGCTACGACCGCAAACTGTTCTTCTACACCCTGCTCGTGATGATCGTGTCCTCGATGACCGTGGCCTCGCCGGAGTCGTCCATCGTCACGGACCGCGTGGCGTTCACCTTCGCTGGGATCGTGGTTGGGACCATTGCCAACCGCGTCGTCCTGCCGTACCGCATCAGGGACGAGAACATCGAGCTGGCCGTCAGGTCCCTGAGGATCGGCCTGGAGAGGATCCAGAACATACGCGACATCCTCGACGGGAGGCCCGACGCCGAGGAGGAGGCCGGACTGGCCATCATATCCGCAAACATCTCCCAGAAGATGCTGATCAACGCAGACCGCGAGGACGACCCCGTGGCCAGGAAGTTCCTCATGAGGCAGGACTCCCTCTCCATCCAGTGCTCATCGCTGTACAAGGCGGTGCCGTACATGTCTGACGGATGCAGGGACGCCGTGAGGGCGGTGATGAGCGCCAACCCCGACTCGGACGATCCGCTGCCTGTGTCGACGGAGGGGCTGAGCCCCTACGAGGAGGAGTGCGTGCACAGGGCAGAGGGGATCATGGCCACGTACAGAAGGAACAGGAGGCTCATGTACGACCTCATCGTGGGAGGCTTCCTGGACAACGGGCCCGTCGCCACCACCCGCACATGAGCCCGTGATAGATAGAAGTAGACGGGAGCCGATTCGGGTCCCATGAGATTCCTCGTCATCACTGACCTTCACCAGAACGCATCCATGATCGACCGCTTCAACGCGGAGATAGAGAGGAGCGGTGCGGAGTTCGTCCTCTTCCTGGGCGACGTCACCGACTTCGGCACCGGAGAACAGGCCGCCGAGATCATCTCGAAGATCCGCTCGAAGGTCTACGTCATCCCCGGGAACTGCGACCCCCTGGACATGCCCCAGAAGATCGGAGGCGTGGCCGTTGACATGCATGGGAAGGCCGCGGACATCGGCGGATACAGGCTGGTCGGCCTCGGCGGATCCAACATCACCATATTCCACACCGCATTCGAACTCGAGGAGGACGCCCTCTACGACGGTCTGAAGAAGAACGCGTCCGAGGGTATGATCCTCATGACGCACGTGCCCTCATTCGGGATCCTGGACGAGATCCCCTCCGGAGCCAACGTCGGGAGCCCCGCCGTGAAGAGGATCGTCGACGAGTACCACCCCATCCTGGCGCTCTCCGGACACATCCACGAGGCCATCGGATGCAAGGTGATCGACGGCACCACCTTCGTCAACCCCGGCCCCGCCAGGGAGGGATACTGCGCAGTCGTCGACATCGACGACGGGAAGGTCGAGGTCGAGATGATCGGCCCCGCCACCGCATGACATGGTCGCATCGCCTTCGGGCGAGACAGGCTCCGGGAGCACGTCCGGAGCCCTCCGCCCCCTTTTACCAAGGCCTAACCTTTAAATATGGAACCAAGATTAGCCTGCTCTGATTACAATGGCACTTTGGCAGGGTAAATCCAACAGGAAGCCCACAGGCGGCAGGCTCGTCGCCAACAAGGGCAAGAGGAAATTCGAGATCGGCAGAGAGAAGCAGTTCACCAGAATCGGTGAGCAGTCCCTCAAGCAGTATCGCGGAGCCGGCGGAAGTGTCAAGGTTGGAATGCTCAGCGCCCAGTACGCCAACGTGGTCGACAAGAAGACCAACACGGTCAAGAAAGTCAAGATCCTGACCGTCAAGTCCAACCCGGCTGACCCCAACTACGTTCAGCGTAACATCATGAACAAAGGGGCAACCATCACTACCGAGATCGGAGACGCCATCGTCACGTCCAGGCCCGGACAGGATGGCGCAATCAACGCGGTCCTGCTTGAGTAATCACTGTAGATCAAACCATTTACCGGACCCTACGGGGCCCGGCCCCATTTTTTCCCAATGATATGTTCCGAGGAGATCCTCTAGACCTTGCCACCGTAGATGGCGTACAGCTCCGGCAGCACCCCCGGAAGCGAGGTGTACTCCCTGTAGCATCCGATCCCGAGAGCCGACATCCTCCTGCGGTTCAGGAGGAGGATCTTGAGGAACCTGTTGCCCTCGGGGCTCCCCACCCAGAACCTGGCGGAGAAGCGGCAACCGTCCCCTTCGGGGAAGAACATGTAGACGAACCAGCTGTACATTATCCGTCCCTTCTTCGCACCGAGCCTGCAGCAGTAGACCAGCGGATCCCCTGCTGAGGCGATGACATCATCGGTGAACCCGAACTCGTCCGGAGGATACATGTCTATCCTGAACGGCATCGGGATGTCCCCGACCACCTGCTCCGGATAGAGGGTCACGGGACGGAACCCTGGGAAATAGGGGGAGCGGAAATAGTCCGCATCCTCCTCGGAATATGTGAGACGGATGTTGCTGTCCGGGAGCCATGCGCGGAAGCGGTCCGAGTCCCCTGGGAACCACCACCTCCACCACTCAATCATCTCGAGGGTGACCCCTTCCATGTAACAGGAGACAGCGACCTGGACGGTCCCGTCGATGTTCTCGTGGATCCCGTTCTCCATCCTCAGGGAGGGATTGGTCAGGATCCTCGACCTCTCCTCTATCGGGACATGCGTTATCGTCCCGGTCTCGAACGCCTCCACCACATCCTTGGGTACAGGAGGAATGTCCCTTACCATTAGCCTGCTGAGGATGGGGTCCATGAAGCCTGAACAACGAACCACTATAAAATGGACCGATGAAGCATGGTCGGGTCACAAATAAATATCGGCGAGAGTTTGCTCGTTCCATGGCATACGACCCGGACATAGCGATAACCCTCTGGCCCGAGTACTTCGACATCAACCGCACCAGGTCCGAGGGAAGGAGGCTCCCCAAGGAGCTGTGCGTGTCCAACCCCGACCTCGACATCATCGCCAAGGGCGCCATGATCCTCGACCTCGAGTACGAGGTCCGCGAGGACATGTCCTACCCCAAGGCGCCCCGCGCCAGGCACGGGTGCGTGAAGGTGGAGAAGGGCATAATGTCCAAGACCGAGCTCCTCCCCAAGATCGGGGAGATCCTCGTGAGCAACCAGAGGAAGTGAGCCCCTTGATGAGCCCCCTGGACTCCAGGGTGATGGACGCCAACGCGGAGGCGCTCGGCACATCCGTCACTGAGCTCATGGGCAACGCCGGCAGGGCCGTGGCGGACTACCTCGGGAAGAGATATCCCGGGAAGCGCATCCTTTTCGTCTGCGGACCCGGTAACAACGGGGGAGACGGCTTCGCAGCCGCATCGCTCATGGACCCTGCGCTGGTGTCCGTTGCCCTCCTGCGTAAACCTTCCGACACCCACACGGATGCCGCATGGCACTTCTACTCCGGACTCGGATGCCCCATCATAGACTACTCCAAGGTCGACCTGGACGCATACGATGTAATCGTGGACTGCGCCCTGGGCACCGGCATGAAGGGCAACGTCAGGGAGCCGTACAGGAGCTTCATCGTCGCCTCCCACGGAATCCCAGAGGTCGTCTCCGTCGATGTGCCGTCCGGACTCGGTTCAGACGTCAGCGTGCATCCGAAGGCGACGGTCACGTTCCACGACCTGAAGGAGGGCATGGACAGGGACAACAGCGGAGAGATCGTGATCGCCGACATCGGCATCCCGGCAGCGGCTGTGGATGACGTAGGGCCGGGCGACATGCTCAGATACCCTGTCCCGGGCAGGGACAGCCACAAGGGCCAGAACGGCAGGCTCATGATCATCGCCGGCGGCCCCTACTACGGAGCGCCGATGATGGCGGCTCTGTCGTCCCTCCGCGTGGGAACGGACATCGTGAGGCTGTACGTGCCCGAGTCCGTCGCGGGCATAGTGGCTACCGCTAGCCCGGTGCTCATGATGACACCTCTCCCAGGAAACAGGCTAACACCCGATTCGGTGGACATGCTCCTGGAGGAGTCCGAGGGATACGACGCCGTGCTGATAGGCCCCGGCCTCGGCACCGCCGACGACACCGCTGAGGCCGTGAGGGCTTTCGTGTCCGGATGTCGCAGACCCGTGGTCATCGATGCAGACGGGATCACCGCCGTCGTCGGGATGACGTTCGACGGGGACGTGGTCCTCACCCCGCATCGCATGGAGTTCAGAAGGCTCGGCGGAAGCTGCTGCACAAACGAGCTCGCCGAGAAGCTGAACGCCGTGGTGCTCCTCAAGGGCGTCGACGACGAGATCTCGGACGGGAGGAGGACGCGCCTCAACCGCACAGGCACGCCTGCGATGACCGGAGCCGGAACCGGGGATGTCCTGGCCGGCGCCGTGGCAGGTCTGCTCTCCAAGGGCATGGGCGCCTTCGACTCCGCATGCCTCGCCGCGTACATCTGCGGCAAAGCGGGCGAATACGCCTTCAGGGACAAGTCCTACGGACTGATCGCCACCGACATCGTGGACGAGATCCCGCACGTTCTGAGGGACTGCCTGTGACTGAGATCCAGCCTGTCTACGACATCCCCGCTCTGAAGGTGGAGAACTGCCTCGTGATCGGCGACCTGCACATCGGCGTGGAGTCCCACCTCAGATCCAAGGGGTTCCACCTCACATCCCGCACCTCCGACATGCACGACTCCATCCTGGAAGCGGCTGACGACGATGTTACGAGACTAATCGTCATAGGCGATGTGAAGGACTCCGTCCCGGGTTCCACCAAACAGGAGTACAGGGAGATCCCGGATTTCTTCGAGAGCCTCTTCGAGAGGTTCGACATGATCGACGTCGTCCGCGGGAACCATGACACGAGCATCGAGGAGTTCCTTCCCGGAAGGGTGAAGATCCGTCCGGCTACGGGTCTGAGGCTGGGCGACGTCGGCTTCGTCCATGGGCACACATGGCCTTCGGAAGACGTGATGGACTGCGAGACGCTCGTGATGGCTCACAACCATCCTGCGGTTATGTTCAGGGACGGTGTCGGAAGACGCACCACCGAACCCTGCTGGTTCAGGGGAAGGTTCGTCGAGGACGCCTCGGACGCTAGATACCCTCGCCTGCCCAATGGGTTCATCGTCGTGCCTGCTTTCAATCGCATGCTCGGCGGATCCCCCGTGAACGTCATCGGGGAGGACCTCCTGGGGCCGATCCTGAACAGCGACCTGGTCGATGTCGACAACGCTCACCTATACCTGCTTGACGGCATCGACCTCGGGAAGCGCTGCGACCTCATGGTGACGGGCAAGGACTACAGCAGGTACAAGGACAGCCCGCAGAGAAGAGCCAAATACTCCTGACCCCCCTTTATTTCCACTGGAGATTTCCAGGTCGCTCCGTATGGATGTACTGTGGCGATGCGACATCCCGTTCGGTCCATCACGGCGACGGATTCTATAAAAACCCGTCCATAGGACTACATAAAGCGATTTTTCCATCGGAAACGGAGATGTCTCCATCGGAAGGGGCTTGGATTTTCCACTGGAACGGAACGTTTCCAGAATGGTTAGAGAAAGATAAGGTGGGAGGGGCGGACCCCTCCCGTTTTACAGGTTTCAGTTGCGGCTGACGACGTCGTAGAGGGAGCCGTCGGCGTTCCTGATCTCGGCGGTCAGAGGCATCTGGCCGGGGAGAGCGTGGGTGGCGCAGGAGTTGCAGGGGTCGTAGGCCCTGAACGCCATCTCCACCATGTTCAGGAGACCGGGGGAGACCTCGAAGTTGTGGATCAGAGCCTTGGCGACCTTTGCGACATCCATGCAGATCGGACCGTTGTTGTTGGTGGTTCCGACGACCATGTTGCATGCGGTGACGATTCCGTTCTCGTCGCAGGTGTAGTCGTGGGTCAGGGTTCCGCGAGGAGCCTCGACGCATCCGACTCCGCGTCCGCCGGGCACGATGTCCTTCTGCTTGATGTCTCCGTTGGTGAGGTCGGGGTTCTGAGCGTCCTCCAGGCACTTCTCGGCGCAGCAGATCATCTCGATGATCCTTGCCCAGTGGGTGACCAGGGTGTGCTGGCAGGGTCCCTCGACTCCGGCGTCCTTCAGGATGCCGCGGTACTCCTGCAGAGCGTCGTTGGCCAGGGGCGTGGGCATCTCCTTGCACACGTTGAGCCTGGACAGGGGCGAGGCCCTGTAGAGTCCGCTCTCGGGTCCGTCGACGAGTCCCTTGTATCCGGGGTTCCTCAGGTAAGGGAACTTCTCGTAGGTCCAGGGCTCGACGGCCTCGGCGATGTTGTCGAGGTAGTCGTAGGGGTCGTAGAGGTGGGTCTGCTCTCCCTTCTGGTTGACGACCTTGACCTTACCGTCGTGGATCTCGAACTGGTCCTTGTCGTTGACCAGACCCATGTGGTAGGTCTCGTGGTAGTACAGGTCGGGGTTCAGGACGATGTCCATGTACTCCTTGTTGTTCAGGACGACGTCCTTGAACACCTGCATGGAGGTCTTGGCGAACTCGACCATGTCCTCCGCGAAGCCGATGATCTGCTTCTGCTCCTCCTTGGAGACTCCCTTGGAGACTCCTCCGGGGACACCCATCAGGGGGTGAGTGGGCTTTCCACCGATGATGGCCTGGATGTTCTGGGCCTCACGGCGGGTCTTGACCACTGCGGATCCGAGCTCGAGACCGACGTGTCCGATGACACCGAGGACGTTCCTCTCCGCTGCCGGGGCGGCGGGTCCGCACACGAAGTCGGGGGCAGCCAGGGCGTAGAAGTGCGCGATGTGGCTGTGGACGAAGTGCGCGTTGTAGAACGTGTCCCTGATCAGGTAGGCGGTGTCGGTGGGCTTGGTGTTGTAGCACCCGTCGATGGCCTTGGTGGCCGCCATGTGGTGGGCGCCGGGGCACACACCGCAGAGCCTGGCGGTGATCTGGTTCAGCTCTGTGACTTTCCTTCCGATGCAGAACCTCTCGAACCCTCTGAGCTCGGGGACCTGCCAGTAGGCGTTGGCGACGTCTCCCTTGTCGTCCAGGAAGATCTCGATCTTCCCGTGACCCTCGAGACGTGTGATGGGGTCTACGGTCACACGGTTCCCGGTGACTTTCTGCTTGTCATCCCAAATGATAGGTCCGGACATTTACTGGCCTCCTTCCTTGACTGCTCTCTTGATGAGCGACTTTCCGAGTGTGTAGGCGTAGAAGTACCCGAGCGGGTCCTTGATGGTGCTCATGATCTTGATGATCTCGTCCTCTCCGCAGGTCGGGTCCTCGTCCAGGACGGGGAACAGCGACGCGACGGCTGTGAACATACTGGCACCCTGCTCCTGCACATCGGGGGACGGTCCGTAGCATCCACGGCAGGGCTGTCCTGCCCTGGTGCACCTGGCACCGCATCCGCCGACGGTGGCGGGTCCGAGACACAGGATTCCCTGGTCCATGAGACAGAGGTCGGGCTTGACATCGACCTCGTGGGGCTCCTTGATCTCGGTGATCCTGGCGTTCTCCTTCTTCCTGGGGCACTCCTCGCACAGAGTCTTGGTTGTGACTCCGACGATGGTTCCCTTGGGCGGGAGGGGCACTCCGTTGTAGACGAAGTCCTCGAGGGCCTTCAGCAGCTGGCTGATGGACTCGGGGAGGGGCGGACATCCGGGGATGCTGTAGTCGACGTCGATCACCTGGTCCAGGGTCTTGACGGTGTCGTACAGCGTGGGGATGGTCAGCTCTCCCTCGGGGGCCTGGTACGAGGTCTGGGGGATCACGGGGGCGTCCTTGTGGTAGTCGGCCTGGAAGTTGGCGGAGGACGGGGTCTTGGTGTAGACGTAGTCCAGGATCTCCTGGGCTCCTCCGGGAACCAGGTTGGCCAGGGCGGGGCTTCCGCCGAACATGGCGCAGGTTCCGTAGGCGACGACGATCTTGGACTTCTGCCTCAGCAGCTTGGCCATGTGCTCGTTCTCGGAGTTCCTGATGGCTCCGTTGATGAGGGCGACGGTGATCTCTCCGTCCTCCATGGCGGCGATGTCCTTCTCCTTTCCATCGGCGGCGACGGGCCACATGACGATCTCGGCCATGTCGCCGATGGTCAGCAGCCTCTCGTGAGTGTCCAGCAGGGACACGTCGCATCCACCGCAGGCAGCGGTCCAGTAGACGGCCAGCTTGATCTTTCCTCCGGCGGGTGCTCCGGGGAGGAGGGGTCCGAGGTCGGCTGCGGGCAGGATGGCGTCCTTGGGGACGTCGGCGTCTCCGGGAGACTCCACGGGCGGGACGATGAAGGCGTAGGGGTCGGGGTTTCCGCCCTCGGCCTTCGGGGCCTCGGTCTTGGGTGCCTCGGCGGGCTTCGCGGGTGCGGGCTCGGCCTTGAAGGAAGCGGAGGTCGAGGCGGGCTCGGCCTTCGGCTTCACTGCGGGAGCCTCTTCCTTCTTCTCTTCCTTCTTCTTGAACAGCTTGTCAAAGAATCCCATCAGTTCGCCTCCTTCTGAAGAGGGGTGGGTCCGAGGGCCTTGATCGTGTCCACGAACTCCAAGATTGTTTTCTGGAACTTCTCTCCCTCGGACGCGGAGACCCACTCGAGCTTGAGCCTCTTGGGGTCGAATCCGTACTGCTCCAGGACCATCCTGAGAAGGGCGATCCTCCTCCTGGCCCTGTAGTTTCCACCGATGTAGTGGCAGTCAGCGGGGTGGCATCCGAGCACCATGACGCCGTCGGCTCCCTTGGCGAAGGCCCTGAGGATGAACTCGGGGTCGACACGGGCGGAGCACATTGTCCTGATGATACGGAAGTTGGTCGGCATCTGGAGCCTTGCGACTCCCGCTCCGTCAGCACCGGCGTAAGAGCACCAGTTGCAGCAGAACGTAACGATTCTGGGTTCGAAATCTGCCATTTGTAATCACTCTCCTCCGACGGGGTAGTCGAGGCATGCGTCGATCTCAGCGATGATCTGCTTGGACCTGAATCCTCTCTGCTCCATGGCTCCGGCGGGACAGGATGCGACACAGCATCCGCAGCCCTTGCACAGACCGGGGTTGACGAAGCTCTTGAGACCGCCGTTGGGCTGCTCCTGCAGCGTGATGGCGTTGTAGTCACAGCATCCGACGCAGACTCCGCATCCGTCACAGCGGTCGGGGTTGGAGACGGCTGTGATACCCTCGGAGATCAGCTTGTCCTTGGAGATGACGGTCAGCATCCTGGATGCGGCTCCGGATGCCTGGGCGATACACTCGTCCATGAACTTGGGCCAGTGAGCGGTTCCGGCGACGTAGACACCCTCGGTGGCGAAGTCGACGGGCCTCAGCTTCTGGTGGGCCTCGAAGTAGAATCCGTCCTTGGAGATGGGGACCTTGACCATCTTGGCGAGGTTCTCCTTGTTCTCTCTGTCGGGGGCGATTCCGGCGGCGAGGATCACAGTGTCGACGGGGACCTCGACCTCGGCTCCGAGAGTGGAGTCGAAGGCCTTGACGACGTTTCCGTCGTAGGCGGGCAGCTCGTTGTCGACGGGGTACCTCAGGAACTTGACTCCCAGCTGGCAGGCCCTGTAGTAGAGCTCCTCGCGGAAGGCGTAGGTCCTGATGTCCTTGTGGATCACGGTGACGTTGGCCATCGGGTTGTTCATCTTGATCTGGATGGCCTCGCGCAGGGACGCGGCGCAGCAGACACGGCTGCAGTAGTTCACGGTGGAGGACCTGGATCCGACGCACTGGATGAAGGCGACGTCCTGGCCGTTGAAGCTTCCGTCGGCGATCTTCTTCTCGGCGACGGTCTGGGTCATGACCTTGGGGTCCTTTCCGTTGTTGTACTCAGTGGGCTCGTAGGCTGCGGCTCCGACGGCGAACAGGACGACACCGACGGGGTACTCGGAACCATCGGAGAGCTGGAGCTTGAAGTTACCGACGTATCCGGGGATGTCCTTGACGGTCACTCCCTTGTGGACGGTGATCAGCTTGTTGCTCTCGACCTTCTCGATGGTCTCCTTCAGGAAGTCGGGCACGGCGACTCCGTCCTCCTTGTGGCGGAAGTTGCGTGCGTATCCTCCCAGCTCGTTCTCCCTCTCGACGAGGTGGACGGGGTATCCCTGGGCGGCGATGTCCAGAGCGGCGGTCATTCCGGTGATTCCTCCTCCGATGACGGCGGCGGCGTTGGTGACCGGGATCTCGGCTCCGACGAGAGGCTCGAGCAGGCATGCCTTGGCGATGGCCATCCTCAGGAGGTCCTTGGCCTTGTTGGTGGCGGCCTCGTGCTCGTGCATGTGGATCCAGGAGCACTGGTCACGGATGTTGGCCATGTTGAACAGGTATTTGTTCAGGCCTCCGTTCCTGCAGGCCTCCCTGAAGAGAGGCTCGTGGGTCCTGGGTGTGCAGGATGCGACGACGACCCTGTTGAGGTCGTGCTCCTGGATTGCGGCGGAGATGGCCTCCAGGCAGTCCTGGGCGCATGCGTACTGGGACTCCTCGGCGAGGACGACGTTGGGCAGGGTCTTGGCGTAGGCTGTGACGGCGGGGACGTCGACCACGGATCCGATGTTGATTCCGCAGTGGCAGACCCATACTCCGACACGGGGCTCCTTACCCTCGACATCCTTCTCAGCGGGGTAGATCTTGGGAGCGCAGGGCTCGAAGTTCTCGTCCACGATGTAGGCTCCGGCCTTGGCGGAAGCTCCGCAGGCCTCGGCGACGGATGTGGGGATGTCCTTGGGTGCGGCGAAGGCACCGGTCACGAAGATACCCTTCCTGGTTGTCTCCAGGGGGTGGTAGACGGTGGTCTTGCAGAAGCCGTACTCGTTGAGCTCGATTCCGAGCATGTCGGCGAACTCCTGGGCTCCCTCGGGGGGCACGAGTCCGACGGACAGGACGGCCATGTCGAACTCCTCGGAGACACCGTTGTTCTCATCGTCGGTGTAGTTGATGATGAGCTTCTTGGTCACGGGGTCCTCCTCGATGTTCGAGACGCGGGCTCCCCTGTGCATCTTGATGCCGTACTCGTTCTCACCGCGGTGGATGTAGGCCTCGAACTCCTTTCCGTAGGACCTGATGTCCATGAAGAAGATGTCCTCCTGGACGTCTCCGTGCTCCTTGGTGATCATGGCCTGCTTGGTCGCGTACATGCAGCACACGGACGAGCAGTACTTCTTCCAGCCCTTCTTCTCGGACCTGGATCCGCAGCACTGGATGTAGGCGATCTTCTTGGGGTCCTCTCCGCTGGAGGGAACGACGATGTGTCCCCTGTGGGGTCCGGAGGCGCACATGAGCCTCTCGTACTCGATGGCGGTGACGACGTTCTGGTACCTGCCGTAGCCGTACTCGCTGGCGTTGGCGGCGTTCCAGACCTGGAATCCGGGAGCGGCAATGATGGATCCGACCTCGAGGGTGATCTCCTCGTCCTTGTCATCGTAGTGGATGGCTCCCTTTCCGCAGTTCTTCTGGCAGAGTCCGCACTTGCCTTTCTTGATCATGTTGCAGTAGTCCTTGTCGATGATGGCGACACGGGGGACAGCCTGCGCATGGGGGATGTAGATGGCCTTCCTCGTGGTGAGGCCATACTCGTACTTGTCAGGAATGTTCTTGACGGGACACTTGGCGAGACAGTCGCCGCATCCGGTACACTCCTTCGGGTTGACGTACCTGGCCTTCTTGAGGACGGTGACCTTGAAGTCTCCAGCCTCTCCCTCGACCTTCTGGACCTCGTGGTAGGTCAGGACGTCGATGTTGGGGTGTCCAGCACAGTCCGCCATCTTGGGCGAGAGGATACACGCGGAACAGTCGTTCGTAGGGAACGTCTTGTCCAGACGGCACATCACTCCACCGATGGTGGGATCCTTCTCCACCAGGTAGACATGAATGCCCCTGTCTGCAAGATCCAACGAAGCCTGGATTCCTGCGATTCCTCCACCAATAACCAATGCCGATTTTGTCAAATCATTGCCTCCGTTTACCAATTGGTGAATTGGAATGGGGAGAGCATCATCTGAATGGTATATTAATGCCTACCAAGAAATCTATATATAATCACTCGACCTTTTGTAAACCGAATTTCTTATCCGATGATATTTGAATCAACTAAAAAATTTAGTGTAAGCTAAATTCACAATAGCCAGCACATCGGATTTGCGTCTGTTTTTGTATTATCTCTACGGATAATGCAACAGATTAAACTGTATAAAATCGGAAAATGCTTCGTAATGATACGAAGTAATTTTTGAGGATGGCTGAAAAAGACGGTATTTAAAGGCTTTTGGCGACGTGATTCTTAAACTTCCCGATGCTGGCTATTGAAGTGACGTTGGATGTGCATTCATCCAGTACGGAATCCGCGGAAAGGCTTCGGAATCCGTGATAAAGCTCCGTTTACAGGGTCGGAATCCTCAGGAACACGGGGGATTTACCCGAAAACTATCGGATGGGGAATTTTTAGGGGGACTTAATCATCCAACCTCCGTCGCCGACGGGAAACCGTTATATCGGCCCCGCACCTCGACCCGGCCATGGTCGTCAAATCAGAGCGCGGCAGGAGGCGCTATGTGTTCTTCGAGGTCCCGGCTGGAACGGGACGCGACGATGTCCTGCTGGCTCTCGAAGGGATCGGCAGCGTGAAGGTCATCACGTGCACCGGAGGGGAGGCCGTCGTGAGATGCTCCCCCTCGGACCGCCCAGCCGTCGAGGAGAGGATGTCGTCCGGTTTCGAGGGATGCCGCCCGGTTAGGACCTCTGGCACCCTGCGCGGGCTTCGCGACAGGTACCCGTCGCTCAGGGTCCCGCAGAAGCGCAGGAGATGATTCGGGCGCACGCTCCCTCAGAACGCGAACTCTTTATAGGGCTCGCCTTATCAGGACGCGGTAAGATAAAGGAGCGCGCATTATGCAACCCGGACAGATGGCTTATGACAGGGGAAGCACAGTTTTCTCCCCTGACGGAAGATTGTTCCAAGTCGAGTACGCCCGTGAGGCCGTGAAGAAAGGTTCCACGACGATCGGGCTGAAGTACAAGGACGGTGTGGCGCTGATTGTCGACAGGAGGTCGTCCAGCAAGCTGCTGGAGCCCAGGTCGACAGAGAAGATCCACGAGATCGATGACTTCATCGGATGCGCGACGTCCGGACTCGTTGCCGACGCCAGGATCCTGGTCGACGAGGCCAGGAAGAACGCGCAGGTCCACAGGGTCAACTACGGCGAGAACATCGGCGTGGAGATGCTCGTCAAGAAGGTCTGCGACTACAAGCAGAACTTCACCCAGTACGGCGGGGTCCGCCCGTTCGGAACCGCCCTCCTCGTGGCAGGCACGGACGACCTCGGAGCCCATCTCTTCGAGACGGATCCCTCGGGAGCCCTCGTCGCCTACAAGGCCACCGGCATCGGAAGCGGCCGCCCCACGGTCATGGAGATGTTCGAGAAGGAGTACAAGGACGACATGACCTTCGACGAGGCCGCCAGCCTGGGTCTCAGGGCCCTCGCCGCCGCCATCGAGGACACGCCCAAGGCCGAATCCGTCGAGATCGGAGTGGCCGAGGTCGGGAAGAAGTTCAGGAGGCTCTCCGAGGAGGAGGTCTCCGCTCTCATCGAGAAGATGTGACGGTGGGAAGATGGTCGATCTCGACGACGCGATCGTCGCTAGGCTCGAGTCCCACGGCGAGACTTTCGAGATACTGCTTGACCCCAAGGTGTTCGACCTCGTCAAGCAGGGCAAGAAGTTCGACATAATCGACTACATGGCCGTTGAGGACGTCTTCAAGAACGCCAGCAAGGGCACCAGGCCCCCGGAGGACAAGATTAAGGAGGCCTTCGGGACGGAGGACATCGCCGAGATCGCGGCGAAGATCGTCGAGAAGGGCGAGATACAGATCACGGCCGAGCAGCGCAAGGAGATGCTCGAGGCGAAGAAGCAGCAGGTGATCACGTACATCGCCGCCAACGCCATCAACCCCCAGACCCACACACCCCACCCCCCGCTGAGGATACAGCTGGCCCTGGAGGAGGCCAAGTTCCACGTGGACCCGTTCAAGCCCCTGGAGAAGGAGATCGACGAGGCCATGAAGCTGCTGCGCCCCCTCCTGCCCATAAGGTTCGAGAAGAGCCGCATAGCCATCAAGCTGAACGGCTCGGACTACGGACGCTGCTACGACGACATCATCCACTACGGACTGGTGGAGAGGGAGGAGTGGACGGCCGACGGATCGTGGATCGGACTCATGGAGATCCCCGCCGGCCTCATCACGGAGATCACGGACAAGCTCAAGCACAAAACCAAGGGCACAGCGTCCGTGAAGCTCGTGAGCTGAATCGTAACATTGGAAGTAAGTGATTGAAATGGAGAGAAGAAACGCCAGACAGACGCGCGAGATCGTCGTGCCGGGCGAGGTGCTCGACGGGACCGGAATGAAACCCGGAGAGAACGCCTACGTCCTCGACGGCAAGGTGCGTGCCAGCGTCATGGGCGTCCGCAACGTGTTCCAGAACACCGTGGGCGTCATCCCCCTGAGGGGCTGCTATATGCCCAAGTCAGGGGACACGGTCATCGGTGTCATCGTGGACATCGGACCGTCCAACTGGCTTGTCGACATCGGGGCGCCCTATCCCGCGCCCCTGCACGTGAACGAAGTCCCCTGGAAGGTCGAGTTCGGGGACACGTCCCGCTACCTCACCATGGGCAACGTGGTCCTTCTGAAGGTCCTGTCCGTGGACGAGAGCAAGAAGATCCAGGTGACCATGAAGGACTCCGGCCTCAGGAAGCTGGAGGGTGGCAGGCTCGTGAAGATCCCCCACTCCAAGGTGTCTAGGGTCATCGGCAAGAGCGGATCCATGATCTCGATGCTCAAGAACATGACCGACTGCCGCATCACCGTTGGGCAGAACGGTCTGATCTGGATCGACGGCGATGACGAGAACGCCGACGTCGCCGTGCAGGCCATCAAGATGATCGAGGCCAAGGCCCAGGCCGGCAACCTTACAGACAGGGTCAAAGAGTTTATCGAGAGCAAGCTCCCCCAGAGCGAAGAGTACGATGATGAAGAAGAGGGGGAGGAGTGACAATGAGCGGACATACTGACATGGTATTGGTAGATGAGAACGGCATGCGCATCGACGGCAGGACCGAAGAGCAGCACAGGCCGATCAAGATCGAGGCCGGAGTCCTGAACAACGCGGACGGCTCCGCCTATGTGGAAATCGGTAAGAACAAGGTCCTCGCCGCGGTCTACGGACCCAGGGAGTGCCACCCCAGGCACCTGCAGAACCCCCAGAAGGCCATCGTGCAGTGCAAATACAACATGCAGGCCTTCTCCGTCAGCGACAGGAAGAGGCCCGGACCGGACAGGAGGTCCATCGAGATCTCGAAGATCATCTCCGAGGCACTCGAGAGGGTCGTCCTCACAGAGCTCTACCCCCGCGCATCCATCGACGTCTACATCGAGATCCTCCAGGCCAACGCCGGGACCAGGTGCGCCGGGCTCACCGCCGCATCCGTCGCTCTGGCGGACGCGGGCATCCCCATGAGGGACATCGTCCCCGCGATCGCCGCAGGCAAGGCCGACGGACACGTCCTCCTGGACCTCAACAAGGAGGAGGACAACTACGGTCAGGCCGATGTGCCCATCGCCATCATGCCGTCCACGGACGAGATCGTCCTGCTCCAGATGGACGGGAACATGACCCGCGAGGAGTTCGACCACGCCATCGAGCTCGCGGTGAACGCATGCCACGAGGTGCACGACCTCCAGGTCGACGCACTGAAGAGGCGCTACTCCAAACCCGCACAGGAGGAGTCCGAATGAGCAGCGAGATTATGTCCGAGATCAAGCGCGACCACATCATGAACCTCCTCGCCGACGGCAAGAGGCAGGATGGCCGCGGGGTCACCGACGTCAGGAAGATCCAGGTCGAGACCAACTGCATCGAGAGCGCCGACGGATCCGCCAGGGTCAAGCTCGGCAAGACCGAGGTCATCGCGGGAGTGAAGATCATCCCCGGAACGCCCTTCGGAGACACACCCAACATCGGTGTTCTCACCACCGGCGCCGAGCTCATCCCCATGGCCCACTCCACCTTCGAGTCCGGCCCACCGGGAGAGGACGCGATCGAGCTGGCCAGGGTCGTGGACCGCGGAATCCGCGAGTCCGGCATGGTGGACGTGGAGAAGCTGTGCATCGTCCCCGGCGAGGAGGTCTGGATGTGCTTCGTGGACATCTACGCCCTCGACTACGACGGCAATCTCTTCGACGCCGCCAACCTCGCCGCGGTGTGCGCACTCAAGTCCGCCACCATCCCCGGGGAGCAGTACGGCAAGGGCGAGAACACGCCCCTTCCCATCACCTGCACCCCCATTTCGGTGACGGAGGTCAAAGTCGGAAACACTTTAATAGTAGACCCCGACTACGACGAAGAGCAGATTTCATCCGCACGTCTGACTGTCACTACTGACGACGTCGGTAACTTCAGGGCAATGCAGAAGGGTGGCTGCGGTTCGATAACTCTTGACGAACTGAGCCTCTGCCTGGATAGGGCCGTGGAGATCGGTGCGGAGATCAGAAAAATCATCGGGTGATTTCCAATGGCAAAGAGAACAGAGAAGGCAGGCTCCTCCGGTAGGTTCGGCGCAAGGTACGGTGTCATCGTCCGCAACAGGATCAAGAACATCGAGGCCCAGCAGAAGGCCAAGCACGAGTGCCCCGTGTGCCACCACGCCGCCGTCAGGAGGGAGAGCTCCGGCATCTGGTACTGCAAACACTGCGGAACCAAGTTCGCCGCCGGCGCCTACAGCCCCAAGACGAAGAAGGAGCTGTCCCAGGTCAGCGAGAACTGAGTCGCAGGTGGTCCGATTGTACAGATGCGCCAAGTGCAACGAGCCCGTCAGGAACGTCAACGCCCTGGGGCTCCAGTGCGAGAAGTGCGGATCGAAGATCTTCTTCAAAGAGAGACCCAACGTGAAGAAGGTCCTCAAGTCCGACTGAGAGATGCTCTGCGCGAGGCTCAGGATCCAAGGGCCGGCGGCCAAGTTCGCCGTGCCCGCCATGGGTCCGGAGACGGGCCGGGAGCTTCCCCGCACCGAGACCGTCATGACCGATGACGGAGACGGCGTGCTCATAGAGGTGCGCGCCGCCGACAGCTCGGCCATGAGGGCCGCCCTCAACTCGCATCTCGAATGCATCAGGATAATCGAGGACATCGAAGACCTGACGGAGATGAAACCATGAACGGAATCAGCCCACAGCTCCAGAACCAGATCACACAGTTCCAGCAGGTACAGCAGCAGCTCCAGGCGGTCACCACCCAGAAGATGCAGTACGACGCCCAGAAGCGCGAGCTCGCCAGAACCCTCGAGGAGCTCACCGCCAGCACCGGCGCGGTGTACAAGTCCTCCGGATCCCTCCTCATCAAGGTCGAGGACAAGGAGGCCCTGAAGGGAGAGCTCGAAGAGTCCGTCGAGATGATGGACGTCCGCATCAGCTCCCTCGAGCGCCAGGAGTCCAGCCTCAAGGAGAGGTACCAGTCCCTGCAGGAGACAATCAACGCCGCCATGGGCAACATGCCCAGGCAGTGATCCAAACACCCTTCCCCTTTCCCAGGGATACGTCATCCGTCGAATTCTCGGCGTATCCGACAGCTGTTACAACGGCGATAGTCGCTCCCCCCCCCCCCTTAAATAGGTCCCTAGCATACGTGCACACATGGACGCACTCGTACTGAACGATGTGCGGAAATCATACGGGAACAGGGAGGCCGTGCATGGCATATCCCTCACGGTGAAGGAGGGGGAGATCTTCGGCCTCATCGGACACAACGGGGCCGGAAAGACCACCACCCTCCGCATGATTTCCACACTCCTCAGGATCACCTCCGGGAGCATCTCGGTCTACGGACACGATGTGGCAACCGAGCCCGACGAGGTCAGGAAAATCATCAGCTATCTGCCGGAGGACGCCGGCGCCTACAAGGACCTCACGGGAAGGGCATATCTCGAGTTCATGGCGAGCTTCTTCGCATCCGGTGCGGAGAAGGAGGCCATGGTTGAGAAGGGGATCGAGATGGCCGGCCTCGGAGAGAGAATAGACTCCAAGGTCGACACCTACAGCAAGGGTATGATGCGCAGGCTGCTCATCGCCAGGGCCATCATGCCGTCCCCCAAGCTGGCGATCATGGACGAGGTCACATCCGGACTGGACGTGATCAACGCCTACGAGATAAGGGACATCATAAGGGAAATCGCCAGGAACGGGGTGACCGTGATCATGTCCTCCCACAACATGTTCGAGGTGGACATGCTCTGCGACAGGGTCGGGATGATCGACCAGGGGAACCTCATCCTGCTCGGCACCCCGGAGGACCTCAAGCGCGAGTACGGTGTGGACACCCTCGAAGAGGTGTTCGTCAGGGCGGTGAAAGGATGAGCCACATGACCAACATCATAAAGAAGGAGGTCAGGGAGCTCCTGACCCCGGGATCCGTCATATCCGTGCTATTCATGGTCGTCCTGTTCGCGGGACTGGGCGGGCTGATCGGCGGAGAGGTCGACAGCGCCGCCGAGCTGCCTACGTTCGGACTCATCGCCGAGGACGGCGACTACTATGAGGACTGGAACCCCACCGACGTCCTGAAGAGCGCATACGACGAGGACGCGTCCAAGATCGTGATCATGGACAGCACCTGCGACAGCAGCGACGCAGACATAGTGGCCGAGATGCAAGAACGCGGGATCGCCAACGTCATCGCGTTGCCTAGCATAGAGTCCTTCAACCAGAGCATCGCGGACCAGACCCAGGTGTCCGTGAGGCAGTTCTACCTCTACGAACCCACCGGACTGTTCGGAAGCGTCTCTTCCACCGTCATGTCCTCGGTCGTGTCCATCCTCAGCAGCAGCCTCTCCCAGAAGCTCGTCACCGACGCCGGGTCCGACGTCGACTACCAGTTCCTCATGACCCCGATAGGGACCGCCAGCGAGGACATCAGCACCATTGTGGACGGGCAGGCCCACAGCGGCATCACACCCTACGACATCTCCAACGAGATCACCAGCCAGACCCTTATGATTCCCATCGTGATCATGATCATCATCATGATGGTCGGGAGCATCGTCATCAGCTCCATGGGTTCCGAGAAGGAGAACAAGACCCTGGAGACCCTGCTCACGATGCCTGTCAAGAGAACGTCCATCGTCAGCGGCAAGATCGTCGCCGCCGCGATCGTCGGTCTCGTCTACGGGCTCGCGTACATGGTCGGCATGAGCATCTATATGGGCTCGATGACCGGCTCGATCACCGGTGCCAGCAGCGTCAGCCTGGAGGACCTCGGGATGGCCCTCGGAGCGACAGACTGGGTCCTCGTGATGGTCTCCATGTTCCTCGCGATCGTGTGCGCCCTCGGCATCTGCATGATCCTGGGAGCATTCGCCAAGAACTACAAGTCCGCCCAGACCATGACCATGCCCCTGAGCATCCTGGCCATGATCCCCATGTTCATCATCATGTTCACCGGATGGTACGGTGCCGGCGGCGCGATCCAGTTCATCACCTTCATCATACCGTTCTCCCACCCCATGATGGCCATGCAGGCGCTGATGTACGGTGACATGACCCTCGTCATCGGAGGCATAGTGTACATGGCGGCGTTCGCGATAGTGTCCATCCTCATCACCGTGAGGCTGTACAACTCGGACATCCTCATCACGGGCCTCGGGCAGAACAAGTACATCCAGAAGCTGACGGGCAAGAACTGACACAAACGGCGCGCAAGCGCCCCCTTCCCTTTTATCCAACCTGCACTTACCTTGCATCATGTTGAACCGCATCGCTGAGAAGCTCGCACAGGGCAGGAAGGTCGTACTCGTCCACGGCAACGCCGACATGGATGCACTCGGATCCGCCTACGCGCTGTCAAGGGCGTTCCCCGATGCGGAAATATACGCCCCCAACGGGCTGGACCGCGTGGCCAGGATGGTCGCCGAGAAGATGTCCGTGGACATACTCGAGGAATGCGACCTCGGCGCCTACGACCGCGTCGTGGTGGTCGACACATCGTCCCCCGAGCAGCTGGAGGGCTCCCAGAAGGTCCCCCGCGACGCGATCGTCATAGACCACCACAAGCCAACCGGGAAATGGGATGTGGAGACGTTCTACTGCGATGACACCAGGGCCTCGTGCTGCGAGATAGTCAAGGAGTTGATCGACACCGCCGGCATCGAAATCCCGCGCGACATGGGACTCATGCTCCTGGGAGGGATGCTCACGGACAGCGGGCACTTCCAGTTCGCCAGACCCGCTCTGCTCACCGCGTTCTCCGACATCATGGTCAGATGCGGGATCGAGATGGACGAGGCCATGGCGCTGACCGAGGCCCCGGTCAGCATGTCCGAGAGGATCGCCATGCTGAAGGCCATCGAGCGCACGAGGTTCGAGCGCGTCGGCGAGATGATAGTCGCCATCTCCTTCGGAGGCAGCTTCGAGGCATCATCCTGCAGGGCGATCATGGCCGCAGGGGCGGACGTCGTCTTCGTCGGATCCCAGAGGGATGAGAACTTCCGTCTCAGCGCCAGGGCGACCCAGGAGGCCGTCAGGAAGGGCATCCACCTCGGAGAGATCATGTCGGGGATCGGCAGGGAGACGATGGCCGACGGAGGAGGGCATGGCGGAGCCGCCGGACTCACCGGGATCGGCGACACCGAGGCGATGCTCAACATATGCATGAGCAGGACCATGGAGGTCTTCCGCGAGATCAAGCAGAGGGAATCCCTCCAGCGCGAGGACGCCTGAGGGACCCGGAAAAAGTAAGGGCCGGGGTCACCCCCGGCGTTTCTGTCATCTGAGCTTCTTGACCGACTCGACGACCTTGAGGATGGCCTCGTAGTTGTCGGGCTTGGCTGCGAAGTAGTCCCTCACGGGCTGGAGGGTCCTGTCGAGACCGTCCGTGACGCCGGCCTTGAGGTCGACGGGGGACAGGGAGCCGCTGAAGTAGGCGTCGGCGAGCTCCTCGTATGTGGCGTAGTCGACGGGTCCGCCGTACTTCTCGGGCCTGTCGATGTGCATGGTGCCGTTCCTGGGGAAGAGGATGTACCTGCAGAGCATGAGCACCGGATTCTCGCTCTCATGCTCCTTCTCCGGCGGGCAGTAGGCCTTCTTCATCTTGGAGGCGATCTCCTCCCTGGTGTCGTGGATCTTGACGCTTCCGTTGGGGTCGCTCTTGGACATCTTGGACTCCACGGGATCCATCCTGTTGCCTCCCTTCAGACCGGGGAGCAGGGGGGTGTGGACCGCGATGGGTTTCTTCCATCCGAGCCTGTCGGCGGCGTCCCTGGCGAGCATGTGGGCCCTCCTCTGGTCGAGTCCAGCGTAGGCCACGTCGAGGCCCATGCAGAATATGTCGGTTGCCTGGAGGATGGGGTAGAACACCTTCGAGGTGTCGACCTCCGCCTCGTCCTCGGACCTTCCCATGATGGTCATGGCCCTCTTGACCCTGGACAGGGAGGTGACCTTGGCGACCTTGATTGCCATCTCCCAGTACTCGATGTTGCTGAGGATGTCGCTGGCGTACTTGAACTCGACCTTGTCCTCGGGGACCCCGAGGGCGATGAAGCAGTCCTGCATGTACCTGGCGCAGGTGCGGATGTTCTCCAGATCTCCGCCGAGCTTGTCGTTTATGTACGCATGCCAGTCGGCCCAGAAGATTGTGACCCTGAAACCGGCATCGGTGAGGTCCCTGATTTTCTGCGCCACGAGGACCCATCCCAGGTGCACAAGTCCGGAGGGCTCGAACCCGATATAGGCGGTCGGCTCCTCCTTCTCGGTCAGGAGGGCGCGGAGCTCCTCCTCGGTCACGATCTCCTCGGTGTTCCTTGTTACGAGGGCAAGCCTCTGTTCGACATCCATGATGATCGCGTCAGGATAGGCAAACCCTATTAAAGAAATACTGTTAGAACGGGTCATGAGCGGAGACCTGCCACTCCTGACCAGGTCGTTCCTGTCCAGCCCCGTCGTGGACAGGGACGGATACCCATATTTCGTCAACCCCGTCAGCGACGGGATCCCGCTGATGACGCGGGAACTCCTGGACGAGGTGGTGGGCGCGGTCGTGGATGCCTGCGACCTGGACTGCGACGTCGTCCTGGCTCCCGAGGCCATGGGCATACCCCTGGCCGCCGGCATCACGCTCAGGACCGGCATACCCTATGCCGTGATCAGGAAGAGGATGTACGGCCTTCCGGGCGAGATCCGCCTGGACCAGCACACCGGCTACTCCGCATCCCCGATGTACGTCAACGGAGTATCTCCTGGCGAGAGGGTCGCCATAGTGGACGACGTCATAAGCACCGGCGGGACCGTACGTGCGATCGTGGGTGCGCTGAGGGCCGCGGACGTGGAGGTCACGGAGTTCGTAGCAGTGTACAGCAAGCAGAAGGACGTGTCCGGTCTCTCCGGCGAGCTGGGCATCCCGGTAAGGTATCTGCTGGCCGTAAGCTCCGAGGGCGGGCGCCCCGCACTTCTGTGACGTTGAGTCACACCCCATCTGTTAAACGACGTCACGCCCGAAAGGACGGGCATGGATCCAGTCCTCGCCGGCGTATGCATGGTCATGTCAGTCCTGGGAGCAGGGCTTGGCCTGTTCAGCGGTCTGGCCCCCGGGATCCACGTGAACACCCTGGCCGCCATGCTGCTTGCCTCCTACCCGTCGATCTCCTCCGTCATACCGGGGGGTCTGGACCAGGAGGGGACCGCACTCGCGGTGTGTGTCTGCATAATGTCCGCCTCCGTCGTCCATTCGTTCGTGGACTTCGTCCCGTCCGTGTTCATAGGGGCGCCCGATGGGGAGGACGCGGTCTCCGTGCTCCCCGGGCACAGGCTTCTCCTCGACGGCAGGGGGATGGCGGCTGTCAGGGCGGCGGCCATCGGGAGCCTCATCGGGGCGGCGGCCTCAATCCTGCTCTCCGTACCGCTGCAGTGGCTCCTCCTGAACGGTCTGGAGGACCCCCTGGAAAGGCTGACCCCCGTCGTCATGATCGTCGCGGCGGCGGTGGTCGTCATGTCGGGACACGGCAATGGAAGCGCGCTCTGGGGCGCCGTGGCGTTCGCCGCGTCGGGGATGCTGGGCCTGGCCTGCATGACCCTGGAGATCCCGATGGACGGGCTCGGAGGGGAGGGGAGCATCATGCTACCGCTGCTCACCGGCCTGTTCGGCATACCGGTGCTGCTTGAGACCTCCTCCGCCGCCAGGATCCCGATCCAGAGGGACTCGGTGGCCGACCCCGTCGGCCCGGTGCCTGGACTCAAGGGCGTGCTCATGGGGACCGTCGCCGGATGGTTCCCGGGGATAACGTCGACGGTGGGCGCATCCATGTCCGCGGCGCTGTTCCCGGAGGACCGCCCGGAACGCTTCATATCCACCGTCGCGTCGATAGGGACGGTGACGTCGGTGCTGTCCCTCGTCACCCTCTCGGTGTCGGGGAACGGCAGGTCCGGCACCGCGCTGGCCATCGGGGAGATCGCGGGAGAGTCGCTCGACGGGTTCATGAGCCAGGGATTCGTCCTGATGCTGTTCTCCACGGCCCTGGCGTCCGCCATGGGATACGCGCTGACGATCTGGTCGGGGAAGGTGATGTCCAGGGCCGCGGAGAAGGTCGACCCCGGAAGGGCCGGACGCGCGGTGGTGGTCCTGCTGTGCGTCCTGACGGCCGTCCTCACAGGGCCATTCGGCCTGCTGGTGCTGGCATGTTCGACCCTCGTCGGGTTCATGCCGAAGGTGTTCGGGACCGGGAGGATCGTCCTGTGCGGATGCCTTCTCCTCCCGGTGCTTATGTTCGAGTTCGGGTACCGACGGTCACTGGAGCTTCGACTCCGCCTTGGACATGAACTTGGCGTTGTCGACGACGAACCTCTCGTGGGTCCCCGAGCCGATCTCGCCCTTGGCGTCGGAGACTGTCACCTTGAAGACGAGCCTCCTCCTGTCGATTTCGACCAGCTCCGTCGTGCATGTGGCGCTCATCCCGACGGGGGTGGCGGCGGAATGGGCCACGTCCAGATGGGTCCCTACGGTGCTCGACCCATCCTCGAGGTACGGGGCGACGCTCTCGCTGGCGGTCGCCTCGATCAGAGCGATCATCGCAGGGGTCGCGAAGACCTCCAGCGTTCCGGACCCGAGGGCCCTGGCGGTGTTGGCGGGGGTCACGTCCACGGACCTCTCCCCCTTGATGCCTGTTGTGAGCATGCCGCGGGGTATGACCGACCCCAATATAATGGCGACCCGTGCGGCCCACCGCCTTCCCGAAGCTCGCCCGGTCGAGAACTGCCCCGGATGACATCCTCCGAGGACCGTTCGGAGGTCTGTCACGACCCTCGTTCCGACCCCTTCCGTGACCTCTTCAGGAGGCGGGCGTGCACGTCGTAACAGGGTTTACAAACCCGTACGGACTTACCCCCGAACATGGGATTGGAAGATGACCTCTACGACGAACTCTACGAGCTGAGGGAGAGCCTCAGACAGGAACGCAAGATGTCCAACGGGCGCTTACCCAACGTGTGCTCGGACGAGGCGCTGAGGGAGATGGCCCAGCGCGTGCCCACGAAGGTCGAGGACTTCTCGGCCATAGTCGGCGTTGGGCAGAGGTTCGTGGAGCAGTACGGGGAGGACTTCCTGAACATCACCAGGAAGTACGCGATCACGGCGGCCAACGGATCAAACATTGACGCCGAGGCGGCCCAGACCCTCAGGGAGCTTGAGAAGAAGCTCATCAACATCAGCAAGAGCAACCGCCTGCTGTTCCAGCCCAAGATCTCCCGCAAGAACACCTTCGACCTCATGACGCTGCCGGAGGTCGACGTCATGGGCCTGCTGTTCGGCAGGAAGAGGATCCTCAAGCTCTGCGATTCCGCCAAGAGCGCCGAGGACGCCAAGGTGTACAAGCACCTCAACGAGATCATCCGTGAGGTCAACAGGGAGCAGAGGGAGAAGGGTCAGTACGACCTCTACATCGGATATCCCTTCGTCCAGGGCAAGATGCCCGACGGCGACATAGACGTCCGCGCTCCGCTCGCCCTCTTCCCGGTCATCCTGGACAAGGACTCCCGCACGATAACGCTCACACTCGACAACTCCAGGGATGCGATCTACAACAACACGCTCATCCTGGGCTTCATCAAATCGAGCGGCCAGAACCGCCCGCTCCCGGACAACGTCCTGGAGGACTACAGCGGGGAGACCTTCCTCACGAACCTGGTCGACTTCTACGAGCAGAACGGGATCAAGATGGCCGTGAACTACAGCCTGCCGACCCCGTTCATAGACTACAAGGCCGGCGAGTTCCCCAAGTACCTCGCCGGTGACATGGAGATGGTCCCCAACGTCATGCTCGGGAAGTACCCCACGTACTCCAGCTCCATCCAGAAGGACTTCGACGGCATGCTCGCCGGAAGGGAGATCAACGGCATCCTGAACGACCTCATCGTCGACCTGAACAAGACCGACTTCCTGTCCGACCTGCCGATGCCCCTCTCCGAGGACGAGATGAAGGACAAGGGGATGGCCGCCTCGGAGAAGGACCTGGTCTACATCAACTCGCTCAACAGCTCCCAGGAGAACATCCTGACCGCGATGGAGAGGAACGACGAGATCGTCGTCCAGGGGCCCCCGGGAACCGGGAAGTCCCAGGTCATCACCGGGCTGATCACATCCGCGGTCATCAAGGGCAAGACCGTGCTCATGGTGTCCGAGAAGAAGACCGCGCTGGACGTCGTGTACTCCCGCCTGGGGACGCTGTCCAAGTACTGCCTGCTGATCGACGATGTGGGTAACAAGGACCTGTTCTACAAGCAGCTCGGAAGGATGCTGGACACCGAGCCCCTGAAGAAGGGCGTCGACATCGACACAATCTCCGAGGCCATCGACAAGGACGTCGCGCTCCTGGACAACATCGCCGACGTCATGTACAGCCCCTGCGACTTCGGCATCGAGCCCTACAAGCTGTACGCGATGGACCGCTGGCTGGACCTCAACGACAGGCGCCAGTTCGAGGAGTACAAGATGCTCAAGGACAACATCGACGCATCGCTCCTTGCCCTCAGGTACCAGCCGGTATCCGAGCTCCACAGGAAGTTCGACGACCAGGTCCTGATGAAGAACTTCAACGAGTACAGGGAGCTCGTCGAGAAGTACCCGTGGATGACGCAGATGAAGGCCGACCTGTCCGAATACAACATCGGCGAGATGAAGGCCGACCTCCTGGACCTGGAGCAGCAGATCCAGAACCTGAACTCGAAGGGCTTCATGGGAAGGCTGTTCAACAAGGGCAAGGTGACCCGCGAGGCCACCGCCATGACTGGGAAGTACTTCGACAACTACAACGAGCACACCGTGCAGAAGGTCATGTCCGACCCCAGGGGGATGTTCGAGGCCCTGAACGGCTACGGGACGTACTCTGCAAGGGCCACGGTCTACGACAGGCTGACCGACGAGGAGAGGACCTACGGCACCGATGTCCTGAACGTCTCGGCCGCGTCCAGGATGACGTACGGCGAGAGCAACGACAGGATCTACGAGTGGATCCTCAACGACCACCTCCAGAAGTTCGATGCCGCCCACAAGGACATCATGCAGGAGATCTGGGACTTCGACAGCATCATCGCCGACATGGACCGCAAGATCGAATCCAAGAGGGAGCTCTCCAAGGACAAGGTGGAGGAGGTCTTCCAGCAGAACCTGAAGTACATCACCGAGTCCAAGAGGCGCGGCGACATCAACAGGATCATCGAGTCCAAGAGGAAGTGGAACATCAACAAGTTCGTCAACAGGTACGGGTACGAGCTGTTCAAGGGGGTCCGCGTGTGGCTCCTCACCCCGGAGGTCGTGTCCGAGATCCTCCCGCTGGAGATGGGCATATTCGACATGCTGATCTTCGACGAGGCGTCCCAGATGTACGTCGAGAAGGGCGTGCCGTCGATCTACCGCGCCAAGAAGGTCGTCGTCGCAGGGGACCACAAGCAGCTCAGGCCGTCCTCCCTCGGAGTGGGGAGGGTCGACTACGAGAGCGACGAGGACGACCTCGACGACATAGTCACCGCCGCGCTCGAGGAGGAGAGCCTGCTGGACCTGGCCAGGGCCAAGTACGACTCCATCCTGCTGAACTTCCACTACCGCTCCAAATACGAGGAGCTCATCGCGTTCTCCAACTACGCGTTCTACGGCGGGAGGCTGTACGTCTCGCCCAACGTTGTGACCCCCGAGAAGCCGCCCATCGAGGTGTTCAGGGTCGAGGGCCTCTGGGAGGACAAGTCCAACATGGCCGAGGCCCAGAAGATCGTCCAGCTGCTCAGGGAGTTCTTCGTCAACAGGAAGGACAACGAGACCGTGGGCATAATCACATTCAACGCCTCGCAGAGGGACCTGATCAACGATGTCCTGGATGAGGAGTGCGCCAACGACCCGTCGTTCGGCAAGATCGTCGCGGACGAGATGAAGAGATTCGACAACGGCGAGGACGTGGGTCTGTTCATCAAGAACATCGAGAGCGTCCAGGGGGATGAGAGGGATGTCATCATGTTCTCCATCGGATACGCCAAGAACGCCGAGGGGAAGCTGATGCAGAGGTTCGGATGGCTCAACAACCGCGGAGGGGAGAACCGTCTGAACGTCGCCATCTCCAGGGCCAAGAAGAAGATCTTCATCGTCACATCGTTCGACCCGGAGGACCTCCAGGTCGACAACACGAAGAACGAGGGACCCAGGATCCTCAAGAAGTACCTGCAGTACGCGAACGCCGTCAGCAGCGGCAACAGGGGCCTCGCGGACTCCATCCTACACTCCTTCGGGGACGAGAGGTGGAACGCGCCGGAGGACTACGACGCTGGCAGGATCGCCGAGCGCGTCTACAACGCCCTGACGCGCAAGGGCTACACGG
Source organism: uncultured Methanomassiliicoccaceae archaeon (assembly GCA_905187815.1). Classification (GTDB taxonomy): domain Archaea; phylum Thermoplasmatota; class Thermoplasmata; order Methanomassiliicoccales; family Methanomethylophilaceae; genus Methanoprimaticola. Next base: position 42,591 of record CAJJJM010000012.1, read on the forward strand.
TCGAGAGGAACGTGGGGATCGGCGGATACCAGATCGACCTCGCCGTCAAGCAGAACGACAGGTACATCCTCGGCATCGAGTGCGACAGCCGCCTGTACGAGATGTCATCTTCCACGAGGGAGAGGGACTACCACAGGCAGAAGTACCTGGAGTCCAGAGGATGGAAGATCCACAGGGTCTGGACCCCCGGCATGTGGAAGGACCCCGAGAAGGAGATCGCCAGGATCATTCAGGCGATCGAGAGGAACCACTGAGCTTGGCCTTCTCGTTCTCCATGTCTATGTACGCCGCGCCCCATTCGGCGATCGCGTCTATGACAGGGAGCAAACTCATCCCCGTGGATGTGAGGGAGTACTCCACCCACGGGGGATTCTCGCTTTTGACCTCGCGACGGATCAGCCCGTCGCTCTCCAGCTCCTTCAGCTGGAGGCTCAGTATGTGGGCGGTGATCCCGGAGAAGAACGTGCGGAGCTCGCCGAACCTCTTGGGCCCGTCCATGAGCCTCCAGATTATGTACATCTTGTACTTGCCGCCGATGACCTGCAGCGTCCTGCCCAGCAGATATCCGTCGAAAGTCATCCGCTCACATCCTCACGCAGTCCGACACGGGGATCCCCTCGCGCTCCAGATAGATTGAACCCCACCTGCTCATGTCCATTATCAGGGGTATGGCGGTCTCGCCGAACTCCGTGAGACTGTACTCCGTCTTTGGCGGGACCACTGGGTACACCTTCCTCTCGATCAGCCCATCCGCCTCGAGCTCCCTGAGCTGCTTGGTCAGCATCTTCCCGGTGGCCTCCGGGATCATCGCCTGTATCTCGCTGAACCTCTTCTTCCCGTTCCTGAGGCTCCAGATCACCACAGATTTGTACTTCCCTCCGAGCAGGCGGACGGTCGCCCTCACGGGGCATTCCGCCTCGAAGTCCCTTGAACAGCATTCCATGTTCATAGTATCCTTTTGGATAGTATATGTCATGTTGTATCGTACATGGTTTTTGTAAACAGACTGACATGTCACGACCGCAGGTCGCGGGGAGCCCGGAAAGAACTGCCGGGGTGCCTCCGCCCCGCGACTCAGACCTAAATAAGATATGGACGATACAGGGACACGGTGAATCTATGGATTTCAACGAACTTGTCAGGAGAAGATACTCGTGCCGCGCATACAAGACCGACGCAGTGGAGGACGACAAGGTCCGTTCGATCCTCGAGGCAGGCCGTCTCGCCCCAACGGCGAGGAACGACCAGCCGGTCCGTGTCATAGCGGTCAGGTCCAAGGAGGGCCTCGCTAAGCTGGAGGAGGCGGGACACATCTACGACGCCCCGCTCGCGTTCATCGTCTGCTCCGACAAGGACAAGGCCTGGACCCGCAGCTACGACGGGATGAAGACCACCGACATCGACGCATCGATCGTCACCACGCAGATGATGTACGAGGCAACCGACATGGGCCTCGGCACCCTGTGGGTCTGCATGTTCAAGCCCGACGTCATCAAGAGGAACTTCGGACTCGCGGACAACGTCATCCCGATCAACATCCTGGCCGTCGGATACAGGGACGACCAGACATCCAAGAACCACGGCGTCCGCATCCCCATGGAAGACTTCGTCAGATACGCTTGATTTAGGTTTATCTAAAACTCTTTAACCTCCCCTCACGATGGGGGAGGTGATGGACGTCGCGGACAGCATGCGCGCCGCCCGAGGTGATACAATGGCAAAGACAACTCTGAAGATAGAGGGCATGATGTGCGAGGGATGCGTCAAATCCGTCAGGGAATCCCTGGAGAAGACGGACAAGGTCAGATCCGTGGATGTCAACCTGAAGAAGGGAACCGCCGCCGTCGAACACGACGGGGTCACTGACGAGGCTCTGATCAAGGCCGTCGTCGACGCCGGGTTCAGGGCATCCGTCAAGCACGGACTGTTCTCATGAAGACCCGGATCATCCGCGTCGGCGGGATGACCTGTGCGGCCTGCGTTGGGCGCGTGGAGGGCGCCCTCAAGGCCGTGCCAGGAGTCCAGTCGGCGGTGGCGAACATAGGGAACAACACGGCCACGGTCGTCTACGATGAGACGATGGCGACCGAGGCGGACCTGGCGAAGGCCATAGTCGGAGCCGGGTACCAGGTGATAAGCGAGAACCGCGAGGAGGCCGCCCGCGAGGAGCAGAGGGATCTGGACCTGCGCCGGCGCGACCTCTACATCTCGATATTCTTCGCGGTTGTGCTCAGCGTCATAGCCATGGGGCACATGTTCGGACTGGAGATCCCTCTGGATCCCCTGCCGTTCTGCCTTGTCCAGCTCATCCTGTGCATCCCGATAATGTACGGCGGGAGGAGGTTCTACAAGAAGGGGATCCCGGCGCTGTTCACAAAGAACCCCACCATGGACTCCCTGGTGTCACTGGGAACGCTGGCATCCCTCTGCATGGGACTCTACAACACATACAGGGTGTACACCGGCGACATCAGCGCCATGCATTCGCTCAGCTACGACTCCGTGGGCATGATCATCGCCCTGGTCAGCATCGGCAAGTACATGGAGGCCAGGTCCAAGATGCGGACCAACGACTCCCTCCGGAAGCTCATCTCGATGGCACCGGACGAGGCCACCGTGATCAGGGACGGCGTCGAGACCGTCGTCCCGGCATCGGAACTCGCCGTGGGAGACATTGTGCTTATCAGACCCGGCGAGAAGGTCCCTGCGGACGCCACCGTGGTCTCCGGGGAGTCTTCGGTCAACGAATCCATGCTTACCGGGGAGAGCATCCCCGTGGACAAGAGGCCAGGGGACACGCTGTACGGCGCCACGGTCAACGGCGCCGGAAGCCTCAGGGCCAGGATCGAGAAGACGGGGGAGGACACGGTCCTGTTCCAGATAGCACGCATGATGGAGATGGCTCAGGGGACCAAGGCCCCTGTGGCGAACATCGCCGACAGGGTTGCCGCGGTGTTCGTCCCCACGGTCATCATCATCGCGGTGGCGGTGTTCATCGGTTGGATGCTCGCGGGCCGCGACATCCAGTTCAGCCTCACCATAGCGATATCCATCCTGGTTATCGCATGCCCGTGCGCCCTTGGCCTGGCCACGCCGATCGCCATAGTGGTCGGGACGGGCAGGGGGTCTCAGTACGGGATCCTCTACAAGACCGCGTCCTCGCTCGAGGCGGCGGCAAGGATCGACACGGTCGTCCTCGACAAGACGGGCACATGCACGGTCGGGCATCCGGCCGTCAACTCTGTGAGCGACGAGTCCGTGATAGGTATCGTCGCCGCGGCCGAGGTTGACTCCGAGCACCCGCTGGCACAGGCGATAGTCGCATATGCCAGGGACAGAGAGGTCGAGCTTCCCCCGCACTCCGGGTTCGAGAGCGTCACGGGGGGCGGCGTGAGATGCATCGTCGACGGCAGGAAGGTGGTCGTCGGCAGCGGCAGCGCCGAAGGAAGCGGTCTCGCCGGAGGTATCCACCACCACGTCGGTGACAGCGCTGTCGGAGAAGGTCATAGTGACCTTGACGGTGGAGGAAATACCCTCGGCAGTGCCCTCGTAGGTGCCGGGGATGTACTGACCGGCAGCACCGGAAGTGGAGGCAGAACCGGAAGCGGAATTGCAGGCAGCCAGAGCACCGGCGGTCACACCGCTCATGGCGGCGGCAGCGGCGATCTTGATAAAGCCCTTACGGGAGATCTTGTTCATAGGTACGCTCTCTTTCTTTCTGTTCTTCTTTGTGTTCCTTCTTATCGTGCAGCAAAGTAAAAGACACTTTGCTGAATCCTTAACAATTGTAGCGTAGAAGGGTGCGGTTTACAATTCATGTTTTTTATATTATAATTTAGGAAAGCCTAATGTATTGCGGGAGGGAGAAAAGCATGAACGAGAGCGCACTGGAGGGCTTTGTAAAAATCGTGGAACTGAACAGCTTTTCTGCGGCGGCAGAGGCACTGTATCTTTCCCAGTCGGCACTTTCGCAGCAGATCCGCACGCTGGAAGGGCAGCTGCAGTTCGAGCTGTTCCAGCATATACCGCGCCGGGTGGTGCTGACCCCGTCGGGGCAGGATTTTTACCCCAAGGCAAAGCAGCTGATAGCCCTGTATCAGCAGGCAGTGTGCCATGCCCGAGCGGTGCAGCAGCAGGAAAAACCGCCGGAAAGACATCTGATCATCGCAGAGTGTCATGAGGCAATGCGGATGTTCATGTATGACGTGTTTTCCCTGACAAGCGAGCTGTGTCTGCAATACACGCCTATTCTGGGGTGGTGTGCCAACCGCAGCGAGGTCTGGCGCAGCCTGAAAAAAGGGGAGATGGATCTTTCCTTCCAGCTGGAAAGTGCAGAGTTCTACGCGCAGGGGCTTACCTTTGTGCCGCTGTTCTATATGCCAGAACTTTGCATCCCCATCCATCCGCCCGCTGATATGCCGGTGGGCAGATTGACCTTGGAACAGGCATTGCAATATCGCTGGCTACCCATCAAGGAGATGTACCAGACTGTCTACGAAACAAGCCTGCTGCAGGAGGGAATGGACCGAGGGGTGGAGTTTACGCCGGTGGGCGGTATCCGCAGTGCGGCCTACGGCGACCCGGCACTCAAGATGGTCCCGGCGGTCTATTACCGCAGGCCGGACCTCAGTTTTGTGCGGGTACTGGACTGGGGCAGGGGACACCGCTTCGGCGTTGTGGTGGGGCAAAAGCGCGAGGATCCGGTAGTAATGGCCTACGTCCGCGCCTTGCAGCAACAGCTGCCGTCCCTCTCGGAAAAGCTGTTCGGCTTGAAGCTGGAACCGGTGGAGGAATCATAAAGAAAAGACGAAAACCCTCTCAGGCACCGACAGATGTAGAAAAGCTCCCCCCTCTCGGGGGGAGCTGGCATCGCGCAGCGATGACTGAGAGGGTAAAACAAAGAGCACCTATTGCCCTAAAAAGGCGACAGGTGCTCTTTTTGCAATTATATTGTGATGACAGGTGCTTTAATCCACCACATCCTCGAACTGACTGTTGTACAGGTCGGCGTAGAAGCCGCCGGCCTCGATCAGCTGGTCGTGGGTGCCCTGCTCCACAATGTCGCCGTCCCGCATCACAAGGATGAGGTCGGCATCCCGGATGGTGGAAAGGCGGTGGGCGATGACAAAGCTGGTGCGCCCCTCCATCAGGCGGTCCATGGCGGTCTGGATGCGCTGCTCGGTGCGGGTATCCACGCTGCTGGTGGCCTCGTCCAAAATCAGGATGCGGTTGTCTGCCAGAATGGTGCGGGCGATGGTGAGCAGCTGCTTCTGCCCCTGACTGACGTTGGAGGCGTCCTCGTTCAGTTCCATCTGGTAGCCGCCGGGCAGGGTGCGGATAAAGTGGTCAGCGTTGGCAGCCTTGGCGGCGGCGATCACTTCTTCATCGGTGGCATCCAGTCGGCCATAGCGGATGTTATCCATTACGCTACCGGTAAAGAGGTTGACATCCTGCAGGACCACGCCTAGGCTGCGTCGCAAGTCACTCTTTTTGATCTTGTTAATATTGATACCATCGTAACGGATCTTGCCATCGGCGATATCATAAAAGCGGTTGATAAGGTTGGTGATGGTAGTTTTACCGGCTCCGGTTGCACCGACAAAGGCGATCTTCTGTCCGGGCTCAGCATACAGGGTGATGTCATGAAGAACCGGCTTTCCATCCACATAGGAAAAATCCACATCTTTCATGCGCACATCGCCGTGCTGCCTTATCAGCTCATAGCCGCCTTCCGGCAGAGGCTTTTTCCATGCCCAGATACCGGTGCGGCAGTTGGATTCAACCAATGCTCCGTCCTTCTCCTCGGCATTCACCAGCGTTACTACGCCGTGATCCTCCTCACTGGGTTCATCCATCAGTTCAAAGATGCGCTCGGCGCCAGCCAGCGCCATGACGACAGAGTTGATCTGCTGGGAAACCTGGCTGATGGGCATGGTAAAGCTGCGGCTGAGCTGCAGAAAAGAAGCAATGCTGCCCAGTGTCATTGTACCGATGCCGGTCAGGGTTAGATTGGGTACCGCTGCTATGGCCAAAAGACCACCCACAATAGCGACCAGTACATACTGTAAATGCCCAAGGTTGCCCATAATAGGCATCATAATATTGGCATAGGTGTTTGCTTTTGTAGCGTTTTCACA
>CAJJJM010000013.1 GCA_905187815.1 uncultured Methanomassiliicoccaceae archaeon
AACTCAGACACGCTGTCAGCCACTTCTTCATTCCATCTCGTGGCCGAGAGGCTGTCCGCACGTCCTTTTTCCCTCAATCAATATCTACCATCATTCCGATTTCGGCGCATGGCCTGGTTTTTTGGGAAGAAAGAGGAGAAACCGATCGAGAACAAGATGCCCGAGCAGTCAGAGAGGCAGTACAACCTCTTCTGGATGATACGCAGGAGCCCTTTCGCCGAATACTCCGACGAGGAGATCCAGGAGGCCATCGAGAAGAAGATCAAGGAGGTCAACAGGACCCTCAAAACCCAGCCCGTTGAGATGGTCAGGGTCAAGAGCGAGAAGAAGGTCGCCAAGCTGGAGGCTCTCTCCGGGGACAAGGAGGCCATCGCCGCCGAGAGGGACGAGGCCATCCTGCACTTCAACAGGAACATGATCGAGGACAACGGCGGCGCCGTCCCGACTGACCCTGAGAAGATATCGGCCACGGTCTCCCGCGAGGGATGGGCGGACGGGAACGGTCTGGTCAACGTCGACGGGATGCCCCACTGTCCCAGGTGCGGATACATCAACAGAAAGACCAAGACCTGTGTCAACTGCGGATCGAAACTCAAGTATTGACTGACATCGGACGGAGGCGGCTCGGTTTGCACCCGGATTGCCTCCTCCGGTGCACAACCAACCCTGCAGGTCCTTTAAAGAAGTAAGAGGGGCCGGAGCCCCTTTAGTGTTTTCAGAGATCGAGCTCTGTGAGCTTCAGGAGCTTGTTCCAGCGCCTGTCGACCTCGTCCTGGTAGGCCTCGGCCACGGGCTCCCACCTGTCCTGCAGAAGGTGCTTGAACCTTCCCTGGGAGGAGAGCCACTCCATGACGGGCTTCTTCTCGACCTTTCCGTCAGCGATCCTGGCGCTCTCTGCGGTCAGGATGTACTTGCCGTTGACGACCTCGTACAGGGGCCAGACGCAGGTCTCCACAGCCAGACGGGCCATGTTGATGGTCTCGTCGGTGGGGAACCTCCATCCCCTGGGGCACGGGGAGATGGCGTTGATGAAGCTGGGTCCGTCCGCGGCGAATCCCTTGGACGCCTTGGTCACGGTGTCCCTCCAGTTGTGAGGGGAGACCTGGGCGACGTAGGGGATGTTGTGGGCCACGATGACCTCGGTCATATCCTTGGAGAACTCCTTCTTACCGGACTGGACGGATCCGGCCCAGGACGTGGTGGTGCTGGCTCCGAGGGTTGTGGCGGAGGACCTCTGGATACCGGTGTTCATGTACGCCTCGTTGTTGAGACAGACGTACATCATCTTGTGGCCCCTCTCCATGGCTCCGGACAGGGCCTGCAGACCGATGTCGTAGGTCGCACCGTCTCCGGCGAAGTTCACGAACTTGATGTCGCCCTTGATCTTGCCCTTCTTCTTCAGGGCGGTGTACGCGGTCTCGAGACCGGCGCAGGTCGCCGCTCCGTTTCCGAAGGCGGTGTGGATGTAGGGCGTGTTCCAGGACGTGTAGGGGAACACGGTGGTGGAGACCTCGAAGCATCCCGTGGACAGGGACACCGCGACGGGGTCCTCGGTTCCCATCAGGATCTGCTTCGCGATGATGGACTCGGCGCATCCGGCGCAGAGCCTGTGCCCGCTCGCGAGCCTGACGGGCAGCTTGTTCAGTTCCTTCAGTGACATCGATGTCATGCCTTCACCCCCAGATAGGTGATCTTGGGCGCCTTCCCTTCGGCGACCTCCTCCATCGTCTTCTTGAATCCAGACACTGTGGCGTCGGCGCCTCCGAGTCCGTAGATCACGTTGTACATCTTCGGCAGGGAGTCCAGGTCCGCGGCGGCGGTGACGACCTCGGGGAACATGGGTCCGTAAGCTCCGATGCTCAGGTGCTTGTCGAAGACGACGACCGCCTTCTTGCCCTTCATGATCTTGGCGAGAGCCGCCTCCGGCCACGGCCTGTAGACGTGGGGCATGGCACATCCGACCTTGATGCCCTCGGCACGCAGCTGGTCTACGGTCTCCTTCATGGTTCCGAAGGAGGATCCGAGGATGACCGCGACGTACTCGGCGTCGTCGCACATGTACTCGTCCACGAGGTGGTACTCCCTTCCGGTCATGTCGGCGAACTCCTTGAAGACCTCCTCCGCGACCTCCAGCGCCTTGTCCATGGCCAGGACGGACTGGTACTTGTGAGGGTAGTAGAAGTCGGGACCGTCCATGTTTCCATGGGAGACAGGGTGCTTGACATCCAGGAGAGGGTACAGGGGCTCGAACTCGCCGACGAAATGCTTGACGTCGGCGGTGTCGACCATCGTCATCCTCTCGATGGCGTGGGTCAGGATGAAACCGTCCAGGTTTACCATGCAGGGGAGCTGGACGTCGTGGTGCTCCGCGATCCTGGGTGCGATGATGGAGTTGTCGTATGCCCCCTGGACGTTCTCGGAGAACAGCTGGATCCATCCGCAGTCGCGGGCGGACATGGCGTCACCGTGGTCGTTGTTGATGTTGATGGGTCCGCTGACGGCCCTGTTGGCGACGGCCATGATCAGAGGCACCCTCATGGATGCTGTGATCGGCATCATCTCCCACATGTAGGCCAGTCCCTGGGACGCCGTGGCGGTGAAAGTCCTGGCTCCGGCGGAGCAGGACGACGTGCACAGGGTGAGCGCGGAATGCTCGGACTCGACGCACACGAACTCTGTGGAAACCTCCCCGTTGGCCACATACTCGGCGAACTTCTCGACGATGATGGTCTGGGGGGTGATGGGGTACGCGGCGCACACGTCGGGGTCGATCTGCCTCCATGCGAGCGCGACTGCGTTGTCTCCGTTGATTGCGATGTCGTGGGTCATACTCACTCCTCCTTCATTGTGATGGCCTTCTTGGGACAGACCTTGGCACAGATGCCGCAGCCCTTGCAGTGGCTCATCTTGATGCCGGACATCTTGTCGTCCCTGAAGACGATGCTGTTGTCGGGACAGTAGATCCAGCATGTGTAGCAGTCGATGCACTTGTCCTGGTCGACGACCGGGACGTAGCTCCTCCAGTCTCCTGTCATGACCATCTCGGAGGAACCGGGCTTGATGATGCGTCCTCCGATGACCAGGTCCTTGATGTTTGCCAATGCCATCTCACTGCACCTCCTTGAATCCCCTCTTGAGCGCGGAGAGGTTCTTGACTATGACCTTGTCCGAGAGCTTGCCCGTGAACCTGTCTGTGATCTGGTCCTCGAGGGCGTCGTACGGGACGATGTCCACGCACTTGATGAGCGCTCCCAGCATGACCGTGTTGACCATGGGCTTCCCGATCTCCTCGATGGCGATCTTGTTCGCGTCGAGGGTGTGGCACTGAGCCTCGGTGCCCAGCGCGTCCTGGAGCTCCTGGGGTGACCCGGTGTAGTTGGCCAGGATGACCGAGTCCTTCTTGATGCCCCTGGTTACGTCAACTTTCCCGACCAGGGTTCCGTCCATGATGATCACCACGTCGGGTTCGTAGACCTGGCTGTGGACCCTGACGGGCGCGTCGGCGATCCTCGTGAAACCCCTGATGGGTGCTCCCATCCTCTCGGGTCCGAACTCGGGGAAGGCCTTAACGTACATTCCAGAGGCGATGGCGGTCTCGGCCAGGATCTCGTTCGCTGTGACGAGACCCTGTCCGCCCCTACCATGCCAACATATCTCCATGTGCATTAGTACCACTAAGGAAACCGTATCGCGACAATCATTTAAACCCTTTGTAGGTTCCGAAGAAACAGCTTCTGATTTTGGGGAACCGAAGCCATTTTCTGTCTGTAATTCGTAGAATTTCTACGTTATTCGAATTTTGATGGGTGGAAATCGTAGCAATCCACGACCACAGGGCCGTTGAAGCGGACGTCGTCCCCTGAAGATTCACGGCGTTGAAACCAAATCATAATATTATCTAAATTATACAGAACCCCAGAGAGGCCGGGGAAAGGCCCCATCGAAACCGGTTCAATTCACAGGGATTGTCATGGATAAGAAAATCGTGGACGTTAACGAACTGCACGTGGAAGACATACCTATCGTCGGGGGGAAGGGCGCTAACCTCGGCGAGCTCACAAACGCCGGATTCCCGGTACCCGAGGCGTTCGTCCTCACCACCGCCGCCTACGACTACTTCATCCAGAGCAGCGATCTCATGGAGAAGGTCGGAAAGGAGCTCGCCGGGATCGACAGGAACTCCGATGACAGCCTGGCCGCCGCCTCCGACAAGATCAGGGCGATGTTCGAGGAATGCGAGATCCCCCAGGACCTGAAGAAGGACATCGTGTCCAGGTACAGGATCCTGGTACCGAAGGGCAAGGTCGGATTCGTCGCCGTCAGGTCCAGCGCCACCGCCGAGGATCTGCCCGACGCGAGTTTCGCCGGTCAGCAGGAGACATACCTCAACGTCCGCGACGAGGAGGACCTCTTCGACAAGATCAGGAAATGCTGGTCCTCCCTCTTCACCGCCAGGGCCATCGCGTACCGCGAGAAGCAGGGCTTCGCCCATGAGGACGTGAAGCTGGCCGTCGTCGTGCAGAGGATGGTCAACTCGGAGTTCTCCGGGATCATGTTCACCGTCGACCCCAACAGCGGCGCCAAGCAGATCGTCATCGAGGCCGGATACGGTCTCGGAGAGGCGATCGTCGGCGGAGAGGTCACACCCGACACATACGTGGTCGACAAGCAGAAGATGGAGATCCTCAAGAAGAGGATATCGACCCAGACCTGGAAGTACGTCCGCGGAAAGGAGGGCGGAGTCGAGAGGTACGACATGCCCAAGGACATGGTCAAGGCCCAGAAGATCCCCGATGACCGCATCCAGGAGATCGCCGAGATCGGAAGGCAGATCGAGATCCACTACGAGAAGCCCATGGACATGGAGTGGTGCGTGGAGGACGACAAGGCATACATCGTCCAGGCCAGGCCCATCACCGCCACCGGTAACTCCGCAACCAACGAGTCTGTCGGCACATCCGCCCACAGCGAGGACATCGTCGCATCCGGACTGGGAGCCAGTCCTGGACTCGCCACCGGGAAGGTCGTGATCTACGACACCTCCATGAGCCTCGACGCCATCAAGGAGGGCGACGTCCTGGTCACGCAGATGACCATGCCCGACATGGTCCCCGCCATGAGCAGGGCCGCAGCCATCGTCACCGACGAGGGAGGCATGACCTGCCACGCCGCCATCATCTCCAGGGAGCTCGGAACACCCTGCGTCGTCGGAACCGGCAACGCCACCGAGATCCTGAAGGACGGCATGGACGTCACCGTGGACGGGACCACAGGCACTGTCTACAAGGGACTCCTGAAGAAGGCCGCCAATGAGGAGGCGGGCGCCACGATGGCCGCGACTGCTGTCGCCGCCGAGTACGTCCCGATCACCGGGACCAAGGTCATGGTCAACATGTCCATGCCCGCGAAGGCCGAGGAGATCGCAAAGCTCCAGTGCGACGGAGTTGGCCTGATGAGGAGCGAGTTCCTCTTCACCAACTACATCGGCGAGCACCCCTGCGCCGTCATCGAGGAGGGCAGGGCCGACGAGCTCGTAGACAAGCTGGCCGAAGGCATCGCGAAGGTCTGCAGGGCGTTCTACCCCAGGCCCATCACGCTCAGGACCTCCGACTTCAAGACCAACGAGTACCGCGACATGAAGGGCGGTGCCGACTACGAGCCCAACGAGGACAACCCCATGATCGGATGGAGGGGATGCTCCAGGTACGTGTCCGACAGCTACCGCGAGGCATTCATGTGCGAGCTCAGGGCCATCAAGAAGGTCAGGGACGAGATGGGGCTCAAGAACCTCAACATGATGCTCCCGTTCGTCAGGACCATCGAGGAGGTCCAGGACATCACTGATATGATGCACTCCGTCGGACTCAGGAGGGGCAAGGACTTCAAGCTCTACTTCATGGCTGAGATCCCCGTGAACATCTTCATGGCGGATGAGTTCTGCAAGTACTGCGACTGGTTCTCCATCGGTTCCAACGACCTCACCCAGCTAGTCATGGGAAGCGACAGGGACTCGGACATCCTCGGACACATGGGATACTTCGACGAGAGGAACGAAGGTGTCAAGAGGGCCATCGCCCAGCTCATCAAGGTCGCCCACGAGAACGGCAAGCACGTGAGCATCTGCGGACAGGGCCCGTCGGTCTACCCGGAGTTCACCGAGTTCCTGGTGGAGCAGGGTATCGACTGCATCTCCCTGAACCCCGATACCTTCGCGAAGACCAAGAGAATCATCGCCTCCGCCGAGCAGAAGATCATCCTGAGGGACCTCAGGAACCTCAGGAACAAGTTCCTTTGAAACCGAAGGGGGCTCCGCCCCCTATTCCCTTCTAACCACCGTCCACCATCACCGCAATATATGGGAATCCCATCGCCGTCTCGTTCCGTGAACCCCATGGGCGGCTACAGACAGGCGATCGTCAGGGCTTTCCCCTACACCATCCCGGTGCTCGCAGGATATCTGTTCATAGGCGCAGCCTTCGGCGTTATGTTCGCGGACCAGGGATACAACGTCCTGTGGGCGGTGCTGATGAGCGTCGTCGTGTACGCCGGATCCGGACAATACCTGGCGACGAACTTCTTCGTCCCCGGGATGTCGATACTGCAGGCCGTGTTCCTCACCGTGATGGTGAACATCAGGCACGTCTTCTACGGCCTGTCGCTGGTGGACAGGTACAACCGCTTCGGCAGGAAGCGCTGGTACCTCATATTCGGGATGACCGATGAGACGTACTCGCTGGTGTGCACCACCGGGGTCCCCGAGGACGTGGACGAAGAGAAGTTCCTGCTGTCGATCACGCTGCTCAATCAGCTCTACTGGATCCTGGGAACCGTCATCGGATCCCTGGCATTCACGATTATATCGTTCGACTCCACCGGAATCGAGTTCGCCATGACGGCTCTGTTCATAGTGATGTTCATGGAGCTGTGGTACAGGCGCTCCAACCGTCCCGCCGAGCTCATCGGGATGTTCTCTGCGGTTCTGTGCCTGGCACTGTTCGGCGCGGCCAACTTCGTGCTGCCGACGATGCTGCTGATGGTCGCGGTCATCCTTCTCGGGAAGAAGAAGCTGGGCGACAAGGGGGCGGATGCCGATGCTTGACATGGTCTCGTCGCTGATCATGATATCCGCGGTTGCCATCGCGACCTTCGCCACACGCGCCGCGTCCTTCGTAGTGTTCCCCAAGGGGAAGGAGGTCCCGCCGACGGTGAAGTACATCGGCATGGTCCTGCCTCCGGCGGTCATAGGCATGCTGGTGGTGTACTGCCTGAGGAGCACCCAGCTGTTCGCCTACCCCTACGGCATCCCGGAGCTCATAGCATGCCTGGCCGTGATAGGGCTCCACGCCTGGAAGAGGAACGTCCTGCTGAGCGTCGGAGCCGGCACCGTGCTCTACATGGCCCTGGTGCAGATGGTCTTCGTCTGAAGGCACCCATCCGATGCGGGCCGAGATCGAGACCGGACGCGATCGTTGTCCGGGACGGTCAGTTGCCGACGTCCTCCCCGTTTACGCTGTCCATCAGCCTCTGGTTGAGGCCGTTGGCCTCCTCGGTAGGAAGGAGCATGGTCGTCGCCTCCATGAACGGATGCTTGGAGCCTTCGATGATGGCGACGTCGTCGAGCGTGTGGAGCCCCCAGTGCTCGGCCGTCTTCTCCAGACCGAACTTGGTGTCCAGCTCGTTGGGGATGAGGACGATTGCCTTGAACTCCTTCAGACCAAGCTTCTTGGCCGCCATTATCCTGTGGTGACCGTCGACCAGGAGGTATCCGTTCCTTCTCTCGACGACGATGAGGGGTTCGTTCAGACCTCTCTTTAGCTCGTACTGGCGTCCGACGAGCTCGTCCATGTAGACCTCCTTCTGGGTCGGAATGATCTGGTCGATCGGGATGTCCTTGTTGACGACCTTCATCCTCACGCCGTTCTGCTGCTCCAGGAAGTTCTTGACGGACATCACCTTCCCGGGACGGGACTTCTCGATCTGGGACCTGACTATGTCTATGTTGGAGATGATCCCCACGAGCTTCTTGTCCTCGTCCACCACGGGGAGGTTCCTGAGGCCGTACCTGAAAAGGATGCGGGTGGCGTCGTCTACGGACATCGACGGGATGGCACACAGGGTGCCCCTCTTCATGACGGAGCGGATCTTCGCATCCGGTTTGTCGATGTGACGCAGAAGCTCCTTGGCGGTGACGAAACCCAGCAGATATCCCTTCTCGACGATCGGGAACCCGTGGAAGTTGGAGTTGATGATCTCCTGTCTGACCTGCTCTACCGTCATGTCCGGGGTGATCGTGTGGACATTGCGGACCATGTACTCTCCGACTGTAGCTTCTGGCATCTGAGACCCGAATCGCCTCCAAGTGATAAAACCACATCGTCAGAACACTCTGTGGCGCCACAGACGGGCACGGTCCTCCTCGGAGGCGTACGATATCCCGATGCGTGGGTGGGATCCGAAGCGGGGACGGAAACCGTCGTCCTCCAGCCACATGATGCCCTCGGGCGACATCGGGGACCCATACATCGAGAGTTCCAGACCGAGCTCGCGCCCGACCCTCCCAGGCCCGTCGAACCCCTCGAGTCCACGGATCAGAACCCCCTCAGGATGCCCCTCCGGACCCGTCACGATGGTCAGCAGGTTGTACATGTGGCATCTGTGGACGTATGCCAGCCCTCCCTGCGAGAACATCACCTTCGCTCTGCCCGTGGGACAGCGGTGGGCGTGGCACGCTGTATCTTCCATGCCGTAGTATGTCTCTGCCTCCGAGATGCGGTACCTGCAGACCGTACCGTCCCCATGCCTGCGGCACAGGATCTTTCCGAGCATGTCCCTGGCAAGGGTCACCGAATCCGACCCGTAGTAGTCTCTGCCGAGCGGGAGACCCGCCTCCATTCCCTGTCCCATCTTTCTCATGTCCCCCATGGCTCTGCACCTATTTCGACCTCACCGGAGGTTAACCCCTCCACCACAAGCGCCCCTCCTGTCGAACAGTTTAAGGCATTCCTTCATACTCCCCCTCCCTTAGGTAATAAACATGGCCGGACCGTTACTCACAGAAGAATCCATCCAGGAGGAGACCAAGATCCAGGACACCCTCAGCCAGATCAAGCACATCATCATCGTGATGAGCGGCAAGGGAGGGGTCGGCAAGAGCACCGTGTCCTCCAACCTGGCGGCCACGCTCTCCATGCAGGGCTACCAGACCGGCATCATGGATGTAGACATCACCGGACCCAACATCCCCAAGATGTTCGGTGTCGAGGACGAGAAGCTCCACGTCATCGAGGAGAAGCTCATCCCCGTCACAGTCCCCCCGTCCATGAAGCTCATGTCGATGGCGTTCCTGCTCCCCGACAAGGACTCGCCCGTCATGTGGCGCGGACCTGTGAAGATGGGAGCCATCAAGCAGTTCATCGAAGACGTCAACTGGGGATACCTGGACTACCTCATCGTGGACATGCCCCCGGGAACCGGCGATGAGGCCCTGTCCATCGTCCAGCTCATGCCCAAAGCCGATGGGATGATCATCGTCACCACCCCCCAGGACGTCGCCCTCCTGGACAGCAGGAAGTCCCTCAGGTTCGGTGCCGAGACCCACATCCCGATCATCGGGATCGTGGAGAACATGAGCGGATTCGTGTGCCCCCACTGCGGTGAGATCACCAACATCTTCAAGTCCGGAGGAGGGGAGGCCGCCGCCAAGGAGCTTAACGTCCAGTTCCTCGGAAGGGTCCCCATCGAGCCCGGAGTCGTCGATGCCGGTGACAGCGGCATGCCCGTTGTCCTGAAGTACCCCGAGTCCGCGTCCGCAAAGGCCTTCGCGTCCATAGTGGACAAGGTCATCAAGACAGTGAACTGAGATGAGGATAATCGTCATCTCCGAGGGGGAGTCTCTTGACTCGTATGTGGCCGACGATTTCGGCCACGCCCCGTATTTCCTGCTCGTGGACTCGGACACCCTCGACTACCACGTCATCGTCAACGAGTACGCCGACTCCCCGGAAGGGGCTGGATTCGCCGTCGCCAAGGCCATCGTCGGATTGGGCGGCGTGGACGCGGTCATCACCGGCGGAATAGGCATGCACGGCATCAAGATCCTCCAGGATGGAGGGATCGACGTGTCCTACGACGAGGAGGGCACGGTCGAGCAGTGCGTCACAGACTACGTCAGACGCGTCGAGAGAAGGAAGAGCTTCGAGAAACAGTGAAAGGGCTCGGATGGCCCGACCCCGCCCCTCTCACAGGAGGGACGGGGTATTGCGTTTTACGGGGGCCTGAGCCCCCGCCTTGGCATCGGTTCTCGGTTGGATGCCTCGAACAGCGAGCACCGCGTGATGACCGAGATATGCATTCGTTTGGTGATGCGTCCTTCAGGTCACTGGTACTGGGTACTCCACAGGAGCACGGTCGTGCTCATGTCACCGTTCATACCCACAACGATCTCCGCAATCATGACGCCTAGCTCGTCGGTCCAATAGATCGTGGTGCTTGCGCTAACACCGCTGATGATGTAGATGTTGACCTCCTGGACACCCCGGGGCGTCGAGATCGGCATCGTGGCCGTAGGATCCGGATCCTCCCGGTCGACGTTCATCTGGATCTCATCGGTGTGCGAGAACGTCCCGTCGTAGTAGACGTCGACGATGCATGTGTCCCCAAGGACCTCCTTGACTACGTTGGTCTCGATGTGAACCGTCCATCTGCCGTCCATGCGATCAAGAAGGAGGAGGCTGTAGGCATCTCCGACCTGCATATCCTGCCTGTATTCGATCGGTTCCTGATCACCGGCTACGAGCGGCGAGTACACGAGGTCGAACGTCATGCTGTATCCGTCAAAGTATTGGGTGTAGCTGTAACAGACTCCGTCACCCACTCCGACCAGGTACTCATCCGAACCCACGGTGATCATGGTGCACAGCCTCTCTCCATATGTCCTGTTGTCGATGAGATACAGCCCGCTTCCCTCGGACACGTCGAAGCTCGTATGGTCGAGGAATTCGGACATCGATACGGTGTACCTGTCCTCCCCATCGATCCATCCGCAGGTGACCTGATCCCCTTCGACGGAGTGGACCATCAAGACGTTCGGGAACCTGTCGGTGAGCTCTCCGTTGTCGTCGTACACACAGACCTCATAGGCATAGTAGTCGCCGACCTCTACGGTGTCCTCCTCTACGGAATGGCCGAATTCGGGCACATCCCCGCACATCGAGGTATCGACGAGCATCCTGGTCGTCGTGACCCCGTTTTCCTCATAGGAGTCCATCACGAACGCGTTGGAACCTGTCGGATTCCAGACAAAGGAACCATCGGACTGGAGGTAGATGTTGCATTCGATTTCTCCGAAATACGGGGAATCGACGGTTTCCGTCCCCACTATTTCGCCCATAACATCGGTGAAGAAATTCCCCTCCGATTTGGTGTAATATGATCCGCCGTCATCGTAGACCCATTGAACGGTCTGATTCCCGGCTTCATCCTCTCCCACGACGGTGGCAGTCAAAATGTACTCCACCTCACCGTCCTCGGAGGAGTCCACACAGTCCAGGACCATATAGTCCCCCACCTCGGCATGCCTCATCTGTTCGACCTGGCCGCCATCCATGTAGGCCCAGCTGAACAGCAAACAGATGACTATCACCACTGCAGAGACGGCCATCAGTTTCAGATTCTTCCGCTGCATGCGTTGAAATCAGTGCCAGATGTCTTAACCGTACCGCTGGGCCTCATACACCCTGCCTGTCTCCCCATATGATCTTGTGGAGCTGCGGCAGCACCCTGACGTCCAGATGCTCTCTCAGGACCCTGTCGACCAGCCACTCCAGCCTTCCGGTCCCGCCGACGGGGCCGAAGATCACCGGACAGGGGATTCTGTGGGACCTTACGAACCCCACCGCGAAATCCAGGTCCGCCTGATCCTTTATGACGAACTTCAGCTGGTCCTTGGATGATAGGATGTCGATGTTCGAGAGCATCATCCTGTCGGTCATGCCCGAGGAGGGACACTTGATGTCCATGCTGATCATCACGAGCGGGTCCCTCGGGACCTCGGAGAGGTCGACGGAGCCGTTGGTCTCCAGGACGACCTGGATACCCTTCGACACCAGGCGCTCGATGAGCTCCACCGCATCGGGCTGGAGCATGGGCTCCCCACCGGTGAAGCACACGCGGAAACAGTCGCCGACCTCCTCCAAGATCTCTTCGACCGTCATGTCGGTGCCGCCTTCGAAGGAGTAGCCGGTATCGCACCAGCTGCATCTGAGGTTGCACCCGACAGCCCTGACGAACACTGTGGGGGCGCCCATGGTCAGGCCCTCCCCCTGTATCGAGTTGAAAATCTCGCAGACCCTCATAGGAGGTTCTCACCGTGCTCGTACTCGATCTCGTCCCTGTATCCGGCCTCCTTGAATCCCTGGAGCCTCAGACGGCAGGAGTCGCAGTGGCCGCAGGCCTTGTCCCCGCCGTTGTAGCAGGACCAAGTAAGGTGGAGGGGAGCGCCGAGCTTCTTCCCGCGCCTGACGATGTCCGCCTTCGAATCGTACAGTATGGGTGTGACGACCTTGATCGGGTTCCCCTCGACGCCGGCCTTCGTGCCGACCGCGAGCATCGCTTGGAACGCTTCGTAGAACGCCGGTGTGCAGTCGGGATATCCTGAGAAGTCCACCGAGTTCGCTCCTATGTAGATCCTGTCGGCATCGATGGACT
This sequence comes from uncultured Methanomassiliicoccaceae archaeon, assembly GCA_905187815.1. GTDB lineage: Archaea > Thermoplasmatota > Thermoplasmata > Methanomassiliicoccales > Methanomethylophilaceae > Methanoprimaticola. The sequence goes on from CAJJJM010000013.1 coordinate 12,706, forward strand.
CGCAGAGCCCCGCGGCGATGCTGAGGAAAACGATGTTCCTGGCAGGCACATAGGTTATGGGGATCTTCGCATCCAGCTCACCCTCCCTGTCCATCGGGACGTCTATGTCCTTCCTGGTGAGGGCGGACCTGAACGAGCTCAGATCCAGGTCGATGACCACGTGGTCGACGTTGTAGAAGTCGCAGACGTTCTGAGCGGACGTCAGCTCCCTTGTGTGCCTCTGGCCGTACCTGAAGCTGATGGCCGTGACATCGCAGCCGTCCGCGATCGCCTGGGCGAGGCATGTGGTGGAATCGAGGCCCCCGGAGAGGAGGACCACCGCCTTCGGCATCACAGCACCTCCGTGTACCAGGCGGTCTGACCGCGCTCCTCGTCCAATCCGACGGACACGGACCTGACGTTCTCCGGGAAGTCGATCTCGGCGACCATCCTGAGGGTCATCATCTTTGCCATCTCCTCGGCGGTCGTGTTGGGGATGTCCAGGAGCGTTACGTCCACCCTCGGGAACACGTACCTCTTCCCGCAGGACACGGCCTCGACGGACTCCTCCGTCACATCGAGCTTGACATCATTGGACAGTGTGGGGAGGAGGGTCTTGTGGTCCATCTCCTCGATCATCTCCTTCAGCTTCTTCTTCAGGACGACGAAGTCCATGATCATCCCCTCGTCGCCTATGTCGCCCTCCAGCCTGAGCCTCACGATATAGGAGTGGCCGTGGAGCCTGGAGCACTTCTCGTGCCTAGGTATGAAATGGCATGCAGAGAACCTGATGCCGGAATAGCTGCCGTCGATTTCAAGAAACATCCTCATTCCTCCGTTAGTCTCATGGCCAGGGCGATCGAGTCCCTGTAATCCGTTTTGGCGCGCGAGGTGTCTATGAACACCTTGTCCGTGTTGACGACCGGCGCGCCGAGGGCCTTCGCCCCTCCGACCATGTGCATGGTCCTGAATATGATGTTGCCGGTGATGCCCTCCGGAGCTATCACGATGTCCGCCTCCCTCACAGCGTCCTCGATGAGGATCTGCGCGTGATAGGCGTCGAACCCGTTCTCGACCAGGCGCTTGGCGATGGACCTGGCGCTCTCGATGGATCTGTCCACCGCCCTGCAGCGACCGACGTCCTCGCATCTGCCGCCGGACATTATGGCTATCCTCTGCCCCATGCCGACCCTGCGGGCGAGATCGGCGGACCTCGCGGCCAAGTCATACCTCTGGTCGTCGGTCCACCCCTCGTCGATGCCCACGGGCGACAGGATGATGAGCTTCCCGCCCTGTGGCTCCATGAACGCGACCCTCTCCAGGCCCTTGAGCCCCAGCCCCTTCTTCAGGATCGGCAGGAGCATCGACGACGACATGTCGCCGCGGATCGCCGCATCTATCCTGCCGGACACGAGATCCGACACCAGCTCGTTAGGGTCGTCGTAGATGCGGACGTCATGGCCCTCCATGGCCAGGACACTGCGCTCCACATGACCTGCATCGGTCCCGCGGCCTATCCCGACCCTGACGTCCGGGAGGTCGCCGCTCAGAAGGGTCTTCGAAGTGAACATCTGGCCTCACATCCCCTCTTGATTTTTACATTTTGGCGTGGGCCGTCATGACGATCTCGTCGCCGGACAGCTTAGTCTTGGGCCCGGCAGGGGTGACGATCCTTCCGAACACCATCTGAGCGACCAGCCTGTATCCCTCCGGGACGCCGAAGACCTCTGCAACCCTGTCATCGACGATCGGGTTGTAGTGCTGTATGTTCGCACCGAGTCCGAGGTCGCGTATCGCGACCCATGTGGCGAACTGGAGCATCGCGTTCCCGTGCTCGGCCCACTGCGGGAACATATCCCTGTAGCTCGGGTACTGCTCCATCAGATCATGCGTCTTGGAATCGATCTCGTAGAACAGGATTGTACCCGCTGCACTGGAGAATCCGGCAAGCTTCGCCTGGGTGCCCTTGAACCTCTCCGGGTCGCGGGACCTCTCGCGCAGCACGTCCTCGACGATTCCCCAGAACCTCCTATGATCCTCGCCTGAGAGGAGGAGCATCCTGGAGGACTGGACGTTGAAAGACGAAGGGACCGCGCCCGCGATCCCCCTGACGGCGGACAGCACGGCATCGACATCGACTCCTTCGGCATCGAGCGCGTACTCCGAGCGCCTGGCGCAAACTGCTTCCCTGAATTCCATGGCACACCCACACGCGCGCGCATATATAGGGATACTGAAAGAACGGAAGATGTGGACGATGCCTCACGGGCGGATCTGATCGAAAATGTACTGGCCCCACTCCCTCTCGCCGAGGGCGATCTCCAGCTCCGGCGGGGTGAGCATAGGCTTGGGATACCGTGCAGCATCATCCATCGCTATGCGGGGGCATGCCGTGTTGACGAAGGCGTCCACCTGGTAGGACATCAGGGCGGTGGGGTTGATCTCCTCGATGACGACCTTGTGGGCGGTCCGCCCATGGCGCCTGAGCAGGGACACCATCTCATCTGCCAATCCCGAACGGTTCTGACCGACCTTGCTGCAGACTATCACAAGGAAGCTCTCGGCGTCCCTGGCGCCCTGTATGGCAGCGAAGCGCCTGCGCAGGATCCTGTCCCTGGTCTCTGACATATCCCTCACCTCCCCTGTGACAGGGTTGAGCACCAGAACCGGCTTCTCCATGCCGAACGCGGCGGCAAGGGGGTGGAAGTCCCCCTCCCCTATGAACAGATAGCCGTCGACATCCGCGTCGACGGATTCGGCAGCGCTGCAGTTGCATCCGAGGACCTGTCCGGGATGGCATATCCTGAGGTCCCCCTCACCGACCCTGACCTCCCTCCCGGATGACTCCAGCATTCCCTTTACCTTGGGGATCAGACCCAGGTACTGGACGGTCGCGAGGAGGCCGATCCTCCCCGGGAGACGTGACAGGGATCCCATGATGGATTCGTCCACTTCCGCATCCGAGCGGGACTCTATGTACAGAACGTTCGGATCGTCACCCTGAGAGGGTATCGGCGAGTGCCCGAAGTGTATGAGGGCATCGGCCCACCCATGATAGTCGAAGAGGTCGCAGGCCCCGTAGCACGGGCGACCCACTATGACCGGAACGGCACCGGTCTCCCTTTCAATGAATTCAGAAATCTCGGGGGCCCGAATCTTCAGGCCCTCAGGCATCTGGAGTGCGACGGAGGCATAGCCCCCGTCGCTTATCCAGCGTGATATGGTTTCCAGTTCGAAGTCGAACATTTACAGGATGAGTTCCTGTCCCTTCTCGACGTCGATGTAGCAGGGGGAGGGGAACTTCATGGAGGCCCTCCAGAGGGCATCCTTGGCGAAGACCGCCTTGTCTGCGGGGACGCGAACGGTCAGGATGGCCTGGTTGCGCTCGAGCCTGGCAGCGGTTCCGACGGTCTTTCCGAATCCCTGGCGCATTCCACTGGACACACGGTCCGCTCCTGCGCCGGTAGCCAGCTTGTTCTCCCTCAGGACGACGTGGGGGTACGCCCTGACGGTCATGTGGTAGTTGGCGACGCCGACCTGACCGTTCAGGACCTTGTTGGCGGCGATACGTCCGGCCTCGATGGAGGTGTGCCTGATCTGGACGCGGTTCTTCACCCTGAGGGTGAGGACGACGGGGAAGTCCTCCCTGAGGTTTCCCATCTCGTACTGGGAGACCCTGCTTGCGGGGACTCCTCCCATGTATTCGCGGCGTGTGTACGCCTGGCCTTTGATCTGCCTGTACATCGATGCTGGCTTTCTTACCATTTGAACCACCTTGGATAGTGAATGCAATCGGAGCGCTGAGGCTCCGTGTCAACTGACTGCCGATATGCGTCCCGAATATAAGCGTTTCGTTGGTTTCGGGCGCATTAGGAACGTATGCGCGCATACGACAAAGGAATAAATAGGCTTCTGGCCAATCCCCCGCCCGGTTCTGATGCAGCAGCCCTTCAATTTCAAAGTAGTCCCCAGCGGTGATGAGAACGCACGTGTCCCGGTATCGGTTGCCGGGCAGACTATGGTCGACGTCCAGAAGATCCTGACGGACATCGGCGCCTCCATGGTGAGGCAGGAGCTGAGACTGCAGAACGACGTGCCAGCATCGCTCATGAAGAGGTTCGACCTCTCCATGTCCGCTTCTTCGGGAAGGGACGTGGACGCTGAGGCGGAGGGCGAAGACACGCTCATGCTGGACGCCCTCAACGGACTGATAAAGGAGCTGGACCTGGCGAACACCGTCGAGGCCCACGACGCCCCGGGGAACCACCGCGAGGCATTGGCCCGCAGGGAGCTCTCCAAAGACCTGCTGGCACTGTCCCAGCACCTGGAGGGGTACGACCTCTACTACGGCACCGGGGACGAGCTGAAGAAGTTCAGGCTGACCAGGAAGGACCAGCTCAGGGAGATCGCAGAGGACCAGTCCACATCGTTCAACGGCGCGGTCATCGGCAGGATCGGACAGGACCCCGTGAGGAAGAACCGCTGGCTCATATCCAACGGGAGGGACAGCGTCCCCGTGACGTTCGCCAGCAACATCTCGACAACCGACATTCCGCTCTTCTCCGAAGCAGGCCCGATCATCGCATCTGGCACTGTCGTGGTGGATGACTCCGGCAGCGTCAAGGAGATGAGGGCCGTCATCGGCTGCTATTCATTCCCCACCGTCAAGTTCCACAGGGCGATAACCGCCACCAGGGACATCATACTCCTGAACCCCGTGGAGGCGATCCCGGGCTACAACTCGAAGAAGGGCACCTGGACCCTGGACTGCGATGCCCTCGGCATATCGATCTCCAAACCGTCCTGGGACGAGTGCGTCGTCGCATTCCACGAGTACTTCGTGTTCCTCTGGGAGACGTACGAGGAGAACGACGGCGAACTCGAAGGGGAGGAGGCGGAGGTCAGGGACTTCCTCAGGTCGCTGGCCTTCCCGTGACCCCAGTCCCTTTTTAACGCCGTGAGTCCATACATCGGACATGGATGGCTACGTGCTTCGTGTGGTCTCCTCCGACGACCACGACAAGGATGCCGATCAGTCGATATCGGAAGCGGTCATGTCAGACCTCGGGCTCCTGTTCAGGGAGATCTGCCGCAACATCGTCAAAGGCGAGCTGAGACTGCAGGGGGATGTCCCCGAAGCGCTGTATTCGGGGATCGAGATCGAGGGGGATAGCTCCCTGGCCGCAGATGCCAGGAGGATGCTGCACGAGACACTCGCATATCTCGGAGGCGCCGCCGACGGGACGTTCATGAGCGACACGTTCCCGGACATAATCGGCAGGAAGGCCGTCGCCTCCGCTGTACTGAGAGTCCATGACAGCCTCTGTGGCCATGTGCTGCTTCATGGACCTGAGGACGATGTCAGATGCTTCGGTGACATGGACGTCCTCAGGGTCACCGAGATGGCCAGGATGGCGACGCGTGCACACAACGGCGGGATCATGGGAGTCATCGTGAAGGATCCGAAACGCAGGGACCACTATGCGATAACCAGCGGGAAGGGGTTGATCCCCCTGAACTACGTCCCGACTGTCCCCTCCTACGACAGGGAGGACTTCGCCTCCGCCGGACCTGTGATCGCCATGGGGACGATAGTCAGGGACGATGACGACAACATCGTCGAGATCAAGGCCGTGGACAACTGCTACACGTTCCCAGGCACGGTCTTCCTCAGGGGCATCTCCGCGTTCGGTGACATCGGACTCGTCTATCCGCTTGAGGGCATCCCGTCGTACTATGCGAGAACCGCGACATGGTACCTGAGATGCGAGGATCTGGGCCTCGACGCATCGGCCAAAAGCTGGGACGACTGCGTCATGGAGTTCCACAGGCAGTTCGTCTCCCTCTGGATGTCACACAGGGACGGGTCGGCCCCGGACAACCCCCGGATCCATGAGATGCTGGACACCATGTGCCCGTTCGATCCTTCCGAGGACGGGAAGGGATGACCCTCCTATTTAGGTAATGCGCGCAGTTTTAATACAACCGCTGTAATCGGACCGCTCGGAGCACACCGTATGAGCAGAAGGCGCGTCCCACAGAAGGTACTCAGCGACATCGGTCGGGAGCGCATTGACAGACTGCTGGGGCTGGCGGCGGATGCAGTCCGCGAGGACAGGCCGGACCGTGCCAGGAGGTACGTCGGGATCGCATCCCGCGTAAGCGCCAAGACCCAGGTTCCGATGCCCAGAGACGTCCAGATATGCCGCGGATGCGGGATCCCGCTGATGCCCGGCATCAACTGCAGAGTCCGTCTGGGGAACCACATGGTGTGCATAACTTGCGGCATGTGCGGGGAGATCCGCCGCAGGCCGTACCTGAAGGAGCAATCACATGACTGAGAAGGACGCTAGGAAGGAGCTCATGAGAAGGGCCAACGACATCAGCCCGACGGTCCATGTCGGCAAGGAAGGCCTGGACCAGGGCGTCTTCGACGAGATCGTCAACCAGCTGAAGAAGAACCGCCTGATAAAGGTCAAGGTGCTCTCCAACTCCGACGACGACGCCAAAGGGGCCGCCGAATCGATCGAGGAGGCCACAGGAGCGGTCGCTGTGGACGTTCGCGGCAGCGTCATCGTCCTCACGGACAAGCGCACATGGACGTCCCTCAGCCAGAAGAAGTTCCGAGGTGTTTTCCGATGCTCGACGTCAACGTCATCAGATCCAACCCTGACATGATCAGGACCATGCTTAAGAACAGGAACAAGGACGATGCCATCCTCGACAGGTTCCTCGCTGCGGATTCCGAGTGGAGGGCGCTCACCGATGAGAACAACCGTCTCAGGAAGGTCAGGAACGACGTGTCCCTCCAGATCTCCAAGATGCCCAAGGGCGAGGAGAAGGACGCCCGCATCAAGGAGATGAGGGAGGTCTCCGACAAGATCAAGGCCAACGATGACAGGATGGCCGAACTCGAGGAGGTCCGCCAGGACTGCGTCCTCAACATCCCCAACATCCCTCACGAGTCCGTCCCCATAGGGAAGGACGAGCATGACAACGTCGTGGTCTACGAGAAGGGTGAGAAGAGGAAGTTCGACTTCAAACCCAAGGAGCACTGGGAGATCGCCGAGGACCTGGACATCATCGATTTCGACAGGGCCGTCAAGGTCGCCGGAAGCGGATTCTACTGCCTCAAGGGCGACGGAGCCAGGCTCGAGAGGGCTCTCATCAACTACTTCCTGGACACCCACATGGACCAGGGGTACACGGAGCTGTTCCCGCCGGTCGTGGTCAACAAGGCGGCCGTCATCGGAACCGGACAGTACCCCAACCTGAAGGACGACATGTACTACCTCGAGAGGGACGACATGTTCCTCAACCCGACTGCCGAGGTGCCCGTCACCAACCTCCTCCAGGACGAGATCCTGGACAAGAACCAGCTCCCCATCTACTGGACCGCGTACCTCCCATCCTTCAGGAGGGAGGTCGGAAAGCACGCAGACACCAGGGGGATCATCAGGGTCCACGAGTTCAACAAGGTTGAGATGGTCAACTTCGTCCTCCCCGAGAACTCCTACGCAAGGCTGGAGGAGCTGAGGCAGAACGCCGAGGACCTGATCAACGGCCTCGGACTCCCCTACAGGGTCCTGCTGCTCTGCACCGGGGACATGAGCTTCTCGTGCTCCAAGTGCTACGACCTGGAGCTCTACGCGCCCGGAAAGGATGCGTGGCTCGAGGCATCCTCGTGCAGCAACTTCACGGATTTCCAGGCCAGGAGGGCCAGGATCAAGTACAGGCCCGAGCCCCACCTCAAGAGCGAGTTCGTCCACACCCTGAACGGATCCGGTCTCGCCCTGCCAAGGACCATGGTCGCCATCCTCGAGAACTACCAGAACAAGGACGGCACCGTGACGATCCCCGAGGTCCTCAGACCCTACATGCGCGGACAGGAAGTCATCGACAGGCACAACTGATCCGTAAGGACAATCATGCCGGTCCCTCGGGACCGGCTTTTTTATTAAGAACAAGGAGAGCCCGTCCGAAGACGGGCATTAGGTTTTCAGAATTTGCCGGCCAGCTCAGCAGCCTGTGCCATGACGTCGGCGTTGTCCTTGGCGGGACCCTTTCCGGTGGCCTCGCTGTAGTTGATCTCGCCGATGCACTCCATCTTGAAGTATCCGGCCATGACGCGCTTGATTCCGTTTACGATGTCATCGGCGCCTGCACCGGATCCGCTGGTGACCACAGGGACGAACTTGAGTCCGGGTTTGATGCAGCAGGAGAAGTCTCCGCCGAGGTACCCGTACATCCTGTCCTCGAAGCACCTGTACTGTCCGGTGGGCTGTCCGAAGTAATCGGGTGTGGCGAGGATGAGCCCGTCGCACTCCTTGATGGCATCCAGGACGGGGGTCAGACCGTCCTTCCTGATGCAGCCCTGTCCGGCCTTCTTGCATCCCATGCACGCCTGGCATCCCTTGAACTCGAGGGTGTTGACGTTGAAGATCTCCACATCGTTCCCTTTGGCCTTCGCCGCCTCAGCCATCTTCTCGACGATGGCTACGCAGTTTCCGGCTTTCCTGGGACTCGCAATGACTGCTACGATTTTCGACATAGTATCGATAGAAATCACTGTCTGATGTTCTATAAAACTGTTTCTGAACATACCTACAATCGCAGGTACGACCTACTCATATCCTGAGACGGTCCAGGTCCTCGACGAGTCTCTGGGCACCGATGCCGCGACCCTTTTCGATGAGCTTGTCGCGGATCCCCCTCTCGCCCTCCAGCAGCGTGTTGGATGAGATCCCGTACCTGCGGGATATGTTGGCCTCCATGTAAGCCGCCATCAGATCGCATGCCTTGAGGTCCGATCCGTTCCTCCTGCCGAACCCGGGGATGTCCACGTCCGTGAATGGCTCGTAGACCATATGGCGGAACTCTTCCCTCCACCCCTCCTCCAGCAGGGGCATGATCTTCGATTCCACCAGGTCGTGCTCATATCCCTCCAGTATGGCCGCCAGACCGTCCACGTTCTCCTTGATGGGCGATATGACGTCCTTCGTCAGGACCTCGGGGAGATCGTGGAAGAGGCCGCTGTAGAAATCATTGTAGACCTCCCTGTCGGAGGAGCCTGCATCCAGATCGCGCAGGTACATCATGTCGGCTACCATCAGTGAATGTCCGAGGACCGTGGTCTTGGGGATGCGCGGCGTCCTCGCCCAGCGCTGCTGGAACCTCAGCTGGCCGATGAGGTCGATGAAGTCGAACGTCTCCTCTGAGTCCATGAGCCTCCTGACGCCGACGAGATCCATGTGCTGGCCGATCTGCTCGTCGATCTCTGCTCTCGTCTGCTCGATCCCATACAGCGAGCGGTTGGAATCATAGATGAGGTTGAACTCCCATCTTGTCGCCAGATAATGGGCGGCACGGATCACCGCATCCTCCGGAGTGGATTTGGGATCCGACAGATAGACTGCGAAACGGGACCTGAATCCGGGATCCGAATCCGGGACGAGACGATCGAACTCGGAGAGGACGTAGTCGTTGACCGGTCCGCGCCTCTCGGATGTTATCCTGTGGAAGACCTGCGGCTTGAGATCGGTGAGCACCGCCCTCTGGATGAACGAGAACATCGTGTGCTCTATGACCAGACGCCAGTCAATCGGGTTTCCGGCAGACTCCTCGAACTTGGCGAGAACCCATGCGATGGCGGCCTTATGCGCCTGCTTGTCAAGCTCGGTGAGGTCGACCGGACGCATGTGATCGTTCCAGCGGTTCATGTTCGCCGAGTTGAAGAAGAGGTAGAGAATCTCAGCGTTGAGTGCCGGCAACGTATCACTGCTCCCGACCCTTGGTGAGATCAGTGATCGTCGCATCGCCGGCGGGGGCGGAGTAATCCTCGTCGAGGATGTAGAAGAAACCGTCCTCGTCCTCCTGGCTCTCGTTCTGCCTGACCTCGGTGCTGAGACTCCTGTTCATCAGGTACAGCATCGCATATCCGATGACGAGCAGTATGACCCCGATGACGAACACCACCTCGAACGCGGCGCTGGGGCTGAAGACATAGCCGACGAATCCGACCAGCATTAGTATGAATCCCAACGCCGAAGCGAGCAGGAGGTACTTCGATTCCATCAGACCCACAACTCGGTTCTTCTATTTGATGGGTGGTCCGTCGGACACTCTTGCGCGCGACTAAAAGGGTGCATGCGCAGGTTTTTATATGGACCGCAGATAACGAAGCCCCATGGCAAAGAAGAACGACTCGGGATTCCAGTCCTCCGCGGGTCTGATGAGGTACTTCGACACCGAGAACGAGAAGGGAGTCAGGATCAGCCCTCGCGCAGTCGTGGGAATCGCCATCGGACTCATCGTCATCGTGATGCTTCTCCAGGTCTTCGTCCCCCTCAACTGAGCGGAACGGGACTTTTATCTATGAACGCCCCAGCGGATGCTGGGACTCCATTTTTCATTTCTACGGCCGCCTGTAGCGACCGCAGTCATCGAACGTGATGCCGATATAGGCAGTGAGAAAATGCAGAAAGGGGGCCGAAGCCCCTGAGATGGTTTCTTGGGAAGACAGGGTCAGACCCTGTCCTCTGGAAGGATAGTGTATTCCTCGTGGTACTTCTTCCTGAACAGCCTCGCGACTATCGGCGGGGCTATGATGGTTGTAACCACCGACATGAGGACTATGACCGCATACAGGTCGGTGGACATGTAACCGGATGCAAGACCGATCGAGGCGATGATGATACCCACCTCACCCCTCGGAGCCATTCCGACACCTATGATGTTGAAGGACTTCATGTCGATGCTCTTGTCACCGATCTTGGCACCCAGACCGCATCCGATGTACTTGGTGAGGATGGCGACCACGATGATCAGTACGGCCAGCAGTATGACGGACGTGCTCGTAAGAGAGCTCAGGTCGACCTGGAGACCGACGTTGAGGAAGAAGAAGGACAGCATGAACGTGGTGATCGAGTCGAACTTGTGCTCGAGGTCCCACTCCCAGGCGTAGTCCGCAAACAGCATCCCTCCGAGGAACGCGCCGATGATCGCGGCGAGCCCGATGTACTCCGCGAACGCAGACATGAACAGACAGACGATGAGTGCGAGGACGAACTTGTTGATGGAGCGATAGACCTTCCCCTCGGCTTCGACCTTGCGCCTGCGGGCATCGAAGTAATCGTATATCCTAGGGACGACCCACTTACACACGGCTATGATGGCCAGGACGAAGATGACCGCCTGAAGGGTGATGGATGCGATGCTACCGATGGACAGCTCGCCGGAGTCGGCCATGCCCTTGACTATCGCCAGGACGATCATCCCCAGAACATCGTCTATGACGGCGGCGGCGATGATGATGCGGGCCTCCTTGGTATCCATCAGATGCAGGTCCTTGATGATCCTGGCGGTTATTCCGACGGATGTGGCCACCATCGCCGCACCCATGAACATCGCATGGTTCAGATTGCTCAGGTCCTCGTACATCAGGATGATCGCGAATCCCGCTATGAACGGAAGGATGACACCTAGGATGGCGCACAGGAGGGCGGGCCTCCCGGATCCGAGAAGGTCCTTGACCTTGGTCTCCAGACCCACTGTGAACAGGAGGAACACCACTCCCAACTCTGCCATGGCATAGATTATGTGATAGACGTCGCTGCCGGCTTCGGCCCCCTCTCCGGGTTCGGGCATGGTAATTCCCAGCGATCCCATGAGGGACCAGTCGCCGAAGGCGAGATTTGCCACCACGATTCCGATGACGATCTCGCCTATCAGACCTGGCAGACCGAACCTGGAGACAATCGCGGAGCCCAGGCGTGCTAGAAGGAACAGCACAGCCAGTGCGATCAGCAACTGCAACAGGAATTCCATGTCACGACATGACTTAATGTTCTATTTAGGCTCTTGGGGTTTTGGATTCGGTTGCCTCTCGCAATCGACGTGACCCCTCTGCTCCGGGAAAAGACATGTCCCTGCTGGAAGGATGCGGCGATGGCCGTGAGTATCGCCGCATCGGATGGTCCTCAGAATCACATGAGGCATGGGCCCGGATGCGTTGACATTGGAGCCAACGGACCGATTTGACAAGAAAATGGAAGTACCCGCCCGACGGGGATTCCGTCGGACGGTAATGGGCCAGGACCCGGTTTCTCGGATGTGCATTTCTTCTTGTTTCTTAGAACGAGAAGCAGACCCTCCAGCCGCTCCCACGGACCTCCTGGGATCCGAAGGAGAACCTGACCGCGGGCATGCCGTCGGCGGACTCGACCGGATCGACCTCGACGGGCTCCGGATCGACGACCGCATGGTTTTCCTCTGCGTGCTCCTCGGCCACGATGGGCTCGGGAAGCGACGCCATCACGGTCGCTGCCGGGATCATGGGGATCTCCGGAGCGGCCTGTACGTTCATCGTCAGTTCATCTGTCTGCGGGATCGGCTCGGCGAGGACCTGGTCGACCACCTTGGAGACCACGTCCCTCACGACACCGTCGAGGATCTCCTCGAAGGGTACGGGCGCGGGCATTGGGAGCAGTCCCACTTCGCCTGCGGCGGCGATCATCGCCCTCTCCTCAGAGGGTGCACAGATCGCAGTCGTGTACTCCGGGATGCTGTACGCTATGGTGTCGTCCGCCCCCTCGGTGGCGGGAACGGCCCAGCAGGCTTCCATCCCGTCCTCGGGGACATCCGCATCAACGAAGGAGAGGTCCTCCTCCGACACATCGATACTCGGTACTGCCAGACGCATCAGGTCGCGCACTTCGTTCGTCAGGTCCATCCACGGTATCTCGTCGTGGATGTAGGCCTTGGCGAAGCGGCCCTCGGCCCCGTCATCCCTCATGGGGACATCGGGATCGACGAGGTCCTCCTCGTAGTCGAGACCGGGGACTGTGAACAGCATCACATCGCGGACTTTGTCGTTGACCGCGACCGGCTCGGTTTCGGGGAGGGCGCGCTGACCCGTCACGCTAAAGGGTCGCGGAGCTCCTCCTTGGGCTCTGTCTTGTCAGACTCTACGTTCTGCAGCACTCCGTTGCTGAATCTGAAACGGACGGTTCTCGGGCGCTTGACCACGGGGTCGCTGAGACGCGGGAGGGCCTCTCCGTCCTCCTCCAGACCTACGAACTTGGTGCTGGGCGCAGGAGCGGCCTCGGCACCTGTGACTGCCGCCTCCATCACTGCGGGGGTGGCTTCGATCGCGTCTGACACCGCTGAATCGGACGAGGGCTCGGAACCCTCCATCTCGAGTCCCGCGATGGGCTCCAGGGGCTCGACCTCCCTGATTCCAGGGAGCGTCATGACCGCGATAGGCTCCTCTGCGGGGGCGGCCTCTGCAGGAGACTCGGCCTCTGCGATTGCCTCGGGGACCTCGGCGGGCATCTCCATGGGGACATCCTCGACAGGGACCTCCTCGGGTGCCTCGGGGACCATCTCGACAGGCTCCTCGGGGACGGACGCCTCTGCGGGCTCCTCAACAGGGGCCTCGATGACGGGCTCGACCTCTACGAGTCCGACTGCGGGAGCCTCTTCAACGGGCTCCTCCACGAATCCGGAATATGATTCGACCTGTTCGGGGACCTCGGCGGGGACATCCGCCGCAATGATCTCGTCAGTGACATCCGCCACGGGTACCTCCTCAGGGGTCTCGATCGGAGCGATGATGATGTCCTCGGGGACGTCTGCTGCGACCTCTCCGATCTCAGGGACCTCGGCGGGCATCTCCATGACCTCCTCCTGGTCCTCGTCTGCGAAGATCCAGTCGTAGTCGTCCTCGGCCTCCTCTACGGGCGCCTCCTCGACAGGCTCCTCGACCTCGGCCTCCTCGGGCTCGATGATGAAATCGGCCCTGCGGCTGCGGGACACCCTGTCCAGGAAGGAGAAGCCGTTGTCTGCCGGTGCCGGCTCCGAAGCGGCCTCCTCTACGGGCGCCTCCTCCATCTTGAGAATCGGCACCTCTGTGGAGTTGTCAGGGACCTCGACGGGGACATCCTCGTCTATCTGGAGGAACTGAGCCGATGCCTCAGGGGCGGGAGCCGTCTGATCCTCGGCCGGTGCGGTCTGCCTCTCCGCGGACGATGCCTTCATCCTTCCGAGGAAGGAGGCGTCGATTGGCCTCGGCTTGACTGTGCCGTCGGCGGTGACCTCCCCGACCGTGGCGTGGTACTCCGTCTCCACGGCGGTGCCGCGGGGGACGTTGCTGAAGAGGTTCCTCATGTCCTCGGCCTTGGCCTCGGCCTCGCCGACATCGAAGCGTGCGGTGGTGTTGTCGCTGGAACCGACGAAGTTGCCGGCGGTCGCCCTGACGATGATCGGCTCTCCGTCGTTGAACATGGCCCTCTCGGGCACCTTGGATATGAATATCTCTCCCCCGTCGTCCTCGAGGTTGTACTTCTCGTATCCGAAGTTGTCCAGTTCGCGCACGCCCTTGGAGTACACGCTGGAGTCGGACTTGTTAGAGAAGATGCTCTGGAGAGTGTTCCCGATGTTCTTGGTGAGGTCAGACAGGTGCTGACCCTTCTTCGCATCCGTCCGGTCGGTGCTCTGCATCGACTGCAGACGGTTCCTGAGGCTCTTGCGAGAGCCGTTGCTGTCGTAATCGCGTGAGCTATCACTCATGCACATCCCATCCGAGTGGTAGTATGGGTTAGAGATATTTAAAATAAAGTAAGGAGGGGCTCAGAACTCACCCGCGCACGAACTTGACGTAGTCCGCCTTGCCCTCCGCCTGGATCTCCTTGAGCATCCCGGTGAGCGTTCCGGCATCGCAGGATACGACCATGACCTCCAGACACTTGTGGTTCTGGAGATGGGAGTGCATCTGGGTCTTGATGACAGACTCGTGCCTCGCCTGGATCATGCTCATCCACGGGTCGGCGTGGTTCCCGCGGACGATCACCAGGACCCCCTCCACGATGCCCTCCATCGTCTCCAGCTCCCTTATGTCGGCCAATGCGGCGTTTATGGATGTGCGGACTGCCTCCGACCTCCCGGACAGCCCATAGACCTTCTGGATCCTGTCAAGGGCTGCTAGATTCTCTTCGTTGAGGGAGATGCTTACTATACCCATGCTATCACGTTAATAACTTCGAGTCCTGGTATGCGGTGGAAGTTAATAACCTGTTCCGAATGTTTTAATAACATGAAACAGAACCCCGCCACATGGAAGCGGTAGCCACCTTCGCACTGTACTCGGTCCTGCTCCTCGTGGTTTCCATGGCCGGAGCGCTGCTCCCGAGGGTAAAGAAGCTCAGCGACAGGCAGGCGCATCTGCTGATGGCGCTGAGCGCGGGGATATTCCTCGGACTCCTGTTCTTCCTCCTGCTGCCGGAGGCGGTCCATGAATGCCAGGACGGCGGATACGACATCCACCAGATCATGTACACGATCGTGGCCGGATTCGTTCTGATCATGACCGTCGAGATGCTCCTGAAGCACCGCCACATGGGAGGCTGCTCCTGCGAATGCTGCCAGGATAACCACAGCCACAAGATCACCTCCATGTCCTCGTTCGCAGGATTGTCTGTACACGCCGCCTGCGACGGACTCGCCCTCGCCGCCACATTCCTCGCGGGCGAGGAGGTGGGACTCATAGCCACCGTCGGAATGTGCATCCACAAGCTTGTGGTCCTGTTCTCCCTGTCGACCACGATGATCCTTACGGACTTCACACAGAGACAGTCTCTCATCAGACTGTTCGCGTTCTCGCTCATAACACCGCTGGCTGGAGTCGTGTTCTTCATCGCACTCGGAGGGATCGGGGACATCGAGGGCCTCACCGGGATCCCGCTGGCGTTCGCCGCTGGAACGTTCATGTACGTCTCCATGTGCGACATACTGCCGGAGGCCTATCACAGGAAGAAGCAGGACCTCGGTTCGTACGGACTCGTGATCCTCGGGATCGTGCTGATTCTCGCGTTCAGCCTCCTGTTCCCGCACACCCACTGAAACATCCCTCTATGGAGAATCGACCGGTTCTCCATAGGGATTCCTTCCGCCTCCTCGCTACGAGCTCCATAAATTTTATCATGGGGCCTTAGATGGCATTTCATGCTTCAGGAATCAACGCTATGGTACATCTTCGCCGCCATAGTGATAGTGCTGCTCGCGGCAGATCTGTGGATCAACCGCAAGCCTCACCACATCCCCTTCAAAAGCGCCGTGAAGCAGCTGGCGGTGTGGGTGGGCGTGGCACTCGCGTTCGGCGTGTTGGTGTTCCTAGCGACAGACATGACCCATACGATCGAGTACTACACCGCATACGCCATCGAAGAGGCGATGAGCATGGACAACCTGTTCGTGTTCATCATCATCTTCGCGTACTTCGGTATCAAGGACGAGGACCAGCACCACGCGCTCTTCTACGGTGTCATCGGAGCCATCGTCTTCCGTGCCATATTCATCTTCGCCGGCGTCGAACTCCTGGAGAGGTTCGACTGGCTACTCTACGTCTTCGGAGTCATCCTGCTCGTAGTGGCCCTTAAAACCACGTTCGGAAAGGACGACGACCAGAAGGAGAACGGGATCGCCAAGTTCATGAAGAACAGGTTCAACTACGTCGATGACGAGGCCAGCCGCGGGAAAATGTTCGCCCGCGTCAACGGCAAGAGGGTCATCACCGTCCTGTTCCTGTGCGTCATCGTCATCGAGCTCACCGACATCGTGTTCGCCCTGGACTCCATCCCTGCCGTCCTCGCGATCTCCACCGACACGCTCGTCATCTACACATCCAACATCTTCGCGGTCATGGGTCTCAGGTCCCTGTTCTTCGTGATCCACGGCGGAATGCAGTCCCTCAGGTACCTCAAGTACGGTCTCGGGATCATCCTGCTGTTCGTCGCGTTCAAGCTCCTGGCCCACCACTTCATCGATATCCCCGTCCTGCTGTCCCTGGTCGTCATCGTCGGCGTCCTTGCAGTGACTGTCGTGGCCTCGGTGATGAAGAACAAATCGGATGCCAAGAAGGTCCAATCACAATAACCCCCCACCCCTATCGGGCGGATGGGAATACCTATCCGCCCACCTTTCCCACTCTGACACCCTTTTATCCTATCCGCGCATACATAACAGGCATGAAGCAGTGCATGGATTCGGAGAACCTCCACAGAAGGCTCAAGAAGATTTCAGGACAGATCGCAGCGATCGACCGTATGATCGATGAGGACGTCCCCTGCGAAGACATCATCGTGCAGGTGAACGCGGTCAAGAGCGCCATGCACAAGGTGGGCCAGATTATCATGGAAGGCCACATCCAACACTGCGTCCGCGACGGCATAGAGCATGGGGACCCGGAGAAGACAATCGCGGAATTCACGAAGGTCATCGAACAGTTCTCCAAGATCTGAGGAAAACACCTTTTTCGATACCCCCGTAGGGTATATATACGCATACCTGGTAGGGGTATCTAGAAGAAGGTGGTTAGCGTGTCCTTGGTGAAGGACGCCATTCTCGATCAGAAAATACCGTTCGCCTGCATAATCGTCGGCATCATAGCCCTGTTCGCATCGTTCATAGCGGATTGGGCATGGCCTGCAGTTTTCATACCGATCCTCATCTGCGGCGTCCCGATAATCTGGGGCGCCATCGTGGGAGTCGTTAAAGAGCATGACATAACCGCGGATGTCCTCGTATCCGTCGCCATCGTCGCCTCCGTTGTCATCGGGGAGTATGACGCCGCCGCCGAGATAGCGATCATCATGCAGATAGGCGGGTTCCTGGAGGAGGCGACCGTCAACCACGCCAACGCCAGCATAATGAGGCTCGTCAGCATGAGGCCAGCCACTGCGAGGGTCGTCACCGACGGGGATGAGAGGATCGTGCCTGTGGAGGACGTGGCCCTCGGGGACACCGTTCGCATAGTCCCGGGAGAGGTCGTGCCTGTGGACGGGGTCGTCATCAGCGGAAACACCTCCGTCAACAACTCGATCCTCACCGGGGAATCCGTGCCCTCCGACGTCGGGCCGGGGGACCGCATGTCGTCGGGAACCGTCAACATGTACGGATCGGTGGATATCAGGGTCGACCGCGTCGGGGACGACACCACCATAGCCAGGATGACCCAGATCATCGAGAACGCGGATGCCGGCAAGTCCAAGGTCGTCCGCACCGCGGACAGGTGGGCCGTGTACATAGTCGTCATCGCCTTCGCCGTCTCGATACTCGCTTACCTTGCGTTTCAGGACATCTATCGTTCAGTCACCGTCCTGGTGGTCTTCTGCCCATGCGCCCTTATCCTCGCGACCCCGACTGCGATCATGGCCGCCGCCGGAAACATGTCGAAGAGGGGCATCCTCGTGAAGGACGGCGGGGCCGTGGAGAGGATGGCGTCCGTGGACACGCTGCTGATGGACAAGACCGGAACCGTCACCACCGGCAGGATCGTCTGCCACAGGTTCGAATCCACTTCCGCGTCGTATGATACCGAGACCATCGCCTCAGCGGTTTCCGCCGTGGAATCCCGCTCGGAGCATCCGCTGGGGAAGGCCGTGACGGCCGCTCATCAGGGACCTCTGGACGATGTCGATGGATTCGAATACATCCCCGGGAGGGGTGTCTCCGGAACCGTCCGCGGAATGCGCGTAACCGCGGGCAACGAGATCCTGATGAGGGAGAGATGCCCCGCGAACCTCGAGGAGACCCTCAGGGAATGCGACAGGGTCAGGGAGGAGGGCTTCGCTGTCATCCTCGCCGGGATCGATGGGATGACCGTCGGCTTCGCCATACTGTCCGACACCCTGAAGGAGGAGTCGATCCAGTCGGTGGCGGACATCAAGGAACTGGGAATAAGGACGATCATGCTCACCGGAGACGACCACAGGGTCGCCATGAAGATGACAGATGAGCTAGGAATGGATGATGTCGTGTGGGAGTGCCTCCCCGAGGACAAGCTCCGGACCGTCACACTCGTCGAGGAGGACGGCAGCGCATGCATGGTGGGGGACGGGATCAACGACGCCCCTGCACTCAAGCGCGCCGATGTCGGCATAGCAATGGGCGGTATCGGCAACGAGATGGCCACCGAGTCCGCGGACATAGTGTTCGTGGATGACAACATATCCAAAATCGGAGGGGTCATCAGACTTAGCAGGAGGACCCTGCTCACCATAAAGGCGGGAATAGCGTTCTCCATTGCCCTCAACTCCGTGGCGATGGTTCTGGCTGTGTTCGGACTCATGGGCCCGATCGCCGGGGCACTGGTCCACAACATAGGGTCCGTCATCGTGATTGTCATGGCCGCGCTCCTGCTCAGGTACGACTGCTGGGGAGACGGCCGCTCCGCCCCCGCGCCGTCTCCCGTGCCGGGTGCCACCGCGTGACGGATCTGGAGTCAATTCGACGAATGCCGAAAATAGCATTCGTCGATTGACAACTTTTTATATCATGCCCGTAATCACAGCCGCATGGCCGACGAGATTCAGCCGACCAAGAAGGCCAATCCGGCACCGCTGGGACTGCTCGGATTCGGCATGACCACCGTATTGCTCTCGCTCCACAACGCGGACGTGCTGGCACTCGACGGGGTGACCCTGGCGATGGGGATCTTCGTAGGAGGTCTGGCACAGGTGCTCGCGGGGATCATGGAGTACAGGAACGGCAACACGTTCGGGACCGTGGCGTTCACCCTCTACGGGATGTTCTGGCTCACGTTCGTGGCGACCCACGCCGGCATCGAGGGGATGTCCGGAAGCGGGGATACGCTCGGGACATGGCTGCTCCTGTGGGGCATCCTGACGCTGTTCCTGTTCATAGGGACCCTCAAGGGCAGGAAGTCCCTCATGTTCGTGTTCGCCACGCTCACGATCACGTTCTTCCTGCTGTCCGCAGGCAACCTGGGCGCCATCGACGGCCTCGTCATGGCCGGCGGGGCCGTAGGGGTGGTCTGCGGGCTTGCCGCCATGTACACCGCTTTCGCGGAGGTCCTGGCGGAGCAGCACGGAAAGGAGATCCTCCCGTTCTGAGGCATCCTGCAAACGCCCTTCGGGGCCCCTTACATCCTTCTCAATCCTTCTTGTCGTACGAGGTGACCCTGCCGATTGCGGCGATCGCGTTCAGACTGCGCGGATACCCGATGTATGGCAGGTACTGGGACACGACCCTGGTCAGGAAGCGGGTGTCATTGCCCATGTTCATGTTGCCGCGGATGTGCGCCTCCAGCTGGAGCTCGCAGCCGCCCTCCCGCTGTACAACACGGTGCACTTCCAGGCCACCGGGATAGGGACATTCTGCTGGGACGACCATCTGGTGGAGCAGGCTCTGGAATGCGCTGGGATCCACCGCGAGAAGCCTGATTTCAAGATCTACATGAGGGACTTCATCCTCATGTACATGGACAGGTACGCCCCCGCCCGGAGAGACTGACGTCCCTCCCGGTCATCCTCCCCTCGCCCTGCCGACCGTCAGGAGATGGACCGTCACCACAGCGCCGACGATCAGGAGGAGCGCCCTCAGCCAAGCCGTGTCCAGAAGAACCACTGACACGGCCATGACCACCCAGACCATGACGATCGCCTTCGCGCGGGTACGGGCTGACACCGTCCCTCCCTCCTTGTACGCCCTCAGATACTCGCCGAAATAAGGACTGTCGCGGATCTTGGCATACATCTTCGGATTGGCGGAGAAGCAGAATGCCGCGGCGAGGACGAACGGGGTCGTGGGAAGGATGGGCAGGAAGATGCCCACGAACCCTATGGCTAGCAGCAGCGCACCCGCCGCCTCCATGACCCTAGTCCCAAGCCTCTTGCGCGGTTCCATCCTGAGCCTCCGACCTATTCTCGACTAGAGGACGACCTGACGGAGAGATTGAAAAATGAAGAAAAAAGAGATGAGTGCTCCCGACGGGATTTGAACCCGTGTCGAAGCCTCGAGAGGGCTTCATGATTGGCCGCTACACTACAGGAGCAACAAGACTCGGGATGGACAGGTTCTTAATAAATCTTTCTATTGTCAAGAACCAATCCAATCCCGATTTCGACAGTTTTTGGTCAGAAATCGCTCGGACGTACCGCAGGAAGCCTCTTGTGCTCCATGGATTCGACCTGCCTTCTGATCTCGGCGACCTTCTCCCGGCTCAGCCCGGTGTCAGCGGCGATCTGCGCATCTGACCTGTCCTGCTCCATATCGTAGAGTATCCCGTCGAGGTCCTTGTAGGTGATCCCCATCTCGGACTCGTCGGTCTGGCCCTCCCACAGTCCCGCGGACGGAGGCTTGGCGATGATGGGCTCCGGAACGCCAATCATGGCGGCGATCTGCCGGACCTCGGTCTTGTAGAAGTTGGCAAGAGGGGTGACATCGCAGGCACCGTCCCCGAACTTCGTGAAGTATCCCATCATGAGCTCGCTCTGGTTGGAGGTGCCCATGACGATGTAGTCCCTCTTCTTGGCGAGGTTGTACAGGACGATCATCCTGCACCTGGCGGATATGTTCCCCCTCTCCAGAGGTGTCTCCTTCCCTGTGAGGAGAACCGCCGCGAGGGCATCGACCGCAGGCTGGATGTCCACGACCTTGTACTCCGTGCCCCACATGGAGCAGAGCTCGGAGGTCGTCTTGTAGTCCTCGGCAGGGGTTACCCTCGATGGCATGAAGACGTTGAGGATCCTGTCCGACCCGATTGCATCGACGCACAGCTTGGTGACCGTGGCGGAGTCCAGACCGCCGCTGATCCCTATGACGACGCCCTTGCATCCGATGTCCTCTATGGTTCTCCTGATGAAACCCGTGAGGCCCTCGACGTCCTCCTTGGTTATGTTCGGTATCTTGACTCCGGTCATCGTCCCAGTAATCCTGGATTCGGAATTTAATTATTCACACGCGCAGGCGCATCCTTATACGCGAGACCGGACATGTGTGCGCATGCGCGTAGATGTGGAGCTCTGCCAGTTCATGCCAGTACCCGGGAACCCGGAGAAGAACGCCGCAAGGATTGGATCCCGTCTGAGGGAGGGAGATGCCGACGTCTACGTCTTCCCGGAGATGTACCTCACCGGATACGGCCACCCCTGCGACGGCCTTGACGAAAGGGTGGAGATGTGCATCGGGGAGATATCGGACCTGTGCAGGATGACCGACAGGGCTGTCGCCGTTGGGACCCCGAGGTTCGAGTCGGACCTGGTCTACAACTCCCTGGCCTTCCTCTCCCCGGACGGGGACTCCTGGTACGACAAGGCCCATCTCGCCGGATTCGGGATTTACGCCGAGACGGGTTTCGCCCCCGGCAACTCACCTGGGATGGGCTCGTATCACGGGATCCTGTTCGGGATGTGCGTGTGCTATGACATCTTCTTCCCGGAGATCCTCCATGGTTGCTCGCTCAACGGCGCATCCGTGAACATCTGCGCCGCGGCATCCGCGATACAATCCAAGCCGTTCCTCGACAGGGTGCTGCCCGCCAGGGCCCTGGAGGACGTCACATACATGGCTTACATCAACAACGTCGGTCCGGCGAACGGACTCGACATGCACGGATGCTCCCGCGGCCTCGACCCGTACGGAGACATAATGGCTGAATGCGGCACCGGCGAGGGGAGGGCCGTGTTTACCGTGGACACGGAGCGCCTGGAGGAGGCCAGGGAGGTCCGCAGGCACCTGTCGGACTACAGATACGATGTGGACTGGGGCGTCCAGGGACACATGAGGGACTGACCGTGTGCCGACCAGAAACTATTAATTAGATGAGCCAATCCCCGTGCCATCAAAGCCGAGATGGCCCAGCCCGGTAAGGCGCGAGCCTGGAAAGCTCGTGGGAGCATTCCCTCGGGAGTTCAAATCTCCCTCTCGGCGCCAATCTTCTCCAAAATCCATGCACATGTCCGTACTTGGCCCGTCGCATCGTGCCCGGACGTGACCCCGCGCGCATTTTATATTAATTATTATTATCGGTCAGCCAATCAGCAAGGTGCTCCTCATGATCGTGAACGCAGAGTTATTCGTAAAGGACCTGCCGGGACAGCTCGTAGGCTCGATAGAACCCATATCCCTAGTCGACGGGAACATCATGGGGATCATGCACGACCGCGAACGCATCGTCAACCACAGGATCTGCGTCAACATAACCTTCGAGGTCGAGGAGCAGAAGCAGCTGGAGGAGCTCAAGAGGATCTGGAAGTCCAAGGACATAATCATCTCCAAGATCGGCTCCGTGTACCAGACCTACACCATGGACTACCTCCTGATCGGCGACATCGACGCGCCCTACATCGAGGGCCTCATCAACAAGGCGTCCGCCATCGCCAAGATGGACGCGGTGGATGTGAGATACTCCTCCAGGACCACCGGGAACAAGAGGCGCACGGGGATGATCTCCGTGAAGACCAGGAGCGAGGAGGACCTCGACAAGCTCGACGCCTTCCTCGACGAGGAATGCAGGCGCACAGGCACGACCTACGTGAGGGGTGTTTGAGATGAGGATATTCATCTGCGGTTTCGGAACGGTCGGACAGGGATTCGCCGAGGTCCTGGCCAGACGCAAGGAGTTCCTCGAGGAGAGGTACGACTGCCCCATACAGATCACAGGCGCGATGGACTCCAGGACATACGTCCTCGACAGGGACGGTCTGGACCCGCTCGACCTCATCGCCACGAAGCAGAGGACCGGAAGGGTCGGGGAGAACGAGTACTCCGACTCCCTGGAGGTTCTGGACCAGGCCGCCTATGATATACTCGTAGAGGTCAGCCCCACCGATGTCAAGACCGGCGGCGCGGGGCTGCGCAACATCACCCATGCCCTGGAGAACCGCAAGGACGTCATCACCGTGAACAAGGGCCCCCTCGCACTCAGGTTCGGCGAACTCACATCCCTCGCGAAGAGGAACAAATGCAAGTTCCGCTTCGAGGGCTCCGTGGGCGGCGCGATGCCGATCATCAACCTCTGCCGCGAGAACCTCATCGGCGAGGAGATCGCCTCCATCCGCGGGATCTTCAACGGAACATGCAACTTCATTCTCAGCAAGATGGATAAGGGACAGCCGTTCGACCAGGCGCTGAAGGAGGCCCAGCAGATGGGTTATGCCGAGACAGACCCGACGAACGACATCGAGGGCTACGACAGCGCATGCAAGGTCGCCATCCTTGCCAACGCGGTGTTCGGGAGGAACGTCACATTCGACGACGTGAGGATCACGGGCATCACCGGGATCACCGAGGAGGCCATCGCCCTCGCAGCATCACGCAACATGGTGATAAGGCTCATCGGAGAGGTGTCCGACACGAAGCTGGAGGTCGCCCCCAGGCTCGTCCCCAAGGGACACCCGCTTAGCATCGCGGGCACACTCAACACGGCCCAGATCATCTCCGACCTCGCCGGCCCGATTACCGTTTCCGGCCGCGGAGCCGGGAAGATCGAGACTGCGTCCGCCATCCTCAGCGACCTCATCTCCATAATGGATGAGAGGACGGAATGAGATGGCGAGAATCCTCATATACGACACCACCCTGAGGGACGGTGCCCAGACCGAGGGGATCTCGTTCTCATGCGAGGACAAGCTGGACATCCTGTCCAGGCTTGACGACTTCGGAGTGGACTTCGTCGAGGGGGGATGGCCCGGATCCAACCCCCGTGACGACGAGTTCTTCGACAGGGCAGGGAAGATGACCCTGTCCAGAGCGGAGCTCACGGCATTCGGAAGCACACGCAGGCACGGCATCGCACCGGAGGACGACCCGAACCTCAGGTCCCTGGCGACATGTTCCGCCGGATGGTGCTGCATCTTCGGGAAGTCATGGGACTTCCAGGTCACCGATGCCCTCAGGATCCCTCTGGAGGACAACCTGGCCATGATAGAGGACAGCGTCAGATTCCTGGTCGAATCCGGCAAGAGGGTGATGTTCGATGCCGAGCACTTCTTCGACGGGTACCGTTCCGACCGCGAGTATGCCATCGCCGCCCTGAGGGCTGCGGAGCGTGGAGGCGCGGAATGGCTTGTCCTGTGCGACACGAACGGGGGCACCCTCCCAGGGGACATAGCCTCTGCCGTGCGCGACGTTGTGGGATCCGTCGGGATCCCGCTCGGGATTCACTGCCAC
This sequence comes from uncultured Methanomassiliicoccaceae archaeon, assembly GCA_905187815.1. Taxonomy (GTDB): domain Archaea; phylum Thermoplasmatota; class Thermoplasmata; order Methanomassiliicoccales; family Methanomethylophilaceae; genus Methanoprimaticola. Next base: position 37,651 of record CAJJJM010000013.1, read on the forward strand.
AACGATTCTGACCTCGCGACCGCATGCACCCTCGCCGCAGTGGACGCTGGATGCACGATGGTTCAGGGGACCATCAACGGCATAGGAGAGAGGTGCGGGAACGCCAACCTGTGCACGGTCCTGCCGAACCTCGCCCTGAAGAAGAATGCGGACATCGGAGACGTCGACCTCCGCTCGCTGACGTCGCTGTCCAAGGCTGTCGGCGAGATAATCAACATAGCCCCGTTCCCCGGGATGCCGTACGTCGGCGACCGTGCGTTCGCGCACAAGGGCGGGATGCACGTGTCCGCGATCCTGAAGGACTCTCGCACGTACGAGCATGTGGACCCGGAATCCGTCGGCAACTCCCGCAGAGTCCTTGTGTCCGACATGGCGGGTCGGTCCAACATCGTGGAGAAGCTGAGGGAGCTGGGGCTCGACGTCAGCGACGACAGCTCCGACATCACGAGGATGATCAAGGACATGGAGTCCAAGGGATACCAGTTCGAGGGCGCGGACGCGAGCTTCGAACTGCTGGTGAAGAGGCTCAGAGGGGACCTCGACAAGAGGTTCGAGGTATCGGGATTCCGCATATTCATGGACGAGCGCAGGGGCCTGGAGATGGCATCCGAAGCCAGCATCAAGGTCATGGACGCCAACGGGGACATGGAGCAGACCGCGGCCGACGGCAACGGTCCGGTCAACGCGCTCGACAACGCCCTCAGGAAGGCCCTGGCCAGATTCTTCCCGTCCCTCAACGGCGTCCGTCTTACCGATTACAAGGTACGCGTCCTGGATGAGAAATCGGCGACCGCGGCGAGCGTCCGCGTCCTCATGCGCACGACCGACGGGGAGTCCAGCTGGACCACGGTCGGCGTGTCCGAGAACGTCATCGAAGCCAGTCTTATCGCGCTGATCGACTCCCTGGAATACGCGCTCATGAAGCAGGATCAGAGAAAACAGGTGAACCAATGAACAGAACTGTAGTCACACTCGTAGGGAAAGACCACGTCGGCATCATCGCCGCCGTCTGCAACTTCTTCGCCGAGAACAACATCAACATCCTGGACATCAAACAGACCACCGTCCAGGAGTACATCAACATGATCCTCATCGTCGACACCACCGGATACACCGGCGACTTCGGCTCCCTCAGCGAGGGGCTCGACGGCGTCGGGAAGCAGGTGGGCTGCATCATCAAGGCGCAGCACGAGGAGATCTTCGACATGATGCACAGGATCTGATCCCCATGGTAGAACTCAAAGAGGTGTTCGAGACCTATGAGATGGTCTCCCATGAGAATCTCGACGTCAGGACCATCACGATGGGCATCAGCCTCCTGGACTGCATCGACCCCGACCTCGACAGGCTCTGCGACAAGATCTACGACAAGATCACCACCCTCGCCAAGGACCTCGTCAGGGTCGGAGACGAGATCGGACTGGAGTACGGCGTCCCCGTGATCAACAAGAGGGTATCCGTCACCCCCGTCGCGATAGTCGGCGGTGCCGCATGCGATTCCCCCGAGGATTTCGTCAGGATCGCCCAGACCCTCGACAGGGCCGCCCACACGATCGGCGTCAACTTCATAGGCGGATACTCCGCGCTGGTGCAGAAGGGGATGACCCGGGCAGACAGGAACCTCATCGAGTCCATCCCTGCGGCACTGGCATGCACGGAGAGGGTCTGCTCCTCCATTAGCCTGGGATCAACGAAGACCGGGATCAACATGGACGCCGTCAGGCTCATGGGCGACATAGTCGTCAGGACCGCCGAGGCCACGAAGGACGCAGACTCCATCGGATGCGCGAAGCTCGTGGTGTTCTGCAATCCCCCGGACGACAACCCGTTCATGGCCGGCGCCTTCCACGGCGTCACCGAGACGGACTGCGTGATCAACGTCGGCGTCAGCGGACCCGGTGTGGTGAAGAACGCCCTGTCCAAGGTCCGCGGAGAGAGCTTCGAGGTCCTCTGCGAGACGATCAAGAAGACGGCCTTCAAGGTCACAAGGGTCGGACAGCTGTTCGCCAAGGAGGCCTCCAGGAGGCTCGGGGTGCCGTTCGGCATCGTGGACCTCTCCCTGGCCCCCACCCCTGCGGTCGGGGACAGTATCGCCGACATCATCCACGAGATGGGGATGGAGTACGCCGGGGCACCCGGAACCACAGCTGCGCTGGCCATCCTGAACGACCAGGTGAAGAAGGGCGGAGTCATGGCCTCGTCCTACGTCGGCGGACTGAGCGGCGCATTCATACCTGTCACAGAGGACAGATCCATGGCCGAGGCGGCGGAGATCGGTGCGCTGACCCTCGAGAAGCTGGAGGCAATGACCTGCGTCTGCTCCGTGGGACTGGACATGATCGCCGTCCCCGGACATGTCCCGGCAACCACGATCGCCGGGATCATCGCCGACGAGATGGCCATAGGCATGGTCAACCAGAAGACCACCGCGGTCAGGATCATCCCCGTCATCGGAAAGGATGTCGGAGACAGGGTCCAGTTCGGCGGCCTTCTCGGAGATGCCGGAATCATGCCCGTGAACGGATACGGATGCGCAGACTTCGTCAACCGCGGCGGAAGGATCCCCGCACCCATCCACAGCTTCAAGAACTGAAACAGGGCCGACGTCCGCAAGGACGTCCCCCTTTCACCCTTCTCCCACTGCCGGTCACTCGGCCTCTGATTCGGATGCCCAATGCGGCAGCGGCATGCGGGAACCCACGAACGCGGCGATGGCCATCGGTATCGCGGCGAGTACGGGGAAGCACAGGAACAGTAGCAGCACCGCCATCAGGGGCTTGCGCATAACACCGCCGACCAGTGCGGCCGTGACCACGCAGAGGCAGAAGACGGGATCAGCTCCGGTCAGCAGCGACATGCCATAGCCGATGGATATCCCTGCGAAGATCACCGGAAAGAAGTGGCCTCCGCGCCAACCCATGTTGACGCACATCGCTGTGACGACGATCTTAATCAGGCCTATCGCGAGCAGGAGGACGGCGCCCATCGCGGCCCACTGCTCGTCGAGGACCTCGACCTGCGCCTCCCCTGAGAACATTGTGAGAGGCAGAACCACACCGCACACTCCGAGTATCGCACCTGCCACCACCGGTTTGAGGACGGGCCTGTCACCAATCCGTCCCGACAGGCGGGACAGCGATGCGTCCGCGATGCAGAACAGCCACCCGGCGAGCGCCCCCACGACGATCAGAGGTATCATCCACAGGATCTCGGAGGAGCCAATCGCCTCCCAGTCATAGTGCGGGAGCGACATCCCGCCACCTATCAGGTGATTGAGGGCCATCAGGGCGCCGAGGGCCCCCGCTATTGCGCAAATGTACACGACGGCCTTGACCCATCCCGACAGCTTCGGCCCTCCGTCATCCTCCGCAGGACGACGGCTCATCCCCACCGCGAATCCGTATAGCGGTGCGGTGAACAGGGCAGACATCGTTGCGGCGACACCCGCCTCCGACAGCTCCCTGAAATCCCTGCCGAAGCGCCTCATCCTGTCGCTCACCCATGAACACAGGCCTGCGATGACCCCTGTGAGTCCAGCCTCGGGACCGACGGATCCGCCGAAGACCAGTGGAAGCACCGCGGCCACCGATATCCTCCCCAGCTTGTCGTACCCGTATCCGCCGTCACGCTTGACCTTGGACATCACCGCCCTCAGATCCTCGGGATACTGGCCGTAACGCCTGGCGAACAGCCCTATGACCACCCCTCCGATGATGCACATCACCACCGGATAGAGGGTCCCGAACCATGACGACATCTGGTTCCATATGAGGTCCAGACCGGAGTTCATGACGAACAGGATCAGCCACACCAGGGACCCGGCGATCGCACCGGTTAATATTACGGACAGGAGGAAAAGCGCGCGGTTGAGAAACGTCGTCCTGTCCATTGTCCAGCCCCGTTTTGCATACTCGGATTCACTGGTCTGTATTTATGGGGTTCTGCGAGTGCCGAACGTAATGAATGGAAAATATGAGGGAAAACAGAAAAAGGGATTGTGGCACCGAAGTGCCCAGAGCAAGAGCTCAGAAAGAAGCGCAAGGTGGGGGCAGAGGGATTTGAACCCCCGTCAGCGGGTTTCCACTACGGAGGGAGCTACCCCCCGCGGAATCAATGAGTCATCGCTCCAGTTAGTCATCAACTACTGTCAGCAAACCCATTTTCAATCACTCTCAATAACTGGAGCCCGCCAGTCTGCCAGGTTAGCCTATACCCCCGGTGAGTGTGATAGCGAGTAGCGATCACTTCTTGCGCATCTTTGCTGCTCTCTTTCTTCTTCTCATTTTCTTCTTGCGCCATTTCCAACGCTGGTTGCCGCGTTTCTTCCAGGCGCGCGAGCTTCTCTTCATGATGGTTCCTTCCTTGAATGTTCGCCCGTGGGGCGTGCATCCTTGGCGGGCCCGCCGGGATTCGAACCCGGGGCGTCTGGCTTAGAAGGCCAGCGCTATATCCTGGCTAAGCCACGAGCCCACTCTCACCCCTCATTTACCCATGGCATTTAAAGCTTGTTGTGCCCGGGCACTCAGACCCCCAGCGAACTGGTGTCGATGTAATCCAGTATGGACCCGTAACCCATGTACATGAGCGCCGCCTCCACTATGCAGACCAGTCCGAGCACGAACAGGAGAGGCCACCAGTTGAGCACCTTCCCGAACAACTTCACGATCGCCTCGGCGAAGTTGAAGATCATGTACACGACCGCACCGCACAGGAAGGCCGCGATTATCCTGGGCCACCCTGTGGCCAGGAACGAGAGGTCCACGGAGTCGAACAGCATGTATCCGTCGAGTCCGCCAAGCCCTATGTACACCAGGACCATCACCATCAATGCGAATATCACCGCGAAGTGAACCTCGCGGAAGGGTCTGATGACCAATGCGAATCCAGCTACCGTGACGAAGATGGATGTTGCCATCCTCCAGGTCCCGTACATGGTCATGGCCTCGTAGAGCATGATGACCCCGAACACGACTCCGAGGAACATCAGAAGCTTGTACGTCCAGGACTCCTTGTTCTTGACATAGCTGATGACGATCAGGATGGCCAGGAGCCCCCCGATGAGCAGCATCGTCTCCGGAAGGTGTGAGTCCACCCATGACATGACATCCGTTGCATCCATGCACGGTGGATTGTATACAGGGTATAAAATAAGAGATTAGAAGGAAGGTTGCCCCGTCATTCGACGGGGCTTTGGGTTCAAGCGATCTTGGTTCCGGCGTTGGGTCCGGCACCCTCGTCGTAAACGGCGACGACGTCGAACATCCACAGGGCCTTGGCGTGGAGGTTGACCGCGGCGAGTCCCTCGTTCATGGCCGCGAGCGCCTCTCCGTTGTCGTAGCGGACGGGGTTCTCGACCTGGATCTCATAGGCCTTGGGTCCGGCTGCGATCATGAATGCGGCCTTTCCGTTCTCGGCCATGTACTCGGCGGACCTCTTCATGAGGACCTCTCCGACGACCATCTTGCCCGGAGCGGGGCAAGCGATGGTCCCACACACGATAGCGTGGGGCTGACCGGCCTTGTTGGCGGTGACGAGAGCCTTGACGGTTCCCTTTGCGTTCATGATTTCCATGACTTCTGCAGGTATGTCTACCATTTTTTGCACCCATCAGGTAATCATCGGATGAGTATTTAGGCGATAGGTATCAGACTGGATACTGTATGCAAATATCAGCAATTTGTGGTAAATCAAGGTCATTGTATATTTGATATTATGTCTTTGTACTTAGACTAACAGACTTAGAACGGTTTAAGCTATATGGTACATTGTATGTGCACATGATTCACGAAGATCCGGCCTCATACGCTCCAGGCCCCACGTTCGAATACCTTCACGGACTGGTGCCCCGCCATGGATTGGACGACATTTCGAACGTAAGAACCCCTGACGGACGGCTTTCGCCACTGGGGGACCTTATCTCTGACCAATGCCCATATGGTATCACAATCGTAGGGCCGGACGGTGCCACCGTCAGGATTACCGGATCCGTCCTCTCCCATATCGAGAGGGCCAAGAACGCGATATCCCCCTATAACCCGAAGGAACTGGTGGATGGCTCCAAGAGCGAGATATACAGATTCCCCCGCATAGCCGTCTCCGAGGCCCTGCTGAACGCCGTGGTCCACCGCGACTACTCGAGGGGCGAGGACATCATAGTGACCGTGAGCAGGGATGAGATCATGGTGCTGTCACCCGGATCCGCCCACAAAGGGGACGGAGGCATCAGGAACCCGGATCTCGTGGCTGCGATGGAGTTGCTCAGACTCAAGGGCCACTACAGGCACGGCCTCATGGTCATCAGGAAGGCGTACTCCAGATCTACAGACGAGCCGCGCGCGCTCTCCGCTCCGGACGGGTTCGTGACCATCCTCCCCGCGGTCAAGGCTGTGATGGGGCACTACCAGGCCAAGGTGGACAAGATAGTCGGCTACATGGACGGACGTGGCGGCGTATCGTTCCAGGAGCTGATCGACCTCCTCCATGTCTCCAGGGCGCACACGGCGACGACCCTGAAGAGGATGGAGGACGACGGGATAGTGTTCGATATGTTCGTCGGAAGGATGCGCAGATACTATCTGTGCCAGAGGCGGGGGCGGGAGTGATGGAAACGATTATACCCCCGGTCGACCCATTGAAGGCGGTGATCCCATGGAGATACTGACATTCGCGACCGTCGCCCTCTCGATATTCCTCGTGATGAATCCGTTCTCCAGCATACCGACGTTCCTCACCATCACAAAGGATGTCGACCGCGAGACCCTGAGGAGCTACGCCAACCGTGCCGTCATCGTCGCTGGGATCCTCCTGTTCGTGTTCGTGTTCATCGGATCACCCCTGATGTCCCTTTTCGGAGTCACCATGGAGAGCTTCAGGGTCGCGGGAGGAATCATACTGGTCATGATGGGCGCCGAGCTGGTGTTCGGACTCAGACTGGGGAAGACCAAGGAGGAGAAGGATGCTCCGTGGATAATCGTGGCCACCCCCATAATGACAGGGCCCGGAGTCATAACCGCGGCGATCCTGTTCACACAGGAACACGGATACATAGAGGTCGTGCTGGCCGGACTCGTCGCCCTGATAGCCACATGGGTCCTCCTGCGCATGTCCCACACGATCGTCCGCCTTGTTGGGGAGAACGCCCTCAGCATCACATCGAAGATCGTCGGATTGCTCCTCACCGCACTCGGTGTGGAGTACGCATTCCAGGGTGCCAGCGAGTGGGTGTCCATGTACTGGGGCGATACTGCGGCGCTTCTGATGGTCTGACCTTTCGCCTACCATCCCAAGTATTATTATAGGTCCCGTTTCTGGACGGATGAACCGCCATGGCACCCGAAGATGACGTTACCAGGAAAGACCACGGAAAGACCTACAGGCCCCATCCAGGGGACAGCGAGAGGGGTCCACGCAGGGACCGCGACGATCGCGGGAAGAGGGATTTCCACAAGGACCGCAGGGACGATTCCCGCAACGGTAACAGGAAGGGTGGCCCCCGTCAGAATGGTGGCGACCGCAGACCCGGTAATGGTCGTGGCGACAGACGCCGCGACGATAGGAGGGGCGGGAGACCCACCGGCAACGGCCCCAGGGGCAACGGTCCGAGGAACGGGGGACGCGAGCATGGCGGACAGCGCCGCGACGGACGCCGCGACGACCGCAGGAACGGAAGAGGGCACGACGACAGGAGGCCGAGGGATCGGGAGAGCCCCCGCGAGAGGCCCTCGGAGCCAGCGAAGCAGCAGGAGCCCCAGGAGCTGAACCTGACGGTCCCGTCCACCCCTCAGAGGATACTGTTCAAAGGTGTGGACTGCGAGGTGAACGGCAGGAAGGACCTCGCCATGGTGCTGTACCTCCACGGTGCAGCCCGGATGAGCAAGGGTTGCGAGAGCAACATGCTGCGCATGCTCCGTGAAGCCGGTCCCGAGCAGTTCCCCACCATCAGAGGCAGGGTCGCCAAGGCCTGCCCGGAGGACGCCATGATCGCCTTCGACTACCTCTGCCTGACCATCGATCCCCGCTGGGAGAGGGCCGCGCTCGATGCCGCTGCCGAGAAGGGAAACCCTCTAGCGATCTACGAGAGGATACGCCTCGGCGAGATCGAGGGTGACGACCCGTGCATCGACGGGTTCGCCAGAGGCTCCGACGAGGCCATGGCGGTGGAAGGCCTCAAACTCCTCGTCAGGAAGAAGGACTCGGTCAGAGCGGAGGAGCTTCTGAAGGAGATAGATGAGAGGAGGAGGCTGAGACAGTCCATCCGCACGGAGTTTATCAGGGCGACCAAAGGGGAGAGGCACTCCATCAGGAGACTGGAGGAGCTCTCCGGCGAATTCCCCGAGGCGGCGTTCCTAAGAGGATATCTGGATGCCGGCGACAGGGAGGAGTATCTCAGGGACGGCATGGAAGCCCACAGGGACCTCATAACATCGCTTGTGCACGAGCTCGGCATATCGGACACACCATTCGGCAAGTACCTGTCCGCGATGAAGCTGCGCTCGGACGGTGATGAGTGGATACCTCCGATGATCGCCGCCGCGGTCTCAGGTTCCGACGACGCCGTGGAGGAGCTCATGCCCGCACAGGCCAGGAAGGATGTCAGGAAGGGATTGTCGAAGGTGTGCCTGAACCGTGGCGACGCCGCCGGCCTCGTCAGATACTACGATGGCGAGGACACATCCGACCTGGACAGATACTGCATCGGGAATCCGGAGAGGATGATCGAGGTGGGAAGGCTCATGGGCGGATACAGGGAGATCAACTGGCTGAAGAAATGCTGTCTGGAAGGCTATGAGGACTGCGGCAGGGCCCTGTCATCCCTGTCGAAGGACGAGACCCGTCGCAGCAAGCAGCTGATATATGCACTCCACGACGTCGGCCGCGACATGGACGCCGCCAAGCTGTACTTCCAGATGTACGGGGACCCTTCGCTCCCTTCCGTCAAATGGCTGTCGAAGGTCTGCGAGAACGAGAGCGTCAAGGAATACGTCCGCACCAGGTTCGAGGAGATGGGCGACCTCGCGACATTCGACTACATCTTCGTCGACGACGGCTACAATTCCGGAGGGGACAGGCGCAGAGGAAATGGTCCCCGCCACGGCACAGGAAACGGCAGGCGCTGATTCCGCTATGGATCATCGACCGGAGCTCGGCTCGCTGGGCCGAGCTCCGACA
>CAJJJM010000014.1 GCA_905187815.1 uncultured Methanomassiliicoccaceae archaeon
CTCTCGATCCCGATACCCCATCCGCCGTGCGGGGGCATGCCGTACCTGAACGCCTCGAGGTAGAACTCGAAGTCCTCTGGGTCGAGGCCCTTCTTCTCCATCCTCTTGACCAGCACGTCGTACCTGTGCTCCCTCTGTCCGCCGGAGGAGACCTCCTGGCCGCGGTAGTCCAGGTCGAAGCTGTAGGAGTAGGGTGTGCCGTCCTTCTCCATGATGTAGAAGGGCTTGGCCTCCTCGGGGTACTCGGCGATGAAGTAGAGGTCGATGCCCTTCTGGCCCATCACGTCTCCGACGATCTTCTCCCCCTCGGTGCCGAGGTCGTCGCCCTCGTTGAGCTTGAGTCCGGCGTCGTTGACCATCTTGAGGCACTCGGAGTACGTGAGTATGGGGTAGGGCCTGGCGGGGACGTTGATCTCCTTGCCGAGGACCTCCAGCTGCTTGGCTCCCCTCTCCTTGAGCCCCCTGAGCACATGGTCCACGATCTCCTCGATCATGGCCATGACGTCGTTCTGGCTCTGGATCCAGGACATCTCCCCGTCGAAGGAGATGAACTCGGTCACGTGGCGGTTCGTGTTGGACTGCTCCGCCCTGAACGCGGGTCCGATCTCGTAGACCCTGTCCAGCCCGGTGGACATGAGGATCTGCTTGTACAGCTGGGGGGACTGCGCGAGGTAGGCGGGCCTGTCGAAGTACTGGACCCTGAACAGCTCCGCTCCGCCCTCGGCTCCGGCGGCTCCGATCTTGGGGGTGTAGACGCGGGTGAACCCGTTCTCCCTGACGGCCTCCTCGATGAGGTCGACCATGATCGACTTCAGCTCGAAGATGGCCTTGATCTCGGGCTTGCGGACGTCCATGAACCTGTGGTTGAGACGCGTGTCCATCTCGACGTTGACCTTGTCGATGACCCCCATGGGGAGGGGGACGGCGGCCTCGCCGATGACCTCGGCCGACGTGGGGATGAGCTCCAGGCCCAGGGCGGTCTGGTTGCTCTCCTTGACATCGCCGGTGATGGAGACGACGGACTCCCTGGGAAGCTTGGTGAGCTTCTCGAAGAGCTCCGGCTCGATCTTCTTCTTGGGCATGGTCACCTGGAGGGTGCCGTGCCTGTCGCGGAGGGTCAGGAAGGAGATTCCTCCGAGGTTCCTGACGTCCTGGACCCACCCGTGGACGGTGGCGGTGCCGTCTGTGACGGCGATGGTGCTTGAGTCCCTGATTACTGTCATTGTTTCCGTGGATGCTCGGGCCATATTTATGGATGAGCCGTCCATGGTCCGGGGCGGGCTCACGCCTCCGCCGCGGCTGCGACGTATGCCGGGACGTCCGCCGTCTGGCCGAAGAGGTGCTCGTACAGCGCGCCCATGATCTGGGCGAAGTCCCCCTCGTCGAAGGCGTTCATCATCCCGAGGTCCTCGGTCATTCCGATGTATCCCTCCTCATGGTACTGGTTCACCTGCAGGTACTCGGCCACGGCCGCATCGTAGTCATCCAGGGCATCGACGAAGATCTCCAGGGCGTTGAACGCCGAGACGGCGTAGCTGATGTAGTAGAACGGCAGGGCGAAGGTGTGGTAGACGCTGTACCAGTGCTGGGTCGTGCTGACGCCCAGCTCGGCCAGGATCCCCTCGTAGATCATGTCCAGATCCTCCAGCGAATCGGCGTCGCTGGCGTACGCCCTCTGCTGGAACTCGTCGTGGACGCACCCCAGGATTATCGCCGAGAGCATCGATGAGATGAAGGATGCGTCGGCGTCCCCCTCGATCGGGTTGAGAGGGCTGACCGCGAACAGGGCCTCCAGACCCTGTGACTGGATCTCGGAGATGTCGTAGTCGTTCAACGGCGCGGGGTTGAGCCCGGACGCGGCTGAATGCCCGAACTCGTGGATCAGCGTCGTCAGGTCGCTGGAGTTGTTGTACGGCTTGCAGTAGATGAATACCACCTTGTTCCATCCGGTGACCATGGTGTTGGTGAACCCGGCATCCACCTTCGTCCCCACATCCTCGAAGTCTATCAGCTCGTTCTCCAGCATGTAGTCGTAGAGGTCGCCGAATCCCTCGGAGATCGAATGGATGAACGGGGATGCGTCGGTGTACAGCTGGTCCGTGCCATCGTAGTCGTACTGGACGGTGTATCTGGACTCGGACATCGCCTGCACGAGCGGCACGGCGTAGTCCCTCACATATGACAGCAGGGCGTCAGAGTCGTCCGGGCTGTAATCGCGACCGTACGTGACCTCGTAGGCGTAGTCCGCGTAGGTGTCGTAACCCCACAGCGCGGCAAGGCTGTTGCGCACGTCGATGAGCTCCAGGAATATGTCCGCCATCTCCTCCGGGGTCTCGGCCAGGTTGTACGCGGCGGCGAGCTCCGACTCGCGCTGGAGGAGGTCCAGCTCCTCCTGCGTCGTGGATTCGGAGGACTCCAGCCTCGCTGAAGTACCCTCCCCGAGCATGGTGTCGATGACGTGGCGGGCCGAGTCCGAGTTGGATCCGTCCAGGCTCTCCCTGAGCGCATCGTCGAAATCGCTTGAGGCCGAGGTGAGGGCCGACTGCCATGCGACGTACTCCTTTCCGTAGGTCGCGGGATCCGTGTAGTAGTCCCATACGAGCACCGACTGCTGGACCAGGTACCAGCTGTACTGTTCGTAGTAGGACCGAAGTGCCTCTGCGATGTCGTCCTGCGATGAACCCTCCGCGACCGCAACCGCGATGTAGTCGTCCAGGAGGACGTCCAGGCTGCTGGTGATCTCATCTGCCGAGGGACGGTCCCTCATCTCATCGGTTATCGGATCCGGGAAGTACTGTGTATAATCCCCCTGCCCGTCGTCATCCAGGCTGTACACCGCTACGGCGCACACTGCGACAACGACGACAACGAACGCTAAAATCGCGACGTTCCTGCGCTGCATGTGGGAGTATCGCGATCTGCTTAGATAAAGAGCGTCCGGACAGACCATCCTGTCACGATCCATCGAGATGCTCAGTCGCACCCCTCGAACTGGGAGTCGTAAAGCATCCTGTAGAACCCTCCCAAGGCGATGAGCTCCTCGTGGGTCCCCAGCTCCACGATGCTCCCGTCCCTGATCACCAGTATCACGTCCGCATCCCTCACCGTGGACAGCCTGTGGGCGATGACGAAGGAGGTCCTCCCGACCATCATGCGGTCCATGGCCTCTTGGATCCTCCTCTCCGTGCGTGTGTCCACAGAGCTCGTGGCCTCGTCGAGGATCAGCATGGGGGCGTCCTTCACCATGGCCCTGGCGATGGCGAGCTGCTGCCTCTGCCCTGCGGAGAGCGCGGATGCCTCCCCGACGACGGTGTCGAACCCGTCAGGGAGCGAGCGGATGTGGTCCCCGATGCCCACGACGTCGCATGCCCTCTCGACCTCCTCCCTGCCGGCGCCGCTGGTGAACGCAACGTTCTCGTAGAACGTGCCGTCGGAGAGCCATGAGTCCTGCAGGACCATGGAGAACTGCTCCCTGACCTGGGCGCGTGACATCGATGTCGTCGGGATCCCGTCAATCAGTATCTCGCCGGAGTCGGGGTCGTAGAAGCGCACCAGGAGGTTCGCGATGGTGGTCTTCCCGGCCCCGGTGGGCCCTACTATCGCGACCTTGGAGCCAGGCTCCACCGTCAGGCTGAACCCGTGGATTACCTCCCTCCCGGGGGTGTATCCGAAGCGCACGTCCCTGAACTCCACCCTGCCGGAGGCGCGGCCTATGTCAGGGGCATCGGGCGAAGGGGGCATCTCGTCCATCGAGAGGATCCCGAAGACCCTCTCAGATGCGGATGCCACCGACTGCATCCTCGCCACGATGTCGGCCATCTCGGCGACGGGCTGGTTGAACCTCTTGACATAGACGATGAAGGCCACGATGACGCCGTAGCCGATGCTCCCCTCGATGATGAGCACGGACCCCGCGACGCAGACGACGACATACGACAGGTTGCTGATGAAGTTCATCAGTTGGGGCATCATCGCCGTGGCGACCCTCGCCCTGAAGGAGGATGCGCGGAGCCTGTCGTTGACCTCTGCGAACCTCCTCTCCGCCTCCGCTGTGCCGTTGTACGTGCGGACGACGTCATGGCCGTAGTAGGTCTCCTCCACTATGCCGTTGATCAGCCCCAGATCCCTCTGCTGCGCGACGAAGTACTTCTGGGAGCGATGGGTGACGATGTACAGGAATGAGGCTCCCAGAAGGGTGGGGAGCACGGCAACGACGGCGAGCCTCCAGTCCGTGTAGAGCATCATCGCCAGGCCGCCTCCGATCATGCAGACCGCGGAAACGGCGGTGCTGAAGCTCTCCGCCGCCCCGGTGCGGACCGTGTCGGTGTCGTTGGTCATGCGGCTCATCATGTCGCCTATGCTGTGGGACTCGAGGTAGGAGAGGGGTAGCCTGTCGAACTTGGCCGAGAGGTCCCTGCGCATCCTGTCCCCGATCCTCTCGGAGGCGGCGCCGATAATCCTGGTCTCACCGACGGACAGGAGGAAGCTCGCGGCGTACAGAACCACAAGTATCGCTCCCAGACGGGAGACGTACCCGATGTCCACGGGCGTGGATCCGAGGATGCTGCCCGAGATGCTGTCGGTTATGCTGGCCAGCAGCTGGGGCCCGATCAGCGACAGCACCGTCGCCGCCAGGGCGCAGAGTATCCCCGCGTACAGGGCGCGCCTCTCCCTCCCCATATAGACCAGCAGCCCTGTCATTGCCGCCCTGAGGTCACGAGGCTTGTCCTGCCTCGCCCACCTGGGCCCGTTACCTCCGGGCATCGCTGGCCTCCGTCTGGGATTCCGCTATCTCGCGGTAGAGCGGACATGAATCCATCAACTCTCTGTGGGTGCCGATGCCGACGACGTGCCCTCCGTCGAGGACGACGATCCTGTCGGCATCCATGATGGTCCCGACCCTCTGGGCGACGACGATCCTCGTCGCACCGGACGTCTCGCGGTCCAGGGCCTCCCTGACGTCGCGGTCCGTCCTGTAGTCGAGCGCCGAGAAAGTGTCGTCGAAGAGGTAGACCCCGGGGTCCCTGCATACTGCGCGAGCTATCGCGAGACGCTGCCTCTGCCCGCCTGATAGGCTCCATCCGTGCTGGGCGAGATCGGTGTCGACACCGTCCGGCAATCCTGACACGAAATCCCAGAGCTGTGCGACCCTCAGGGCGCGCTCCACATCCCCGTCATCCCTTGACCCCGATTCACCGCCGTAGTTCACGTTGTCCCTCACCGTCCCGGAGAAGACCACGGCCGTCTGGGGGACGTACCCCAAGCGGGAGTTCAGTTCCTCGAAGGTGTAGGAGCGGACGTCGGCCCCGTCCACGAGGATCGATCCGGAGGTGACGTCGTAGAGCCTGGGGATCAGGGAGACCAGAGTGCTCTTGCCGCTTGCCGTCGGCCCTATGATGGCGACGGTCTCCCCGGGTTCGGCGACGAAGGACACCCCCGAGAGCACGTCCCTGTCCGTTCCGGGGTACCTGAACGTGACGTCCCTGAACTCCACGCGCCCCCTTGGCTCCGTGACCGCGGGCTCCACCGGATCGGACACGGAGGGGATGTGGTCGATGACCTCGCATATGCGCCTGCTGGAGACCATGACCCTGGGGAGGCCCCTGATGATCCCGGAGGCCATCATGACTGCAGATATGATCTGCGTGGCGTAGGACGTGAACACGATCATGTCCGAGAACAGGGACATCTGCTCCCCCGGGCCGGCGGCGGACTGGATGATCCCCGCCCCGACCCAGTATATCGCCAGGGTCAGGAAGTTCATCATCGAGGATGCGAGGGCGTGCATGGGCGCCATGACCCTGACAAGGGTCAGGCTGTTGTCCAGGAGCCTCCTGCTGGCCTCCGCGAGCCTCGCCTCCTGCCTAGGCTCGGCGTTGTAGGCGCGTATCCCCCTCGCCCCCTCCAGGCCCTCGCGGGTCATCATGTTCACGGAGTCCACATGCCTCTGCATGCTGCGCATGTAGGGCATCCCGCGGTAGAGCATGGCGGAGAAGGCAGCCAACAGGACGACCATCGCGATGACGGTGACGGCGGTCCACTGGAACGAGCTGCTGCTTATCTTCCAGACGGCCATGACCCCGATCATCGGAGCCTTCACGACCATGTTGATGGCCCTGGGCAGGAACTGCTGGATCTGGTAGACGTCGTTTGTGGACCTGGTGATCAGGCTGGAGGCGGAGAACCCGTCGACGTCCTGGCGGGAGAAGGCACCGACGCTGGCGAACAGCCTCATGCGCAGGGTGTGGCAGAGGTCCGCCGACACCCTGGCGGCCAGGACGGCCGTGCATGCGGCCAGCAGGAGGCTCAGCAGGGCGCAGGCCACCATCCTCGCCCCGTCGCTGGCTACGATCTCGGTCGCGGTACCCGCCTGCAGATGGTCCGTGATGATCCCCATGTACTCGGGGATGCGGAGGTCGAGATACACCTGACCGGCGATAAGGAAGACGCAGGCGGCCAGCATCAGCCAGCCCCTCCAGGACAGGTGCCTCAGTATCATGTACGTGGAGGGATGGCGGTAAGTGAAGATAACGATGGCGAACGGACGGCACCGTGACCGTCGCGCCGCCCCATGAACGGTTTGTCCCCCGCGGGGAATCCCGCCGAGGGGTCGGATCATGACTTCTTGCCCTGGTTGGCGACGGCGGCCATCTTGGCGTTGACCGCGTCCTGGTCCCCGAGGTACCTCTTGGAGACGACGTTGAAGTCCCTGTCGAACTCGTACACGAGCGGAACGCCTGTGGGGATGTTGACTCCCACGATCTCGTCCTCGCTGAGGCCGTCGAACACCTTGACCAAGGCCCTGAGCGAGTTCCCGTGGGCCGCGATGAGCACCCTCTCGCCGGCGAGCATCCTGGGCTTGATCTCCTCGTCGAAGTAGGGCACGGCCCTGGCGACGGTCTCCTTGAGGCTCTCCGTCAGCGGGAGGCACTCCCTGGGCACGGTCCTGAACATCTCCTGGTTGGCGGGGTTGCGCTCGTCGTCGGCGGACAGCTCCGGCGGGGGTGTCGCATAGGACCTCCTCCAGATCTTGACCTGCTCCTCCCCGTACTTCGCGGCGGTGTCGGCCTTGTTCAGACCCTGGAGTGCGCCGTAGTGGCGCTCGTTGAGCTGCCATGCCTTTGTGACGGGCAGCCACTCCCTGTCCATCTCCTCGAGCGCGAGGTTCAGGGTGTGGATGGCCCTCTTGAGGAACGACGTGTAGCAGACGTCGAAGTCCAGGCCCTCGTCCCTCATGAGCCTCCCGGCGGACCTTGCCTCCTCCCTCCCCTTGTCGGAGAGGTCGACGTCGGTCCATCCAGTGAAGAGGTTCTCCTTGTTCCAGACGCTCTCCCCGTGGCGGAGGAGCACCAGCCTCATGGTGTCAGACATGTGAATCGCACCTCGTATCCCGGGGGCTCTTGATAACCCTTTCAGGGGAGCTCCTTGAACTCCAGGGACCTGCAGCGGTCGCCGATCAGTGAGACCAGGTCCTCGGAGCCCAGCCACACGGTGCATGTGTTGTCGTTGGGATGGATGCCCAAGGACGAACCCTCGAAGAACGAGTCAATGACCACGTCCACCCTCCTCTGCGGATCGTTCAGGACGCCGAACGGGGTCACCGCGCCCTTCCTCAGCTTCAGGAACTCCCAGAGGTCGTTCTCGGAGGCCATGCTGAGAGGCCTGGAGCCCAGGACCTCCCTCAGTGCCTTCAGGTCCACCTTCCTGTCCTCGCGGGAGACGATGAGGTAGTAGTTCCTCTTCTTGTCATCCCTGAGGAAGAGGTTCTTGGCGATGTGCTCCGGGTCCGGCATGTCCAGCGCCAGCATCTCGTCTATCGTGTACACGGGGACGTGATGCATCTCTTCGAAACTGATGCCCCTGTCCCTGAGCAGGGCGAGGACCTCTTCGAGGCCGAGGCGATTCTCTTCTTCCATGGCCCGTCATGGGCATCCAGCGTTATCCCATGTTCGGTCGGTTCCTGTCCTTCCAGAACCCGCTTCCGGCCAGACCCATGGCGATCGTGTTCTCGTCAGGGGTGTCCCTGGGGATCTCGCAACCCGACGACAGTATGAAGCCCCCATCCAAGCCAGCCTTCTCGATGCACTCGTAGCTCTCCCGGCGTACGTCCTCCGGCGTTCCCTGCATGAGCGTGTTCACGGGCGCCACGTTGCCCATCAGGGCCATGCGGTCGCCTATGTTCGCCTTAGCGACAGCCAGGTCCACGGCGGTGTCGCAGCTGAAGCAGTCCACCCCTATGTCGGGAAGGAGCTTCATCGTGTCTGTCGTCTCGCCGCACATGTGGATCATGACCGGCACATCCGCGAAGTCCTTGACCCTCCTGATGACCTCAGCCACGGGCCCCAGCTCGAACCTCCTGTACTCGTCCGGTGATATCAGATCCTGGGAGGCGGTGGGGTCTGACATCCACATTACGGTGGCACCGCAGTCTATGCACTTCCTCTGGATGTCGGCTGTGAACCTCGTCACCTTGGAAATCATCCTGTCTGCGAGCTCGGGCTCCAGGAACGAATCCATCAGCAGCTGGTCCGCCCCGCGTATGTATCCCGCCATGGTCAGCGGACCCCAGGAGAACCCGCAGACGTGGAAATCCTCATCCAGGATCGAGGACAGGCCCTCCAGGTTCGCCACGTAGGAATCTGTAAACAGCGGACACTCCTCTGCCGCGAACGGATCGTATACCGCGAGGGCATCCACATCCTCGGGGGTAGGGGCGAGAGGCTTCGATACCCTGCAGTAGTTGTCGTCTGGAATGGTCACCTTCACACCGATGTCCTGGAATATCGCCTGAGAGTCTATCACCGGCTTGACGAAATCGGAATGCGTGAGCTTGGCGTACCTCAGCGATGACTCGGCGGAGGCCTTCGCGTTATTGCGGACATCCTTGAACTGATGGCCTGCCGAATGGGCTGCGACAATATTGGAGAAGTTGTTGACCGGCGTGCGACCGTCGAAATCCAGCTCGAACGCGGCATCCACCGCAGATCTGTGACCAGTCTCGTTGATCATTGTAACACCCAATTCGATATCGGCGCTGGACACGTTAAAGCTTCCCAGAACGGGCCCGTGTTAGCCAACATTGATTTACATCGCGTGGATTCAAGGACCGATGGGAGAGGAACGCATGGAGCTCGCATCCGCGATCGAAAACGCAGTCAGACGCATGTCCGAGGGCAGGCGCGTGGCCGTCGCCTTCTCAGGCGGCCTGGACTCGGGACTCGTCGCATGCCTTGCCAAGAGGTACGCTGAATCGGTGACCCTGTACACCTGCGGGTCCGAGGGCTCGTTCGACGTGCTGGCGGCCGAGGAGCTGTCCTCCGCCATCGGGCTCCCGTGGGTGCACGTCCGGATATCCACTGATAACGTGGCGGACATGATAGCCAGGTTCCACCGTGCGACTGGCGAGACAGACCCCTTCACGATCTCCTACGAGCTGCAGCTGTTCTCCGTGTGCGAGAGCTGCCAGGAGGACGTCGTTCTGACCGGGCAGGGCGCCGACGAGTACTTCATGGGATGCGCGAAGTACGTCGAGTGCGCGGACTGCGACTACATGGCGTACGTGAAGGACGGGGTGAACAGGCTCAGGGAGGTGTCGGTACCGTGCGAGCTCGCAATAGCCAGACACTTCGGCAAGGAGCTGCTGTACCCGTACATGGACCCGGAGGTCCTGGAAGTGGTCGGTAAGATCGACCCGTGGGACATGAGGCCGAAGGACATGGACTCCCGGAAGTCTGTGCTGAAGGAGGCGGCTGTGGAACTCGGATTCCCCATGCTGGCTCATCGCACCAAGAAGTCCTCCCAGTACGGGTCCGGGACCACTGACATCATCCGCGCCCTGGCGAAGAGGGAGGGGATGATGTACAACCGCTACATCGCACACATCTGCAGCGGTGGACACGACTGAGTCCTCTTCCCAGGCCATCGCTGTGATGGCTCCGTGAGCACTGACTGGTGCGTATCCGAAGCGTACCTTCAAGGGTAATAGCCTTAATCCGACGTACACGGACCTCCTCTGGACCATCATAATTAATAAGGTACCCTGCTTAAGGGGGTCTTAGAAGGATATGGTGTAATCATGTCTGAGAAAGTCACAGTTTCTGTAATCAAAGCCGACGTCGGTTCCGTCGTCGGACACTCCAGGCCGCACCCCTCAATGCTCGAGGCCAGCAAGGAGATCCTGACCGACGCCCAGAAACAGGGCATCATCGAGGATTTCTACGTCACCCGTGTCGGGGACGACATCAACCTCTACATGACCCACTACAAGGGCGAGGGCAACAAGGACGTCCACGGAGCCGCCTGGGAGTGCTTCCAGAAGGCCGCCAAGATCGCCAAATCTATGAAGCTCTACGCCGCCGGACAGGACATCCTGACCGATGCGTTCTCCGGGAACGTCAAGGGAGCCGGACCCGGCTCCGCCGAGATGTCCTTCGAGGAGAGGGGATCCGAGCCCCTCCTGTTCTTCATGGCCGACAAGACCGAGCCCTCCGCGTACTCCCTGCCCCTGAGCAGGATCTTCCTCGACCCGTTCACCACCACCGGACTCGTCGTGGACGCCCGCGCCAAGAAGGGATTCGACGTCGAGATCCAGGACGTCATCGGACACAAGAAGGTCACCATGTCCTCCCCCGAGGAGACCCTCAGCATCCTGAGCCTCCTGGGAGACACATCCAGATACGCCATCAAGAGGATCAACTCCCGCAGCGGAATCGGACCCGCCTGCGTCGTCTCAACCGACAAGCTCAACCTCACCGCCGGAAAGTACATCGGAAAGGACGACCCCGTGTGCATCTGCCGCGCCCAGTCCGGACTCCCCTCCGTCGGAGAGTACCTGCAGCCCTTCATGAACACAACCTTCCTCGTCGCCGGCTGGATGAGGGGATCCCACTACGGTGCGTTCTACCCCTGCTCCCCCGAGGACTCCGACCCCGTCTACTTTGACGGACCCCCAAGAATCTGCTGCCTCGGATTCCAGCTGAACGAGGGCAAGCTCCAGGGACTCGAGCCCATGGGCGCCAATGGCGGAGAGCACATCCCCGTCGACTTCTTCGGAAACCAGACCTGGGACACCGCCAGGCAGAACTCGATCAAGGCCAGCAGGTTCATCAGGAGCCAGGGCCCGTTCATGCCTTCCATCCTGGGACCCGAGGAGATGGAGTACACCTCCAGGCCCGAGGTGCTCAAGGAGCTCACCGAGAGGTTCGAGGACCTTGAGTGAATTCCGCCCCCCGACCATCGTCGTGAACTTCAAGGTCTACGCCGAGGCGGAGGGCCCCAGGGCCCTCACCCTCGCCAAGACCTGCCAGAAGGTCTCCAAGGAGTCGGGCGTCCAGATAGCGGTCTGTCCGCCGATGATCGGCCTCGCGCTGATCGCACGCTCGATGGACATCCCCGTTTACTCGCAGAACGTCGACCCCCTCAAGCCCGGATCCGGGACCGGGTTCGTCACGCCCTCGATGCTCCACTCAACCGATGTCAAGGGGACGCTGGTCAACCACTCCGAGCACAGGCAGCCCCTCGAGAGCGTCGGGACCTGCATCGAGATGTGCAAGTACCTGAGCCTCGACGTATGCGCATGCGCCGAGTCCGCCGAGGAGGCCGGGAAGATCGCCGGCTTCGCCCCTCAGATGATCGCCGTGGAACCGCCGGAGCTCATCGGAGGCGACATCTCGGTCACGACGGCCAACCCCCGCATCGTCTCAGACACCGTCGACGCAGTCCACTCCATCAACCCCGACGTGGCGGTCCTCTGCGGCGCCGGCGTCAAGACCGGGGAGGACGTCAGAGCCGCCCTCGACCTTGGAGCCAGGGGTGTGCTTCTGGCATCCGGCGTGGTCAAGTCAAGGGATCCCGAGGCCGCCCTCAGGGACCTCATCAAACTCATCTGACGCTTCGGCGTCACAAACCCTTTACATCCAACATCAATTTTCAACCATCATCCTGGTATGCGTCGCTCATCTGGATTCGTCGTCGGCGACCTCGTTAACGTTGTTATCTCGCATCCCACATGTCGAGCTAAGATAGATGAAACAGGGCGCGAACCGACTTATGATCCGCGGAATCATGATGCCCCGAGCCGCCAAACACAGAATGTACAGAAATTGCATCAATTTTAGAGCATATCCCGCATATGATTAGATACGTTTTTTCTATATACATAAGATTACTGATTTTAACATCTTGTTTTATAATTCACGATAAAGATTACGAATTCATGGTTTGCACCTGCTCATGCGGAAAGGAGTATGGGTTCGAACCAATAGGCTACTGGTTCTGCCCCAAGTGCTGGAGCCTCAACGACTCGGGACGCATCAGCTCCGTCGTGCCCGAGGACGTGATAGAGCCCGACGAGGCGGAGAGGATGCTGCGTTCGAACACCGACTTCAAGACCGAAGCCGATTCCAGCGTACGCGCCAACATCCACTCCTGGAAGGCATGGTATGCCTACGGGCTCGCATACGCCGCCCACACGAACCTCCCCCAGGCGAGCATATGCTGGACTGTGGCCATAACCCTGACAGACACTGACGAGGAGATCCGTTCTCTGGCGGACAGGACCGCGCGCATGTTCGTGGAGATGATGACAATCTTCCGCGTCGGCGGAGTCAGGTTCCCCCTGCCCTATCTCTCATCTATCGAGTACCATGTCCATCACAGGATCCCCGAATACGGAAGCTACAGCGACAGGTTGGCCGATTCCCTCCTCCAGGCGTCGGAGAACCTGGATATGGACTGGCGGTTCACCCTCGTGAACCTCAGCTCGCTCATCCGCTTCGAATCCATGAAGGTCAACACGGACCTCAGGTTCCACCTGGATTGCTGCAGAAGGATCGTGGATGTCGCCGACGACTTCTGCAGGCGCACACAGTCCTCCCCGAGGCATCTCGAGTACCTGTCCGCCAAGCAGAGCAGGCAGCTGACGCTCTGGCTGACCATGCCTTACAGGGTCGTGATGAACGACGCCGGACGCGTGATCTCCCAGACCAGCGGTACGGAGATCTCCAGACTGGCCTCCGTCCAGCCTGACGACGGTTCCGCCGGCTTCATAGACCATCTCATGAGGGCTGTGAGGCTCGGCGGCGAGCTGGCGATGATGAGGTACGGGGGAAGAAGGAACGAGGAGAGGATCAACGAGCTGGAGGACGTCGTCTTCGACGAGATCAGGCTTTACCTCGACCAGTACATCGCAGGGGATCCCACAACCGTTCCGGAGAACAGGGTATACCTGGAGTCAACTTTAAATCCAACTTTAACTTCGTGAGTCCGACGTCATCATGACGTCGGTGATCTCATGGATACAATCAAAGAAGGCATCGGAAAACTCGGATTCGGACTGATGCGTCTCCCGAGACTCGACAACGGTGAAATCGATATCGAGCAGACGAAGACGATGGTCGACATGTTCATTGATGCCGGATTCACCTACTTCGACACCGCATGGGCCTATGCCGGCAGCGAGGACGCGATCCGTCAGGCACTCGTCGAGCGCTACCCCAGGGAGAGCTTCCAGCTCGCGACGAAGAACGCCGCCTGGATCAACTGCAAGACACGCGAGGAGGCCATGGCCCAGTTCGACACCTCCCTCAAGCAGACCGGTGCCGGGTACTTCGACTTCTACCTCCTGCACAACCTCGGAGAGAACCGCTCCAGAGTGTTCGACGACTTCGACATGTGGTCCTTCATCAGCGACCTGAAGTCGCAGGGGAAAATCAGGCACATGGGCTTCTCCGCCCACTGCTCCGCCGAGGAGCTGGACTCCATCCTCACAGCCCATCCCGAGATGGAGTTCGTGCAGCTCCAGATCAACTACGCGGATTGGGAGAGCCACTCCATCCAGTCCAGGAAATGCTACGAGGTCGCGAGGAAGCACGGTAAGCCCGTGATCGTGATGGAGCCTGTCAAGGGAGGCATGCTCGCCACCCCTCCAGAGGCTGTCTCCAAGGTCCTCACCGACGCAGAGCCCGATTCCACGCCGTCATCATGGGCCCTCAGGTTCGCCGCCGACCTCGACGGCATCATCACGGTTCTGTCGGGTATGAGCAACGTCGACCAGATGAGGGAGAACATCTCCGTCCTCAAGGGATTCGAACACCTCACGGATTCCCAGAGGAATGTCATAAAGAAGGCATCCGAGGTACTCTCCCAGTACCCCATCATCCCCTGCACCACGTGCGACTACTGCGCCAAGGTCTGTCCCAAGAACATCGGGATCTCCGGGACCCTCTACGCGGACAACATGCTGACCCTTTACGGGAACATGGCCATGGCCCTCAACCAGGAGGGATGGCTGGTCTCCGGACACGGCAAGGCAAGGGCCAACGAGTGCATCAAGTGCGGAAAGTGTGAGGATGCGTGCCCCCAGCACATCGCGATTCGCGAATGCCTCGACAAGGCCATCGCAGACCTGAACATCCAATAAGGGTCTTCTAAAACTTTTTAATCTAACCTAAATTGTGGTATCTAACGGCGTTTAAAATATTTTCACGCCGTTAATACCACCCGAGGTTAGAAAATGGACAGCGAAAACGACTGCCAGTTCCGCATGCCCCTGATCAACGACGACGCCCCGGCATTCAAAGCTGTGACCACCCAGGGTGAGATCAACTTCCCCCAGGACTACGAGGGGAAATGGGTCATCCTCTTCTCGCACCCCGCCGACTTCACACCCGTGTGCACCACCGAGTTCATGACCTTCGCTTCCATGATCCAGGAGTTCAAGGACCTGAACACGGAGCTGATCGGTCTCTCCGTGGACTCGCTCTACGCGCACATCGCCTGGCTCAGGAAGATCCAGGAGCTGGAGTGGAACGGCATCAGCAAGCCCGAGGTCACGTTCCCCCTGATCGAGGACATCAAGATGGATGTGGCCAGGAAGTACGGCATGATCCAGCCCGGCGCATCCACCACCCAGGCCGTCAGGTCGGTGTTCTTCATCGACCCCAAGGGCAAGATCAGGGCCATCATCTACTATCCCCTGTCCCTCGGAAGGAACTTCGACGAGATCAAGAGGGTCATCCTCGCCCTCCAGAAGGCCGACGCCGACAACTGCGCCACTCCCGCCAACTGGAGGCCCGGAGACGACGTCATCGTCCCCACGGCTGGTTCCTGCGGAACCGCCAAGGAGAGGGTCGAGTCGAAGGACCCAGACATGTACTGCCTCGACTGGTTCATGTGCTTCAGGAAAGAGAAGAAGCTGTGACGCTCGACCCTGCACCCTGAAACCTCTTAACCAGGGGTCATACGACCCCGCCTCCCTTCTCCATCATCCTTCGCCGTCAGGTGACAGCACGCGGATTAATATACTTGAACAGTTGTTCATATATTCAAGTGAATAACATGAAAGCCGTACTGAAGCTTGAGGGACTCGACTGCGCCAACTGCGCGGCGAAGATCGAGAACGAAGTGCAGAGGATACCGGGTGTCGAGAAGGCCACGGTCACATTCATGACGCAGAAGATGACGATAGTGGCTCCCGACGACAAGATCGAGGCCATAGTCGAAGAGGCCACGAAGCTCACCAAGAAGCTGGAAGGCGACGTCGTCGTCAAGAGAATCAAGTGAAGTGATCCGGATGGACAGACTGGTCGGCAGGATCCTGGCCGCCGCGGTCATCTTCGCGTTCGGCATGGTCCTCCATTACATCGTGGGCGCACCGGAGCTGGTCCAGCTCGCGGTCTTCCTCCCTGCGTACCTCATAGTGGGGTACGACGTCCTTCTGAAGGCCGCCCGCAACATCGCCCACGGACAGGTGTTCGACGAGAACTTCCTGATGACCGTTGCCACCATCGGCGCCTTCCTCCTCTCGGCGGTCCCCAACGTCCATGACGCCATGTTCCCCGAGGCTGTCGCCGTTATGCTGTTCTTCCAGGTCGGCGAGTGGTTCGAGAAGCGCGCCGTGGGAAAGACGAGACAGTCCATCTCCGACCTCATGGACATCCAGCCGGAGATCGCCCACGTCATGGGCGATGACGGCCTGGAGGATGTCGACCCGGAGGAGGTCTCCGTCGGAGACGTCATAGTCGTGCTTCCCGGGGAGAGGATACCTCTCGACGGGAGGATCACGGAGGGGACGTCCACATTGGACACCCGCGCCCTGACGGGCGAGTCGATGCCGAGGGATGTTTTCCCCGGCGCCGATGTCGTCTCGGGCACCGTGAACCTTTCCGCCAAGATCACCATCGAGGTCACGAAGGCTTATGAGGACTCCACCGCCGCGAAGGTGCTGGAGCTCGTCGAGGAGTCCGTGTCCAGGAAGGCCCCCACTGAGAGGTTCATCACCAAGTTCGCCAGGTACTACACCCCGGCGGTCGTCGGAGCTGCGCTGCTGATAGCCGTGGTCCCGAGTCTGGTCCTGGGAGACTGGACGACCTGGGTCTACAGGGCTCTGACGTTCCTGGTCGTCTCATGCCCCTGCGCCCTGGTCATATCCGTCCCGCTCAGCTACTTCTGCGGGATCGGCGCGGCTTCGAAGCTGGGGATACTGGTCAAGGGAAGCAGCTTCCTGGAGTCCCTGTCCAGAACCGACACCGTGGTCTTCGACAAGACGGGGACGCTGACCGAGGGCAGGTTCGAGGTCTCCCGGGTCCACTCCGTGAACATGGACGAGTCGGAGCTGCTCAGGACGGCAGCACAGGCCGAGTCCGTCTCCAACCATCCCATCTCCAGGTCGATAATCGACACCCAGTCTTCCGGATTCGACGCATCCGATGTGGAGTCGGCCGAGGAGATCCCCGGCAAGGGCGTCCGGGCCGTGATACACGGCAGGACTGTGCACGTCGGTAACCACAGGCTCATGAACGACCTGGGAGCGGAGTACTGCACCGAAGATGTCGCTGGGACGAACGTCCACGTGGCCGTCGACGGCAAGTACATGGGCCACATCGTCGTTTCCGACGTCGTCAAGAACGATGCGGCAGAGGCCGTCAGGACCCTGAAGTCCACTGGCGTCAGACGCACCGTCATGCTCTCCGGGGACTCCGCCAGGATCTGCACCGAGGTCGGAGGGAGACTGGGGATAGACGATGTCCGCTACGAGCTCCTCCCCGCGGACAAGACCGCGGCGCTGGAGCAGGTGATGGCCGACACCCCCGAGGGAAGGAAGGTCGTCTACGTCGGCGACGGGATCAACGACGCCCCCGCGCTCACTCAGGCGGATGTCGGAATCGCGGTGGGATCCGGGACAGACATCGCCATGGAGTCCGCGGACATCGTGCTGATGAACGACGACCTCCGCAGCGTCCCGGCAGCGTTGGAGATCGGAAGGGCCACACTCAAGAACATCAAGGAGAACCTGTTCTTCGCGTTCTGCTACAACGTGGTCTGCATACCGATAGCCGCCGGACTGCCGGTGCTCCTCGGATTCGACGGGCTGGTCGACCAGATGCCGATGATATCGGCCCTGGCCATGGCATGCTCGTCCGTGTCCGTCGTATCCAACGCCCTCAGGCTGAGGAAGTTCAGGCCGAGGGCACTCGGAGAAGCCGCGCCGAGGTGACCCTGAGGGTCCCGGCGCCCCTCTTCCAATCCTTTTCGGATCCGGTGATCTCCAGGGACCTGGAGTGCATCGGGGAGTCGAGGGTGAGGGATTCGTACTCCCCGCCCTCGCCCATTATGCTAATGCCATACCTCTCGCGGAGGGCCTTCAGCTCCCTTACGGCATCCCCGTCGATCGGCCTGCCGAGCCAGGACTCGTCCAGACCCTCTGCGTAACATCCCACGATGATCGCCCTTATCCCCGACTGGAGGAACTGGTCCATGAGCATGTCCTGGTCCTTCCTCCACATCGGCGTGATGACCTTCAGGCCGAGGTCCCCGCAGACCATGTTCATGCGGTCCCACTGGTAATCGGACCATATGGCCCCGGTCACGACTCCGTCGACGTCGAGACCGTCCAGAGCGTTCCTCAGACCCTCCATGTCGCCCTCCTCGGACCCTGTGCTGGGGGCTGTGACCAGCTCCCTCCCCATGACCTCCGCCATGAGCGGCACGACCGACAGGTTCGGGGTGTGGAATATCCAGGAGGCCTCATCCTCCGGCACTATGTTCACGAGATAGGGGATCTCATGGCCCATCTGCTCTGCGAGATAGAGCGAGAACGTCGAATCCTTTCCGCCGGAGTACAGCGATGCCAGCCTCATGAACATCGGAAGGCGGAACTCGGCTATAACAGGATGCGCCCCCGGACGGGTCGGTCCGGGGGCTTGGTTTGGGAATGGTCACTGATCGTCTTCGAGGAGGGCCATGAAGAACCTCCTCTGGATCTCGTTGAGGATCCTCGGGGGCTTCAGCTGTGCGGATGCCGCACCCTTGGAGATCATCACGTCCCTGTAGAGAAGATAGGTCTCCGGCTGGAGGAACAGGAGCCTGAGGTGGTCGAGCATGCCCTTTGCCACCTTGTCACCGTATGACGGGTTGCCCTCGCACAGCCCCTTGTCCAGCTCCGCCGCCACGGCCCCTGGGTCGAGACCCTCCGGGAGGGTGGCCTCCATGAGCATGACATAGCGCATCGGTACGCTGTCGACATCCCCGAAGACCGAGAAATCCTCCATGCTGTAGCCGAGCTCCCTCTCCACACGCTCTGCGACCCCTCTGAGGACCAGCTCCGTGGTCTTCTCACCGAGGACGCTGATCGTCTGATCGATCCTGTACTGGAACTGGATCATGGGCGTGTTGTTGTACATGCCGGTCACCTTGACCGCATCCCTGATCCTGTAGCGGTAGAACCCGGACTGGTTGGTTATGACTATCTCGTATGTCTTGCCGACCTCGACCCCGTCGATCGTCACGATGTCGCCCGGATCCTCTGAGTCTATGGGGATGAACTCGTAGAAGACGGAGTCCGGGATCAGAACCGAGTCGGGGCAGTCCACGTCCATCGGCACGGAGAGTATGCCCTCCGAGGCGTTCAGTCCGACGTAGAACAGCCTCACGCCGTCGCCCGCGTACCGCTGCCTGAGCTTGTTGTAATATGTGGCGAAACCGCCGGTGGCCACCCCGCTGAATATGGTCAGGTTCGGCCAGATCTTGGGCATGATCGGCTCGTCGAACCCCTGGGAGAAGATCTCCCTCAGCTGTGCGGCCCTCTCAGGCATCGGCTGGATCTTCCCGAGGACGCTCGCCCTCACATCCGCGGGCATCTTCACGGACTCGTCGATCGTCCCCTTCTCGATGTCATCGACGAGCATCTCCCACTCACTCTCGATGTACTGCATGAGCTCCAGCAGTATGCTCGAGAAGCTGAACCCCATGGATGTAATCTCGGGGTTCATCAGGGCGAACCTCGCGTGGAGGTAGCGGGTGTTGGTCTTCGGATCCGGGACCAGGGCCTCGAGCGGGGACGTCATCAGCATGGGCAGGTAGTCCCCCATCTGCCCGATGACCTTCGCCGATATCGCACCGTACGTCGCGCCGTTCTTCAGCGTGGTCAGCTGGGACTCGATGAGATTCAGGTACGGGGGGTTGGCCCAGTCGAAGCCTATGGCGTCGCAGATGACCTTGGTGCGGAGCTGCATGTTGTACCTGTTCATCACACCCATCGCCCGGTCGGACACGGGGATCCTCTTGGGGTTCCCCATGGTCCCAGAGGTCTTGGCGTAGTGGGCGATGTTGTATGCGCTTATGAGACCGGACTCGCCCCCTTCCGTCATCCTGTACACGTATCCGGCGTAGTCGTCGAACGTCGTCAGCGGGACGCGCTCCTGGAACTCCGCCACGGACTTTATGTCGGCGAAACCGTACTTCCTGCCGTACTCGGTGTCCTTGTTGTCATCCAACATCCGCATCAGCAGTTCGGTGTTGTATCTCATGGGATCCTTGGTCATCTCGACCATGGAGTCGTACACCGGTCCTCCCTCGGCATACCCCTTCATGTTCATCTGGCCACTGAGGGTGAGCTTGGAGGGGTCCATCGTCTCACCTTATCTCCAGTATGTCCGTGAATCCCGTCGCCTCGAACACCTCCATCACGGTGTCCCTGGCGCCTGTGACCACCATGCCGCCGCGCTTGGACATGAGCTTGTCCAGCGAGAGGACCACCCTGAGCCCTGCGCTGGAGATGTACTCCAGGTCCGACAGGTCCAGGACCAGTCCCTCCACATCCCCGTCATCGTTCTGGAATTTCTCGCTCAGCTGGGGCGCCGTCTGCGTGTCCAGCCTCCCGATGAGCTTGAGCGTGACCTCTTTCCCGTTCCTAGTCTCTACTATCTCCATTCTCCTTCCTCCTTGGTCATGACAACAGGCCGCGGAACGCCTCCGCGTCCTGTCCGTTGAGCTCCATGGTCTCGCAACGGGGGCCTGCCGCGCGGACTCCCCCGCCTTTCGTGAAAACGGTTTTTCGAGCGATCCGGATGACGGATGTCGCCCCGTCGGGTAACGGTGCCTTCTGGTCGGGGAGCGCGCCCGCGGATTGGCAGACGGCCGGTCCCGACGCGACCTCAGTGCTGTGGTTGGTTGTCTGCGACCCTCCGATCATGATCAATACATCCATGACTCATCGGGCCTCTTCTTCGCCAATGCATCGAGCTTCACCTGCGATGGCGGAGCGCCAGACGCCTCACGCTCCGAGTAGAGGGAGTCCTGCCAACCTCCCCTCATGCGATGGACCGCCATGGGAGCCAGCGCCCCGAACCCGCGGTTCCTGCCGTACATCGGGAACTCCCGGCATATGAAGTCGTCCAGACCCTCCGACGCACGCACCGGGTCACCGGACTCCGGCTCCACGAACAACTCGTAGCGGAGCCCGTCGAGGTCTGGCCAGACCTGCGCCTGACGGACGACGGCTCCATTCGATGACAGATACTCCGACACCTTCTCGATCAGCGCCGGCGCCGGGACCTTCTCCTGCGCGATGTTCAGTATCTCGCGCGTCTTGGAAATGAATT
Organism: uncultured Methanomassiliicoccaceae archaeon; assembly: GCA_905187815.1. Lineage (GTDB taxonomy): Archaea > Thermoplasmatota > Thermoplasmata > Methanomassiliicoccales > Methanomethylophilaceae > Methanoprimaticola. Next base: position 20,880 of record CAJJJM010000014.1, read on the forward strand.
CTATATTGGGCGTATCGCCCGTGAACCCGCGGACCCTCACAAGGTCGTGCAGATTGTATCTGTACAGCCCGCTGTACGTTGTCAGGAGTATCTCGTAATCCTTACCGTCCTCCAGCTGGTCCGCCGTGAGCACATCCCCGCCGCCTGCAGGTATGAACTCGTAGAACGCCGATGCGATCGCCAGGGGGCCGTATCCCACGCCGGGATCCATCGGGATGTTTATCTTCGCCTCGCTGGCGCCGTAGCCGACATCGAAGAACACCACCCCGTCCCCGAGGAGCGGCCTCAGCCTTTCGACGCCCGCCCCCGCGGAACCGGAGAGCCAGAACCCGGCGGATATCAGGTACGGCCAGTACCTGGCGGGCACGAAGGACCCCCTTCCCTCGTCCAGGATCGCCTGGAGCGCGTCGGCGCGTTCCGGGTTGGGCTCCGCAAGGGCCTCGACGGAGCGGCGCTCATCGGGATCGAGGTCCACGGATGGATCTATGGTGCCGTTGCGCATATCGCGTATGAGCATCTCCGCATGGTCCCGGGCGTACTCTATCCTGGAGACCATGCGGCCTGCGTTGTTGCCCGCTATCGTTATCACATCCTCGTGGGCCATGGCGAAGAGCATCGTGAGGTACATCGATGCCTCGGCGCTGCGTATGCCCATCAGGACCCTGGGGAATGCCAGGCCGTCCGATGCGGCGGTGGAGTCGAAGGTCTTCCCTGATGCGAACCCCACCTCGATGCCCGACTCGGAGACGCTGTTCCTCATGGCGGACGCCAACGGGAAGTAGTGGAACATCCCGGCGAGGTCGGTCCCCATCCCCGATGAGACCCCCTTCCCGGCGACGAGGGCGCGGAAACGCTCGGAGGATGCCGCCGCCTCGGAGAAAGCCCTGTTCAGATACAGGTTCCTAAGCTTCACGACGGAGCTCTTCGCGTCCATGCCCCTGGCGCTCTCGGGGATCAGCTTGTTGCGCCCCGTGGTGCCTGATGTGGACGTGAGGAATACGGTGGCGCCGTCGAAGAGGACGCCCTCCCTCCCGGTGCGGGCGATGTCCTCGACCATCCCTTCGATGTCCGAGTATTCGGTGACGGGGACCGCCAGACGGTATGATTCATGATCTGCGATCCCGGAGAACGAATGGTCGCGTCCGAAGTCGCTGTTGATGGCGTTTCTGATGATGGAGCGGAGGACACGCTCCTGCGTGCCCCTGCAGTCACCGCACATCCCCTCCCATGCCGCGACGGCATCCGCGCCGCCCAGCTGGAGTATCGTCTCATAGGGGTCGCGGAACTCGGCTCCGGATTGAAACTCCATGGATGCGAATCGTGCTGTTGACTTAAAAAGAGGACTGCCCGCCAGGTTCTTAAGTGAACACAACATCGGACCCCCAGAGGTTCCCGATATGGATGCCGCGGAAATGAAGAGAATCGTCGCAGAGAAGGCAGTGGACACTTTCGTCAAGGACGGCATGAACGTCGGATTGGGAACCGGGTCGACGGCGTACTATGCCATCAAGAGGATCGGCGAACTGGTCGCCGGAGGCTTCGACCTGACATGCGTCGCCACATCCGTCCAGAGCGAGGAGCTGGCGAGGGAATGCGGGATAAAGGTGGTCGACCTGGACCAGGTAGACAAGCTCGACGTCACCATCGACGGAGCTGACGAGGTCGATCCCAAGATGCAGCTGGTGAAGGGTCTCGGCGGCGCGCTCCTGAGGGAGAAGATCGTCGCTGCCGCGTCCGTCAGAGAGGTAATCGTCGTGGACGAGTCCAAGCTCGTGGAGAAGCTCGGCACCAAAGCGCCCCTTCCGGTGGAGGTCCTCAGGTTCGGGCACGAGCACACCAGGTTCGCCCTCCAGAGACAGGGATGCATCCCCGAGCTCAGGATGAGGGACGGAGAGCCGTTCGTAACCGACGGGGGGAACTACATCTACGACTGCAGGTTCGAGAACGGCATCGACAACCCCTTCTTCCTGGAGTCCAGAATCGATGTCATCCCCGGCGTCGTCGAGAATGGCCTGTTCCTTAACACGGCTTTCGACGTCCTCGTATGCAGGGCCGACGGCACGGTCTACAGGATGTCCGGCCAGGATGCCTGAAACCCTTTGATTCGCCCCACTTAAGTCCATGTAAGAGGGGGCGCATCTTTTTATATAACCCCGATATTAGCACGTCCCTGATTCAATTCAACAGGGTTGATTAATCATGAAGATGCCCAGGACCGTCAAGAGATACTGTCCCTACTGCAAGGCCCACACCGAGCAGGAAGTGGAGAGGGTCAAGAAGAAGAAAGCCAGCGAGCTCAAATGGGGTCAGAGGAGATTCAGAAAGGTCACCGCCGGTTACGGAGGTTTCCCCAGGCCTAAGCCCGAGGGAAGGGAGAAGCCCACCAAGAGGATCAACCTCAGGTACAGATGCACACAGTGCAAGAAGGCCAACATCTCCCCCTGCATCCGCGCGAAGAAGTTCGAGCTCACGGAGTGATCACATGACCGGAGATTTCATCAAGATCAAATGCCCCGACTGCGCCAACGAGCAGATCGCTTTCAGGAAGGCCGCAACAAGGGTCACCTGCCACGTCTGCGGATCCACCCTCATCGTCCCCAAGGGCGGTGTAGGTGAGGTCAAGGGCGAGATCCTCGAGGTCGTCGGCTGATGTCCAGAGTCAGGGGCTTCCCCGAGCACGGCGAGCTCGTCGTCTGCACCGTGAAGAACGTCAAGAACTTCGGTGCCTTCGTCACACTCGACGAGTACGACGACAAGGAAGGGTTCGTCCACGTCAGGGATGTTGCCACTGGCTGGGTAAAGTACATCAGAGACTACATTAGGGAAGGGCAGAAGATAGTCTGCAAGGTCCTGGGCGTAGACTCTTCAAAAGGTCACATCGACCTTTCCCTGAAATCAGTAAACGAGCACCAGAAGAGAGAGAAGATCCAGCAGTGGAAGAACGAGAAGAAGGCCGAGAAGCTCGTGGAGATCATCGCCGAGAGGATGAACATCTCCGTGGACGAGGCCTACGACATGTTCGGAAACGACCTGCTGGACGTCTACGAGACGCTCTACGGTGCGTTCGAAGCCGTCGTCGCCGACCCCGAGGACTTCCTCGAGGAGTTCTCCGGCGATTGGACGGACACATTCATCGAGGTCGCGAAGGAGAACGTCGTCCCGCCATCCGTGCAGATCGACGGCATCCTCGAGATGACCTCCTCCGCGCCCGACGGCATGGAGCTCGTGAAGCACGCCCTCATGGCTGGCATCGAGGCCGCCGACGGGGCCGACGTCGAGATCACATGCGTGGGTTGCCCCAAGTACAGAGTCGTCGTCAACGCGGCAGAGTACAAGGAGGCCGAGGAGATCATGAGGAACGTCTCCTCCGCAGCCGTCAACGACCTCGTCTCCAACGGCGGAAGCGCCGTGCTCAAGCGCGAGAGCAAGTGATATGAGATCACTGCTCAGAAGATGCCCCTCCTGTGGGAGATACACGCTTCTGAATGAATGCAGTTACTGCGGGCAGGTGACCGTCTGCCCCGTCCCTGTGAGGTACTCCCCGGAGGACCGCATGGGCGAGTACCGCAGAAGATCCATCATAGAGGAGTATGGAGAGAATGGCAAGCTCGGTAAGCTATGAGCACAGGCCCGCACTTAGGAACCCTGTCTTCATCGAGGGGCTCCCCGGAGTCGGCAACATAGGCAAGCTCGCCGCGGACCTAATGTCCGAACAGCTCGGGGCCGTCCGCTTCGCCTGCATCTACTCCGACGACCTCCCGCCCCAGGTCATCCTGGATGAGGACTGCATCGGCGATGCTGCCCGCTGCGAACTGTGGTACGCGGACATCGGCGACAGGGACGTCGTGTTCCTTCTCGGCGACTTCCAGGGTACGACGCCGGCGGGACAATACAACCTCTCGGAGTACATATTCAGGCTGATCCTCCCCTACGATCCGTCGATGATCCTGACGCTCGGCGGCTACGGGACCGGGCAGCTCACCACTGCGCCCCGTGTCCTCGGAGCGGTCACGCATCCCGAGATGAAACCCGCCCTCGAATCAGCGGGCGTCGGATTCTACCCGGGCGAGCCCCAGGGAGGGATAGTCGGAGCCGCGGCAATGTTCCTCGCCTTCGGCAGGATGTACGGGATCGACTCCGCCTGCATCATGGGCGAGACGTCGGGATACATCGTGGACTACAGGAGCGCCAGGAACGTGGTCAACGCGGTGTGCGCCCTCCTGGGCATCAACGTCGACACATCGTCGTTCCAGGAGCAGATAGACGGCATAGAGGCGGCCAGCGAGGCCATCGCCGAGAAGGCCCAGGCCGCTGAGGATCCAGAGGACCTCATCTACATCCGCTGAACGCATGTTTTAAAATTCCCCGCAGGATTCCGATACTGTCGTATGAGCGGGCACATAAGATACAGGGAGTACTTCGGCCGGCGCGAGATTCTGATCATGGTGCTGGCATTCATAGCCACAGCCCTGACGAACCTCATCAGTCTCCGCCTCCCTATCGAGCTGGAACCCTATCTGGCACTGTGCCCCGTCATCGGACTGCTCTTCGGACCCCTGGGCATCATCGGCGTAAACCTCGTCAGCTTCCTGTACAACACCTGGATGGGCTACCCGTTCGACCTGGTCATCCTCGACCTTCTGAACGTGTTCATGGTCTCGTACATACCGTACAGGCTCTGGTACAGCATAGGGATGGACAGGGATGCCCGTCCGCCGGTCTTCGACTCCGTCTTCAACGTGACGAAGTTCATGGTGGTCATGACAGTCACCAGCCTGGTCTACACCCTCCTCTACAACATCTTGTACACGTACCTGGAGGGAAGCATGGTCCTCGACATTGAGGATCTGGCGAGGTTCCTGAAGGTCGTATCGTTCTCGTTCCTGTTCGGCATGTCCGCCGCGCTGATCCTGAAGTATCTCGGGGTCAGGTTCGAGACCCCGCGCTTCGGCGGGACGCCTGAGGGGATCAGACGCAGGATCGACTCCCGCTGGTTCGATGTCTGCCTGGCCGTCGGCGCCATCGTCCCGGCCGCCCTCATGTGCACGAATCCGAGCAACAGCGTGTTCACGGTACTGGCCGTCATCGAATACGGGATGCTGCTGGTTTTCCTTCTGAAACCCGTGGACCCTGCGCGCACGGACGAGAAGACCGTGCAGATAGGCAGAGGCCTGCGCATCAACAAGTTCGACCGCAACCTCATCGAGCGCTTCATCGCCATGTTCGTCGTCATCGGACTCGTGATCTGCGTCGGAGTGGGAATCGTCAGCTACTATGTCTTCTTCGACTCCATGTCCGCGAAGGAGCTCAGCCACAGCGTCGTCCTGTACATGAGCGTCGCACTGCTGGCGTTCTTCATCCCCTCCGTGTTGATCCTCTGGTACATCGAGAGCAGGGTCACCGTCCCTGTGGGCGCGATATCGGAGGCCTCCAGGAACTTCGTCAGCCGCGACTACGACGAGTCCGCCTCGGACTTCGCCGCCACGTGCGCCCGCTTCTCCGACGCCGAGAACGAGATCGGATATCTGGCCAGGTCCCTGTCGAAGATGAACGATGACATGGGCACGTACATCGAGGACATCAGGAACCTCAACAGCCAGCAGGAGAAGTACAGGGCCGAGCTCAACGTCGCGAAGAACATCCAGGAATCCTTCGTCCCGAGGGACTTCTCCGTCGTCGACGGGACCGGGGCCGCCATCGCGGGATCCATGGAGGCGGCCAAGTACGTCGGCGGGGACTTCTACGACTTCTTCATGGTGGACGACGACCACCTCGCCATCGCGATCGGGGATGTGTCGGGTAAGGGTGTCCCGGCGGCCCTCTTCATGGCAGTCACCAAGTACCTGATAGAGGGTCAGACGCATCCCGGCAGAGGGCCCGCGTCCGTCCTCGCCAGCGCCAACATCAGCCTGTGCAGGAACAACGAGGAGAACATGTTCGTCACCGTGTGGCTCGGGATGCTCGAGCTCAGCACCGGACGCCTGACCTATTGCAGCGCGGGACACAACCCCCCGGTCATCGCCAGGGAGAACTCGGAGCCGGACCTCCTCCGGTCGAAGACCGCGCTGGTCCTGGGAGCGAGGGAGAAGGCCAAGTACGTCCCGTCGGAGATCGTCCTGAGCCCTGGGGACAGGCTGCTCCTGTACACCGACGGCATCACCGAGGCGAACGACTGCTACGAGGGATTCTACGGCACAGACAGGCTGATGGCCGTGGTCGGAAGAAGCGGCGACCTGAACCTCGAGGATCAGATAAAGGCGATATCCGACGACGTGTCCGCATTCACCAACGGTGCGGAGCAGTTCGACGACATGACGATGCTGCTCCTCAGATACGACGGCAAACCCGTCGCGTGATCAGGACAGACGCTTCTCGACGGTGAGGATGTTGCGGCCGCCCTCGCGCTTGTAGCTGATCCCGTCCACGTTCTTCTTGACCAGGAAGATCCCCAGGCCGCCGATGGGACGCTCGTCCTTCCCCAGCGTTATGTCCGGGTCCTCCTTCCCGAGGGGATCGAACTCGGGACCCTCGTCCGAGAATGTGATGAGGACCCTCATCGTGTCCTCCACGACATCGCAGGAAATCTCCACATCCCCCGAGCCTGGTGGACAGTACGCATAGCTGGCGATGTTCACGAAGATCTCCTCGACGACAAGCTCCAGCTGCATTAGCGTCTTCTGGGACGCCCCACAGTCCGAGAGGCAGCCCTCTACGAACTCCTGGACCTCGTAGACCCTGTCCTTGTCTGATGGAACCGTGATGGACCTAATCTGCGATCACCTCTGAGACGCGCTCGTCTAAGAATCCTGGCCATCGTAGATAATGTTGGTGCATCAACTGCCGCCCTTCTCATCGTCCTCGTAGATGATCCTGTAGCCCTCCGAAGTGTAGAGGGGCGATGCGAACACGCTCTTGACCCAGTCCTTCAGCGGCCTGTCGTCCTCCATCAGTGGAACATAGTACGAACGGACAGGGCGTGTGAACATTATCACCAGGATCGCCAGGGAGAATGGCGTGACGAGGGCGGGGTTCAGCGCCACGAACCCGAGCGCGGTGCTCTGGGAAAGACCCATCCACGCCACGAGATTGAATATCACCAGCAGGAAAGACGCCCTCACGACCTTCTTCCAGGCCTTCGGACGCCGGGACGATATCACGAGGACGGAATCGCATGTGACGACGAGCATCAGGACCTCCACCAGGAACATGAACATGGACACGTAGGGTCTTCCGAAATCCACGTACATCCCGTTAACGATGATGCAGATCTTGACCATGTAGAGGCCCATCACGAACAGCAGGAAGAGCTCTGCCAGCTTCAGGGCCAGAGGCACGCCTCCCTTGCGCAGACCGCGAGCAAGCCTCACGATAACGGTGCATTCGTCCCCCGAGCCACCCATGGGAGCCAACACGGTTTTCAACGAAATAAACAATTCCTCCGCATGGGAAGGAACGAGTGGGCGGACCGCTTCGTGGACTGCGTCATCAGGCGCACGGAATGGGACGCCCTGCCGAAGACCAACGGCATCGTGCTCATCCTCGTCCTGCCCACCATCATCAACATCATCCTGACCACGACGCTGCTGGCGTTCCATCAGGACATATTCTCGGGCGACCACTCCCTCATCATCGCGACCGTCATGGGGATCATGGTGGAGTGCTGCCTCGCCGGGTTTGTGCTCTTCTCCCTCGCCAAACGCACCCGCAACCATCTGGCCCGCGACAGGGTGTGGATGGACAGCCTGATCGGCTACGTCGAATCGCACGGCGCCGACACCTCCGGGATGAGGAGGGTCCGCGAAGAGGTCCCCGGTCGCAGCTGGATCGCCGCTGCGGCATCCGCAGCGGCCTGGGTGATCATCCTTGCGATGACCGTCGGGGTCGGGGTCGCCATCGCCCGCGGAGCGGATCCCCTGCCGCTCAGCGACTGGATCATCTACGAGTACATCGTCATGCTCGTACAGTTCATCGTGACGCTGGGATCGACAGCCAGGTTCCCTTGGACCCATGACGACCTGCAGTGCAGGTTCACGGCGGAGCTGTCCGAGGCGTGCAGGAGCTTCGGACTGGAGGTCAAACCCATGGAGCCGTGCGTCAAACGCAACAGATGGTGGGTAAACACGATCCTCTTCGTCGTGACCCTAGGACTGTACACCGTGGTGCTCCTTCTGCTGGCGAACTACCGCACCAACCGCCACATCGCCTCCCAGTGGAGATACGAGTCCCATCTCATGATCTCCATCGTGAGGTTCGAAGGCGGCATCGGAATCGAGGGATACGGAAACAACCAGCCCGAGAACGGTCTCCTCCGCCTCATCACCAACCTGCTATGACCCCGAGTGAGATCCAGACAATCTTTTTCTACGGCATCCGAGATGAGGGGACATTCTGGATGTGAAACCATGTTCGGCATGAAGAAGACCAAGGAAGCACCGCTCGCGACCACCTACACCGAGGAGGACGGCGCGGTGACCATCAAGCTCGTCGGCAGACTCGACTCTGTCTCATCGGGCGGCTTCCAGTCCCAGGCCATAGAGAGGTGCAAGGGAAAGCCCACGACCCTCGACATGGACGGCATCTCGTACCTGTCCAGTGCCGGACTCAGAGCAATCCTCGCCCTCGACAAGGCAGTCGGCGACAACAAGCTGACGATCATCAACGCCAAGGACTCCGTCAAGGATGTCCTGGACATGTCCGGGTTCAGCGATTTCATCTGAGCACGCGCTTAAATTTAAATATAAGAGCGCCATCCCAGAATCCAATCCCCACTTAGCTCAGACTGGCCAGAGCGGCTGACTGTAGAGTGTTTTCGGAAGAAAATCCGATACAGCCGCTGAAATCAGCAGGTCCCCTGTTCAAATCAGGGAGTGGGGACCATCCCTTTTCACATCATTTTGAATTGAATCGATAGTTGATGCGCCATTATCATCAGATTACGACCGTTTCGACGACGGATCTAGGATCCTGCATCATCGAGTTCGTAGCGGATGAGGCAAAGATCCGGATCGACAGGGAATCTGGGACGATCGATCTCCGATTCGGAGCCCCCGTATCTCCGGACGCATCGTACCGTTGCTGTACTTCCTGAAGAACTCCAGGAATGAATGGGGGTCGAACTCCCCGTTGAAGACCATGATCTCCTGAGACTTGCCTCCCAGGACGCCGACATAGTCTGTCTCCCTGAAGCCGTTGCGGAGATAGAACCTCTTGCGCCTGAGCCTCACCTTGTACCCGTCCTCCCCTTCGACAGGTGGTTCGAACGATACGATGATCAGATCGTCCGGATGGTCTGACTTTATGCGGCCCAATATCATGCCGCCGTAGCCTCTGGACCTCGTCCTCCCGTCCACGGCAAGGAACATTACGAACGTCGTGCCGTCGAGTGACGCCACATAATCCATGCCGCAGTATGCGTCACCGTCACGGTAGACGTGCATCTCGGTCGCCCTGCCCTTTGCCATCGTCGGCATCAGCCAAAAGGGCATGCGATCCTCCTTCGGGAAGGCGTCGTTGTAGATCTTCCTCGATACGCCCCTGTTGCGGAAAGAGATCGGCTCGGCGATCAACCTCTGCTCATCGTCCATGTTGGAGGACCCGCACAAGAAGTTATAATCCATGCGTCTCGAAGAACACAGATGTCAACGTCTGACTTCGGACACGGTTGTACCTTCGGTCCTGCACGGTCCCTTAGAACGCCAGAAACGACGTGCCCAGGCATCCATGGATGACTGCTCTGGCACTGTCCCCGAATCCTTTATCAACGCCCACCCGGATTCCAATACACAGTGATTCCATGAGGCTTGGAATTATTGCCTGTGACATCCTCGAGAAGGAGATCGAGTTCCTCACCAAGGACGACCCCGACTTCACGTACCGCGAGTACATCGAGTTCGCCCTGCACGAGAACCCGCCTGAGTTGAAACGCGTTGTCGTGGAGAAGGTTAACGCCCTGAAGGGACAAGTCGACGCCGTCTTCCTCGGATACGCGATATGCAACTCTCTTGAGAACGTGACCCAGGAGTTCGAGGTCCCCGCTGTGATGCTCCCCGGAGCGGACTGCATCGACGCCCTCCTCGGACCCGAGGAATACAAAAACGAGAAGAAGAAGTGCACGGGCACCTGGTTCTGCTCGCCCGGCTGGGCCATGGAGGGTACCAACGGCCTAATCAAGGAGCTGCACCTGGACTCTATGATCGAGGAGGGCTACGACCCATCGTTCTTCTTAGACATCATCTTCGACTCGTACGAGCGCACCCTGTTCATCGACGACGGCATTGGCGACGCAGACAAGTACGAGGCGGAGGCCAGGAAGTTCTCCGACGAGATCGGGCTCCGCACCGAATGCCGCACCTGCAACCTCGACCGCATCAAGGAGACGATCGAGAAGACCAAGGAGCTGGGACGCAGCATCACCAGCGAATCCTGAGCCGTGAATCCGGGGTGCCTCCCCCGGCCCTTACCTGCGCAAATCGGATATCCGATGAGCTTTTCGTGTACCTCATGTGGAGGATCGGAGACCTGTCCGTCGACGGCCGCGTGGTCCTGGGGCCCATGTCGGGATACACGTCCGAGGCCTACAGGCTTTTCATGAAACCGTTCGGTGTCGCGGTGGCGTATACCGAGATGGTCTCCGACAGCGCCATGATGCACAACGTCCGCAGCGACGAGTATCTGATGTACGGAAGCTCGCCGTTCACGGGGACTCAGCTGTTCGGCAGCGATCCATGCCGCCTCGCCGATGCTGCGGAAGAGTGCCTCAGACGCAACCCCAACACCGACCTCTTCGACATCAACATGGGATGCCCGGTGGAGAAGGTGGTCCGCAGGGGCGCGGGATCCGCGCTCATGAGGGATCCGGAGAGGTGCGGGGAGATAGTCAGATCCGTGAAGGGACGCACCGGGATCCCGGTCACCGCCAAGATACGCCTGGGACAGGGCGAGGACTCCATGAACTTCAGGGAGGTGATCGCGGAGCTGGAGGCGGCAGAGGTCGATGCGATAACCGTCCACGCGCGCACACGCAAGCAGCGCTACGCGGGCCTGCCGGACTATGAGGCGATAAGGGGTCTGAGGAAGGAGATGTCCGTCCCCCTGATCGTGTCCGGGAACGTATTCTCCCTCGACGATGCAATCGGATACTCGGAGATCACCGGCGCGGACGCTGTGATGGTCGCCAGAGGTGGCATAGGCAACCCGTTCCTGGTGACCCAGATAGACAGATGGTTCCGCTACGGCGAGAGGCTCCCGAACCCGACCGTCGCCCAGCAGGCCGACTGGTGCCTGGAGCTGGCCGACATGCTCATCGCCGAGAAGGGGGAGGAGGTCGCGGCGAAGAAGCTCCGCAGCATAGCGCCGAAGTTCATCGTCGGCTGCAGGAGGAGCCGCGAGTTCAGATACAGGCTGGCCACCGAGATCGACGGGAGGTCTGACCTCGTCTCGATCCTGGACGAGGTCCGCGAGCGTCTGGGCGACAGGACCGTACGCACGCTGGGATACAGGGCCTCCGTGCCCGACGACGACTGCGACTGACGTCTGGCAGAGCTATGTAATCTCCTTACTGGCACATATCAACATATACCTGCACTGGTTCCATTCGCTCAGTGATTGATTGGACTTCATGGGAGTACTTGACTTCATAGACGAGTACATCTGGTACATCGCCTTCGTCCTGATCGTCTGCGCGGGCATCTACGCGACCGTCCGCCTGAGGCTGATCCAGATCTCCGGCCTCAAGGAGATGATCAAGGTAACCTTCTTCGACAAATCCGAAAGGAAGGAGGGCAAGCTGTCCTCGTTCCAGGTCTTCTGCATGAGCATGGGTTCCCGTATCGGTGTGGGGAACATCACCGGACCGATCATGGCCATAATGGTTGGCGGACCCGGAGCCATATTCTGGATGTGGGTCTTCGCCGTCATCGGGATGGCGACCAGCTTCCTGGAGACCACCATCGCCCAGATCTACAAGGTCCCCAACGAAAACGGCGGGTTCCGCGGAGGTCCCGCCTACACCCTGTTCCACGGCCTGGGCATGAAGCGCATCGGGATGATAGCCGCGTTCGTGATGATCCTGATGTATCTCGTGGGATTCATCTCTGGAGAGGTGGTCAGCATGTCCGAGGCCGTCCACTACGCCTTCGACTTCGAGGGCATCAACCTTGTGTTCGCCCTGCTCCTCACCGCGGCCACCGCCCTGCTCCTCATCGGAGGGGTTTACAAGATCGCGGACCTCTCCGTGAAGGTGGTCCCGCTCATGGCGATCGCCTGGTTCGTCGTGTGCATCATCTGCATCGCGCTCGGACCCGAGGGGGTTGTCAGCGGCATCGTCTCCATATTCGAGTACGCGTTCAGCATCCCCTCCGTGATCGGAGGAGGGATCGGAGCCGTCATCATCGCCGGTATGCAGAGGGGAGTGTGGTCCAACGAGGCGGGTATCGGTACCATCACCAACCTGTCCTCCATGGCGGATGTCAAGCACCCTGTCAAGCAGGGCTACACCCAGGCCATCGGCGTCCTGATCGACACCCTCGTGAGCACCATGACCGCGCTCGTGGTCCTGTCCTTCGCCGGGATCGGTCCGCTCCACGACATGTATGTGGCTGTGGGAGAGGATTCGATCCCTGTCCTCCAGGAAGTGTTCACCGGAACCGTCGGAGCCGTCGCCCCCTACATCGTGATGATATTCATGTTCATCTTCGCGTTCACCTGTCTGATGTCGGACATCGTCATCGGGGAGGGCAACCTGATGCTGATCAAGGACAGCAAGATCGCGAAGTACTGCATGTGGGGACTGCTCCTGGTCGTCGTGTTCCTGTCCAGCTTCTTCGCGTCCGACGCCATCGTCGTCATCATGGACATCCTTCTGGCGGTGTGCGCGTTCTTCAACGCGATAATCCTGGTGAAAGTCGCGCGCAGAGGGATCGAGGCGTTCAAGGACTACCGGCGCCAGAGGAAGGCGGGCATCGAGGAGCCCGTGTTCCACAAGAGCTGCCTCTCCGACAGCACCGGCGTCACCGAATGGGACTGAGTCCCAGCAAACGAGGCCTTCGGGCCTCCTTTCCATATGTTTTATTATCGGCGGGTGCTGTTACCGTCCCGATGGCATCGGAAGCGACACTCGACAAATACAGGCAGAAGATCGGGCGGATGGATCTCGACTCCCTTCGCGAGGAGATCGTGAAGCTCGAGGACAACCTCGTCAGGGTCGCCGGCGAACTGTACGCCCTGGACACCTCCCCGGACTCACTCGGGACGGACAAGTCGTACAAGTCCAAGGTCGTCGTCAGGACCAACAACCAGACGTCCTGGGACCAGAAGCTGGACGCAGCCATCACCGAGCTGAAGAACCGCGGAGAACGCTACGTCCCGTCAGAGGAGTACGGCAAGATGTGCGACGTCGCCGCCGACGTGTACAACGCCGTCAGGGTCGTGTACGCCGAGAGGGGCGAGGACGGGAAGTCCTACGGGTACGACCTCGTCCTGGAGCCGGCCGGGTTCCTGGCGAACGCATCCGGGTACGGGCCGTTCAACATCGAGTCCATCCCCGTCTCCGGGAGCTCCAGAGCGGTCCTCGTCAACAGCCTCCTCAACAACTACATCTACACCTGGGGCGGCAAGTACATGCAGCCGGGGTCCAAGAGCAGGGCCCGCTGGATCCTGGACGTCTACACCAGGGACGGAGGGTGCATCTCATTCAGAGGCAACGTCTACCGCCCGTACAGCTTCCAGCAGGTGTCCCTGGCCATCGGGTCCGTCGCCAGGATGTGAAGCGCCCTGTCGTCGGGTCCCCCGCATCCTTTATATCGGTTGGCACCCACTGGTTCAACCGGTGAGACAGCATGGAGGACGGGGAGTTCCCTTTTCAGATACGTGACCTGACCACAGACGACCTTGATCAGTACAACGCCCTTCTGCGCTACGCGTTCCAGGTCACTGAGAAGCAGCTCATGGAGACCGGATGGCGCGACGACGAGATCATGCAGTCGAAGTTCCCCATCCTCGAGAGGGCCGACGTCCTCGGCTGCTACGACGGGAACACGCTCGTCTCGCAGATCGCCGTCTATCCGCTCCAGATGAACATCCATGACGAGATCTACCCCATAGGCTACGTCACCAGCGTGAACACCTACCCCGAGTACTCCGGACGCGGCCTCGCCCGCACGCTCATCCACAGGAGCCTCTCCAGGATGAAGGAGAAGGGGCAGTCGCTCGCCCTCCTCTATCCCTACTCGATCCCCATGTACAGGAAGTTCGGCTGGGAGATCATATCCAACAAGATCTCCTACAAAATCAAGGACAGCCAGATCATCCCCCGCAGGAAGCACGCCACCGACGGGTACGTCAGGAGGGTGGACTGGAACAACGCCGATTTCATGAACCTCCACACCCAGTTCGCCCTGCGCACCCACGGATGCCTCCTCAGGAACGCCTCGGCCTGGGAGGAGTACTGGAGATGGGACGTCGACGACACCACCGTCGCCGTGTACTACAACAAGGACGACAGGCCCCTCGGATACATGGTCTACCTGATCAAGGAGGATGTGATGCACATCAAGGAGATGATCTACCTCAATAGGGAGGCCCAGAAGGGACTGTGGGACTACATCAGCGCCCATTACTCCATGATCGACGAGGTCCGCGGCAACACGTACCAGAACGAGCTGCTGGCGTTCTACCTGGAGGACGGGAACATAACGGAGACGATCAGACCCTACATCATGGGGAGGATCGTCGACGTCGAGGGATTCTTCATGAGGTTCAGGTGCGACCCCACCGAGGAGGACGTGTGCATCAGGTTCGAGATAGAGGACGGATTCCTGGACTGGAACAACCGCGGGTTCAACGTATTCTTCCACAACGGGAAGGCCACCGTCACGGACAGAGAGCCGGAATACGTCGTCGGCATGACCATAAACACCCTGTCCACGCTCCTCCTGGGCTACATGACCGCGAACCAGCTGTACAAGCTCGAGCGGATCGACGGCACGCCGGAGGCGATCCAGATTCTGGACGAGGTCGTGATTCACGAGATCCCGTACATATCGGACTTCATCTGAGCCCCATAAGGAACGGCATCACGAAGATGCCCAGGGGCAGTTCCTTATCCGCATCAGTGTCAGCCATCGGCATCGATCCTCCCATCATGGGTCCCGCACGGTACGGGACCCGAGATGTTATGGATAAATACATACATTAATTATTTAATGATTTTCGATAAATTGTTGATGGTCATCAATAAATACGAACAGAGCATACGAAACAGGGCGAGGAGAAACCATGGACAACGACCTTGGAAGACTGAAGACGATATGCAGGGTGATCTACTACATCCTGATGCTTTTCACAGTCGCACTGGTCATCCTGGTCGCGACCCTGGCACTGGCCGACGTCGCCATCCTCATCCATCCCGAGTTCGGTTCGGAGAACGGGATGACGGCACCCAAGGTGACCGTGGTGTTGATCATATTCGTGTTCGCGCTGGCGATAGTGTACATACTGTCGAGCATCACCAAATCCATCTACCGGGAGTACTCCCCATTCACGCCCGCCAACGCGAAACGCTTCCAGACCGTGGCGGTGCTCTGCCTCCTGGCGCTGGTGTGCATGCCGATCATGAACGCTATCGAGCGCCTGACCGCCTCGGACATCGCGATCATAATCCTGTCCATGCTGCTGATGTCCACGACGTTCTACGTCCTGTCCCTGGTGTTCCGCTACGGAAGCTGGCTGCAGAAGGAGTCGGACGAGACCCTGTGAGGTGCTACGATGTCGATCATTCTCAGACTGGACCGTGTCATGGCTGACAGGAAGATGTCGCTCAACGAACTGGCCCAGAAGGTCGGGATCTCGAACGTTAACCTCTCGAACATCAAGACCGGCAAGATACACGCCATAAGGTTCTCCACCCTCAACGGCATATGCAAGGCACTGGACTGCCAACCCGGAGACATCCTGGAATACCAGGATGACGGGGATGACGGCTCAGAAGAGGGCTCCGAATAACAATTTATAACCACATCTGGATTCGCCCTTGGGTGGGATTCCGATGGAGCTGTCAGTGATAACGAGCGTGGCCGCGTTCACGCTCCTGGCGGCGCTGTGCTCCACCGTTTTCAACAAGATCAAGCTGCCGCCGCTCATCGGATACATCGTCGCCGGCATCGTCATCACGACCGTCTGGACCGTTCCGGAGTCCGGCATGGAGATGGTGGACGTCCTGTCCGACATCGGCCTGGTCATGCTGATGTTCTGCATAGGCCTGGAGATCAACCTGAAGAAGATCCGCAAGCAGGGGTTGTTCGCCATAGGCATCGTGGTCATCCAGCTACCCATAATGATGATCGGCGGAATCGTGGGCGGTTCCCTCCTGGGATTCGACATGGTCCAGTGCATCTGCCTGGGCGCCATCCTGTCCGGATCCAGCACCGCCGTCGTGCTGGCGGTCCTGAAGAACCAGAACGAACTGGACGACGACCACAAGGAGAGCCTGGTGCTGATCCTGATCATGGAAGACATCGGACAGGTCACGATCCTCTCGATCATCACCCCCATCATGGCCACCCATGACCCATCCATCGACCTCAACAGCCTGATCGTGATGATCGTGAGCATCCTCGCGTTCATGCTGTTCAGCATATTCGTCGGACTGAGGGTGGTCCCGAGGGCCATCAACTGGGTGTCCGACAACGTCTCCGACGAGATACTCACGCTGCTCTCTGTGGGGCTGGCGTTCGGGATGGCCCTGCTGTCCGTGGAGATCGGACTGTCGATGGCCATCGGGGCGTTCCTGATGGGCATGATGATCGCCGCCTGCAGGAAGAGCAAGGAGATCAACCACCGCGTGGAGCCCATGAGGGACCTGTTCATGGCCATGTTCTTCATCTCGATAGGGATGCAGATCACGGTCTCGTCCCTCATCGAGAACATAGGCACCGTCATAGTGCTGTACCTGATCTTCCTGGTGCTCATCGTGCTGGCGGTGTTCGTCGCGTTCTGGGTACTCAACGACACCGCGCGCAACGGGTTCCTGTCCGCCGTCAGCCTGGCAACGATGGGGGAGTTCGCGTTCATCATCGTCGAGGAGGCCCAGGGATACGGAGCCGTCGACCCTTCGTTCTACACATCGGTCGTGGGGGCGGCGCTGATGTCCATGGTCATGCTCCCGTTCATCAGCAGGTATGCCGCGAGGATCTGGGACTCCGCCACCACGAAGCTGCCGTCCCCGGTCATGAACGCGTGCGGGAGGATAACATCCGTCAGGAACGACGCGTACTCGAAGGCCCAGGTCACATCCCGGAGGTCCCGCAAGACGATGATCAGGGGCATGACCCACGTCTACATCAACATCCTGACCGTCATCGCCATCCAGATCCTGTTCTACTTCGCCATCCCCGCAGTCGTGGACTGGCTCTGCACCAACTTCGGGGGGACCGAGCCCATATGGAGCTACGCGATGCTGGCAGTGAACTTCGTGGTGCTGTCGATACCGGTGCACCACATCGTCAACAACGTCAGGTTCCTCGACAGCATGGTGGTCAGCGGAGCCCGCATCGCCTCGAAGCGGAGCCGTGAGGGAAAGGAGCCCATCAGGGTGTTCCAGGGCGTGCTGATGATGAACTCGTACATCCTCACGTTCATCATTGTCGCCCTGGTGATCCTCGTGTCGCCCAACTCCGTCCCGCTCTGGCAGCAGCTCACCGTGCTGGGACTCGCGATAGCCTACGTCGTGGCCATGTACTTCAGACGGATGAGGGGCGGCGGACCGGACCCGGAGGAGGCCGAATGACGTCCAAGAGGCAGCCTTCGGGATGCTCATACGTTCGTGCACCCACAAATAAATAGTACAATCCAATTGTGGTTTCGGTGGATCCTTGGATGAATTGATGCTTCTGACCAGTCTTGCGGTGTTCACACTGCTGGCTGCGGTTTGTTCTATCATATTCAACAAGATCAAGCTGCCCGCACTCATCGGATACATCGTCGCGGGGATCATCATAGTGAACATCTGGGGCGTCACCACCGAATCCCAGGAGATCGTCGAGATCCTGTCCGACATCGGTCTGGTCATGCTGATGTTCTGCATAGGCCTGGAAATCAACCTGAAGAAGATCCGCAAACAGGGATTGTTCGCCATCGAGGTGGCGGTGATACAACTGCCGCTGATGGTGCTGGGCGGAATAGTCGGAGGGATGGTCCTCGGATTCGACATGGTCCAGTGCATCTGCCTGGGCGCCATCATATCCGGATCGAGCACGGCGGTCGTCATGGCCGTCCTCAAGTCCCAGAAACGCCTCGACAAGGAACACATCGAGATGCTGGTCCTAATCACCATCATGGAGGACATCGGACAGGTCATCATCCTGTCGATGATCACCCCCATCCTGGCGAGCAACAGCCCGTCCATCGAGCTCAACAGCCTCATCGTGATGATCGTGAGCATCATCGTCTTCATGATCGTCAGCCTGCTGGTGGGGCTGAGGCTGGTGCCAAGGGTCATCAACTGGGTATCGGACAACGTCTCGGACGAGATCCTCACGGTCCTGTCCGTCGGACTCGCATTCGGGATGGCTCTGCTGTCCATCCAGATCGGCCTGTCCATGGCCATCGGGGCGTTCCTGATGGGAATGATGATAGCGGCCAGCAGGAAGAGCAAGGAGATCAACCACAAGATAGAGCCCATGCGCGACCTGTTCATGGCCATCTTCTTCATATCGATCGGAATGAAGATCACAGTTACGTCGCTGGTGGACAACATCGGCATGATCGTGGTGATCTACCTGCTGTTCGCAGCCCTCAAGATCGCCACCGTGTTCCTGGCATACTGGATCGGGAACGAGAGCTGCCGCAACGGCTTCCTCTCGGCGACCGGGCTGACCGCCATGGGAGAGTTCGCGTTCATCATCGCGGAGGAGGCCCTTGGATACAACGTCATAGACGATTCCATCTACACCTCGGTCGTGGGAGCCGCGCTGCTGTCCATGATCATGCTGCCGTTCCTGACCAGATACTCCGCCACCATCTGGGACAAGTCTGTGGAGAAGTGCCCACGCCCGGTGTACAACGCATGCTGCAACATAAACCTGGCAAGGAACAGGCTGTACAACCGCGTAGACACCTCCACCAGGAAGTCGCGCAAGGCCCTGTACAGGAGCATGACCCACACCTACATCAACATCCTGGCGATCGCGCTCATAGAAGCGGCGTTCTACTTCATCATACCCACCACGGTCGACTGGGGATGCAGCAGCTTCGGCGGCACCGAGACCGTCTGGGAGATAGGGATGCTCGTGGTGAACTTCATCATCCTGGCGTTACCCATCTACCATCTGGTCAACAACGTCAAGTTCCTCGACGAGATGGTCATCAACGGTGCCCGCCGCATCGCCCAGAGGGAGGGCTCATCAGAGGAGCCCAGAGCGATATACCAGAGGTTCCTGGAGATCAACACGTCCCTGATGGTCCTGGCGATAGACGCGGCGATCATCATCATCGTCCCGAACTCCGTTGGGATCTGGCTGCACATAGTGGTGCTGGCGCTCGCCCTGGTGGTGCTTCTCCTGGTGTTCTACAAGAAGTACCGCGATGGCAAGAAGCCCTCAAAGCAGCAGGATGACGAGGACGACGGGGAGCCTGAGGAAGAGTCCGAGTGATCAGCGCTTCCCGAACTCGCGGATGCGGGACTCGAACTCGGTGACGGACTCGATTATGTCCGTGGTCTTCTCCATGACCGTGCCAGCGGCCTTCCTGGCACTGCGGTCTGCCGACTTGACCGCCTGATTGGTCTGGACCATGATCGCCGACGGGGAGTGCATCATGAACCTTGACAGGGATGCGGACGCCATGTGGACCTTCTTGGGAACGGTCTTCTCGAGACCGACCACATCCACGCGGCGGTTGATGACGTCATCCAGGAACGCTCCGACATCCGTGGCCTCCGACATGGTCACCACGTTCCCGACCTCCCCGAGGGTGTGCCCGTCCGTTCCCCCTGTGAACCCGATCCCGTACCTCCTGGCGGACTCGAGGGACTGGCGATTGGACTCGCGGGTCATCCCGCTGCATATGACCTCGTAGGCATCGAGACGCTTGGCGACATCCTCGTTGAGGTACCCCTTGCGGATGCAGATCTCCACGCCCTTGTTCGACATGAGGTATCCCATCGGATGGGCTGCGGAGACCACGCAGCTCTCCCCGTCAAGCATGTCAAGCAGGCGCTCCGTGGGACAGTCCCTGAGTGCCAGCCATGGGCATTCCTGGAGACGCGGGCGTATGCGCGCGTACCAGAACCGCTCGAGATCCGCCATCTCATAGAAGTATACCAGGATGTGGGGGCCGTCGGAGGTGCTGACCTCCATCCCGGGGATGATTGGGACCGGAAGGTCCCTGCCCTTGATCTTCACGAGCGACAAGATCAGGTTGTGGTCCGTGACCGCGATGCCCACCCCGCGCTCCGCCGCCAGCCTCACGGCTGCATCTATGTCGGTGAATGAATCCGAGCAGTTCGTGTGGAAGTGCATGTCCACGGCCATGAGTCCGCTGTCGCGGATGGCCTCCCAGTCCGGCCTCTCGAATCTTACGGTCATCTCAGACAGAGGGACCTCCATGCGTCCTCGGCCCCGGCCAGGACCTCCTCGGTGTCGAGCGTGGTGATGCGGCCGTCCTCCACGACCACGTCGCCCTGGCACAGCACTGTCTTGACGTTGAGGCTGTTGCCGGAGTACACGATGTTGGCGATGATGTTCTCCTGGACGAGGGGCCTGAGGTTGGGTGCCTTGCCGTCGAGGATCACGATGTCCGCATACTTCCCGGGCTCGATGGACCCGATGGAATCCTGCATGCCCACGGCCTTCGCCCCGTTGATGGTGGCGAAATCGAGGAGCTCCTGGGCGTTCGCCACAACGGGATCCCATCTGCTGGACTTCTGCAGGAGGCCGAGCGTCTTCATCTCGGCGAACATGTCCAGGGTGTTGTTGGTCGTGTTCCCGTCAGTCCCTATGGAGACGTTGACCCCGTACTTCTGGAACTCCGGCACTGGGGCGACGCCTCCGGTGGCGAGCTTCATGTTGGACACAGGGCAGGACGAGATGGACATGCCCGCCTCGCCCATGAGCCTGACCTCCCTGAGTGTGAGCCAGGCGGAGTGGGCGGCCACCCCTCTTGGCCCGAGGACCCCGATACTGGACAGCCACTCGGCGGGACGCATGCCGGTCTTCTTCTTGTGGTCGTTGACCTCGCCGCGCGTCTCGGATAGATGGAAGTTCATGGGAGCGCCGACCTCGTCGGAGAACTCCTTCGCTCCGACGCAGGTCTCCTCGTTGCACACGTAGACCCCCTGCAGTCCGACACCGGGGACGATCTTGCGCTCGCCCTTGAACCTCTGGTAGAAGTTCTTGCAGTTCTGTAGCGGGTTCCCGACCTGCGTGGTGCACTCCTGGTCCAGGACGCACCAGCACAGGACACCTCTGATCCCCGCCTCCTGGGTGGCCTTGGCGATGACGTCCTCGGAGTAGTACAGATCCATGAAGGTCGTCGTCCCTCCGCGCATCATCTCCATGCAGCCGAGCTTGGTCCCGAGCGCCAGGTCGGCGTCGGTCCTGTCCGAATCGATCTTGAAGACCTTGTCCAGGAAGTCCGGGAACGTCAGGTCGTCGACGACCCCTTTCATCACGGACATGGCGACGTGGGTGTGGGTGTTGACCATACCGGGCATGACGATGTCGCCCGTGGCGTCGATCTCCCTGTCGGCGGTGCCGTTGTACTCCGGACCCACGGAGACTATCCTCTCGCCGTCGATCACCACGTCTCCCTTGAGAATGCGCCTGGATTCGTCCTGGGTGACGATCCACGCGTTGCGAATCGCTGTTATCATGCCGGGTCCATGGCACTCGACGATAATAAGGCTCCCGAAGCACGGCACCGAATGGGCGGAGGGAGGGGATCGGGACGGGTAGACACGCAACACGTAAATCGACCGGAGCAATCCGGAGGAGCATGAGCTTCCGCATAACCTTCCTCGGAACTGGCGGCGGTCGTTACACGACGATGTACCAGATACGCTCCACCGGCGGTATGCTCATCGAGCACGACGGGAGGTTCCTCCACGTCGATCCCGGACCGGGCGCGCTGACCCAGATGCAGAGGATCCACTACGACCTCCATGAGACGGAGTCCCTCATCGTGTCCCACTGTCACCCCGACCACTACTCCGATGCCGAGAGCGTCCTGGAGGGCATGTCCAAGGGCGGATGGGAGAAGCGCGGTCACCTCTACGGTTCGGAGACCGTGATCGAGGGGGACGGCAAGCTCGGCCCTTGCGTTTCAGAGTACCACAAGAGCATAGTGGAGGGGGTCACGGTGTTCAGACCCGGTGACGTCCTCGATGTCGACGGCATGAGGGTGGACGTGTGCAGGGCGATCCACAGCGACCCCACCAATGTGGGCTTCAGATTCCACACCGACGCCGGGATCGTCTCCTACGTGAGCGACACCGAATACACCGACGAGATAGCCGACCAGTACGTCGGATCCAGGGTCGTCATCCTGCCCGTGACGACTCCCAGGGGCAACCGCATAAAGTACCACATGTGCACGGACGATGCCGTACCGTTCCTGAGACGCGTGAGACCCGAGCTGGCGATCTTCATCCATCTCGGCGTCGTGATCATCCGCAGGGGCCCGGAGTCGGAGGCAAAATACGTCGAGAGGGAGACGGGAGTGAGAACCGTCGCCGCCCGCGACCTCATGACCCTGGACGTCGGCGAGGAACTCGACCTGTCCGATGCCGTGACGTACGAAATCAACGGCTGGATACCTGAATCCTCACCGTGACACGGGGTAGAAGCCTGTCTCCCCCCAGAAAGTCCCTGTGCCGAAGCTGACGAAGTGCGTGTAGCCCACCGGTACCTGGTCGTAAATCGTCTCCACCGCGTAGTAGACCGTCCCGCCGTCGTCCCCGACCGCGGCGTGGCTGGTGAGGGTCATGTAACCCACCCCCTGACCGTCCAGACGGTCATCGGACACCGGCCGGAAATCATCGATGGCCACACCTGCGAAGACATGCCCGCTCTTCCCGCCCATGGCCGTCTCGTAGCCGGCCTCCTCGTAGAGGGCGCACAGGAGCGACGACGCATCCTCGCAGTCCCCCGAGAGATGGTACAGGGTCTCCTGGGGTACGGCCCAGTACTCATCCGCCCCGTACACGGCGTAGTCCCATCCCATCCTCTCGCCGCCGACTGTCACCGTCGGAGGGTACTCGACGCACATCTGGACGAAGGATGCCAGGAAATCCGCGTAGCCCTGACGGTCGGATGGGTCACCTCCGATGGAGAGGAATTCGGAGCGGAGAAGCGACTCGACCTGATCCGTCAGTCCGTCCAGGACGACCTCCTCCGGCAGACGGTCGAACGTCCTGCCGTCGGATGACAGCTCCTCGTTCCACTGTCTGCTGGCTTCTGCCGCGTCCCTGAACCCGAGGAAATCGATGTAGTATGTGATCCCCACCTCGACCGGACCGGAACCGGCGTCGTACATCCAGGTGACGGTGCGCTGTATGTCCCCGGACACAACGGCTCCGAACTCCTCCCCTCCGACGGTGATGGTGTAGGAACCGGGATCCAGGATCAGAGCGTCGGTCGTGACCTCGGTTCCGGTATACTGGGAGCGTCCTCCGTCGATCGTGAAGGCATGGTACTCGTCGTAGACATGCCATGTCACAGTGACCTCTGAGAGTACCCTCCCCGTCGACTGGTCCACAGTCAGGCCCTCCGGCAGGTCGGACACCTGGATACGGGGTGGCGCCTCGGGCGCGTCATCGGACGGCGCATCGCCCCCGCCGACGACGAGGGCGACCGCCAGTGCCGCGATGACGATGACAGCCAGCGCGGATACGGTCGCGGCACGTCCGCCCATGTGACTCAGAGGATCTGCCACTGTATGGTGACCGACTCGTGGAACTCCACGTCCTTCGGAACCGCATCGACGGCCATTGCCGCCATGCACCTGGCGCGTGGGACGGGCATGCCCTCGCCCGACGGATAGGATATCGAGACTATGTCCCCCAGCTTGACCTCGGCCACCGCGGCGAGCTCCCTGGCCTTGTGCTTGGCGTCCTTGACCGCTGCCGCCCTGGCCTGCTTCAATGCCTCGGAAGGGTCAGACACCTCGTAGGACACCCTGAACTCGGGGGCCCCGTCGCAGGAGATCATAGCCTGGAGCAACTTGCCCAGTGACTCCCCGTCGGCCTCTATCGTTATGGATATGCCGTGGTAGAAGCGGTACCCTGCGAACTCGGTGGCACCGGAAGAGGTGTTGCGGTAGACCGTGTCGACGGAGAATCTCGTCGTCTTGAGGTCGTCCATGTCGAATCCGGCATCCCCTATCGCCTTCCTCAGGGATGTAAGCGCCCCGGCCGAGGCCTTGACGGCCCCCGCGTAATCGGGGAAGGTCCCCATCATCTCCCCGCTGACGACGGCGGAGTCCGGTGCAGCATAGGACACTCCCGTGCCCACTACGGTGATTGTCTTATCCATACCCTGCCTATCTACTATGTCCGATTTAAGCATGCCCGACATAGATTCGGAGGTACCCTACATATCCAATTCTATATGGTGGTGTACGCATATCCGATGACATGGTCAGGATAGGCGACATCGGCGAGCGTCGGCTGATAGAGGACTTCAGGAGCTTCATTCGTCCGGAGGGGACCCTCGGCCCGGGCGACGACGCGGCAATCGTCGGCGACGGCGTCGTCGTATCCACGGACATAGTCTCATTCGACCGCCACTTCCCCGCGGGGATGTCCTACGAGCAGTTCGGCTGGTACTCCGCCGCGGTCAACTTCAGCGACCTCGCCGCCATGGGCGCCAGGCCCACCGGGTTCCTGGCGGCCCTCGCCCTCCCGCCGGACCTGGAGTCGCAGGCCGCCTACGACATCATGAGCGGGATAGACCAGTGCTGCGAGTTCTGCGGCACAGGGATCGTCGGGGGCGACACCAAGCCCGGCCCCGGGATCGTTGCAGGGACCGCCCTGGGATCCATGGACGGCAGGCGCCCCATGACCCGCACGGGGGCCAGACCTGGGGACGTCGTGGCGGTCACCGGACCGCTCGGAGCGCCTGCGGCGGCCTTCGTGTCCCTGGACCTCGGACTCGATGCACCGGATGCGCGCGAGTGCCTGTATGTGCCCATCCCGCGCGTGGAGGAGGGCATGGCGATGTCCAAATCCAATGCGGTGACATCATGCATGGACCTGTCCGACGGCCTTGGAACGGCGCTCAACACGCTTTGCGCGGCATCCCATGTGGGGATCGACGTCGATCTGGACTTCATCCCCCGCGGACCATCCGTGGACGAGATGGCGGAGGCATCGGGGAGGCCGGTGAGGGACCTGCTCCTCGGATGGGGAGGCGAGTACGAACTCGTGTTCACCGCCGACAGGGACAGGCTGGATAGGCTGTACGAGGCGGAGGTCGAGTTCTCCATCATCGGCATGGTGAACGACTCCGACCGCGCTGAGCTCGTGGAGAACGGGAAGCGGACGGTGATCCCCTATGGCGAATACCGATCGTGTCGAATCCATGTTCTACACCCGTGAAGGCGGGATGTACGTCTGCGGACTGTGTCCGCACCGCTGCAGGCTCGCCCCGGGACAGT
>CAJJJM010000015.1 GCA_905187815.1 uncultured Methanomassiliicoccaceae archaeon
GGGCCCTGACCGCTGCGTTGGCGGCGGCCTGCTCGGCAGAGACCCTCATGGGGTGCATCTCGTCGGTGAAGGGGGATGCGGGGTTGAACTCGATGGAGGACTCCTCGGCCCTGGTGACCAGGTATCCGGGGACGGTCACCCTGTGGCCGTTCATGAAGATGTGGCCGTGGGTGATCATCTGCCTGGCCTGCTTGATGGTGCTGGCCAGTCCCTTCTCGTAGACGATGGTCTGAAGGCGCCTGGACAGGACGTCCTCGTCCTTCAGAGCGAGGATGTCGTTCAGGTTGGATCCGACGGGGAGGTATCCGAGGCGGCCGCACTTGGCGAGCAGGGCGTCTGCCTCGATCTTGGCCTGGGCGTCTCCGGTCCTCAGGCGGGCCTGGAGGTCCCTGGACTGCTTCCTCAGGTTCCTGAGGATGGTCTCGGCCTTCCAGACCTCGGTCTTGTTCTTCAGGCCGAAGGCGCGAACGACCTCGACCTCTGCTTTGATCCTCTCGCCCTGCCAAGGGTGGGAGGGTGTGTCGTATGTCTTGCGTGAAAACTTAGGGTCTCCCATTCAAACCACCTCAGGATTTCCTCTGGACACCCATGGTGAGTCCGTGCCTTCCGTTGGACCTGGTCCTCTGTCCGCGGACCTTGTGACGTCCCTCGTGCCTGATTCCGCGGTAGCAACGGATCATCTTCATCCTGTTGATGTCATCCTTCTGGATGATGTCGAGGTCGTTTCCGAAGAGGTGCATGTCGGCGCCGCTCTCGTAGTCCATCTGCCTGTTGATGGCCCAGCTGGGGGCGTACTCGACGTAGGACTTGACGAGGGCCTCGATCTCCTTGACCTTCTCGTCGGACAGGGATCCCATCTTCATGGCGGGATCGACGTTCGCTTTCTTGGCGACGATCTGAGCGACCCTCTTACCGACGCCTTTGATGCTCTGGAGTCCGACGACGGTCTTCTTCTGACCGTCGATGTCGGTGTTGACGATACGGACGATGAAGTTGAAGTTCTCGTCCTCCGTCTGCTGCTGCTCTTTCTTCTTAGCCATTGCGCTAAACCTCCGTAAATGCCTCCCCGCGTGGGGGTACGCACAAGCTCCGGTCCCCATGGGGAGGAGCTCTCAGTGTTCATCCCCCGGAACGTATGCCGAGAGCGGGTCCTGAGTTTACGTAACGCGAGCGATGGCCTTCTTATTTATAAAGGATTGGATGGGCCCGAATCCTGTACGGAGCGGTCGTCACCGAGCTCGCGCCTCAGCCTCCTCAGTACCATGAACCCTGCCACGGTGACGATGGATGACGCTATGACCTCCCCCATGGTGATGCCGCACCAGACCATTGTCAGGGACATTGTGAAGGAGAGTGCGAAGCACAGGGGGATCCTCATGAAGTTGCGCAGGGTGGCCACGCACAGGGACCACAGGCCGTGGCCTATGGACTGGAACATGCTGGATGTCACCACGCCGATGAGATAGAATGGCAGGAACAGGGCGCATATCCTGAGGAAGTGCGTCATCTCATCCGCCAATGCCGCGGACGATTCCGAGTGGGTGAAGAGTGTCACCAGGAGCGGCGCCGCCACCTCCGTCAGGACGGCGACGGCGATCATGACGGCCACACCGCGCTTCAGCGCGAACAGGTACACCTCGCGTATGCGCCTGTAGCTTCCCTGGCCGTAGGCGGCGGCGCTGATCGGGACCAGTGCGGAACCGAACGAGACGGCAATCATTGTCAGGATGTTCAGTATCCTCCATCCGGATGAGTATATCGCGATCCCGCTAACAGGGTCGACGGACTCGAGGATGAGGTTCATGAGCATGCTGGAGAGGGACAGCAGAACCATCTCCAGAGATGCCGGGATGCCAACCCTCAGGATGTCGCGGTCCAGCCCCCTGTCGAACCTGAACCCGCAGAAGCTGAGCCTCACGTACATATCCCCAGACACGTAGTAGCGCACCGCCATGATGGAGGCGATGACCATCGCCATGGCGCTGGCGACCGCGGCTCCGGTGATCCCCATGCCGAGACCGAAGATCAGGATGGGATCCAGGACCATGTGGGCGGCCACGCCCGCCACCTGGATGTACATGGACTTCTTCGCGGCCCCCTCCGACCTAAGCAGGGCGCTGAAGATGAAGCTGACCATGTAGATGGGCGAGCATACCATGATGGGAATCCCGTAGGCGAGCGTCTCCCCCAGATACGGACCCGCTCCTGCTGCGACGAAGATCTGTTCGGCCACGAGAGCGAACACCGCCGTCATCGCGATACCGACAACCAGGCCGATGACCATGACCTGCGCCGCCACGCTGCTCGCGCCGGCCCTGTCGCCGACGCCTATGCGTCTGGCTATGGCCTGCGAGGCTCCGACGCCGAGACCGTTGCCGATGCCCACCAGGATGAAGAAGAACGGGAACACGACGCCGGTGGCGGCCAACGCCCCCGTGCCCAGACTGGAGACCCAGATGGCATCGACCAGGTTGTTGAGCGCCTGGACGAGCATGCCGATCGCGATAGGCACCACCATGATGATGAGGGACCTCTTCGGATCTCCGAGTATGTTCCCGGTGTTCGAAATCCCAGGTTCTCCAGTCATGTGGCTGGATTAGGTTGTGGCAGCTAATAACCATGATGGCGATGCGGCCCTGCAACATTTGAGTGGATCCTGGGTTTCCCCGAACCGGACCCTGCGGGAATCTTCCGAGGACCCATCCGGTGCCAGACATCAGGCCAAGGCTGCGGAACCGATCCGATCGGGACGCCGTCCATGCCGGATGCGGGAACCGTGGGAACCCCGATGCAATCGACATGATGCCATGTGAAGGATGTGCATCAGCATCGCGGCGAGACCTTGATCAAGGAGGTAGAGAACCCTCGCCCGCGACGGATCAGAACGGTTCTAAAGGACACGATGGTGCTGGGGAAGGGATTCGAACCCTTGAAACCCTACGGTAAGGGATCTTGAGTCCCTCGCCTTTGACCAGGCTCGGCTACCCCAGCTTGGAGGATGAGGAAAGGGGTTTGGTTGAAAACCTTTACGGGAGGGTGGTGACCTCTCCGCGGTTCCCGTCGATGTAGAACGTGTACTCGTGCTGTGACACGATGCCGCCTTCGACCTCCACCAGCTGAGCGTAGCTTGACAACACGCCGTGCCTGATGAGCGTCCTGACGTGCTTCTCGGCATCGGGGAAGTCGCAGCTTCTGGCACAGAAGGGGAACGTCTTGAACTCGCCCTTCACGTACTCGAAGAACTCCTGGGTCTTGGGGTCCGCGATGGGCCTCTCCCTCAGGATCCTGACGATGTTACCAGGCTTCCCGTTCTTCACCTCTCCCCTGCCGTTGGTGGCGAAGGGCTCGATCGCGACCGTCATCCCCGCCTTGATCTGCGTCTCCTCGCCGCTGGCGAAGCTGGGCACAGACATTCCGGCATGTAGATTATACTGCTCGATCTGGTGTCCGCAGAGGTTCCTGATGGGCTGGAAGCCCTTCCCGGTGATGGTCATCTCCACGGCGCGGCCGATCTCCCCCAGAGGGACCCCGTCGCCTATGAACTCGGCCACGGTGTTCCTGGCGGTCTTCGAGATCTCCACCAGGTCCCTGTACGTGTTGGTTCCGACCTCCACGGTGCCGGCGGTGTCGCCCACGTATCCGTCGAGCTCCGCGCCGCAGTCCACCTTGACGACGTCCCCGACCTGGAACACGGACTTGTCCGTGCAGCTGGGGGTGTAGTGCGCGGCGATCTCGTTTATGCTGATGTTGCAGGGGAACGCGAGGCCGCATCCGTGCTCGCGGATGTAACCCTCCACCTCCTGAGCGACATCGTACAGCTTGACGCCCTCCTTGACCATGGAGAGGCCCAGCTCCCTCGCGGCTCCGGCGACCTTGCCTGCCGTGCGGAGCTTTGCCAACTGATCCTCGTTCAGCATTCTAAGACTTCCTTGATCTTATCGACCGGGATCGCTCCCTGACGGACGATCTCGACCTCCTTGTCCATGAGCCAGACTATGGTCGAGGGCTGTCCGAGGGTGCAGGGTCCGGCATCGATGTAGGTGTCGACAGCGTCCCCGTAGTCCGCGATGGCGGCGTCCACGTCGACCGCGTCGGGACGTCCGTGGAGGTTGGCGGAGGTGGCCACGATGGGGCCGGTGCGCCTGATGAGCTCCAGGGCGAACCTGTTGTCGGGTATGCGGATGCCGACCTTCTGGGATGACGAGGTGACGATGTCTGGCACATTGGGCTGCTTCTTGATGATGATCGTCAGGGGACCCGGGAGGAACGCCTTGATGAGCTTGTCCGCGTTCTCGTTGAGAACGGCGACGCTCTCGAGCATGGCCTTGTCCGAAACCGCGACGGAGAGGGGCATGTCGAAAGGCCTGTTCTTCGCAACATACAGGTTCTTGATCGCCGACTCGTTGTAGATGTCGGCTCCGATCCCGTACACGGTCTCGGTGGGGTAGACAATAAGCCTGCCGGCCGCGACGTCCTCGGCCGCGGCGGCGACGGCCTCTTCGCAATGGGCGTCGAAGCCGTGGGAGTAATCGCACTTGATGATCTTCATTCACATACCTACCAGTGTCATGATCCTCGCCATCATAGCCGGATCATAGTTTTCACATGTTTGTCCATGTCCCGGATACAGTTCCCTTATGTCAATATTACTAAGGAACCCGATGGAGCGGCGCAGGGACGTCATCGACCCGCCGGCGAAATCAGTACGTCCGACGCCCGTCTCGAACAGGGTGTCCCCCGAGAACAATGTGCCAGACGACTCGTCGTACAGGCAGATCCCGCCTTCGGTGTGCCCGGGGGTCCAGATCGTTCTGAACCTCCTGTCGCCCAGGTCGATGACGTCGCCGTCGGAGAGCCCTGTTACGTCGACGGGTGCCATGAGGCCGCCGAAGGCCGAAGCCAGCGTGTAGCGGTCGTCGGCATCGCGTATCCTGGGGGCGTCGAGCTCCCCGGCGTACACCTCGCATCCGAACTCCGAAACCAGGTCATGGAGCCCACCCACGTGGTCGAAGTGGCAGTGGGTGGCGACGATCATGTCGAGCCGACGATCGGCCAGTATGCTGCGGATGCCGGAGATCACACGGTCGCTCCCGAGCCCGGTCCCCGCATCGACGAGCATCGTGCGCTCAGCCACCACCAGATAGATGTTGGAATCGAATGGGATTCCTGAATCGATTACATGGATGGTCATCGGACAGGCTAACGGCTGGACTTATTTAAGCATAGAGCCGAAGCTGTAAGAGAAATATGGGAAAAAGAAGGAGGTTTCTTCGGAGGATGAGATTTTGATTCATACGAAACCTGTTTAACTGCTAGATCACACTCCAGCGACGTTCAAAGAACTTTAGTAAGCCAGGACTGAATACCTCGGCGAACCTCGGTACTTACATCCGGCTTCTATCAAACTCGTCATTTACGAGCGTCCTATGGGTACCTCTTTTTTAAGGTGGCTTCGAGCTTAGATGCCTTCAGCTCTTATCCACTGCCGCGTGGCTACTCAGCATGCCTTGTCAGACAACTGATAAACTAGAGGCGACGAACCCCTGTTCCTCTCGTACTAAAGGGTCCTTCTCATCAGGTACCAACACCTCCATCAAAAAGCAACAAAACTGTCTCGCGACGTTTTAAACCCAGCTCACGATCCCTTTTAATGGGCGAACAACCCCACCCTTGGCAGCTGCTGCACCACCAGGATAGGGAGAGCCGACAGCGAAGTAGCAAGCCACGAGGTCGATATGAACTCTTGCTCGTGACAACTCAATTATCCCCAGGGTAATTTTTCTGACATCAATCACCCCCATTCAGGAGGTTGATTGGTTCGCTAGGCCATAGTTTCCTATCTCCGAACCCTATTGTCTGGTTCCGAGTCAAGCTAGCTTATACCCTTACATTCTTCGGTAGATTTCTGACCTACCTGAGCTAACCTTTGGGCGCCCTTGTTATCTTTTTGAGGGCGTGGCGCCCCACCCGAACTGCCTGCCTATAGCTGTCCCTCCTGAGAGGTGAGTCGTAAAAATTGACAAGGGCGGTGTTTCATCGGTGACTCGGAGAGATGCTAGCGCACCTTCCTGGGTAACGTCTCCCGCCTACCCTACACATGCCAATTCTTACAACAACAACAGGTTGCAGTGAAACTCCATGGGGTCTTCGCTTTCAGATGGAGGGGTCTGGATTGTGCACCAGACTGATTGTTTTCACTAGCGTCATGGCGGGGACAGTAGAACACTCGTTGAGCCTTCATGCAAGTCGCCAATTAAGCGACAAGGTATTACGCTACCTTAAGAGGGTCATAGTTACCCCCGCCGTTTATCGGTCCTTCGATCCGTTGAAACAGATTTTCAGATGCCGACACTGGGCAGGCTTCGGCCTCTATACACATCCTTTCGAACTAGCAGAGACCTATGTTTTTATTAAACAGTCGGTGTTCTCTTGTCACTGCGACCAGTAGCTCTCACTACTGGCACCCCTTATCCCGAAGTTACGGGGCTAATTTGCCGAGTTCCCTCGCCACGATTATGCTAACACGCCTTAGGCTACTCACCTAGGGACACCTGTGTCGGTTCTTGGTACGAACAATAAGATTGTAACTATGAGGTTTTCACGGGGACCAGGAATCATCATAAGCAGGCTTACGCCTGCCCCATCACGCATTCTCCAACTTCTCACCATTACGGTTCTTCATCGGATTCGGCGCTTGGATACACTGACGGGTGTACAACAACTATCCCGATCCATCAACATAGGCAAAGATCTTACTGGTACAGGAATATTAACCTGTTTCCCATTCGATAGCTTCGATTAAGAACTACCTTAGGATCGACTAACCCTTGGCTGACGAACATTGCCAAGGAACCCTTGCCCCTGCGGCGACACGGATTCTCACCGTGCTTTGCTGCTACTCACTCCAGGATCCTCGTTGGTACACGGTCCACAGGACTTCACAGCCCCGCTTCTGCCCATGCACCACGCCCCCTTACCAAATTACTTTGCAGTATTCTACAGTATCGGTACTCGGTTTAGCCCCGTCCATTTTCTGGGCCCACAATCTAGACCGGTGAGCTGTTACGCTATCTTTGAAGGATGGCTGCTTCTAAGCCCACCTCCCGGTTGTTTTAGACTGCCGACGCCATTTCGTATTACACTTGACCGAAATTTAGGGACCTTAACTGTAGTCTGGGTTGTTTCCCTTATGGCCACCAAGCTTACCCCGGATGGCCTCACACCCGACGTCTACGGTGAACGCAAGTTCGGAGTTTGACAAGATGCCGAGGAATTTCTTCCCCTAAGCACCCAATCGGTGCTCTACCTCACGTTCTGCCTCGATCGAGGTCTAGCTGCGACTAGTTTCAGGGGGAACCAGCTATTTCCGGCCTAGATTGGCCTTTCACCCCTATACCCAAGTCATCCAAACGATTTGCACATCAGAACTGGTTCGGTCCTCCACCTCCCCTTCGAGAGGCTTCAACCTGCTCAGGCATAGATCGACCGGCTTCGGGTATCCGCACCATTGACTCCAGGCGAGCACACCTTGCCCCTCGTTAAAAACTGCGGGCTATCGGTTTCCCTTCGGCTACCTGATTGAACAGTTAACCTCGCCAATGACCAGAACTCCCTGGATCGTTTTTCGAAACGAACAATATAACACTGGTCCACCTTACGGTTTCTTCCCTTTGATGCTATATAAATCTTTGACCGCATGGTTTCAGGTCTTTTGACCTCCCGTTAAGGGTACTTTTCAGTCTTCGCTCACGCTACTACTGCACTATCGGACTAGAGACGTATTTAGGGTTGGAAGTGAATGCCTCCCAAATTCATGCGCGATATCCAACGCACACTACTCGAGAACATCGAAAATCACCATATCCACCTTCCTCTAAGGGGCTATCACCCTCTATGGCCTGGCTTTCCAGCCAAGTTTGAGTATTTGGACTTAGGTGTAAACGAGTCTATGACACCACATCTCCCTTGCCTTTCGGTAGGGATTCGGTTTGCCCTATACCGCGTTCGATCGCCTTTAATAACGGTATCTCGGTTGATTTCTTTTCCTGCGGGTACTAAGATGCTTCAATCCCCCGCGTTCCCGATCATTACTGATCATTCCGAAGAATAGGAAGTCCCATTAGGTAATCGTCGGATCATAGGCTTCTTGCACCTACCCGACGCATATCGCAGCTTGACACGACCTTCTTCAGCGCTCTAGCCGAACCATCCCCCATGCGGCGTAGCATCGCCGCTGGCGTATGATCTAGCACACGTCCAGGTTTCGTATGACTGGTGATCATCGGGCTTTATCCGCTCTCATCCTCCGTTTACGGAGCCCTACACCACTTCCCCAGAACAGGACCTCTGTCTGGGTGCATGCTTTAGATTCTGATTCTGAATCCCTGCCAGTTTCTGACAGGAGCGGAACCCCCGTACACGCCGGAAGTATTTAAGGCTTCCGATTGTGCCCGGTTGTTCCAAAGATTCCTGTGATCGGAATCGCTGATTCTCGGCTTTCTGCCGGAACCGCCCGATGCTTCACATCGCGCAAAATCGGGTAAAGGGCGGAAGTATATAAGCCTTCCGACCGGCCCCGGTTTTCCGCGAGCGGAAACACCATCCGAATCACTTCGAATCCGTCCGACACTCCGGATTTTCTCCGTGTGTCACACGATGCCACACATCGCGCAAACCCCTCTACACACAAGTTTTATTTATAGTTTTCGTAGACCCGATGTCACGGAGTGAACACAATCATGACACAATCGGGTATTTTTGCCCTCAAATCGCTCAAATCGGGGTGGTAGAGCCTCAGATAACCGTCCCGGTGCATCCTCTTGCCGAGCAGCGCGGCGACGACGGGCGCCTCCACGCGGCCGTCCACCTTCCACGCGGACACCTCGCCGGAGGTGTCGGTGGAGACGTAGATGGGCAGACGGAGCGCGATCCGCTGGGAATCGTCACAGACATCCCACAGCACGCGCAGCTGGTCCTCCGGGATCTCGACGACCGAGCCGTCCCGGGTGCGGTAGGTGCGGTCGCCGTCGTCCATCATCTCCGCGAGGGTCCTCTTCGAAACCGCCAGGTTGGAGTTGAGATCTTTCATGATGGAGCTCAGGAATGCTTCTTCCATGTTTCAGTGATATAATAATTATAATAATAAGGGAACGGAAGATGGACGCTTCACGGCGGTTCATCCGCTGTGGCATAACGGCGTTAATTTTTATATCCTGGAGCCATCTCAGTACCGCATGTCTCAGAATCAGCAGTTGGAGGAGGCACTGGCCAGACACCCGTGCTACAGCAAGGACGCCCATCGCGAGTACGCGAGGATGCACGTCCCCGTCGCGCCGCGCTGCAACATCCAGTGCAACTATTGCAATAGGAAGTACGACTGCTGCAACGAATCCCGCCCGGGGGTCACCAGCGAGGTCCTGACCCCAGAGCAGGCGGCAGGGAAGGTCCTCTACGTGAGGTCCAAGATCCCGCAGCTCAGCGTGGTCGGCATAGCGGGCCCAGGGGATCCGCTGGCGAACGAGGAGACGTTCCGCACGCTCGAGCTCGTGGCCGCCGACGCCCCCGATCTCACGCTGTGCGTCTCCACCAACGGCCTGGCGCTGCCCGACAACGCGCAGAGGCTCTACGACCTCGGCGTCAGGTTCGTCACGGTCACGATGAACGCCTGCGACCCGGAGGTCGGAGCCAAGGTCTACGGCTCCGTCATCTGGGACGGGAAGGTCCTGAAGGGAGTCGAGGGAGCGCGCAAGCTCATCGAGCGCCAGACTGAGGGCATATCAAAATGCGCCGGGCTCGGAATGCTCGTGAAGGTCAACATCGTCATGGTCCCCGGGATCAACGACGACCACATCCCCGACCTCGTCAGGTACGTCAAGTCCCACGGCGCTTACATAGTGAACATACTCCCGCTCATCCCTGTCGAGGGCACGCCGTTCGCGGACCTGCGCGCGCCGACCCCAGAGGAGAGGAAGGAGATGATGGACCGTTGCTCCCTGGACGCCAAGATGATGCGCCACTGCAGGCAGTGCAGGGCGGACGCCATCGGCCTCCTGGACCAGGACCGCTCCCAGGAGTTCGTGCACTTCAACGGCTGCGGATCCGGCTGCGGGCCGTCCGAGCCCATCGCCATCAGGACCAGGGACCCCTCGCTCTACGCGGTGGCAACCTCCGACGGGGAGAACATCGACTCCGGGTTCGGGAACGCCTCCCGCTTCATGATATACAGGAAGGGTCGGAACGGCGCCGAGCTCGTCAAGGAGGTCGTCGTCGACACATCGTCACCCACGGCCGGCGAGAGCCACAGGGCACACATCCGCGCCATCGTGGACTCCCTCGGGGACTGCGGCAACGTAGTGGTAAGGGAGATCGGAGAGATGCCCGCGAAGACCCTGGCCAACCTGGACATCAGGGTCATCGTGTCCAAGGGGCCCGTCTCCGAGGCCCTGGCCGACTGAACCGCCCGGTCCCCTGCGGGACGCGGGCCCTGCCGGTTTCAGGCCCTCCCCTGTTCACATATAAATAGAAGCGTTGGATAGCTCGGGACAGTTACAGGAGTGAGCATCATGGACGCTCAGCAGATGAGAGAGACCTACATCAACTTCTTCAAGGAGAGGGGCCACGCGCAGATCAGCTCCGCACCCCTCATACCCGAGAACGACCCCACCGTTCTGTTCACCACCGCGGGGATGCACCCGCTGGTCCCCTACCTCCTCGGCGAGAAGCACCCCGCCGGAAGGAGGCTGACCGACTTCCAGAAATGCGTCAGGACCGGGGACATCGACGAGGTCGGGGACGCCAGCCACCTGACGTTCTTCGAGATGCTGGGCAACTGGTCCCTGGGCGACTACTTCAAGAAGGAGTCCATCGCGTGGAGCTACGAGCTCCTCACCGAGGTCCTCGGGATCAAGAGAGAGCAGCTCGCCGTCACCGTCTTCGCCGGCGACGCGGACGCCCCCAGGGACGACGAGACCGCCGACCTGTGGAGGAGCCACGGCATGACCGACGACCAGATCTTCTTCTACGGGAAGGCGGACAACTGGTGGGGCCCCGCCGGACAGACCGGACCCTGCGGACCCGATACCGAGATCTTCTTCGACGACGGCAGGCCCAAGTGCGGACCCGACTGCGGACCCTCCTGCCACTGCGGGAAGTACACAGAGATCTGGAACAACGTCTTCATGCAGTACTTCAAGGACGCCGAGGGCAAGTTCTCGCCCCTCAAGCAGATGAACGTCGACACCGGCATGGGGCTAGAGAGGATCCTCCGCGTGCTCAACCACGTGGAGACCGTCTACGACACCCCCCTCTTCACCGGCATCATCGGGAAGATCGAGGAGATCACAGGCAAGAGATACGGATCCGACGAGGAGACCACCCGCGCGTTCAGGATCGTCGCCGACCACCTGAGGGCCGCCACGTTCATCCTCGGCGACGGTGTCGTCCCCGCCAAGATCGGACAGGGATACATCCTCAGGAGGCTCATCAGGAGGGCCAGCAGGTACCTCTCCAAGCTCGGTATGGACGACGTCTGCATGCGCCAGGTGGCCGAGGTCGTCGTGTCCGAGTACTCCAAGGCGTACCCGGAGCTCGAGAGGAACAAGGACTTCATCTACACGAACATCACCGGGGAGGAGGAGAAGTTCCACAAGACCCTGGTGAAGGGACTGAGGAGGTTCAACGAGATGATCGCCGAGGCCGGCGACGCCGAGACCCTCCCTGGGGACATGGTGTTCAGGCTCTACGACACGTTCGGATTCCCCGTGGAGCTCACCCAGGAGCTCGCCGCCGAGCAGGGCAAGAAGGTCGACCTCAAGGACTTCCAGGACAGGTTCAAGGCCCACCAGGAGAACTCCAGGATGGGAGCCGACCAGCAGTTCAAGGGAGGCCTCGCGGACCACGCGGTCGAGACCACCAAGCTGCACACCGCCACCCACCTGCTCAACGCCGCGCTGAGGAAGATCGTCAGCCCGGACATCCAGCAGAAGGGATCCAACATCACCGCCGAGAGGCTCAGATTCGACTTCAACCTCGACAGGAAGTGCACCCCCGAGGAGCTGAAGGCGGTCGAGCAGTACGTGAACGACGCCATCAAGGCCGCCATCCCCGTCGTGTGCGAGGAGATGCCCATCGAGAAGGCCCGCGAGCGCGGCGCCATCGGTGTCTTCGGGGACAAGTACGGCGAGATGGTCAAGGTCTACACCATCGGCGACGTATCCTGCGAGATCTGCGGAGGACCCCACGTGTCCAACACATCGGAGCTCCAGGGATTCAAGATCAAGAAGGAGGAGAGCTCGGCCGCCGGCATCAGAAGGATCAAGGCGGTTGTCGGAAAGTTCGACTGATGACAGAGAAAGGGCAGCATCCAGCGATGTGGGCCGTCATGACCCTCATCCTACTGGCGACGATCATGGACGGGATAGACTCGTCCATCGTCAACGTCATCCTCCCCACCATATCGGAGGACCTGGGGATGTCGGTGTCGTCGAGCGCGATGGTATCCGTCGCGTACCTGGTCCCCATCGCCGGACTCTGCCTGGCATTCTCGAAGCTCGCCGAGAGGGTGAACGTCCGCAGGATGTTCCTCGTCGGCACAACCGTCTTCCTCATCGCATCCGTCGGATGCGCCCTGTCGCCGGACGCCGTGACCCTCGTGGTCATGAGGTTCGTCCAGGGCATCGGGGCGACGTTCATGGTCGCCTCCACCCCGATCATGGTCGTCCGCCTTCTGGACGAGGACCACCGCGCACGCGGGATGGGCTGCATCGCGGCCGGCAGCGGGATCTCCGTCATCGCCGGACCGACCGTGGGCGGGATACTCGGAGACATCTTCTCCTGGCACGCCGTCTTCCTGATCAACATCCCGATCTGCCTCGTCATCATTGCCGCGACCGCCGTCCTCCTCCCCGCGATGGAGCCGGAGCGCAGACGCAGGCTGCTCCCGGACATCCCCTCGGTCCTCCTGATGTCGTTCGGCATGGGGCTCGTCATGGTGGGGCTGTACGGCTTCACCGAGGGCATCATCCCGGACGCGGGCTCCGTGGCGCTCTGCATCCTGGGGGCCGTCCTCATCCTGTGCTCCTTCCTCAGGTCCGGCAGGGCCGAGGACCCGCTCATCCACATCGAGCTCCTGCGCGACCGCAGGTTCTCCATCGTGACGATCGTGTTCCTGCTGAGCACCATGGCCGGGGCCGGCGTGATGTACGTCCTGCCCTACTACATGCAGATCGTGGAGGGATTCACCGCCGCCGGGACCGGACTCATCCTCGCCGGCGCATCCGCGGTGACGGTCCTGGTCACCGTGCCGACCGGGAGATGGTGCGACAGGAAGGGCTGCAGGACCCCGGCATCCGTGTCCCTGGTGCTCAGGATCGTGTTCTCGGCCATGCTGGCTATGATAGACCCCGTGCTCGGGGTCGCCTACCTGGGCATCGCCATACTGATCATGGGGGTGTCCTTCGGCATCTCCGGCACCTCCCAGTCCGCCAGGATGGTGGAGGAGTCCCCGGAAGAGTACGCCGGCGAGGCCGGCTCCATGGCGATGACCGTCAACTACGTCGGATACACGCTGGGTCTTGCGGCGTTCGCGATCGTCTTCTCGCTGATGGGCCCCGGCTCCAGCGACATGACGTCCATGAGCCAGGATTCGTTCATGGAGGGATTCGGCGGCAGCTGCTGGTTCTCCCTGGTCCTGTCCGTGGCGGCCCTCATCGGGTCCGTGGCGGTCGGATGGAAGACCAGAACAAAACTCAATTAACCTTCAATCGCGTTAACAGTAATTATGGGACGCAAGGCGGTCATCTGCGAGTGCAGCTCCAACGGTACATTCCTCATCGACGACTGCAGGAAGATGGGACTGGATCCCGTCGTGGTGTATCCACCGATCCCCGACGAGGAGACCAGCCTGATAGGCGAGATCAGACGGTCCTCCGAAGCGAAGATAGGGGGTTCGGCGGAGATCATCCGCAAATCCGGGATGGATGAGGTGGCTGACATGCTCTCAGGATGCGACGTGGCCTGCGTCATGGCCGGATCCGAATACGGCGTGCCGTTCGCGGACATGCTGTCCAGGAGGCTGGGCCTCCCCG
Organism: uncultured Methanomassiliicoccaceae archaeon; assembly: GCA_905187815.1. Lineage (GTDB taxonomy): Archaea > Thermoplasmatota > Thermoplasmata > Methanomassiliicoccales > Methanomethylophilaceae > Methanoprimaticola. The sequence continues at coordinate 14,085 of CAJJJM010000015.1, forward strand.
GGAACGACCCGTCCACCACGGCCGACCGCACGGAGAAGCTCCAGATGCACAGGGCCCTTGAGAGGGCGGACATGCGCTGCATCAGGACGGTCCCCGTGAGCTCGGAGGACGACATAAGAGGGTTCTGGAGAGGCACGCCCGCGGTGGTGAAGCCTTCCAGGTCCGGGGGGACCGTGGGATTCCACCTGTGCCACACCCTCGACGAGTGCATCTCAGCCTACAGATCCCTGACCGACACCCCCGACTGGACCGGAGGGGACGGCAACGAGCCCATCATCCAGGACTACATCGGCGGCACGGAGTACATCGTCAACACCCTCTCCAGAGACGGCGTCCACAGGATCACGGACATGTGGGCGTACCGCAAGCAGAACGTGGGGGACGGCATGGCGTACGACTGCGCCATGTCGGTCACGGAGCCCGACGAATCGGAGGAGGCGGTGGCGGAGTACGCGCTGGACGTCCTCAGGGCGACCGGGATGGACAACGGCCCGGCCCACATCGAGCTGAAGTCGGACGAGTCCGGCCCCGTCCTCATAGAGATCAACGCGAGGCCTATGGGCGGGGCGTTCTCCAAGGATTCCCTGGACCGCTGCCTCGGCCATCACATAACAGACCTGGCGCTCAGGTCCGCCATCGACCCCGGGTTCATACGCACCCTCTCCGAGGGCATACCCCTCATGAGGGATTTCATCCTCAAGGTCATGATCGTCCACGAGGACCGCTGGATAGACACGGAGCCGCTCTCGGAGCTCGTAAAGGGGTTCGGCAGCTTCAACAGGATATCGCTGTCGGTCCCACCGGGCGAGCGCAGATGGGCCACCAGGACCGAGGACCTGGAGATGTCCCCGGGATCAGTGGAGTTCATCCAGCCGGACGGCGGCTCGGCGATGGACGACTTCGCCCTCCTGTCCAACATCGAGAAGCGCTTCCCCGACCTGATATACGGCCGCGAGGATAGCGTGACGGCGGCATGCGGGTCCATGGATGTCCCGGACGGGTTCGCCATCGTCGACCAGGACGGCCTCCGCCTGCCGGAGGGAGCCGTGGAGGGCCTGGCGGTCCTCTCGGCGCCGGAGGGCCTGCCGTCCTTCTACAGGAGCCTGTACGACGGGATCCGCGCTGTCCCCTCCGGAGGCACCGTCATGGTGGACCCGGCTGTGGACGGGATGGTCCCCTACGGGAGGAAGGGCGTGAACATCCTCCTGATGGTCGCCGGACTGGACTTCGACCTGGCCGAGACGGAGGGTCCGCACATCGCGACGAAGCCGTGAAACGGAATATACAGAACAAAGATGGTGGACTGGGCGAGATTCGAACTCGCGACTTCTGGCTTGCAAAGCCAGCGATCTAACCAGCTGATCTACCAGCCCACTGGGACTGCCGTAAAATTGTCTCTCTTAAATAGTTTCTGATTGGCCGGCGGGACGGCCCGTCGCACCCGAACGTCCTTGAACCGACGGCGGGTGCGACGAAGTGTCTGCCCTCCGACGGTTTGCGGAGACATTTGTCTACCTACTTGTACGCGTTCAAAACACAGGACCGATTAATTAAAGAGGGCGCGCGCATACGCCCGATTATAATACACGCGGGCGCACGCGAGGCGCCCCCGACATGTTGAAATAGAATGTCGCGTGTTAACATGTAGCACGGGGTGAACCCTATGTTCGGTAAAAGCATCAGAATCGAGAGGATAATGGACAGGAAAACCGGGAACTGCGTAATCGTTCCCATGGACCACGGCATCTCCGCGGGACCCATCGAGGGACTCATCGACATGAAGAAGACTGTCGACGACGTCGCGAACGGCGGAGCCACGGCTGTGGTCATGCACAAGGGACTGATCCGTTATAGCCACCGTACCAGCGGTCACGACATCGGTCTGATCCTCCACCTCTCCGCTTCCACCGACATCGGCGTCACGAAGAACAGCAAGGTGCTCGTCGCCTCCGTGGAGGAGGCCCTCAAAGTGGGTGCCGATGCCGTCTCCGTGCACATCAACGTCGGTGCGGAGACCGAGCCCGAGATGCTCTACGACCTCGGACAGGTGTCGAAGGAGTGCAACGAGTGGGGAATGCCCCTCCTCGTCATGGCGTACCCCCGCGGACCCAAGATCGAGAACTCCTACGATCCCGTCGCGGTCGCTCACGCCGCCAGAGTCGCGACCGAGCTCGGCGCTGACATCGTCAAATGCAGCTACACCGGGAATATCGACTCCTTCAGGGAGATCGTCAAGGGCACCCTCGCCCCCGTCGTCATCGCCGGAGGACCCAAGATGAACTCCGACGACGACATCCTCCAGATGGTCTACGACTCCATCCAGGCCGGAGGGCACGGCGTGTCCATCGGCAGGAACGTGTTCCAGCACAGGAACGTCGAGGGAATGACTAGGGCCATCTCCGACATCGTCCTCCGCGGATACACCGTCGAGGAGGCCAAGAAGGACAACCTGAGCTGATTCCCATGGACAAGGAGATCTGGATCAGGGCAGACGTGCCCGACGAGAAGGAGAAACGCAAGGAGCTCGTCCTCTCCGCCCTCGAATCCGGCGTGGACACCGCGCTGGTGAGGCCCGAGGACGCCGACTTCGCATCCCTGGGCAAGGTGAAGCTCTACTTCAACGACGGAGGGGAGGTCTCCGAGAACTACGAGATCGTCGCCCTCAGCACGCCCGAGGACCAGGACCGCGCCATGGCTATGGCCGGGAAGAAGGCGGGGGTCATCCTCGACTCCTCCGACTGGACCGTCATCCCCCTGGAGAACCTGATCGCCAAATTCAGGAACTCCGGGACCAAGGTCTACGCATGCGCCGCCGACACCGAGCAGGCCAAGCTGTACATGCAGACACTGGAGAAGGGAGTGGACGGGATCGTCATCTCCACCGATGACCCCAACAGGATCAGGGGCTTCGCCGACGTCATCTCCAGCAGCGGCGACGTGGACCTGCAGGTCCTCGAGGTCGTCGGCGTCAAGAACATCGAGATGGGGGACAGGGTCTGCGTCGACACCGTCTCCATGATGGTCCCCGGAGAGGGGATGCTGATCGGGTCCTCCGCATCATGCATGTTCCTCGTGCAGTCCGAGAGCGAGGACAACGGCTACGTAGCCGCCAGGCCCTTCAGGGTCAACGCCGGCGCCGTCCACGCCTACGTCCTCTGTCCCGACGGCAAGACCAGGTACCTGGCGGAGCTGAAGTCAGGGGAGCCCGTCGTGCTCGTCAAGAGGGACGGGACCACCAGGATCTCGTCCGTTGGCAGATGCAAGATCGAGCAGAGGCCCCTGGTCCTGATGACCGCCACGGACGGGGAGAAGACATACTCCACCATCCTGCAGAACGCCGAGACCGTCAAGATGGTCACACCGGACGGCGCGGTCTCAGTATCCAGCCTCAAGAAGGGAGACAGGGTCCTGGCGAGGCTCGAGTCCGGCGGAAGGCACTTCGGGATGAAGATCGAAGAGACCATAAGGGAGATCTGATGAGGGTCTGCGCTTCGCTCAGCCGCGCGTCCGACATGGATTCCGCCATGGACGCGGACATGGTCGAGGTGCGCCTCGACCTCCTAGGTTCGGTCCCGGACACCAGGGGGAAGGACACCCTGGTGACGTTCAGGGACCCTGTGGACCTGGACGTGCTCCCGGACGGGTTCGACGGGATGATCGACGTCGGGGAGCAGCCCAGGCCCGACACCGGCCTCACCGTCGTCGGGTCGTACCACGACTACGACTCCACCCCCGGTGCGGACGCCATCGTGTCCAGGCTGGACGCCATGGACGCGGACATCCGCAAGGGCGCGTTCAGGGTGAACAGGCTGGCCGACCTGGCCAGCATCCTCGACGCCTCGAAGAGGGTGGACGGAAGGCACGTGCTCCTCGGCATGGGTCAGCTCGGCGCGGTGACCCGCATAAGGGCCGACATCCTGGGCAACGAGTTCTCGTTCGGATACATCGGCGAGCCGACGGCCCCCGGACAGTTCAGCGTCGGGGAGATGCTGGGGCTCGGGGACGGATGCACCGTCCTGGGGATCCTGGGGAACCCCCTTGGGAAGAGCAAGTCCCCCGCGATGCACAACGCGGCGCTGCGCGACCTCGGGATCCGCGGCGTGTACCTGCCGTTCGAGACGCCCGACCTCGACAGGGCGGAGGACGTCATCCGCGGGTACGGCATCCGCGGGGTGAACGTGACGATCCCGTACAAGCAGGAGATAATCCAGCATCTTGACAGGGTCGACAGCGTCGCCGAGAGGATCGGGGCCGTCAACACCGTCGTCAACGACGGGGGCGTGCTGACCGGATACAACACCGACGTCATAGGCATCGCCACGGCCCTGGACGAGGCCGGGATCGACGTGACCGACGGAAGGGCCGTCGTCATGGGCTCCGGCGGAGCCGCCAGGGCATGCCTCGAGTACCTGACCGGCCGCAACTGCGACGTCACGGTCGCGGCGAGGAACGAGGAGACCGGCAGGAGGCTGGCGAGCGAGTTCGGGCAGAAGTTCAGGAGCCCCAACTCCGTGTCCGTGAGGATGCACGACCTGCTGGTGAACTGCACCCCCGTCGGGATGTACTCGGACGGCCCGTACCCGATCAACATCGAGGGGATCGACCGCGGACTCGCCGTGTTCGATATGGTCTACGGCACCGAGACCCCGCTGGTCGCACTGGCGAAGAGCAGGGGATGCAGGGTCGCCTACGGAGCCGACATGCTTGCCGGACAGGGGGCCGCGTCCTTCGAGCTCTGGACCGGGGAGAGCGACGCTTTCGGAATCATGAGGAGGGAGCTTGCATGAAGGGAGAGGGAAGATCCCACGGATCGATAACAGTCATCAACGCCATGCCATGCGGCATCGGCGCCACCATGGGCGTGGACCTCAACACCACGGCCACGTTCGAGGAGACCGATGGGAGGAGGTCCGTGACCATCCTCAACGACGGGTCCGAGGACAAGAACATGGCGCGCATCTGCGTCAGCCGCGCCTACGAGTACGCGAAGATGGACGAATCGGACGGGTGGAACCTCGTGACCGATTCCGAGATCCCCGTTTCCAGGGGACTCAAGAGCTCCAGCTGCGCCTGCAACGCCATCCTGAGGGCCGTGTTCTCGGTCATAGGGGTGGACGTCGACCCCGTCGACCTCATCAGGCTCGGCGTGGACTGCGCCCGCGAGGCGAGGGTGACCGTCACCGGCTCATTCGACGACGCCTGCGGATGCGGGCTCGGGGGCCTCGTGATGACGGACAACAGGAGGGACGAGATCCTCGCCCGCTCCGACATCGGGGACTACGATGTGGTCATACACGTCCCCGAATTCAAGATCAAGAAGACGGGGCTCCCCCTGGACAGGCTCCATGAGGTCGCCCCCAGGATCCAGGAGGCCATCGACATCGCCATGACGGACCCGTTCAAGGCGATGACCATGAACGGCCGCATCATCTCCGAGGCCTCGGGGGTGGACAACACCCTCGCCGAGAGGGCGATGGGGATGGGCGCGCTCGGAGCCGGGATGTCCGGATCCGGCCCGGCGGTCGCGATCGTGGTCGCCAAGGGCGATGGGGAGAGCTTCGCCAAGGACCTCGGCATCGTCCCTGAGGAGCTCATCCTCACAAGGACGAGGTGCGGCGAATGACCTCAATGGCATTCAAGGGAGGGAGGCTCGAGGGAAGGACCTCGCCCCCTCCGTCCAAGAGCCACACGCACAGGGCGTTCTTCCTGGCGTCCATGGCCGACGGGACGTCTCGCGTCTCCAACGCGCTCATGTCCGCGGACACCAAAGCGACCCTAGCCGCATGCGTGGCGATGGGCGCGAAGGCCTCCGAGAAGGACGGCGTGTGGACGATCGAGGGGGGCGACCTGCATGCCCCGGGGCATGTGAACGCGGAGAACTCCGGCACGACCATGAGGATATTCGCCGGGATCAGTTCCATGTTCGACGGGGAGACCGTCATAGACGGGGACGACTCGCTGAGGAAGAGACCCATGGGACCCCTCCTCCAGGCCCTCGAGAGCACTGGCGCGAGATGCTCGTCGAACGGCGGGCTACCGCCCGTCAGCATCAGAGGGCCCAACCGCGGAGGGCGGGTCTCGATCGGGGGCGACGTCAGCTCCCAGTTCATCACGTCCCTCCTGATGGTGTCCCCGATGCTGGAGAACGACTCCGAGGTCACGGTAACCGGGAACATGGTGTCCGCCCCGTATCTGGACGTCACGACCCACATGATGCGCCTGTTCGGCGCCGATGCGAGCAGGGACGGCAACGTCTTCAGAATCCGCGGAGGGACGGGATACGTCCCGCACGACTACATGGTGCCGGCGGACTTCTCTTCCGCTGCGTTCCCGCTCGTGGCAGGGGCCCTTGGAGGAAGGGTCACGGTCACAGGCATGGACATGGACGACCCGCAGGGAGACAAGGCGATCGTTGACATACTCAGGAGAGCCGGCGCTGAGGTCGTGTGCGAGGGCTCGGAGATCACGGTCTCCAGATCAGAGCTCAGGGGATGCGAGGTCGACATGGGCGACGTCCCGGACCTGTTCCCGATCACCGCTGTGCTGCTGAGCACCGCCGAGGGCGACAGCCGCCTCTATGGCGCACCACAGCTCAAGTTCAAGGAGAGCAACAGGATCGAGACCGTCGTCAACATGATCAACGCCATCGGCGGCGACGCCGAGGCGACCGACGACGGGTGCATCATCCACGGAAGGCCCCGCCTCACCGGCGGCGCGATCGTCCACAAGGGGGACCACAGGATCATGATGTCCGCGGTGGTGGCCTCGATCGTCTGCGACGGACCGGTCACCATGGACGACGTCGAATGCTGCGCCGTCTCCTATCCCGGATTCCCAGAGGCCATGGCCGCACTGGGGATGGAAGAGGAGGTGCTCCGATGTACACGACCGGGGAGAGATTCAGATTCACGCTGTTCGGCAAGAGCCACGGACCCTTCGTGGGAGGCATCCTCGAAGGGGTCCCGGCAGGGTTCCCGATCGACGGCGATGCGATAGCCGCGGAGATGGCGCTCAGGAAGCCGACCGGCAGGATAGGCACGCCGCGCAGGGAGAAGGACGAGGTCGAGCTCGTCCAAGGCGTGACCGACGGCAGGGCCGACGGCCGCCCCATCCTCATCAGGATAGCCAACGGGGACACCGACGGCTCGAAGTACATGAAATTCTACGACACGCCGCGCCCGGGGCATGCGGACCTCCCGGCGCTCCTCAAGTTCCCGGACCACGACCTCCGCGGAAGCGGCCAGTTCTCCGGGAGGCTGACCGCGGCCATCGTCGCCGCCGGCGCCATAGCCAAGCAGGTCATAGCGGAGGACGGCATCAGCGTCGATGCGTTCACCAGGTCCGTCGGGGACGTCGTGGACGGGTCCGACCGCACCGCGGAGGATGCGAGGGGATCCAGGTCGTACGCCACAAGGGCCTGCGACGGGAAGCTCGACGACAGCATGCGCGCATGCATCGAATCCGCCGGAGCCGACGGTGACAGCGTCGGAGGCGTGGCGGAATGCATCATCACCGGCCTCCCGATAGGGTTCGGCGGGATATGGTTCGAGGCCCTGGACGCCGAGCTTGCGAAGGCTATGTTCGGCATACCCGCCTGCAAGGGCGTGGAATTCGGGGACGGCTTCGCCCTGGCGTCGATGCGCGGATCGCAGAGCAACGACGGATACCGCTTCAGGGACGGCAGGATAGTCACTGAGAGCAACCACCTCGGAGGCATAGTCGGCGGGATGTGCGACGGCGCACCCGTGGTCTTCCGCACCGTGTTCAAGGCCACCCCCTCCATCGGGAGGAGGCAGGACACGGTGAACCTGAGGACCGAGAGCGACGATACCGTCGAGGTCACGGGAAGGCACGACCCTTGCATCGTGCCGAGGGCCGTGGCGGTTGTCGAGGCCATGGCGGCCCTTACAGTGGCGGATCAGATTGCGAGGGGATATTGATGGCTTTGGAGGATGTCAGAACAGAGATCCAGGACATAGACTTCCAGATACTCGGCCTCATGAAGAGGAGGCTGGAGCTCGCGAAGCTCGTGGGCGAGGACAAGGTCGCCAGGAATGCGGCCGTGAGGAACATACCTCAGGAGAACAAGGTCATCGACAGATACCGCGGGTTCGCCCTGGAGAACGGGATGAACCCCGTGTACGCCGAGAAGATCTGCAGGATCCTCATGCAGGAGTCCATCGAGATCCAGGCGGCGCTGCCTAGGACCACCTCCAGGATGCGCCACATCGCCATCGTCGGAGGATACGGCAAGATGGGGCGCTGGTTCGCGGACCTCCTGAAAGGGGCGGGCCACCGCGTGGACGTCATCGACCCCTCGTCCGGAAACGGCCTGGTCCTGGAGGACGCGAAGTGGGCCGATGCGGTCATCGTCTCCGTGCCCATCTCGCGCACGGGGTCCGTCCTGCAGAAGCTGGACGAGATATGCAAGCCGGAGACCCTGATATTCGATGTTGCATCACTCAAGTCCCCGTTCATAGACACGCTCACCGACATGGGATCGAGACGCCGCGTGTGCTCCGTCCACCCCATGTTCGGCCCTTCGGCAGAGTCGATGTACGAGCGCAACGTGATCGTCTGCGACTGCGGATCCCCGGAGGCCGTCGACGAGACCATGGAGCTTCTGGGCAACCACGGCGCGAACGTCCGCCAGATGCCGGTCGCCGACCATGACAGATACATGTCCTACGTCCTTGGACTGAGCCACGCGGTCAACATCGCGTTCTTCACGGTCCTTGACAGGAGCGGCATAGACTTCCAGGACATGAAGTCCGTGGCCTCCACGACATTCTGGAAGCTCATGGACACCAACGAGTCCGTCGCCCTGGAGGACCCCTACCTGTACTACGAGATCCAGCACATGAACGCCAACAGGGAGCAGATGCTGAACGAGTTCGACACCGCGGTGCACGACGTGGTGGAGGCCGCGCTTAGCGACGACCCGCGCGCGTTCAAGGACCTTATGGACAGGGGAAGGGAGTACTTCACCTGAGCTCACCCATTCCCTTGAGCGTGCTGAAAACCCCTTTCATCCCTTCCAGGACCGAGGTGCGCTCGTCGTAGAACCTGCGGTACAGCTTCGTGTTCCCGCTGTCCGGCTCGAACCTGCGGTCGACCTCGGCCGCATTGCCGAGGGCCTCCAACAGGTCCTTCTCATCCCCGACCGCATATGCGCCAATGGCGCAGTCGGTCATCACCGCTCCGCCGCGGGTCTTCATGACTACGGCCTCGCTGCCGATCATGTCCGCCTTGATCTGGTTCCATACGGGGTCTGCGCTGCCGCCCTCGGTGATGATGATCCTGGACAGGTCCACACCGGCGTCGCGGTAGATGTCCGTGACCCCCATGTAGTCGTACCCGATAGCCTCGAGGACGGACCTCCAGAGGGCGGAACGGTCAGTGTCGAGGGTCATGTTGAGGAAAGCCCCGCTGGCGTCTGTCATATCCCCGTATCCACCGGTCAGGTACGGCAGGATCCCGCCGGCACCTCCGCGGCGCCGCGGCTGAGATCCTCGTAGCCGACATCCCCTCCGTACACGCTGTCCTTGAACCATCTGAGCGAAAGGCCGCCGGTGCGGATGAAGCCCCAGTAGAAGTACGTGTCATCTAAGGATCCGCTGTTGAAGATCAGCTCCGTCCCGTGGCTGCTGAGCTTCGGGACTATGCCGTCGGTCGACACGCAGAACATGGCGCATGTCCCCGCCACATCCACGGCCATGCCGGGCCTGAACACGCCGCAACCTAGCATGGACTGCATCGTATCCCCTGCGCCTCCGCACACCGGGGTCCCGACCCTGAGGCCGGTCTTCTCCGCGATGTCGGAGGGCACGTGGCCCACGATGTCCCACGGCTTGACAATCCTGGGCATGTACTTCGGATCGATGCCGAGTATCCCGAGCTGCTCCTCGGACCATCTCTTCTCCAGGACCTTGTACCCGAGCCCCCAGCCGGACATGGCCCCCTGGTCGATGAAGGCATCCTCCGCCTTCAGGCCGGCAAGGTGCATGAGGATGTAGGGGGCGTTGTGGACGAACTTGCAACCGCGCTCCCTGAACTCCGGGGAGTTCCTGAGGAACCACCTGGCGAAGAGGGCGGGGAACATGCAGCTGGCGTCGGCGTTGCCCGTCTCCTCCCCCCAGATGTCCAGGCCCATGGCGTTGATCGCATCGGCGTCCTCCTGGGTCCTGGAATCGAGATAGTTGATGAACGGCGTGACCGCGTTGCCATCGGCGTCGATGCCTGTGATGCCGCAGATGATGCCGTCTCCCATGACCGATCTGATCTCCAGGGGATCCAGCCCCTTGGAGCGCATCTCCTCGGTGCATTCGCGGATCCCCTGGATGGTCAGGGCAAGGTACTCGTCTGGATCCATCTCGACACAGCGCGGCTCGGGGTAGCGTATGGTGGTCGGGTGCGAGACCTGTGCAACGCATTCCCCGTCTCCGTCGTAGACGACGACCTTCACGCTCTGAGTGCCGGCATCGAATCCCAGATAGTACCTGCCCGACATGGTATCGGACGGTTCGAGGGTCATCTCAATAAATACATTTTAGGTAGGTATATAGAAAATTGGTAAGTGGTTTGAGCCGGATGGTCCGGCGGTCAGAGGTACCTGCGGTAGTCGTACCTTCCGTCGGCGACCCTGGCGTTGACCTCGTCGGCGACCCTCTCCAGGTCGTCCGGCTCGAACAGTCCCGAGGTGATCTCCTTGTAGCCGATGGAGGACATCATGTGGACGCTGCACTTGGCCAGACCGAAGACCCTCTGGAGAGGCCCGGATGTGACGTAGGTGTACTGCACCTTGTCGTAGTTGATGTACTCGGTGCAGATGTCGTATCCTCCGTAGACGAACATGAACGAGTTCTCGCCCATGTCGAAGGTGCGGTGCTTCTGGGCCATTCCCGAGTGGCCGTAGATCAGGAGAGGGACCGCTATGGCCGCCAGGACCTCTGTGGCCCTGACGACGAACGTCCATGTCTCGCTGACGTCCACAAGGTATGTCTCCGCCGTGAAGAACAGGGCCAGGCACACCGCGACGATGACGACGGTGAACACGGAATCCGCGAGGAGCATGGGGACGAGCGCCCTCCTGGGCTGGTGCTCCGGGGTGGACTCGAACACGAACTCCGGGAGCAGGTTCCCGAGGAGCCTGACCACGCTGTCCCTGGACTTCAGGGGGCAGAGGACGGGGGCGTTGTTGTTGTCCTCGTCGGCGATTCCGACGACCTCTGCCTCGAGCATGGCCTTCCCGAAGATCCTGGCCAGCAGCGGCTCCCTGATCCTGACGGAGTTGATCTTGTTGACCTTGAACGAGTTGCGCCTGGTGGTGATCAGTCCGCTCTCCACGGTGATGGTGTCGCCGACCCTGTAGATCCTGTAGTTGTAGTACTTCAGTATGGCCGATATGAACGGGAGGACCTCGGAGATCACCAGCATGACGACAGCCGTGATGAATCCCCCGCTGCTCTCGGCGAACAGCATGACGATGGCGTAGAACAGCATCAGAAGACCGAACAGGGCCTGCCATGTCGGCTGCCCCAGTATGGCGTGGATTATGACGTCGGTGTTGGAGACCTTGGTCAGGGACATGTACCCCCTCTCCTCCGTCACGGTCTCCTTCTTCTCGAATATCATCGAGTTCAATTCGTTCCTGAGACGGTCGGCCATGTCGCTCTTGAGGACCAGCGTCGCCTCGGCAGACTGCGCGTTCATGCTGGAGTTGACGTTGAACGTCAGGGTGGATGTGCCGAATATCCTGTTGACCAGGTCCCTCCTCACACCGACCGATGCCAGCCTGGTGTACTGGATGTGCTTGTTCATCTTGTAGACGGCATCCCTCGTGATGTGGATCTCGTTGTCCTCGAAGATGTAGAAGGTCCTCTTCCAGTAGAAGTAGGCCCAGCCGGCGGCGGCGAGGACTATGACCAGGATGATCGCTGCCGCCTCCATCAGATGGTCGTAGGCGTAGTCCCTGAGACCCAGGAGCACGAACACCACGATGACCACGGCGGTGGACAGCATGTAGCTGGCTATCACCGACGGATGGTTGCGGAACGTACGCTTGCTCTCGTCCGGAATCAACTCTGGTCCCTTTCCCTCAGCAGCTTGACGACGTTCTCGTTCAGCTTGGCGGCGATGCCCTCGGCCACGTCCTCCTTCAGGTACTCGATGGTGACCACGCCGCCGGCCGTCGTGATGTTGACGTTGGCCAGACCGTACATGCGGTTTATGGGCCCCTCGCTGACATCGACCTGATGGACCCTCTCGATGGGCACCATCGCATGGGTGATGTAGACGATGCCCCTGCGGACCTCGATCTTCTCGTCATCCATCCTGTACCTGTAGCGCCTGTACATGATCTCGGGCTCGACGATGGCGTATACGACCAGTATCGCCAGGATGGCATACAGGGCGATGTTGACGAGGTCATGGTTGTCCGGGAACCAGGATTCGCTGAAATGCAATGCCGCGAATATGATCACCGCGACGATGATGATGCCTATCAGATTGCCCAGGTACATGGACTTCTTGCTCTCGGGCTCCAGACGCCTGTATCCGTCCACTGTGAGTCCGTTCTCGTCGACTTTGAAGCGGTCGACCTTCCCATCTCTCATGTTTTTCCCGATATATCCAACCGTATTTAATGATATTCGATAAATTAATTTTAGATTATATTATCTTATATTGTTGTCATTGAGAATCATTCTCGACATGCCAGGACCAACATGGAACGGATCATCCAGGCCTCTGGATCCAGCGAGGCTCGACAGATGGGAGATGGGGGCTGGTGTTTTGAAAAACGCTGGAATGAAGAATTGGAAGGGGGGATAACCCCCGTTTGGATCAGTCGCGGTTGAGGTACGCGCCGTTGGCTCCGGAGGAGACCAGCTTCCTGTATTTCTTCTGGACCCCGATGACGGGCCTCTCGACGGGCTTGAAGTCCTTGAGGCGGGCGGCGATCTCCTCGTCGGAGAGCCTGACGTTCAGGGACCTCGCGGGGATGTCGATGTCGATTATGTCCCCATCCCTGATGGCGGCGATGGGACCTCCGGCGTATGCCTCGGGCGAGACGTGGCCGATGGCACCTCCGCGGGAGGCTCCGGAGAACCTGCCGTCGGTGATCAGGGCGACGCTCTCGCCGAGCCCCCTGCCGACGATGAGGCTGGTGGGGGAGAGCATCTCGGGCATCCCGGGGGCGCCCTTGGGACCCTCGTTCCTGATAACCACGACGTCGCCGGCGACGATCTTCCCGGATGTTATGGCTTCGGCGGCATCCTTCTCGCCGTCGAAGACCTTGGCGGTGCCTGTGAACTGCATCATCTTGGGACTGACCGCGGCCTGCTTGATGACGGACCCCTCAGGGGCGATGTTGCCCTTGAGGACGGCGATGCCGCCCTGCTGGTGGAACGGCCTGTCGAGGGGCCTGAGGACCTCCTCATCGTTGACCGTGGCGGCGTCGGCAATCTGATAGACGGTGGTACCGTTACCAGTGGGGACGTCGACGAGCTTGTCCCTGAGGACCTTCAGGATCGCGGGGACCCCTCCTGCCCTGTCCAGGTCCTTGATGGCGTAGGGGCCGGCGGGCCTGAGGCTGGTGATGTGGGGGGTGTCCCTGGAAATCTCGTCGAAGTCGTCCAATGTGACGGGGCATCCGAACTCCTGTGAGATGGCGGGGAGATGGAGGGCGGTGTTGGTGGATCCGCCGATCGCCATGTCCACGCGGATCGCGTTGCGGAAGGAGTCCCTGGAGACGATGTCCCTGGGCTTGACATCCTTCCTGACGAGCTCGACGATCCTCCTGCCGGTCTCCCTCGCGATCTGGAGCTTCCTGTTGTCGTCGGCAAGGGAGGTCCCGCAGCCTGTGAGGCTCATGCCGATGGTCTCGGTGAGGCACGCCATGGTGTTGGCTGTGAAGAGTCCCGAGCAGCTTCCCCTTCCGGGGCAGGCGGTGCACTCGACGGTGCGGAGCTCATCCTCCCCGATCTTCCCGGCGCTGTAGGCACCGACGGCCTCGAACACGGACTGGAGGTCCATGTTCCCCTCTTTGCCGGCACCGGGCTCCATGGCCCCTCCTGTTACAATCAGAGCGGGGACGTTCATGCGTCCGGCCGCCATCAGCATCCCGGGGGTGACCTTATCGCAGTTGGAGACGCCGACCCAGCCGTCGAGGGCGTGTCCCTCGACCATGACCTCGCAGCAGTCGGAGATGACCTCCCTGGAGATGAGCGAGTACCTCATCCCCTTGTGTCCCATGGCGATTCCGTCGCAGACGGCGGGGACACCGAAGACGAAGGGCTTCCCTCCGGCCTCTATGATGCCCTCCTTGACCGCCTCAACGATCTCGTTGAGGTGGATGTGCCCGGGGACGATGTCGTTCCAGGAGTTCGCTATACCGATGAACGGCTTCTCGAAGTCCTCGTCATCGAGGCCGTCTGCGCGGAGCAGGCTCCTCTGGGGGGCCTTGTCCAGGCCCTTCTTAACCGCGTCGCTTCTCATGATGATCACATCGGTTGAATGGTTTGGCATTATGGGGACGTATGTTAAGTTTGCGCAGAGACCAGATGCATATGTCGACCGAACGGCGCGAATCCAGCGCGGTGCGGTAGACGGATGTCTAGAAAGGAAATGGTTTGGCAGGGGGCGGTCGCCCCCAGCGGTTGACCTCAGAAGACGGTCGACGACCCTTCCAGGTACACGGAATAGAGGTCCTCCCCGACGGTGTACTCCGTCAGGTAGTTCACGCCATCGGAGGCTCCGACGTAGTAGTACGTCTCGTACTCGGCCTCCAGATAGTACACGTCGCAGACGATGTCGCCCCAGATCGTGTCGATGACGGACTGTCCGATGAGCTGGACGTCGATCCCCTCAGCGTATCCTTTGAGGAGCTGGAAGACCGACATGACGGCAGGGTCGCCTCCGTTTACGGAGACCATGGCGTTCTCCCCGTCCACGGACACCACGTCGTACGAGATGCTGCTGAAGGGCTCGGAGTTGATGTAGACGTTGTAGTCGAACCACGACCCCTCCTCGACGTAGCCGAGGTTCGTCCTGCCGCCGGTCATGTCTGTGCCGTCGATGGACGTGTCCACGACCAGCATGCGCTCCTCGTGGGTGAAGATCCCGTCGTCGAGTTCGGTGAACCTGTTCTCGTACACGACGATGCCGTCGTAGACGTAGAGATACGTCGTGACGCCGTCGTTGGTCTGCGACATCAGCATGTCGCACCTGAGCTCGCCGTAGACGGTGTGCAGCACGATGCTGCCCACCTTGCTCCCGACGGGTTCGGTGATGTAAGAGCCGACGAGGGTGTCGACATAGAGACCGTCCTCGTAGGTCTCGTAGAATATCTCACCATCGATGACCTGCTGGACCTGGTTGACGACGAGGTTGTAGTCCACGCCGCCCTCGGGGTCGCTGTATATGGTCATCACCATCTGGCGGTCGCCGGCGGTGAGGTCCTCCTGTCCGACTATCTCCAGGTCTCCGCAGATCTTGTTGGAGTATGCGAGTGCCGCGCTGCATGTCGTGTTGC
This sequence comes from uncultured Methanomassiliicoccaceae archaeon, assembly GCA_905187815.1. Lineage (GTDB taxonomy): Archaea > Thermoplasmatota > Thermoplasmata > Methanomassiliicoccales > Methanomethylophilaceae > Methanoprimaticola. Next base: position 29,617 of record CAJJJM010000015.1, read on the forward strand.
CGTCCGAGTCGGAGTACTGGAGTCCGTAGCAGATGCCGTCATCGACCCCCACGTAGGTGTAAGTGTACCCGAGATCCGTCTCATAGGCGCGGACCTCGCAGAGCCTTGGGCCGTAGCTCGACTCCACCAAAGAGGTCGAAACCACGGTGTACTCCCCTGTGTAGCCACCCGCGAAGAACTCCTCCAAGGTGCATGTGACGTACTCCTCCCTGAAGTCGTCGTAGAACGTCAGCGTGCCGTCCTCGTTAGCCATCTGATAGGTGTATGTGATGATGAAGCTGTCGACCAGGTCCGTGCTGGCCTGGAAGGCTATGTAGTCGCCGACGATGAGGTCTATGTGATAAGTGCTCGATCCGTACTCCGGGGCCTGCATGGTCGTGGAGTCGGACACCAGGATGCGCTGGATGACGTTGTCCGTGGAGAGCACAGTGTAGGACCCGACCTCATAGAGCACGTCGCCCGTCTCCAAATCGACGTATGATATGGAAAGTCCCTCGGAGTCCTCCATGGCGTAGACGTCGCATACCTTCTCACCCAGGATCGGGATGTCCACGGTGATGCCCTCGTAGCGTAGGTTCTCCTCCGGGAACTCAGGATACAGATACTCGCGGTCGGCGTAGAAGACCATGCTGGAGATGCCGCCGCTCTCCTGGATTATGTACTTGTCGTTCTCGATCCCTATGATCGTCTCGGTCACGAGGTTCTGGGTGCGGTAGCCCTCGGAATCCTCCTCGATCTGAGCGTAAATGCGATAGTCGCCAATCTGCGCGTCCCTCCTCTCGTCCGGACCGTTGTCCATGTAGAGGAACGAGAACAGCAGGCAGATGACGATGATTACCGCCGCCACGCCCATGAGCTTGACGTTCTTGCTGTTCATGGGAATGAATCGGGATGTGGATTGAAAAAGATGACCTGCACTTCTAGGAGCGGACACTTACGAACAGGAAAAATGGTAAGGGACGGGGTTTCCCCCGTCTTGATTGTAGAGGTTTCTTCAGGCGCTGCGGAGAACGATCTCGATGTTGACACCATCGGGAACCTGGATCCTCATGAGCTGCCTGAGGGCGCGCTCGTCGGCGTCCAGATCGATGAGCCTCTTGTGGATGCGCATCTCCCAGCGGTCCCAGGTCTCGCTTCCCTCTCCGTCAGGGCTCTTCCTGCAGGGGACCCTGAGCTTCTTTGTGGGAAGGGGTACGGGCCCGCGGATGTCCACGCCAGTCCTCTGGGAGATTCCCTTGATCTGGGCGCAGACGCTGTCGACCTTTGCGGGGTCGGTGCCGCTGAGAGAGATTCTTGCGCGCTGTGACATCGTTTATCCCTTAGAGATAAAGTGAAGAGGAGAGGGCCCCTTCAGGCCTTCTCGACTTCGATGCACATTCCAGCAGCGACGGTCTGACCCATGTCACGGATGGCGAACCTTCCGAGAGGCGGGTACTCTTTCGCGGTCTCGATGACCATGGGCTTGGTGGGCTCGAGCTTGACGACAGCGATGTCACCGGTCTTCAGGAAGTCGGGGTGGTCGGCCTTGACCTGTCCGGACTTGGGGTCGATGGTCTTGATGAGCTCGACGAACCTGCAGGCGGTCTGAGTGGTGTGGCAGTGGAACACGGGGGTGTATCCGACTGTGATGACCGAGGGGTGGTTCAGCACGACGATCTGAGCGGTGAAGGACTTGGCGACGGACGGCGGGTTGTCGACGGGTCCGGCGACATCTCCCCTCTTGACGTCGTTCTTGGCGACTCCACGGACGTTGAATCCGACGTTGTCACCGGGGACGGCCTGGGGCATCTGCTCATGGTGCATCTCGATGGACTTGACCTCTCCCTGAACGTGGGAAGGCTCGAACATGACCTTCATGTTGGGCTTGAGGATACCGGTCTCGACACGTCCGACGGGGACGGTTCCGATTCCGGTGATGGTGTAGACGTCCTGGATGGGCAGCCTGAGGGGCTTCTCGGTGTGCTTCTCGGGGACCTTGAGGTTGTCCAGGGCCTGGATGAGGGTGGGTCCCTTGTACCAGGGCATCTCGCCGGACAGGGTCTTGATGTTGTCGCCGTTGTAGGCGGAGACGGGGATGAAGGGGACCTCGTCGGTCTTGACACCGACCATCTTCATCAGCTTGGTCATGGCCTCTTTGGCCTCGTTGTATTTGGCCTGGTCGTACTTGACGGCGTCCATCTTGTTGATGGCGACGATGATCTGCTTGACACCGAGGGTGGTGGCGAGGAAGACGTGCTCCTTGGTCTGAGCCTGGGGTCCCTCGACGGCAGAGCAGGTGATGATGGCTGCGTCAGCCTGGGAGGTTCCGGTGATCATGTTCTTGACGAAGTCACGGTGTCCGGGGGCGTCGATGACGGTGAAGTAGTACTTGTCGGTGTAGAACTTCTTGTGGGCGACATCGATGGTAACTCCCCTCTCCCTCTCCTCCTTGAGTCCGTCCATGACCCAAGCGAAATAGAAGGATCCCTTTCCTTTCTCCTCTGCCTCTTTCTTGTATTTCTCGACGATGTGGGGGTCGATCGCGCCGGTCTCCAGGAGGATCCTTCCGGTGAGGGTGGACTTTCCGTGGTCGACGTGGCCGATGATGACCAGATTCATGTGCTCTTTCTCTGCCATTGTTTATTCCTCCGTTGTGGAACGCTATTTTGAGCGATAAGGGGTTTGGTATATAAGGTTTACAGACTCCCGCTCGACCTCAGAGGCCGGCGTAGTACTTGTCGTCGTAGGGCTCGGGGTTGAGTCCCTTGCGGGTCCTGATCTCGGTGACGATCTTCTTCTGAAGCTCGGGCGGGACCTGGTGGAACCCGGCGTTCTCCAGGGACCAGATAGCGCGTCCCTGGGTCGATCCGCGGATGTCGGAGGAGAATCCGAACATGTCCGCGACGGGAACCTCGGCTGTGACTGTGGAGTCGGAACCCTCCTGGCCCATCTCGAGGATGGTTCCACGGCGCTGGTTGATCAGGTTGACGGCTCCTCCCATGTAGTCGGGGGGAACTGCGACGTACAGCTTCTGCATGGGCTCGAGCAGGATCCTTCCGGCCTGGCACATGGCTCCGTAGATACCGTCCCTGACGGCGGGGATGATCTGGGCGGGTCCCCTGTGGATGGTATCCTCGTGCAGCTTGGCGTCCATGAGGCAGACCTTCAGTCCGGCGACCTTCTCGTTGGCGAGGGGTCCCCTCATCATGGCCTCCTCGAAGGACTGCTTCACGAGCTCCATGGTCTCGTGCAGGTACTGGATACCCTTGGTGCAGTCGATCAGGACGTTGTTGTTCTTGAACGCGACGACACCCTTGGCCTCGACATCGCTCATTCCGAGACCCATCAGCTGCTGGGCAAGGGCCTTGGGGTCCTTGATCTTGGCATCGACGTCGATCTCGTTCCTCCTGATGGCATCCTTGACGGACTCCTCCAGGGGGCTGACGATGAAGTAGAACTTGTTGTGCTTGTTGGGCGACTTACCCTCGAACTCGCTGGGGTTGGATCCCTTGACGGACTCCTGGTACACGACGATCGGAGGGGACGCGATGATGTCGACGCCCTGCTCGTTCTTGATCCTGTACTCGGTGATCTCCAGGTGGAGCTCTCCCATTCCGGACATGAGGTGCTCGCCGGTCTCGTTGTTGATCTCGATGTTCAGCGAGGGGTCGGCCTTGGCGATGACCCTGAGGACCTCGACCAGCTTGGGCAGGTCGGCCATGTTCTTGGCCTCGATGGCCTTGGTGATGACGGGCTCGGAGTAGTGGGACATCTTCTCGAAGGGCTCCATGTCCTTGATGGAGGACACGGTGCTTCCGGCGATGGCGTCCTTGAGTCCGGTCAGCGCGACGATGTTTCCGGCCTTACACTCCTCGATGGGCGTCCTGTCGGCTCCGACCATCAGGGCGACGGTCTGGACCCTCTGGGGGTTGGGCTGTCCGGCGATGTACAGGGTCTGTCCCTTCCTGACGGTACCGGAGAACAGCCTTCCGATGGCGATCTCTCCGGCCTGCTTGTCCATGATGATCTTGGTGACCATCATGGCGACGTCGCCGTTGGGGTCGCAGTTCAGCATCTCCTGGCCGATCTTGGACTTCAGGTCTCCCTTCCAGATGACGGGGATACGGACCTTCTGCGCGTCGGGCGGGCAGGGGATGTGGTTGATGGCCATCTCGAGTGCGACATCCGCGAGCGGGATGATCTTGGCGAGCTCGGCCTGTCCTCCCTCGCGTCCGCAGTACTCGAACACCTTGGTGAGGTTCATGCCCATCTTCTTGAGCTCGGGCCTCTGGAGGTAGGGGATGGAGACCGCCCAGTTGTTGTAGGCGGATCCCAGAGCGACGGTACCGTCCTGGAGGCTGACCTGCCACTGCTTGTTCAGAGGGGCGGGGAGGATGTCGGCGATCTTCTTGTTGAACTCGGTGATGATCTTGGAGAACTTGTCGATCATCATCTGGGGGGTGAGCTGCTGCTCGACGATGGCCCTGTCGACCTTGTTGATGAACAGCATGGGCCTGACCCTCTCCTTGAGAGCCTGCCTGATGACGGTCTCGGTCTGGGGCATGATTCCCTCGACGGCGCAGCACAGGATGTACACACCGTCCAGAGCCCTCATGGCCCTGGTGACGTCTCCACCGAAGTCGACGTGTCCGGGGGTGTCGATCAGGTTGACCAGGTAGTGGTCGACCTTTCCGGTTCCGGGCTCCTTGTAGGGAACGACCATGGCCGCGGAGGCGGCGTTGATGGTGATTCCCCTGGCGGCCTCCTGCTCGTCGTAGTCGAGCAGGCGCTGCTCTCCGGCTGTCTCGGAGGACATCATTCCGGCACCTGCGATCAGGTTGTCGGAGAAGGTGGTCTTTCCGTGGTCGATATGCGCTGCGGTTCCGAGGTTCCTGATGAGTTTCTGATCCTTCATCAGCTCGACTGCTTTCTTCGCGTTGTCTTCTCTACGGCCCATGTTCACTCACCTTTGCTCAATGGGATCATCTGGCGGACTGGGCGACCCTCTCGGCCTCCTCCTTCTTCGCGACGGAGTAGGAGGTGATGTCACCCTTGGCGGCGAGCATGAGCTCGTCGGCCAGGCACTCGTATACGGGTTTCTTGTTCTTGGTGGAAGCCGCGACGACACCGGTGCTGAGGTTCCTCAGGGCGATGTCGAGCCTCCTCTGGGGGGAGATGTCCACGGCCTTGGGGACGGAGATTCCTCCGAACTGGAGCCTGGTGACCTCCTCGCGGGGAGCGGCGTTCTCGAGGCCCTCGATCAGGACCTGGACCGGGTTCTTGTGGGTCTTGGCGGCGACGATGTCGAACGCCTGGGCCACGGTCTTGTACGCCTTCATCTTCTTTCCGGTGTACTTCTCGGTCCTCATGATGTTGTTGATGAGCCTCTCGACGATGCTCAGCTTCGACTTTCCGAACCACCTGTTGGCGTGCTTTCCTCCGGAGTGGGGGACGTTGGTGGGGGTCAGGTCGATGTACTTGGCAAGTCCTCCGTCGTTGACGACGACCTCGGAGGTGTCGTACTTGCCGAAGATGAGCGCTTTCTGTGCTACGATCTCGTCTGACATTTGAATCATCTCACGGGTTTGTCCGTCCTGCCCCTGACCATCTGGTCGAGGGAGACGTTGTTGACTTTGATGACTTTGTAACGGACTCCGGGAATGTCTCCGTAGGACCTTCCCATCCTTCCGCCGATACCCTCGACCATGACCTCGTCGTGCTCGTCGATGAAGTTGATGGCTCCGTCTCCGACGGCGAAGGCGGTGATCTGGCGTCCGTTCTTGATGAGCTGGACCTTGACGCACTTCCTGATGGCGGAGTTGGGCTGCTTGGCCTCGATTCCGACCTTCTCCAGGACGATTCCACGGGCCTGGGCGGATCCCTCGAGCGGATCGGACTTCTCCCTCAGCTTGAGGACCCTCTTCTTGTAACCCCTGTCCAGCCAGCGGAACTTCTGGCGGTCAGTCTTCATTTTCCTTGCGGTGTACAGACCGTTTCCCACTTTTTCACCTCGAATTTCTGTTGATTTCGATTGGAACGTCGATAGCCCGACCTAGGTCGGACCTCTAATGCTAAGGTGGCTAGCCTCACATCATATTTAAAATAATCTTAGAGGAAGTGGTTTTCTCGGTATCCCTACGGAACACTGGCTAAAGCTGTGTTAACTATATAGCTCCCTGCAGGTCCTGCCGAGCACCTTCATGCCGGCCTCGATCTGCTCGTCCGTGGGGGTCGCGAAGTTCAGGCGGATGGTGTTCCTCCCGCCGCGGACGTGGAACGGCCCTCCCGGCATTACCACCAGCTTCCCCTCCAGCAGCCTCTCGTAGAGCCTCATGGCGTCGGTGCCCTCCGGGGTCTTCAGCCACACGAACATCCCGCCCTGCGGGTCGTTCCAGCTCACGGTGTCGGGGAGGTTGTCCTCCATCGCGTCGAGGAACACGCGCTTCTTCCTGGCGTACCCCGCGCGGAGCCTGTCGAGGTAGGCGTCGTAGTCGTTCTCCTGGAGGAAGCGGTCGATGATCCTCTGGCAGAACGTGTTGGACTGCAGGCAGCAGGCCTCCAGGGACCTACCGGCCTTTGCGACCATCCAGTCCGGGACGACCATCCACCCGACCCTCATGCCGGGGGAGATCGTCTTGGAGAACGAGCCGGTGAGGACGGTGTCCTCGGGGGCCATGGACTTCATGGTCCTGCCGACCCTGCCGTCATAGCCGAGCTCGCCGTAGGCGTCGTCCTCTATGAGCATGCAGCCGGAGCCGCGGATGATGTCCGCGACGCCCTTCCTGACATCCTCGGAGTAGCTCGCCCCCGACGGGTTCTGGTGGTTGGGTATGGAGTAGAACAACTTGGCTCCGTCCGACACGGCCGCCGCCAGCTGGTCCAGGTCAGCCCCCTCGGGACCGACGTCGACGCCGCGGAAGTCAGGGTCGTATGCGGAGTAGGACTGGATCGCTCCCAGGTACCCCGGGTTCTCGACGGCCATGACGTCCCCGTGCTCCAGGAACATCTTGCCCATGAGGTCGAAGCACACCTGGGACCCGCTGGTCATCAGCACGTTCTCCCAGGACGCCTCGAACCCGAGCTCCTTCCTGCACCTCTCGGCGATGCGCTTCCTCAGCGGGATGTAGCCGGTGGCGGTGTCGTACTGCAGGGCCCCGTACGGGTCCTCGGACATGACGTCCTCGATCGCCCTGGTGAGGGCCGGGATGTCGAACAGGGAGTTGTCAGGCAGACCGGTGGCGAACGCGATCATGCCGGGCTTCGCCGCCACGTCCACCAGGCCCATGATGAAGGAGTCCATCGTGGACTCCGCCGAGCGTGAGAACCTGTGCTCCATCGTATCACCACTCCATCGCGTCGAAGGCCGCCTGCATCATCTGGGCGGTGACGTCCCTGAGCTCCGGGTTCATGCGGGTGATCTGGTCGTGCCAGGCCTTTATCCTGGCACCGTCTGGCTTGCCCGAGGCGACCATGTCGCCGGGGAGCGGGATGCGCTTGGACCTGCTGACGTAGAGCCAGTACTCGCCGGTCTCGTCCCTCCAGAGGAACGGCAGCGGCCTGACCCTGACCGGAATCGACGCGCGGTCCCTGCCGTCGTGGACCTCGGCCACCTCCGCCTCCACGACGTCCGGCGTAACGGGGACTGAGTTCTCCCCCGCCTGCAGGGCGACCTCCTTCACGGACTTGTCCATCTTGTAGAGGCGGCACACGTACTGCCCGTTCTGGGACACCGTGGCGATGACGTTCCCGTCCGCGAAGGACGCGGACATCCTCGGGGGGTTCCTGATGGTCATGAACCTCCTCATGGGGAACGAGTTGACTGTTATGTAGAGGGTGAACTCCCTGGCGGACGAGGAGTAGATCTCCTCCTTGATCGAGTTCAGGGGCACGCGGTAGGTGTCGTCTGTCCAGTCGGGCGTGACCTCCCTCTTCTTCCCCTTCTCCCCGCCGAAGAACAGGGCCTTCTTCCTGGCGCCTGCCACCGTGACGATGAGCGTGTCGCCCAGGTCCCCCACGTCTGCCTCGAAGGGCTGGAAGCGCACCGGGCCGGAGCCGATGTCGTAGGTCACGGCGGGCATGTTCCAGACGATCCTGATCTCGGCGCCGTTCCTGTCAAACGTCATGGGGCCGTCGTAGATGTCGGCCTCGCCCGAGCTGCCGAACGCGGCGTATGAGAACACCGGGTCCGCGGGTATGTCCCCCTTGCCGGGGCGGCTGCACTCGAAATCCGGGATGTACACGAACCTCTCGGATGCGAGCCTCTGGGACTCCCTGGAGAGCACGATCTCCATGACACCGTCGGCCTCCGTCTCGATTGTCATGTTGCCGGACACGGGGGCGTCGCCGCCGGCGATCCTCGCGCCGGACGCGTCCAGGAGCTCGACTGTGCACTCCGCGAGCTCGCAGTTCTCGACCGCCACGGTGAACGGGGGGAATCTCCTGTGGATCGGAAGGGGCTCCCCTCCGACGACAGCCTCAGCGTCCTGGATTCCCGCGGGCATCCTGATGGCGCCCTTGGCCTTCTTCCTCTTGGCCTTGGGCTTCTTCTCCTCCTTCTGCTCCGGAACCGGCTCGGCCGGGACCTCCGGGGCGGCCTCTGCGGGGGCATCCTGCTGCGCCTCCTGGGGCCTGCCGTGCTTCCTGTCGTCCAGCCAGACGCCTCCGGCGACGGAGACCTCCGCCCTCTCGACGATGGCGTCGCCGACCTCGACCGTCTCGAGGATCTCGGTCTTCACCGTCCTGAGGCTCGTCCCCCTGGCATGTACTATGAACGTCTCGCCCACCGGCCTCCCGACCGGCAGACCGATGTTGTTGAAGAACATCACCCCGCGGGGCTTGTGACGGTACGCGTCGACCCCATCGATGACGAGCGTGAAGGGCTCGAGCGGCGACACCCCCGCCGATGTGATGTCGATGGTGGCGGAGCGGGTGGTCCTCCCTCCGGCGCGCGGCGCAGAGTCGAGCCTCCCGAGGGGGATGACCCCCTGGCCGCAGTCCACCGCGACCTCGAACCTGGAGTTCTCGCCGGCGGTGTACCTGGGTATGTAGAGCTGGAACCTCCCGTCCTTGTAGTTGAGCTTGGGGCTGGCGCTGCCGAACCCCGTCTGGACATCGCCCCTCGGCCGCTCCTGGCGCGGACGCCTGGGTTCCGGCGCGGACGCCTGGATCGGCGCCCTGTCCTTCTCGGAGAAGAATTCCTCGAAGCTCATTTCGGAGATGTCCTTGTGCCCTTCCATTCTACCACTCCCGGCTCTGTAATCCCACAATATAGTTAATCTCTACCATAAGGGGAGCGACCGTCCCGCGGGAGACGGGGACGGGCATCGGATTGCCGGCCCGTATGCGCGGTCGGGCGGCCTCCCGGACCGCCGTCGCCACATCCAGTACTATACAATACATATGTCTCCGTATCGATGATGTTCATGTTCATTTGAACATCCATGCTCCAAATCTTTATATCACATGCCCGCGTACGAAGGTTCCCGTTGATTTGACATGAAGTTGATTTTCGTCAGCGGCGGAGTGATATCGGGTCTGGGCAAGGGCATCACCGCCTCCTCCATAGGAAGGCTCCTGGAGTCCCGCGGGATCAAGGTATCGGCCATCAAGATAGACCCGTACCTGAACATCGACGCGGGAACGATGAACCCGTACGAGCACGGCGAGGTCTACGTCCTCGACGACGGAGGGGAGGTGGACCTGGACCTGGGGAACTACGAGAGGTTCATGGACCTGCACCTCACTAGGGACCACAACATCACCACCGGCAAGGTGTACCGCTCGGTCATCGAGAACGAGAGGAGGGGCGAGTACCTGGGGAAGACCGTGCAGATCATCCCGCACGTGACCGACGAGATCAAACGCAGGATCACCACGGTCGCCAGGGAGTCCGGGGCGGACGTCGTCATCGTCGAGCTCGGAGGTACCGTCGGCGACATGGAGTCCATGCCCTTCCTGGAGGCCGCCAGGCAGCTGGGGAGGGACCTGGGCAGGGAGGAGAACGTGCTGTTCGTGCACACCACCCTGATCCCCATCATGGGATCCGTCGGTGAGGAGAAGACCAAGCCGACCCAGCACTCCGTGAAGGAGCTCATGGGCATGGGGATCAGGCCCGACATCATCGTGGGCAGGTGCTCCGAGCCCATCAGCCAGGCCGCCAGGTCCAAGATCGCCATGTTCTGCGACGTCCCGGAGGCCGCTGTGATCTCAACGCCCGATGCGCGCACGATCTACGAGGTCCCCCTGAACCTTGAGAAACAGGGGGTGGCCGACTACATCATCGACAGGATGAAGCTGAGGCCCCTGACCACCAGGAGGGACATGGGCTCCTGGGAGAAGTTCGTGAGCAGGATAGTCAACCCGAAGAGGGAGGTCACCATCGCCCTGGTCGGCAAGTACACCTCTCTGGCGGACTCCTACCTGTCTCACCTGGAGGCCTTCACCCACGCCGGCGCGGCGAGGGAGTGCAAGGTCAGGATAAGGTTCGTCGACAGCGACGACCTCACCTCCGGATCCCCGGAGGAGATCCTCGGAGGCGTCCACGGCATCATAGTCCCCGGAGGGTTCGGTACCAGGGGCGTCGAGGGGAAGATCGCGGCCGCCAGGTACGCCAGGGAGAACAACGTCCCGTTCCTCGGGGTCTGCCTCGGGTTCCAGATAGCCACGATCGAGATCTGCAGGGACGTCCTCGGACTGGGGATGGCCAGCAGCACCGAGTTCGACCCGGACACGCCGGACCCCGTGATCTGCATCATGGATGAGCAGAAGGGTGTCAGGGACATGGGCGCCACCATGCGCCTCGGGGCCCAGGACGTGGTCGTCGCCGAGGGGTCGAAGGCGTACGGGCTGTACGGCTCAACCCAGGTGTCCGAGAGGCACAGGCACAGATACGAGGTCAACCCAGACTACATCGACAGGATCGAGGCCGCCGGGTGGAAGTTCACCGGGAGGTCCGAGTGCGGGACCAGGATGGAGATCGGCGAGCTGGACGACCATCCGTTCTTCGTCGCCTCGCAGTTCCATCCGGAGTTCAAGAGCCGCCCGAACCGCGCCCACCCGCTGTTCAAGGGCTTCATCGCCGCCGCGCTGAAGTACCAGAGCGAGCACACCCCAACCGA
>CAJJJM010000016.1 GCA_905187815.1 uncultured Methanomassiliicoccaceae archaeon
CCAGGGCCACCACCCCCACCGCCGCGACCATGGCCGCGCGGTTCAGGCTGCCCGTTCCGTCACCGTCCGACGGCTGGGCGGTCCCGTCGTCCCGGCCGTCATCGCCGTCATCAGGTTCCGTGGGTTCAGTCGGATCGGAGGGTTCGGTCGGCTCGTCGTCTCCGTCGGTCCCGGGGTCTACCGGATCGTCGTCATCGCCGCCGGCGTGTCCCCCGCCGGAGGACCCTCCCCCGGTCGCGCCGCCCCCCGTGCTGCCGCCCCCGGTCTGGATCCTCTCCCATACGGCGTAGAGGTCCATGTCGCCCGTGGGGACGATGGAGGTGCCTGGAAGATGCATCACATTTCCGCCGTCGGTCTCCGCCCATCCGGAGAACCTGTGGGCGGATGTGTCCTCCCTGTCCAGCACCGTGTGCTGGCTGCCCTCCTCCACCTTGATGGCCTCTACGTCACTCCCGTCGTGGTAGGTGACGGTGTGGAACGCTCTGTCGGCCCAGACGGCCGTCAGCACCGTGTCACCGGTCACCGACAGCGCGTCGCCCGAGCGGTACTCGGAGGCTCCGTCGGTCCAGTGCAGGAACTTCCTCAGGGGGTCGAGCGGATCCTCGATCGTGATCCTGGCCTCCGCCCCCTCGGTCACCTCCATGGACCCATACGTCTTCCCGTCGACGACGAAGGTCACCTCGAACGCGAGGGCGTCCCTCCACTGAGCCGTCAGCACGACGTCTTCCGTGACGGTGACGGAGTCGCCCTTGTGTAGCACGGTCCCGTCGGGTCTCATCCAACCCAGGAAGATCCTTCCTTCGCTCACGGGGTCGTCATGTGCGATCGTCGTCTCCCCTTCCCTCACCGTCTCGGAGAACAGCGTCCTGTCGCCGTCCTTGTACAGGACGGTGAACTCGTCCGGCGCCCTCCACTGGGCTGTGAGCGTGAGGTCTGAGGTCAGCGATAACGTGTCCCCGTTCCTGTACGGCCTGTCGTTCTGATCCACCCAGGCCACGAACACCTTCCCATCGGAGACGGGGTCCTCCACCTCCACGGTGAACTCCACCCCCTCCAGGTGCTCCGTGATCTGTACGACGGTCTCCCCGTCCATGAAGGTCAGCGAGAACCTCCCGCGCTCGTGGAACACCGCCGTGAGCCTTGTATCCGCATCCTCCGTCAGCACGTCCCCGACCATGACCACGGTTCCGTCGTCGGTCGTCCAGTGGTCAAAAATGCGGGTGTCCGTGTCCGGGCATGTGCGCTCGACGGTGTACGGTCTGCCCTCGGTCTTCAGATCGGTGAAGGTCTCCCCCGACCCGTCCACGAACACGATCTCATAGGTGTCCAGGGGCCTCCACTCGGCCGTGAATGTCCTGTCCGTGTCGGATGTCACGGTGGATCCGATCGTGTATCCGACGCCTTCGGACCTCCAGCAGACGAACGCCGACCCATCCCTCGGTTCGGGGACCAGGCCGATGCTGTGTGGTACACCCTCAAGTCCCTTCTCGGTCCCGAGGACGGTGGAGCCGTCCGAGTCCAGATACGTGAACGTGACCTCGATGCGGTCGCGGTACACCGGTTTCAACTCCAGGGGGCCGTCGATGTCGATGCCCTCTCCGGGCCCGTAGATCTTACCATCGGTGTCCTCCCATCCCACGAAGATCTGCGTCCCGCTGTCCTCCGGGGCAGGGATGACGAGCGGCACACCCTCGGTCTTGGTGTACTCGGTGGTCTGTCCGTCCGGCCACACGACGGTCACTGTGTACTCCTCCAGGGGCTCGAACCTTGCCGTGAGCTCCATGCTCCCGGAGACTGTGACGGTGTCCCCCGGCTCGCGGACGCTCCCGTCGGAGTCCACCCATCCGGTGAACTTCTGCCCCTCGGGGGCCTCGGGCGCGTCCAGTACGGTGTGCTCCGTCCCCTCTACGACATCGACGACCTCGCGCTCCCCATCGGTGACGTACGTCACAGTGAGCGTCAGCGGCTCGCGGTAGCTGGCTGTCAATGTGATCTCGGTCGTGACCGTCACGGTCCCGCCCACCTGTATCCTTTCCCCGTCAGGGGTCGTCCATCCGTCGAAGATCATCCCGTCCCTGTTCCCCAGGGACAGCTCCACCGTGAACGGCAGCCCCTCCACGGCGAACTCACTTCCGACCACATCGTCCCCGTCCAGGAACGTTATGGGCACGGACTCCCTGTTCCTCCATTCGGCGGTCATGGTCGTGTCCGATGTCAGGACCAGGGTGTCGCCGGGCATGTAGGTGCCGCCGTCCCCGCCCTTCCAGCTCTTGAATATCGCCGTCTCCGTCTCGGGGACCGGGGCGTCGAGGACCACCTCCCTGCCGTCGTATCCCGTGATCTCGAAGTGCGTCTCGCCGTCGACCAGGAATGTCACCTTGTACTGTGCCCTGGTCTCGAACACCGGCTTCAGAATGACATCTCCTGTCATGGTGAAGACGTGGTCAGCGCCGAGGACGGTGGTCCCGTCCAGGGACCATCCGACGAACCTCTGCTCCACGGAGCCGTCGGTCGTCAAGGAGGTGTCGATATTGACCCTCTGGTTGTACCCGTGCTCGGTCCTGCCGATCTCCGTTCCCGATGCGTCCGTGTAGACGACGCTGTACAGCACCGACGGCACCCACAGGCTCTTCGCGGTGTGGGCGGTGTAGTCGGTGATCGGGTCCCCTGCGGAGTACCTAGTCTCCCCGACCACCCATCCGTCGAACGCGTATCCCGTCACGTCGCCCGGGTCCGGATAGGTCCCGCGGTAGGTGTAAGTGAATCTCGTGTCGAGGCCGGAGGTGTCGCTCAATCCCGAAATGCCGGAGTGGTCCAGCGTCAGGACGACGTCGCTGAACACCGGGACCACATCCACGTGTCCGGAGTGCGTCCTCAGCATGTCCCCGTCAACGGTGCCTCCCTCGATCTCCGCACCGTCCACGGTCCAGTGGAGCAGCCTCATGTCCCCCAGGGTCAAGTCCGGGAGCTCGTAGCTCGTGGTGCCCTCCGGGAGGACGACCCTGGTCTCCTCGAGGCCGATGTCGTCGGGGAACGAGATCACCGCGTTGCTCCGGTTCAGGATGTAGTCCACGCCCTCCTCCGGCGTGAACATCCCGTGGAACTCCACCCCGGTGGGGTCCGCGTACTCTATCGTGACCGGGTTCCCGTCCAGGTCCTCCACCGAGAAGTACTTCATGTACCAGACGACGACGGTCACCCTCCCGTCGATGCATCTGATGGCCTCGTACCAGTCCATGTCGCCGTCGAAGTAGATGCGGTCAACCCCGTCGACCGTTGCCTCCTGTCCGGTCCTGACCACCTGGAGGGTCAGCTCGCTCCCGGTGAACGCATCGGGGTCGATGCTCCTCATGTTCCTCAGGTCCAGGATCTCGAGGCCGGAGCCGGCGAAGACCTGGGGGCCCAGGGATGTGACGGAGGTCTCCTCGATCTGGAACCTCTTCAGGTCGTATGTGTCCCTGAACGCACCGTCGGCGAGGGTGGTCAGGCTGCCGCTGAACCAGCAGCTGTCCAGGCCGGAGTCCCTGAACGCGTCCGTCTGGACCGTGGTCACGGAGTTGGCGTAGATGTAGGACAGCGAGGGGGTGTCGGCGAAGGCCTCCCGCCCTATGGTCCGTATCCTGTCGTCCAGATGCACGTCGGTGATCTTCGTGCAGCCGCGGAACGCGTTCGCCGCTATCGCCGTATTGCCGTTGACGCCCATCACGAAGATGCGCGTGTGGGAGCCCAGCGACGAGTCAGTGTATCTCTTGGAGGCGTCCACCACCAGGTACTCCAGCGACCCGATCACCGTCGTGTCTCCGACGTCTACCGCGTCGGTCTCCTGGGGCTCCGCCACATAGGCGAACGCCACCGCCAGCATCACCAGCGCGAGGCATGTCGCCATCATTGCTTTGTTCGTTGTATCACCCGCTGCGACCGCCTAGCGGTCTGCGGGAGTCGATTCCGCCCCGTGGTATTTTACCGGCGGGCAGTTGCATAAGGTCGCTCCACCTTAGTCCGTTCCAAGCTCTTTATTCGACATATGCTCGAGTCGCGGGCCGACGCTTCGACGAATGACGCACATTATTATATACAGTAACCCATCTGGCACATCAGGATGGATGCACATGAAGATCAAGCTGTTCGGACGCGGGAACCGTGAGGTCCGCCAACGTTCCGACCGCCCCCGGTACGTCTCCTCGATCCAGAGGGACGTGCAGAAGTACGAGGGTTGGAGGGACGTGGATGTAGATGCGGGCTATCGCGCCTCCAAGTCCGTCCACACCATCGTCACCCTTGGTTACCTGGAGTACCACGAAGGGACGCTGGTCCTGACCGACAAGGGCAGGATGCTCATGCAGAACGTCGCCCCGGTCCAGGCAGTTCCGACGGACTGAGGCGGATGGAAGGGTTTTAAGTGGTTTGCAGCGGGAGCTATGGCTCCCGCCATGCGGCTCATTCGAGCGTGGCCTTCTTGTAGAGCGACATGTCGGCGCCCAGCGGGATGGTGGCGTCGAAGCCGACCTTCCAGGTGGTCTTGCCGTGGGAGCTGGGGTCCAGCGAGGATCCGGCGGCGCCGGGGATCTTCAGGATCCTGTCGGCCTGCATCCTGGTGGCCACGGCCCACTCGACCTCCTTGTCGTCGAAGATGTCGATGTCGTCGTCCACGATGATGACCTGCTTCATGGACGGGTGCCCGGTGAACGCCGCCATGATGGCGTTGACGCCGTCGCCCTCCTTGTTCTTGGCGATGGAGACCACTCCGTTCAGCCAGCAGCATCCGCCCTCCGTGAGCCTCACGTTCTTCACGCGGGGGACGGCCTGCCTGACGGTCTTGAGGATCATGGGCTCCCTGGGGAGGCCCATGAGCATGTAGTGCTCCCATCCCCCGGGGAGGAGCACGTGGAACATGGGGTCCTTCCTGGTCCAGATCCTGTCGATCTCGATGACCGGCTGCTGCCTCTCGAAGTCGTACGTTCCGGTGATGTCCACGAACGGCCCCTCCTTGGTCTCCTCCAGGGTGATCCTGCCCTCCAGGACGTAGTCCGTGTCCGCAGGGATCAGGAGGCCGTTGTCGGTGCGCCCGACCCTGAGGGGTGTGCCGTGGCCCTTCCTAAACATGGAGGATGCGACCTCCAGCTCGTCGGCGCCGAAGTCCATGGACGTGGCGGCCGCTAGGAGGACCTCCGCCCTGGCGCCCACGCATATGGCGATCCTGAGCTCCTCGTTGTTCTTTTTCGCCATGTTGAAGATGGTGAAGAGGTGCCTGGGAACGAGTCTGACCGCGATGTGGTTGCGGTCCATGATCATCATCCTGTGGAAGGAGACGTTCTTCATGCCGTTGTAGTCCGTCACGATGACGCCGGATGTGATGTAGCGTCCGCCGTCCTCCGGGAAGTACTTGGGGATCGGCAGCTTCATGAGGTCCAGCTCCGCGGAGACCTCCCTGAACTCCGGGCTGTCCACGACCTCGCAGGGCTCCGGGTTCGTGATCGCGTGCAGGAGATGCTCCACGATACCGTCCCTAGGGACGTTGAGCGCGGCGGCGATCTTCTCCCTCGTCGAGAACAGGTTGCCGACGGCCTTCCCGCTGTTGAGGTCCTCGAACACCACCGTTTTGGACTGGTCCTCCATGAGCTTCCTCGTGACGTCGCGGGTGTCGGGGTCGATGGGGCCCTGGACGGTGACGACGTCGCCGGAGATGGATTCCTTGACTGACATGAGCACCCGTATGTGGTGGCCCCGTTTCTAATTTCTTGTCGTCACAGAACTGTGTTTACTCTATACAGGGCCTGTTCATTTACTCAATCGTTCAAAAACCAGAATGTCCAGGGGTCTTTTCTAATAAAGAAACGATGTGGAAACGTCTCTGACCGGCTGCGCAAACTGCCTGTCGAGGGGTCGGGGCGGGCGGCCAAACAGGGAGGCAGCTATGGGAAGGGACGCATTGCAGGGTAAAGAGATCGGATTGTCGACAACAATGCATGGCGCATTTGAGGAGTTCCTCGACGGCTCCGAGATCGTTCTCGAGGCCTGTTCTATCGAAAGTAACGGATTGAGAAGTAATCTGAATATGGACTCGACCCTGTTTATATAGCGCAAACGCAATCCCATACCCATGGGCGAGGTGAAGGAGTACACGTTCGAGGAGCTCTGTCAGATAGTCGGGGCCATCGCCGCTGAGTACGGGATCCTCAAGGTGTATCTCTTCGGATCCAGGGCCCGCGGCGATAACCGTCCTGACAGCGACTACGACTTCTGTATCGTTGCACCTGAGGGCATGGGCCTGTTCAAGATGGGCGGATTCTATGGCAAACTGGAGGAAGCCCTCGGCACGGAGATCGATATCGTCAGCGAGAGGGCAATGAGGGATGACTTCAGCAGGGAGGTCCTCAGAGACAGGAGGTTGCTCTATGAGGCGTGATATCAAGAGTTTGAATCTCATCATAAAGTATTGCGACGATGTGGCATCCGACATTGTACGCTTCGGTGACGATATCGAAGATCTGATCGGCGATTAATCGTATCAGAGGTCCACCGCTAAGTCCATCGAGCTCATAGGTGAGAGGGCCAAGAGGCTCTCCGATGATATCACGTCCCGTTTTAAGGATGTAAACTGGCATGATATCTGCAAGATGCGCGATTTCATGGCGCACCAGTACGAGGAGGTCGATCTGGAGTTCCAGTGGTCCACCATGAAGGAAGATCTCCCGTTCCTGAAGCAGTATTGCGAAAAGATTGTGGCGATTCTTGAATCGGAATTCGATGAAGAGACTAATAATCGTCGATGACGATTGATAATTCCTCGGACCCGGCTTCGAGTGTCAGTCTTTGGCTCCAAATTAGTACTCGTTGGTAACTCGAATGGCCTTCTATGCAAGGCTGTTCTCTATGAGTAGACCTAAATCAAGGGTGCAGATAGTCAATAGGACATCTCAAACAAGTTCAAAATGAAACATCGTCTGTTGATTTCCTCGTTTAATGCTTTATGCACGCACACGCGAATGTGTAAAATAGGGGTTCGCGATGAACACTCATGTCCGACCAGATCGAGGATACGATCAGGAAATTCGCTCTTCAGAACGCCGTCTTCTTCAAAGGCAAGGCCAACCCCAAGGCCGTCGTCGGGAAGATCCTCGGGGGATGCCCTGAGCTCAGGTCCAAGGCCGCCGAGATCACACCGCTGATCAACCAGATCGTGGAGGAGGTCAACGCCATGGGTCTGGAGGCGCAGACGAAGGCCCTGAGCGAGATGGACTCCTCGATGCTGGTCAAGGAGAAGAAGGAGCGCCACTACGAGCTCCCGGAGCTCAAGAACGTTGACGGAAGGGTCGTCATGCGCATCGCGCCCGGTCCGTCCGGCCCGCTGCACATCGGCCACACAAGGGTGTCCGTCCTTAACGACGAGTACGTCAAGAGGTACGGAGGGGACCTGGTCCTGAGGTTCGAGGACACGAACCCCGAGAAGATCGACCCCGAGGCCTACGACATGATCCCGGAGGACCTGGACTGGCTCGGCGTCAAGTGCAACAGGACGTACATCCAGTCGGACAGGTTCGAGATGTACTACGACTACACCAGGAAGCTCCTGGAGATGGGGAAGGCGTACGTGTGCACCTGCGATGCCGACCACTGGAGGGACCTGAAGGAGCACAGGCAGGCCTGCCCGTGCCACGACCTCCCCGTAGAGGAGCAGCTGGACAGGTACGACAGGTTCCTCGCCGGAGGGTACGAGGAGGGCAAGGCCGTCGTCGTCGTGAAGACGGACCTCAACCACCCCAACCCGGCAGTCAGGGACTTCGTCGCCCTCAGGCTCGTCTCCCATCCCCACCCCAGGACCGGCGACAGGTACGTCGCCTACCCGATGATGAACCTCTCCGTGGCGATCGACGACCACGAGATGGGCATGACCCACGTCATCCGCGGGAAGGACCATCTGAACAACACACTCCGCCAGGAGTACATCTTCGACTACTTCGGATGGAAGAAGCCCGAGTACTACCACTACGGACTCGTCAACATCCCAGACACCGTGCTGAAGACGTCCATCATCAAGGGCGAGATCAGGGATGGCACGTACTCCGGATGGGACGACGTCAGGACCGGTACAGTCCGCGCCATGGAGCGCAGGGGCATCAGGCCCGAGGCCATCCGCAGGTACTGGGTCGAGGCCGGGATGAAGGCCGTGGACATCCAGTTCTCCTGGGACAACCTGTACGGCATGAACAGGGACATCATCGACGCCGAGAGCAACAGGTACTTCTTCGTCCGCGACCCGGTAAGGTACGACATCGACGGCATCGATGTGATCGAGGGATCCGCACCCAAGCATCCCGACCACCCCGAGAGGGGCGACAGGATCTACAGGCTGGAGGACCCCAGGACCGTCTTCCTCGCGGGAGAGGACTCCAAGCTGTTCCAGGAGGCCAAGAGGATCAGGCTCAAGGACCTCTGCAACCTCGACTACGGCCTCCCGGCCAAGTACGCCGGCAACGACGTCTCGATACTGAAACAGGGCGTCCGCGCCGTCCAGTGGGTCGGAAGGGACTCGGAGGAGGCCACGCTCCTGATGCCCGACGGCGAGGTCTGGACCGGACTGGCCGAGAGGGCGCTCATGGACGAGCCCGGCGAGATGGTCCAGCTGGAGAGGATCGGCTTCGCCAGGATCGAGAAGAGGGAGCCCGGAAAGGTCTCCATGGTGTTCGCGCACCGCTGAAACCATCAGACGGGGGCCCTCCCCGTCACAGGAACATCGCCATGTACCGGGGCAGGTAGACCGTGCCGTCCCCCACCTAAACGTTCTTCGGGTGGAGGACGTATCCGTCCCCGGTCTGGCGAACTTCTCCGATATGAAGCTCTTGCCGACACGACGGGCATCATCCATCGGTATGGCGGTCTTGCCATCGCGGGCGTTCTTCCATTGCACGAGCGTGTCGTAGTTTTTCTGTCTCATACATGGGGTTCCATCATCATTGGGCTCATGTTCCTGTCACCAAATAGGATTTCAGATGTGCCGTATTTGTCACCAAATAGAATCTAAGGGATGCCTCAACTGTCACCGAATAGGATTTCGGATCCTTCCATCGCATGCATGGATCCCCGCTGCCGTATCACCTCATCCGGATACGGGATCCCTCGACGGGGCTGACGGGCATCATCGGCGACAGGAAAAAAGTGGAAGGGAAAAGGGGACGGGACCGGAGTCCCGGTCCTGGTTCATTCACCCGTTGTAGTAGCTGTGGAGCTTGATGCTCATGGACGAATCGCAGTCGACGACAAGCGTTATCGTCTTGTCCTCCTTCGACGAACTCGTCACCTCCGCGCCGTCCAGATCGATCATGAGATGAAAGCTGTGCCTCTCCCCGGGCACGTTGAAGATGACCCGCATGAGCGATTGACTGAATATCACGCCGCGGATGTCCTGATCACCCACAATCTGGATGATGGCGCCGGTCTTCGGGATCGTCACGGGGAACTGGGCGGATTCCACGGGTGTCCCTTCGATGACGACGCTCCACCCCTTGCCTTCGATGTCGCAGCCGGTCACGGTGGCGGTGTCGTCTCCCGGGAGGGCTCCTCCGAAGTCGCCCAGATTCAGGATCAGAGTGACCACGCCCTCAGCGTCGAATGTCAGGGTGATTATGCGATCTGAGACGGAGGACGTGATGTTCGACATGTTCTTCGTCTCCACCGTCAGTGTGTGCATCTCCCCCGAATCATTGGTGAGGGTGAAGCCGTATGTGCCGTCGTTGTTGTCCGTGACGCTTGCGACGCGGTCCGTTGGACGCAGCTCTATGACGTTCCCCTGCGGCTCCAGCTGGATCGGCATGTTGAACGGGGTGATCATGACCCCGTCCTTGTACGCTTCGAAGAACGACGATGTGTTGATGTAGTTGGAGAGCACGGGTCCCGTGTTCTCCGGAGTGTCACTGCCGTCGTCCCCTCCGTCGTCACCGTACCAGACGTATGAGGCGACAAGGGCTACGGCTATGACGATCGTGGCCGTGGCTATGATGACGCTCTTCCTCATGATGAAAGAATCCCGGTGTCCCATATAAAACAGTTAACGGGCGTGAACCGCGGGGTTCCGGTCAGAACGCCTGCAGCAGGAGGTTCGTCGCGGTACCGAGCAGGATGGCGACCACGATCGAGAGCACGCTCACCCCGATGGTCTCCTTCCAGCCGATCTCCCTCCACATCGTGATCAGCGTGGCGACGCAGGGCATGTACACCGCCATCACGACCCCGAACACGACGAACTGGTCCGGTGTGAGGAAGAGCTCCAGAGCCACACCTCCGGCGAGGATCTGAAGCATGCCGAGGGCCATCTCCTTCCTCAGTATGCCGACGATGAACGCAATTATGCACACAGCCGGGAGGCCGAGCATGTCCACGGTGATGAAGGAGAGCGGCTCCACGATCACATCCAAGAGGTCGTACTGGAGCAGCACCTCCACGACGATGGAGCCGACTACGAGGAGCGGGAACGCGATGTAGAAGAAGTCCTTGATCCTGTACCAGGTCTTGAACGCCACGTTCTTGGGGCTGGGGATCTCCAGGTCCGGAAGCTCCATCGCCAGGTTGCTGGGCTCATACTTCAGAATCTTGTTCATCAGTACCCCTGTGATGACAGCCAGGCACACCAGCATCACCAGTATCCCGAACGCGTAGGCGATGCCCGAGTAGCTGCCTGTTGCGCCCATTATGATCGCCATCTGGGCGGAGCAAGGCACGGCCATGACGATCATCGACGATAGGATCACCTTCTCCCTGCGGGACTGAACGGTGCGGACGGCCATTATGGCGGGCACGTTGCACCCGAGTCCGACAATTATCGGTATGAACGATCCTCCGTGGAGTCCGAAGTGGTGCATGGTCCTGTCTAGGAGCACGACCGCCCTCGTGAGGTAGCCGGAGTCCTCCAGGATGCCCAGGATGATGTAGAAGACCATGATGTACGGGATGACGAGACCGAGTATCGCCTGGATGCTGCCGTCGATACCCGTGGTGACCGCGGTCCAGAACTCGCTGTCGCCGCCCAGGTCTATGATGGCGGATCCTATGAGGCTCTCGTATGCGGACGAGACCACCTCGTCCAGGAACGATCCTATGTAGATGATGGCGACGAGGATCACGAGGCACACCGCTATCAGGATCGGGACGCCGGTGATCGGGGTGATCATCAGGTCGGACAGCCTGTCCTTGAGCGTCGGCTTCATGTCGCTCTCCGACACCACGTCGGAGACGATGCTTTCCGCCAGGGCGTACCTGGAGGACGCTATCGATACGCCCATCTGCTGCCCGTTGTGCTCGTAGTAGATCTTCTTCATCAGCTCGGAGGTGTGCCTCAGGTCGATGCCGACCATTCCGGCGAACTCCTCGGAGCCCTCCAGGATTTTCACCGCGGTGCCGCGGCGGGAGAAGCGCAGGTTGTCGGGGAGCCCGTCCTCCAGGGCGACGACGGCCTTCTCGATGTCGGGCATGTACTCGACCCTGTATCCGGAAGACCTCGCCCTCCCCTCGCAGACCGCATCGGCCAGCGCATCGACGCCCTCGGACGTCTTGGCGGAGACGGGCATGACCGGCACGCCCAGGATGGACGACAGCGCGTCCACGTCTATCTTGAACTTCTTCCTGGCCTCGTCTATCTTGGTGAGCGCGATTATCGTGGGGAGCCCTAGCTCCAGGGCCTCGAAGCAGAGGACGAGGCTGTTGACGAGGTTGGTGGCGTCCGCCACGAGGATGACGGAGTCGTTGTGCCCCTCGGCGAGGTCCCTCAGGACGACCCTCTCGTCGTCCGAGTTCCCGGAGATGCAATAAGTCCCCGGAAGGTCGTGGACGCTGACGGTCTTGCCGTTCCTCGTTACCACTCCCTCATCGAACTCCACGGTGGTGCCGGGATAGTTCGACGAAATGACCCCCACGCCGGTGAGACGTGTGAAAAGGGATGATTTGCCCACGTTCGGAAGTCCGACCAGGGCTACCTTGAACGATTCTCCATGAGCCAATGCGATTCCACTCGGCCGTCTTACTCCGACTCGGCCGCGGTGTCGACGAAGATGTGAGACGCCAGATGGTAGTCCAATGCCATCGTGGAGTTGCCCATCCTCACGATGCGGGGTCCTCCGTCGGAGAGTATGGTTTCGATAGAGATCTCGCGGCCGGGGACGAACCCCATGGAGATGAGCCTCTTCACGACGTCCGTGTCGTCGGACGTGATGTGGGAGATCCTCCCCGACTCGCTCTGGGCGAGCCTGTTGAGCGGCGTGATCCTGGTGATTCCCTCGGACACGGCCTTGCAGGGCTTGATGCAGCTCTGGCAGTCGGAGTCCACGGGGGTGCCCATCATGTGGCACATCTTGATCGCGGACTCGTCGGAGATCGCATGCTCCATCCTGCAGGCCTCCTCATGGGCGGTCTTGTGGTCGATGTTGAGGTAGTCCGTCAGGAACCTCTCCAGGACGTGGTGCTTCTTGCGGAGCTGCCTGGCGTACGTGAGCCCCTCCTCCGTCAGGGAGACGCCCTTGTACTTCTCGTAGTTCACAAGACCCTCCTTCGCGAGGACCTTGATCATCTCGCTGACGCTGGCGGGCGAGACGTTCATGTACGAGGCCAGCTCGGTGGTCTTCGCAACGCCCTCCCCCTCTGTCAGTCTGAGTATGTTGATAAGGTAGTCCTCGCGGTTTCCGGTAGTCATCATCCCAGGTTAAGGAGTTCCTATTCTTATAGTTAAGGTCCTCCTAATCATTTCTTAAGTCTGGGATGTCCCGCCTATGTCGACGTCCCTCCCTATGAGGTATCCCAGTACCAGCAGGGTGGCGGCGACGACCATGAGGAAGATCAGCCCGGGGTCCCAGTCGGACGTGGCGTCGAAGATCGCGCCGACGGCTACGGGGCCGGTGGCGGCGACGACGTACCCGATCGACTGTGCGATGCCGGAGACGCTGGAGGAGTCCCCCGACGAGCGGGTGCGGAGGCCGAAGAGCATGGACGGATACGTGATGCACGTCCCGCCGCAGATCCCGCACATGAGCACCGGCAGGACCAGCGACGCGAAGCTCCCGGAGGAGACCATGAGCAGTGCCAGGCCCGCGATGTAGACGACCGCGAGGGATGTCCCCAGGGCCCTGAGGTCCCTCCTGTCCCCGGCGAGGACCGGCAGGAGCAGGGAGCCGATGATGCCCAGGATCATGTACACGGAGATGACCCAGCCCGCTTCGGTAGGGTCGAGCCCCTTGGACTGCAGGATGACGGACATCCAGGCGACCAGCGAGTAGTAGATGAAGGACTGCAGCCCCAGGTACAGGGAGATGAACCATGTCGTCGGCGAGCGTATGATCGACATGCGGCTCCCCGGGGACGGAGCGTGGTCCTCCACCGGGCAGTCCCTGTGGGGGATCCAGAGAGCCAGCGTGACCACTATGAGCACGGCCCAGACGGCCAGCGACCCCCTCCAGCCCAGGGCGTCCCCGATCGGCACCGACACCGCGCCGGCGACGGCGGACATGAGGGACATCATCGCCGTGTAGATCCCCGTGAACCTCCCTATCCTCTCCGGATAATGGGCCTTGATGAACGCCGGGATGAGGACGTTGCCCGCGGTTATCCCGATGCCGATGACCGCAGTGCCGAAGAACAGCCCCCAGGTCCCGAGGATCGAGCGGCAGATCACCCCGGTGAGGATCATCAGCAGCCCGATGACCATGATGTTCCCGGCGTTGCGGCGCCTCCCCAGATCCCCCATGACTATCGAGAACGCGGCGAACATCAGCAGCGGGATCGTGGTGACGGTCCCCATGGTGCCCGACGACATCCCGAGGTCGGATTGGATGACGTCGGCGAGAGGGCCCACGCAGGTGAACGGGGCGCGCAGGCAGAACGCTGCGAAGACTATCGCCAGTGCGAGGCTGGCTATCCCGACGGACCGTTTCAAAATCACACCTTCGTGCGTAACGGGTTTGCGACGGGGGAGGCCCCCCCCCGCCAGGAGGCTCACTCCTCCTTCTTGCCGATGGACTCCTTCTGGGCCTTGAGGTCGGCGATCTTGGCCTCGCACTCCTTGATCTTGTCGTAGAGCTCGGAGACATTAGCCTGGGCGGCGTCCTTGCCGTCCTTCAGAGCGGCCAGGACCTTCTCCCCGATCTCCTTGGTGAAGTCCTCGATGGCCTTCTCCTGCTTGCGGATCTCGCTGTCCAGCTTCTCCTTGTCGATGGCGTTGCCCAGTTTCTCGTCGGCGCTCTTCACAGAGTCCTTGACCTTGTCCATGAATCCCATTTCAGGTTCCCCCAGATCACTCCACCAGCCTGTGGTATCCGTAGGCGGGCTCGCCGGCGTTGAAGCAGTACTGGATGGTGGTGAACTGCTTCTTGAATGCCTTCACGTCCTCTTTAACCTTGGCAGGGTCCTCCTTCTTGACGACGACCCTGGCTATGAGCTCGGCGACCTCCTTCATGTCGGACTCCTTCATCCCGATGCGGGTCATCTCCTGGGATCCGAGTCTGAGTCCGGACGGCCTGACGGAGCTGGTGTCCCTGGGCAGCATGTTCTTGTTGCAGATGATGTTGGCGTCCTCGAGGGCCTTGGCGCAGTCCTTGCCGCCTCCGAACTGGGCGACGTCGACGGCGATGGCGTGGGACCTGGTGAACCCGAGGTCGGGGCACAGGACCGGCACTCCGAGCTCGTAGAGGGCCTCTCCGAGGGCCCTGGAGTTCTTGCAGGCCTGGGCGGCGTACTCCTTTCCGTAGACCTCCATCTCGGCGAGCGTGATGCCGAGGGCGGCCATGGCGTGGAGGTGGTGGCTGGAGGTGACTCCGGGGAAGACGGCCTTCTGGAGCTTCTTCTCCTGCTCCTCCGTCAGGTTCTGTCCCAGGAGGAGACCGTGGTTGGGTCCGGGGAACGTCTTGTGGGTGGAGGAGGAGACGATGTTCACTCCCTCCCTCAGGGGGTCCTGGAACTGGCCGCCTGCGATGAGTCCGAGGACGTGGGCGCAGTCCTCCCACACGAGGCATCCGATCTCGTTGAACGTGTCCTCCAGCTCCTTGAGCGGTGGGGGGAATAGGAAGACGGAGAGGCCGAACTGGGCGATCTTCGGCTTGACCTCCTTCAGGAGCTTGATGGTGCCGTCGACGTCCAGGTTCATATCGTGCTCGTTGAACGGGTAGTTCACCGAGTTGACGGCCCTCTGCCCGAAGGCCCCGAACTCGCAGGTGGAGATGTGGGCCCCCTGGGCGAGAGCGCAGGTGGTGATGGTGTCGCCGGGCTGGGCGAAGGCGAAGAGGACCGCCATGTTGGCGACGGTCCCGGAGATGGGCCTGACGTCGGCGAAGTCGGCGTCGAAGACCTTCTTGGCGAGCTCGATGGTCTTGAGCTCCACCTCGTCCACGTAGATGTTGCCCTGGTAGTAGCGCTTGCCGGGGAGGCCCTCGGCGTACCTGTCGGCGAAGTCGGAGATCAGCATCTCCTTGGCCAGCGGGCTCATCAGGTTCTCGGATGCGATCATGGGGATGCACTCCTCGAACCACTTGTTGTGGGCCATGACCTTCTCGCGGATGAATTTGGCGTCTTCCTGAGACATTATTATCGGTGGCTAATCGCCGAACGTCGTTTAAAGGTTCTTCGCGCGGGGATGCGAGGCGTCCCGGGGGGGCCCCGGGACGCGGGGCCATCAGGCGGTGCGGTGCATCACCCTGGACCCCTCCTGGAGGTCCAGCGTCGCGGAGAGGACCGACACGAACCTCCTGTCGACCCCTTCCAGGGACCCCCTGTCGGCCTTCCCTCCTGCGAGCAGCGCCAGGGCGGCGTCCCTCCCCTCGGCGGTGAGGGATCCGGCGTACCTGCAGAGCGTGAGGCACTGCGCCGCCACCGCATCCTGCCTGGAGAGGAACAGCATCCTGTCCCCGTTCGGCTCGGTCTCGGCGTTCATGTGCATCTTTGCGGAGACGCCGGCGGCCACCAGGGAGTCGACGGTCTCCCCGTCGCGGTCCCTGTCGCCCCTCAGGGAGGACTCCACGCGGCCCAGCATCCTCTCGTTGAGCGCCAGGTACCTGTCCCCAAGTGAGCGGTCCTCGTCGGATATCCTGTAGGGCAGTAGCAGGAAGTTGGCGGCGGTGGAGACCACCACGCCGAGGAGCACGAATAGCACCCTCTCCGCCACGGCGTCCCCCGCGGGAGCCGACATGGATGCGGCCACCAGGGCGGAGAACGTGACGAAGGCCATCATCACGTCGTACCTCTTCGGATCGAGGACCGTGTAGACGTAGTTGGCCAGCATCAGCGCCGCCGTGAGCATGCCCACGTCCCCTCCGAAGAGCAGGGCCACCGCCGCGAAGGCAACCACGCCCACCAGCGTCCCTGTGACCCTCATGGCCGATTTCCTCCATGCGCCGTCCACGTACGGGAGCACGAGGGCCACCGCCGTGAACAGCAGCCACTTGGCGTTCTCCAGGTCCCACTGCTGCCACACGAAGGCGAACAGCGTGAACACCACGGACATCCTCACGGCGAACGTGAAGCGGGCGGAGTCCCTGCGCGCGGTCTCCCTCCCCACGGCCCTCATCCTGCCGCGGAGGTCCTTGCGCTCCTGGGCGTCCCCCGAGGACAGCGAGAGCAGTCCGTCCCTCAGAGAGACAACCGATGCGGTGAGCGCGCTGTCTGCGTCGGGATGCGAGGCGAGGAATCCAGTGGCGGCGGCAGCGACGTCGGAGACTCCGACCCTGTCGTCCTCGTGGCCGGCGACCATCCCCATCAGGGATTCCAGGTCCGCGAGCGTACCTGGGTCCCTCTCCCTCTCGCACACCGCCCTCCCGGCCATCTGCAGCGCGGAGACCAGGTCCAGGACCGTGCGGTCCCCCGGGGTGGAGAAGAAGCTCCTCCTCAGGCGGTCGTACATGCTCCCCCTGAGCCCCAGGCAGAGCGAGTCCAGCCTTCCCGGATCGGCCTCCCCGTCCTCGAGGACGGAGCGGCAGCAGAGGGCCACCTGCTCGCAGACGGAGCGGAGGCCGTCGTGGCAGGTCCTGGCGTGCCTGTTCCTGTTCAGGAGCACGTTCAGCGCGACTATGAACACGGATCCGGCGACCAGGGCGAGGATCCTGACCGGCAGCTCCTCAGCGGTCACGGGAACGGACAGCATGAACGCGTACCCCAGCAGGAACGGGAAGTGCATCGGGGACCTCAGGTCCTGCGTCGTCATGTAGCTCAGGACGAACACCACCGAGAAGTTCACCGCCGCCCCGACGAGGGCGTTCCCGCACCACACTGACACGTACGCGCCGACGCCCATGAGCAGCGTGAACGCCACCAGGCCCATCAGGTTCAGGCCCGGGCGCACCGACAGGTCCTGGCCCAGCATCATCAGCGCCAGCACCACGACCACCACGCCGGTCAGCGAGTTCTCCTGGCCGAAGGCCGTGGAGTACAGCGCCACGAACAGGCATATGAGGACGAAGAAGACGGTCTTCCCCGCCACATTCTTGAGGTTCATGACACGTCCTCGGGGAATAGGTATATAAAGAGATGAGTGGGGCCCGATGGACTCCGCGTTGGAAGGGACAATCCCTTTTAAACCGAGCTCCCATGTCCCCGGCGAGACCCCGGGCACGGCGGGACGGGCCGGTTACAACCGCGGTCTGCAACTACAGTTTTCATGGTAATTCGAACCGCCTTTATCTCGACCTCTGAGATTCAAGGACGAGAACATGAGCGGATTCGAGAGGGTACTTGAGGACGTCAGGCGCGGAAGGCCCATCCTCGTCTACGACTTCGACGACAGGGAGAGGGAGACCGACATGACGGTCGCCTCGCAGTTAGTGACGCCCGCCGTCCTGAGGACGATGCGCCACGACGCCGGGGGGCTCGTCTGCACGACCACGCCGGGGAGGCTCGCCGAGGAGATCGGGCTCCCGTTCATGTCGGACGTCTTCTGGGACGACGTGGAGCGCTACCCGCTCCTCAGGGCGATGGCCCCCACGGACATCCCCTACGACAGGACGAAGTCCTCCTTCGGGATCACCATCAACCACCGCGACACCTACACCGGCATCACCGACGACGACCGCGCGCTCACCATCACGCAGTACGCGGAGACGATCTTCAGCGGCGCGCCCGTGGAGGATATCCGCAGGGAGATGGGCGAGAGGTTCAGGGCGCCCGGTCACGTGCACCTGCTGAACACGACGGACAGGATCCTCGTGGACAGGAGGGGGCACACGGAGCTGTGCACCGCGGTCATGTACATGGCCGGTGTGAAGCCGTCGGCCACCATCTGTGAGATGATGGGCGACGACGGCGGCGCCATGCCCAGGGCGAGCGTCGAGGAGTACGCAGAGAGGAACGGCCTGTGCTTCGTGACCGGAGAGGAGATCCTCGACAGGTGGGAGGCTTTCAAGGCCTCTCGCGGGGAGGACCTCTGATACCATGACCAGGGTCATGGCGTCCGGTGTGTTCGACATCATCCATCCGGGCCACATATCCTACCTCGAGCAGGCCCGCTCCTACGGGGACGAGCTCGTGGTGGTGGTGGCCAACGACGACACCGTCCGCAGGGGGAAGCACGAGCCTGTGACCCCCGAGGCCATGAGGGCCAGGATCGTCGGCGCGCTGAAGCCGGTGGACAGGGCCATCGTCGGCGGCCACGGGGACCTGCTGGACACCGTCCGCTACGTCAGGCCGGACGTCATCGTGCTGGGCTACGACCAGAAGTTCGACGCCGCCGAGCTGGAGAGGAGGCTCTCCGAGGCCGGCCTGGACGGGATCAGGGTGGTGCGCGCCACCGAGTGCGCCGAGGACCTGAACGCGACCCGCAGGATAATCGCGAAGATCCGCAGCATGGGGGGAGCCCCTTGAAGAAGATAGGAATCGCGGACACCACGTTCGCAAGGTACGACATGGGCAGGTCCGCCATAGACCAGCTCCAGAGGACCGGCACGGGCTTCACGATAGTGAGGTACACCGTCCCCGGGTTCAAGGACCTGCCGGTGGCATGCAAGAAGCTCCTGGAGGAGCAGGGCTGCGATATAGTCATGGCCCTCGGCATGCCCGGGCCCATGGAGAAGGACAAGATGTGCGCGCACGAGGCCTCCACCGGCCTGATGCTCGCGCAGCTGATGACGAACAAACACATTATCGAGGTCTTCGTCCACGAGGACGAGGCGAAGGACGACGCCGAACTGGCGTTCCTGGCCGACAGCAGGGCCAGGGAGCACGCGGTGAACGTCTACGACCTGCTCTTCCGCCCGGAGAGCCTGACCAGGAGGGCCGGCACCGGCCTGAGGCAGGGGTTCGCGGACAAGGGGCCGGTCCTTCAGAGAAGGTGAGGATATGCAGCAGTACAGAATAGGAATGGTCGCGGCGGAGTTCAACTTCGAGGTCACGTCGCTGATGATCGAGAGGGCCAAGGCGGAGGCCGAGTTCCTCGGCGTCGAGATCACGAGGACTATCCTCGTGCCCGGGGTGTTCGAGATCCCCATGGCGGTGAAGAAGATGCTGGAGTGCGACGACGTGGACGCCGTCATCACCCTGGGCGCCGTCATCACCGGCGAGACCAAGCACGACGAGGTCGTCGTCGCGCAGTCCTCGAGGAAGATCATGGACCTCGGTCTGGAGTACGGCAAGCCCGTGGGGTTCGGCATCACCGGACCCGGTATGACCGAGCTCCAGGCGATGGACAGGATCGAGAAGGGCCGCGAGGTCGTCGACGCCGTCGTCAAGATGCTCAAGAGGCTCGACTTCTGAGAAACACTTCAGGGGCGATCTGCCCCTTTCCTTTCACATGTTGGGCGTCCTGCCGTTGCAGACGTCCTCCTTGAGGATCTTTATCACGGTGGACAGCGGGAGGCCGGTGTCCATGGAGATCTTGACGCACCCGTCCCCTGAGCTGTAGCGGCGGACCACGTCGCTCTCCACGCCGTCGTCCGGGCCCCTGCGGGAGTCGCCCCTGGACCTGAGGGACTCGTCCATCCAGGCGCGGGTCTTGCAGCGGGGGCACCTGAGGGGGACCTGGGTGGATCTCGAGAACCAGGTGTGGCCGCATGCGACGCAGACGTTGGTGGTGGGCTTGCCCTGCCAGTGGTACGTCCCGCAGTTGGGGCATCTCACGGGCGTCTCGGTGTGGCTGATCCAGACATGGCCGCAGCGGCCGCAAACCTTCTCCCTGGTGTCCGTCTCCATTGGTTCCACCGTATTGGATAGTCCATCCATCAATAGGGATTGCCTATAAAGCGGTATTGTCTAATTATTATAGTGCGAGACCGATGTCAGGTTTGGCACCGAAGCATTAATCCTCGTTCTCCATCGACGTACAGGGGAGGATCGGATGCTTCACGCGGACAGATGTCCAAGCATATGGGGAAGTGCTGAATGCCATTGCTCATGGATGTCGTGGGTTCTAGTACCGAGTCCTTAGCATATAGGGTATTGCTTTTAGGATGTTATTCTCGGTGGCTTGGTGATGCGCCCGTTCGTTTAACCACCTGTATATAATGGATTCGTTGTTGTTGGCCAATCGTGTCTTGAGAAGGACACGATCACCATCCGATTCTATAGTGGCGTGATTCATGATGTTTTATTATCGACAACGGCATCATCCGGGCGTTCAAGGGACGGGATCGGCCGTTCCGGAGGTTGATACAATGGTTGGATCAGAACAGTCCGGGAAGGCGGTGCAGTTCGCACTGCTCCTCGTCCTGTCGGCGATTCTCGTCCTGACGGCGGCTCCGACGGTCATGACCGAGGGCTCGCATGCCATGGGAACGGAACAGGACGTCCCTTCTGGGGAGACGGACGGGGGAGAGCAGACGGATACGTCGACCGGAGAGGGTGACAACGTGTCGGACCAAGAAGGGGCAGATTCCGACACTCCGGTCATGTATGCAGTGACATTCAGAGTGACACCAGAGGATGCCGTCATAGTGGTCTATGGGGAAGGGCAAACCTATCTGTTCGAGAACGGGGTCAGGCAGGAAATTCCGTATGGCGAATATGAATACGTCATCACTGCTGACGGATATGAGCCTACAAAATACACTCTTGAGCTCGGTACAATAACAGAATTAATTGTTATTGAAAAGTTAGAACCGGATTCCGATTCTCCAGTGAAGTTTACACAGAACACTCTGAGTGTCTACACAACAAAATTCCATCTTCCATACGAGGTTCCTGCTAGAGTTACTCCAAAATTCACTTTCACTCCTGGAGTTACCTATGAACCAGATACTAACATCGTTACAATAAGTGGCAATGAAACAACAATCGCGGTGGAAATGACTGCCGAATATGGAGGTGAATCCTACACGGACTACCTGACAATCCTGGTCAACACCTCTGATGGAGCCACTATTGATCCTGACATCATGATCTCAGCCACCGAAACCGCCAGGGATGAAGCTGTCAGCAGAGAAGATCAAGTAATGGACATAGATGCCGAAACCATCTACAAGGTCTACCTGGATATAAGCTCCGTTTCTGAATCCAAGGATCCAAAGACCATCGACATCACAGAGATTCTGAAACAGATGAGCCGTGTTGACAACATGGAATTTGGCTATGGTCACGACGAGTACGAGGTCCTGGCAGTCCACTTCGGAGAGAATTCCGTGGATTATCCAGAGGTGGAGATCATCGACGGTCATGTCCACGTCACCGTCAGCGAGTTCAGCACCTACGGTTTCTACATCTATCTCGCCCAGGAGCACACGGCGTTCGACCCCGTCTATCCGCCATGGTCCGAGGATGACGACTATGTCCCGTTCCCTCCGATCGTCGTGGAGGAGGGCGAGCACAACAGCGTCGAGGTGGTGGCCTGCGCGGCCGCCGCCGTGGTCGCGGCGCTCATGGCCGCATTCCTGATAATTGACAGAAGGAAGGGATGATCGCAGTTCAAACCCGATGCCCATGACACGGGGGCTTGTGCCGTGTCATCATGATTTTCCGACAGCATTCCGATGTTCGGGTCTGTTGTCGAACGTATAGGGATCTGAAATCGATTTTGCGGTCTTCATAAATGACGGGTGAAGGCCGGGGGAGGTGGAGTGAAACAACGTCCGTCGAGAGGTCCAACGTTCCGAGGGGCCTTCCGAACTCGTATCCGGATTCCTGCTAGCCAAGATTCCGTGATCAATATTGACGTATACCCAGCCTTCGCACCGTAATCTCGTTCATAGGATTTAAGGTAGGCTAAGGGAGGTAACACATCTAATCTCGAGACAATGTCTCTGTCTTCAAATATCAAGATGAACAGAATCTGGAATGTTTGTGTGTAGTGTGCTGTCAAGAAGGTTATTCATTCAATCGCATAGTCTGTGATTCTCGTACCATACTTATGTTATTTAGTACCTAATGGAATACAGGACTAAACAGATTAGATACGGGGGGGGGGGACGAACCTTCTGTTTTTCCCCTCCCGTCCTCCGTTAGGAGGAAGAATGAACAGTAAATCGTTGTTGGCGTCAGTGGTAGTCGTTATGTTAGCAATCACATGCGCCAGTTTTGTTGTCGATTCGGATGTGGATGCAATCGGAGACGGCCATGTCACAGTGGAAATAGAGTGGAATACAGAATATCAGACATTAGGGATCGACTCTACGAACAGGATTGAAGCTGCAGAAGAGGTAGTTGACGGTAATTTCGATTCTATTCAAGCGGCTGCGACAGCTTTCAACAGCATATATCAGTCAGGTGATAACGGCAACTACACAGGCAGTGGAACATATACTGATGTGAATGGAAATGAGAGGACGGAAGGCTATGAAAATGCCAATCCGCTCTACTATAGAGCCAGTGATGCCGTTCCGGATGTCAACAAGATGCCTGTTTCGTCAGTAGTCTTCACCGTACACGGAAACGTCCAGGCAGGGGCAGAGTCGATCGTCCTCGGATCCGGTCAAGGGTTCCATGTGAGCGATGTTGTTCTTCAGGGAGTCGATGATGCATATGTCGCTGGAAAGGTGAGTCTTAGTGCTACTGTTGCCGGTGGATACGAGGAGACTTTCGTTTATAGCGGAGAGTTTAGTGTTACCGGAATCGAATTCGAGAATATAGGTTCTATCAACGCCTCTGGTTCTGCCTTTAACACTGATACAAACTATAAGCGTGCCGAATCCACTACAGTCTCTGTAAGGGATTGTGTATTTCACAACCAGCTCTACATGTACACAGAGGATCCCACCTATACCGGTGAAATCGTGAAGAACGTCGTTGGAAACACGTTCATTAATCCTGAAGGGACGACGGAATATGCGTTTTTCCTGCAGGGTGTGGCGTCGAAACTGAACTTCAGTGGCAATACCATCAATGGATTCAGGGGAATCAACGTCCAGGAGCAGAACAGAAATGATATGCCCCTGAGACTGGACGCAGTCATCGATGGAAACACGATCATGAACAACACCAATGCCAAAGGGTGTGTCCAGTTCACTGCAGCGCATTCATTCTTATTCACCAACAATACCATGATTGGAATCGAAGGCAATGCATTCTGGACATATCCGTCTGAGAAGGGCGGATCAGTGACAGAAATCGACATCAGCAACAACAATATCGAGGCGGACTATCTGTTCTACAATCAGCAGGACGATGTCACAATAACATCATCAGGAAACATTCTCGACATAGTCAACCCTGGTAAGTGTCTTGCGTTCGACGATGACGGACCTATCGGAACCATATCCTCCGACGTTGTCATCGAAGGGTCTCCATCCGAACCTGAGGATACGTTCCCGCCCGGGATATGGGATGATGACGATGATTACGTTCCGCCGATCTATGTGCCCAGTGACACATCCTCCTCGGATGACGAGACTGTGAAAATCGTCGCCTGCGCAGCCGCAGCTGTAGTTGCTGCTATCATGGCGGCGTTCCTGATCCTCGGAAACAAGAGGGAATGATGACCTACGACGGTCTGCTCTCGGTCCTATGTGACATGCATGCGATTCCGATACTTCTCTTTGTGGAGGAGCGTGGGCAATGCATCAAATCGGATATATACCGCGAGGTCGGCCGTCAGGCCAACATGCCGAAGAAGCTCGAAATCCTGGCGGACTCGGGACTCATAGATATGGAGCCCAAAGGGGACGGGAGGACTACGACGGTTCTTCTCACGGACAAGGGCGGCCGTATCGTGAAGCTGCTTCGCGATATCGAAGCCGTCCTGTCCCTACAGTGACCATAAAGCCGTCCCGGAACGGACGGTATTAAACTTATTCAAATGCCGTGTGTTCATACTATGCTAACACATATTGACCTTCAAGTGGTCTACTCTATGTTATTAAGTACCTAATCGAATACCGTATCAAACAAGTTTGAAAGCGGGGGGGGGCGAACCTTCTGTTTCTCCCTCCCGTCCCTCCGGAAGGAGGAAAGATGAAAAGACAATTGATTCTTCTAGCGACGACAGTCATGCTGGTCTCTCTAGTCATGTGCTCGTTTTCCATGACCTCGGAGGCTGCCGACGACGGATCCGGCACCGGTGAAACGGTCGATCCGGGTAACGTTGTTACATACAAGTACTCGAAAACCGTCAACAATGTGACCACTGAATACACCATGAATTACATTATCGACACCGAGTCGATGACCGCTGATGTGTACGGATTCCCTGAAAATGTGGACAAGTCCGTCACGAAGATTCGCATTCCGGGGACGATAACTGTTGATGAAAAAGAATATGTTGTGATGGACATAGCGCCGAACGCCTTCAAAGACAACGATTGGCTCAAGACCGTCACTATCGAGGACAATGGATCATCGGACAAGAGGGTTGTCGGCGAGAATGCTTTTGCCAATGCCAGTGCACTATATCTGTTGAATTATCCGGTGAACAGTGTCGGTGGCGGATTTGTCTCCATTGGTGATGGGGCATTCTCGGGTACAGCCCTTACTAGTCCGAATTTCCAGAAGATCGCGTTCATTGGTACTGATGCGTTCAAGGATTGTACTAAGCTTACTAGTGCCAACATCAATAATGTGACTGAGATTGGGGATGGAGCGTTCTCTGGATGCACATCTCTTAAGACAGTCAATGCTAAGGTACTCACCAAAGCCGGTGCCAATGCCTTCAGCGGGTGCACCGCCCTTAAGACAGTCAACGCACAGGAACTAACCAATGTTGGTGTCGGGGTTTTCTCGAGATGCACCGCGCTCACCGACGTGTCCCTCGGAGAATGCGACTCGGTTCTGGAACTTTTCAAGGACAGCGCCAAGCTTGAATACATCACAATCGCCGGGGTCTATCACCCCATCGTGAACGGATCAATCGGTGAATACGACGACACCAACTCCTTGTTCAAGATCGGTTCGAACTATTATCCTACCCTCGCGACGGCGCTGTCCAACCTCGACGACGGGGAGAAGCTGATGCTTCTGAAGAATCTGGAAGTGTCGTCAGTTTCGATTGAGAATGTGGACGACTTCATATTCGATCTTGGAGGGAAGACTCTAACCCTCACCTCTTATGACGGCCTGTCACTGTTGAACTCCACAGGTGTTCTGCAGAACGGGGATGTGGTCAGCACATTCAACGGCAAATCGGAGAAGGAGGAGGCGGTGGCCATCCGTCTGACCGTTCTTTGCGAGCTCACTGTTTCGGGCGTCGATGTTGTTATTCAAAGCACATCCAAGGATGCTACGTGGAACAACTCCGGATTCGTACTCGAAAGCCAGTCCAAGCTGACGATGGAGAACGGCTCAACCGTTTCGTCCGAACTATCCGATGCTGCTTACGGCTCGGTTGGCGTGGTTATTCTCGGTCCCGGCAGTGAAAAAACGTCTCCTACGGAACTTATCATCAACAAGGGGGTTTCCATAACGGTGGGTCAGTACGGCATATCCGGAAACGGTAGCATCATTCTGGAAGATGACATCGGCGATGACACCGGAAGTGGTGAACAGGGGACCGGAGTCACCACCCAGGACGAGGGGGGCGACCCCGCCTCAGTCAAAAAGGACTTCAGGAACACATCCATAACCATCAGCGGTGCCAACGTCTCGGCGAAGTACGGGTGGGGTATCTACCATCCACAGATTGGGACGCTTGTCGTCAAGGACGGGGCGATCATCTCCGGAGTCACCGGAATCGAGATGCGCTCCGGATCTCTGACTGTCGACGGAGCGACTATCACCGCCGACGAAGATTACAGATCAGATTCAACCAGCGAGGCTTCGTCCGTCTACGGAGCCGCCATAGCCGTGGCACCATACAGGAGCGCTGACGAGCTCGGTACGGTGACCGTGAACATCGTTGACGGGAACTTTGAGGGCGGCGTGGCGTTCGCCCAGTCCAACCCCGACAAAGTCACCGATCCGGGATTCGACTTCTCCATCTCCGGAGGGACTTTCACATCGAACGGAACGGACACGACCACCCAGAGCACGTACCCGGCAGTCGTCACGACCGAGGATGAGATCGAAGAGAGGTTCATCACGGGCGGCACGTTCAAGAGCGGAACGGAGAACGACGACACGCTCACGGATTATGTGGATTCTGCCTATGACCTCATTGATGGAACCGTCGTGGTCGATAAGACCGCATCCGTCGCCACAATCGGGAACAGGTACTACTCCTCGCTCGCATCGGCCATCGCTGACGCGGGGGAGAACGATGTCATCTACCTGTTCAACGATGTCAATGAGAACATCACCATCCCGTCAGGCAAGACCATCATCCTCGATCTCAACGGCAACATGCTCCAGAGTCCCGTAGATTCCACCGAGGATCTGATCGTCGTCGAATCGGGTGGGAATCTGACCATCTGGGCCACCGACGGCGGCACCGTGGACTGCACGGTCAACGGCAGGGCATGTCTCGTCAATAACGGGACCGTCGTCATCGAGGGCGGTGACTTCATCCGTTCCAAGCAGGCCTTTGATACCGAATATCCCGCTACAGGCGGGTCCTGGAAGCACACCCACTACGTCATCGAGAACGACGGGACCATGAGGATTGAAGGCGGATCCTTCATCATGGGATTCAAGAACGATTCCACAGAGGGTGGCTACTACCTCGGCAACGTGTCGTCCGTCATAACCAACGGACAGACCAACACGTCCGGCTCCGCTAAGCTGACGATCAACGGCGGTGATTTCATCGGAGCCGCGAACATCGTCAAGAACAACAGCGGTGTGCTCACCATCACCGACGGGACGTTCACCATGGACAACAGGGCCCACAGGTGGGTAGGCGGCAACAACATGGTCCAGAACGCTCCTGACTCCACGATGAACATCACCGGCGGCGACTTCTACGCCTACGGATACGGCGGTGCCATCGACGATGACGACTGGGCTCGCAACGGGATCTACAACTCCGGAACGGCGAACGTGTCCGGAATCACCCTTACGATGGAGGGCCAGTACAGCAACGGAATCGTCCAGTCAACCTCGGCTACTGGGAACATGAGCCTCAGAGACAGCACCGTAACGGTCGATGTCAACGATCCCACCAGCCATGCCATCGTTGCAAACGACAGCGCATCGGACCGCCAGCTGACAATCAGCTCCGGAACGTACACCGGAACGATCGATGCCGCTTCCCCCGAACTGCAGATCACAGGTGGAACGTATTCGGAGGACGTGTCCGATTATCTACCCACAGGGCTAGGCATGGAGCAGGATGAGAACGGCAACTATGTCGTCACAGCGCCCGTCCGTTTCGACGTTGACAGCATCGGTGTGTTCTCCGACAGCTTCAGACTCCCCGTCACGATCGCCGAGGGGGCGACTGTCGATTACCAGCTGCCCAATGGTTTCTCCATCAAAGGGGACCTTGTCACCATTTCCGATTCCGTCTCCGAAGGTACATACAAGATAACGGCGACTTCGACCGTCGCAGGCGTAGTTCATACTGCGACTCTGAGTGTCACGGTTGAGGACATGGGCATCGCATCTGAAGAGTCCGGCGTCGATCTTATCATCGTCTCGTCCGCCGAATCTAAGGGGGAGTTCTTGGAACGCTACGACGAGATGGTCGGTGTACCCGATGGTGTTTTGACTGACAGCGATTGGCTGATCATCGACGTCTCCAGGGTGGACGGTCTTACCGATCCTGTTTCGTTCTCCATAACGGTTCCCGGACTGAGCGAAACCGACGGAGTGGCGTTCTACGCTGCTCATTTCGGTATCACGGTGGACAACCCCGAGTGTGTAATCGATGGTGATAGCTTAATCATCACTCCCAGTTCGTTCAGCACATTTGCAATCGTGCCGTACCTGGTATCGGTTGATCCAGATCCGGAGCCCACGCCCGATCCCGGCTGGAACCCCGGCTGGGACGATGACGACGACTACGTCCCGCCGATCTACGTGCCCAGCGGTTCATCCTCATCCGACGATGACACCGTCAAGATCGTCGCCTGCGCCGCAGCCGCAGTCGTCGCAGCCATCATGGCAGCGTTTCTGATCCTCGGACACAGGAGGGAATGATGACGTACGACGGTCCGCTCTTGGTATTGTGCGACACGCATGCGATACCCATCCTGCTCTACATAGGAGAACATGGGCGCTGCATCAAATCGGACATCTACCGCGAGGTGGCCCGTCACGCCAACATGCCGAAGAAGATAGACGCCCTCGCCGACTCCGGACTCATAGAGCTGGAGCCCTCGGAGGGCGGGAGGACCACCACGGTCCTCCTAACGGACATGGGCGGCCGTGTCGTGAAGCTGCTTCGCGACATCGATTCCATCCTGTCCTCACAGTGACCTCAAAGCCGTCCCGGAAGGGACGGAAAAATCTTCTTTAAAACAGAGGCACATTGTGCCTCTTACCAACAAACTTACTATCCTGTCTCTCTTGAGTCGGATCATTTTATTGATTGGTGGTTCAATGCATGGGTTTTTCAGAACTCTATTCGTCTAATCAGATATCGAGATGTATCTTTTAGTCCTTTGAACAATGATGAATTCATAGACTACACTATGAACAACAGAAATCAAATACGATTGATTAAGAGGGTCGGTCCCGGATGCCGTTGTATCGGTCTCCGGGACCATCTGATGGTTTAACGTAACGGATGGGGTGTTCAAGCGGTGCGGTGTTTGATGAAGCGTTCCAACTTGTCGTAAGCCTCCTCCAGGACCTCCATCGGAGGCAGCGTGATCGTCCTGAAGTGTCCGCTTCCGAACTCCGGGTCGAATCCCGAACCGTGCACGACGACGACTCCCTCCTCCGCGATCAGGTCCAGCACGAAGTCCTTATCAGTCTTCCACGGCGTGCCGTCCAGGTCTATGCTCGGGAACATGTAGAACGCCCCCTTGGCCCTGCGGGTGCTGATGCGGTCGATCTCGTTCAGCCTCTTGTAGGTGAACTCCGCCCTGGCCTTCAGCTTCCTGTTCAGGTCCTCGATGTAGTCCTGGGGCCCCTGGAGCGATGCCCTGGCCGCGGCCTGGCAGGGCACGTTCGCGCATATCCTCGCCCTGAACTGCTTCATCATGCCCTCGCGGACCTCGTCCATGAGGCCGTACTTGTCCATGAAGTAGCAGTACCCCATCCTCCATCCGGGCATCAGGTTGACCTTGGAGAACCCGTTGAAGATGACCCTGGGCACGTCGTCCGACAGCTCGGAGGCGGAGAAGTATTCTCCTTCCATGATGATCTTGTCGTAGATCTCGTCGGATATCAGGGGGATGTCGTACTCCGCGGCGATATCCCCGATCTCCTTCACGGTCTTCTCCCCGTAGACCGCGCCGGTGGGGTTGTTGGGGTTGATCATGATCAGGGCCTTGGTCCTGTTCGTGATCCTCCTGCGGATCAAGTCGGTGTCGATCCTCCAGTCCTCCTCCTCGATCTGCCTGTAGGAGACCGTCCTGCCCTCGTAGAAGTTGATGTACTGGGCGTAGGATGGGTATCCGGGTCCGGGTACGAGGATTTCGTCCCCCGGCTCGATGAGTGTTCCCATCATGACGTTGATGCACTCGCTCACGCCGGCGGTGACGTAGACGTCCTGCGGCGTGATGACCGCGCCGTGCTTCTCGTACTCCCTCTGGACGATGGCCTCGCGCAGGTCCAGGTTCCCCTGGGAGTCCCCGTAGCCGTTGTCGGTCTCGTCCACCGCGGCCCTGAGGGTGGCCTTGAAGTACTCGGGGGTCTCGAAGTCCCACTTGTTGGGGTCGCCGATGTTGAGATCAAGGAGCTTCTTGCCCGCTTTGGCGGCAGCGGCGGCGGGAACCGTGACCTCACGGATTGCGTAGTTCATTCCCATCGACCTTCTTGATGCCTTGATCTTCGTCTTCATAAGCGATCGTCGCCGTTATCGGATTTTATTATAAAATTCCCTTTGTCGCCATCTATTTCCATGGCCTCCTCCATCCAGCCACATGCGCGCCGCCACATCCATGATGCTGTTCTCGTTCAGACGCCGCAAGCAGGCCGAAGATGCCGGTGAGAGGTCCGACAAGAGGATGCTCACGCCGGTCCTGGACTCCATACACGGCGCCCACCTCGACGGTGGCGCAATCATTCTGTGGAAAGGGATCGGCGGGGGCAGCTATCCGGCAAGAGAGGTGGGCCCGTGGATCCTCGACGAGACCGGGTCTGGGAAGTTCCGTCTGGTGTACCAGCCGACCACCACCACGGGGACACCCACAGGCCCTCCGGTGGCCTCAGCGAACGAGGTCTCCAGGTCCGTGGCGCAGTCGGTGATCCGCAGTCAGGAGCTGAGCGGGATGCTCAGCGTGTACACCCCGGGGGAGAGCGACGCCCTCGAGATGATGAGGGGCATGCTGGGGTACGAGCCCCTGCATTTCGACTTCTCGGTCGGCTATCTCAACGCCAACCTGCGCAACATGCGCCGCCGCACTTGGACTGGGGACGAGGGCCTCACGGGGCCGATGTGCCTCTTCGGGGAGTATCTGGGCGACGGGGATTCCATAGACCTGCCGGAGAACGCCGAGATGAAGATGGACTTCGGCCTGGGGTTCCACAAGCATCCGGAGAGGGATGCCGTAGTGCTCGCCAGGGACCTGGGCGGGATCGAGTTCGGGTTGGTGGAGCCGGATCGGGATGAGGTGTCGAAGGTCAGACCCGGTTCGTTCAGGGTGCTGATGGAGCTCTCCAGGATCCAGTTCCTCGAGGACTCCGCCGCGCCGGTGGCGATGTCGGACATCGACGTTCCGAGGGAGACGGCCCTGGCGATTTGCGCGGACAGGATTCGCAGTGGGGGGCTCGGCGTGTACACCCCGGAACGGGATGACGCGCTCGAACTCATAAGGGAGGCCAACAGGGGCAAGCGTCCCACCGAGACTACCGATGTGCCCGAGCTCAACGGCATGTCATGCTTCTGCAGGAAGGACTACGACGGTTCCAGGCCAAGGGCGGCCTACGGGATCCCGTCCGAGAAGGAAGTCGTTTCGGGGGACGATTGACCGTCCCCCTCGCAGGGTCACTCGAGGTCGATGGTGACGTTCCTCTTGAGGCCCAGGTCGCCTGCGGCCTCCACCGACTTCACGATGGCGCACGGCACGGGGCAGGCGGTGTGGCGGATGTTCTCCGTCGCCCAGGCGTAGACCTTGGATTCGCTGAAGGGCGCGCCGACCTCCTCCCAGGAGACTATGGGCGGCACGGGGTTCTTGGAGACCATCGGGCAGTCGCTCTCGATCCTGATGTTCACGGTCATCATGTCGTCGGCGAGGGTGGCGTAGATCGTGGTCGTCTTCTGGCAGACGCCTGCTTTGACTGTGGTCTTGCATTCCGACACGGTATCACTGCGGATGGAACCGTCGACCAACGATATATAAGGATGTCGGGATTTCTTAAAAGGGGATGCGGGGGTTGAACCCCCATCAGTTTCAGTTCCACCAGTCGCCGCGGCGGTCGATGGTCTCGTCCCTGTCGGGTCCGACGCTGATGATGTCCGCGGGGACCTTGAGGTACTTCTCGATGAACTCGATGTACTCCCTCATCTCCCCGGGGAGGTTGTCGTATCCGCCCTTGACAACGGCGGCGGTGTCATCCCAGCCCTTCCAGCCCTTGAAGTGCTCGTACACCGGCTTCGCCCTGTTGAGCTTGGCGATGGACGCGGGGAAGTGCTTCACCTCCTCGCCGTCGATCTCGTACGCCACGCACACCGGGAGGTCCGGCGTGTCGTTGAGGACGTCGATCTTGGTGATGCCCAGGGATGTGAAGCCGCACATCCTGGATGCATGCTCGCAGACCACCAGGTCCAGCCAGCCGCACCTGCGGCCCCTTCCCGTCGTGACGCCGAACTCGCCGCCCTTGTGCTGAAGGGCCAGCTCCTCCTCGCCGGAGAGCTCGGTTACGAAGGGTCCCTCGCCGACGCGGGTGGTGTACGCCTTGATCACTCCGAGCACGCCGTCGATCCTGTTGGGGGCGACGCCGGACCCGGTGCAGATGCCGCCGCCGCAGGTGGCGGAGGACGTAACGTACGGATAGGTGCCGTGGTCGATGTCCAGCATGGCGCCCTGGGCCCCCTCGAAGATCACGTTCTTCCCCTGGTCCAGGGAGTCGTTTATGAGGACGGAGGTGTCGCAGATGTACTTCCCGACCATGTCCCTCCACCCCGCCATCTTCTCGTGCAGGGACTCGGTGGTGCAGGAGCAGGGCTCGGCGCCCATCATGTCG
Source organism: uncultured Methanomassiliicoccaceae archaeon (assembly GCA_905187815.1). Classification (GTDB taxonomy): domain Archaea; phylum Thermoplasmatota; class Thermoplasmata; order Methanomassiliicoccales; family Methanomethylophilaceae; genus Methanoprimaticola. The sequence goes on from CAJJJM010000016.1 coordinate 32,545, forward strand.
AGCATGTCCTTCTTGTACGGGAGGATGAACGAGATCTTGTCGTCCAGGAGGTCGTCCTCCAGCAGGTCCCCGGCCCTGAACCCGATCCTGGCGATCTTGTCCTGGTACGCGGGCCCGATGCCCTTCTTGGTGGTGCCGACGACGTTCTTGCCGCGGTACTTCTCCTCGGCGCCGTCCAGCTTCTTGTGGTAGTTCATGATCAGGTGGGCCCTGTCGGAGATCCTGAGCCCGTCGACGCTGCCGCCGTTGTCCAGGACCTGCTTGATCTCCTCGCCGAGCTCCTCCAGGTTGACGACGACGCCGTTCCCGATGACGGCCAGCTTGCCCGGTCTCACGACGCCGGAGGGGAGCCCGTGGAGCTTGAACGTCTTGCCGTCCACGATGATCGTGTGTCCGGCGTTGTTCCCTCCCTGGAAGCGGACGATGAGGTCCGCCTCCTCGTCGAGGTAGTCTGTGATCTTTCCTTTGCCTTCGTCCCCCCACTGGGCTCCGATGATAGCTAGACTGGGCATTTATGGCACCTTGCCCGTCGCTACATTATGCTTCCTTATAAGGTTGCTGGGGAGTCTGGCCAGAAGCCCAGGCGGCGATGTCGTCCAGTGTGACGAGCTCCAGGTGCAGGCTGGGACGGTCCTCGGCCATCTCGATTAGTTCGTCCGTGAATCCCGATCTCGAGAACATGACGTAGCGGATGTTGTCGGTGTCCTTCACTGCGAACGACGCCCTGCGGACCAGCTCCCTGTACTCGCTGACGCCCGAGCGCCGTCTCGTGAACTTGCATTCGCCCACCGTGGTGAACACGACATTCCCGTCGATCGTCTTGGCGACCAGGTCCACGTCCACATCCTCTGTCAGAACGCGCCCGTCATCGCCCTTCATCACCGTCCCGTCCTCATCCAGTCTGGGGACCCTCCCTTCCCAGTTCCCGGACCATTTGCACAGTCTAGTGTCCGTCAGATACTGCATGCAGACATCCTCGAACCTGTGCCCGTAGAAGCTCGATATGTCGTCCCTCATGGTCTCGTACGCCTCGTCGACGTTCTTCGACTGGACCAGTGACATGTTCCTGGAGACGACCTCGTATTGGAATGCGACGAACCCGTCCTTGATGCGGAACGTGGTGCTCTTCTCCCCCTTCCCATAGGGGATGCGTCTCTCGACGATGTCCACCAGCTCCAGCCGTCTGATGATGTCGGAGCAGTTCGTCTTCGACATCCCTGTCTTTTCGGATATCAGCTTCAGGGTGTTCGCCCCGTTCGCTATGGTGCTTATGATCCGTTCGTGGACGGACCAGTTGGAGAACTCCCTTGCAAGGAAGCTGTCGGACTCCAGGCGAAGGGGTGCGATCGTTCCGAAGTACTGGTCCTTTATCCTCCTCTCTAGGGATGTGCCGCTGAGTAGGAGGTGATACTGGGGTATGCCCGAGGCGATGGCATATGCCCTGATCTTGTCGGCCTCGTCTAATTCCGGATGGAACTGGCGGGCTTCGGGATAGGAGAGGGGCCCTAGCTTGATCTGGATAGGGAATCTCTGGAACAGCGGTCTGTCCTCCCCGTTGATCTCCTTCAGCATCCCGGAAATCGACGAACCACATACGATCAGGAATATGTTCTGTTCCTTCAGCCTGCCATCGATGTATCTCTTCAACGAAGGGGCGACCTCATCCAGCTTTTCGACTGCGTCCGGCAGTTCGTCCAGGAACACGACGAGCTTCTCCTCCGGCTCCAGCGTCTTAAGGAATTCCGTCAGGTCCGAGAATTCCTTAACATCCTCGCGGATCCGGTCTCTCGGCTCGCCCTTGAACTCTGCGATGCTGTCGGCGATCTGTCTGAGGATCCCTTCGGGACTGTTGCCCTGTAGGTCGATGGTCAGGTGCGGTTTGTCCTTGTAGAACTCCTGGACCAGACTGGTCTTCCCGCAGCGTCTCCGTCCGTATATCGCACACGTCCGAGGGTATTCGGAGTTGTAGTACTCCTCCAGTCTTCCCAGCTCTTCCCTTCTGCCGATGAACTCCATGCAATCTCGAATGATTGTAATGTGTTGGTTGATAATATTTTTTTGTAAGATTATTTCTTACGATTAAAAATTATAAGGTTTATTCTAACGTCAGTGGACACGATATTCCCGGATCACTGGGCGTCCGGACTGAACTCCCTGTAAAGCTCACACAACTCGTCCAGAGGGATGTCCGTCTTGAAAGAGGTGGGCGATACGTGTGACTTGGAGGCCCTCCCATGACCGTTCAGGAACTCCACGAACTCGTCGATCCTGGGAGGCGACATCTTCAGATGGGACGAGAGCTCGGCGATGTCGTAGACGAACACCTGGTCGTCCAGCTCGTTCCTCCAGAGGTTCAGGTACTTGGCGCACCTGCGCTCGTCGGCCATGCCCTCGGGGGACATCCTGGATATGGTGTACGCGTCGTGCAGGGGGCCGAGCCAGAACGGACCGAGGCGGTGCTCCCTGTCCGGATATTTCGAGGTGGAGCGCTCCATCGTCTCCATGTTGTACTGCATGTATCCGAGCTGTGCCAGGCTGTCGTCCGCTGCCTTGGCGCCCTCGGTGATCTGGACGTAGGTCCTGAAGTAGTGGTCGGCGTAGAATGACAGCAGCGGTTTCATCCCGCGGTCGAACTTCGCAAGCTCGCGGGCGATGTTGCACATGAGGATCCTCAGTCCTCCCTCGTGGCACATGAATCCGCGGATCGGCTCGCACTGGTACCTGCGCCTGCACTTGGGCGCGTGGGCGCCAGCCAGCGGAGCGGTGTCCGTGGCGGTAATCGCCATGATCCCCCTCTTGCCGGTGCCGCGGATCGCGGACTGCAGGAAGGGCATGGGAGATCCGAAGGGGTCCAGGTCAACGTAGTCGAAGGACTCCTCGGTGAAGAGTATGTGCAGGTTGGAGCAGTTGGGTCTGCAGTTTGTGAGATGGTTGAGGTCTATGTTGGCCTGTATGTACGGCATCGCCGACGGGCTGATGTCGTTGGCGGTGACCTCCGACCCGGGGACCTCGTTGGCGATGCGGACGGAGCGGGACCCGGTGGCGCACATCGCGTCGGCGACGGTGATGCCTTCGCGTTCGAGGGACCTGAGGAGCATGACGCTGACGTCCCTGTTGAACGCCATCTGCTCGTTGAAGAAAACCGGCCCGACCTTCTTGCCGGGGCCGTGCATGGAATGCTCGAGCGGCACGAGGATGTCGGTGCCGCCCTCGCGTATGACCGTCCCTTCCGGGGTCACACGCTCTCCCCGCTCATCAGACGGACGATCTTGTACGGGAGGATGTTCCTGTTGGTGGGCGTGACCTCGAGGATCCTCACGTCGTCCCTCCTCCTGATGTCCTGTAGGAGCGGGTTCCTGGATTTCTTGTGGAGGGTGATGATCATCGGTTTGTCCGCATCCAGCGCCTCCTTGACCGCATCGATGAAGAGCTGGCTCTCGACTTCCATCTTCCCGACCTCGTCGATGACAATGATGTCGCAGTTCTGGCACGCATCGCGGATCGCCTTGACCCCGATCTCCTCGAGCTTGCTGAGGTCGACGCCGATCTTCCCGACCATGACCTTGCTCTCGATCTCCGTGCTGGCGAAGACGGCGGTCTCGCCGGTGGCTAGGTCCCTGACAGTGAATCCGGTCTTGTGCCTTCCATCCCCCACAGGCTCGTCGATCATGCCACCGATGGAGAGCTCCTCCTCCTTCAGCATCTCGATCACCCTGAGAAGGGCATAGGTCTTCCCGGAGCCAGGGAGACCGGTGATTCCGATTTTAATATCTGCTATCATGGACACGCCCGCCAGTGGAAACGCTGGCTCTAACCAGATGTTGTTTAGAATATTTAAACGATGGTCAATACCCTCGGCGAGTATGGAAGCTGATTACGTCGGTTGGCTACCGAATAGTCGGAATTCATACGTCGATTGTCGAATATCCGAATCCGCCCGGAAACAGCCAGACTATTCAACATATGTCGGATACGAACATCAGCGGGTAGCCCATCTCCTTGTCATAGCGCATCTCGGCGGTGACCCTCGAATCGCCGATGCGGATGGTGACGACGGCATCGATCATGTCGCCCGTCATGGACACGTACGAGTACCTGTCCCCGTTCCTCACGAAGCGGGAGCGGTCGATGCGGATGCTCACCGACTCCACATAGGGCTGGACGGAGATCGCGGAGCGGATCCCCTCCTCCAGGGACTCCACCGTGTCGATGCTCACCGGGGTGCCGACGAACTGATGGTATATGGTGCCCATCTTGATCCCGGCCTCGAACAGTGCCCTCTCGCGCTCCGTGCATGCGAACCTTCCGGCCGCCAGCTCGTCCCTTCCTGCCATGGGACCGCCATCAGGGTACCGCTTAAATAGGAAGCGGTGGCGGGGGACCCAGCGACGGCGTCGTTGAACACAGCTTAAATACACCCGTTCGATGCGCCAGCCATGGAATCCGTCGGCGAGAGGATCGTCAGGCTCAAGAAGGAGAGGAACGCCGTCATTCTGGCGCACAACTACTGCCTGCCGGAGGTGCAGGACATCGCGGACTTCGTGGGCGACTCGCTCGGCCTGTCCGTGAAGGCTACCGAGGTGGACGCCGACGTCATCGTCTTCTGCGGCGTCACCTTCATGGCAGAGACGGCCAAGATTCTCAATCCGGGCAGGCAGGTACTGATCCCCGACACCGCTGCGGTCTGCGCCATGGCACAGATGTGCAGCCCCGAGCAGATAGTGGCCGCCAGGGAGGCCAACCCGGGCAAGGAGGTCGTCGGATACGTCAATTCCACCGCCGCCTGCAAGGCGGAGATGGACGTCTGCTGCACATCCTCCAACGCAGTGGACATCGTCTCATCCCTGGACTCCCAGGGGGCCGTCTTCGTCCCCGACAGGAACCTCGGGACCTACGCCGCCCTCAGGTGCCCCCAGAAGGACGTCGTCCTCTGGAGCGGCTTCTGCCCCATCCATCAGTCCATCTCGGTCCAGCAGGTCCGCGAGCTCAAGGAGGCCCATCCCGATGCGGAGGTCCTCGCCCATCCGGAGTGCAGGACGGAGGTCCTCGAGATGGCCGACGTCATCGGGTCGACCGAGAAGATGCTGAACCACTGCAGGTCCTCAGACAGGAGGGAGTTCATCGTCCTCACGGAGGTCGGCATGCGCCACAGGCTGGAGGTCAACTGCCCCGGGAAGGTGTTCCACTTCCCTGAGTCGGCGGTGTGCGGGGCGATGAAGATGGCGACCCTCGAGGGTATCGCCGACGTCCTCGAGAACATGTCCAACGGTGTGGAGCTCCCCGCGGAAGTGGTTGAGCGGGCCCGCAGGCCCGTCGAGCGCATGATCGGGCGCTCATGAGAACATCGGGTCCTTCCTGAACGCGCTGGCCGGGATCAGGTCCTTGAGCCTTCCGTCGTTGATGTCGACGGTCTTGAACGCCACCGTGAGGAGGTGGGCGATCATCTGCGTGGAGGGGACCCTGTCGTAGTAGCTCTGGACGATCTTGAAGTAGATCTTCGGCTCGCCGTCCGCCATGTAGAACCCGCCGTTGTTGATCGTGTTGTTGACGGTGTTCAGCTCGGGGATCAGCTTCGCCCTGGCGTCCTCCGGGATGTCGAACATCAGGTAGCAGTAGATGTTCAGGGTCTTGTGGTCGTCGTCGGTGACGATGACCATCCCGATGGGGTTATCGTCGCCCATGGCGCCGAGGACTATGTTGCCGTCCTCCTGCTCATCGAACTTCAGGGACAGGCTGTCCAGGGCGCTGCGGACGTTGGCGACGACCTTCTCCTTGCTGACTCTTCCGAACATGTCACTCCGTATCGTTTCCGTCCTTAATGTTGTTGTTCCCGCGGTCCTCGAGCTGGATGTAATCCCTCGGGACGGCCATGCTGATGTACGCCGGACGGAGGATCTTGTTGGACGTGATCAGCTCCTCGATGCGGTGCGCGCTCCAGCCCACGATCCTGGCGGTGGCGAACAGCGCGGTGTAGAGCTCCTTGGGGATGTTCAGCATGTCGTAGACGAATCCGCTGTAGAAGTCCACGTTGGGACTGACGCCCTTGAAGATTTTGCGCTCTTCTGCGATCAGCTGCGGGGCCATCGTTTCGATCTTGTTGTAGAGGGCCAGGTCTTTGTCCCGGCCTTTTTCGTGAGCCAGCTGCTCCACATAGCCCTTGAACACCACCTCACGGGGGTCACTGAGGGAGTAGACCGCATGGCCCATGCCGTAGATCAGGCCCTTGCGGTCAAAGGCCTCGCCGTGCAGCAGTTTTTTCAGGTAGGCTTCCAGTTCCTCGTCGTCCTCGGTGTCATGCAGATTTTCGCGGATGTTCTGCATCATCTGCATCACCATCAGGTTGGCGCCGCCGTGGCGCGGGCCCTTGAGGGAGCACAGTGCTGCCGCCATGGCAGAGTAGGTATCGGTGCCGGAGGATGTG
>CAJJJM010000017.1 GCA_905187815.1 uncultured Methanomassiliicoccaceae archaeon
GACGTGCTCGCGGACCTCCTCAAGTCCGGCAACCTCTACGGCGGGCTCAACTCGTTCATCTCGATAACCGACGCTATGTCCGCCAGGCATCTGAGCATCGGCGGACTGGACGACACCCGCGTCGCCGCCGACTACCTGGTGAAGGGGAGGGCGACCGCGGTCCTCGGCGCCCCCAGCTACATCATACGCATGTTCACACAGAACCACGACCTCCTCAAAGGGTACGGCAGGGTCAGGAAGGTGTTCTTCGGAGGGGAGATGATGACCGACGGCCAGATGAGGTACCTCAGGGACGAGTTCGGCATCGAGGTCATCCGGGGCGTGCTGTACGGTGCCAACGAGACCGGTACGATGGGGTACCAGTGCGACGAGTGCGGACACAACGTGTACCACCTGTGCTCGGACATCCAGAGATTGGAGATCGTGAGGACGGATTCCGACGAGCCCGTGGGGGAGGGCGAGGTCGGGAGGCTCCTGTTCACCGGATTCCTCAGGGAGAACGGGCACACCGAGAGGTACGACATAGGCGACCTGGGCAGATGGGTCCCGGGCAGGTGCTCGTGCGGCAGGATGGAGCCGAGGTTCGAGCTTCTCGGCAGGCACGGCGACGTCGTGCGTGTCGGAGGGACGTTCTTCAACTACCATCGTGTCGCCGCCATCCTCGCCCACAGGTTCGGATACAACGGCCTCATGCAGATCGTCCTGGGGACGGAGGGGCTGACCGACACGATGTCCATCCGCCTGCAGGAATCCGGAGCACCCACGGACGGGGCGTTGGAGGTCCTGGTGGAGGAGTACGACTCCTTCGCCAAGGTCGTGCCGACCGGACTCGTCAGGGTCTCCGTGGACCGCATACCCGACGGGGACTTCATCATGAACGAGAAGAGCGTCAAGCTCAGAACCATCGTGGACGGAAGGGAGAGATGACGCAGAGGAGCCCGTATCTGGTCAACAGGGCGTTCCGCTCCTATCTGGCGGCCACAGTGATGTCCACGATGGCCGTCTCGTTCGGAACGATGCTGGGGAGCATAGTCGTGGGGAACGTCATGGGTCCCACCGCCCTCGGCGCGGTCAATGTGATGATGCCCATCATCCAGCTCCTGGCGGCCCTCAACGCCCTCATCAACATAGGCGGCGCCACCGTGATGGCCGTGAACGTCGGCAGGGGGAGGACGGACGAGGTCCGCGGGATCTTCACGAAGTCCATGCTCATGTCGTTGGCGGTGTCCGTGGCGATCGCGGTGGTCGGCGTCCTGTTCATCGACGAGATCATGCCGTTCCTGTGCACGGATTCGGCGCTTATGGACATGGCGAAGGAGTACGGGCTCCTGGTGTTCGCCATGAGCCCCCTGTTCGTCATCATGCCCGGATTGGGGGCCTACGTCAGGACTGACAACTCCCCCAGGCTCGCCATGGCATCGTTCATCGCCATGAACGCCACGGACCTGGTGCTGTCGTTCGTGTTCATGGAGTACCTCGACATGGGTCTGACAGGATTCGCATTGGGAACTGGCATCGGATACGTGGTGGGGCTGGCGGTCCTCGCACCGCACTTCATCGGCAGGGACAGGGCCATAGGCATCGGCAGGGGTTCCGTGCGGTCGTCGGAGATACTGACGATGGGCGCCCCGACCGCCCTCGGCATGGGGATGATCATGGTGAACATGCTGGGCATAAACCTCCTGGTCATGGACCATTTGGGATCGGACGGGATGGCCATACGCTCCGTGTGCACCAACGTCCAGATGATCTCGTCCATCTTCGTCTCGGGGATATCGCAGACCCTGCAGCCGGTGGGAGGATCGCTGTACGGTTCCGAGGATCTGACCGGGATGAGGATGGTCGTGGGTATCGCCACGAAATACCAGCTGGCCGTAGCCGGCGTCGTCACCCTGGTGACGCTGATCGCACCGACGGTGTTCCTGACCCTGTACGGTGTGACGGATCCGTCAATCCATGATGCGGCCGTCCGCGACCTGCGCCTTTTCGCACCCTACATCCTGTTCCAGGCGGCCAACTACTTCATAATGGTCATCTACCAGGTGTTCGGCCATCGTCCGATCGCCCTGTCGATATCGGTCATGGAGTGCGGGTTCATCCTGGCGGCCGCCTATGCGCTCACGCCTCTCAGCACGGATTTCATCTGGCTGTCTTTCGTCATAGGCGAGGCGCTGGTCACAATCGTCATCGTCGTCCTCTCGCTCGCCATCAGGCACCGCAGCCCCGAGTTCTCGGGGGTGGCCCTGCTTCGGAAGCCGAGCGGCCAGGTCATGGACACATCCATGTCCGGGGACGGCTCCGAGCTCTCGCAGGTCCTGGACGAGACCTCCGCCTTCCTTGAGTCCGCAGGGGTCGACAGGGCGTGGTCGGAGCGCGTCAGGCTCTGCTGCGAGGAGATCCTCCTGAACGTCGTCGACCACGGGGTCCGCAGGGATCCGGAGAGGTTCGTCGACCTCATGGTCAGGGTGGACGGGGACGACGTCAAGGTGACCATCAGGGACGACGGTCCGAACTTCGATCCCGTGAAGTACGACGAGGAGACTGGGTACGGTCTGATGATCGTGAGGGGCGAGTGCACGACGCTGAACTACGCCAGGAGCATGGACCAGAACAACGTGTTCATTGGCTTCCGCACGGTGTGAGACGGAGTCGGGGCACAGGTCAAAAATACGTGTGCATGTTAGCAGTGGTCATGAAGCAGATCATGGTCGGAAAGGTCAAGGAGGTCTACGAGGTGGACGACGACACCCTCGAGTTCGCCTACACCGACAACATCTCCGTGTTCGACAAGATCATACCGTCGAAGATCCCCCACAAGGGAGAGACCCTGTGCAGGACAGCCAAGTACTGGTTCGGGAAGCTCAACGAGGCCGGTATCAACAACCACTACATCAGCGAGCCCTCCAAGGACAGGATGAGGGTCAAGAGGGTGCAGGTCATCCGCGACTACAGCAAGATCGACGGCACCACCACGAACTACCTGATCCCCCTGGAGGTCATCTGCAGGTACTACGCCGCAGGGTCCCTCCTGGACAGGCTCAAGTCGGGCAAGGTCAAGCCCGAGGACCTCGGGTTCCCCGCGGGACACGAGGTCAAGAGGGGGGAGAAGCTCCCCAAGCCCTTCGTGGAGTGCACCACCAAGCTGGAGGAGCACGACGAGAACCTCACCGAGGCCGAGGCCAAGGAGATGGCGGGACTGTCCGACGCCGAGTACCAGGAGATCGTGGACACCGTCCTGAGGATCGACCAGATCATCGCGGAGGAGGCCGGAAAGCGCGGGCTCATTCACTGTGACGGTAAGAAGGAGTTCGGATACGACAAGGAGAGGAAGCTCATGGTCGTGGACACCTTCGGCACCCTGGACGAGGACCGCTGGTGGGACGCTGAGGAGTACGCCAAGGGCAACATCGTGGAGCTCTCCAAGGAGTTCGTCAGGCAGTACTACCGCGAGACCGGTTACCACGACGAGCTCTACGCCGCCAGGGATGCCGGGAAGCCCGAGCCGGACATACCTGCTCTCCCCCAGGACATCATCGACCGTGTGAGCAAGCTCTACGTCGACATGTACGAGCGCATCACCGGCGAGAAGTTCTGACCAAACCCTATCCAGCCGGGGGAGACCCCGGCAACCCCATTTCTGATATAGACGGTCGTCGTTATCATCCTGGGGCGCTCGGCCCCGGAGATAGCATGAAGGACCTCGGAGTGAAGCCATACATGTTCCCGATGCCTGTCGGGATGATCGCAACGTACAACGAAGACGGGTCCGTCGATGTCATGAACATGGCATGGGGCGGCGTCTGCGGCGACAACCTGGTCGCTTTGAACCTGGACGAGGGCCACAAGACCTCGGAGAACATCAAGAGGACAGGGGCATTCACGCTCAGCATCCCGGATGTCGCCCATGTGAAGGAGGCGGACTACTTCGGCATCGCCTCGGCGAACGACGTGAAGGACAAGTTCGAGCGCACCGGTCTGACCGCCGAGAGGAGCTCCAGGGTGGATGCGCCCGTAGTCATGGAGTTCCCGGTCACCCTCGAGTGCAAGGTCGCCGAGATCCAGCACGGCATCGAGGGGTTCCGTGTGGTCGGGGAGATCCTCAGCGTCCTCGCGGACGAGAGGGTGCTCGATGCCGACGGCAACGTGGATCCCGTCAAGGTCGACCCGATAATGTACGACTGCTTCCAGCGCGGATACTACGCCGTGGGGAGGAAGGTCGGACAGGCCTGGGATTCCGGCAACGACCTCTGAAACATCCAAACTTGGGGCGTGAGCCCCCCCCCATTCATCCTTGGATGTGTGTTCGTATCTCTTTTCCGTATGTATCGCCGTCGACATCGCCCTGGTTGTGGGGTCGATGAGTGGCATCGTAGCGATGGTCCCCTCGCGCACATCCTCAAGGCCGCAGAACAGCAAGATGGATGTCGTTATCACAAGCGACACCATCACGACGTCGAACTACAGCTTTATTCTGCCGAACTCCGTCCTGTGCAGTCATGACAGCATCCTGACGATGCCGTCGGTCGGGCAAAAGGAGACGTTGATCTTCACAGTGACAGTCGTTCCAGAGACAGCAGAAGGATTCTAACGATGGCGAGTATCCAACACGTCACATAGTGGTTCGAGTGGATGCCGTCGAGCAGGGATATAGCGATGTCGTTGAATAGGCTGAAGACCAGGACGGTGGGCAGCTAGAGGATGAGCATAATCCTGTACTTATTCCATACCTGGGTGCACTGTATTGCAAGGAAGACCAAGTTGACGATCAGTGTTCAGGTCCCCAGGGATAGATCGGCATCCAATGATAGGACAAGCGGGAAGGTCGTCTGGAGGGGGTGGCCCCCAGTCCTGCCTTGGCGGATGCGGCTATGCCGAGAGTTATATGAATAGCCCTGCCACCGACACATCCATGTTCTACGAAATCCGACGTTACGAGCTCTATAGAACGGTAGTTCGAATCGAATATTTGTTCAAAACGAATTATTCAAGTTACCATGGATTGGCTTTTGATGGCGCTGGTGATTCATAGAGAATCCGACGATTCTTTTATCAACAGTTGTGGAGATACCTGTTTGCAGCAACGGTCGCTGAGATGGAGAGGGCTCCTCCGGATGCCTTGTCACTTCCGATGTACAGCGCCATAAGCGCTGTACGAGGTTAGGAGATGACAGACAACAGTATGACCGTCAGGACACGTTATGCCGATTTCTCAGAGGAAGATGTAGGATTCGTCGATAAGCGTTTCTCGGAGATCGCTGATTCGAAGGAGACATGGAAGGAATCCGAGAAACACGCAATCTTCAGTTACATAGATTTCAGCCTGAAATATCTGGCTTCCACAACTTCAGACAAGTACGGGAGCCTGCAGAATCGCCTTATCGATGTCTGCAGAAGACATGGGCTGATACCGCAGTTCCAGGTCTCAGGAAGGCCCACAATGCTTCCGACACCGGGTTTCACACTCTCCCCTGACGGCTCGTTTATCGTGGACAAGGAACCAAAGGGGACCTTGGTGATTATTTCCACGAGCTACATGCGTCCTGTGACGAGAATAGTTCCGATCACAGGCGATGTGTCGGGATTCAGCTTCTCACCGGATTCCAGGATGCTAGCGGTATCCGAGGGTAAGGGGCTCTATATATGGGACATGACGGAGCTGAACGTCAAATATGCAGTAGATGTGACCAATGGGTCCAATCCGTGCTGGTGCGGATCCGACACAATTGCTTATGTGGACAACAGCGGAATGCTAATTCTCCACTCGATGAGTTCAGGAAATGACGAGTTCCTGGGAATTCACGGCGAAGTCAGAGCTGTATCCGTGAGTCTGGACGGGACGAGACTTCTGGTGCTCGGAGAGGAATCATTCCTCTTATCGAGTGGGGGAGAGATACCGATCGTTCAGGATTTCCCAGAAGAATTCGAAGTATATCCAACGGATGATGGTTTCCTAGTTCTTTCCGAGGGCAGACTCTACAGGATCTCCGATGAAGGTGTCAGCGATGGATCGCGGATTTGCCAGGAAGAGGTCGTAGGAAGGAAGGAGTACCGTAGACGTTACCAGGCGTTAAACCCATATTCGGAAGAATCAGATGGTGACGGGCTACCAGTCTCCGTCGAGGCTTGGTGCATCCTCGGATGTTCTACCCGCGGAACGGTTTCCCTGGCATGGTTCGAGGAGGAAGAATGCCAGTACAAAGTGAGGATGGAGGAGTTCTCCTTCGGTTCCGAGGGCATCAGGGGTCTGAGGGACTCTATATTTACTATCGAAAGGGATCCGATTCAGTCATCTATGCTCTCCCTAGCCCCGTCTGATCTCGTGGATGCGAGGGATAAGACCGTTGTAACGATGACATTCAGGAACGGGAACCCACGCATCGGGAAGTTCAAGAGAGGAAAGGATCACGGGATTCCCCACAATGTTCTAGCTCCGGACCGGTCGAGGTACAATTCCACCATCGTTCAGAGACCGGATGGAACATACATGGTGGTTGCAACCGGAGACGATGAGGACGTCGGAGATGAGACCTATCCAAACACCGAGATATACATCAAGGGTAGGAAGGTACCGGTCAATCTATATCATCGGCTCGTCGTCAGGCTAATGGATCCGGAGACTGGGATGAAGAAGCCCATTGTCGGTAACACCGCGGACCTACTGGGTCCGAGGGGACGTGGAATCAACCCCAACTATGGTCCATGGTTGATGGACGGTGGGGACACACTCCTGGTGATGCTTAGCTCGCAAGAATTGGTATCATTCGATCTGAAGAGTGGCCAGAAGCATTTTTACAACTGGCGTGGTGAGGATCACGAATCCAATCACGAGAAAACGATAATCCGTTACAGTATGCCTTTCCTGACTGTACTTGACGTGACCGAAGAGTGTGTCACCATCGCCAGATATAACAAAGAGACAGGAAGGACGGACATCTGCGAGAGGTTGAACGGAAAGCTGAAGCCGATCGGCAATAGGACCATTCTGGATGCGGACGTCTCTGGTGACGACGGGAAGGACAAGACCTTCTGTTTACGGGAATGGAATCCGCAAAGGTACGTCTGGGGCGAAGGGATACGTAGATCCGATGGATCAACCCGTCAATCGGATACAACATACGTTGAAATAATCAGCACATGTTCGAAGAGCTATGGGTTGGAAGTCACAGCTTCGGCCACACATCTCCATAACGGTATGAAAACAGCGGTATTCTATCTCCCAGCTATACCAGTGCTATGCGATCCAGAGGACGGGTCCTGGAATGAGGACCATTTGCTGGATTCGGTTCTGGTTTCCTCCTCCGAGAACATGTGTGCAGTCCAGAGGGCGACGTGGGAAGTCCCTTTCGATGGTCCTCGTCAGTCGGTGGAGATCGATGTGTGGGACGGGAGGTCCTGGAGAACGTTTCAGGCCGTCAACCCATTGTATCCGGGGGACTACAACAGCTACTATCCGGTCTCCTTTGTAGGTGTGGACCGCTGCGTCTTCATCGAGGCAACAGAGGTTGGGACGAATCTGGTTACGGTCAAGGAAGGGTCGGAGGAGAGGAGGTCCATCCCGGAGGAGTTTATTCAGGCGACGGTATGCTACTCTGACGATGAGGAGACCATTCTGGTCAACGCGACATCCAAGTGTATGTTCAGGCTCACGTTGGAAGACATCGTCCGCATAGCCAACACCTGCATGGCAGGGGAGAGGTTCACATCTAAATCCGTAGTTAGTGGGCGGAGGGTGTATCGCACCAACAGCGGCAGACTCCTCGTGGATGACGAAAATCTCGCACCGGTCGATTCGAGGGATCTCTGCAAGGATTTATCTAATGGGAGACTATACTCAGAATTCGGCGTCTACATGCTAGAGAGGCGCTGAATCGAACGTGCATCGTTATCATGTCCGGCCTCCGGTCGGGTGTCATGGTCCGGGGTACTAGGAAATCTAGGAACCCGGAGGTATGACAAATGTCAATCAATCATAAAGTGAAGGTAGCGTACTGCACAGCAATCAAATCAGAGTCGGATCCAAACCAGGTAATATGGTCGGACTGCATCAGGACGTTCATTAAGAAGAACAAGGACCTGACCATAGAGAATGTAGAGGACGGGGATGCGGACCTTCTGAACATCTCCTGCAGTGCATTCTGTGACGATCTTCCCTCAATAGTGTCCAGATATGGGAGTCCGATCATGGTCACCGTCGGAGGGGCATATCCCACGAACTACCCCGAAAGGGTGCTGGAGGACCTCCCGACGGCTATAGTCGTTATCGGGGAGGGAGAACGCACCACACTCAATCTCCTGAGGCTCGTCGAGGCGGCCATCGTCGGAGGAAGGGAGCTAGACCGTAACGAGCTCCGCGACATCCCCAACATCGCCTACGTCCACGAAGGGGAGGTCGTCATCACAAGGAGGGAGATATCTGATCTTCCGCTTCTGAACATCCCCATGATATACACGGAGCATGTCGACGAGACAACCATGCTTCGCGTGGAGAGCTCCAGAGGATGCGATTACGGATGCTGCAGTTTCTGCGCCGTTCCAAGGAAATACAACGGTGTCCGTCGTAGAGACTACCCCATCGACAGAACGATTTTCGAAATCAGATCATTGGCGTCTTTCGGTCGTGTGATCGCCTTTACAGACGAGGAGTTCATCGGACTAGACACAAGGCACGCCTGGGATCTCGTGAACAGGATCATCGAGGAGAAGAAGAATGGCACCATCCCGTACAACACCAGGTTCGTTGCCAGTGTGAGCGTCTTCATGCTGGCGAGGAACGACTGGGACGGCGGCATGAACGACGAGCTCCTCAGACGGATGAGGAAGGCGGGGTTCGACCGTCTGTTCGTGGGAATAGAGTCGGGGTCCGCAACGCAGCTGAGGAGATACGGGAAGGGGGTGACACCGGAAGAGAACGAGACGGTCCTGAAGGTCTTCAAGAACATCGGAATCGAGCCGGACATAGGCTTCATCATGTTCGATCCATTGATGAGCATAGAAGAGCTCAGAGAGAACATCCTGTTCATATCCAGGAACGGCCTCGACAGGGGAGAGTCCCGTCTTTCGAAGAGGATGATTCTGATTCCGGGAACCCGTTACGCATACGACTACGAGCGTCTGACCGGCAGAAAGGCACCGGACATGCCGCGTGAGTGCACCGCAGAGGAGTTCCTTGACCCGTCCGTCAGGCGCATCATCGAGATTATCGGAACCGAGGACCAATGGGTGAATGTGCTGCAACACAGCGTGCGCATGACTGGGGGTGCCGGCGCCAGGACCCTAAGAGACATCCGTATGTCGGAGTTCCAGGCGATAGTAAGGGCCTACGAGGAGGTCATGGGGGAGGAGCTGGATTTGCGAGGGGATTCGAATGGGAATCATCACGACCAATCCAAACGAGAGAGTGGAGATGTTCATCGATCTGATGAACATAGAGACTGTCGCCGGCAGGGGGAGGGTCGATTACCCCCTCCTGTGCAGAATCCTGGCGAACGGCCGTCAGATCCGTTGCGTCAGGGTCTATGACCACAAGAGGGACGATCCAGAGCAGGAGATGCTGCACAGGCGTTTGAAGGAGGATGGGTTCCGTCTGGTAGTCCAGAAGACCAGGGCATTCGATGCCAACAAGCAGGTCGGCGTCGATGTCAGGCTCTCCGTGGATGTGACGATGTGCGCTCTGGAGAGCGGATGCGACACAATCATCGTCGTGAGCGGCGACGGGGATTTCTGTCCACTGATAGAGTCCATCAAGATGAGAGGGAAGAAGGCCGAGTTCGCGTCGTTCGAGGAATGTGCCAACAGATGCCTGGTCGAGGATGCGGACAGGTTCCTCCTCCTAGACAACATCCCCATGCTGAGGTTGGAGGGGTCGTCATGAAAACGATGTTGGATGCGGCATCAGATGAACCCTGCATCCGGTTCGCACTTGTGGAGTTCTCTGAGCTCGGAAGGGAGGGAGATCCCATGGGAAGATACAACGGCCTCCCCGTGTACCCTTCCAGGGACGTACGTGGATCCATCCAGCAGGGCGGGAGCTACATCTGCTCCCTGGATCAGACAGACAAGGTCAATTGCTACTGGGCAAGGCCAGTCAAAGAGGTCGACGATGATTATCTCCGCTCTATTGTATGCGACCTATCTGACGAGTTTGCGGAACACATCTATCACAAGCACAGCGATCTTGTCCGCAATGATGTCACTCTCATAGCCGAGAGGGAGATCACGGAAAGAATCGAGAAGAAGATTCGTCATGAGTATGAATCGCGCATAATGGATCTGGAGGAGCAGCTGGAGGAGGCGAAGGCTTGTGTCGGTCATACAGGAGGCATGGGGTCGGATGGAGCGAAGATCGTGGAGGGAATGCTGGTATCGGACAGGATAGATTCCAGACGTTACTCGTGTCGCGTAGACATCAGGAGTTCGACAATCCTTGTTCTGCCGGACGATGAGGGGGACATCAGGCCCAACGGAGGAGCGATTCCGATTAAGAATCTGCTGGAACTGTTGGGAGGAGAGCCCAGAGTGACGTACTGCAGGGGGCTGAACGGATTCCTAATCAGTCGCAGGGAGGATATCCGGGGAGACATCCCCATCCTGTTGGAAGGGATCAGAGCAGGTCGGCGGCGACCATCTTCTCGCCTATCGGGCATTCCAGATCCTTGCCGAGTCTGACGACGGTGTACTTCTGCCCGTCCCTCTTCCCGACGGCGTGGCACAGCCAGTAGTTGGGGCAGGACACCTCGGGGCATTTCGACTCCGCGTACGTGAGGGTGACGCCCTCCATGGCGCCCTTCTTAGGGATGGCGCCGGGGGTGGGGACCTTCTCGACCTCCACGGCGACGACCTCGCCCTCGCATTCCTGGCAGCTGTGCCTCTGGTTCCTGACCTCCACGACCCTGTATCTGGAACCGGGTTCGAGGTTGAAGCACACACCCTTGAGCCTGCAGTCCTTGCAGTCGGTGATCGGACCCATGAAGTAGAATTCTCCGCCGACCTTGGCCTGCGGCTCGCTTAGTAGAGTGATCAATGCCATTTTGTCACCTCATATGACCCCTGTTGCGCGGGCGACCTTCTCGGCCACCTCCGGGCTGATCCCGCCGTCCCCCAGTATGGTGAACCTGTCGGACCTGATCTCGTGGGCATGGGACATGGCGTAGATCACGTCCTCAGCGGTCAGGCCAAGTCCTGCCGCGGTGGTGGGCGCACCGATGGTGGCCAGGGCGTCGCGGATCGTCTCCCAGTCCCCTCCGTGGAGGTACATGGTCATGATCGAGCCCACTCCGCACTGCTCGCCGTGGAGCGCCTTCCCCGGATACTTCAGGTCTATCATGTGGGAGAACATGTGCTCGGCGCCGCTGGTGGGCCTCGAGCTGCCGGCGATGCTCATCGCGATCCCGGACATGATTATCGGCTTTATCGCGATCCAGACGCTGTCCTCGAGGTTCGGCTTGATGAGCGGCGCATCGTCCAGGATGGATTCGGCAGCGTATCTCGCAAGGGAGTACGCGGACCTGCTGAACGGGACGTTCTTCAGTCTCCTGGCGAAGTCCCAGTCCCTGATGGCGGTAAGGTTGGAGATCACGTCCGCGCAGCCCGATGCCAGCAGGCGGTAGGGGGCTTTCGAGATGATCCCGGTGTCGGCTATGACCCCCATGGGGGATGCGGACTCCATCGAACGGGAACCTGAATCCGATTTGAGGGATGCCCTGTTGGAGGCGATACCGTCGTGCGCGGCGGATGTGGGGATGCTTATGAACGGGAGGTTGAGGTCCCTGCTGACGACCTTCGTCAGGTCTATCTTGCTACCGCCTCCAACGGCGAGGACGAAGCTGGAGCCGAACTCGCGGATGCGGTCCTCCACGAGGCGGGCGTTGTCGATCGTTGCCTCGCCCACCTGGACGACATCCATGTCGTAACCGTCCATGTATCCGAGAACCGCCTTGGCGGCCGCGTCCATCGTCCTGGTCCCGGTGACGATGGTCCCGACCCTGCCGGTGTGGATGCCCTCGCACATGTCCCTTACGCATTCGAGAACGCCGTGTCCCGCCACGATGTTCCTGGGCATCTCGACCATCTTGACCTTCGTGAAGTCCTCTATCAATTCCCCATCTCCTCCTGGGCAATTGTCGGAGGACATTATAAAGGGTGGCGCATTCTGCCAATGCATGGACAAGACCCTGATAGTCTGTGGAAGCGCAGGTCGCGGCGGAGTCACCGAGACGATGTGCCAGATGGCGGCGGATGTCATCAGGGCCAAAGGATACGATTCGATTGTGGTGTATCCATCCGAAATGAGGATAGAGCACTGCAGGGGATGCGACAGGTGCAGGGAGGGGCGGTGCATCATCGACGACGACATGCACAAGCTCTACCGCCTCTTCGCGGACTCTGACTTTCTGATACTCGCGACCCCGCTGCATTTCAGCGGCCCGTCATCTCTGATCAAGACCGTGATGGACCGGTTCCAGGCGTACTGGTTCGGAAAGGACCTGCCCCACCCCAAGGCGGCGGCAGGTATGATATGCGCGGGGAGCGAGAAGCCCAACTTTGAACCGACGATCGCCATAATGAGGGCGTTCGCCATCACGACCGACATGAAATGGCTGGGTCAACTGGAGTTCGCAGGGACAGACGTCCGCGGGGACACGGGCGCGGACGAGGAGGTCGCCCGTTTCATCGGGGACATCTTTGCGCTCGGAGACAGCTTACCCAGAGCCGTGAGGGTCCCTCCTGACCGCTACGGCGGCGAGTGAACGGCACCGCCGACGGGAAGCCGTCGAAGATCTCCTCCCAGGTCGCCTCCGTCACCGACCCGTCGGTGTCCAGGACGCAGGTCCTGTAGAATCCGATGTCGGCGAGGGCGGAGAGCGTCACCAGCAGGTCTCCTGGCTTTCCTTGTCTGAGGACGGCCCTTCCCCCGATCGCGTACACGACCGGTACGAAGCTGTCCGACACGGAATGGATGTCCTCTAGCTCCGTATCGGACGCGGAGGAGTGGTACGCCCCCATCACGATGTCAGCGCTCGTGTTGAACGCGTCGAACAGGTCGTCCACCGTCTCGATGTGCGTCATGAACCAGATGTCCGATCCGCGCACCCTCATTGTCTTCATGACCCTCTCCGAGAACGTCCTCTCGGAAAGGCTGTCGAGGTCCACCACGACCGCGGGCGACCTCTCCTCGGAGCGTGGTATCGACGCCGTCGCCTCGTCGAACGGGACCGGGGCCCCGACCGCGACCGGACGGACGCCGTCGAACCAGGCCGGTACGGCCACAAGCCCGTCGGCCCGATGGGATGCGAAGATCGCTGGGATGTCCATGTGACTCGTATCCCCCTCGCTCTTAAGGATTTGCCGAAAGAGCCTCCGGCTATTCGGGGCTTAAAAATGTAAACGGCGTTAAGAAAAATATAAATGCTGTGAACACCCACTCGTATCCAGAGGTTTCACATGACACAGAAATACGTCTGCGCCAAATGCGGCACCGCCGTCGAGCTCATCTACAAGGGCGGATGCATCCCCTCCTGCTGCGGAGAGCCCATGCAGCCCCTCGAGCCCAAGACAGAGGACTTCGTGAAGGAGAAGCACGTCCCCTACATCGAGAAGCAGGACGGAGGATTCCTGGTCAAGGTCGGCAAGGAGACCGCCCACCCCATGGCGGAGGACCACTACATCGTGTACATCGAGATCTGCGCCGACGGCGTCTACATGAGGAAGTACCTCAAGCCCGGAGACGCTCCCGAGGCGTTCTTCAAGACCGACGCCGCCGAGGTCCAGGCCTGGGAGTACTGCAACAAGCACGGACTCTGGAAGTCCAACCAGTGAGCCCTCCGAGGCCCACCCATCACAAACCACTTCCCAAACCCGTTATGCGAATCCCGAGTCCCTTTTTATGTAGAACCGGGATTACCCCGATGTTAAGAGAGGTTCACACCATGGCTAAGATTGTTGAGTCCACGGGTGACGATGCCAAAGCGAAGGAAAGGCACGCCAAGATCGCCAAAGAGAAGAAGGACGCCGAGGTGAAGGCCAAGGAGAAGATCTCCGACGACAGGTGGAAGGCCATCCGCGCGGAGGAGAGGCGCAAGGAGGAGATCAAGAAGCTCCCCAAGGAGGAGCGCGTCGCCGCGAAGAAGGAGCTCAAGGAGCAGATCAGGCACCGCAAGGAGGTCGAGAAGCAGCAGAAGAGGGAGCGCAAGGAGGCCGAGAGGGCCAAACGTGAGGCTGCGAGGGCAGAGGCACAGGTCAAGGCTGCAGGTGCCGTGGAGCACCAGAAGCAGGAGGTCGAGGAGGCCATCCAGCAGTCCGAGAGGTCCGAGGCGACCGAGGCCCAGAAGGTCGAGGAGATTGCCGAGCAGGTGCAGGATGCCGTCGAGCCCACCGAACACCAGGAGGGCGTTCCCGGGGAGATCCCCGCCGACACCGTCGAGGCCCCTTCGGAGCCCGAGAAGAAGGATTGAACCAAATGGCGCCTCCGGGCGCCATCTTCCCCATCTGGCCATGGGTCCGTTTTTAAATACTAAGAGTCTGTCCCCTTTATGTGGTCAATGGTTCGACGACACCGGAAGAAAGAATGAACTATGCGGCATCCGCGGATGTCGATAGCGTCATCAAAGAATTCAACAGCAGGCCGGAGGGACACTACAACGAGGAGGTCACCACGTCCCGTATCCAGTACGGTAAGAACGAGGTCACCAATCACAACAAGTATGTGGTTCTTAAGAGACTTGCCAGATCCTTCGGAAACATATTCATCATAACGTTGGCGATCATCGACATCCTGTGGATGGTCCTCGATCCCGACATCATCTACTTCGTGATTCTAACGACGCTGATCCTTGTCAGCGGTACCGTCACATTCATCCAGGAGACCCGCAGCTCGAAAGCGGCGGCCCAATTGGTAAGCATGGTGACGACCATCATCACCGTCCGCCGCGAGGGGGTCGAGATTGAGATCGACTCCAAGGAGCTCGTGGTGGGTGACATCATCATCCTAGACACCGGGGACATGATCCCCGCCGATGTCAGGATCATCAAATCGAACCATCTCAAGGTCGACCAATCCGCCCTGACCGGGGAGTCGGGCGGAGTGACCAAATATTCTGATCCAACAGACGCCGATGACATCCTCGCCTGCAACAACATGGCCTTCATGGGTACGAACGTCATCGGTGGTTCCGCCGAGGCCATCGTCGTCGCGGTCGGAGACGACACAATCTTCGGCTCCATGGCCGAGAAGCTCACCCGCAAGAAGCCGTCCACAACCTACGACAAGGGTACCAAGTCCATCGTCAACGTCCTTCTCAGGATCATGTACTGCATGGTCCCGCCGGTGTTCCTCATCATGGTCATCAAGAACTACATGACCTACGGGGAGTTCACCGTCGACGGAATCCTGAGCGCCGTGGTGTTCGCACTGACATTGGCCATCGGACTGATGCCGGAGATGCTGGCGACCATCGTCTCCGCCAACCTGGCCAAGGGATCCATCGACATGTCGAAGAAGAAGGTCATCGTCAAGGACGTGACCTCCATCCAGAACTTCGGCGCCATGGATGTGCTGTGCTCCGACAAGACCGGTACGCTCACGCAGAACCGCATCTCCGTCGAATCCTGCAATGACATCTACGGGAACCCGAGCCACTCCGTGGAGCTGCTCTCCTGCCTCAACGCCCACAACCTGAAATCCGCCACGAACCAGATCGACTGGGCCCTCGACGAGTACGCCGAGGAGGAGGACGGACTCCTGGAGGAGGTCGAGCAGTTCGAGTACATCGGTGATGTCCCGTTCGATTTCGTCAGGAGGAGGGCGACCGTCATCGTCAAGCAGGACGAGGACGTCAACATCATGATCTCCAAGGGTGCCATGCCCGAGATCCTCTCCATCTCCACCGGGTACCTCGACCAGAACAGGGACATCCAGCCCCTCGACGAGAAGACCGTCAACGACATGATGGGACTGGTCGAATGGTACAGCATGAAAGGGATGCGTGTGCTGGGAATCACGCACAAGTACATCCCGTCAGGGAAGACCGAGTTCTCCGATGCGGATGAGACAGATCTCATCATCGCCGGATTCCTCGTCTTCACAGACCCCGTCAAGCCCACCGCCAAGCAGGCGATCGAGGACATGAACGAGTACGGAATCACCGTCAAGGTCCTCACAGGGGACAACGAGTACGTGTCGAGGCATGTCTGCGAGCAGATCGGCATCCCCACCGAGAACATCCTCGTGGGCCCGCAGATCGACGATATGTCCGACGAGGAGCTCAACGCCGCCGTTGAGACCACAAGCATCTTCGCCCGCCTGAGCCCCGATGACAAGTCCAGGGTCGTACATGCCCTCAGGGCGAACGGACACACCGTCGGAGTCATGGGAGACGGAATCAACGATGTCGTCGCCATGAAGAACGCCGATGTGAGCATCTCCGTGGACACAGGAACCGACATCGCCAAGGAGACGGCCAGCATGATCCTCCTGGAGAAGGACCTGGGCGTGCTGAAGGCCGGTGCCATCGAGGGAAGGAAGGTCTACGTCAACTCGATCAAATACGTGAAGATGATCGGTTCGATCAATTTCGGATACATGTTCTCACTGATCCTCGGTTCCCTGTTCTTCAACTTCGAGCCGATGGGCGGAATCATGATCCTGATCTTCAACCTGATCAACGACTTCGCCTGTATCTTCATCATCTGGGACAAGGTCGAGGATGAGTTCGTCAAGGAACCTCGGAAATGGGATGCCAAGAATCTCACAACGGTCATGTATCGGTACGGACCGATGTGTGTGGTGACCGATCTGATGTCATGGGCGTTCTTCATATGGGGAGTGCTGCCAACCGTGGCCGTCACACTCTCCTCCGGAACCATCGCGGACATGGCCGTTCTCGGATACGACCTCTCCGGAGTCACCAACGCCTCCCAGCTGGTCCTCAGCGGTGCACCTCTCGGCGACTTCGATGAACTGATCCCGTACATGGTGCTGTTCCAGTCCCTTTGGGTCATAGAGCAGTACTGGATGCAGGTCTGGGCCATACACATCGTCAGGTCCAACAAGCTGCCGTTCTTCCAGTCCTGGTCCGCCAAGCCGCTGGTCGTCACGACCATCGTCGCGCTGTGCGTCGGAACCCTGCTTCCGTTCAGCGGACCTCTGTGGGAGGCCATTTCCGGCTGCACCGACATCATCGGCGTGCCGCTGTGGGCCCTGCTCTGGATGCCGTTCATCGCGTGCGTGTACTTCTTCGGTTCACACGCGATCAAGAAGCACGTCCTGAAGAAGTACGGGTTCTTCGCCTGTTGAAACCCATTACCGGGCTCCGGCCCGGGTTTATCCAGTTCTCAGCTCAAATCCGATCCAAGGCTAGGCGGGTCATCCATATCCGTTCATGGTTGTACGGTAGATCTATCTCCGCCAGCAGGAGGGGGCTCCGCGATGTTCTGGAAAGGCTCGGACTCGAGGACGCGAGGATGACGCCGGAGTCTCCGTCACGACGATCGGAAGGTGCTCGGGAGATGGCCGCTGAGGGATCCATCACGAAGGTCGGAGGGAACTGGAATGCGAGATATGTCCGCACATCCGACGATGTCTGGCCATGATTCTCAGTGTCTATCCGATGATGGTCGAAGTAGATTATTGTACATCAATTTCGAAAACATATGCTCGGTTCAATGGAATCGTAAGGTTTATCGAATCAATTGTTCAGAACCCTATGTTTTTATAGAAAAAGAAGTTACGGTAGGATACCGTCAGAGGTCACAAGATGATCTGCAACGCCTTCATTGGACTACTTATTCTTCTTGAGTAAATCCAGAGGAAGCTAGGACGGTTTGAGGTGTTTATATGGAATCTACCCAAACCAGTGGGAACGCTAATCTGAGAGACATGTTGGCAGTCAGCCCCTACAACCAGCTAGCGCTCAAGCCCCTTCCCCACAGGGACAGGATCCAGATCTTCGACACGACCCTGAGGGACGGCGAGCAGGCTCCGGGCATCGCCCTGAGCTCGGATGACAAGGTGCGCATAGCCATGGCCCTCGACGACCTCGGGGTGGACATCATGGAGGCCGGGTTCGCAGCCTCCTCCGAGATCGAGAAGGACACCCTCAGGAAGATCCGCGACGCCGGCACCGAGTGCACCCTCTGCAGTCTGTCAAGGAGCGTCAGGGGCGATGTCGACGCAGTCATCGACTGCGACCTCGACTACATCCACACGTTCATCGCCACCAGCGGCCTCCACATGAAGTACAAGCTGAAGATGACGCCGGACCAGGTGGTGGAGAAAGCCGTGGACACGATCCAGTACGCCAGGGACCACGGTCTGAGGGTGATGTTCTCATGTGAGGACGCCACGAGGACGGATCTGGACTTCATGAAGAGGATCTGCGTGGCGGCCCAGGAGGCCGGAGCGGAGTCCATCAACCTGCCGGACACGGTCGGAGTCATCATCCCCCAGGGAATGGCCCACATCATCAGCGAGATGCACAAGGTCCTGAAGGTCCCGATCTCCATGCACTGCCACAACGACATGGGTCTCGCCGTCGCGAACACCCTCGCCGGGGTCGAGGCCGGAGCGGAGATCTGCCAGGTCACCGTGAACGGCATCGGTGAGAGGACCGGCAACGCCGCGCTCGAGGAGGTCGCGATCAACCTGTTCGCCAACTACGGCGCAGAGACCGTGAACCTGTCCAAGCTGGGCCAGGTGTCTAAGATGGTCGAGAGGATCACAGGATTCCCGATAGCGTACAACAAGGCCATCGTGGGTAGGAACGCATTCGCCCACGAGTCCGGGATCCATGTGCACGGGGTCATGGCCAACAGCCTGACGTACGAGCCCTTCAAGCCCGAACTGGTCGGGGTGGAGAGGCACATCGTCATCGGCAAGCATTCGGGCGAGCACTCCGTCCGCGGAAGGCTCGAGGCTCTCAACGTCAAGTTCCCGGAGGAGCACATGCCGGAGCTCATGAGCGCCATCAAGGAGATCGCCGTCGGAGGCAAGGAGATCGACGATGCCGAGCTGGTCGCGATCGCAGACAACGTGCTGTGGAAGAAGGAGACCAAGATCCAGACGGCGGTCCTCGACGGAATAGCGGTGATCACCGGAAAGAGCGTGACCTCCACCGCCACCGTCACGATATCCATCAACGGCGAGAAGAGGGTCAAGTCCGAGATCGGTGTCGGACCCGTGGACGCCGCGCTGAAGGCCATCAGCGAGGCCGTCAACGACAACATCACGCTTGAGGAGTACAAGCTCGCAGCCGTCACCGGAGGCAGCGACTCCATCTGCGAGGCCACGGTGATGGTCAAGAACGTTCAGAACGACGGCAACCTGTCCGTCGGAAAGGCAGTGGGCCTGGATGTCGTGCAGACGTCCGTGGACGCCATGATGGCCGCCATAAACAGGGATTTCGCCAGACAGAAGAGTGAGTGATATGGGCAAAACGATAGCAGAGAAGATCCTCTCGGAGAAATCCGGGACAGACGCCCGCGCCGGACAGATCGTCATGGCCAACGTGGACTACGTCATGGTCAACGACGTCACCGGACCGATCGCGTTCCGCGAGTATTCCAAGCTCGGGACCGACAAGATGTACAAGGACCGCATGGTCCTGATCCCGGACCACTACGTCCCCGCGAAGGACGTGGCGTCCGCCGAGCAGGCCAAGGAGATGAGGGAGTTCGCCCATCAGCACGAGCTCCCCAACTACTTCGAGATCGGGAAGAGCGGGGTGTGCCACCAGCTTATGGTGGAGGAGGGCTTCGCGGCCCCCGGAAGGCTCATCGTCGGAGCCGATTCCCACACCTGCACCTACGGCGGGATCAACGCCTTCTCCACCGGCATCGGTTCGACGGAGGCGGCGGCGGCCTTCGCCACGGGGAAGCTGTGGTTCAAGGTCCCGGAGACCATCAAGGTCGTCGTCAAGGGGAAGTTCAGGAAGTACGTCGGCGGGAAGGACCTGATCCTCAAGATCATCACGGACATAGGCGTGGACGGTGCCAACTACAAGGCCTTCGAGTTCCACGGCGATGTGTGCAACATCCCGGTGGCGGATAGGCTGGCCATCTCCAACATGGCCATCGAGGCCGGAGGCAAGGCGGGGATCTTCCCGTGCGACGACCTCACCCGCGAGTACATCAAGGACATGGTCCGCGGCGAGTACACGCCTGTGGAGGCCGACCCTGATGCGGAGTACTGCCGCGTCCTGGAATACAACCTGGACGAGCTCGAGCCCTTCGTGTCGTACCCGCACCTTCCCAGCAACGGACGTCCGGTCAGGGAGGCCGACGTCAGGATCGATCAGGCGTACCTCGGGAGCTGCACCAACGGCAGGATCGAGGACATGAGGATCGGGGCCGAGATAGTCAAGGGAAGGAAGGTCGCACCTGGCGTCAGGTTCCTGGTGGTCCCCGCCTCCCAGAAGGTCTACAGGCAGATGGTGGAGGAGGGTCTTATGCAGATCTTCCTCGACGCCGGCGCCTTCATCTCCGGACCCACGTGCGGTGCGTGCCTCGGAGGATACATGGGTATCCTCGCCGCCGGTGAGAAGGCTGTGTCCTCCACCAACAGGAACTTCATCGGAAGGATGGGGGACAAGGCCTCGGAGGTCTATCTCGCTGGGCCCGCCGTCGTGGCGGCCTCGGCCATCGCGGGCAGGATCGTCACGCCCGACCAGCTGGAGGGGAACTGAATGGACAAGATTAAGGGAAAGGTGTGGGTGTTCGGCGACAACGTCGACACCGACCAGATCATACCGGCCGAGAGGCTGGTGGCGGCGAACCTCGACCACCTGAACGACTACATATTCGAGAAGGTCAGGCCGGGATTCGCGCAGCAGGTCCAGAAGGGGGACATCCTGGTGGCAGGAAGGAACTTCGGATGCGGATCGTCCAGGGAGCACGCCCCGCTCTCGCTGATCGAGGCCGGGTTCTCCTGCATCATCGCGGAGTCGTTCGCACGCATCTTCTACAGGAACTCCATGAACATCGGCCTCCTCCTGGTGGAGTGCAAGGTCGATGCCAAGGAGGGCGAGACCATCGAGGTCGACCCCGACAACGGCAAGGTCATTGCCGAGGGCAAGGAGTACTCCTTCCCGGAGTATCCGCCGTTCATCTCCGAGCTGGTCAAGGCCGGCGGTCTGATGAACCTCATCAAGGAGGGCAGGTTCTGATGAAGCACCTCGCCATAATCCCCGGTGACGGTATCGGGAAGGAGGTCATCGCCGCAGGGATGGAGGTCCTGGACGCGGTGTCCGAGATCTCGTCCTTCCAGTACGACCCGGAGTTCTTCGACATCGGTTCGGACCGCTATCTGAGGACGGGCGAGCTCCTCACCGACGAGGACGTCGCCGCCCTGAAGAGGAAGGACGCCATCTACTTCGGCGCCATCGGCGACCCCAGGGTGGCGCCCGGGGTCCTGGAGCAGGGCATCCTGCTGAAGATGAGGGCCGTGTTCGACCAGTACATCAACCTCCGTCCGGTGACATCCTGGTTCCCCCTGGTACCCCTGAAGAGAGAGGTCCCCTTCGACATCCATTTCCTGAGGGAGAACACGGAGGACTTCTACATGGGCGCCAACGGGTTCTTCGGACCCAGCAACGGAGGGTCCAAGGCCCACGTCCACGTGGACAGGGAGCTGTACAGCCTGGACATCGACATAGATGCGAGGTCCTCCAACGATGACGACTTCGCGTTCGAGATCGGGCTCCTGTCCAGGACCGCGGTCACCAGGTTCGCGGACTATGCATGCAGGTACGCAGTCAACAGGGGGGACAGGAAGGTCACCCTGGTGGACAAGGCGAACGTCATAACCAAGAACTACGGCATGCAGAGGGAGATTTTCCAGGAGAAGACCAAGGAGTACGGTCTGGACCTGGAGTTCATGTTCGTCGACGCCATGGCGATGGCAATGATCGTCAGGCCGGAGACCTTCGGCACCGTCGCCGTCCCCAACCTGTTCGGGGACATCCTCACGGATCTGGGCGCGCAGCTCCAGGGAGGTCTGGGGATGGGAGGCAGCGGGAACATCAACCCCGAGGGGGTCAGCATGTTCGAGCCCATCCACGGCTCCGCTCCGGACATCGCCGGAAGGGGCATAGCCAACCCCATCGCCGCCGTTCTCGCGGCCCAGATGCTCTTGGAGGAGCAGGGGTATCAGGCAGAGGGCAGGATGCTCCATGACGCCGTCAGGAACAGTCTGGACACCGGCAAGACCACTCCGGACCTGGGCGGGAACCTCTCCACCTCCGAAGTGGGGAAGGCCATCGCCGAGTACGTCCGCTCCCAGAAGCGCTGATACGATGATCGCCCTGGAGCTCGAGATCGACTATCCGGACGAGGCCACCGCCAGGGCGGTGATGGTTTCGCTGGAGCCGGAGAGCGCCGGCAATGTCGCATCGGAGCTCCGGGGCTCCAAACTCCTTTTTTCCCTCTCCTGCGAGTCCGCAGGCATGATGAGGGGCACCGCGGACGGTCTGATGGCGTCCATCAAGGCTGCCGAGGAGGCCGTGGGCGTCGCAACAGGCACTGCGCATGATGAGGAAGATGACTGATGCCTTTTACAAACTCAGATTGCCGTTCCTCCTCGGAGAACGACGCGGTCCGATGGATCATGGAGGATGCGATCCCCTCCAGCCCTCCGTGTCGCTTCCACCCGATGTCATCCTCCCGAGCGTCCGGTCATCCGACAGCCCCTCGGGGATTCGTCGTTAGGTTCCCGATAGGACGACATATTAAATCCAAGTACTCCAGTCGAGACTGATGTCAGGTAACTTCGAGGCCGGAACGTGTCTCGGGTTCATCAGTAACAGGAGGGACTGAATCGATGATATATCTGGAGCTGGAGGCGACATATCCCGATAGGGCAGTGGCTGAGGCTGTGATGAACGCTCTGGATCCCGACAACAAGGGCTATGTCACCTCCGAGTTGCAGGGATCCACCATAACCTTCAGGATGGAGGCCCAGTCGGCGGGAACGATGAGGAACACCGCCGACGATCTGAT
Source organism: uncultured Methanomassiliicoccaceae archaeon (assembly GCA_905187815.1). Lineage (GTDB taxonomy): Archaea > Thermoplasmatota > Thermoplasmata > Methanomassiliicoccales > Methanomethylophilaceae > Methanoprimaticola. The sequence goes on from CAJJJM010000017.1 coordinate 22,987, forward strand.
GGCGTGCATAAAGGTTGCAGAGGAATCCGTCGGTATGGCCTGCGAGGAGACCTGCGACCCGCAGGATTCTGAGGAATGATGAAACAGGGGCGGACGGGACCCGTCCCACCCCTTTAGGTTTTTCAGCTCTCGATACCGAGGGCGATGGCCTTCCTGTTGCTCTCGAGCAGGTTGGCCTTCCTGGCCGGGATGCTCTTCTGCAGGCCCAGGTCCAGGTTCTCAGCGGAGCAGAACCCGGTCTCCTTGAACAGCCTTCCGAGGATGACCATGTTGGCCGCTCCCTTGAGGCCGTTCTCCTCGGCGATCCTGGAGGCGTCGATGCGGATGACCTTGACGTCGGTCCTGGTGACCTCCTTGTGGACGATGGAGCTGTCGACGATTATGATCCCTCCGGGGACCACATCCTTCTCGAACTTCTCGAGCGACGGGAGGTTCATGGCCACGAGCACGTCGGGGTTGACAACGAGCGGGGATCCGATGGTCTTGTCGGAGATGCAAACGCTGCAGGACGCCGTCCCTCCGCGCATCTCGGGGCCGTACGACGGGAGCCAGGAGATCTCCCTGCCCTCCATCATCGAGGCGTAGGCCATGACCTTGCCGGTGAACAGGATTCCCTGTCCTCCGAAACCGGTGAGGAGCACGTTGAGGTCGCTCACTGCTCTCCCTCCCCGACATCCTTGTAGACGCCCAGCGGGTAGTAGGGCAGCATGTTGTCCCTCAGCCACTGGATGGCGTCGGCCGGCGACATTCCCCAGTTGGTGGGGCATGTGGACACGACCTCCACGATGCAGTAGCCCTTTCCGGCCATCTGGTACTCGAAGGCCTTCTTGATTGCCTTCTTGGCGGCCCTGACGTTCTTGACGCAGTCGACGGTGACACGCTCGGCGAGGGCGACGCCGTCCAGGGAGGACAGCAGCTCGCAGACCCTGATTGGGTTTCCGGCGGTCTTGACGTCCCTTCCGTAGGGTGTGGTCTGCGTGACCTGCCCGGGGAGGGTGGTGGGGGCCATCTGGCCTCCGGTCATTCCGTAGATGGCGTTGTTGATGAAGATCGCGACGATGTTCTCGCCCCTGGCGGCGGCGTGGACGGTCTCGCCCATTCCGATGGCCGCGAGGTCTCCGTCGCCCTGGTACGTGAAGACCACGTTCTCGGGCCTGGCCCTCTTGACACCGGTGGCCACAGCGGGTGCGCGGCCGTGGGGTGCCTGGACCATGTCGCAGTTGAAGTAGTTGTACGTGAAGACCGAGCATCCGACGGATGCGACTCCGACGGTCTTCCCCTCGATGCCGAGCTCATCGATGACCTCGGCCACGAGCCTGTGCACGATTCCGTGCGTGCATCCGGGGCAGTAGTGGAACGGCGCGTCGGTGAGCGCGTGCGGCCTCTCTCCCTTGACTGTCATCACTGAACACCTCCGTTGATCCTGACGATCTGTTCGAGGACCTCGTTGGGGGTCGGGATCACACCTCCGGTACGTCCGTAGAACTCCACGGGGACCCTTCCGTTGACCACGAGCTTCACATCGTCGACCATCTGACCCATGGACATCTCCACGGACAGGAACGCCTTGGCATGGCCCACGTGCTTCTCGATGACCTTCTCGGGGAAGGGCCAGAGGGTGATGGGCCTGATCATACCGACCTTGATGCCCTGCTTCCTGGCAGCATCGATCGCGGACCTGGACACCCTGGAGGAGGACCCGTACGCGACGATGATTATGTCGGCGTCGTCGGCGAGGTACTCCTCCGCCATCTGGTGCTTCTCCTTGATCTCCGCATACCTCTCGAACCTGGCCTTGACCAGGGTCTCGAGCTCCTGGGGGTTGATGTACAGGGAATTGACCACGTTGTGCTCCCTCTTGTCCTTGTGACCGCTGACAGCCCAGTCCTTGGAGTCGTTGTCCGGCTCCCTTGCCTCGGGGAGGACCACGGGCTCCATCATCTGGCCGAGCATACCGTCGGACAGGACCATGGCGGGCATCCTGTACTTGTCGCCGAGCTCGAACGCCGTGGCGATCATGTCGACCGTCTCCTGGACGGTCGAGGGTGCGAACACAAGGATGTGGAAGTCTCCGTGCGCGGTGGATTTGGTCGCCTGGAAGTAATCGGCCTGGGAGGGCTGGATGCCTCCGAGTCCCGGACCTCCGCGCTGCACGTTGACGATGAGGCAGGGGACGTCGGATCCTGCGAGGTAGGAGATTCCCTCGGCCATCAGACTGATTCCCGGGGAGGATGTGGACGTCATGACCCTGACGCCGGCAGCCCCCGCGCCGAGGACCATGTTGATCGATGCGACCTCGGACTCCGCCTGCAGATAGACACCGCCGATCTTGGGCATCCTCTTGGACATGTATGCCGCCACCTCGGTCTGCGGGGTGATGGGATATCCGAAGAAGTGCCTGCAGCCTGCGGCTATTGCCGCCTCGGCGATGGCCTCGTTTCCCTTCATGAGTACTTTCTCGTTCATGTTCACATCTCGATTAGGATTGCCACGTCGGGGCACATCGTCGCGCAGGATCCGCAGCCGGTGCAAGCGTCCTGGTCGGTGACGTGGGCGGGATGGTACCCCTTGTTGTTCGTAATGGTCTTGTCGAGCGATATTATGTGCTTCGGGCAGGCGATAACGCACATCTCGCAGCCCTTGCAGATGTTGTTGTCAACGGTTACTTTCGGCATTTGATACTCCTTCACTCCCAAGGCGCCCTGACGAGGACGTCTACCGGGTGTATGTTTTCGATTTTATTTAATAGGGTAAAATCCAGCCCGCGCGGCGCGGTCGTGAACCTCAGCGGCAGCCCGGTGGCATCCGCCACCTCCTCGGCGAACCCCATCGAGTCGATGATGGTCTTCTCGGTGGTGTCCTGCTTGAGATGGGAGTTGTTCGCGATGCATGTGGCCCTGAGGTGCGAGGTGGCCTCTATCTCCCTGAGGATCTGGACTGCCTCGTCCGCATGTGTGGTCAAGGACCTGTACTTGTTCACGACGTAGATCACGTCCGGGTCGGATTCCAGGAGGGTCCTCGAATAAACACCCAGTGCGGTGGCGCCGGCGTCGTCGCCTCCGACATCCACGATGACCCTCGATCCCTCGGCGATGACGACCCTGACTGCTGCGGGCAGGGATGGCGTGTCCAGGTTCGTGTTTGCGAAGTTGGGTCCGACAACCTTCACACCGCTCCTCGTCAGGATGTCCGCATAGTCCGCCGATCTGAAGTAGGGGTTGACCACATCCAGGTCCACCAGTGTGACATCCTCCCCCTGCCGGGCGCATTCCAGTGCCAGGTTGATGGACAGGTTCGTCTTTCCGGTACCATAGTGGCCGCAGACCACGGTCACCCTTCTCTCCAGTGGGAACATCGGACGGATATCGCGGATTCCGTATAACATTATATGGAGAATACTTAGGGCCGTACGGGTCTATGTATGCGTGTACAATCATCTTGCATCCGAGGCATGGGGCTTCCCTATGAACCATGCCATGTGGGGGCGGATGATGATTTGTCTGTGAATCAGAGATAAATCTGTACAATCGTGAACGGCCTCCGGATGCAGTGGGTCGGCAAGCTATGTTAACCCGATATCATGTTTTTATAAGGTGTCGGTTTACAGATTCCCGAGTGTAATGGAGCCCAACATCGCAGAGGTAGCCGAGCGCATCAAGGCCATGCGCGAAATGTGTGACATATCGGTAGAGGAGATGGCGGGGATCGTCGGCAAGACCCCCGAGGAGTACGTGCAGTACGAGAGCGGAAACCTCGATTTCTCGTTCACCTTCCTTCACAAATGCGCCGAGAAGTTCGGCATCGACATAGTGGAGCTGCTGACCGGCGAGAATCCCCATCTGTCCGGATGCACCCTCGTCAGGAAGGGCAGGGGTCTCCCGATCAAGAGGCGCATCGGTTTCGAGTACGAGCACCTGGCTTTCAACTTCAAGGACAAGCTGGCCGAGACATTCCTCGTGACGGCCCCCTACATCGAGGAGGACCAGAACTCCCCGATCCGCGTGTCCACCCACGAGGGTCAGGAGTTCGACTACATCCTCGAGGGCACCCTCAGGTTCTCCCACAACGGGCACGTCATGGACCTCGGTCCCGGGGACTCAGTGTACTATGATTCTGGCAAACCACACGGCATGTACGCCACCTCGAGGGAGGGGTGCAGGTTCATCGCCGTCGTCATGAAGGGCTGAAGAAGATGAGGAACATCAATCTCAGATACGTCGACGAGACCTTTGACGAGAACGGCCTCCTTAAGACGTACAGGCTCAAATGCCCTGACAACTTCAACTTCGGTTACGACATCGTGGACGACATCGCCGCCGCGGAGCCGGACAGGGTCGCCCTCGTATGGGACAGCCAGTCCGGGGAGGAGCACACGTTCACGTTCTCCGACATCAGCAGGATGAGCAACAAGGTTGCGAACTACCTCCTCTCGCAGGGTATCGGCAAGGGCGATGTGGTCATGCTGATTCTCAAGCAGAGGTACGAGTTCTGGTTCAGCATGGTGGCCCTTCACAAGATCGGCGCCATCGCGGCTCCTGCCACCCACATGCTCACCAAGCATGACATTGAGTACAGGATCAACGCGGCCAGCGTGAAGGCCGTCATATGCACCAACCAGTCCAACATCAGCGGCTCCGTCGAGCATGCAGAGAACATCCCGTCTCTCCAGCTCAGGGCCCTCGTGGGCGAGAAGAGGGACGGATGGGTGGACTTCGACGCCGAGGTGGAGAAGGCCTCCGATGTGCTCGAGAGGATCGACACCAAGGTGACCGATCCGATGCTGATGTACTTCACATCCGGGACCTCCGACAATCCCAAGATGGTCCTCCACAGCCACCGCTACGCCCTCGGTCACCTGATGACCGCCAAGCACTGGCACCAGGTGGACCCCGACGGCATACACTACACCGTCAGCGACACCGGATGGGGCAAGTCCGTCTGGGGCGCGCTGTACGGCCAGTGGATCATGGAGTCCGCGGTGTTCGTCTACGAGTACGACAAGTTCGAACCCCATGAGATCATGAACATGATCGAGAAGCACAGGATCACGACGTTCTGCTGTCCCCCCACCATGTTCAGGCTCTACCTCAACGCAGGACTCGAGGGGCACGACCTGTCCTCGCTGAAGAACTGCTGCATCGCGGGTGAGGCCCTTAATCCCGACACCTACAACACCTGGTACGAGGCCACAGGCCTCAAGCTGATGGAGGGTTACGGCCAGACAGAGACGACCATGGTCATCGGCACCCTGAAGGGCATGGAGCCCAAGCCCGGGTCCATGGGCAAGCCCTCGCCCCAGTTCGAGGTCGACATCGTCGACGAGGACGGCAACTCCTGTCCTCCCGGTGTCAACGGCGAGATCGTCGTCAAGGCCGACGGGTACGGCATCATGATCGGCTACTACAGGGACGAGAAGAAGACCGCGACCACCCTCAAGGGCGGATGGCACCACACCGGTGACGTCGCCTGGAAGGACGAGGACGGATACTACTGGTTCGTCGGCAGGAACGACGACATCATCAAGTCCTCGGGATACAGGATCAGTCCCTTCGAGATCGAGAGCGCGCTCATGCTTCACCCCGCAGTCCTGGAGTGCGCCGTCACAGGCGTTCCGGACCCGGTCAGGGGCCAGCTCGTGAAGGCCACGATCATCCTCAGGTCCGGATACGAGCCCACGGACGAGCTGAAGAAGGAGATACAGGCCTTCACCAAGAAGGAGACCGCCCCCTACAAGTATCCCCGTGTGGTCGAGTTCGTCGACGTCATGCCGAAGACCATCAGCGGAAAGGTCCGCAGGGTCGAGATCCGCAACAAGGACATCGAGAAGTACAACTCGGCGTGATACGAATACCGTCGATTCATAACTCGAGTATATAAAACCTAATACGGATTCCGTAGTTCATATTTATATATAACTACGGAATCCGAAATCTTCTACGATTCTCTTAAATAATCAGTCTTTTTGTTCCTGAGTATACGCGTGAGTGGCCATGAGGAACATCAACCTGAGGTACGTTAGGGAGACGTTCGACGAGAACGGTCTCCTCAAGCATCTTGACATCGACTGCCCCGACGATTTCAACTTCGGTTACGACATAGTCGACGACATCGCCGTGAACGATCCTCAGAGGCTCGCTATGGTATGGGAGCACGAGAACGGTGAATGCAGGAAGTTCACGTTCGCCGACATCAAGAGGCTCAGCGACAAGACCTGCAACTACCTGTCGTCCAAGGGCATAGGGAAGGGCGACTTCGTCATGCTGGTCCTCAAGCACAGCTACCAGTTCTGGTTCATCTGCGTGGCGCTCCACAAGATGGGCGCCATCGCCGTTCCGGCCACGTTCATGCTCAAGCCCCACGACATAGAGTACAGGATCGATGCGGCGGGCCTCAAGGCTGCCATCGTCACTGATGACGACGACATCGTCGAGTCCTTCGAGGGTGCCGGCAACATCGACAAGCTCGCCTGCAGGTTCATCGTCAACGGGCACAGGGACGGATGGCTCGATTTCGACAGGGAGATGGAGGAATGCTCCGAGGTCTGGGAGAGGGTACCCACCAAGAGCACCGACAGGTTCCTCATGTACTTCACATCCGGGACCTCCGGCAACCCCAAGATGGCTGTCCACGACTACAGCTACCCCCTGGGGCACATCCTCCTGGCCAAGCACTGGCAGCAGGTCGAACCCGACGGGCTCCACTGGACCGTGGCGGACACGGGGTGGGCGAAGAACGCCTGGGGCAAGTTCTACGGACAGTGGATCATGGAGGCGGCCGTGTTCGTCTACGAGTACGACAGGTTCGAGCCTCACCA
>CAJJJM010000018.1 GCA_905187815.1 uncultured Methanomassiliicoccaceae archaeon
CCCCCCTGCCGTACTCGTACCCGAGGCGGACCTGCGCCTCCGGGTTCCCCAGCTCCGCGGCCGAGACCAGGTGGCTGAGGTAGAGGTCGATGTCCTGCTCGACGTACTCGCCCTCCAGGAACATCTTGGCGAGCTCCCAGTGGGCCCTGGAGCAGCTGCGCTCCGACGCCCTCTCGAACCACTCCATGGCGGAGGGTATGCTCTGGGGCATCTCCTTGCCCGTCTGGTAGAAGTAGGCGAGGGCCAGACACGCGTACGGGTCCCCCCGTATTGCGTCCTGCCTGAGATTCGGGCTCAACGGGATCTCTCCGTCTTGATCTTGTTGAGAAGCGCCAGGGCGTCCCTGTCACCCTGCTTCGCGGCGAGGTTCAGGAACTTCTTGGCCCTGGGCACGTTCTTGTTCACGTACTTGCCCTCGTAGTAGAGCTTGCCGAGGTAGTACTGGGCCTCGTAATAACCGGTGTCGGCGGACTCGTTAAGGTTCCTGAGTCCCTCCTCCACGTCCTGCGCGGTCCCTGTCCCGGTGATCTGGAGCATCCCCAGGAAAGCCTTCGCGGCGGGGTGGCCCTGGTCGGCGGCCTGGTCGAACCACATGACCGCCTCCTTCTCGTCCTTCTCCACACCCCTGCCCTCGTAGTAGAAGCAGGCGAGCGCGTACTGGGAGTTGACCTCCCCCATCTCCGCCGCCTCCCTGAACCACCTGATGGCCTCCGTGCTGTTCTGGGGGAAGTGGTATCCCGAGGCGTACATGCAGCCGAGGGCGTACTGGGCGTAGCCGTTGCACCTGTTGGCCGCGACGGTGAACCACTTGGCGGCGGTCTCGTAGTCCTTGGGCAGGACCTGGCCCTCGAAGCACATGTTGGCGTAATCGACCATGGCCTGCTGGTACTCGCCCTCGCAGGACTTCTCGAGATACTTCTTGGCCATGGACGGGTCCCTGGGGACGCCCTGGCCGTATGCGTACATCATGCCTATCTGGTACTGGGCCTCCGCATGGCCGTTCTCCGCGGCGCGGCCGAACATCCTGGCAGCCTCCCTGTCGTCGGAGTACTTGGTCCTGGGCATGGAGTAGATGCATCCCAGGGCGAACTCTGCGTCCGGGTCGTCGGCATCGGCGGCCTTCTGGTACCAGGCCATGGCGCTCTTGAGGTCCGGATCCGTGTCGCAGAGGCCCTCGTCGTACATCTTGCCGAGACGGTACATAGCCTGGCCGCATCCGTTATCCGCCGCGGCCTTGAGCCATTTCACCGCCCTCTCCCTGTCCTTCCTGATGCCCTTGCCCATGAGGAACATGTAGCCGACGGTGTTCTGAGCATCCACATCATCGTTCTCGGCGCAGACGGTGTAGAACCTGATCGCCTCGGAGTGGTCCTTCTTCACCGGGGCCTTGCCGTTGTCGTAGAGGTCGAAGAGCTTGGCGCAGGCGTCGGTGTCCCTCTCCTCCCCCCTGAGCCTCATGGCCATGAGGTCCCTCTGGACCCCGGGCTCGTTGGCCTCGATCTCCCTGCGGACCGTCTCGGCCGGACGGTAACCGGCGGAGGCGGAGAGGGCGAACATCTCGGATGCCGTGGCAGCGTCCTCGTGGGTGCCGCCCTCTCCCGTGTAAAGGAAGAGCCCGTGCAGGTACTGTGCGTCGGGGTTGCCCTCCGAGGCCCCCTTCTCGGCCTGGACGGCCGCCTCGTGGGGATCGTATTCCGGGGAAGCGCAGTCCATGTACCTGCGGGAAGGGAGGTAGTACCCTTCCTCGGTGCTCTGTGATTCTATCATGATTCGGCCCATAATACTCTATTTTATATAGGATTCGTCGGACCGCACGGCATGGTAGGGAGGATGCGACCTCCTGGCCATCCGGACGGCGCGTCATCCAACCATGTCCAGGAAGTAGCGGTGTATCCCCCTGTCGGCGGTCAGCTCCGGGTGGAAGGACATGGCAAGCTGGCTGCCGTGGCGGACCGCCACAGGGACCCCTCCGCACTCGCAGAGGACCTCCGTACCCTCCCCCACATGGGTGATCATGGGTGCGCGGATGAACTCCAGCGGGACCTCCCCCACGCCGGAGAACCGCCCCGTCGCGGAGAAGCTCCCCAGCTGCCTCCCGTAGGCGTTGCGCCTGACGGCTACGGGCAGCGTGCCCAGATGCGTCATGCCGCCCTCGACCTCCTCCGCCAGGAGGATCAGGCCGGCGCAGGTGCCCATGACGGGGACCCCCGACGAGACCATCCCCCTGAGGGCGTCGAACATCCCGAGGTCGCGGATCAGCTTCCCCATGACGGTGCTCTCCCCTCCCGGGAAGATCAGTCCATCGGCCCCGCCGTCCAGGTCTGACGCCTTCCTTATCTCGAAGCACCGGGCCCCGAGTCCGGAGAGGGCGTCGATGTGCTCCCTGAAGGCACCCTGTACGGCCAGGACGCCGATGCGGCTCATTGTCCGCGCTCCGCCATCCTGATGTTCTCCAGCTTCTCGATCTCGTCCTTGTTGATCCCGACCATCGCCTCGCCCAGGTCCTCGGAGACCTCGGCGAGCATCTTCGGGTCGTTGAAGTCGGTGACCGCCCTGACGATGGCCGCGGCCCTCTTCTCCGGGTTACCGGATTTGAATATGCCCGATCCGACGAACACCCCGTCGGCACCCAGCTGCATCATGAGCGCCGCGTCCGCGGGCGTGGCGACGCCCCCTGCGGCGAAGTTGACCACGGGAAGCCTGCGGTTCTCATGGACGTAGCGGGCCAGGTCCAGCGGAACCTGCAGCGACTTGGCGTACTCGTACACCTCGTCGTCCCTTACGGCGGCGAGCTCGGCGATCTGTCTGTTCATGGTCCTCATGTGCGACACGGCCTGGACGACGTCCCCGGTGCCGGGCTCCCCCTTGGTGCGGATCATGGACGCCCCCTCGCCGATGCGCCTGAGGGCCTCTCCCAGATCCCTCGCCCCGCAGACGAAGGGCACCTTGAACCTGGTCTTGTCGATGTGGTAGACGTCGTCGGCGGGGGAGAGGACCTCGCTCTCGTCGATGTAGTCGATGTCGATGGCCTCGAGGATCTGGGCCTCCACGAAATGGCCGATCCTGCACTTCGCCATCACAGGTATGGAGACGGCCTCCTGGATCCCCTTTATCATCTTGGGGTCCGACATCCTGGACACGCCGCCCGCGGCACGGATGTCCGCCGGGATCCTCTCCAGCGCCATGACGGCGCATGCGCCCGCCTCCTCGGCGATCCTGGCCTGCTCAGGCGTGGTGACGTCCATGATGACGCCGCCCTTCAGCATCTGTGCCAGCTCCTTGTTGAGTCCGTACCTCTCGTTGAATCCTTCCGACATGTGAAAAGCATCCCTGGCAGACCTGTTCTGCCGATTGTCGGCGGAATGCTGAAAACGATATATAAATTTCCATGAATATACATAATCAGTGTACATTCGTATACATTTCTAATCTAAGAAGATATGAATAAACATCATGGCCCTTCTACGTGCCACACTATGCATTTCGGAGAACCCTTATAATAGCTGGCTCCAATCGGGGAATGTGGTGCATGCATGAACGCCGATGCCGGGAATATGGAACCCATGGAATGGGCCAAGTTCGTTCTCCGCAACAGGAACGAGAAGGGCTACTCCCGCGCATACAACATCTTCATGACCAGCGCACGCGATGGGGATGCCGAGGCGGAGTACAACCTCGGCCTGATGTACGCCAGGGGACAGGGGGTCCCGAAGGACTACAAGGCCGCCCTCTCCTGGTTCCAGAAGGCCCACGACCACGGCAACCGCGCGGCCACATACTTCCTTGGCAAGATGTACGTCACAGGCGTGGGCGTCGAGAAGGACTCCCGCCAGGCGGAGAAGCTCTTCATGAAATGCGTGGACGAGGACGTCCGCGCACAGTACGAGGTGGGTCTGATCTACTTCAAGGACGAGGACGTCCCGAGGGACCTGGCAAGGTCCGCCAAATGGATGCTCCGCGCCGCCAACAACGGCCATGCGGACGCCCAGTTCATGATCGGCCAGTTCTACAAGGCAGGCGCCGGCGTCGACAAGGACATCGGCAAGGCCGTGGAGTGGCTGACGTCGGCGGCTCTGAACAGACACAAGGGTGCGCAGATCCTGTTAGGCAACATGTACAGGGTCGGGGACGGTGTCGACCCCGACAGGGAGGAGTCCGACCGCTGGTACGACATGGCCGACGGGAAGACCAATGTCAGCAGGTGACGTCCTCGGACTTCACACACGGCGCCTGGCGAGACGTATCTTCTGGCGTTTGTCCTTTGGACTGTCCGGATACAGGTATTCTATCTCGCCCTCATCCATGAGTTCCCTCAGACACCTGCGGAACGTATTGTTGACGCCCTTGTATCCCAGCGACATGGAGAGTACGGAACTGCTCTGGCATCCGTTCACCCTCAATGACTCCAAAATCAGTGCCTTGGTCTCGTCCGGGCTCCTGTATGCGGACTTTGCCATATCGGCGGTCCCGACGGAATCGCCACTCCTCTCCAGGAAGGCATCGTGCACCGGGATGATCACCCTCAGATACCTGCGATCAGGATCCGTCTCGTACACTGGCATACCGGAGCCGTTCTCCTTCAGGCTGTTGATGACACGAGGGATCCCGGTATTGCGCCCCTCTGTGAGCTTCAGCTCCTTCAGGAAATCCCCTATCCTGCTGTTGAGATAACAGTCGTTCTTAAGATCGAATCTGGCTATGCGCTCGTCCGAGATGCTGCGGTCAGGCCCCGGACGATTGAATATCTCCATCCTGTCGGGATACACCATGACCTTGACAGGTTCTGGAATCTCATAGTCCCGATGGTATATCGCATTGACAAGGGTCTCCTCCACCGCCTTGTACGGATAGTTGAAGAACCTGATGGATTCCGCCTTGTCGGGAAGCTTCAGCACCCTCTCCCTGATGAACATGCCTTTGATGTATCTCAGGGCGTTGCGGATCTGATCGTCCAGAGGGCCTCTGAATATCACCTCATCCATTGACTCACCCGATGGGTCCGGGATGCTCACCACCTCGATGTGCGCATTCCTGAAGAACCGTTCAGGATCGTCGCTGAACATCATGAGGCCTATGTTCACGGGTTTGACGGCCTCCGGAGGACCGCGCACTATGAGCAACAGACGATACAGATCCAGGTTCTCGATCCCGTTGTAATCTATGCCGCTGTTCACACGGTTGAGAAAATCGGTCACGAGACCTCTCCTGATGTCGTTGACTGACGCATCCTCGTTGATCATTTCGTCGAAAGGCGTCCTGTTAACTCTCCTGATGAGTGAGATTTCCTCATCACGGTTGGCACGAACAGTATGGGAGAGATTGCGGATGTAGTAAGCCCTCTCACCACCATCGGTTTTCCTCTTACACAGGGAGACCGGACATTTGTATGGACGCATCTCCCCGCCTGGCACCCATATCACGAGAAGGTCCTTCCCATGATACTTTTCCAATGATATGCTTGGTACGTACCTAGGAGAGATCAGATTGCAGAGCTCAGACAACTCCCTCTCCACGGCAGGTAAGGTCTTGGGATCGAATCCTTTGTAATCGATCGGTCTGCCATCGATCTCAGCCACACCCACGACTATTTACCCGCCTCCGATGTTGTCATAATCATTGGCGAAAGCGCATATGGTGTGCAGGACCTTCTCTGGATTCCAGTCGCTCTTGAACTCGATACGGTTGTCCTCGATGATCGTACCGTCGAGGAGCTCATCGATGTTTATCGGAATCATCGGCATGACCTTCCTTCTTGTTCACATGCACATACATATGCATATGCATACACACATTCATATGCACATGCACAGGCACTTCACAACGGCATCTCAGAAGAACGAGAAAATGGAAAGGTAGGGCCCGAGGGCCCTGTTTTGAACCGTCACTTGAGTCCGACGATCCTTCCGTCGTCCAGGAGGTCCATCCTCATGGCGGCGGGGACCTTCGGGAGTCCGGGCATCAGGGTCAGCGTTCCGCACACGGGGACGACGAATCCCGCTCCGGAGGACAGCTGGACCTCCCTGACGTTGAGGACCCATCCCCTTGGGGCTCCCTTCTGCTTGGAGTCGTCGGTCAGGGACGCCTGGGTCTTCGCGATGCACACGGGCAGGTTGCCGAACCCGTCGGCCTCGATCTGGGCGATGGTCTTCTCCGCCGCAGGGGTGTACGTGACAGAGCCTGCGCCGTAGATCTTCGTGGCCACGGCCTCGATCTTGTCCTTGATGGGTGCGTCGTCGGGGTACAGGAACCTGAAGTCGGGCTTGTCGTTCTCCAGGGCCTCGAGGACGGTGTTGGCCAGGTCGATGGCCCCCTCGCCGCCCTTGATGAAGGCGTCGGAGAAGGCGCACCTGACGCCGATCTCCCTGCAGTGCTCCATGACCAGGTCCATCTCCTCCTGGGTGTCGTGCTCAAAGTGGTTGATGGACACGACGATCGGGAGTCCGTAGGAGGACATGTTCTCGATGTGCTTGTCCAGGTTGCAGAGTCCTGCCCTGAGTGTGTCGATGGTGAGCGTCTCGGGCTTGTCCAGGAGTCCTCCGCCGTGGGTCATGAGGGCCCTGATGGACGCGACGATGACGACGCAGTCGGGCCTCATGCCGGACTGCCTGCAGACGATGTCCATGAACTTCTCGCCTCCGAGGTCGGAAGCGAATCCCGCCTCGGTGATGACGTAGTCACCGAGCTTCAGGGCGGCCTTCGTGGCGATGATGCTGTTGGTACCGTGGGCGATGTTGGCGAACGGGAACCCGTGGACGAACACGGGCTCGCCCTCAAGGGTCTGGACGAGGTTGGGGTTGATGGCGTCCTTGAGCAGGACCATCATCGCACCGACGCACTTCAGGTCCTTGACGGTGACGGGCTTGCCCTCGTAGGTGTAGGCGACGACCATGTTCTCCAGCCTCCTCCTGAGGTCCGCCCTGTCCTCGGAGAGGGCGAGGATCGCGGAGATCTCGGATGCGGAGGTGATCAGGAACCCGGCCTCGTGGGGGACCCCACCGAGGATCCTGTCCCTTCCGAGTCCGGTGACGATGTTCCTCAGCTCGCGGGCGTTGATGTCCATGGCCTTCTTCAGCACGACCTTGGTCGGGTCGATGTTCAGGGCGTTGTCCCTGACGAGCTCGTTGTCGATGATCGCGGACAGCAGGTTGTGGGCGGCGGTCACCGCGTGGATGTCCCCGGTGAAGTGGAGGTCGATGTCCCACATGGGGTAGACCTGGGAGTAGCCTCCGCCGGTGGCGCCTCCCTTGATCCCGAAGGTGGGTCCGATGGATGGCTCCCTGAGGGCTCCGACCACGTTCTTGCCGAGCTTGCCCAGTCCCTGGATGAGCCCGATGGTGGTGACGGTCTTCCCCTCCCCGGCGGGTGTGGGCGTGATGGCGGTCACGACGACCAGCTTCCCGTCCTTCTTGTCCTTGTACTTCTCGAGGCTGGCCAGGGGCACCTTCGCCATGTACCTGCCGTACATCTGGATCTCATCCTCGGTGAGACCGAGTTTGGATGCGATCTCCCTGATGTCCTTGACCTTCGCCGCTTCCGCGATCTCGATGTCGTTCATCATGAAACTACGTACAGATAGTCGGATAAAAAGGAAGGGGGTCCCACGGCCGTCTTAGCTCACGACGTTAATCCGCGGCCTGGTTTTTCATTCCCGTTAACACCATGAGCCAGCAATTAGGAGGGGGTAGCATCCAGGGTTCCGACTCAGGATTAAATAGGATGACGATGGGGACGGCGGGCCCCGTGTCCACCCGTATTTATTATTTAGGTTCATTTAAACAACTCATAGGAATGATTAAAGTTTTCACAGGCATGTTTAAACATTTTTAGGCTTAGCTAAGATTAAATAGTTTTAGGATTTCCTCAAATGCATGAATCCTGGTACCTACGCTTGTGCGGGGCTTGAAAAGAGCGCATCCTGCAGCAACAGCATGGCGAGTTCGCCGGGTATCCCTATCTCCATGGCCAGAGTGGGGGACAAGGGTACCGTCGTCAGCATTTCTGGAAGGGAAGAGACCAAGAGATTCCTGGCGGGACTCGGATTCACACCGGGCACGGAGGTGAAGGCGGTATCCGAGGCGAGCGGCAACGTGATCCTCGATGTCAAGGGCTCCAAGATAGCCATTGACAGGAAGATGGCCTCCAAGATCCTGTTCTGCCCTGAGAGCTGATAGAATGAAGACGCTGAAAGATGCCGAGATCGGCTCCACGGTCAAGGTCGTGAAGCTGCACGGGGGAGGAGCTCTCAAGAAGCATCTGATGGACATGGGCATCACCAAGGGATGCGACATCTTCGTACGCAAGGTGGCGCCCCTCGGCGACCCGATCGAGATTACCGTCAGGGGATACGAGCTCAGCCTCAGGAAAGGTGATGCGGAGAACATCGAGGTCGAGTGACCCCTGTTCTCCGACTCGCGCTGCGCGATTGAGCGTTATAGCAGCGTGAGCTATGGAAGGAGAGAAGAAAGATGAGTCTGACAATAGCATTGGCCGGTAACCCCAACAGCGGGAAGACCACGATGTTCAACAAGCTGACTGGTGCGAACCAGCGCGTGGGGAACTGGCCGGGAGTCACCATCGACAGGAAGGTCGGAAAGATCCGCGGGACCGACTACGAGCTCGTGGACCTGCCCGGAATCTACTCCCTGTCGCCGTACTCCCCCGAAGAGATCGTGTCGAGGAACTTCCTGATCGAGGACAGGCCCGACGCGGTCATCAACATAGTCGACGCAACCAATCTGGAGAGGAACCTCTTCCTCACCCTCCAGATCATAGATACTGGTATCCCCACGGTCGTCGCCCTGAACATGATGGACCAGATCCGCAAGCTGGGCGACACCATAGACATAGACAAACTGTCCAAGGACCTCGGATGCAGGGTCGTCCCCGTGTCCGCGCTGAACGCCGAGGGCATCAAGGAGCTCGTCAAGGCCGTGGGCGAGGTCGCTGAGGCCAAGCAGAGGCCCGAGCCCATGTACTTCGACGGTGACGTCGAGGCCGTCATCTCCCAGGCCAGGGAGGCGATGCAGGGCAAGGTCCCCGACGACCTCCTCAGGTTCTACTCCGTGAAGCTCGTCGAGAGGGACAACGCCGTAATCGAGAAGTTCCCCGAGGCCAACGACAGGATCGCCGGAGCGGTCAGGGAACTCGAGGACGAGAAGGACGACGAGGCCGACTCGATCATCGCCGACGGCAGGTACACCAGGATCACGGAGATCGCCAAGGCCTCGGTCAAGAAGGCACCCAGGGACGAGCGCGGGACGTTCTCCGACAGGGTGGACAGGATCGTGACGCACAGGATCTGGGGAATCCCGATCTTCATCGGCGTCATCGCCGTGGTGTTCTTCGGCATCATCGGATTCTCATGGGGAGATTTCGAGATCGTCGGTATCGGAACGTACTGCACCGACTGGGTCAACGACGTCTTCATCGGCGAGTGGATCGACCCCGCCGTCAGGGACTGGTGCGCCAGCGACGGTAACTTCAGCGCCCTCGACGCCCTGCTCTGCTCCGGAATCATCGGAGGAGTCGGTGCCGTCATCGGATTCCTGCCCCAGATGCTGCTCATGTTCCTCGCCCTCTGCATCCTCGAGGACATCGGATACATGGCAAGGATCGCCTTCGTGATGGACCGCGTGTTCAGGCACTTCGGTCTCTCCGGAAAGACCCTCATCCCCCTCCTCGTGGGAACCGGCTGCGGTGTCCCCGGAGTCATGGCCTCCAGGACCATCGAGAGCGAGAGGGACAGGCGCATCACCGCCATGACCACCACGTTCATCCCCTGCGGAGCCAAGCTGCCCGTGATCGCCATGATCACCAGCGCCGTGTTCCCCGGGAACGGTCTGATCGCCGTGTTCTGCTACGTCATGGGAATCATCATGGTCCTCATATCCGGAATCATCCTGAAGAAGCTCAAGAGCCTCTCCGGTACCCCGGCCCCGTTCATCATGGAGCTTCCCCCGTACCACATCCCCAGCGCCACCAACATCATCAAGGGAACGCTCGACAGGGGCTGGGCCTTCTGCAAGAAGGCGGGTACGATCATCCTGCTGTCCTGTATCATCCTCTGGTTCCTCGCCAGCTACGACACCGGGCTCAACTACATCGGCGACAACACCGGTGACGCGCAGTCCATACTCGCGGCGTTCGGCGAGGCGGTGTGCATAATATTCGCTCCCCTCGGATGGGGCGACAACTGGGAGCTCACCGTCGGAACCATCACCGGACTCATCGCCAAGGAGAACGTCGTCGGAACATTCGGAACCCTGTTCGGGATCGAGGCCGGCGACAACGGAGAGGGTCTGGAGGTCGTCCTGGCCAGCATGCTGACCAAGTCCTCCGGACTGGCGTTCCTGGCGTTCAACCTGATCTGCGCCCCCTGCTTCGCCGCCATCGGTGCGATGCACAGGGAGCTCGGGAAGTGGAAGGACACCGGCATGGCCGTCCTGTACCAGTGCCTCCTGGCCTACGCCGTAGCACTGGTCATCTACGGGTTCACCAGCTACATCGGCGGATGGAACACCCTGACCATCGACGGGGCTGTGGTCGAACAGGCCGCACCCATAGGGAGCACGATCGCGGCGGTCATAGTCCTCGCCATCATCGTGTACCTGCTCTGGGCCAAGGACCCGTTCAGACAGCTCTCCGGCAAGGACGAGTACGACGCAGAAGAGGAGATGAAGGCATGAGCAACGACCTCGTCGTGGGAGCGGTGGTCGTCCTGCTGGTGGTCGCATCGGTCTCGTACCTCGTGTACCAGAGGAGGAAGGGGATCAGCAGCTGCGGCTGCAAGAGCTGCAACTGCTGCAAGTCAGGATCCAACGTGACCATCGACGAGGGCGACTGCGATCGCTGCAAGAAGAACTGACACCTCATGATTAAAACAGGGGCTACGGCCCCGCCTTACCTTTTACATCCCCCTTCATAACTCTGAAATCCGTGGGAATCATGGATTCCATAACTATTATTTTCGTGAGAATTCAATGATTCATAACATTGTTTTTCGTGAGAATACATCAAATTACAACATTGATTTTCGTGATAATTTCAATAATTTTAACTCGTGAAATCGTGAATGTTATATCCATCCAGACAGATGACTCATCATGGCGATGAAAAGGAAGGTCTATAGCGAGCTCCTTGATTGGAAGAAGGGAGAAGGGGAGTCCGCCCTCCTGATCGAGGGCGCACGCCGCGTCGGCAAGACGTTCATCGCAGAGGAGTTCGGCAGGAACGAGTACCGCAGCTACATCGTGGTCGACTTCACAGACGACCAGGTGATCGAGGCGTTCGAACAGTACCGCACGGACTTCGACCTCCTATTCAGCAGCCTGTCGGCGATATACAACACGAAACTGTACAGAAGGGAATCGCTGATCGTGTTCGATGAGATCCAGAACTACCTTGAAGCCAGACAGCTCATCAAGAAGCTGGTCAAGGACCGCAGATACGACTACATCGAGACCGGGTCCCTGGTCTCCATCCTGACAAAATCCTCCGACATACTCATCCCTTCGGAAGAGGACCGCGTGGAGATGCATCCGATGGACTTCGAGGAGTTCCTGTGGGCCATGGGCGAGGAGCAGGCCCTCGGGATGGCCAGGGACTGCTTTGAAAAGATGGTACCGATGGGCGATGCCGTCCACAAGAAGATGATGAGACTGTTCAAGCAGTACATCCTGGTGGGAGGGATGCCGCAGGCGGTGTCGAAGTATCTGGAGTCCAAGGATTTCGATGATGCGGACCGTGCGAAGAGGCGCATCCTCGGACTCTACAGGGAGGACATAGGGAAGTGGGCCAACGGGAACACGAACCATGTTCACAACGTGTTCGATCGCATCCCGGAGGAACTTAACAGAAAGGACAAGGTGTTCACGCTGTCCAGCATAGACAAGAGCGCCAGGATGAGAGAATACGAGGATTCGTTCATGTGGCTTGTCGACGGCCGCATAGTGAACCTGTGCCTGAACTCGAACAACCCCGAGATCGGACTCTCCGTCTACAGCGACAGGCCCACCCTGAAATGCTATATGGCGGACACGGGGCTTCTGGTCACACACGCATTCTCGGACCGCAGATCAATGGAGAACGAGCTGTACAAGGCGATACTGCTGGACGGGATCGGCATCAACGAAGGCATGCTCATGGAGAACGTGGTCGCGCAGACCCTCGTATCCATCGGCGACAGGCTGTTCTTCTATTCGAGAGGGCGCGAGGACCCCGACGGCCAGATGGAGATCGATTTCCTCATCAGGAGGAACGGGAGGATATGTCCAATCGAGGTGAAGTCGTCCAAACGCAGCCGTGACCACAAGTCGCTGGACAGATTCCGCGAAAGATTCGGGAAGAGGCTCGGTCAATCCTATGTAATACATTCCAAGGACCTATCTGTGGAGGACGGGATCATCTATCTTCCGGTGTACATGACGATGTTCCTCTGATGATGGCCGACGTCTTCATCGTCCGGACCCGGAGGGGCGACCGTCACGGAGATAGCCGATGCGTCTCTCGCCCCCGTTCTCCATGCACTTGAGGAGCTAGGAGAGGGTTGCGGCAGTCATGTCCAGAAACGGCGCATAACGACCTATCCACCTCCTGCGCTGTATTGCAGAGACATCTTTCAAACGCTCCGCCTCCGCTAAGACGGCTGCGTCGATCGGGAAAGCGCTTGAATCATATGAGCACGATTTTCCCCCTGAGGTCAAAAACATGAACGGCATCGAAAGGGTGAACGGGTTCCTGGACGACACCAAGGTATTCTACCTGGCTACTGAGAACGGGGACGCCCCGAGGATCAGACCGCTCGGGTTCCACATGACAGCGGACGGGAGGATACTGTTCGGGGTGGGGGATTTCAAGGACGTCTACAGACAGATGATGAAGAATCCCAAGGTGGAGATCGCGGCGATGGCAGGCAATCACTGGCTCAGATACTGGGGCACAGCGGAGTTCCTGGATGACAGGGGCCTCGAGGAGAAGGCCCTGGAGACGATACCCTCCCTGAAGGCCATCTACAACGAGGAGACCGGACACAGGATGCGCCTGTTCCACCTCAGGGACGCCAAGGCCCAGATCATCGAGGTCATGAACGTGGTCGAGGAGTACGACCTCTGACCATCGCATCGGGCCCCGACAGAACAGCGGAGGGGATCGGACATCCCCTCCCAACTATTTTCCGAAAAACAGGACATCCACTGGGGGATCCCACTTTACACTATACAAGAAATAGAATAGTTGATGCAATGTTCCCACCTTGAAACGATACAAAGACAACTAGCCCGGATGGACGGCACCCATATCCGTAGAGAGCGCATCCTCTGAAGAAAGACGATGACGTGGAGAAGTGTCAGAAAATCGAAATCGTCCAACTGGGACTTCGACCAGAAGTGTCAACGCACGGTTCAGTTACCCTACCCATGTCGATGCGGAACGACCATTCTTCCCATACAGAGCATTTGTTTTGCTCGCAACCTTCAAATAACCTTGGATGATAACGCCGTTTATGAAGTACAGGTGCCCCCTCTGTGGATACATCTACGACGAGGAGAAGGAAGGCGTCAAGTTCGCCGACCTTCCCGACGACTGGTGCTGCCCCGTCTGCGGTGAGCCCAAGTCCGAGTTCGAGCCCGTCGAGGAGTGATTCAGCTCCCGTCGATGCGGATGAACTGGGTGTTCTGACGGCGGCGGATGTCGTCCACCAGCTCGATCGCGAGCTTGTTCCCGGCGGCTACCGCCCTTCCGAAGAACTCGAAACCCTTTCCCTGATCCTTCTCGACCCCGAGGCCCTCGAAGTACATCCTTCCGACCATGAAGAGCGCGTCCCCGTCCCCGGTGTCTGCGACCTCCTTGTAGAGCGAGAAGGCCTTCTCCATGTCCCTCTTCGTCCCCTGCCCCTCGTAGTACATCGTGGCGAGGTTGAACTTCGCCGGCATGAACCCCGCCTCGGCGGCCGACGAGTACCATGAGAACGCGGCCCTCTCGCCGCCCTCGACCCTGCCTTCGGCTGCCAGGGCTGCCATCTTGAACATGGCCTCCGGAACGCCCGCCACCGCGGCCATCCTGAACATGCGGACCGCCTCGTCCATGTCCTTCTCGGGGCCGACGCCCTCCGATGCCATGTACCCCACCTTGAACATCGACAGGGGATCCCCCGCATCGGCGGCCATGCGGTACCACCCGTAGGCCTTCGCCGGATCGGCCTCGGTCCCGTACCCGTACAGGTAGATGCCGGCGATCTCCGGATATGCCAGCTCCATCCCGGCCTCCGCCGCCCTCTCGAACCAGTACCTGCACTTCTCCGGGTCCTCCGACCCCTCCACCGCACCTGAGTAGTACGCCCCGAGGCGGTACATCGACGGGGGATGGCCGGCCTCCGCGGCGGTGCGGTACAGCTCCAGGGCCCCCTCCGGGTCCCTCTCGGTCCCGAGGCCCATGGTCTTCATCTCGGCGAGTCCGAAGAAACCGTTGGGATGCCCCTGTGAGGCGGCCTCCGCGAAGAGCCCGTATGCGGACTCTGGGTCCGTCCCGATGAGTTCGACCGCCCTCTGGCAAAGTTCGGCAGGATCAGTCATGCCGTCCCGAACGACCTGACTCTATATTACGGGAACGTCAGGATTGTTAATGATGAACGCCTATGGGTCATTATGATCAAAGGTCCGATTGTGAAGACCATCGTGGTCCTGGCGGCGATCCTGATCGTCCTGTCCTTCGCCGTGGTCCTGCTTCCGGAGCACATAGCCACCATAGGGATCGTAGCAGGCGTCGTCGCGCTGCTGGCCGTCATCCTGATGGTCGTAATGCTCTTCCGCATGAGGGAGCACAGCTGACATGGCACCGAACGACGACGACATCGTCTGCGAGGCCCGTGAGATCCACAACGACGCAGTGGCGAAGGCGAAATGCTTCATGCCTCCCTCCGACACGGTCGAGGGCCTCGCCGACTTTTTCAAGATCTTCGGGGACGGCACCAGGGTGAGGATACTGCTGGCACTGGACTCCGGCGAGATGTGCGTGTGCGACATCAGCGAGACCCTGGGCATGTCCATGTCCGCCGTGTCCCACCAGCTCAGGATGCTGAGGGACGCCAAGCTCGTGACCTCCCGCAGGGAGGGAAGGTCCATCTACTACTCGCTGTGCGACGACCACGTCAGGATCGTCCTCGAGACCGCCCTCGAGCACATCGGCGAGGAGGACTGACCCGTCTACGAAATCCGCAGACGGGTTCTATAGCCTTCGATGAATAAAGGTGCCAGCTATAATGAACTACGAAATTCGTAACGTGATATCACAGCGGGTCATGTTGTTTTTATAATAATATGCGATTACGGATTTCGATGGGAAATGAAGGTTGGGATAGACCTCGGAACAACATACTCTGCAGTCGCAAGATATGACAGAAACGCGAACAAACCCGTTATCATACCCAACGCCTTCGGGAAGGAGATCACACCCTCGGTGATATGCTTCCTCGACGACGGTGACATTCTGGTGGGCGAGGACGCCAAGGACATGCAGTCCAACGGCACTGGCGTCAACGCCGCCGCGTTCAAGAGGAACATGGGGGACGGATCCATAGCCGTGAGCTTCAACGGCAAGGACTACACCTCCGAGGACCTGAGCGCTATGCTTCTCAAACATCTGATCGCCGACGCCGAGAAGGCCACCGGCGAGAAAATCGACGAGGCGGTCATCACGGTGCCCGCCTACTTCAACGACTTCCAGAGGACCGCCACCATCCGCGCCGGCGAGTCCTGCGGCATCAAGGTCCCGAAGATCATCAACGAGCCGACGGCCGCCGCGATCTCCTACGGATACAAGCACTCCGCCGACAAGACGGTCATGGTCTACGACCTCGGGGGAGGGACGTTCGACGTCACCATCGTCAGGATCAGCAAGGGCAACATCGAGGTCGTCGGAACCGAGGGGAACCACATCCTCGGAGGGAAGGACTGGGACGCGGCCATCGTCAAGTACGTCTGCGACCAGTTCATCGACGAGTACGACGTCGACCCCAGGGACGACCTGCCCACAAAGAACGAGCTCATCGTCGCCGCGGAGGGGTACAAGAAGACCCTCTCCATCGCCGAGAGCGTCACGATCCCGCTCAACTACGACGGCTACAGCGCCAAGTACACCCTCACGAGGGACGAGTTCGAGTCCATGACCGAGCACCTCCTCGTGGCCACCAAGGATGTCTGCGTGAACCTGATCCAGGATCTCGGAATGACCTGGAACGACATCGACGAGATCCTTCTGGTCGGGGGATCCACCAGGATGCCCGCGGTCGCCAGGTTCCTCAAGGACCTGACCGGCAGGGAGGTCATCGCCCACAGCGACACCGACCTCGCGGTCGCCAAGGGAGCCGCCATCACCGCCGAGCTCTACTGCAGCTCCGCCACTGGCCTCAGGGCCATGCAGATCGCAGACGTCACAGCCCACAGCCTGGGCATCCTCTCCGTCAGCCAGGACGGGAAGAAGTTCGTCAACGAGATCATGATCAAGAGGAACTCCAAGGTCCCCTGCACCGTCCGCAGGCAGTTCACCATCAAGAAAGGCAACGTCACGGACAAGATCGAGGTCTTCACCCTCCAGGGAGAGTCCAGGGCCCCACTCGACTGCAACGTCCTCGCGAAGGTCGTCATCTCCGGGTTCTACAACCGCGGACAGGGGGTCCTCGTGGACATCGAGTACCGCTACGACGAGAACGGGGTCGTCAACATCACCGCCTACCAGGACGGGGAGCCCCTGCAGGTCGAGGCGCAGCCGGTGCCCGAGGACATCAGGTGGATGGGCGGAAGCCCCAAGGACAGGCCCAGCGACGAGGCGATCCTCAAGAACATCGCCATCTGCGTCGACCTCTCCAGGAGCATGGACGGCGAGCCCATCGAGGCCGCCAAGCAGTCCATCCGCGACTTCGTCAACACCCTGCAGGACGACGACACGTACTTCGCGCTCATCGGCTTCGGCGACAAGATCAAGGTCGTCCAGGAGCTCACCAACGACCCCAGGACCATCCTCGGGTCCATCGACGACCTGAAGGTCAAGATGGTCGGAAGGGGTACCGACGCCAGCCCCCTCGACGTCGCCCGCAGCATGCTCGCCAGGCCCGGAGTCGGGATCATCGTGGTCCTGACGGACGGAATCTGGGGCAAGAGGGACAAGGCCGTCGAGCAGGCCATGGGATGCAGGTCCGACAACATCACGATCATCGCCGTCGGACTCGGCGAGGCGGACACGTCGTTCCTCAGGCAGATCGCCACCGTCGACGACGGAGCCCTGTTCACAACTATCGACAGGCTCGGAGACACCTTCGGAACCATCGCCACCGCGATCACCTCAGGCAACATGGGCCTCTCCGTCAGAGAGGGCGGTGCGGGCCGCACGAACCTCGCAGACCACGAGTGACCGAGGACGGCACATGGCAGAGAAGAGACAGAACTACTGTCAGCTGCTGGGACTGAACCCACTGAAGGAGTCGTCCTACAGCACGGAGGCCATCTTCAAGAAGATCGAGACCAAGAGGGGCAAATGGGCCAACGACAGTAGGAACAAGCAGAACGACACCGAGCAGCGCTTCAAATCCGAGCGCCTGGTGGAGATGACCACCGACATGGAGAGGGTCATGAAGGACCCGATCCTGAAGAGGAAGGAGTTCAGCGACGCCGCGACCCTCCTCAAGGGCAAGGCCCAGAAGCTCAGGATGGACTGCATCATCCTGAGCGACGGCTCCTACATCGCCCTGCCGGGGGCGGCAGACAGCTACACCAAGAAGCTGCACTGGGAGGGCGTCGTCAAGAGCGACGTCCTCAAGCTGGCCGGGATCAAGGAGGGGAGCCCCCCCAAGCCCGCCGGCGACAAGATCCTCAACGCATACAAGGGCCTCAGGGCCGTCGACGCGTACACGCCCATCGAGATGCTGAACACCCTGATCCAGCACCCCAACCTGGAGATCGACCTGTCACCTCTGAGCGAGGGCAGCTCCTTCTCCCAGATCAGGAGCGCGTTCGAGGTGTGCGACAAGAGGGTCAACAGCGTCCGTCCGGACGTGCTGCCGGAGCAGGACTCCTACATCCAGACCATGAGGAGCGTCAAGCTCGTCCTGGAACCGGACAGGGAGCTCTCAACCCTCATAGCCTACGGGAAGTGCAACCGCGCCCTGATCCCCGTGATGGAGACCATCGAGCAGGAGTACACAACCCAGCTCTCGAGGAAGTACATCGACGAGCTGCTGAACGCCCATCTCACCAAGGACATCGACTCCAAGATGGCCATCGAGATCCTCCAGCAGTTCTGCCACAAGAAGAAGATCGCGGCGAACTTCTCCGAGGCGGACAGTAGCATGATCCGCTGTCCCGAGTGCGGCAACATGGTCCAGGCGGGACCGAACACCGTGTTCTGCCCCTCCTGCGGCAAGAACTTCAAGACCGTGTGCCCCGCATGCGGGACCGCGCAGCAGTCCAGGAACCAGATCTGCGTAAAGTGCGGATTCAACTTCAAGGAGGGGATGGAGAAGGCCAACAGGCTCGCCCTGGACTTCCGCATGAACATGCAGAAGGGCAAGGTGGGCAAGGCCGAGAAGTCCCTCGCCCAGCTGAAGGACACCTACTCCGGATACGCGGGCATCGCGGGCATGGAGGTCGAGCTCCAGAAGGCCAAGACCAACATGTCCACCATGAGGAAACTCATCCTCGACTCCTACTCCAAGGGCAGGTACACCGAGGCGAAGACCGCCTGCGAGAGCCTCGTCGACCAGTACCCCGACGCCCTCAACGACGACCTGGAGCTGAAGCAGAAGTACGGGGACTGCGTGACTCGCTACAACGCCGCGGACCTGTACTGCCAGAAGGCCTCAGTGGCCGACTCCAAGCCGCAGAGGATGGCCATGTACGTCGCCGCGGTGGAGATCTGCCAGGACCACCCGGTCGCCAAGGCGAAGCTCAGGGAGGACCCGCCGTCCGGACCCGCCGACGCCTACGGGAAGCTCGGGGACAGGTCGTTCACGATCAAGTTCATGGCCCCTGCCGACGCCAACGGCGTCACCTACTGCATCTACAGGGAGAAGAACTCGCTCCCGAGGATCACCGAGGACACCCGCCCGCTGGCGGAGGTCCCCACAACCGTCTACGTGGACAAGACACTCGAGCCCGGCGTGGAGTACTACTACTCCATCTACTCCAAGCGCTGGGGGATCCTGTCCAAGGAGGGCGCCCACCTGGGCCCGGTCATGACCATCTCCGAGGTAGACACCGTGACGCTGGAGCCCATAGACGGCGGACTCCGCATCATGTACGAGAAGCCCCGCGGCGCCACCCGCGTCAGGCTCTGGAGGACCGACGGGAACGGCAGCGGCATCGGGACGGAGATCGCCCTCAACGGCCAGACCGTGTACGACGACATAGGGCTGGTCGGCGGGAGGAAGTACCACTACCTGTTCGTCGCCGAGTACGAGGGCAGGAACAAGGTCGAGAGGTCCCAGGGCGTCGTGTTCAGCGGCACCACCGTCGACGCGCCCAAGCCCGTCAAGGACATGAAGATCAAGTGGAACAAGACCGACGGCACATACACAGCCAAGTGGAGCACCACGGAGCCGGTCACCCTCTACTGCACACCCAAGAAGATCACCATCCCGGGAAACATGGTCAAGATGGACGACATCGTATCATGGATGAAGCCGATCGAGCCCATCATGGAGTACTCCGACGGGATACGCTTCTCGCTGCCCGACGGAGCGGTCCAGTACATCTACCCCATCATCCCCCGCGGCAAGGTGGGGATAAAGGGGACCGAGATGATGGTCGCCAACCTGAAGCCGTTCAGGGACGTGGAGAAGACCATCAGCAACAAGGACTGCGTCATAACCATGGCCTGGCCGGACGACGCCGTCGAGGCGAAGCTGGTCATCTCCAACGGGGAAGTCCGCGGGCTCGACGACATCGACGCCGAGATCAAGACCGTCAGGCGCGAGGAGTACATGGAGGAGAGGCAGATCCGCATCCCCATGGGACACTCCGCGAAGAAGTGCATCAACATCTTCGCCCTCTACAAGATCAACGACGAGATGATCGCCTCCCGCGGCATCGCCGTGGACGTCTACTCCGCCGAGTGCAGGAAGGTCAGGTACACGGTGAAGCAGGAGAAGGGAGGCATGAGGATGGAGTTCTCCACCGACCCCGACATAGGCCAGATCCCGCCGATCGTCGCCGTCCAGGTCGCCGTCGGCATCCCGCTGAAGAGGACCGACGGGGAGATCATCTGGAGGTCGCACAATCCGGTCGCCCTCGCCCAGGGCAAGGGGACGCTGACCGTCCAGTGCAAGAACCTCGAGGACCCCGCCAGGATGAGGCTGTTCTTCGAGAACGACGCCGACTACAACATGTTCAGGTTCATGCACCCGCTGTACGACAGGAGGAGCTGATAGGATGAGGAAACAGAAGGAGACTGCGGCCGCATCGGGGAAGGAGTACATCTGCCCGTACTGCTTCGCGAGGGTCGACCTCGCGAGGGTGCACTACCTGTGCTCCGGACAGACATGCGCCAAGACCTTCGCGTCCACAGCCGCCAGCACCAGGAACGCGGAGCAGATGAAGTACGTCTCCAGGGACGGCCAGAACGAGATCGACCCGGAGAAGAGCCTCTTCTACGGCAAGGACCCCAACGGCCCGGACGCGGTGGTGGCGAAGCAGCACATCATACGCAACTCCAGCGGGCTCTGCGACGTCTGCAGGAGGCCGGTCTACACAAGGGTGTGCCCCATATGCCACAACATCATCCCGCCGGGAGCGGAGGACGAGGGGAACAAGATCTTCGTCATCCTCGGCCCGAAGGGAGTGGGCAAGAGCCACTACATCGCGGTTCTGATCAACCAGCTGAAGAACTACGTGTCCAAGGAGTTCAACGGCGTCCTGAACGCCGCCACCGACAGCACCACCCTGAAGTACCGCGACATGTACTACCGCAGGCTGTTCGAGGAGAAGCGCAAGCTGCCCCCCACACGCTCGTTCGACGTGTCCGACGAGAGCAGGGAGCCGCTGATCTACTACCTCAGGCTGTTCGACTCCGACTCGCCGAAGGTGTTCACCTTCGCGTTCTTCGACACCGCCGGGGAGGACCTGACGTCCACCGACAGGATGATGGCCCTCAGCCTCAACTCATTCATCTCCAACGCCGCAGGCATCGTGTACCTGGTGGATCCGCTCCAGGTCCGCTACATCAACCAGAGGATCCATGTGGACAACAAGCCCCCCGTGGGCCCCGATGAGTCGGACATGCTGAACAACATCTGCCAGATCATACGCACCAACAAGAAGCTCAAGGCGAAGGAGAAGATCGACATCCCCATAGCAGTCTGCCTGACGAAGAGCGACGTGCTGTTCAAGGCTCCCGAGAACGAGGAGGAGGACAAGGTCCTGTTCGGCCCCTGCTCCACCCTCCACATCCCCCGCGAGCACGGGAGGTTCGACAAGGAGAACTTCGACCAGATCGACGCGGAGCTCGAGGAGTACCTGCGCAGGTGCCTGGGCGACAACTTCATCCAGCTTGTGAACGGGTTCAGGGAGCACTGCTTCTTCGCGGTGTCCGCCCTGGGTTGCAACCCCACCGGCAACACCCTCCCGAGGGGCGTCTCGCCGATGAGGGTGGAGGACCCGTTCATCTGGCTTCTGAACAGGGAGGACCAGTGATGAACGAGAACAAACTGAAGAACTTCCTCATCAACGGATTCCAACCCCTGGACGATCCGGACGCGGATGGGGAGAAAGAGGAGATCGGAACCGAGGAGGATTTCGAGGAGCCGGCCAACGGCGAAGAGGCGGTCGACGAAACCGTCCCGGCGCTGCCCGACGACGGCTTCGACATCCGCACGTCCATGAAGGACCTGGAGACGGAGCTCCTCAGGATAAGGTACATGCTCGAGGACATGCAGGCCGCCGAGCCCGCCATGCCGGACATGTCCCAGTACATGACCACGAAAGAACAGTTCAAATCCGTGACGGCGGCCGTTTCGAAACGCGACGCCGAAGCGGGGAACAAGACCCTGGTGAAGGCGATGGAGGCCATCTCTGTGATGAGGGAGGACTTCTTCAAGCTCTGCCAGGGGATGAGGGGGCGTATCGATGAGATGAGCGCCGAGACGGTGCTCTCCAGCTTCGAGGCGTACAGCGTCGACATGGAGAACATCCTCACGGACGGGGGCGTCTTCATAGGCGCGTTCCCGTACGACAGACTCAACACGCTCCACCATCGCATCGTCGGCGTCGTGCCGACCGGCGAGGCGGAAAAGGACGGCATGATCGCCGAAAGGCTCTCGGACGGGTACAAGATCGGGGACAAGGTCCTGCTGAAGGAGAAGGTCACCGTATACAAGTACGACGCCAAGCTGGCCCAGGCCGATGAAACCACTTCCGAAACGGATTCCGAAACTGTTTCAGGTCCAGCCGACTCAGAGAAGGCGGACGCAACGGCTGAAAGCAAAATGGAGGAAGAAGAATGACAGACTACTGCATCGGTATCGACCTGGGCACGACCTACTCGTGCCTTGCCTATATCGACGAGGATGGGGACCCGGTTGTTGAGAAAAACTTCGAGCAAGAAGACACAACACCGTCCGTCATCCTCTTCAACGAGAACGGGGAGATCATCGTCGGATCTCCTGCCAAGGACATGGCCATGATGTACCCTCCCGAGAGGATCATCACGTCCATCAAGAGGCAGATGGGAACCGACTACGAGGTGGACATCGACGGGGAGAAGTACAACCCCATCATGCTGTCCGCGGTCATCCTCAGGAAGATGATCAACGACTTCAACGAGAACCACGGCTGCGACGTCAAGAAGGCCGTGATCACCTGCCCCGCCTACTTCGGACAGAACGAGAGGGACGCCACCAAGACCGCCGGAACCATCGCCGGTCTGGACGACGTCACCGTCATCAACGAGCCCACAGCCGCCGCCATCTCCTTCGGATTCGGCAACGCCGCCGACGGAAAGAAGAGGGTCCTGGTCTACGACCTCGGTGGAGGAACATTCGATGTTACCGTCCTCGAGATCGACGGATCCTCGTTCACAGCCGTCGCCACCGACGGAGAGAGGCTCCTGGGAGGAAAGGACTGGGATGCCGTCATCTCCAAGATCATCAAGGAGAAGGTCGCCGAGGAGTCCGGTATCGACATCGAGACCCTTGACGAGGACGAGGACATCAAGCAGACCCTGGTCAACGACTCCGAGACCATCAAGAAGAGGCTCTCCACCGCCGAGTCCACCAAGGGAACCCTGACCGTCGATGGACAGAAGATCGTCTTCACCATCACCCGCGACGAGTTCGAGGCCGCCTCCGCCGGTCTCATCCAGACCACCATCGAGATCATCGACCGCGTGCTCGCCTCCAAGGAGTTCACAATGGGCGACATCGACGAGGTCATCCTCGTAGGAGGATCCTCCAGGATGCCCCAGGTCAGGAACGCCATCGCCGCCAAGTACCCCGACGCGGACATCAAGGTGTTCGACCCCGACCAGTCCGTCGCCAAGGGAGCGGCCCTGTTCGCCAAGTCCAACTCCATGATTCCCGAGGGCACACCCGTGAACCCCGAGACCGGAGCCCCCGCCGAGCCCATCGAGGGAGTCCTCAGCGTCCACAACGTCCTGAGCAAGACCTTCGGAATCAAGGCCATGTACGAGGACGGAACCGAGATGATCTCCAACATCATCTTCAGGAACGAGGTCCTGCCCATCGAGTCCATCAAGACCTACTACCCGGTCGATGACGGACAGTCCACCATCAAGGTCGAGATCTACGAGGATGCCGCCATGAACAACGAGGAGGGCAAGAAGACCGCCGTCATCGACGGAGCCCCTGTCGGAGAGTTCATGATGGAGCTTCCGATGGACGTCACCAAGAACACGCCCATCACCGTGAAGTTCACCGCCACCGACGAGGGTATCCTCATCGCATCCGTGGACTGCATGGACCAGCACACGGACTACCAGATCGAGAACGACCTGAAGATGTCCGCCGATGCCATCGCCAAGTCCCAGGGACTGATGGAGAAGGTCAGCAACGCCAACTGATTAAAAACGGGCCTTCGGGCCCTTCTTTCCACATCATATGTTTTCCTGGGATCCGAGCGTCTACTCCGAATTCGAGACCGAGCGCACACGTCCCGCCATCGACCTGCTTTCACGCATCTCCCATCTCAGGCCGCGCTCCATCATCGATGTGGGATGCGGCCCGGGCAACAGCACAGAGCTTCTTGCACACGCATTCCCTGATGCGGAGATCATCGGCATAGACTCCTCCCCCGAGATGGTAGCCAGCGCTACCGAGAGGCTTCCGGGCATCGAGTTCGAGGTCATGGATGCGCGTGACATACACGACGGCTTCGATCTCGTGTTCTCCAGCTCTTGCATCCAATGGATACCGGACCACGACACGCTCATCCCCAGACTCATGGACTCGTTGGAATCCGGAGGGACGCTCGCAGTACAGCTCCCGATGAACCAGGATGAACCGCTCTCCGTCATAGCCGAGGAGGTCGCTGCCGAACCTCGCTGGCACTATGCCGCCGAGAGGCCAGTCAGGTATGACCTTCCGACGCCAGAGACGTACTACGACATACTGTCTGGATGCTCGGATCCCTTCGATATCTGGATGATAACCTACTATCACAGGATGGGGTCGCCGGAGCAGATGGTCGAATGGATCAGAGGCACCCGCCTGCGCCCGTACCTGGACCTGCTGAGCGCTGATGAATGCAGGGCGATGGAGTCGGAGATCGCTGCCAGGGTAGCAAAGGCGTATCATCCGGCAACGGACGGCAGCATGATCATGCGTTATGAGAGGTTCTTCTTCACGGCTCAGAAAAGATGAGTCTCAATCATCCTCATCGCTGACGAGGATGACGGTGCACTCGGCATTCTTGATGACGTAGTCGGAGACGCTCCCCAGGAAGAGCCTGTCGAGGGAGGACCTGTCCGATCTTCCCACGATGATCGTCTCGCAGTTGAAGCGCTCGGCGACGTCGAGAACCATCTCATCGGCCTTTCCGGTCTCGATGATCGTGTGGACGATGGCGCCTGCGGAGGAAGCCTTCTTCTGGGCCGCCTCCATGTACTCACGGACGGTTGGATCCGGATCCTCGGGATCCATCTGATCCTTGGAGACGACGGTCACGATGTACAGGGGCTCATTGAAGTTGACAGCATACCTGATGGCGTAATCCAGAGCGCGTTGGCAACTCCTCCTGCCATCATATGCCAGCAGCGTAGTCATAGCATTAGTGGACTGGGCTGACTGGCTATAAACATTGTCATTACTGATACATAGAATATGTTAAAGGGTTTGCCGGACGGGTTTCCCCGTCCGGATTTTTCCTCAACCTCAGAGGTCGTAGCTCTTGGGGTTGAAGAGAGGAACGGTGTCCTTGAACTCCTTGACACAGTAGTCGTAGAACTTGTCTGTGTCGTCGGGGAGGGCCTCGAGCTTCTTGATGATGTCCTTCAGGGTGTCGAGCTGCTTGTTGGTCAGTCCGAGCTCCTTGGACTCGTAGCCCTTCATGATGATGTTGGCACCGGTGATTCCAGCGGCCTTGGCCCTGAGGTACAGGTCGTTGCCGTTCTCAGCGATGGCCTGACCGACCATGTAGGCGTGGTCGTAGGCAAGGACGTAGGCCTCGGGTCCTCTGTACCTGTCAGCGTACATGTACATGTCCCTGAGGGTCTTCTCCTGTCCCAGCTGGGTGGCGGTGTTCATCAGAGCGCACTCGTATCCGAGGGATCCGAGCCAGCACTGGACGGAGGATCCACCGAACTCGGGGTGGTACTCGACGGACTCGTTGGACCACAGGTCGCAGCACTGGGCGATCAGGTTACCCTGGAGATCGCAGTGAGCGCACTGGCAGTTCTTACCCTCCTGGGCGGTGGGCTTTCCGGCGATGGCCTTGCAGATGACTCCCTCGTATCCGCAGTCCTTGTCGGGTCCGACGGCTCCAGCCTCCCAGGCAGCGAGGGTCCTGGCAGCGGAGATGCACCTGGTGACGGCGGAGAAGGTCTTCTGGACATCGTTGTCCAGGAATCCACCGGCCATGAACATGGAAACGTTTGCTCCGGAGCAGTTGGTGTCTCCACCGGCGACGGCCTTGTTCTTCTTCGCGATCTCGGAGAACTCGGACCAGATGTAGGTCATGTCGATGGAACCGAGGTATCCGACTCCGAACAGGAAGGCGACGATGTCTCCGTTGGTGACGGCGTAGTCGGCGAACTCTTTTCCTCCGACGGACTCACAGGAGAGGTTGTCGGCACCGTTCTCGCAGGCGATCTCGGCGCACTCGAACAGCTTCTCGGGGTAAGCGTGGGATCCACCCATGCCGGGCCTCAGCCCCTCCTCGGCCTCACGCTGGTCGGGGATGGTGTGCCTGACGGCGCAGTTGATTCCGTACTCCTCGTGG
>CAJJJM010000019.1 GCA_905187815.1 uncultured Methanomassiliicoccaceae archaeon
GGCCACCTTCTTCCCGGGTGGCCAGCTCAACGTTTCATTCTGTCATGCTTACCTGATGACCATCTTGTATAGTATATCCGTGACTCCGGGTTCCAGTCCTATCTCCGTCGAGTATCTGAGGCTGACCGTTCTGCCATTGTGCTCGAAGGTCCTCTCACGGGACCCTCCCTCAAGGCCCAGTTTCTCCGGGATCTCCACCACCGAGTGATGGCTGGACGAAACGAACAGCGGTATTGCCAGGATATCGTCGAAGCCCTTGTCCAGAATCCTCTGCAGGGCCTGCTCAACGGTCGACTCATTCATCTCGTTGTAGCACGGGAATGCGTCGAATCCCAGCTCGCTCACAATGCCCGCGTTGTACTCCACAGCCCTGGTGTTCACACCATCCTTGGACCCATGTCCTATCAGCATGACCGCAGTCCTGTCCGGCTCGGCCGAGTACTGCCCTAGCACCGATCCGATGACACATCTCATATGTGGGTCCGTACCGAAGGGTGAGGCCACTCTGGCCCTGACGCATTTCCCATCAACCTCCACCGTTCCGCCCCTATTGCCCTCTCCGAGGCCGATCATCCTGGGGACCACCTTCTCGGAGAACATCCCGGAGGCGAAGAACAGGGGGATGACCACGACCTCCTCCACATCGCCTCTGGATAGGTACGAGAGTGTGTTCCGGACCTCTTCCTCTCCGCAGTTCTTGTAGATGTGTCTGACCCTAGTGCCCAACATACCCTCGAGTCTTCTCGCGTGCATCTCCGCCGCGTCTCCGTTCTTGCCCTCATCCGATCCGTGCGCTATGATAAGTGCCGTTCTCATTGTATCTCATCCCGATAGGCGGTTCGTCGAACGGTGTCCGCCGTCTATTTCAGTACTATATTAGGAATCACTAAAATAATTTAAATTATCCTAATAATGGTCGGCCCCCATCTGGGGACAGGGACCGGTTTGTTCATCCAGCGGTCTCAGAACCAGACTCTTTTGGCACCCTTGATCAGCAGCATGATGAAGATGGGACCGCCGATGATCGCGGTCAGGACGCCCACCGGTATGCCCACTATCACGTTGGCTATGCAGTCGCATCCGATCAGGATAATCGCCCCGATCGCCGCCGAGCAGGGGATCAGGTACCTTGCGTTGGACCCCACCAGGAGACGTGCCACGTGCGGCGCCACCAGACCCATGAACCCGATGGTTCCGGTGAACCCCACGATGGTGGCGGTCATCACGGCGACCAGCATCAACGAGAGGGCGCGAACCCTTCTCACGGACACACCCATGCTGGACGCACTCCGGTCGCCAACGGTCATCAGGCCGATGTCGCGGGACATCAGCTGGAGCACGACGATGCAGATGACGGTCACCGCGAGCACTATCCCGACGTTGTCCCAAGACGCGGGTCCCAGGGACCCGACGTTCCATATGTACAACTGCTCCACGTTCTCCGAGTCGGCCATGAGGGTCATCAGCGATGTCATCGACCTGAACACGTACATGATAGCAACACCTGCCAGGATCATGGTAGTCGGCGTCATCCGGCTCTGCTTGGAAATCAGGACAATGGCCAATGTCGGAATCATGGCCAGCACGATGGCGTTCAGGGTGACCGCCAGGCTATGGTCGCCCACTGGTATCAGCGGGAGCCCCAGGATGAACATCAGGGCGGCTCCGAAGGATGCTCCTGATGCGACCCCAGTGGTGTACGGCTCAGCCAGTGGGTTGCGGAGCAGCGACTGCATCACGACGCCGGCGACGGCCAGTCCTGCTCCGACGACCACGCCCATGATGGCGCGGGGGACGCCGTCGTCCCATACGACGGTCTCCGCCACGTGGTTGTCCGTGGACCCTCCGTTCAGATGGGCTTTGAGGACCTCGATGACGATGTCCGGCGTCACGGTGTCCATAATCTGTGACAGGAATATCGAGCCGAAGGCCATCACGACCGACACAAGAAGGATGACCACAGAGATCAGAACCTTCCTGCGGTTGTCGCGGTAGTATCCTGCCTCGAGCTCCGAACAGTCTCCTTTCATCAGAACACCTCTCCGTAGCTTTTCTTGCGGCTGAAGATGATGTACAGGAAGATTGGCGAGCCGATCATCGACACGATCACTCCCAGGCGCAGCTCGTCGGGGGCGATGGCCGTGCGAGAGATCAGGTCGGCCACGAGGATCAGGAAGGATCCGAATAGCGCGGAAGCAGGGATCAGGAAGCGGTTGTTCCCTCCGATGACCATGCGTATCACGTGAGGGGCCACCAGGCCGACGAACCCTATGATGCCCACGAAGCTGACCAGTGACGCGACGATCACGGAGACGATGATCATGACAATAGCCTTGAACATCCTCACGTCCAGGCCGAGGCTTTTGGCGCTGTCGTCGCCCAACGACAGCAGGTTCAGCTTGTTGCTGCACATCCAGATGGCGGCGGAGCCCAGCACAGTCACCGAAATCGGGATGTAGCACTGGTCCCAGGACATGATGTCTCCGAGGCTTCCGATTTGCCAGAGGTATGCCTCCTTCAGGGTGTCCGCGTCAGTGGCCACCATGATGGCGGACTCCAGTCCGCTGAATATGTATGACAGGGCGACACCCACCAGAATCGATGTGGCCGGACTCATCTTCATCATGCTGGACAGGGCGATCAGGATGAATGCAGGCACCAGGCCGCAGACGAACGCGTTCGTCACCACGCCCATGGAGCTGGATATGCTGGACAGGGCGAATCCGGTGACCACGGCCATGACGGCGCCGAAGCAGGCACCGTCGGATATGCCGGTGGTGTAGGAATCGGCCAGCGGGTTGTTCATCACACTCTGCATCGCGACACCGCAGATTGAGAGCCCCACGCCCAGGAACACTCCGAGGCAGACCCGGGGGAGGTAGATGTTCCAGATCATGAAGTCGTCGTACCACTCGACACTACGGTACTCGTACTCGGTGCCGAGGATGTGGTTGATGATGTAGGAGCAGGTCTCGAAGAACCCGATGTCGCGTCCGTTCACCGTCAGCGAGAACGCCGCGAACGTCACGATCAGGACCGTCAGCCCGGACACCAGCAGCACCTTGCGGAGTGTCTGCCTGGAGTAGTCGGTCTCCAGCTGGGACACCGTTTCCGGATCGACGCCTTTGTTCCGAAACAACATACGATCCCTCCAGGGTGCGGGCGTCATCCATGCTGAAATCCCTGTCGCGGATGACGACGTGGGGTCTGTCGTCCTGTTCGAGGATGTCCACTTCCACTCCGTAGACCTTCCTCATGTTCTCCTCTGTGATCACGTCCTTCGGAGTCCCGACGGCGTAAATCGTGCCGTCGTGCATCATGATGATGTTGTCGGAGTACTTCGCTGCAATGTTGATGTCGTGGCTGATCATTATCACGACCAGCCCCCTCTCATTGGACTGCTTCTTCAGAAGGCGGATGACATCCATCTGGTGTCTGATGTCCAGATTGGAGGTCGGTTCGTCCAGGAGGAGAACCTCCGGCTCCTGGGCCAGTCCGCGGGCCAGCATCACCCTTTGGCGCTGACCGGCGGACAGTTCATTGAAAGGGCGCATGGCCAGGTCCTTGATATCCATCATCTCGAGGGTTCTTTCCACCACGACCATGTCTTCATGCATGGTGTTCCATTTCCTGTGGGGGTTGCGTCCCATCAGGACGGTGTCCACCACGCTCAGGGGGAAGCTGTCACTGGATGTGTACGGGATGTAACCGATCTTCTTGGCCAGGTCCTTGGCCTTGAAGGATGCCACGTCCTCGCCGTCCAGGAGGACCGTTCCCCTGGTAGGGGCCAGGATTCTGTTGATGCAGTGGATCAGTGTGGTCTTCCCTGCGCCGTTGGGTCCGATGATCGAGATGAGCTGGGGGTTGCAGATTTCCAGATCTATGTCCTTCAGGACGACGGATTCCCCGTTGTACCCGAAGTCGATCGATCCGAGCTCTAATAGTGTCATGGGGAATACGGCGGGGGCGGTGCCCCGCCTGAGTGGTTTCAAGCATTCCAAATGTAGACGCTCTGGGACACGTCGTAGTCGGCTCCGAGGATCTCGGTCACGTACTCCTGGAAGATGGATTGGGACCATCCCTCGTCGAAGCAGTCGCCGTACATGGTCTCGGCCATGACAGCAAGCCTGACGGGCAGGGGCAGGGACCCGTTGATCAGGTAGTACCCGTCGTTCTGGTACGTGTACGTGTCCTCGAAGTATCCGGCGTACTTGGCAATATCATCCTGGCTCATGCCGTCCGGATAGACCAGTGTCCTGAAGTGGAAGATGTAGTCGGCGTTGTATTTCCCGTCCAGCAGCCAGTTGTCTCCCTCGTTGAACTTCTTGGTGGAATCCTCCCAGTCGGCCAGATTGTCCCCGCCGGCCATCTCGGAGGCGGCGTAGTAGTCGGAGCTGCTACCGCTCACGGAGTTGGACATGACGACGCAGAGGACGGTCTTGGTCCCATACTGGTTCCCTTCACTTTCCCGGATGGCGTCGAGGACGCCCTGGCTCCAAGAGATGTACCTCTCCGCCTCGTCTTCACACCCGAGCAGGATGCCCATGGAGGAGATGGCCATGATCTGGTCGTCGTAGTTCATGAGGTTGAACTCCAGGTAGGAAATTCCGAGATTCTCGATGGCGCTGACGACCTCGGCCTCGGTGGACATTCCAGACTCCTCGCTGAACACCAGGTCGATCCGGTTCTGAGTGAGGAGGTTCAGGGACTCGGCGGTGAGCTTGCGGCTGTCCTCGGTGAGGCAGGTGATCCTACCCTCGTCGAGGGCGCTGCCAAGTTTGGAGTCGAGCACATCGCTGACATCTCCTGTGTCAAGGGCGACACCCTTCAGGTTGTCCATGTCTCCGAGTCCGAGGATGCTGATGATGGATTTCATGTTGGTTCCGGCGGAGACGGCGAAGTTGCCGATGGGGTATGGGACGGCCACCGCGTTGTTGGTGGCGTTGACAACATAGACTGTGGTCTGCTCGTTGTTGATGACGGAGTCGACGACGTCCAGGTCATTCTGGTCGACGACACCGTCCAGGTTGGCGTCGGCGAGGGGATAGTCCTCCAATGTGTATTCTCCGTCGATGATGCTCTCAATCACCGACTTGTCGGTTTCATCTACGCGGCTGTCCCCGTTGACGTTTCCGTAGAAGGCTCCGGACTGGACCTCTCCGGAAACGGGCGGGGTGCTGTCATCGCCGTTGTTCCGACTCAGGACAACCGCCGCGGCGGCGATTACGATCACAGCGACAACGAATACTGCTACTATCTGTTTCGTGTTCATTCATATACCCTCCAGGGGTACAATCAAACATCTGTTGTTCAAGTTCAGGAATTCCTAAATACATATATATTTTTAGGGATTACTGAAAATGTTTAGTGATACCATAATTCAAACCGAGGGCCTGACCAAGGTCTTCGGAAAACTGAGGGCCGTGGACGGTCTGAGCTTCGAGGTCCGCAAAGGAGAGATCTACGGGTTCCTGGGACCGAACGGAGCGGGGAAGACCACCACTGTCCGCATGCTCACAACCATGGAGATTCCGACGTCCGGAAGGATCCTGGTGGACGGTCATGACACCTGCACGGAGTACATAGAGGCCAGAAGGACTATAGGCGTCATCCAGCAGCAGAACAGTCTGGACAAGGACATCTCCGTCAGGGAGAACATCATGCATCACGCGCTGATGCAGAACATGACCCGTCAGGAGGCGAAGGAGCGCATGATCGAGTTGTGCGACATCATGGAACTCACCGACCGTCTGGACGACTTGGTGGAGCACCTGTCCGGCGGATGGAAGAAGAGGGTCTCCATCGTCTGCTCGATGGTCCATGACCCGGACATCCTTTTCATGGACGAGCCGACCACCGGTTTGGACACCCAGTCCAGGAACCTGCTGTGGAAGATGATCCGTGCCCTGAACAAGAAGGGGACAACCATATTCCTGACCACCCACTACATCTTCGAGGCCGAGTCCCTGTGCGACAGGATCGGTATGATAATGAAGGGGAAGCTGGTGGCCGAGGGGACGCCGGAGGAACTAATCGAGTCGGTCGGACGTTTCGCGATGGTACGTACCGATGAGGATGATGAAACGACGATCTCGTTCTACCCCGATCGGCACGCCGCCAAGGCGGCCGCCGACGAGTTCACAGGGGAGCACAACACCGTCGTGAGGAGGACGACGCTGGAGGATGTGTTCCTGGAAATAACGGGAGGTCCCCGCTGATGTACAACTTCTTCAGCGAGGTCTATCGCGTATCGTACAGCGATCTGTGCTTCCTGCGCAGACACCTTCCAGAGACCCTGATCTCCGCGCTGATGGGCCCCTTGCTGTATCTCATAGCTTTCGCCTACGGTATGAGGGCCGGGGACACCGAGGCCGGGGTGAGCTACATCGCCTACTCCATCCCGGGTATCGTGGCGATGACCTCCATGACCGCTGGATTCACGTCCTCCGCTCAGAAGATAATGATCCAGAGGCTTTTCCACTCCAGCTTCGACGAGATGATTCTCTGCCCCATGCACATGTCATCCATTGTGTTCGGGAAGGCGGTGGTGGGAATAGTCAGGGGCCTGATGGGATGCATGATCCTGCTGGCCCTGGGGTATTTCATCGCGCCCGAGCTGATGCTGAGCCCTGGCCTGCTGCTGTGCACCCTGTTCTCATGCGTGACGTTCGCACTGCTGGGAGTGGCCGCGGGCCTGCTGGCACGTTCCAGCGCCACCCTCAACCTGTTCTCCAGCCTGGTCATCATGCCCATGACGTTCATGTGCGGGACTCTGTTCTCGGTGAACGCCCTGCCCGATGCCGTGGGGTACGTGATATGGGCCCTTCCGCTGACGCACTCGTCGGAGATGGTTCGTGCGGTGGCTCTCGGTTGGGATATCCCGTGGCTGTCCGTGGCTGTGATGCTGGCGTACCTGGTGGCGTTCTTTCTGCTGGACTGGTACATCATCAAGAAGAAGCTCTATCGATGGGCCTCGGCCCTCTCCTCTCACGAGAGCAGTCCGATGGCCATGCGGGCGGCCAGCTCCGCTGCATGGCGAGAGGTCCCCATCGGCCCTGTCACAGCGAACTCCATGTTCTCAGGCACTGGGACCAGCTTCGATGCGAGTCTCATCTGCACTGCGACAATCCTCTCCGCACCCTGGGAGACCAGATCCCCCACTGCGGAGGGCATGTCCTTCGACGCCGGCCCCGTTACGCTCCTGACACGATACCCGTGAGCGCGCAGGGCATCCTCCCCAGGGAGCCCGTCGGCCGATCCATGGCCAAGGAGCACCACACCCGTACCCTCCGCCGGGAACCCAGTGCTCCTCACGGTCGAGATCACAGCGTCTCCTATCCCAGGTTCCCGTCCTACAGGTCCGGAGACTGCGATTGACACGTCCCTGCCATGGACCTCCACGGTCCCGGAGGTCTCCCCGGGGCGGAGCCCCAGGTTCCTGGGGATCGAGCTCACGTACTTCCCCTCGGATAGGAAGAGGGGGACCACGGCCACTCTGTCCGCCCCCGATTCCACGAGGGACCCCATCGCTTCCCGCAGCTTCGGCTCGCCGAACCTCTTGAAGCCGGCAACCGTGCGTAAACCAGTCAGCGATTCCACCTGCGAGGCGACGTCAAGCACGCCCCTATTCCCATCCTTCGTCCCGTGGGCCACAATCAGGATTCCGTCCATGGATGTTTAAGGCATTTCTAAAATAATACGGTGTCCCTTGGAAATGGGGAAGACGGAGGGGCAGGCCCCTCCGGATTCTCAGAGCCTGGATTCGATCATCCTCTTGACGGCGTCGACAACTTCGGATGACGAGTACCTGCCGCCGGAGTCCCGTATCGCGAGCTGGACGTGTTCGAGCTCGCCAGGATGGGGGCCGAGAGGCTGCTGGGCGTTCCCGGGGCGACCGAGAGGTACAAGGAGGAAGAGGAATGAGCACGAGGACATTGGTAGCGTACTTCTCAGCCACCGGCAACACCGCCGGCGTCGCCAGGAGGATGGCTGAGGGAATCGGAGCAGACCTGTACGAGATCCGCCCGAAGGAGCCCTACACCGAAAGGGATCTGGACTGGACGAACAAGAAGAGCCGTAGCACCGTCGAGATGAACGACGAGGGCAGCCGCCCGGAGCTGGCCGAGGCCGTCCCCGACGTCTCTGGATGCGACACCATCCTCCTGGGATTCCCGGTATGGTGGTACGTGGAGCCCCGCATAGTCGACACCTTCCTGGACGGCGCCGCCATCGAAGGGAAGAGGATTGTCGCGTTCGCCACTTCAGGCGGGAGCGACGTCGCCAAATGCGTGTAGCACATGAGATCCAACTACCCCAATGCCGAGTGGGGACAGGGGAAGCTGCTCAACTCAGGCGACCCCGTGGCATGGGCGAAGTCCGTGACAGAGTGAACCCAAGGCGTCCAAGGTGCACCTCACCAGGGACATCAGCCCGGAGAAGGTCGTCGAGATGTACCGCGCCACCGGTAGGGAGCTGGATGGCAGGGTCGCCGTCAAGATCCACTCCGGGGAACAGGGCAACACCAACTTCCTGTGGCCGGAGTTCTGGAGGCCGATGATCGAGACCGTGAACGGGACCGTCGTCGAGTGCAGCACCGCCTACGGCGACAGGTTCGGAGGCGTCAGGGACAACACCGAATCCCACCAAAGGCTCCTGGAGGAGCACGGATGGACCAGGTTCGACGTGGACCTCATGGACGCCGAGGGGCCCGACGTCAAGTGGGAGATCCCCGACGGCAGGGTACTGTAGAGCAACCTCGTTGGGAAGGACATCCTGGAATACGACTCCATGCTGGTGCTCGCCCACTTCAAGGGGCACCCCCAGGGAGGGTACGGGGGAGCCCTCAAGCAGCTGTCTATCGGATGCGTTTCCCGTGCCGGAAAGGCGCTGATCCACTCCGGAGGAGCCTCGGACGACCGCATCAAGGCGTGGGACTTCCACGCCGACTCGGTCAGGTTCCCGGAGGCCATGGCGGATGCTGCAGCAAGCGTCGTAAGGCACTTCGACGGCAGGATCGTCTACGTGAACGTCATGAAGAACCTGTCCGTGGACTGCGACTGCGTCATGCATCCCGAGAAGCCCTGCGTGCACGACATCGGCATACTGTCCTCGCTGGACCCCGTCGCCATCGACCAGGCCTGCATGGATCTGGTCATCGGGTCGGACGACCCCGGACGCGACCACTTCATGGAGAGGGTCAACAGCCGCAACGGGATCCACACGATCGAGGCCGCCGCTGACCTGGGCATCGGATCCCGCGAGTACGAGCTCGTGGAGCTCTGAACAAACACCAACATTCCGGCGGATCATCCGCCTGAACCTCTGTATTCTCATTCGGAACCGGCCGGGCGCAGGAACCCGATGTAGCCGGCCAGTATGTGCGCCATGACGGCGACGGCCACGATCACCTGGACGAGGAACAGGGCCGTGAGGATGTCCGCGACAGTCCCCTCGACGGCGACGGATATCGAATGGGTGGCGACGGCGGAGACGGTCATGGGGAACCCCATGGACGCCTTGCTCGGAACGAAACCCGTCCTCATGAGCGACGGGACCCTCGCGATGACCACCATGTAGAGGACGAGCCCTGCCGCGTAGACGACCTCGCGGAGGGCGATCGGGGCGTCGGGGACGGACCCGGAGATGGCCACGGTGCACAGCGCGAACGGTGCCGCAAGGATGCAGAACACGGGAGCCTCGGCTGGTGAGAGGTCCGGAAGGCGAAAGTACCTCCACGCCACGGCCGCGAGGACAGGCACGGAGAAGACGAGTCCGAGGACCGCACCGAACTCCCCGGCCTGCTGGAGACCTACGGAGGCGCCCGATGCGCCCATGGCGGCTATCCCCACTAACGGGACGAACAGGCAGGCGTGGACGTCCGATAGACGCATCTTTGGGATGATGGAGACGGCAATATAGACGATGAGCACCAGCTGGATCGCGGAACCCAGGATGAAGACCGCGTCAGCCGCGACACCGAGGCCGGCGATGTGCCCCGCCAGGAATATGACCGTCATCGGGAATGTGCCGAACACGCAAGCGGTCACCGGCGATCCCAGATCCCTCCGGAATGATCCCCTGACGAGGATGCATCTAGAGACGTAGAGAGCCAGGAGGAACACGCTCAGGGCGCAGAATACCCAAGCGACCTCCTGCGACCAGATGCGACAGATGTTCGCCAGACCCATGACACCCAGGGCGACGCCGCATATGGGGACGGGTACCCTGGCCAGCGCCTCCTTCATGAACCGTTGGATGGCTCGCATCCGATAAAACCTTCCTCCGCCCTCGTGGCGTAGGATCCCGCTTCGACTGCCACATTGTCTTTATAGTGAATCGCGTTAGCGGTTGTCCGACGCGGAGATAGCTAAGTTCGGCCCACGGCGCCGGTCTTGAAAACCGGTGGAGAATTCT
Source organism: uncultured Methanomassiliicoccaceae archaeon (assembly GCA_905187815.1). Classification (GTDB taxonomy): domain Archaea; phylum Thermoplasmatota; class Thermoplasmata; order Methanomassiliicoccales; family Methanomethylophilaceae; genus Methanoprimaticola. Next base: position 10,414 of record CAJJJM010000019.1, read on the forward strand.
CCACGGGAGTTCGAATCTCCCTCTCCGCGCCATTTCTTTCACCATTAAATTAGAGAGCAAATCAAAGTGATTTCACTATCAAGAAGCCTTCAAACTCTGTATTTGCCATTTTTCATCGATATCTCTGCCATATTAGGGATTGCCTTAATATGAGCACCCGAAGATGCTTCATAACTGTATGTCAGACTCTCTAATTGCGACTCCCTCCAAGAAGGATTCACATTAGATTAACCAAGAATCGTCGCTCAGAACAGGTACAATTCAAGGTGGTAGCAGCGTTCTGATTCCCCACACCTTCTAACTATCCAGACTCCGGCCTTCCATAGATGTGGTACCGTCAGAAGTCTTATTCCAGATATGACATGATTATCCGAGAAAACCCAGCAATATCGAGTCGTTATCATCTTCATCCTTGCTGACGCTAAGGACCCTCATCCTGGAGCCCCTTTTGAACAGAAACTCCTCTACATTCGCACAGGGATTCATGGAACGGAGGCATATGCCGACCCCCTTACCACGTGGCACCATGATGACAAGTCTAACCTTGTATCCGTACATCCTCATGATGCGGGGATCCATTACCGTAGACAGGTAGCTGTTGAAGATTATCTCCTTCCCTATCAGATCCTTACTGATTTCCGTATCGAATGGAGACTCACGAAGGCCACGCATGACCATTATCGGTGCTCCGAGCCTATATTTGTAAATGGCCTCGTCAAGATGTTTGTATAAATCCAAATTGCAGAGGAAATAGCGCAAATCATCAGGATCTTCGATACTGTCGACATCATAGAGCGCCCGATTGAGTAGGTGGAATCTGGACGGCTCCAGATATGTCCTCAGAGCGACTTCCTCCTCACACGTCAGAGACCCCAACCACTCGGGATCCTCCACGATCATACTGAGTCTGAAAGCATAATCGTCATGGATCAAGTCGTCCGTGGCAACACCTATTGTATCACATCTGAGAGGCTCCACATGCCTCTGGAACAGGTCTCTTAAGAACTCGAACTGAACCGCCATGGACACGTACCTTGCTAACTATGCTTTGATTCTGTTCAGGATTATAGATTCTTGGAATCGATTGTTACCCGGGAGCATCAGTCCTCTCCCAAGTTTTTGTTAACTTGCGACGAATCACCTCAACCCTTCAGGAGATCATTGGACCTCAGATAATCGACGAAACCGTCGATTATGCGGGCATCGCGGTCACTAATATGCTTCTCGGTAAAATCGTCCAAACCGCAGAGATCGGTGAGCTCTCTGATGGAAGTAGCCTGCTTCTTGCGACCGCGCTCACCCAGGTAGTACGCCTTCTTGTCTGAAAAACGATAATCAGAAGCACGAATATTGATGGACTTCTCGAGCAGAGACTTGTTACCGAGCTTCTCAAGAGAAGCCGGATCCTGAAGAGTATGCTCCACATCCTGCCTATTCCTGGAGAAGATGTGCTCCGTATCGAATCTCGTCTGGGTTGACAGAAGAGTCTGCCCAGGTTGCTGGAAAGTCCACCAGGCAAGCATAGACTTTGTTATCGGACGCTGGTTTGTGAACTGGCCATTCATATTCATATAATTCCGGACAGCAGCCTCATCGAAGCGGTGCTCTGCGAACTCCACGGGCTTGTCATCGATGATATTGACCATCTCCGCGAATATCGGGGTCCTGAGGGCGTTGACACCTGGATTTGTGATAGCGTAAGTCCAGATGAATCCAATGATCTTGTCGAGGAACCTCACAAGCCCGCACTCATCGAGATTCCCTTCAGAATCTGAATTATGCATGAAGTATACCGACAAGATGTACGTCCACATGCTGTTCGGCGCCATACTCAGGATGAACAACCTTGAAAGAACATCGTCTGAGAACGCTTCGGCATCCTCGCTGTAGACCTTCTTCCAGAAATCCTTTAATCTGATGATGTTGTCGAACGTACCGTCCTTCTTGAGAATCGCGTAGTTGTCCTTCTCGTAGAACTTACGGAGGGACTCCGTGGAGGAACTCTTGTTGTGCAGTAGAGAACGCTCGTAGTACATGTACCGAGTGAAGATCTCATCTAAGGGGTTGTTTTGAACATCCGCGAAGATCTCATTGCATTCGATCTCGAGGTCCTTCCACCTGGCGATGAATTTATTCTTCTCATCCTCACCACGTTCAAGATAGTGCTTGTATAGCTGTGACTTGAAGATATCCGCATCGGACAGTGGCTTTCCCCTGTTATTCAGAGTGGAGAAGATCATGAGCGCCGAATCCTGTGATTCCGCCTTGATTGGAAGAAGAATGCAATACTTCATTATCCTCGCCGGAAGGTCTGGGACGTTCGACATGAACTGATAGATGAACGTCTCTATCTTTGACATGAAGAAATCGTAGTTGAGGGTGTAGTTGCTCTTCGAACCCTTCGGTGCGACGCCCGTATCCATAATACAGCGGAAATCATTACGGTCGTCATCGGTGGCGACCAGCGTCTCGAGCTTCAGTTGAGATTTGTCGATGATACCATAATCATTTGATGACCAGAGACATTTCTCAATAACATCGCGGACACTTAGGATACTCTTGTCCTTGGTCTTCTTGGGATCAAAGGATTCATAGAAGGCACGGAGAAGCAGCATGATAGTGGTGATCCTCTGCTGACCATCGATGACCTCCAGCCAGCTTCCATTCTCGAAAGTGACTATGGGTCCAAGGAAATAGTATCTGCTCTTGTTGAAAGCAGAGGGATCGTCATTGGGAAAGGCGAATGACATGAGGTCATCCCAAAGGACTTGACATTCCGTAACGGTCCATGCATAGGGGCGCTGATAATCAGGAATGAGGAAACGTGATTCTGAATCGTTTAGAAGCTTCTCAATCGTCTTCTTATCGATGCTGAGCTCTGAGATAAGACCACCTGGTGAGCATCTGAGACTGAATACTTGAGTCTTACGTGTAGAGATTAGATTCTGGGTCCAAGGTTTGAAGTTCTCATGCAGTCGAAAAACGTCAATCTATCTTCACTATCACCTCGACCCCATATAGTCTGGATCTGTAGTCAATCCAGTAGAGAAGTGAGATCATAATTCATGAGATGTCAACTGAAAAACATGCAAATTATGAATGTATTGATTATCTAAAATGATCCTCTGGCCCATTTACCCTGAAGATAGTTGTCCTATTCTCAAAGATGTCAATGATGTGTCGGCCACAATATCATCCATAGGTATCCGCCGACGGTGCTGGCCAGCCCTCCAAAACCACGAAATACGGGATGCCGGATTCCCACCCATGAGATCCCCGCTGCTGCTTCTACCCATACTCTCGGGAGTGATGTGGGGTACCTCGGGGATCTTCGTCCGCGACCTGTCCGACCACGGTCTGGACAACTTCACCATCGTCTTCGCACGCGAGATCTTCGCCGCGGTGATGGTCCTGTCCGTCATCCTCCTCACCGACCGTGACATGCTGAGGATCAGGAGAAGGGATGCCTGGGTGTTCGTGGTCTGCGGCCTGTCCATGGTCGGCATAAACGTGTTCTACACCGTGTCGGTGGATAGGGTGTCGCTCTCCCTGGCGGCGGTCCTCCTCGGGCTATCGCCTGTGTTCATGCTGATCATGGCGCGCGTCATCTTCAAGGAGAGGATCACCCGCCGCAAGCTCGTCTGCATGTTCGCCTCCATAGTAGGATGCGTGCTGCTCAGCGGCGTGCTGGAGAGCGGATCGGACGTGTCCGCCTCAGGTATCGCCGCGGGTCTGGCGGCATCGGTCTGTTACGCCCTGTACGGGATAATGTCCAAGAGGGCGGGCTCCGACGGCTACGGCACCTACACCATCCTGTTCTACAGCCTCATCATCTCGTCGCTGGTCGTCCTGCCGTTCTCCGACCTGGGGGCGATATCCGATTACGTCTCCAACGGCCCGTCGTACCTCGCATACCTGGTGTTCCAGGCTGCGGTGGCTACCTTCCTGCCGTACATCCTGTACAACACGGCCATCGCCCGCATAGAGGTCGGGACCGCGTCCATCCTCGCGGCCTGCGGGGAGCCCACCGCTGCCGCGGTCTTCGGGCTCCTGCTCTTCGCGGAGGTCCCCTCCCCGCTCATGCTCCTGGGCATGGCCCTTGCGATAGCGTCCATCGCGGTCATGTGCAAGCCGTCCGACAGGAAGCATCCGGAGACGCCGATACAGGGGAATGATCAGAAGTAATGGGTTTGGGAAAGGGTTTCAGGACCTTGCTTTCAGAGGTTCAGCTCCAGCTCCTCGCCTCTCTTGCGGGCGTCGGCCACCTCGGAGACGGCCGTGAAGTAGACGTCCGCGGAGGAGTTGAGGGCGGTCTCCAGGGAGTCCTGGATAACACCGATGATGAACCCGATGGCGACCATCTGCATGGCCACGTCCTCCCCGATCCCCAGCATGGAGCATGCGAGGGGGATCAGCAGGAGCGACCCGCCGCTGACTCCGGATGCACCGCAGGCGGCGATGGTGGCGATGATGCACAACAGGAGCGCCATGGCGAACGGCACGTCCATGCCCAGCGTGAACGCGGCGCACAGAGTCATGACGGTGATCGTGATCGCGGCACCGTTCATGTTGATGGTGGCCCCCAGGGGGATGGACACGGAGTAGAAGGAATCGTCCAGCCCCAGCTTCTCGCACAGGGAGAGGTTCACGGGGATGTTAGCCGCGGAGCTCCTGGTGAAGAAGGCGGTGACCGCGCTGTCGCGGAGGCATCTCAGGAGCAGCGGGTACGGGTTCCTGTGCATCATGAGTGCTCCGATGATCGGGTTGGTCACAAAGATGACGATGAGCATGCACACGACCAGGAGCACTATGAGCGCCCCGTACTCCGCGAAGATCTCGAGACCGTTCGTGGAGACGGTGTTGTAGATCAGACCCATGATTCCGATGGGCGCGAACTCGATGATGATCCTGATCACCACGGTGACGATGTTCGCGGCGTCCTTGAAGAGCTTCTTGGTGTTGTCGGACGCGATGATCTTGGTGACGAATCCGATGAGTGCGGCCCAGAACAGGATGCTCAGGTAGTTGCCCTCGGCGATGGCTGTCACGGGGTTGGTGAAGATCCCCTCGATGACCCCGCTGATCAAGGCCCAGGTGTCCGTGATGGCTGCGCTGTCGTCAGGCTCGATGAGCGTGACCGTCAGCGGGAAGGCGTAGCTCATGATCACCGCCACCGCGGCGGCGATGATCGTGCTGCCTATGTACAGCATCAGGACCTTCTCGAATTTGGACCCGATGCCTCCGCCCGCCCCGGCCAGAGCGCTGATGATGAGAACGAACACTAGTATCGGCGCTATCGCCTTCAGGGCGTTGACGAACAGCGTACCCAGAAGGCTGACTGGTTCCAGACCGGGGACTACCAGGGCCAGGACGGCACCGATGATCAGTCCCGCCAGTATACGGAAGACGAGATTGATCGAAGTCCATTTTTCATAGACCTGTTTTAGTCCCATGCCGGCTATTCGGAATGGATGTATTTATGGGGACCACCCGTCCCCATAGATATCATATATATCCGTTAAGATAGATAGTCGTCAGTATTATCCATACCGTGTCCGACACCGGTCACTCGATGCGTCCGGCGGCCGCCTTGAACTCGCCGACCGGGATGAGCCTGAACACCACCGTGTCCGCGTACACCAGGGGGTCGGAGTGCCTGAAGAACACCACTCCGTCGCAGCCAGCGACGATCTCCTGCCTGACGTTCCCCTCGTATGGGTCGATGACCCTGGCGAGCACGTCGCCGGCGTCCACCTGGGCCTCTACCTCCACCAGAGGCTCGAAGATGCCCGCCTCGGAGGTCTGGATGCTCATCAGGTGGCTCTCCTCTATGACGTCTGGGATGTACCCGGCCTTTCCGTCGTAGGACACCGCCCCGATCCTGTTGAGGAACCTGGTGACGCTGTCGACCACCCTCTTGGCGCTGTCGCGGTCGATCCTGGATGTCTCCTGGGTGTAGAGTGAGAAGGCCTTGGTCTCCCAGATCTGCCAGTTGTAGTTCAGGACCCCGGAGTCGAAGGGCACCGGGTCCACGAGGACGACGTACGGGAGAGCGAACACCTTGGCATCCTCGACGCTCTCGAAACCGGTCTTCATCATCCTCACGTGAGGCGTGAACTGCCCGGGGGCGTGGTAGCTGGCGAACTGCACCCCGTACCTGTATCCGATGAGCTCCTTGAACAGGCCGTCGGCGATCCTCTGGGTGGTCTCGCCCAGGTCGTACCCGGGGAACATCCTGTTGATGTCAGAGTTGTCCGTGGGCCAGAACCTCTTGCCTATGTTCATGGAGTATGGGTTGACGCATGGTATGACAGTGATGGAGTGGCCCTCGTTGATGAGCCCGCGGGACTCCAGGAGCTTGAGCCTGTCGACCAGCTGCGAGCAGCAGTAGAGCTGCTGGACCTCGTTCCCCCTCATGGACCCGACGACGCACATCGTCTTCTCCCCGGACCCGAACCTGAACCCGGTCACGCGGAAGGAGTCCCTGTACATCGATTCCAACTCGTAGATGACTGTCCTCTCCATGCTATCACTCCCTCAGGATCCTTGCGATCAGGGACCCCTCGTCCACGACGGGGTACTCCCTCAGCGTGAACACGAGGCCGTCGCACGGGGACTGCACCCTGGACAGGATGTCCCCGGTGAGCGGGCTGACGATATCGCCCAGGTGCTCCCCCTCGTGTACCCCCTTCCAGTGCTCTATCCTCGGGACGAAGATGCCGCCCTTGGCAGCGTTGATGTACTCGACCTTGCCGTCAACGGAGACTATGGGCTTCCTGACCTCCGGGACGGGGCCGTCCCACATCCCGAGATGGGCCATGAGCGAGACGATCCCCTGGCTGAGCTGGTTGCCGTACTCGATGGTGAGCCTCATTCCCACGCCCATCTCAGCGACGAGGGTCTTCGTGCCCACGGAGTTCAGCGAGTAGGCGAGCGTGGACTCTAGGACGGTGGCTGCGGAGTGCACCCAGATGAAGTCGACGTTCATGTACCTGGCCAGGGGGACCAGGTCCTTCACATGGAGCTCGTTGATGCGGATCTGCGGGATCTCCCTCAGGAAGATGTTGCTGGCGTGGATGTCGATGCAGACGTCAGCCCCGGCGATGTCGTCGAAGATCTCCGCCGCCACGTACTCGGGCATGGACCCGTCCCTCTTCCCGGGGAAGGTCCTGTTCATATCGAGGTCGAAGCCGGGGATACCCCTGGTGATCGAGTCTATACCCAACGGGTTGAGGGCGGGGTAGATGTCGACGATCCCCTTCAGGTGCTGCATGTTGCTCCTGAGGAACCTGGCGAGCTCGAAGCAGACGAGCTGCCCCTCCAGCTCGTCCCCGTGGGTGCCGGTGACGATGCATATCCTCTTGGCGTCCTCGCCCAGCCCCTCCGGCGCTATCCTGTTCTTGCGTATCCTGAGCTCCTCGTCGACCGGGAGCTTGATCGAGACGACGTTCTCTATCATCGGCTGACCTCCTTCATCCTAGTTCGTGCACCTCTGCGTGCACCTGCTGCGTCACGGCGTGGGCTCCGAAGAACACGCCCCTGTTTATGCGGCAGTCGTCGTAGTCCCTCCCGTGGGAGACCTTGACGTGACGGGGACCCACCGCGGTGTCCCCTGTCGGGTCCAGCCCGTACCATGTCCCGTCGTGGAGGACCTCTATCCAGGCGTGGCTCTCCCCCTCGCCTGTGGTGAACCCGACGACGTACCTGCACGGGATCCCCCTGCACCTGAGCAGGGAGAGCATGATCTGCGAGTAGTCCTGGCAAACGCCCCGTCCGATGCTCATGGCCTCCTCCGCCGTGGACTCGGGTCCGGTGACCCCCTTCTCGTACTTGAAAGAAGAGTAGAGCCTGTGCATGAGTCCCACGGCCCTGGACAGGTCGTCACAGGCACAGTCGGGCGCGGAAGACAGGAAGGACTCGATGGCAGGCCCGGGCTCGGTCCTGCGGGTGTGGTACCTGTAGACCATGGCCTCGTCCCCCTCCTCGGGGCACTCCGGGACCGGGGCCTCCGGCTCCCCCGAGGGGACCTCCACGGTCCCCTGCACCGACACGGAGAAGGAGTCGTGGGTGCCCTGGACGGTTCCCTCGATGGTCCTGTTCCCGAACCCGTCGGTGCCGTAGACGAACGGGGTGTCCGGCGACAGCATGACCTGGGCCGAGACGACCCTCTGCCTGAGGGTGTCCCCCGGTATGCAGCGCATCAGGAACGAGTGCCTGCAGGCCTCGCCGTCGAAGCCCAGCGACAGCTGGTACTGGAACCCCAATGTCGTTCTCGGCGCGTCCAGAGAAGCATCCCTCCATCCCGCCCCATGTGGAGCCTGTTATTGAAGATTCTGATTGTTCAGACGTCCACCATGGACTCTATCAGGCGGATCGCGTCGGCGCGGGGCACCTCGTCCTGGGCCAGCATGTTCCTCAGCCTCGGGATCGCGTCCTGGTCGTAGTTGAGACCTGTCCTGACGATCCTGTTCTGGAGCCTGTTGACCTCGAAGGAGATCCTGTCGGCGGGGACGCCGAACCTCAGGAACAGGTCGATCCTCTCGATCCTCCTGGCGGCCTTCACGATGCTCCTCTCGCTGTAGTCCACGACCCTGTCGTCCAGGCATCCCCAGAACGCGAAGATGTCGTCCACGACGGTCTGCAGCCCTATGAGGGGCGCAACACCCAGCGCGGCCTTCCTCATGTCGTAGATGGCCAGCTGGATGTACGAGAGCGTGTCTGATCCGATGTCGTCCCTGAGGACCACGGCGTTGTCGTAGGCGCGTATGAGGTTGCTGATGATGGAGTCCGGATTGGACTCGTCGAACGGGTAGCTCCTGAGGAAGTCCTCCTTGTCCTTGTAGACGTTGGGGATGCTGACCCTGCGGCAGTACTCGGGATAGGAGATGTCGGTCTCGTCGATCATCCTGTCGTATCCCCTGAAGAACTCCATGCTGGTGGTGTAGACGCGCTCCACGTACCTTCCGAGCCAGAAGAGCTCGTTCGCCTTCTCAGTGGTAATGTTGCTCATTCGGATCACCTCGAAAGGACCCATGTGTCCTTGAAACCCCCTCCCTGGGAGGAGTTGACGATGAACGAGTCGGGGTTCCTGGAGAACCTGGTGAGCCCGCTCCTCCAGACCATCGTCTGGTCGGCCGTGAGCACGAACGCGCGGAGGTCGGCCTTCCTGAAGACCCTCTGCTCTCCCTCCAGGATGTCCAGGTCCTTGAAGTCGATGACCTCCTGCGCGATGAACCTCCTGGGCTCCTTCTTGATCAGATCGATGAGGGCGGCCTTCTGCTCAGCGTCCAGCTTGCTGCCGAAGACAACGCCGTATCCGCCAGCCTCGGCGACGTCCTTTATGACCAGCTTGTCGAAGTTCTCGAGGACGTACTCCCTGTCCTCCTCGTAGAACGGGAGGTACGTGGGGGCGTTGTTGAGTATGGGCTCCTCTCCCAGGTAGTACTTGATCATCTTCGGGACGAAGTAGTAGATCCCCTTGTCGTCCGCGATGCCGTTCCCGGGAGCGTTGATGAGCGCGACGTTTCCCGCCTTGTAGGCGGACATGATGTGCGGCACACCGATGACCGAGTCGTCCACGAACACCATCGGGTCCAGGTAGTCGTCGGAGATCCTCCTGTAGACCGCACCTACCCTCTGCTTGCCGCCGTGGTAGTCCGTGTAGTAGACGACGTTGTCCTCGACTGTGAGGTCCTGCCCGGTCACCAGGACGGCGCCGGTCTGTTCGGCCAGGTACGAGTGCTCGAAGTACGCGGCGTTGTAGCGCCCAGGCGTGAGGATGACGTTGATCCCGCCGGTGTTGACGTTGTCCATGGTCCTCTTGAGGAGGACCGCGTAGTCCCTGTTGTCCTCAACGGGGTAGTGCTTGAACGTGGACGGACTGGCCATCCTGGTGAACTGCCTTGCTATGAGCGGGTAGGACGCCCCGGACGGGACCCTGAGATTGTCCTCGAGGACATACCATGTACCGTCCTTGGCCTGGACCAGGTCGATGCCCGAGATGTGGCTGTAGATCCCCTTGGGCGGGACTATGCCGTCGCACTCCTTCAGGAATCCGGACGACGTGAACACGAACTCCTCCGGGACCACTCCGTCCTTGATGATGCGCTTCTCCCCGTAGATGTCGGCAAGGAAGCGGTTGAGGGCGTCCACGCGCTGCCTGAGTCCCCTCTCGAGGTAGTCGAACTCCTCCTTGGAGATCACCCTGGGTATGGGGTCGAAGGGGAACAGCTGCTCCCTGAAGGTCCCGTCCTTGTAGATTCCGAACTTAACGCCGTATCTGGCGAGGAGGCTGTTCACCACCTCGGTCTGCTTGAATAGGTCGTCCATGGTCAATCCTGCCGTTGGGGGTGAATCGCGTTTTTTCTTATTAATGAAACTCAGGAAGAGGCCTCATCCTGGCTCTTGGTCCGGGGATCATCGGCCGCGACAGTGAGTTGGATGGGTCCTGAACGGTTCTTCCAACAGTCTGGCTCAACCTTTAAGGACCGTGAAGTGGATTCATGTTTCGGCCGCAGTCTATCTCCTCAAATCCGTCCCGTGTTCACGCCGCGGGGCAAAAGACCAAAGCGGCCGCTCTTCTCCAAAAGCGATAACTACACCGGACGCATCGATCATCCGGAACCGGAACCGGATGATGATTGACCGAGGCTGACCAGTGATGAGCCCTATGAGTTCTGACGGCGGTTCCACTCAGTCCGTGCTGTGGTAGTCGGACATGCCGGTGTACAGGAGGAAGTCGGACAGCTTCATGCCGTCCTCCCACCTCATTATGTAGTTCCCGCTGTTGGAGACCTCGAGCTTCGGCAGCCTCCTGTGGAGCGTGGAGTGCCTGCCCTTGTACTCGTGGTCGCTCGGGATCGTGAAGACCCTCCATGGGTCCCCCCTGAAACCCTTGAGGCGGTAGGCGTAGATCGGGACCAGATGGCAGCGGTTGCACTCGCCCAGCATCGTGTCCGCCTGCTCCACCAGCCTCTGGCTCTTGCTGAAGTGCATGACGGGGTCGGAGGAGCTCTTGACCTCTATGGGGAACGAGAAGTCCCAGCGGAGAGCGACGAGGTCCACCCCGAGGGACCCGGCGGCGCGGATGACGAGGAAGGGCTCCTGAAGCATCGAGTTGTAGGCCGCCGTCTCCATGGCGTTGCATGTCTTGACCATCTTCGCGACAGCCTTCTCGTCGCCGGCGAGGAGCGCCTTCAGCTCGCGTTCGTAGGTGTCGCCCGGTGCTGTCATCTTATCGTGCTTCGATTCCCGACTCAATATATAAACGGAATCAGGGGGTCACCGAAAACCCCCTGATCCGACCGAAAAACCCTGCCCATCACATCGGCCCCATCCGCCGTTTTTTAAAACCACAAGTCGATTAACACCCATGAATCCGAAATCCGTGGCAATAATAGTCGTTGTGGCGATTGCCGTTGCCGGCATAAGCTACGGCACATACCTAATGGATTCCGATGATAAGTTGGAAATGAGAGACTACCTGGTCGTTGGCGACTGGGTGGAGTACGACCATTTGGACTCGGGCTACGTCGATAGATACACTGTGCAGAGCGTCCAGGCGGTGAACTACTACGAGATGAACGTTTCCGACGAATACACCGTCTCCGTCTCATACGGGTTCCTCTTCACGATAGTAGACCCCAGTGATGAGAATGTCGAGTACCTGCGGTCCGAGACCGTGGACACGTTCCTGGGGAACATCGAGTGCGACGTCTACCTCACAACCGACTACTGGTCGGTTCTCGTATACTATGTGGAGCCGGACACCAACCTTGTCCTGATTGTCGATAGCACCGATTACGATGGGGACACCTACCGGACTGTCATGACCGGCACATCCGTGTTCGATCCCCTGGACCCGGAATTCGTGAAAATAGGGTTGGCTCCGCCTGAGGTCGGCAGCACGTACACCTACGAGCACCTGTATGATTACACCTCCGATGAGGGATTCATTTCCGGCAGTTGGACGACCACCATGACTGTGGATTCCGTCAATGAGGACGGAACTCTCAACTTGATCGACGGCGAGGAACCCGTCACCGTCGAACAGTTCGTGTCGGGACTCATGATGACCGAGGAGGACATCGTCGCTTCCACGCTCGTGGAATCGAAGGCTATCAGCACCCAGTGGGGTGTGATGATGTGCGACGTCTACGTGATGCCGTATCAGGACCCCGAGAGCGGCGACATCGGGGAGAGGACCTTCATCGTGGACCCCGACACGGGAATCGTCATCGATTCCTGGATCGAGATGCACGATGTCGAGTACAACGGAGATGTGTGGGAGGACTGCGAGTTGGAGGACAGACTCATCGACTGCGACCTGATCCTCGTTGCGGACTGACATCAAACACCGGACCAGTCCGGTGCTTCCCCCCCCCCGGTAGACCGGGGGCCCACCCTTCTGCATCAGAACGACGGTTGTTCTATCCCCTACGGATCCGCTATCGGTCCTGCTCGGTAACGGTCTACGAATGCGATGGCGGAGGTGTCGACGCCCATGGCCTTGAACACCACATCGACGATCCTGGTGCTGTGGACGATGTAGCTGGAGTGGTCGGCGCGACCCATTATAACCAGTTCCGCTCCGGGAACGGAGCCTGCGATGAACTCGGTGTCGCTCCTCTTCACGCAGTCCCTGCTGCCTGCGACCACCGTGACTGGGACATCTATCCTTGCCAGGTCCTCGGCGGATATGTCGGGCTCCGTGAGCATGAGACGGACCTTGGGGTCCTTCTTCCCCGGATCACCGATCCGGTCCAGGGCCATCCTGAGACCGCCGAGGGTCTCTGGTCTCGTGTTGGCGCCGCATGCGATGAGATGCGACAGGACGCCCGGGTTCTGTGAAGCGAACATCAGCCCGACGATCGCGCCGTCGCTGAATCCGCAGACGGCCGGCTTCTCGAGCCCCAGCTTTCTGATGAACTCGGACAGGTCGTCCACCATGTCCTGGTAGTGGTACTCCCCCACAGGGGAGCTCTCGCCGTGACCACGGGTATCCGGCAGGTACACCGTGAAGACCTGCTCTAGGTAGTCGACCGCGCGGTCGAATATCCCGTGATCCTCACCGTTGCCGTGAAGCATGATGAGCGCGGGACCATTCCTCCCGCGGACCTCGTAGTGGATGGACACGCCGTTGGTTGTTACGCGCATGAGGTCCGGATGTTTGAGGTGATATATAATTATGGTATTCCTAAAAATCGTCCCGCCATGATTGAACGGTTCATGGGGTGCGTACAGGTCGGAAGGTGCAGGCATCCGCGGCATCCCGATCGACAGAGCGGGCGGAGAGGCCGTTGGTATAATATCGAAATGGAGGGGAGACCCCCTCCGTTAAAGTTTCAAGGCTCCAGCCTGCTGGGGTCCCTGGGGAACAGGATGGCCTCGCGGATGTTGGGCAGGTCCAGCATCTTGACGAGGA
>CAJJJM010000020.1 GCA_905187815.1 uncultured Methanomassiliicoccaceae archaeon
CAACGACTTCAACACCCGCGAGGCCATCGGCGTGATGTTCGAGATGGCCTCCGCGTCCAACAGGGCGATGTCCGAGGGGACGATGACATCCGGCACCGCGCTGGAGTGGATGGCCCTGCTCAGGGAGTTCGACTCCGTGCTGGGGATCCTCCCTGAGGACGCCGAGACCGGCGAGGAGCTGGACTCTGTGATGTCCATCCTCATCGACCTGCGCCAGGAGCTCAGGAAACGCAAGATGTACGACCTGGCGGACATGGTCCGCGACCGCGTCAAGGAGGCCGGGTTCTCCCTGGAGGACTCGGCGGAGGGCGCAAGATGGAAGAGGCTCTGAGGCGGAAGGCGGTGCTCACCCTCGGCGGCGCGGTGCGCCTGCCGGAGGGCTTCGAGCTGCCGGTCAGGATGTCCCACTCCACCGCCGGGCCCGGCGCCGGGTTCGGATCCGCGGTGTTCGCCTTCGACGGCTACCGCGTCAAGAAGACGGTGTCCTACGACTCGGGGGAGTTCGAGCTCGTGCAGGGCAAGAGGGGGAGGCTGTCGCTCACCCGCAGGGGCAGGCCGTTCATCCCCAGGGTGACGATCGAGCCGGTGGTCCGCCACTGCCCGGAGCAGGCTTTCTTCAACCTGGACCCCAGGTGCATGTACCGCTGCGCGTTCTGCACCTCGCCGCTGCTGGACCCGTCCGAGGACAAGCACCTGTCCGCGGACAGGATAATGGAGATGCTGGACGAGTCCGTCCGGACCCAGGACGTGAGGGTGGTGTCCATCACCAGCGGCGTCGTGGGCTCCGTGGAGGAGACCGTGGACAGGTTCGTGGAGGTCGTGTCCAGGGTCAGGGCCGCGTACCCGGACATGCCCATAGGAGTGGAGCCGTACGTGTCCTCCAGGGAGCACATCCAGATGTTGAAGGATGCAGGGGCGGACGAGATCAAGCTGAACCTGGAGTCCCCGAGGAGGGACGTCTTCGCCAGGGTCTGCCCGGACCTGGACTTCGACGCGGCCATGGGGCTCCTGAAGGATGCGGTCGAGATTTTCGGCCGCGGCAGGGTGATCTCCAACATCATCTACGGCATGGGCGAGACCGACGCGGACCTGGATGTGGCGATGGAGAGGCTGTGCTCCATGGGCGTGCTCCCGGGGCTGAGGGCCCTGAGGGTCAACGACATGAACCGCGCCAGGCTGCTTGAGGCCGGCGTCAGGGGGGAGCAGGTGTCCCCCGACAGGGCCATGAGGCTGGCCGAGATGCAGAAATCGTCCATGAGAAGGCACGGGCTGACCACGGAGACCTCGGTGACCATGTGCTTCGCCTGCAAATGCTGCGACCTTGTGCCTTTCAGGGATTTCTGAGACCTGGTAAAACGTGGGTCACGCAACATCGATGGGCAACCGTTTTGACGCTCCTGACCGTTTCACTGACATGCGCCAAGTCCCCATCGGCATCCAGGGTTTCGGGAAGATCCGCGACCTGGACCTGTATTTCGTCGATAAGACCCCGCTCATAGACGACATACTGTCCAGGAGGGGGACCGAGGTGTTCCTTTTCACAAGGTCCCGGAGGTTCGGCAAGTCCACGAACCTCAGCATGATCGACGCATATCTGAACATGGAGCATGCCAGGAACACATGGTTCGACAGAATCTACGTCGACTGACTCAATGGGATGATAACCCTTTATATGGCGTTCAGAAGGAAGACCACTGCGGTGGCGCTAAAGATCATAAACGGGTGATGGGACAACCCAAGAGACTCCACCATTCTACTCATCAAAACCATAATATAGATTTGACCAACTGACAGAATCGATTATTTCTACTCCCAGTCCTTGACAACTACCTTCATGATTTAATCCTGACTTTGACAGGACTATCCGATTTCGAGATGTGAAGTGATCGGGACGAAACGATGAAAAAGTGTCCTGAAATGCAGATTCATGGCTAATCAAACCCGTTTCAGGACGTTCCAGATTAAGCACAACGACAATTTATCGGTTCCCATCGGCAACCTAGTATGGGCCCAAGCGTTCTTCGAACGCTTCGGCCTCGACGAGGTCGTCCGCGCGTTCAAGACCAAGGGAACAGACCTCGCGAAGCTGGCCGAGGTCATGGTCGCATACAAGGCCGGCGACAACTTCAGCATCCTCCGCTGCCACGACTTCATGATGCAGCGTCCTATCAGGAAGGCGCTGGGCCTCCCGGAGTTCGACGTGCGCGGCCTCTACCGCGCCGTCGAGACCCTGGGGAGGAACAAGGAGCCGATCGTCACCGCATTCAGGAGGAGGTTCCTGGCCGAGTACGGACCGGAGGTCACGGACACTGTTCGACTGGACGTCCCTCGTCTACTTCGGGGACAAGCCCGACAAGGCGATGAGGGGGCATTCCAAGGACGGGCATCCGGAGGAGTGCCAGGTCATGGTGGGGGTCGCCCAGCAGGCGAAGCCGCTGGGCGTCCCCATCGGACTCACCGTGGAGCCCGGCAACACCCACGACGGCAGGCACATGCTGAGGACCTTCGGACAGGTCAGGAACGACCTGTCCGAAGGTTCGACCATGATCTTCGACGCTGGGGCCAACAACAAGACGGTTTTGGACACGATAGTCGAGGACGGGAAGCACTACCTTACCAGGAAGCGCTTCAACAGGAGCGACGACGCCATACTCGCGGGGTTCTCCGAGGACGCATGGGAGTGCATCGATGCAGAGAAGGGGAGTACTGCCTCAAGAAGATCTTCCCGTCGAGGGTGAACTACTACTTCTTCTCCAGGGAGCTCCGCGACCTGGAGAGGAAGGGTGTCGAGAAGCGCGCCCGGAAGAAGCTGAAGGAGGCCAAGGACCTCCAGAGGGACCTGGAGCAGGGCAGGAAGCTGAGGAAGCGCTACCGGATCGACAACGTCCTGATCAAGGCCACGATCTCACTGCAGACGAAGCTCACCGAGATCACCGAGGAGGAGGCGCTCAGCCTCCTCCTCGAGAAGGGGATCACGGGCAGGGAGGGCTTCTTCTGCCTGGTGTCGGACCGGGACATGGACCCGCGCGAAGCGCGGTCCAAGTACCGGTCCAAGGACGTGGTGGAGAAGCTGTTCTCGTCGATGAAGTCGGACATCGGAATCAGGCCCATCAGGGCATGGACGGACGACGCCGTGGACGGCGTCCTCCTGATAGGTTTCCTCGCCCTCGATGATGGAATGAAGTTCATCGGAGGAGGAATCGTCGTCCTCGGAGAGATTCAGACCACCGGAGACGGATCCAACGTCACCGATTACGTCGGAACCGAGTACACCGTTACCGATGCCGCCGACAGGACCAAGAAGACCACATACATCACGACCTTCGAGCTGGCTCTGGCAGACATCGCCACCGCCGACAAGCAGACCATCACCGTCCACGGACCCGTCGAGGTCGCGACCGGATTCATCCTCGCCGATGACCAGACCATCGACATCACCGACGCCACCATGACCATCGGAACCGATGCCAAGGTGGAGCTCCAGAACGGTGCTACCATCGACGGAACCGTCCAGGAGGTCAAGGGAATCCTGTACGTCTACAAGGGCGGGGTCATGAGGAACGAGCCCGCCATGTACGCCGTATCCGGAACCAACAAGACCACCGGCGACAAGATGTACGCCGGACTCGAAGCCGCCATCGCCAACTCCCAACCCGGGGACGTCATCACAGTCGTCGCCAAGGGTTACGAGAACGGAGTCACCGTTGAGAACAACCTTGAGATCCCCGCTGACAGGACAGTCATCATCGACACCGACAAGGCCGTCACCTTCGAGAAGAACCTGACCATCGCCGAGGGCGCCACCCTGACCAACAAGGGAACCGTCAACATGTCCGGCGACAAGGCCGTCGTCACCGTCAACGGTGTCTTCGACAACAGCACCACCAACAAGCTGAACTTCACCGACGCCACGAACGGTAACGTCAACATCGGCGGACAGTACATCGTGCCCATCACCGAAGACTTCACTGCCATCCAGTACAGCGTCAACGGAGCCTACTACGACAGCGAGGGCAAGAGGATCGTCACCACCTTCGCCAAGGCCGTCACCGCCACCGGCGCGGTCGAGGGAGACCAGCCCGTTAACGTCATCGGAAAGATCACCGAGTCCGGCGAGGTCACCGTCGACACCGATACAGTGACGATCTCCGGAGAGGCATCTCTCGGAACCGTCACCGTCGACAACGCAGAGATCACCATCGCTGACGGAGCTTCTCTGACCGCCACCGTCAACGGAGCATACGGAGCCGAGGGAAGCACATCCGCTGCCTCCATCGTCCTGACCAAGGCAACTGATATGACCGTCAGCAACTACTCCGAGATCGACGCGATGAACGTCACCAACTGGTACAACTCCATCAGCGCCGTCAACGGAAACGTCAACATCGCCTCCGGCGAGGTCATCCTCACCGCATACGGCGATGCCACCGTGGACGAGAACTCCGTCCTGAAGGTCTCCTCCGGAGCCACCCTCATCGTGGACGCTGAGCGCACCCTCACCATCAACGATGCCAAGTACCTCACAGTCGAGGGAACCGTCATCATCGAGAGCCCTGTCATCTTCAACGCCAATGTCGCTATCGACGGAACCCTGGACATCAGGGACACCCTGACCGTCGCCTCCAGCGCGAAGCTCACCATCACCGGAACCCTTACCGTCTCCGCGGACGAGGAGAACCTCGGAACCCTCACCGTCGAGGGAAGGCTGAACATCGGGGAGACCCCTGAGCTCGTTAGCACCGCCGCCACCGGCACCGCCAACGGAGCCGTCTCCGTCGGTACTACTGGAGTCGTTGTGGTCTACAACGGTGCCTCCGTCGCCGATGCCACCATCCTCAACGGTGTCAACGCAGTGGAGCCCACCGCCTTCGTCGTCAACGGATACAACTACGCTGCGGTCTACGGTGCCGCCAAGGTGAACTACCTGGACACCGAGATCCTCGGACTCAAGAACATCAAGGATAGACAGACGATCGAGTGGTACGCTGACGGAGCCAAGATCGTCGATCCAGCCAACGTCGCAGTCGGAACCTACGCCGAGGTCAGCACGACCCTCGCCTGGGAGGATGTGAGCATCACCGTCTCCGTCGGACCCGGACTCGAGGTCTACGTCGACGACCTCAAGGTTTGGGGCAAGACTGCCTTCGCTGTCGGAGAGCACAAGATCACCGTCTACATCAAGCCGAATTACGAGGGAACCCCCGAGATCACCCTGAACGGTCAGGCCATCACCGGAGACTCCTTCACCCTCACCGCCGACATGATTGACGGAGAGAACATCCTGTACGTCACGGGAGTCAGCCCCTCCGACTCCACCATTGTCATCGACGGCGGCAACAACGGCGGAGACGACGGCCTCGGCCTCACAGACATCCTGCTCATCATCCTCGTCATCCTCATCGTGATCATGGCCATCATGGTCGCCATGAGGCTCATGAGGAGCTGAAGCTCTGGAACACAAACACGAAGAAAGGGTTGAACGCAACGAGAACGCGAAAACAAGAGTACATCTGCTCCCGCGTTGAGAGAGCGCAACTCACAGAAACCTGAAAGACAAACGGGGCCCGGAGTTAAGGGGCCGGGTCCCACCTTACCCGATCATATTGTTCTCCGATAACCGAAAAATCTACAAGAGGACTGCCAACCCATGTCATAATGCCCTGATTACGTCCATAACACACCGGAAATGGATATGGATACAGCCGCCAATGCCACAGCGAGACTTCCAATCGAATGGGACCTTGCAAACCTTCCCTTCAGACCTTCCATCACCATCGCTGCCTTCTCCTTGCGACGTGCGAGTTCCCCTCTCAGACGATGCATCTCTCTGGGAGCCAATTCGCGTTCGAACATATCCAGGAACGAATCGAAGTACAGACGGTTGGACTCCAACAGGGAGAAAATCCTGATGATATCGCTCTAAGCTATCCTGAGATAGAATCCGATGTCGGGAACCACACGGGCGAGATAATCCGTCTGGGATTCCAACGTCGACATGAACGTCGATGCCAGATCACCGATGATAGAGTCCCTGTCCGAAGACCTTATCATATTGTCCATCGCAGAACAGTTGTAAACGGTTCTGCTGCAGCCATCCAGATGCTCTCTCAGAAACTTCCAGGACTCTATGATGTAGGGGCTCTCGGATTCCGATTCTTCTACGTAGCATATCCCTCTGGGATCCACGAGATGGAATATGTGGTTCCATAGGACATCCCCTTCCTTTCCACATCTGCTCGATTCCGAATCATCATCCGATAATGTCCTGACCACATTGATGAGGACGGTGTCGCCCGGACCCGGGCTGGCCTGGATATGGATCCATGTGCTGCCGCGGACCGCATCTGAATCCAACCTCTCCCTGATGGATTCATAATCGAAAGCCACGCCCGACAGATTGGGTATCCATCCCCATCTGCGGACCATTCATGTTTCCCCTGAACCGAACCACGGCTTGCGGACTGTGCGCCTGGTCAGATCGCTGGATCTCGCATACAGCTCGCCGTCCCTCACGGAATAATCTATGAGCGCAGCTCTGTTGAGGCTGTCCAGGATCTCACGGTCCTCTGGTTCCACAACCTTCCCTTGCGGTACTTGATGATGATCTCCCTCATCCTCCTGCCCTCAGCGAATGTTCCCAAAGTACCTTCCTCCCTTGTCGTTCTTAAGGATTGTCGAACGACACTGAGAACATCCTGATGTGCGTATTAAAACATGTCAGATATCGACTATAATCGATAGTATCCCGTAGGAACCCCTGTTGAGTCGGACTCGGCATATTAACGACGAGGATCAATCCGCACAGGTTCATCGGATATCTAGCAGGCATCATCCATGAGAGCGGAAACCACATCAGGAAAAAGGATGGAGTCTGCCCGACCCATTCACATGGTGCAGTAGTACGTCACCGCCGATGGGTCCAGCCCAAGCCTCTCGGCGAACGCCTCCGCCCTGGCCTTCCTGCTGTGGTAGCCTATCTCCCACCTGATCGCCCCGGGATCGTCGCTGCACTCTAGGATCCTTTCAAAATAGGGAAGGTCCACTGTCGACAGAGAATGCCCGATCAGTACCACCCTGTCCACGTCATGCAGCGACCCGAAGTACGCTGAGTTCCTTGCGATCACCTCGTCGCACCTCTTGGCCGTAGCCCCGAAGTACTCCTCGATCAGGCGGGACGCGATGCCCATGGCCCTGAACCTCCCGTCACACCCCCACTCGCAGTCGTCCACCCGGTAGTCCCCGTATGCCTGGGCGGAGAGCCTGGTGTTCCTGCAGGAAACCCCGTCCTCCTCCACGTACGGCAGGTACATCGGATCCCCGCGCACCGACTCCATCCAGTCCGACAGCATCCTCTCCGGGTCGCCGCCGTGCCCCATGACTATGCTACCGCTGCCGCGGGCCACGCTGCCGTGGATGTACATTATCCTGTCGCGCGGGATCCCGTACCTGCTCTCTAGGATGTCGGTGTAGTTGAAGCTGATGAAGCGCCCCTCCGGATCCAGCGGCACGGGGCACTGCCACACCGGCCCCTCCGCCTTCAGGGTGCACAGCCAGCGGAAGAACTGGATCGGCAGCGACGCCTCTATGTCCAGCATGTCGGCCAGGCCCTCGTCCACCGAGTCCCTGACCCTGTCGTCTCCCATATGACCCTCCGGGCTCCGCCCCATGGCGGCGTCCACCGAGTCCATCGCCCTTCCGCGGTCCATGGACGCGAGGCTCTCCTCGAAGTCGCCCCAGAGGTCCGGGGCTCCGCCGAGGCACGACTCCAGCGATTTCACAAGACGCACGCCGTCGGGACCCTGGCCCATCAGGTACTCCCTGAAGTCTCTGTACGACGACCTCACGCCGTTGGCGATGTCGAAGCCGTTGCCGATCACGTGCAGGGTCCGCGACATAGGAGCGCCCCGTCAGTCCCCGCCGAGCCTGGACCTGAGGGTGTCCAGCAGCTCGCAGGACTTGCACCTGTCCCCCACGGTGGGCTCCCCGCACCTGGGGCACGGGTGGAGGGTGGTGCCCTCATACTCCCTGTGCAGCATCGGGCGCAGGGTGTCGAACGACGACAGTATCCCGAACTTGGCGCCCGGCGACCTGTCCTCCAGACCGTCCACCACATCCCTGTACTGGTTCCTGAGGGCCTCCTGCCAGTAGGGGCACACGCCGTCCCAGAACTCCATGCCGGACACCAGCGCGTACAGGAGCGTCTCCTTCTCCGGTATCGTCCTCAGGGGCATGAACCTGGGGACCAGCCCGGGCTGGACCCTCTCGTGGGGCCCCATCCTAGCCAGCCTCTCCACGTCCCCCCTGACGAAGTTCATCATGACCGACTGTGCCATGTCGTCCAGGTTGTGGCCGGTGGCCAGCCAGTCCGCCCCTATCCTGCGGGCCTCGTCGTTCATGAGCCTCCTGCGGAACACGCCGCAGTAGGTGCACGGGGACGAATCCCCCGACACCGGGGCCGCCTCGTCCATGGTGACCCCCAGCTCCGAGAAGGACCTCAGGTGGAAGTGTATCCCGTTGGACTCGCAGTACCTCCTGACGATGTCCACGCTGGGAGGGCGGTACCCCGCTATGCCCTCGTCTATGGTTATGGCGTGGACCTCCACCCCGTTCCTGGGGCCGAACACCGACGACACCATCCTGAGGGCGACCATGCTGTCCTTCCCCCCGGACACCGCCACCGCGATCCTGTCGCCATGGCTCACGTCGATCTGCTTGCGGATCTCCCGCTTCACCCTCTTGTCCACGTACCGCATGAAGTGGCGGTCGCAGAGGTGGGTGCCGTTGTACCTGACGAAGGTCACCGCCTCGCGGTCGCAGAGGTCGCACCTCATCCCCTTCCTCCTCCAGCATCCCCTCTATTATGGACTCCATCTTCGCCGCCAGGACCTTCGAGGGTATGTCCGGCAGCGCCACGTTCACGGACCTGCCGCTGAGGTCGGTGACCTGGGACAGCTTTACAATGCCCATCCTGTCCAGGTCCTGCAGGTAGGACCAGAACTGGGTGTGCTTCCTCGCCTTCAGGCCGTACTCCTCGCAGACAACCGCGTACGTCCTCTCCACGTGGGCCGCGGGCACCGCCGGGCTGTCCTTGATCGCCCTTGCGGTCGCCAGCACGACGGCCATCTTGTTGATGTTGAGGGACATCAGCTTCGACTCCGACACGGAGCTGTAGATCATCGCCTTGGCGGCCCTGACGTGCTCCACGGTGACCTCCCCCTGGGAGTCCTCCTCGGCGATGTTGGCGGCCCTGTCCAGGAGCTCTATCGCCAGCCTGGCGTCGCCGTAGTCGGCGGCGTGCTCGGCGATCAGGTCCAGGGCGTCCTCGGTTATCCTGCCGGGGTGGAGGGCCTCCTCCGCCCTGGCGGCGACTATCTCCCTCAGCTCCGACTGGGAGTACCTGTTGAACCTGATGGTGTTGGCCCTCCTGAACGTGGACATGGACGCCTCGTCCAGGAGCCCGTCTATCGCGTACTGGGAGATCAGGATGATCGACACCGGGGAGGTCCTGGGGACGTCGGTCCTCGTCAGCTGGTAGACCACGTCCACCGTACCCCTCTTGAGAAGCACGTCCACCTCGTCCAGGATCACCAGGAGCCCCCTGGGGCTGGAAGACAGGTGGGACACCATCGCCCGGGCCATCTCGTCCGCGGAGAAGCCTCTGTCCGGGTAGCCGCGGTCGTAGAGGCGGACGATGCTCAGCAGCACCCCGGCCTCGGACGTGTTGCGGCAGTTGATGTACACCGAGTCCATGGGCCTCCCGGCCTTGGCCATGTACTCTGTCAGGTCGGCCCTGAACCTGGCGGCGGTGACCGTCTTCCCGGTCCCGACGCTCCCTGTGAGGAACGCGGTGCACGGCCTGCCCCTCTCGGCCAGCGGCCTGAACAGGGTCTCCAGGCGGGCCATCTGCGACTCCCTGTGGACCAGGTTACCCGGCACGTAGTCGAAGTCCAGCTTGGACCCGTCGCGGATGATTGTTGAGGCCCTCTCGAACATCGTCTCAGTTCCTGCTGAAGCGGGTGAACCCGGAGCACGGGAGCACGTCGATGCCGTGCCTCTCCCACACGTCGCAGATCAGGTTGACGCCCAGGGAATCGGAGGACATGTGCCCGGACACGACCAGGTTGACGTTGCTCTTCCTGGCCTCCTCGTAGTGGCTGTCGGGGAAGTGCATCCCCACCACCGTGCCCACGCCCGCCTGGGCGAGCTTCTCGTAGATCTCCTTGGGGGCGGAGGTCCCTCCGGTCATCTTGCAGATGATCCTCCCGCAGCGGTTGTCCTTGCGCCCGACCATGATCTCCGGCGGGGAGTTGTATCTGGCGGCCTGCCTGAACTCCGGCTCCGTGTAAAGGACGTCGATGAGGTCGGAGAGCCTCTTGGGCTCCGTCCTCTGGAACAGGTCGGTGAGGTACCACTGCACCATGTTGTCGGCGGCGGAGTGGACGTTGAACAGCGGGATCCCCAGGATCCTGGCGGCGTCCGCCGCCTGGTTGTAGTTGGAGCCCATGACCCCTCTGAGGACGTCGTCCATGCGGCCCCTCATGAGGCCCTCGGCGACGTTGATGGGCACGCCCGCCTCGTGGAACATGTCGGTCTGCATCCACATGACCTCCGGGAACTTCGTCCTGGCGGTTCCGAGGGGATGGTGGGCCACGACGGCGGACACCATCTCCCCCTTCTCCCTGAGCCTGTCGGCGAGCAGGACCTCCGCGGGGCCTATGTCGATCCCCCACATCATCCTCTCCGCCTCGGCCTCGCGGGCCTCATCGGCCATGACCGAGAAGCGGCAGTCGGTGTAGGGGTTCCAGAGCCTCTCCTTGTCGAAGAGCTCCTTCCTGTCCTCTGGGAGCTTGGAGTAGGCCTCCTCCGCGTCGTCGAGGACCTTCTGCACCTCGTCCCTGGGGCGCGGGTCCCTCTCCATGCCGGTCCTGATGGCCAGCTCGTAGGCCTCGTAGATCTTCATGCTCACGGATTAGGGTCGGGAAGTAGATGGACTTTTGGTACCGGGGGCGTCAGCGCTCCCCGTCCGGGACGCTGTCAGAGGACAGCTCGGCCATGATGCCGGATGCCCTGTCGAGCATGGAGCAGAACACGCCGAGCTCCTCCGGCGTGTACTCCTCCGCCATACGGGACGCCACCCTGGCTATGAGCCTGCTCTCCATCTCGTAGTCCTCCCTGGTCCTCTCGCTGAGCCTCAGGGGACGCACCCTGCCGTCGTCCTCGGACCTCTCCCTGACCACGTACCCCTTGTCCACCAGGCGGTTCACGGTGGACGTGACGGTGGCCTTCGTGACCCCGAGGCGCTCCGCGATCTGGGAGGACGTTATCCCGGGGTTGTAGGCGATGAGGTCCATGTAGAGGATGGTGATGTAGGGCAGCCTTTCGGTGCCGTGGGTCATCTCCGACATGCGAATCTCCAGCTCCGAGGTGCTGACGTAGAACCTCTCCAGGCTGTCCTTCACGTCATTCGACATCCTGTCCCCTCCTCTCCCTCACGACGGCGGAGAGTATCAGAGCGATGGCGGAGAAGGCCACGCCGAACACCATGGCGAAGCCGAACCCCTCCAGGAAGGTGGCCGGATCGGTGGACGATATGTCCGCGCTCCCGATGCCGGATCCGAATCCGAACAGCCCGGCGAAGGTCGCGGTCCCCAGGGCGCATCCGAAGTAGATGAAGAACGACAGCAGGGACGAGGCGCTGGCCCTGTCCTTGTCCGGGACGTTCTCCACCATCCTGTTCCCGATGGGCCCGCCTGCCAGTCCCCAGGTGGTTCCGAGCAGGAACAGACCGATGAGCAGCAGCCATGTCTGGCTCACGTCCATCAGGGCGAACATCGCCAGGGCGACTACCATGCAAAGACATCCTGCGATGACGAACGGGCGGTTGCCGATCTCGTCCGCCTTCTTCCCCACCCACAGGCAGAACACCAGGGTGGCAACCGCGGGGATCAGCAGGTACAGTCCGCTGCCGATCGTGTCCAGGCCCATCTCTATCTGGAGGTAGAACGGCAGGAGGTAGAGGCAGCCCATGTAGCACAGGTTGATGAATATCAGCGCGACGATTGCCGCGACCAGCCTGGGGTACCTGAACAGGTACAGCTTGAGGACCGGGTCGCGGGACCTCCTCTCGACCAGCACGAACAGTGCCAGGCACACCAGGCAGACGACGAGGCACACGATGGAGACGGTCGTGAACCCGTGGCTGGGTGAGGACTCCACGACGTACAGGCCCGTGACCATCGCAAGGAACAGCAGCACCGCTCCCTTGACATCGAACCCTGTGGAGCTGAATCCGGTGTCCTTGGGGATCGCGTGCGTCGCGATGACAGCCGCGACTATGCCTATCGGCACGTTGATGAAGAACACAAGATGCCAGCTCATCATCTCGGCCAGCACGCTTCCGAGCGTCGGTCCCACGGCGGCGCCCAGGGATGTCCCCAGGATGCTCACGGACAGCGCGAACGCCGTCATCCTGCGCGGAAGGAACTTGACGCACACCATGAACGCGGTGGTCGCCATCATCGCCGCGCCGAGACCCTGCACCGCCCTGAAGACCAGCAGCATCTCCAGCGAGAACGACAGCCCGCAGGCCAGGGAGCTGAACGAGAACACCAGGAGGCCTGCGACGAACAGCCTCTTGATCGCTCCGCTGTCTGCGATCTTCCCGATGACCAGGATGAGTCCGGCCATGACCAGGAAATAGACCGTCACGACCCATGAGGTCGTGCCCAGCCCTATGCTCATGTCCTCCGCGATGTCCGGGAGGACGACGTTGACGATTGTCCCGTCGAGACCGTCCAGGAACAGTGCCAGCGCCACCACGACCAATAGCAGCCACTGCTTCCTGTGGTCCTCGATTACATTCTCCATGGGCGGCGACAATGGTTAGACATATTTAACCATTGGTTTTAGTTCGATACATCTAACCATATCCTGCCGGACCATGCGTGGCGATGTCCGGGGACGAGCCTGGACGCATCCATCCACAAAGCAATTAACCAACCCCGCCATAGGGGATGGTTGGTTGCCATGAACGAGATCTGGACGGAGAAGTACAGGCCGAAGACCCTCGAGGAAGTTGTCGGACAGAAGCATGTGACCGCGAGGCTGGAATCCTACGTGCGCTCGCGCAGCATGCCGCACCTCATGTTCACCGGTCCCGCGGGGACCGGGAAGACGACCTGCTCGCTGGCGCTGGCCAGGGAGCTCTTCGGCGACGAGTGGAGGGGCAACTTCATCGAGCTCAACGCGTCCGACGAGAGGGGTATCGAGGTGGTCCGCGGCAAGATCAAGGACTTCGCCAGGACGGCCCCCATCGGCAACGCGGAGTTCAAGATCATCTTCCTCGACGAGGCGGACAACCTCACCTCCGACGCGCAGGGCGCCCTTAGGAGGACCATGGAGAAGTACTCCGGGATCTGCCGCTTCATCCTCTCCTGCAACTACTCGTCCAGGATCATCGACCCGATCCAGTCCAGATGCGCCGTCTTCAAGTTCAGGCCCCTGTCCCCTGAGGACATCTCCGGGTTCCTGGGGATGATCGTCCAGAAGGAGAACGTCACCATCGACGACGAGGCAATGGCGGGCCTGGTCCGCATCGCCCGCGGTGACATGAGGAGGGCGGTGAACTCCCTGCAGGTCGCGGCGTCACTCGGGAAGCCCATCGACCTCGACCTCATCTACCAGACCGCCGGGCTCGCCAACCCGGAGGCCGTCAAGACGATGCTCGAGACCGCCCTCGCGGGCAACTTCATCAAGGCCCGCGACTCGCTCGACGAGATCATGATCACGTACGGCCTCTCCGGCCAGGACGTCATCAGGCAGATCCACTCCTCGATCTTCGACCTCGGGGTCTCCGACTACGACAAGGTCAAGCTCATCGACAAGTGCGGCGAGATCGAGTTCAGGATCGTGGAGGGCAGCAACGAGAGGATCCAGCTCGAGGCCCTCCTGGCGTACTTCCTCATGATCGGCGGGAACGCCAGGTGAGTCTGGCCTTCATCGGTTCCCGGGTTCCCCGTACACGAGCTCCGAGCAGTCGGCCGGGACGATCTCCGGCAGGCTGCCGAACATCGCCACCTTGTCGCCGCAGCATGCCATGCAACCAGAGACCCCCTCTCTGGAGCCTATGTCCCTGACCGCGTCCTGGATGTGCGACTCGTCACGGACCAGGTTCCCCAGGGCCGTGGCGCAGCAGTCCGCCAGGACCACGTCGTCTGCGAACACCGTGCTTATGCTGCTCGACCCCAGCGAGACGGAGGGGCCGACGGTCCTCGACGATGAGCATATCCCGACTATCCTGTCGGAGGACACCGAGAACGCGAGGTCCCTGAACACCGGATGGTCGGCGAATATCCCCACTAACCTCGGCTCTGGGGAATAGAAAGCGATGTCGCCGCCGTTCTCGACGATGGCGTGGGATGATCCCTCGCTGATGAGCCTCTCAGCGACATGGAGCGCGACTGCACCGGCGACCCCCGCCATAGGCCCTACGCCTGCGACGGCGGATGCGTCGCACATCCTCCTGATGATGTCGTCGTCCCCGGGCGAGGACGGATAGGGGTCGTACGTTATCCCGAAGAAAGGGTCCTGGGAGATCTTAGCCTCGACGGAGTACCTGGCCTCCATCATGGCGTCGAAGGCCGCATCCCGGAGGCCGTCGTCGCAGACGACCCTCAGGATGCTCTCCCTGTAGGAGAGGTCGAACCTCATAGCTCCAGCTGGATGGCCTTGACGGAGCAGGCGTTGATGCAGGACCCGCATGCGATGCAGGTCTCGGTGTTCAGCCTGACCTCCCTAGTCTCGGACACCACGTAGATGGACCTGGTGGGGCAGAGCGAGACGCACGCCCCGCAGCTCCAGCACCTGTCGTAGTCGTGGAAGATGTGCCCGCTGAGCTCCCTGACCTGGAATCCCTTCTCGCGGATGTGGGTGATCCCGCGGATCATGTCGTCCTTCTCGCCCACGAGGCTCAGGAGCATAAAGCCGTGGCCGTCCCCGCCGATGTCGGCCCTGAGGACGTTGGGCTTGAGGTTGAACTCCGACACGAGGGTGTACGTCACGGAGTCGAGGACGTTGCTCTCGTCGAAATCGATCCTGAACTTCTTCTCTACCATCGGTTCATCCCCCTCTCGATAAGAGGTTTGACCCTGCTCTCGGAGGGCATCTGGAGCCACGGCTCGTTCAGCAGGAACTCGCCGTGCTCGATCCAGTCCTTCAGGGTGTTGGCCACCTTCCTGGCGCCGGAGTACGAGGACATGGACGATGTCCTGATGGTCCTGCCCTGGTACTCGATGGATCCGGAGCGGAGCTGCTCGTAGTTGTACCTCTGCATGCAGGGCCTGGCGGACGGGAGGCTGTAGTCGACCATCTCGGCATAGATCTGGTCGTCAGAGATGGCGCACCTCTGCATGATGTCCGCGTTCAGTATCGGGATCGGCACCCCGATTCCTATCGCGAGGGAGATGCCGTATCCGGTGATGTCGAGGCCCCTGACGAACCTGCGGTCCATCTGCTTCATGTCTCCGCACACCGCGAGCGTCCTGGCCCCCTTGACCGGGACCCCGTTGACCTCCTCGGGCGTGGTGTTGAACTGCGTCCCCTGCCAGGACACGTAACCTACGCCTCCGGCCAGGAATATCCTGGTGCCCATGCCTATGGTGTCCATGTGCGGGTCGTTCATGAGGGGTGAGAGTGTTCCCGCGGAGCTGTAGGTGGCGTTCTTCATCCTGGGGAGCAGCTTCCCCATGTACGTGTAGATGGTCCTGTTGGACGTGTTGGTGGCGACACTGTAGTTCTGGTACATGTTGCGGGGGTTGTACAGGTACGCCTCGTTCACGTCGTCCAGCGAGACGTACGTGTCGATGCTCTTCCTGACGTAGCAGTCCGTGCCAGGCCCCCAGGCCTGCAGACGGACCTTCTTCCCCGCGATGAGGTCCTCGATCACGTGGGCGCCGCCGTAGCCGGTGCCGGGCGGGTCGATGAGCGAGGTTGCACCGATGTAGGTGTCGACGGCCGCGAGGCCTCCGTAGGCCTCCACGCCGTTCAGCCTGATGTTCGTCATCCTGATCGGCGGGTCGGAGTGACCGAAGTTTATGAACGCGCCGGAGGAGCACATCGCTCCGAACGTCCCTGTCGTGACGACATCCACTTCCTCGGCAGCCTTCTCGGCGCCTTTCTTCCTGACCAGGTCCACGACCTCCTCGGCCGTCAGCACGACGGCCTCGCCGGAGCGGATCCTCTCGTTGATCTCAGCGTACGTTTTCATCAGACTATCCCCTCTGACAGAGCTGGCTCTGTCGAACGACGTGAACTGTAATTATTCGTAGATAATAGTTAGTCCCAAAAATATTCTGATACGAATATCCGGGACATCCGAAGACGGGTCAGCGGGACAGGATCACGGGCGCGAGCCTCTCCACCGCCTCGTCGAGGACGCTCTCCGACGAGCAAAGTATGAGCAGGCGGTGGTCGCGGGTCAGGTCGCGGTCGAACACGGCCCCGGCCTTCACGGCCAGGTACATACCCGGGAGATAGTCCCACTTCTTGTTGAGGAACCTTATGTGGACGTCGGTGCGTCCGCATGCGAGGTACGAGTAGTCTACGCAGGAGGCCCCGAACATCTTGAAGCGGCCGACGTCGTCGTAGCACCTGCTCATGAGGTTTGCCTGCCCGACCCTGTACTCCACCGCCCTGCGGCTGAAGTCCCCGGTCGACAGGAGGCACTCCCTGAGCGGGCGCGGTCCGGCGGTCCTCATGGGCCTGCCGTTGAGGAACGCGCCATCCTCGGTGGCCACGAACATCTCGTCGAAGACCGGCAGGTAGACGCATGCCATCCTGGGTGCCCCGTCCACGAGGA
The DNA here is from genome assembly GCA_905187815.1 of uncultured Methanomassiliicoccaceae archaeon. Lineage (GTDB taxonomy): Archaea > Thermoplasmatota > Thermoplasmata > Methanomassiliicoccales > Methanomethylophilaceae > Methanoprimaticola. The sequence continues at coordinate 16,856 of CAJJJM010000020.1, forward strand.
ACGCGGCCTGCATGCCGAAGAACGGGATGCCGCGGGTGTAGTTCATGGTCCCGTCTATCGGGTCGAGGACCCAGCACCTCTCGCCCTCCATGGCGTCCGGGTGCGTCTCCTCGGAGATCACGGAGTCCTCCGGGAACTCCTCGGCGATCCTGGACAGGACGAACTCCTCGGTCCTCACATCCGAGTCGGTGACCACGTCGTACACGCCCAGGGCGGTGTCCTTGGTCTCCGCGGTGCGGTCACCTCCGAGGACGATGGGCACGGCCTCCCTGAACACCCTCTGGATGAAATCCGCCTCGCGCATGCTATCAGTACCTGTTGTCGAAGATCCTGTTGGTCTTCTTCTCGCTCCTCGGGAGGTAGCCGACGTTCACCGCCATGGGTTTCACGGTAATGTTCATCTTGGACTTGATATTCTCCACCAGCTCCCTCTCCATCGCGGGACGCTCGGATTCGGGGCGGTCCGTCTCGAAGTAGACGGTGACCTGGTCCTTGCCCATGAGGTGGTCGATCATGACCTGGTACTCGCTGGTGGCCCCGTCGATGGTGGAGAGCACCTCGTCGAACTGGGCGGGGAACATGTTGACCCCCTTCACCTTGATCATGTCGTCCGTGCGGCCGACGATGATGTCGATCCTCGGGAACCTGGAGCCGCACGGGCACTCGCCCGGGATGATGCGGGTCATGTCGTGGGTGCGGTACCTTATCAGAGGAGCCCCCTCCTTCCTGAGGGTCGTGATAACGAGCTCCCCGACGGTCCCGTCCGGAACGGTCTCGCCGGTCTTGGGGTCGATGATCTCGAAGTAGAGGTAGTCGTCCCACATGTGGATGCCGTTGCGGTAGTCGCAGCTGATCCCTATCCCGGGGCCGTAGATCTCGGTCAGGCCGTAGATGTCGTAGAACTCGACGCCCAGATCCGAAGCGATCTCGTTGCGCATCTTCTCGCCCCAGCGCTCGGACCCGATGACACCCTTCCTCAGGGCCAGCCTGTCCTTGATGCCGCGCTTCTTGATCTCCTCGGCCAGGAGGAGGGCGTAGGACGACGTGGCGCAGAGCACCGTCGACTGGAGGTCCTCCATCATGCGGATCTGCTTGTCCGTGTTGCCGGGCCCCATGGGCACCGCCATGGCCCCCAGCCTCTCGCATCCGGCCTGGAACCCTATCCCGGCGGTCCAGAGCCCGTATCCGGGCGTGATCTGGATGCGGTCCTTCTCGGTGATCCCCGCCATGCGGTAGCACCTCTCGAACATGACCGCCCAGTCCTCGACGTCCTTCTTGGTGTACGGGATCACCACGGGCGTACCGGTGGTGCCGGAGGACGAGTGGATCCTGACGATATCCCTCTCCGGGACGGCGGCGAGCCCCAGCGGGTACGCCTCCCTGAGGTCCCCCTTGTCGGTGAATGGGAGGGTCTCGAAGTCCTCCTGCGTCCTGATGGCCGACATGTCGATGTCCTTGAACTTCTCGGCGTAGAACGGGCTGCGGTTCTTGATCTCCGACAGCAGCTCCAGGATCACTTCCTTCTGGTACTCGTTCATCCTCATCCTTTCATCCCCTCCAGCAGTGCCTTGGCTTCCTCGCTCCCGCGGGCCGCCGCCTTGGTCAGCCACTTGCGGGCGTTGTTGTCGCTGCGGACCATCCCCTCTCCTGTGAGGGACATCTTGCCCAGGGCGCACATCGCGTCCTCCGAGCCCATGTCCGCGGCCTTGATCATGAATTTAGACGCCTTTGCGGGATCCTTCGGGACGCCGTCCCCCTCCAGGTACATCATCCCGAGCCTGTACCCCGCCTTGGGGTAGCCTCCCTCGAGGCACTTCCCGAAGGTCTCGGCGGCCTTCGCGGGGTCCCTTTCGACTCCGCGGCCCTCGAGCTGCATCACGCCGACCCTGTAGAGGCCCATGATGCTCCCGGCCTCGGCGGCCTTCGAGTACCACTCGTAACCCTTCTCCCAGTCCTGCTCGATGCCCTCGACGTCGGTGTACATGAATCCGAGGTTGAACATGGCGCGGGCGTATCCCAGCTCGGCGGACCTGCAGTAGAGCTCCATGGCCTTCTCGAAGTCGGCCCTGACCCCCGCGCCGTGGACGCGCATGTAGCCGAGGTTGCACATGGCCTCGGCGTTTCCCTGGTCCGCGGCGAGGCCGAACCATCTCGCGGCCTCCCTGCGGTCCTGGAGGACGCCCTCCCCCTTGAAGAACAGATACCCCATGGCGACCTGGGCGTCCGGGTCGCCGTTCTGGGCGGCTTTGAGAACGGTTTCGAAGGACATGTCATCTCCTCGAATGCGTCCTGCGGACATAAAGCTCGGGATGCTCCACGTACTTCCCGAGGTAGTAGAACGCCGCCAGGAAGCCGTTGTGGGCCGCGTCGGAGTAGAGCTTGACGATCTGCGAGTCGTCCGACGGGATCACCCCGTTCTCGTACGCCGTGGCCAGGTAGAACTGCGCATCGGCGGATCCGGCGTCGGCTGCGCGTGAGAGAAGCCTTAGGGCCAGCGCGTCGTCCCTCCTGACGGCGAGTCCCTGGTGGTGCATCATGGCGACGGCGAACATGGCTTCGGGGCTCCCGAGGTCGGCGGCCATCTGGTAGTAATCCATGGCGCCCCTCTCGTCGCCCTCCTCGAACAGCGAGTCCGCGGCGATCATCGCCGTGTTGATCTTGTCCAGCTCGGCCTGCGATGCCGTGTTCATCAGCTTGGCCTGGCGCATCTCGTAGGACTCCTGCGGCTGCCCGTCAAGCGTCTCCAGGACGGACCTCCAGCACAGGACGCACTTCTCGTGCCCCATGTCCACGCCGTACTTGTACCACCTGGCGGCCTCGACCAGGTCCCTCTCCATGCGGCCCATCCCGAACTCGTAGTTCAGACCGACCAGGAGGAACATCTCCCCGTCGCCGGAAATGGCGGCGGACGAGAACCACGACTCGGCCTCCGCCTTGGACTTCTCCACTCCGCGACCGTGCTGGAGCATGTAGCCGACGGCGAACTTCGCCATCGGGTTCC
>CAJJJM010000021.1 GCA_905187815.1 uncultured Methanomassiliicoccaceae archaeon
TGTGACCCCGCCGCTATGGCCGTCATACCGAAAAATGGGAATGCAATATAATATATATTAATTTTTATTGTATTTTGACAATTAATTCTGTGAAAGAGGCGATTTTGTCTTAAAAACGATTATCGGTTCTTAAAAAGGGCATCTTCGAAATGGCTCTTTACAAACTGTACACAGGTCAGGAATAGGCATACCCATACGGGGCATATGTAATATTTAGGATATTGGATGATTATGCTAATATGTAAATACGGTCTAACATGATTCTGACAACATGGCAATGATCCAGGTGGCCGTCTATGGTAAGGGCGGTATCGGAAAGTCCACGATCTCCGCCAACATGTCATATGCCCTTTCCCAGAAGGGACTCAAGGTAATGCAGATAGGTTGCGACCCTAAACATGACTCCACACGGCTTCTGCTGGGTGGAAAGGGTCAAAAGACCGTTCTTGACTACGTCCGTGAGGTACCTGTTGGAAGGAGGAGACTGGATGATGTGGTCGTCCGTGGTTCCGGAGGGGTGCTCTGTACCGAGGCCGGAGGCCCGGAACCTGGAGTAGGGTGTGCCGGGCGCGGGATCCTTACCACATTCGATACCCTACGTAAGCTGGGTGCAGATCGTCTCAAAACAGACGTCAGAGTGTACGATGTGCTTGGGGATGTTGTTTGTGGTGGATTCGCAGTTCCCCTGAGATCGGAATATGCCGACGGAGTGGTTCTGGTGACCTCCGGCGAGTTCATGTCCCTATATGCTGCAAATAATATCCTCAAAGGTATCAGAAACTTCGATACCGGTCGTCCTAGAGTGATGGGTATCGTATTGAATTCTCGCGGGGTGCCTGGTGAAGAAGCCGCTGTTCGTCGCTTCGCAACCGCAGTGGGGACGGATGTCATCTCGGTCGTGCCCAGGGATAGGCTGTTCTCGGAGGCCGAATCAAGGGGTGGTACTGTGTGCGAACTGTATCCTGACTCCGAGGCCGCAAGTTGTCTGACGGATATCGCCGAAAGGGTGATGGATGTTCTCAGCGGTAGAGTCGGAATGACGCAAGCCAGACCTCTGGACGATGCACAGATGTCTGATCTGGCCACCGGCTCAGAGATTCGTCCGCCTTCGGAGCATAACGTTGAGGTACGAAGCGGGGTATGCAACGGGAGAGGCCGGTCCATTAGGGAGACAAGGGTCATGAACTCCTGTGCCGCCTATGGGGCTGCAGCCACATTTCTCAGATTGAGGGACTATACTGTCATAATACATGGGCCCATGAGTTGCGCCTACCTGATGGACACTTCCCGTGGCAGAACATCCCTGGACCTGTATGCCAAGGGGCTCTATCCTGCAGGACCCTCACACGGGATCGTCAGTTCGATGATGGACGACTCGGCGGCCATATTCGGAGGCACCAGAAGGCTGAGGGACACTCTGGAGAGGGCATACTCTGAGGGGGCCAGAAAGATAGCGGTCATCACCACATGTATGCCTGGGATCATCGGTGACGATTGTCCTGGAATAGTCGAAGCGTTCGAGACATCCCATCCGGAAGTCGAAGTGCATCTGATACCAGCCGATGGGGATGTGACCGGAGACTTCAACGACGGTATGGAGATGGCCGCTGAGAGTCTGATACAATCATTTGACGACGTGTCGTCTTGTGAAGATTCCGTCAATCTTGTAGGGACGTCATTCTTCAGGATACATACTCGCAGATCCTCCGGTACTCCCGAAGAGATACTGGGGCCATTCGGACTCGGTGTGAACTGCCGCTTCATCGATGAGTCATCATCAGAGGAGATCTCCAGATTCCTTGCCGGTGGCACCGATATCCTCATCTCCGGATCTACTCCAGACAGAAGCTTGATGAACATACTGTCCATGCACACCGGCAGGAAGCCGTTTCCATTGCCTCTGCCTACCGGGATTATTGAGTATGAATCATGGGTGGAGGCCATGGGTGATGCCTTTGACAGGACCGAGATGTCATCACGCATGATATCCGAGGCCGAGAAGGAATACGGATCGGTCACGGACGGTCTTCGCCGGTTCTTCAATGGCAAGAGGGTGGCTGTTGTGCTGATGGCATCACACCCCACTTGGTTGCTGGACATCCTCTCAGACCTAGGATGTGAAGTGATGCTTATGTCAGGGAACAGAGGGACATGGAAAGGAGATTTCTCTGCGGTCGGAGAAGGATACGGACCCTCGGACCTTTCTGCGGACTTGGGTATGTTCTCCCCAGAACTCGTGGTTGGAGATGTACCCCTGGCGGATATAGGATATAGACAGGCATGGGTCTCCACAGTCGGGGTCGGATACCGTCCGACCTTGGAGTTCGCTGAACATCTGGGGCGGGTAATGCGTCTACCCGTTTCCGAAGGTTGGAGGGAGGGTCACCCCGCATGAGATCTCTACCAGATGGCCTGACGGGCGCTGTAATGGCTGTGGAGAGCATTTCCGATGCAGCCGTGCTCCTCCATGGTCCCGGTGGTTGCAGGGTACGTCATATGGTTCATTCCTCCGAATCGTTCGCTCGTTTGGACAGGGGCGATTACAGTGGGGATTTCTTCTACGGGTATCCGAGGGTTCCCGCGACGTATCTTGACGAGTACGATTACATTCATGGTGCATCGTTCAAGGTAGGCGAGGCGATTTCTGAAATCGATGGGCATTCACCTGCCCTTACCGTGATCATAGACTCCCCCGGAGCCAGTCTGATCGGGGATGATCACAGGGGATCCAACAGGGCTTTCCCCGGGACCAGTGTGGTCCTTCCTCTGGACGAGGCCATGGCGTCACTACCCGCGTCCATGGTGTACGATCGCACCATGGAGACTATCATGGAGAGCATTCATACAGCCAAGGGACGTACGATAAAGGGTTCTGTCAACATCCTGGGACTGTCTATCATGGACAGGGATTGGAAGGCGGCCTTAGGGGAGGCCACCGCCGCTCTCGAGGGGATGGGGTTGCGTGTTCTTTCTGCTCCAGGGGCTGGCTCATCGGTCGAAGAGCTCCGGTGGTCCGTCAACGCGGAGTACAACGTGGTGGTCTGTCCTGAATATTGTCGCAGACTGGTGGATTTCTATGAAGTGATGGGTGTGAAGACAATCCGCCCCGTGGACGGAGCCCCAGTCGGCCTGGATGCAACGGAGTCCTGGCTGGATGGGGTCGCCTCCTTTACGGGAAGGAATCCATTACGTGTGAAGAGGAAGATCCACACATGCAGGGAGCATGTCCATAGCAGATTGGTCGCATCCATGTTCGACACCATGAAGCTTAAGGGAATGACGTTCTCAGTGGCTGCAGACGCATCTGTTGCAAGACCTCTGACGGAATGGTTGGTCGAGTATCTGGGAATGGCTCCAGTGGCTATTGCCACCGATCCTGGATCGGATCCGGAGGAGGAACGGTTGCTGGAGGGATTCCTTTCAAACCTGGGGTTCAGTGATGCATTCGGAAAGGAACCCGAGGATGGGTCGGATGTGGTCCTATGCGAGGGCATAGTGGCATCCACGATGGAACTTAACGGCTCCTGCAGCATCGGCATACCGATCGGGAGATCATCGATGGATCCACCGGGAATCGTGCCACGTCCGATATACGGACTCCAGGGGTCTCTATACATCCTGGATTCCATTGTGCGTGGCTCCAGGCTCCTGTGATCCAGAGCATGCGATGCTGGCCGTCAGGATCGACGGAGAGTCCCATAAACCATCGGGACTGTTGATGATGCCTCAGACGATCCATATTTTCTGGCTGTCTGATGCTTACATCTTCGCAGACATGTGTCATCAGAGGACAGTATGGGATGACTTAGCAATAACGGAGTTTGTTGGTCTGTCGTCTATGTCAGAGGTCTGACATGCAACTCCAGAGACAGTCTCGGATTAACCCATTCATATCAAAAATAATCCATAGATGTGCCATATTAAGATACATAGCCAGGGTATGGTATTTCCATCAGGTATGTCTGAATATGGACATATACATCCAATACGATTATAACCGCTGTTCCCGGTTCTTATCACGGTGATTTTCGATGAGGTTCGTCAACATAGCTGTGGGTACCAATGACAGCTCCGACATGAACCGTGCGGTCGAAGGGCTGTCCGAGGAGTACGGTCTCGAATACAGGAGCTATGACTCATCGTCACTGGATTCGGACCCGATCCTCATGTCCGAGATGATCGACTTCGTCTCCGGGGCCGACCTCGTCGCGATAAGGGTTCATGGTGATACATCCTACTTCAAGAGGTTCGGCAAACTGAAAGAGGTTGTCGAATCGAACCGCGTATCCACTCTGCTCGTATGCACAGAGGAAGAGGTCACCAGTGAGAATCGCCACCTTTTCCTAGGTACAGATGAGGAGTACACGCTGCTGTTGACGTACTATGAGCTAGGAGGCAATGGGAACTACCGTTCCATGCTGATGTGGTGCATTAGGAGGTTCGACAACAGGGATCTGGAAGTCCCAGAGCCTCAGAGACTTCCGATGCAGGGCGTCCTGCTCCCACAAGGGGGATGGGCCCCGATCGAAGACATTGCGAGAGGCATCGATCCGTCCGATCTGAACATCGGCGTGTTCTTCTACCAGGGGCAGTGGGTCTCCGACGACATGGCTGGAATCCGCGGACTCATCGATGCAATCAGGGACGCAGGGGGCAATCCGGTTCCGGTTTTCCTTCAAACATATGAGAATCCGGTTACCGGCTCCAAGGGTGTGAAGCGGATTCTCTCAGAGGATCTGACGGTTGACGGACATCCTGTCCTGGACGTGATAGTGGAGACGATGAGTTTCTCACAGGTGCTCGTGGCTAATCCGGGCGACGGGTCCTCGGCCTTGCATGATAACTTCTTCCGTTCATACGGGGTGCCTGTCATCCAGACGATGTCTCTGAACGTGTCCGAGGACCAATGGGCAGGGGATCTGGCAGGACTGTCCCCCTCGGAGATCATCTATGACATTGTGAATCCGGAGTTCGACGGACAGATCATTTCCGTGCCGACTTCGTCCACCTTCAAGGCTCCGGACGGGGTCATTCTCCACATTTCCATGGATGACCGTGCACGCAGGGTTGCCGAACAGGCAGTCATGTGGGCCAGGTTGCGTCACACAGACAAAGGATCCCGCAAGGTGGCGATCATTCTGTACATGTATCCTCCGAAGTTGGCCAATGCAGGGAGCGCCTCGGGGTTGGACACGTTCCAGAGCGTGGTAGATCTGCTTCATAGGATGGGAGATGAGGGTTATTATCTTGGAGAAGAAGTGCCGAAGACGTCCCGTGAGCTATCGGACCTTCTGCTCTCCGGGCTCACCAACGACACAGAATGGCTATCGGAGGAAGGGATCCTCGCGAGAGCGGCTGACACTGTGGATGGCGGACTGTACAGGGAATGGTATGATCATGTGCCAGAGGGGATTCGCTCCGATATGGGACGGGGATGGGGCGATCCGCCAGGGAATCTCGGCATCGCCGAGGGTCGTATCGCCATTCCCGGGACAATCTTCGGGAACGTGTTCGTGGGATTCCAGCCTGACAGGGGCAGGGATGTCCAGCAGGACTATCATGATATGGGATGTGTCATGCCCCATTCCTATCTCGCATTCTACAGATGGCTGAAACATGTGTTCCATGTCGATGCCATTGTTCACATGGGGACCCATGGCACCCTGGAATGGTTGCCAGGAAAAGCGGTGGCTCTCTCCGGAGAATGCTGTCCGGATATGATTCTGGACTCCCTGCCGAACATCTATCCGTACATCATCGGCAACCCCGGGGAGGGGATACAGGCCAAGAGGAGGTCGGCTGCAGTCATTGTGGATCATATGGTTCCCACCATGGTCCGCGCTGGAGGTTATGATGAAATCGACGATCTGGAGGCGGTCCTCCAGAACCTAATGGCAGTCTCTGCCCAGGGGCAAGGGGACAAGGCCGACATAATCAGATCGGATCTCAGGAGGACATTGGCTAAGTTGGAGATGTTCGCGGACGTCGAGCTGTCCCCGGACTGCACAGATGGAGAGCTCGACAAAGCAGTAGACCGCATCTACGACTACATCACGGATGTAAAGGAATCGCTGATAAAGGACGGGCTTCACATCTTGGGGAGACCGCCTGAGGGCAGGCGTCTTATCGAGTCCATATACGCCCTGACCAGGCTGGACAACGGTAATGTCCCCTCGCTCAGAGGATCGGTGGCTCTGGCGACCGGACATGATATTGCTACACTGATTTCGGACCCTTCGGATATAGATCCGGACACCGGGTCTCCCAACGGGGTCATCCTCTCGAAGGTGGAGGATGGGACCGAGAAATTGATATCCATGATGGCGGAGAACGGATTCGACAGGAGCAGATGTCTCGAGTTGATCCTTTCACTCTACCCGAACGACAACGAACGTCTGGTCGAATCCGTTTCCTTCGTGTGTGATCGTCTGTATCCAGACCTGATGGGCATTTCCGGGGAAATCGATTCGATCATTGACGCTCTGTCCGGAAGCTTCATCCTCCCAGGACCTTCGGGCGCTCCCACACGCGGCAGGGCCCAGATCTTGCCTACCGGCAGAAACTTCTATTCCATAGACCCAGAGACCGTGCCATGGCAATCCAGTTGGGAGGTCGGAAAGGGTCTGGCAGAACAGATGCTGGAGAGGTATGTATCCGAGCACGGGACACATCCCCGGAACGTCGCGATGGTTGTCTGGGCCACAGACACTATGAAGACAGGGGGTGAAGACATATCGTACATACTCTGGCTCATGGGGCTCCATCCCATATGGTCCGGCTACGGCGGTAGGGTGGAAGGATTGGCGGTCGTCCCTCTGTCGGAGCTAGGGAGGCCGAGGGTTGATGTCACCGTGAGGATAAGCGGACTGTTCAGGGACACCTTCCCGAACATAGTCAATCTCCTGGATAGGGGTGTGGCCATGATAGCGGAGCTCGATGAATCCGACGAGGATAACGCCCTCAGAGCCAATCTGCGCGACGATGTCGTCAGGGCTATAGAGAGAGGGATTCCTGAGGATCGTGCCAGGGAGGAGGCCAAGGTGAGAATTTTCGGTGATGCCCCAGGCACTTATGGGTCTGGTACCAGCACGCTCATAAGCACCTCCAGGTGGGGTGACCTGTCCGATCTTGGTGGCATCTACCTAAGCTGCGGTTCCTATGCGTACGGGGTGGGACGCAGGGGGAAATCCCTCCCCAGCGCGTTCAGCAGGAGGCTATCCATCACAGACGTCACTGTCAAGAACAGCATCAGTAGGGAGTACGATATGTTGGACAACGACGATGTCTATAACGATCTCGGGGGGATGAACGCCGCCATCAGATATCTGAGGGGTGAATCCCCCATGTCGGTTATTGGTTGTTCGGAGGACACGACCGACCTGAGGACGAGGACAATCGGTGAGGAGGTCAGATTCATCTTCCGTAGCAAGATCCAGAATCCGAAATGGGTGAACGGACTGAGGGAACATGGATTCAACGGGGCTCAGGAGATTTCGAACCTGACGGAATATGTGTTCGCCTGGGATGCGACATCGGGCATCGTGGACCCATGGATGTATCAGACGATTGCAGACCGTTTCCTTTTGGATGGGGTGAACTCGGAGTGGATGAGGGATGTGAATCCGTACGCCATGCATGAGACAGTCAGCTGGTTGTTGGAGGCAGTCGGTCGGGGGATGTGGTCGCCAGATGACGAGACTCGGGAACGTCTTGAAGCCCTGTACTTGGATCTCGAGGGGGATCTGGAAGGGACGGAGTGAACAGATGAATGGGGTGATTATCGTATGAAAAGCACGATGGACATAGGAGAGATGCGGTTCGCCATGGTCGTGGTCGATATGCAGAGGAAGTTCGTAGCCGAGAATCCCGGACTAAGGGAATCCACCGAGAAGAGATTGAATTGCATAAACGAGACGATGGACAGATTCAGATCCGCAGGATGCCCAGTGATTCTGGTGTTCATGGACGGAGTGGGGCATGGGCTGTCTCAACCCATAGACAATCCAGATGGGCTTATAGACGGCCTTGCGGTCGAAGGCACGGACATCCGTGTACACAAGACGCATATGGATGGGTTTCTAGACAAAGGGCTGTTGGAGGCACTGGAAGAAAACGGATGCAATGCGGTCCTCCTCGCTGGACTGGTGGCGCAGTACTGCGTGATGGCAACGTATTACGGAGCATTGGATAGAGGCATATCCCCTTTCATATTGGAAGGCGGAGTATCTGCCACTGATGAGGAGAACGTTCGTCTAACAGAGGCACTCTGCAAGACGCTCAGTCCCGATGACCTGTCACGGAACATCACACTATCTCAGAAGAGCATGTAAATAATCACCCCGACCGCCGCTCCGATCAGTGCCGTGGAGCAGTTGTTGGTGTACTTCGAGATGTATCCAGGGTTCTCGAGCACGGCTCCGAAGACGCTGTCCAGCAGGTTACCTAACACACCCATGGCGAACGGGATGAGGAGCATCCAGTCCAGGGTCTCCGTCATGACGAACCATCCGAGGATCGCGATCAGCAGTGCGGCAACCGTTGACACCGCGGTGCCCATCTTGGAAACTCCTCCGTTGATCCCGGGTTCCACCTTCTCGAACGAGGTGATCATGTAGACGTTCTTGTCCCTGACCCCGATCTCGCTGGCGATTGTGTCCGCACCGGCGACGGTGATGGTCGAGATGAACATGATCGCGAATGCGGTGGGATCCAGCAGACCCGCGTAGTTCAGGGCCACGGCTATGCACGGCGGCAGGCCCACACCCAGGACGTTCTTCCATGTGCGCTCTCCCTTCCTACCTTCCTGAAGCCCCTGTTCCGACTTCTTGTCGAAGTCCTTGAGGGTGGCGATGAACCCGGCGATCGTGAAGATCGTCAGCAGGAAGAAGGCGTTGATCGACGCGAAGACGCCGACGAACGCTCCGACCGCGAAGGAGGCCACGGCTCCGCCTTTGGTGAGGCATTGGAGCTTGTACGCCTCTATCGACAGTGCGGCGGACAGCACTATCGCCGCCACCGTAAGGTAGGAGAACTCCATGTCCCCGAATGAGGGACATAGAAAAAAGAAGTTTTGGTCAGGCTAACAGTGACTCGAGCATCTCTGTGGCGTATTTGATGCAGAGATGCTTGTCCTCCAACGGGAAGAACATCACCTTTCCCTGTCTGTACAGGGTGGTCTCCATCCCGTTCCATTGGAAGACGATCATCATGTCGTCCTTCTGGGTTATCTGACAGCCCTCGGATTCGAACTTCGCGGCCGCCTTCTCCATGTCTATGTCCATCTCGTCGGCGGAGACCGCCATAAGCGCCTTCCCGCCGCAGAGACGGGCGGTGGTGAATCTCACAGCAGCGCCTCCAGCGTCTTCCTCGAGCGCTCCCTGAACATGTCCAGGTCGGTGTCGTTAAGGATCATGACATCCGCCAGGGCCATGACATCCGCCAGCCCCCAGCCCATCTCCCTGGAGTCGCGGGCCTCGAACTCCTCCCTGTCACGGGGTGCGTCGTCGCGTCCCCTTTTCACCAGGCGCTCAAAGCGCGCCTCGGGCGGTGCGAATATTCCCACGATCAGCACGTCGTCGCTCAGGCCCCTGTACGAACGGACCTCGTCCATGCTGCGGCATCCGTCGACCAGGAAGATGTCCCCGTGCATGCGCTCGAGGGCGCGCCTGGCCCAGATGTCCTTGCCGAGTTCCTCGCGCTGGGCGTTGGCGTAAGCTCCGACTGACAGCCCGGTGCCCGATTCGGCGTGATGCTCCCTGACTATGTCACCCATCCTCAGGAACGGTATCCCCATCGAACGGGCGACGCCCAGTAGCTCCTCCTTCCCTGCGCCGGGCATGCCCGCAACGAGCAGTATCCTCATCCGGATCACAGCAGGTTGTCGGAGATGTTCATCAGGATCCTGTCGCAGTAGCAGCATCTCAACTGTGGGGGATGCCTGCTGACCACGTTGAACTCGGGGCTCACGGGCTCGCCGCGGTTGGTGATGCAGTTGGGGTTGCTGCATCTGGCGAGTCCGACGACATGGTCCTCCAGCCTGACGTGGTACTTCTCGGCGACGTAGAAGTCGCGGATGATGGAGATCGTCGCGTCCGGGGCGATCAGGGCGATCTTGTCGACGGTCTTGGCGTCGAGCTCCCTGTCCTCGATCTTGATGATGTCCTTCCACTCGGTGGTCTTCGCGGAGATCACATGCATCCCGATGCTGATGGACGAGTCGATGTTGTTCTCGTTCACGCCCAGGATCTTCATCACATTCAGGGCCTGGCCGCATGTGATGTGGTCGATCACGGTCCCGTTTCTGATAGGTGCGAGCTTCACTTCCTTGATGGTTCCCTCAGGCATCGATATCACCTCCGAGGATCGCGCAGAGCAGCGCCATTCTGACCGGCACCCCGTTGAACGCCTGCCTGAAGTACCTGGCATGCGGGGTGCTGTCGACCTCCTGTGCGATCTCGTCAACCCTCGGGAGGGGGTGCATGACGATCAGGTCGCTCTTCGCCTCCCTGAGGATGGCGTTGTCGATCCTGTAGGTCCCGGCGACCTTGTTGTACTCGGTGGGGTCTGGGAACCTCTCCTTCTGGATCCTCGTGACGTACAGGACGTCGGCCTGGTCGATGACGTCGTTCAGGTCGGCGGTCTTGGTGGGGTGGCAGCCCTTCTCCTCCAGGTGGGCGACGATGTCCGCGGGCATCTGGAGGCTCTCGGGGGCGACAAGCGTGAGTTTGGCTCCGAACATTGTCAGAGCGTCGGCGAGGGAGTGGACGGTCCTGCCGTACTTCAGATCTCCCACGAGCACGATGTTCAATCCCTCGAGCGTTCCCTTCGCCTCCCTCATGGTGAACAGGTCCAGGAGGGTCTGTGTCGGGTGTGATCCGGCTCCGTCTCCGGCGTTGATGACCGGGTTGATGGAGCAGTTCGCTGCCAGTCTGGCGGCTCCCTCGTAGGGGTGCCTGAGGACGATGAGGTCGCAGTAGGCGTCCACCATCCTGATGGTGTCGGCGAGGGTCTCGCCCTTTGAGATGGATGTCATGGACATCTCCGACACGTCGATGACGTCGCATCCCAGCCTGTAGGCGGCGCTCTCGAAGGAGAGCTTGGTGCGTGTTGATGGCTCGAAGAAGAGGTTGCCGAGGATCTTGCCGTCCAGGGCGCGCTTGGTCTTCTCGCCCATGGCGTAAGGCACCATTTTCTCTGAAAGGTCCAGGATGCCCTCGATCTGGTCCTTCGTGAGGTCTCTGATGGACACAACGTCCTTGTCGAATAGGTCCATGCCTAGGGTTAGCGATTCTGGTTGTAATAATGTTTGGCTCACGGGGAGGCCAGACGGACCTGTGGGGGCGGGACGCCCCAATCGTAACGCTTATCACTCCGGGACAGGTGGAGGGTCGTATGTTGGACATCGTCGCCAGGTCCCAGAGGGGAAGGGTCTGCGAATACACCCGCGGAGAGGTCTCCGTGACAACGCCGTTCATGATCGGGTCCGAGGGGCCCGTGTCCATCCGCTCAGCGGAGGGCGGCAGGGTCATGGATTTCTTCGGAACCGAGGTGCCGTTGGAATCGGGCCTCCTGACAACGGCCTCATCCGGGATGGCATCCGATGCCGTCGTGAAGGACGGGGTTCAGGTGGTCAGGCTCCCGCTTCCGGACGAACTGGTGGTGGACGATTCCGTAGAGATGGTCGTGGTCCCCAACGCCTACGAGCTCAGGAAGGACCCGCGTCGTATCGTCGACGCGGTCGTCAGGCTCAGGGAGGCCTGCGGGTTCGGCAGGCTCCTGTGCATGCTCGGGATCGGGGAGCCGTCCACGGTCGCTCTGCTCTCATACATGGGCGTCGACGTCTTCGACGACTCCCTCCCGAGGGCGGCGGGTCTCGAGCACGTCCTTCTCATGCCAGAGGCGGAGGTGGCCATGGGCGACGGAGACGTCGTCGGGGCCAACATAGACTACATGGTCGCGGAGCTCGCCAAGACCCGGATGTTCATCGAGGCCGACAGGCTCAGGGAGCTCGCCGACCAGCGCTCGTTCTCCTCCCCGTCCAACGTGGCCCTCCTGAGGCTCTACGACCAGAACGCCTACCAGTACGCGGAGGAGACGTGCTCCACCGTGGGATGCAGGTTCAGCTGCAATTCGACACAGGCTCTGAGGCGTCCGGACCTGAAGAGGTACAGAGACAGGATGGGGTCGTACCGCAAACCCGAGCACAAGAGGATCCTGCTCCTCCTCCCCTGTTCCGCGAAGAAGCCCTACCACATCTCCAAGACCCACAGGGCATTCGCGTCCGCGATACACACGGCGCAGCACGACACCCTCGTCCACGAGGTCATAGTCACGTCCCCGCTGGGTATGGTCCCCAGGGAGCTGGACGCGTGCTATCCGGCGAATTCGTACGACATCCCCGTCACAGGCGAGTGGAAGTGCGAGGAGAAGGCGATGATCCGCAAGATGGTGGGCGACCTGATCGCCCAGGGATACGACAAGGTGATATGCCATCTCGGCGAGGACTACGAGCTCGTGGAGGGTCTGGCGGAGATGGAGTGCACCGTCGTCGGTGACCCCACATCGCCAAAGTCCCTGGAGAACCTCGACAAGGCTCTCAGGGCAGCTGCCAAGGGGATGGAGACCGTCGACTACCTGGTGGACAGGAATAACCTTGCCCGCGGGCTGCTCGAGTTCCAGTTCGGCAGGGACATCGCAGACCTGCTGATGGACGGGGACACTTACGCAATCGGGAAGTTCCCCTACTGGAAGTTCATAAGGGAGGTCGACGGGAAGAAGATCCAGATGGGCATGATGACCCCGGAGAGGGGGATGGTGTCCCTGACCCTGGAGGGAGCGGAGGTCCTCGCCAAGGCCGGATACGCCACCGTCGAGATAATGGACTTCGAGCTCAAGGGGAACCTGTTCGCCGTAGGGGTCGTCAGGGCGGACCCACGCATCCGCATCGGCGACGAGGCGGTCATCGTCTGTAATGGGGAGGTCCGCGGGGTCGGGGTCGCAGAGATGTGCGGTCGCGAGATGACCGATCTCAAGCGCGGCATCGCCGTGAAGGTCCGTCACAAGGTCAAGAAGTGACCTTCGGGAGAAACCGAAAAACGCCCCCCGTTTTCGGGGGGTTTTCGGTCCTGTTTTCCACATAGCCAGACGTCCTGAGATGGAGGTACCCTTTTCGGAGACCTCCCCCGCTTCGGTTTAAATACCATCCCGTGGATGGTAACATTGCAGGCAACAAGTGCGCATCACCCGCTGCACCAGTCTGTGATCGAGGCGGCCGGATGTCTTTTCAACATCCATCCATCCTATCCGCGCCGGCCGCCTCGGATTTTCTCCAACCGATCCAGAAAAATGTGTTACTACGGTCCGTCCGCATCGATTAGGAAGACGGAACGGGCCGGCGTTGCACCGGCCCTCCGCCGAGCGTTTCACTGGGTCTGAGCCTCGACCTCTCCGCCGATGGTCTCCTCGGCGTATCTGGAGGACACCTTGGAGATGGCGTAACCGATGATCAGGCCGACGACTATGCCAACGACGATGCCGACGATCATCATCGCATCAACTTCGGTGCCGGACATCTCGTACAGGGCCTGGATCACCACGGCCACGACGGATCCCAGGGTCATCCCGAGGATGCAGTAGTATGTGGATCTGCGGTGGTTCGCCAGGAACCAGTCTATTACCTTGGAAAGACCCAGCACACCGACGATTATCCCCACGCCGATGACGGCTATCGCGGAGATCCTGTCCATGATGATCGACATGTCGAGTCCGCCCACAAGGTCCATCAGAGGGGTGTAGAGGCCTATGGCGAGGAGGATTGCGGCACCGCTGAGTCCGGGGACGATCTTGGAGACTGCGAGCGCCACGCCGATGACGAACAGGAGCACTATGTCGGTCGCGCTCATGTCGACCAGGGATATGGACGAGGTCGAATCGCCCATCAGGGTGGGTACGACCAGGAGGACCATTACGATGGCACCTATGGCGCAGACGACGTAGTTCAGGGATGTGGGTTTGGCCTCGGACCCGTCCTTCGCCAGCTTCACTATGTCAGGGATCTGGAACGCGATGAGGGCTACGAACAGGAACATCATCGGGATCTCCCACTGTTGCAGGAGCGCGTTGATCCCCACAGCGCAAACGAGTAGTCCCACGACTATTCCCAATCCGAGGGGTATGATGAATCTCAAGTCCTTGAGGAGTTTGTGGCGAATGTCCGCGAGATCCGCTATCAGCCTCTCGTAGACTCCGAAAATGACGGCGATGATCCCTCCGCTGGCCCCGGGCATCATCGACACGATGCCCACCAGGGCTCCGACGAGGAAGTCCTTGACGCTCTTGCTGCCCATGGCCGTCCATCGGCTCCCCCAATATAATACAGACGGGGCTGTCCGTCATCATCCCCGAAAAGCCATTATCGCTGGTCGGCCTATCCGGTCACAGCATGGCAGACATAATGATACGCAAACGCAAGAGGATGAGAAGCAAGGAGGTCAAGGCGCTCGCCAAGGAGCTGGAGGACACGATGGGTGTCCCGGTTTTCTCCGAGGAGGACGGCGTCGACATGGCCGAGAGCTCCGACTACAACCTCATCTTCGTGAAGAGCGACATCCTCGGTCTCGTCTACGACGGGAAGCCGTTCCTTACCATCAGGGGGATCCTCAAGTACAGGCCCGAGAAGCGTGCGGTGACCGTCGACATGGGTGCAGTACCGTATGTCACCAACGGCGCCGACGTCATGGGTCCCGGCATCACGGATGCCGATCCGTCCATCCAGGAGGGGGACATGGTCTGGATCAGGGATGCAAGGAACGGCGCTCCCCTGGCCGTGGGCGTGGCCCTGCGCACAGGGGAGGCCCTGGCTTCCAAGGAGTCCGGGAAAGCCATCAAGACCATCCATTTCGTGGGCGACAAGCTCTGGAAGACCGGGGAGTGAGGGATGCCCAGGTCCAAGGTCGTCCAGGACCCCGTACACGGGAGCATCGAGGTCGACGGCGTGTTCCTGGACGTCATGGACCGCCACGAGATGCAGAGGCTGAGATCGGTGAAGCAGCTCGGACTGGGCAACCTTGTCTTCCCCGCGGCGAACCACACGAGGTTCGAGCACTGTCTCGGCACCTACCATCTCGCCGGAAGGATGGCGGATGCCATCTCCCTCGACAGGGAGGATTCCGACGCCGTGCGCATGGCAGGCATGCTCCACGACATCTGCCACCCTCCGTTCTCGCACGCCCTGGAGCCGATAATGGAGGAGGCCACGGGCCTGGACCACATGGAACTGGCCAGGGCGCTGATAATGGGGGACCTCCCGAACCACCTCCCTGAGAGCGAGGACATCCTGGGCGGGCTCCCGAGCATCGCTGAGATGATGGAGGCGGAGGGGATCTCCGCCGAGGCCGTGTGCGGGCTGATAGCCTCACCTGAGTCGACCGGCGAGGAGGCTCTCGACAGGTTCTGGAACAAACACGAGTACTTCCCGTCGAAGGATTATGCCCACCAGATCATCCACGGTCCGGTCGATGCGGACCAGATGGACTATCTCATGAGGGACGCTCACCACACCGGTGTGTCCCATGGCAGCATAGACTGTGAGAGGCTGATCAAGACGATGATGGTGCAGAACGACCGCATCGTCCTCCGCAGGGGCGGGATAACCGCCGCGGAGGGGCTGATGGTGTCCCGTTCGCTGATGTACACGACCGTGTACTTCCACGAGACGGTCCGCATAGCCCAGAGGATGCTCACGAAGGCCGTCGAGAACTCCGGACTGGATCTCTCGGACATCTATCTCAGGGGTGACGCGGACCTCATGTCGATGGTCGTATCGGCCGGAGGCAGGCCGTCACGCAGCATCCGCCGGCTTCAGGCCAGGATGCTGGACAAGAAGGCCTTCGCACTGTACAGCGATGACATGACCGAGGAGAAGGCGGAGGTCCTGCTCGGATATACCGGAAGGGAGGGCGCCAGGAGGCTGGAGCGCGAAGTGGCCGAGGCTGCGGGTGTCGACGAGTACGATGTCGGCGCCGAGGTGACGTCGAGCTCCAATCTCCAGGGCAGGATGAAGATAGGCAAGACGGATGTCGCCATCGCCGATGACGGCGGGCGCATAAAGTCACTCTCACGGTTCTCGCCGATCGCCAGGTCCCTCCAGGCCAGGGATCCGTACGGATGGGCCGTCCTCATATCCGCGCCTGAACGCGAGAGGGACGCCGTCCGCAGGGCGGCCTCGAAGGTCCTCGGATTCTGATCATCCCTTGATCACGCCTATGGGCGTGAGCTTGGCGACCTTGGCGGTGAGTCCCGCGTCGCAGACAACCTTGATGACCTCGTCGACATCCTTGTACGCCTCCGGCGCCTCCTCGAGGACACCCTCCAGGGACCCGTTCCTCAGATAGACCCCTTTCTCGGACATCTCCTTCATGACGCCGTCAACGGTCAGGCTGTCGATGGCCGCCTTCCTGGACATCTTCCTCCCCGCGCCGTGGCAGGAGGACCCGAATGTCTGCTCCATCGATCCCTTCCTTCCGGCGAGGACGTACGTGCCGACGCTCATGTCCCCGGGGATGATGACCGGCTGGCCCACATCGCGGTATTTCATGGTGATCTCCGATCTGCCGGGGGCGAATGCGCGGGTGGCGCCCTTCCTGTGGACCAACACGTCCGCATGGTGACGGTCTATGTCGTGCCTCTCCTTCTTCGCAATGTTGTGGGCCACGTCGTAGACAACGTCCATGCCCATGCTCTCGGCTGAGTCGCCGAGGATCCTCTCGAAGGACTCCCTCACCCAATGGGTTATCATCTGCCTGTTCGCCCAGGCGTAGTTCGCCCCGCAGCACATGGCCCTGTAGTAGTCGTCCCCGAGCTTCGAGTCGAGGGGGGCGCAGGCGAGCTGTCTGTCGGGGAGTCTGACGGAGTTCTGTTTGATGTAGCGCTCCATCTCCTGGAGGTAGTCCGTGGCGATCTGGTGCCCGCATCCGCGGGAACCGCAGTGGACCGTGACGGTCACCGTGCCCTCCTTCAGGCCGTAGACCTTCGCCGTCCTCTCATCGAACACGTTCTCCACGAGGTCCAGCTCGAGGAAGTGGTTCCCGGCCAATTGATCGAGTGCAACCTTGACCTCGTTCTTTCCAACGACGTTACCGCACCCATCGCCATTAAGGAATTCAAGAAGATCGGCGTAGAAAAGGTTTTCGATCCTACCAAGATCGCTTTGGTTCCCGACCACTACGTACCCAACAAGGACATTAAGAGCGCCGAACAAGCCAAGATGACGCGCGATTTTGCCCGTGAGCAGGGTATCACCCATTACTACGAAGTGGGTTGCATGGGTGTAGAGCACGCACTCCTACCTGAGCAGGGCGTTGTAGGCGCTGGCGACCTCATCATTGGCGCTGATAGCCATACCTGCACC
>CAJJJM010000022.1 GCA_905187815.1 uncultured Methanomassiliicoccaceae archaeon
GACGGTGCTGCCGCCCTTGAGCTCGCTCATTGCGCCCTGCACCATCTTGTGCGACATCGTGTTTGTGAAGAAAATCATTAAGTCGGGGCTTCCCATTTTTTTGCGGAGGACGCCGCTGGGCTTGGTGAAAATTTTGCTCTGACCCTGATAGCTGTCACACAGGTCCTTATAGCGGCGCTCCATACACTCGTTGCCGCCGAGAATCACAATGCTCATAAGATGCTCCCTTCTTTGGTTAGAGTAGTTTAACCAGAAATTTAAAAAACATGCGTCCGCAGACGCACTGGAAAAAGCTTTCTTCCACTCCCATGTAAGTTAGAGCTGTCTAACTTGATGCCATCATACCAGCTTTCAGCCCAGTTGTCAAGTATGTTTTTGCGATGCAGGCGTCAGCTGGCAAGGGAAGTGTAACGAAACTGTAAAACAATGCCGGGAAATCTTGACGATTGCGTGCAGCGGCACTAAAATGAGGCAAACACCTGCCATTTGTGCAGAATTCGAGAAACAAGACACGGTCCCGTTTTTTGCGGACCGGAAAAGGAATGTTTTTATGCAGCAGCAAATCCCCGACTCTCCCGCTCTGCGCGGTCTGACCTCCGCCGAGGCGGACGCGCGCGCGGCGCAGGGTCTTACCAACCGACAAAGCGACCCCGGCGGAAAATCCGCCGGCGAGATCATTCGCTCCAACACCCTGACGTTTTTCAACCTGATTTTTGCCGTCATTGCGGTGCTTCTGTGCCTCGTCGGCTCCTACCGCAACCTGACGTTTCTGCCGGTCGTCGTCGGAAACACTCTCATCGGCATCTTCCAGGAGCTGCGCGCCAAGCGGATTCTGGACAAAATGAGTCTTCTGCATGCGCCGCATGCCGTCGCGCTGCGAGATGGGCTGGAATGTCAGCTTGCCGCAGGCGAGCTGGTACAGGGCGACGTGGTAATTCTTGCCGCAGGCGACCAGATTCCGGCGGATGCGACGGTTCTTGCCGGCTGCGTGCAGGTCAATGAAGCGCTTCTCACCGGCGAGAGCGATGAGATTGAAAAAGCGCCGGGCAGCAGCCTGCTTTCCGGCAGCTTCGTTGTCGCGGGCAGATGCTATGCCCGGCTCGACCGCGTCGGAGACGAGTCGTATATCGCAAAGCTCACGCGCGAGGCAAAAGCTGTTTCCGAGGGCGAGCAGTCGGAAATGATCCGCTCGATCAACCGCATTGTCAAATGGATTGGCTTTACGATCCTCCCGATTGGTCTCATTCTATTTGCGCAGAGCTATTTCTATTCCGGGGAAACGCTGCAGAAAAGCGTCGTCTCCGCCATCGCCGCCGTCATCGGCATGATCCCCGAGGGGCTCTACATGCTCACGACCATTGCGCTGGTTTTGGGTACCATGCGCCTTGCGCGTCGCAAGGTGCTGCTCCATGACATGAAGAGCATCGAAACGCTTGCGCGGGTCGACGTGCTGTGCGTCGACAAAACCGGCACCATCACCAAGGGCAACTTCGTGGTTCAGTCCGCGCTTCCCGCCGGGGAAGGCATCAGCGAGGCCGCGGATGGATGCGATGCGGTCCGTCAGCATGTCGCCGTAAAGGATGTCGGACACCGAGAGCGCGAAGCATGGGTCCTCGGACGACACCACGATTCCGTCAATTGTCTCAGCCGTCATGGTATCACAGGTCAGCCAGCTCCTCTCCGTAGACACGCGCCATGTCGGCCGCACCGGGACCCCTCACGAAAATGATGTCGGCACCGGCCAGCATGGCCGCGAGCGCTGATTCGGCCTCCCACATCGACGCCTCCCTGGCGTCGGAGAATCCGCGATTCCAGCAGCCGGTGACGTCTGCGACGATGGGGTGCCTGAGGGCTGATTCCCCTCCGAGGGCCCTGCTCCTCAGCTCCTCCGTCAGGCGGACGTCCTCGGAGAGGCCGTCCCCTATGGCGAATCCGGAGACGAGGATGAGAATCCTTCTGGCGCCGCCGGCTTCCAGCTCGGAGCTCCTGCATGAAATCTCATCGGCAGATCCGCCGGTGGCCGTGATGGCGTGATGCTCCGATGCAGCTCCGTCGATCAGTATCATCACCGTGTCATCCACGTCATCGAGACGGTCCAGGACGTCCCTGTCGGCTCTCACGGCTATCGGCATGCGGGTCCTTTCCGAGATCCTGCGGACGAGGTCCGCGGATCCGTGACGCAGATCCAGGAGAATCCCGTCCGCACCGATCTCCTTCCACATGACCGACCATTCCGACGGGTCGGTCTGCCTGCCGGAGAACATTTCGGATGCCACGCTCGGATACGATCCAAGGTCGTCGGTGACCTCCCCGAACACCAGGGGGCGTCTGCGCCTGGCTCCGTCCATCTGGAGGAAGGGGAGGCTCTGCGCTCCTCCTGCTACGTAGTCCCCGCGCCCCAGGACGATCTCCTCCAGGGGTCCGACGGGCCTGCGCGACGTCTTCGGTATGCGCATCTCAGCTCAGCTCTGTGAGCTCCTTGACCAGGAACACGCCGTTGAGGCCGTCCATGGCCCCAGGGAGAAGGTCGCAGATCTCGCGGAACGACTTGTCGCTCTTCCCGATGTCCATGACGAGCTCCAGGTACATGGTCTCGTAGCAGATCTTGACCTTGCTGAACACGGAGATGAGGTTGACGTTCCACTCGGCGATGACGGACAGGGCCTGGGTGATGCTCCCGGGGCAGTCCGGGATCTCCATGCCCACCTTTACGAGGCGGGTATCCTCCTTGAAGAACGTGATGGAGAGGATCCAGGAGTCGGCATCCATCGTGATGAGGACGTTCTTGCCGTTGATGTCGGGCAGTATGTCCCCGTACTGGTCGGAGACGTCGAAGCACTCGTTGACGATGCTCGACGGATATCCGCGGCGGATCTCCACCTTGTTACCGTCGGCGCTGTTGCTTCCTTTGAACAGCCTTCCGATCTCGGCGGGCTTGAAGTCGATCCTCTTGATCTTGGACACGCTGGGGTCGTTCCTCGCCTTGAGCGATTCGAACTCCTCCTTGAGGATGTCGACCTCTCCGGCGAAGTTCATGTCGGCCATGAGCTTCCAGACGATGACCGTATCAGATATCCCGTTGAGGGAGACCGAGTTGAGGATGTTGATCTCCTTGGCTGCGAGGAAGTTGGCGGCCTGGGCGCTGGATCCAGGGACGTCGTCGAGGTACATCGTTATGTGCGTGAGCGTGCGGTAGTTCTCCTGCGGGAACACGGAGAGGATGATCTCATAGTCCTTGGGGCCCGCGGCGGGATGTTTGAACAGGGTGCTGTAGACGCACCCGCCGTCGACGAGACCCATGGTGTCGGACATCCAGCTGTCCACCTTGATCGAAGAACCGTTGACTTTCGCAAACTCCCAAATCTTCATTTGAGCCCTCGGCGAAGTGATTGCCAGTGGTGGTCAAAAACTTTTGCGACGCTCTGGGTGTTCATCGCCGGAGAGGTCGAACATGTGCTTGGGGGACACCAGCGGTTGGGTCCACAGAGGGTCGTCCTCGAGCGTCTCCAAGTCCAGGGCCAGGTTCCTCAGGCTCCCGTCGTCTGAGTGGTCCGATGCCATCCTCCTGATGGTCTCTGACCTGCCTTCGGCGCGCATCTCCATGCCGGACATGCGTAACGCCTCATCCATCAGGTCGGCGGCCTCGTTGAGGAGCCTCTCCGCCTCGCGGAGCATTTTGGCCCTCTCGGTGCGGTCCGTGTCAGAACCTCCTGTCGATCACGTACCTGGCAGGCTTGGATGTGTTCCCCTTGGCTGTGTAGCCGCAGACCTTGCACCTGCGCATGAGCTCCACGGTCCTGCCCTCGAGTGTCCTGTTCCTTACGGACAGCAGTATCGAGCCGCATACGGGGCACCACTTCCCGGCAGGCCTCCCGCGGTCGGCGTATCTGATCTCGAGCTTCAGGAGCTGTCTGGATATGCCGATCCTTCTGATTCTCTCGGGTCCGATGCGGTAGTCCGTGTCCATGCACATCAGCTCTGCGGAGACGGCGTCGCACAGCTGCCTCTGCGAACCCAGATGCGGCGTGCGTACCAGCACGTTCTCGATGGCCTTGGCGACCTCGTCCTCCGAGGGGATCCTGTAGGACATGCCTGGAACATGCATTTGCCGATATTAATTTCAGAACCCGCTCTATTTAAAGGGGATTGTGATACCGCCCATGAGCGGGAGTGGCCGAGCTGGCCAAAGGCGCGGGACTTAAGATCCCGTCCTTAGTGGTTCAAGGGTTCGAATCCCTTCTCCCGCACCATACTCCGGACCCTGCCTTTGAGCGCATACCAATATATCCGATGCATCTGCATTCGTTATCCATGTCAGCAAAATCTGACGAATTCAAGGTTCAGCTTCTCGAGACCTTCGCTTCGCTCATCACGGCGGCCTTCGGTCTCGTTGCGGCCCTGGCATGGAACGATACCATCAAGGCGGTCATCAAGGAGGTGTTCGGGACGGAGGACGACCTCATCGGCATGTTCGTCTATGCCATAATCGTGACCGTCATCGCGGTCATCATGACCCTGCTGATCTCCAGGTCCCTGTCTAAGGCCAAGAAAGCCCTCCACCTCATGAAGGAGGACGAGGACAAGGAGTGAACCTCAATCGGACCCGTCGGGCCCGTCGTCGTCCCTCTGCATGGACGCCTCTGGCCCGATGTCCGCAAACCTCTTCCTCAGCTTCCTGAGCCTCTTGTCGTTCTCGCGGTTCTTGACATAGGTCAGGAGCGTCATCCCTGTGAGCTCCTCCGTCCTCGGTCCGGAGCGCACATAGAATATCTCGATCTTCCCGTCCTTGAAGAAGACGGGTATGGGGCAGGGGGCGCATCTCACCCTGATGACGACCTTGTCGTCGAAGTCCAGCATGTCGAACCTGATGTACGGGAGGAATCCGTTCCCGATCTTGCTGGATATAAGGTTGGTCAGGTGGAGTCCCATCTTGTCCTTGTTCTCGAAGCTCTCAAGGTCTGCGCCGCATATGGATCCGTCGTCCGCAACCCCTATCAGCAGGTCTCCGCCATCGGAGTTGAGGAAGGCGACTATCGTCTTCAGGACGGCCTTCTCCATCCTCTTGTCCGTCTCGCCCGTCTCCAGGTTCGTGCGGAGGGTGGACTTGAACTCCAGCCTGTTCGACTCCCCGGACTCGATGAGCCTGAGGGTCTCGGCCTTCTCCATGTCCTTGATTCCCAGGGCCTCGGAGTTGATCTCAATGAACGATCCGAGCGTGTATTTGAAGAGGTCGTGCTTGTCGTCCTCGTAGTAGAGGATGCAGACCACTGCCGTCCCAAGGATGACCATCACGATCTCCTCCATCAGCGTGGGGAGGTCGATCGTCTCCATCACGTCCCCGAGGTAGTACTGGAACACCCTCAGGACGGTGTACATGGACACGGACACGGAGAGTACGAAGAACATGACCATCAGCGGCCTCTCGCCGCGGGTCCCGGGGGCGGATCCCAGGAACATGTACACCAGTATCAGGCCCAGCAGTCCAAAGTTCACCCCGACGAGGAAGTTCACTGCGAGAGCGAGTATCGTGCTGTCCGTGAGCGCCCTGCCTATGACCCAGATGTAGAACGTGAGGCACATCATTATGACGATGAGCGGCGGGATGTGGACGCTCTTCCTGTCGGTAAAGATGGTCATCGCCAGAATGACGATCACCGGCAGGGTCAGCACGAGGTCGCGTGTCTCCCCGAAGAACGGGGACACGATCGCGATGAAGAACGTCACCAGCAGCATGGCTATGTACAGCAGCATGGCGAACCTGCGGAGACGCATCGGCACGTCGCCCGCGATGTGGCCGTCTTGTTCCGGCATGCCTGTAGCAACGAGGTATGTGTCTTTATGGTTACGTCCGAAGCTTCCGCGCGTACGCGATTAGTATAAATATCGTCGGTAGATTCGACGCTCAACGGAGTAATATTCTTGCCAGGTGAAGCGAAGAAGAACAAGGTCGTCGTCAACCATCCGGCACCGTCCGGACAGTACGGCGACAAAGGGGCCAGGAAGAACAAGCAGCAGAGGACCAAGGAGTCCACCAAGAGGCAGGCGATGCTGAACACCCACAGGATCAACCCGTTCAAGTACGATATGAACGAGATCCTGGAGGCGTCGTCGATGGACCCGTCGAAGGCCTCGTCGTTCCTGGCATCCGTCATCGCCAAGGCGTCCCGCGTCTCCACCAAGGATGCCAAGGACTTCGTCAAGACCTTCCTGGAATCCGGAGACCTGACCAAGGAGGAGCACGACAAGATCTGCAAGCTCCTGGACAGGTACAGCCGCTGGCGCTGAGGCCCTCCATGAGATCGGCCGAGATGAGGGAGGGCAGGGTATTCGTCCTCCGTCTTGAGGAGGGCGAGGTCCTCCACGAATCCGTGGAATCATTCTGCAGGGAGAACGGGGTCAGATGCGCCACGGTCACAGCCGTGGGCGGTGTCGACGCAGGCTCCCGCTACGTTTCGGGCCCGACGATGCCCGTAGGGGACAGGATAGTCCCCATCGTCTGCACAGTGGATGCACCCAGCGAGCTCACAGGGACGGGTACGGTCTTCCCGGACGAGGATGGAAACCCGGTGATGCACATGCACGGATCCATCGGCAGGGAGGGCTGCTCGTCAACCGGGTGCTTCCGTGTCAGGATGGTGGTCTGGCTCGTCATGGAGGTCGTCATCCGCGAGATCGTAGGAGAGGGCCCCGTCAGGACGGTGTCCGATCCGAGGATAGACGCTAAGCTACTGGAGATTCGCTGACATGGCATCCGAGGAGATCCTCCACAAGACGCTCCGCAACGCGGACGGGAAGCCCTTCGCCAAGTACAAGGGCATAACCAACAACTTCACCACCGAGGCGTTCGAGCTCCTGGTGGATGAGGTCCAGAACGACAGGGCGGGTCACAGCCGCATGAGGGTCAGGGTGCCCATGAGGCTCGCTGGATTCCCGGAGGACACCTACTCCAACGAATCCCGGAGGACCGCCCTCAGGGATCTCATAGCGAGGCGCTTCTGGGAATGCGCACGCACCTACGCGCGCTCCCCGATACCCAAGACGGATGGGGGTGAGGTCTACATCCCGCGTCCGGGGCAGGAGATCGTGGAGAGGGGCAGCGTGGCTGTGACCGAGCACTATGTAGAGGTCTCCTTCACGGCCGACCTGCCGTCGTCAGGCGGGAAGGTCAACGCGATGGCCACGGAGGAGCTCATCTTCGGCAGGATCGGTAGGATAGTCGCCGAATCCATGATGTTCAGGGCTTACAAGCAGGCCAAGCTCTACAACCATCTCCAGACAGCAGAGAATGCCGACCATATCAGGGCCAGCCTCGTGAGTATGGGGCTGGCGTCCTTCGTCGCCGTGGGATCCATCCTTCCCAGGAGGGATGACGACCTTGCGCCCATGACGGACGCGGTGCCGTTCGACTGCGACGACTCCCTGAAGGTGACCATCGATGTCCCCAACGGGGAGCCGATCGTCGGCATGGGCATCCCGGCCGGCTTCACAGTCATCGCGGGATCCAGCCGCTGCGGGAAGTCCGTGCTGGCGGATGCGGTGTTCTCCGGGATATACGACCACATACCCGGCGACGGGAGGGAGTATGTCGTGACGGTCCCGGATGCTGCCTATGTGATGGCCGAATCAGGCCGTCCGGCGGATTCCGTGGATGTATCCTCCTTCATGCCGACGGCCGAGGGTTCGTCTGCCGTCAACATGCCTTCCGTTCCATCCCCCATGTCCGAGCTGGTGTCGATATCGGAGGCTGTCGAGATGGGTGCCGGGCTCATCATCCTCGACGAGGAGTACTCCAATCCGTGCGTTCTCAGGAGGGGCTTCATGGCGGACGACGATCCGCTCATCCCTGTGTCGGAACTCGGCCATTCGATGGGGGAGGTCGGCGTGTCGGTCCTAATGGTCGCCGGAGACAGGGATGCCGTGTCCATGGCGGACACGGTCCTGCTCATGGACGGGTACAGGGCCTGCAGGATCGAGGTTGACAGGAAGGATGCCGGAAGGTCATATTCCAGGCCGAACACGAGGTATCCGGTCTCCAAGAATATCGTTTACGAGAAGGGGCGCAAGGAAGTCAGCACCTCCGCTCAGGGTGTCAGGACCGTCGAGATCGGAGAGTACAAGGTCAACGTGCCCGTATCGGGACTATTCGACACAGCTCAGACCCGTGCGGTGGCCGACGCAGTCGCCGTAGCGAGGGAGATGATGGACGGCTCAGCGTCGATGCTTGATGTGTGTAGGGCGGCGGTGGATGCCGTCATGGCATATGATCCCGAGAACGGCGGTTCCATGCACAGGGCGCGTCCGAGGCCGATGGATCTCGCCGCGGTGATGAACAGGCATCCGCAGATGCTCTGCATCCAGAAGAGATGACCGCACACCCCGGGAAACCGGGGTGTCGATCCATTTCAGAATCCTCGGCGACAGCCGGGATCATCTTCTGTTGTTGCCGAATGAGTCCTGCCACTTGTTGAAGACCTTGTCGGCGTACTGCGACATGTGGACCTGGTCCTCCTTGCTCTCGGGGACCACGAACCCGCTGATCGGGTACTCCTTGTCGCAGAACGGGCACCTCACATAGGGGCAGTTCTGGTTGGCCTGCGGGCAGGCCTTGCATGCGACAGCCCTCGACTGGAACAGGCTGAACTCCCTTCCGCAGTTGGGGCAGAGGTACCTCCTGGCCGCAATCTTCAGATCCTTGTGGATTCCGGCGGCTCTCTCCTCAGGTGTCAGCCACATAGGCGACCTGGGGGAGATCGGGGTGTTGTACGACGGTGTGTCATCGTATTCGTAGCTCATTGTCTCAGATCCCCTTTGCGGCCTTCACGACGGCTCTCAGCCTCTCCACATCATCGCACTGCTCGATGAGGGTGCCGGTGACGATTATGTCGGCGCCTGCCTTCCTGGCGGCCTCCGCGGCCTCAGGTGTCCTGATTCCGCCGCCGACGATGAGAGGTATGGATATGGACTCCTTCACAGCCTTGATCATCTCGGGAGGTACAGGCTGTCCTGCTCCCGATCCGGCTTCCAGGTATGCCAGGTCCATGCCGAACATCTCGCAAGCCAGTGCATACGATACGGCGGATTTCACATCATCGCGCTTCACGAGCTTCGCCCTTCCGACCTCGCCGACCTTCATCCCGGGTTCGACGACGATGTATCCCATAGGGATGGTCTCGATACCGAGCTTCCTGATGTAGGGCGCAGCGTAGACCTGTGCACCCATGACCCAGTCCGTGATCGAGCTGTTCATCATGCTCATGAAGAGCAGGGCGTCTATGTCGGGGGAGATCGCCTCTGCGTTTCCAGGGAACAGGATCGCAGGGAGACCGGAGGCCTCCTTTATGGCTTTGGCAGTCTCAGAGAGGTTCTGCGCGGTCACTCCCGTGGAACCTCCGATGAATATGGCATCGGTTCCCGCCTCCTTCATGTGTTTTGCCATTTCCCCGGCCTTCTCCGCAGATTGCTTGTCGGGGTCGAGGAGGGCTACATGCAGGGTTCCCTCGGACATCCTGTCGAGGAGGTACTGTTTGACTGTCATTTCTTATCACACCGAATCATAGGCTCGGGAACATCATCCCGCGATATGGTGCCGTGAAGGCATCGTCAGTACTATGCGAGTGCACTATAAATAAGGTGTTTCCACAGACAGTGCCAGGCATGCGACCCATCCAACCTGATGCAGTAACGGCGGGACAATCCGGCCACGAACCATATTTAAGATGAAGCGTTCTCCGCATGGACATGGAGTTCTACCTGATGACCGACTCCGAGGAGCCGAGACCCACCCAGAACTGGGAGGAAGTAGGCACCGCCCTGTCCGGGGTGACATCGGGTGACACGGAGTTCGTGGTCCTTTCCAAAGGGGAATCCGGGGAGGACTACATACAGACGTCCATGTGGAACGCGGGCATGATCCTGCGTCCCAGCTACATCGCCGAGATAAGCATCTCAGGCGACAGGGGTGTCCGTCACTACAGGATGAAGACGAAGGACTTCCACGCGATCTACAGTGCTTTCCGCGCCTATTTCGACGGATGGGATCCTGTGGTGACCAAATGGGACGACGTCACCGACGAGTTCACGGACTGACTCGGTTCCTGAAGATGTGGTAGTGCCTCGATAGGGATCCGTGCACCTTCTGCAGGTAGATGTTCTCGAGCGTCATGGAGTCGAACTCGACAGGGTGCGGCAGGACGACTCCGGCCTTCGCTCCCTTCTTCAGCGATTTCGGTATCGCCTCACCGGCCCTGGCGTAGATGTGGTCTATGTCCTCTCCGCCTGTCTTGGTGGACCTTCCGTATGGCGGATCGGTGCATATGGCATCCATCCCGGGGAACCTGTCGCCGATCTCCCCGATATCGATGGTGTCGAAGTCCGCGAGTTCGAGGCCGTAGAAGTCCATGTTCTCCTGGCATCCTATGACCATCTCCTCGTCGAAGTCGGATGCCACTGTCTTCATTCCCATCTCCGCCGCCTCGATCACGATCCCTCCCGTTCCGCAGAAGGGGTCCAGGACTGTTCCGCCCCTCCGAACGCCGGTCAGGTTGATGAGTGCGCGTGCGTATTTCGGGTGGAGGGATATCGGTGAGAAGAATGGTCTCTCTCCGACCTTGCGCTTCTCCAGAAGGTCCGTGTCCGTGACGTGTTGCTCTATGTAGAGGTGCACGCCGTCGCACATCTGCATCCTTACGACTATGTCCGGTTCGCGGAGGTTCACGTCGTTGTGCTTGGACAGTATGCCGCCGATCCTTCTGATGAGCCCCTGCGAGTCGACGTCCTTCATCATGCCCTCGAACCTCTTCGCGCGGATGGCGAAGCTTCCCTCGGGAAGGACCGTCCCCTCGAGTCCCGAGATGTCGTCGGGGGTGTACTCGCCGAGATAGCGCCCTATGCTGTGGGTAAGGGCGATGCGGTCTGCGATCCCGGGGAGGAACCTCTCGTCGAAGGATGCGACCATGTATCCGGGTCCCGTCTTGACGATCTCGTAGGAATCCGTCTCGGCCTCGAGGCAGCTCTTCGCCTCGGCGAGCGGCATGTCCTTGGATTCCCCGGACAGTTCGAAGAAGAATTGGGGGCTCATGCCCCCGGGTTAGGTTTCAGTCCTTTATTCCATCTTCGGTGACCATGAAGACGGCCTCGCCCTCGGGCAGGTTGGGCGAATCGATGAGCCTGGCGATCCTCTTTCCGGCCTTCCCCTTCCTGAGATAGATACGGAATGTGGCCGTGTGTCCCACGATGTGCCCTCCGATAGGCCTGGTGGGGTCTCCGAAGAAAGCGTCGGGCTTCGCCGCGACCTGGTTGGTGACGGCGATGACCGCGTTGTTCACAGTCGCGAAGTTGAGCAGGTCGTGCATGTGGCGGTTGAGGATCTGCTGCCTCTCCGCAAGCGCTCCCCTGCCCACATACTCCGCTCTGAAGTGCGATGTCAGCGAGTCCACGATCAGAAGCCTCACCTTGGTCTCCTGGGCGAGCTCCATGGCCTTGTCCACGAGGAGGACCTGGTGCTGAGAGTTGAACGCCCTGGCGACATGGATCCTCCTGAGGACCTCGTCCGGATCCTCTCCGAGGTAGTTGGCCATCTGGATGATCCTCTCGGGTCTGAACGTGTTCTCTGTGTCGATGATGATGACGTCCGAGTCCAATCCTCCCCTCTCCTCCGGAAGGGTGGCGTTGACAGCGAGCTGGAAGCAGACCTGCGTCTTGCAGCTTCCGAACTCTCCGAAGAACTCCACGATGGATTGGCTCTCCAGTCCTCCCGCGAGGAGCTCGTCGAACGCCTTGGAGCCGGTCGTGAGCTTAGTCACGGCCTTGCGTCTCTCGAGGATGTCCTCTCCTGTCTCGAAACCGCCAATGTCAGCGCAAAGCTTGGCACCTTCGATGATGTCCGCAGCCTTCTTCTCCCCTATCTCGCACGTCTCTGCGAGTTCCTTAGGGGAAGCGACTGCAATGGCCATCAGCTCGTTGTATCCTGCTTCACGGAGTTTTTCTGCTATGGCTGGTCCTACTCCTGGTATGTCTTCAAGGGTTTTGGTGACCATTGGGTTTCCCTCCTGAGCTTCATCACCGACACCCTATTTAACCGAAATCAGGGGGTGGCCGAAAATGCCGAAAAACCATTAACGCATATTGAAGGAAACCATGCCGTCATGCTTGCGAACGTGCGTGAACGGTGCAGGTTCTAAATATCAGATGCGGGCCGGAGTCCCGGCCCGCGGAAGGTGGCCGTCTATCGACGAGTCATTTTGATTAATGGTTGTTAAGAGAAAGGGATGCCGCCCCGCAGGGCGGCGTTTGTGGTCACTGGTAGGATCCGCGCTCCATCCTCTCGAGGGCGATCTTGATGCGCTCGACAGGCTCGGTGACGGTCATCCTGATGTACCCGTCTGCGCTCTCGCCGAACCCGTTGCCGGGTGTGACTATGACTCCGAGGTCGATCATCTTCTGGGTGAACTCCGCGGAGGACATGCCGCAGTTGAACCACACGTAGAACGTGCCCTTCGGCATGACGACGTCGTAGCCGAGCTTCCTGAGCCCTTCGACGAGGACCTTCCTCCTCTCGGCGTAGGTCGCCATGTTGTCCGCGATGGCCTTGGGGATGCTGCCGTCGTCGCCGTACATCTCCAGGGCCTTGATGCCGGCTTTCTGGATGAAGATGGGGGCTCCCGAGTCGGTCTGGCCCTTGCA
Source organism: uncultured Methanomassiliicoccaceae archaeon (assembly GCA_905187815.1). GTDB lineage: Archaea > Thermoplasmatota > Thermoplasmata > Methanomassiliicoccales > Methanomethylophilaceae > Methanoprimaticola. Next base: position 12,682 of record CAJJJM010000022.1, read on the forward strand.
CTTGGTCAGTCCGGCGATGAGGTCGGGGTGTCCCACGGCGTATCCGAGCCTGAACCCGGTCATGTTGAATGTCTTCGAGAACGATCCGAACTCGATCGCGTCGGGTCCCACCTGGAGGATGGACGGTGCCTGATATCCGTCGTAGCACATCTCCGAGTACGCGGCGTCGTAGCACAGGATGGTCCCGTTCTCCTGGCACCAGTCGTAGACCTTCTTCAGGTAGTCGAGGTCGCATGTGGCTCCGGTGGGGTTGTTCGGGTAGTTGATGTACAGCATCTTGGCGCCCTTGGGGCACTCGTCAACGTCCAGGAGCCAGTTCTTCTCGGCCCTGAGGGGGACCTTCACGCACTTGGCCTCGTTGAAGATCGTAGCGGCTCCGGAGTACACGGGGTATCCGGGGGAGGGTGCGATGATGGTCTCGCCAGCGTTGACGAAGGCCTGGGCGATGTTGAAGATGCCCTCCTTGGATCCGATGGTGATGCAGACCTGGGTGTCGGGATCCACATCCACTCCGAACCTCTTCTTGTACCATGCCGCGACTGCCCTCCTGAGGTCCTTCTCGCCCTGGGAGGACGAGTACTTCTGGTTCTCGTTGACTCCCGCCTGCCTGCAGAGCTCCTCGACGATGCAGTCGGGGGTGGGGAGGTCGGGGTCGCCGATTCCGAAGTCGATCATGTCCCATCCGGCGGCCCTCTTCTCCGCGGAGAGCTTCTCCAGCCTGACGAAGAGGTACGGGGGGATCTGTTTCAGCCTGTCTGCCTGCTCGAATGTTGTCATTTCAAATCACCTCTGTCTCGCCCTCGAAGACCAGCTCCGCCGGTCCCTCCATGAGGACGTATCTGAGATCCTTGTCTACCGTGATCTTGAGCCATCCGCCCGGGAGATGCACGTCCACCGGCTCCCCGAACGGCACGAGCCCGTTAAGGGCCGCGGCGGTAGTCGTGGCGCACGCGCCGGTCCCGCATGCGAGTGTCCATGCCGCTCCTCTCTCGTAAACGCGTATGTATATCTTTCCGTCCTCGACCCTGCAGAACTCCACATTCGTCTTGCGGGGGAAGAACGGGTGGCATTCCAGGACCGGTCCGAGCCTGTCAACGGTCTCGTCGTCCATCTCGGTGAACGTTATGAAGTGGGGGTTTCCCATGGACACTGCGTTGGCCCTGAACCTGACGCCCTCGGCCTCGAACGGCTGGTCGATGAACCTGCCGTCGAAGTCCACGGGGACCTGTCTGCCGTCCAGGATGGGCGCGCCCATGTTGATCCTGACCGTCCCGACCTCCCCGTCCTCGAGGGTGACCGTCGCCTCGAGGTCGCCGGCGAGGGTGTGTATCGTGAACACGGTCCTGTCCACCAGGCCCTTGTCGTAGGCGTACTTGGCGACGCACCTGATGCCGTTGCCGCACATCTCCGCCTCGCTCCCGTCCGCGTTGATGATGCGCATGGTTATGTCGGTGCCCTCTCCGGGCAGCACGTACAGGACCCCGTCCGCGCCTATCCCGAAGTGGCGGTCGCACATCATCTCGCACCAGCCGGGATCGATCACGGTGTCCCCGTCGGTGCCGTCGATCAGGATGAAGTCGTTGCCCAGTCCCTGGTACTTCCAGAACCTCATCGCTGGAGCCTCTCGGGGATGATCTGGTGCCTCCACTGCTCCTCCACGGTCTCGGCCTCGCGGATCAGCTCGGCCTTGCCGTCGTTGACCAGGACCTCGGCGCAGAGCGGGCGGGAGTTGTAGTTGCTGGACATGGAGAACCCGTAGGCGCCGGCGTTGTAGACGGCGACGATGTCCCCCTCCTTCGGGTCGGGAAGGACCCTGTCGTGGGCGAGGTAGTCCCCGGACTCGCAGATCGGCCCCACGACGTCGTACTTGTCCGTGCATGCCTTGCCGAACTTGTTGGCGAGGGCGACGTAGTGGTAGGAGTCGTACATGGCGGGTCTGATCAGGGTGTTGAACCCGGCGTCGCAGCCGACGTACTTCTTGGTGCCGGCGTCCTTCACGTCGTTGACCCTTGTGAGCAGGACCGTGGTGTCGCAGACGATGTACCTTCCGGGCTCGAGGATGATGGTGCCGATGTCCGTCTCCTCCTGGATCATGTCCGTGAGGTTCATGGCGAGCTCCCCGACCTCCATCTCGTCCTCCTGAGGCTTGTACGGGACGCCGATCCCGCCTCCTCGCCGGAGGAGGCCCGGGAGACCATCCGGGAGCTGGCCAAGGACGGCGACTGCGGCATCATCTATCTGATGAACGGCGACGAACGACTGGCGTACCAGAAGATTAGCGGTGAGCGGTGAGTGGTGAGCGGTCAGTACATACCTGCTAACCGCTAACCACTAACAACAATACCTCTTCTTCAGTTCCTCCACCGAGGTACCGGTGAAATAGTCTTCTATAAAGTCCCAACGACGGTCGTCACTCAGGCGGTCGGTACCGAAAAACATCGAGAACAGCTCGATCTGCTCCTGGAAGATGCGTTCGTTGGCATCGAGAATCAGGTTGCGATAACCGTCGGAAGCCGCCAGCTGTTCCAAGGCTTCCACATCGTTGAAGCGCACGTGGACACACGGCGTGCCTCCTCCCGCCACACTGAACGACAGCCCTCCCAACATGGAAAGCAGGTTGAGCAGCATGTTCAAGTCGGAGAAAGGCGTGCAATAGAATTCCAGCCGGTCGCCCTTATGCCCCGTGATGCGCTGGGCAAACAGTTTCTGGTAGCGCGACAGCAACAAGTCGAAACCGCGGGTCACGGTAAACGACAGCTCGTTGGATTCCTTCTTCTGACTGCTGATGTAGCTGACGCTGCGTCCCTCTTCCGTACGGCTCTCGAGCAGGGAGCCAATGAAGCGCTTGGCCGAACGGACGTCCATCGCATGTTCGGCAAAGACGGCACGCAGGGCTTCTTCGTCAAAGCGGCCCTTGGTCTTCAACAAAGCCGTCTTCAGCAGCGTGACCAGGCTCTTGAACAATTCGTCCATGCGGCGGCGGAGCGTGTCGGCATCCTCCTTCAGCAGCACCTCGTGCTTGCCGACAGCCACAGGACGCGCGCCCTCGCACAGCGTACCGTTGTTCAGCTTCTGCTTGAACTCCTTGTAGCCCAACTCGGGGAAACGCTCTTCCCACAGGCGATCGAGACGGGCCAGGTAGACATTCTCCTCGCCTGCCACCGGAGTCAGGTAGGCAGCATACTCGCGGGCAAAGGCGTCGCCCGTCTTGTCCTGCACATAGCCCTCCACCAGCAGATTCTGCGGACTGACTTCCAGCAGACGCGCGCCGAAACGTTTCTGGATATCTTCCTCCAGCCACAGCAGGGCGGTCTTCACAAACTGCCCCAGCTCGGTTTCGTATTCCAGCTTGTTCTTCGTGCGGGGCAGTTTCACGACAAACTCGAAGTCGGAGAGCGACACCAGCATCTCAGGCTTCCGGCCCTTCATGTGGTACACCTCGACGAGCTTTTGCAGGATCAGTGCCAGCTGCTCCTGCGCGATGGCTCCCGTCTGGTGCAGACGGTTCATGTAGTAGAAGTCGCGCTCGTGGAAGTCGGTCGCCGAAATGCCCTGCACGGACGCGTCGCGGGCGGCACGCCCGATTTCCTGCACGTAGTCGACAAACGTGCTCGACGGGGCCACGTGGTAGACGCGGTCGATGTCACTGATGTCCACGCCCATACCGAAAGCCTGGGTGGCCACGATGAGCCGCTTGCTGCCGTCCTTGAAGGCATCCACGATGGCCGCCTTCTGCACCTTGTCCTTCTTGCCGTAATAGGAGGCCACCAGCGGCCAGTCGGCGGGCTTCACCCACGACTTGATGCGCATGTCGATGCCACCGGCAAAGGGATAGTAGAGCAGCGTCTTGTGTCCGTCCAGATAGTCGTCCACCCGGGCAGAGACCGCACGCTGCTTGGCCTTGTCGTAGGTTTCCCCTTCCTGCAGCTGCAACTGACGGATGTCAAAGCCGATGTTGCTGCGCTTCACCGTACCGATGTAGAGCACACAGGGCTCCATCTGCAACGAGCGTACCGTCTCGAAGACCATGTCGTTGTCGCCCGCCGGATTCCACACCGCCGTGGCCGTCAGGGCAAACAGCGGGAAGGTATAGCCCAGCGTCTGCTTCAAGCCGGCCAGATAGCGTCCCAGGAACCAGTAGTCCACACGGAACTCCTTGCCCCAGGTGGTCACGGTATGGGCCTCGTCGACCACCACCAGCCCGATGTGCCGGTCGCCCACAAAGTGGCGGATGTCATACGACAGCAACAGCTCGGGCGACAGGTAGAACAGGTCCACCTCCCCCTCGCGCACCCGGCGGTACACCTCGGCCTTCTGCTCGGGCGACAGGTCGGACGAAGCATAGGCCACACGCCCGTAGCCCTGATCCTGCAGGCTCTCCACCTGGTCCACAATCAGCGCCTTCAGCGGCGACACTACCAGCGTGAGCGTCCCGTAGCGCCGGCCCAGATAGATGGCCGGCAACTGGAAGAGCAGCGACTTGCCCGATCCCGTAGGTGCCGTCAGCAGGAGATTGTCGGGACTGCCGCCCGATTCCCCAAGTCCTTTCTCGGCCTCGCGCGCCACGTGCTCGATGAGTTGCCCCTGCGAGAGGGTGGTCGTCTCCTTTCCCTTGAACAGGTCGTCGTATATCTCCAGTTCGCGGAACTGGGTGTAGCCATAAAT
>CAJJJM010000023.1 GCA_905187815.1 uncultured Methanomassiliicoccaceae archaeon
CCGGCGTCCGGCGCCCTCCGCGCGCACTTCTTATAACATGCGCGTCTAACCTGGAATCAGGAGAACACGCTCATGACAGAAGTCGGACCGTGCACGAAGACCCTCTCCACCAAAGAGGGCGACATCACGATATACAGCCTCCGCGAGCTGGAGGCGAAAGGAATCATCAAGGACCTTTCCAAGATCCCCTACTCCGTCAAGATCCTCATCGAGGGCATGCTCAGGCAGCGCGACGGAACCACCATCACAGACGACGACGTCGTCACCGCCGCATCCTGGAACCCCGTCGAGAACACGGACCAGGACATCCCGTGGATCCCCGCCAGGGTCCTGCTGCAGGACCTCACCGGCGGAGCCGTGATCACGGACCTGGCCAGCATGAGGGCCGCCGTGGCCGCCATGGGGAAGGACCCGGAGCTCATCAACCCCCTGATGCCCGTGGACCTGGTCATCGACCACTCCGTGAACACAGATTACGCCGGAAGGGACGACGCCCAGGAGCTGAACGAGGAGCTGGACTTCCAGAGGAACAAGGAGAGGTACGCCCTGTTCAAGTGGGCCCAGAAGAGCCTGAAGAACTTCCGCGCCGTGCCCCCGGGCAACGGCATCTGCCACCAGGTCAACCTGGAGTACCTGTCCCCCCTCGTGCACGTCAAGGACGTGGACGGGAGGAAGGTCGCCTACCCCGACTCCTGCTTCGGCACGGACTCCCACACCACCCAGATCGACGGTCTCGGCGTCCTCGGATGGGGTGTCGGGGGCATCGAGGCGGAGGCCGCCATGGTCGGCCAGCCCAGCTACATGAAGCTGCCCGACGTCGTCGGGTTCAAGCTTACCGGGAAGCTCAGGGAGGGCGTCAACGCCACCGACCTCGTGCTGACCGTGGTCAACATGCTCAGGAAGAAGGGCGTCGTGGGCAAGTTCGTGGAGTACTACGGCGAGGGATACAGGAACCTGGACCTCGCGGACCGCGCCACCCTCGCCAACATGGGTCCCGAGTACGGCGCCACCACCGGGTTCTGCCCCGTGGACGAGAAGACCATCGAGTACCTGAGGCTCAGCGGAAGGGACGAGGACCACATCGACACCGTCGAGAGGTACTGCAAGGAGCAGACCCTCTGGTACGACCACGACCCCGAGTACACCGACACCCTGGAGCTCGACCTCTCCACCGTGGTCCCCTGCCTCGCCGGGCACAAGAGGCCCCAGGACCTCATCCCCATGACCTCCATGAAGGAGTCCTTCGCGGACACCCTGAAGGCTCTGGGCGTGGAGGAGCAGAGGCCCGCCGTCGCCGGACAGCTCGGGGACGGGTCCCTGGTCATCGCCTCGATAACATCATGCACCAACACCGCCAACCCCTCCGTGATGATCGCCGCCGGACTGGTCGCCAAGAAGGCCGCCGCCCTGGGCCTGAAGCCGAAGGACTACGTCAAGACCTCCCTGGCCCCGGGATCCAAGGTCGTCACCCAGTACCTGCAGAACTCCGGCCTGCTGGTGTACCTGGAGAAGCTGGGATTCCAGGTCTGCGGATACGGCTGCATGACATGCATCGGGAACTCCGGACCCCTGTCCGACGAGGTCTCCAACTCAATAAAGGCCAACGACCTGGTGGTCGCCGCCATCGCATCCTCCAACAGGAACTTCGAGGGCAGGATCCACCCGCTGGTGAAGGCCAACTACCTTGCCTCCCCGCCCCTCGTTGTCGCGTACGCCATCGCCGGACGCGTGGACATCGACCTGGACAGGGAGCCCCTCGCGGTCACCGACGACGGGAGGGAGGTGTTCCTGAAGGACATCTGGCCCTCCGACGCCGAGGTCTCCAAGCTCACCGAGGAGTACGTCACCCGCGCCACGTTCCAGTCCAAGTACAGGGACATCTTCAAGGGATCCGCCAGGTGGGACGCCGTCCCCTGCGAGGACTCCCCTCTGTTCGCCTGGGACGAGGACTCCACCTACATCCGCAACCCGCCGTTCTTCGACGACATCTTCGAGGAGCCCGAGATCAGGAGCATCAGCCGCGCCAGGTGCCTCGCCAAACTGGGCGACTCCATCACCACCGACCACATATCCCCCGCAGGCGCGTTCTCCAAGGACACCGACGCCGGAAGGTACCTGATGTCCAAGGGCGTGGAGCCGAAGGACTTCAACTCCTACGGATCCCGCAGGGCCAACCACGAGGTCATGGTCAGGGGAACCTTCGCCAACGTCAGGCTCAGGAACCTCCTGGTCCCCGGAAGCGAAGGCAGCTGCTCCATCTACTACCCGGACGGCACCGTCGACACGATCTTCGAGACCTCCAGGAGGTACGACGAGGACATGACGCCGCTGATCATCCTCGCCGGGAAGGAGTACGGCACCGGGTCCAGCAGGGACTGGGCCGCGAAGGGTCCGCTCCTCCTCGGGGTGAAGGCCGTCATCGCAGAGTCCTTCGAGAGGATCCACAGGTCCAACCTCGTGGGCATGGGAATCGTCCCGCTTCAGTTCCTTCCCGGACAGACCGCCGAGACCCTCGGACTGAACGGCACCGAGACCTTCGACATCGACCTCGAGGACCTGGAGCCCAAGTGCACCGTCAGGGTCACCGCCTACAGGGACGGCCAGAAGCTGGAGTTCGACACCCTCTGCAGGGTCGACGTGCCGGCCGAGGTCGACTACATCGCCAACGGCGGCATCCTGCAGTATGTCCTGCGCAGGATGGCCCAGTGAGTCTCCAAGGGAGGGGCATAGTCCCTCCCATCAACCTTTTTCCTTTCTAGGATTCTTATATCCTTTTCAGATTATTATCGCTGTTAATTGTTGTAATTAACAAAACTAATCTAATAATATTTAAATAGTATCAAAGCAAGAATTCCCCATTATGCCATCTGATTGTGACAATAAAATGGACTATTCCCGTTACAAGGTGGATGGGTACCCTGTGAGACACAGAGAGAAGAACCCTTTCTCCCCGCAGTTCACGCTGGACATGAACATCCGCAGGATGATGATCGAGATACGAAAGATGGACTCTAGACTGGGAGAGTTCATGCTCTCCGAGAAGGACTATCTGACCTTGGCCAACGAGGCCTATGCGTCCAACATCCACTGGTCCACTAAGATCGAAGGGAACCGCATGACAATGGAGGAGGTCAGGGAGCTGACCCGGAAGTACACCTCAGGAGAGACCCGCGAATCTCCCGTGGGACCGGTCCAGGAGGTCCTCAACCATTTGGGTTCGATGTTCTCCGACAGTCTGTTCAGGATGCCATGGAGCATGGAGACGGTGAAACGGGTGCACTATCTCCTGATGAAAGGGGTCGGACAGACGGAACCCGGAAGGATCAGGGATGTGGACGTCTCGGTCACAGATCCCAACGGATTCGAATACTTCATCGCATGTCCTCATGGCAATGTGGAGACAGAACTCGAGAGACTGGTGGATTGGATGAACAACTCCCCTCTGGACGAGTTCGCCACAGCCACAGCGTTCTTCCACGAGTTCGAGAGCATCCATCCCTTCGAGGACGGCAACGGACGCACCGGACGCGTGCTGTTCCAGGCAATCCTCAGGGAGTTGGGCCTGAGGAACTGCGGCCTCTGCAAATTCGAGGAGAAGCTTCTGTCCGACACTGGCACGTACTACGACCTGCTGGCCTACACGGACAGGACCGCCAACTACACGCCCCTGATACGCTATGTCGTGGAATCACTGCATGGGGCCTACAAAGAGGCAGTTGATACGTTCTCCGAGAAGGACCGTCTTCATGACATGGAGGAGAACACCCGCAAACTCGCGATGATGGCGAAGGAGAATAGTAGCTTCAGTTTCCAGGATGCCTGCGGATGGATCCCCCTGGGCGAAGCCTCCGTCAGGAGCAAACTGGACACGCTGGTGGATCTGGGCATCCTAGGGAAGGAGGGGAGGACACGTGGCATGAGGTACGTGTTCCTGGATCCCTTCAGGGACCTCAGAAGGGAGGTAGGGGAGACTCCGGATAACGTCGGAAGGGACCTGGGACATATAAGAGATGAATCCGATGTCCTCCCGAGGTGACGATGATGTTCTGCGGAATCTGTGGGAAGAAGAACCCCGATGGCAGTGTGAGATGCTGCGCATGCGGGAACCTAATCGGCGACAATACGGAAGACGAGTGAGTCGACAGTGGATGCGTCTGGATTCCCGTCCCCGTATGCGAAAACTCCTGATGTCTGTGGAACCTGCTTTGGGTCGGTTCCCGAGATGGCCGTCCAACGACACTGCTGGATTCATGTCGCAAATGGAATTCCTTTGGTTCCATCAGTTCCTCAGGGAGGTGATCGGGATCACATACACCCCGTCCGGACGCCTGTATGCGCTCGTCTCCTTTCCGCAAATCACGCCGAGGACCGACGGCGCCCGCTTGATCCCCTTCTTCTCGAGGTAGTCGCAGACAGATAGCAGATTGTCGGCGGCCGCATCGATCTGGTTCGCAGCGAGCTTCACCTCGAACGCGCCCCATCTGCCGGACGGCATCTCGACCACCGCGTCGATCTCTCTGCCATCGCCGTCACGGTAATGGGACAGAGTCCCTCCGTCAGCCTGCGCGTATATCTGGAGGTCCCTCTCGCACAGGGCCTCGAAAAGGAATCCGAACGTGTTCAGGTCCTCCATCAGCATACTGGAGTCCAGACCCATGGCGGCGACGGCGATCGCAGGATCCGTCAGATGTCTCTTCGGCTTCTTCCCCACCCTCACGGATGACCTGAGATTCGGGTTGAACGCCGGCTGGTCCTCGATCATGAACACCCTGTCAAGGGCATCCCAGTATGTGGAGACCGTCTTCGGGTCCGGCTCCTCGTCATCGTACTTCCTCATATCATCAATGAGCGTCCTCGCAGATGCGACGGTCGACTCGTTGCGCGACAGGGAGCGGATGAGGACCCTCATACGATCCTCCGACAGATTGCGACCGTCCAACGATGTGGCATCCTTTACTATGCGTTCCATGTAGCTCTTTATGACTATCTGAGCATCATCGGAAGCGAATCCGATGTGCTGAGGCCACCCTCCCCTCACGATCAGATCCGCCAGTCTCATGAGCTCCATCCTCTCGTTTGAGAAGCTGTTCTGGAAACCGCCGTCGAACAGGGAACGGAGAGACACTCTCCCATCGGAGTCCCCGGATTCGAACAAGGACATCGTTCTCATCCTTATGTCTCCAATACGTCCGGCGCCACTGTGCATTATCCCTTTCCTGCATGGCGTGGATGACCCCGTCAGGATGAACCTCCCGCAGTCCGGAGTCTGATCGACCTCGTTACGAACCGCGTCCCATATTCCCGGAACATCCTGCCATTCGTCTATGAGATGCGGGATCTCCCCGGAAAGCGTCACGGTGACCTCCATCTCCGCCAGTCTGCGGTTCTGGAAGTTGTTCGAGGGGTCGCCCACCATATACGCACTGTTGCTGTGACTTCTGGAGGCCCAGGTCTTGCCGCAGAACTTCGGTCCCTCGACACACACCGCACCGAACAGCCTGAGATGGTGCTCGATCTGCTCGTCCACCAACCTGGGCCTGTATCCTTCAGGCATCAGAGTCATATTGATGGACAGGCCATCTGGCTATTTAGAAATTCCCTATTTATCGGAAATAATATTCCTTGTATTTCTGAAAATTTTTTCCCTGTTTTTCTGAAATAATCTTCCATAATTTTCAGTTACTCCACAGAATAACCTGGTTTGTATCTGTATAGACATGGTCGACGATGCGCGGATCGTACGAACCCGTCTGTCAAAGTATTTATTTAGGAATCCGTTGGGGGTTCTCTGTGGGCCCGTGGGGTAGCTTGGTATCCTTGTGGCTTCGGGAGCCATTGACTCCGGTTCAAATCCGGGCGGGCCCACTCATGACCTAAGCCAGTATGTTTTTAGGGTATCCTTATTCGCTGTTCATTCCGATGCTTCGAATCCTGTCGGGCCCACACGGTGTGGTCCAACCGATTCCAGCTGACCCACTCCGAGTGGTTCCGTTTCCCGACGGATGTGCATTGTGATTACGTCTTTGTACAGACTTTCTGGTCGTTCTTCATCTGGAATATGCGGTCGAGGACGTTGCGCTCCTGGTAGTCCGCGTAGAACTTCTGGGTGGTCTCGATCGTCGCATGACCCATCGATTTCGAGACGAGCTCTATCGGATAGCCTGCGTCGAGCATCCTCTGCCCGTAGGCGCGGCGCCCGTCCCTGAGCTCGAACCTCACGCCGAGGATCCCCTCCACCCTCTCCTTGAGACGGCCAAAGGACTGCTGGCGCAGGAACTCCCTGCCGCTCCTGAGCGGCGGGAACATGGCGTCCGATTCGATGCCGAGGGCCCTGAGCCTCTCCGCCCTGACCGTCAGGTATCTCTCAAGGATGTCCTCCACGCCGTCCATGACGGGGACGGAGCGCCTGCGGCCCCACGTCCCCTCGCCCTTGACGTGCTGCACGAATATGGTGGACTTGTCGCCCATAAGGTGGACATCACTGGCGTACAACTGCCTCGACTCCTGCGGTCTCAATCCTGCGGCGCATCCGAGGATGATCGCCACACACCCCTCCAGGACCTGCCAGCTGTCGGTCTCCCTCGCCAGGGAGTACACTCTCTCGATAACGTCGTCCGACAGCGGCTCCAGCTTCCCGTTGTACGCGTGCGGCTTCCTGTTGCCGTACTGTACATCGTAGATCTCCTTGGCGTCGTTCCCCTTCCACCGGAGGAACATGCCGATGATCGACAGGTCCTTGGCAATTGTGGTATCCTTGACGCCCATCGAGCGCCTGAAGGTGACATACGTGTGGAGGTCGTCGGCCGTCAGCTTCGACGGTGAGTTGCTCTTGATCCTGCCCTCCATCTGCAGGGCGTGGAGCACCCTGGCGTAGTAGCGGAGCTTCCTCGACTTCTCGTCCATCGTGGATTTCGCGTAGTTGGGTGAAATGGCCTCGAGGTATGCGTTGGCGTCGGTGAGGAACTGGTTCTTCGTCATGTCATCCTCCCGGCTCCGAGGCCTTCGGTCTTTCTCTCGATGTTCTTCCTGTATGCTCCGATGCCTGTTCCGAGGTCCGTTCCCGCCGTCGTCTCGACGGCATCGGTGCGGGACGTCCCTCCGCGCTCTGCGATTCCCTTTGTGCTGCTTACGTAGCTCTCCATATTATCCTCCCGCCGCTCCCACCTCCTGATGGTACGGCAAGGTGTTTCCGCGTCGATCGGGGGACCAACGCCTGATGGTGATTGGTCCCGGCGGTATTTAATGATTACCAAAATGGATATTCACAAAGAATATTGTATCTGGTTAAATATCCGCACGGAGATGCGGAAGGTATGAGGGAACCGGAGATAGACGACCTGGAGCTCCTTGAACGCAGCTGCAGCACGTTCGTACTGAGGTACCTGCTGCATCATCCGAACAGGAACAAGACGGAGATAATGTCCACAGAAGGCAGGAACCTGACCACGAAGAACCGCCGCATCGACGAGCTGCTGGCGTACAACCTGCTGGAGGTGGAGGAGGGCTACAGAAGGGAGACCATCTACTCCCTCTCCGACCCCGGGAGAAGGATTGCTGAGCACCTAGACGCGATCTGCGAGATACTGGACGAGATCAGGCCAGGCATGAACGACGACGGCACTGTGTATGTGGATCCGAATGCGGACGGGTTTATGGATAGATTCAGGAATGATTCCGATACATCCTCGAAGTGATCCGACCTTGAATCAACTTGTCCTAATCCAAAATGTCAACGATGGATTCTGAATATCTGGATGATTTAAAGACAAAAAAAAAAAGTAATGTTTTTAATTACGTGAAACGATTCATCAATCATGTCGAGGAAGGCTTACTCCGAGGAAGAGCGCGGTCTCATACGCTCAAGACTCATGGACGTAGCCGCCGCACTCTTCAAGGAGAAGGGAATCCGCGATACGAATATAGACGAGATCTACACGCCTGTGGGGATCTCGAAGACCTTCTTCTACTCGTTCTTCCCGTCCAAGGCGGTTTTGGCCATAGCCATAATGAAGGAAGGCATGGGAGGGATTGGAGACCTGTTCCGCAGGAATGTCTGGGAATACGGGGCTGAGAATGGCATAAAGGAGACATTCTCCGAGGTCATCTCCGGTGGATTCTATATTCCGAGGGAAGACGACCAGGCGTACATAAGGGAACACCTGTCGGAGCAGGAGCTGATCGGATTTCAGAACGACCTTGTTGTGCTGTTCTCCGACATGCTGTACACCGTAGGGGTCCCGGCATCCAAACTGGATCCAAGGGTGGTGTGCAACATGACGATGTCCGTTCTGATGACTAGGATGACAGAAGGGAGGAGGATGTTGCTCACTTTCGCCGAAACTGCCGACAATACCTCGTCCCTGCAGATCAAATCATTAGTGGCGCTTGTATTGGAGAACAGAGTAATATAAAGACTGAATCATAAAAAAGTAATTAAGCAGAGAAAAGAGAAGGAATGGGATCTGCATGATGGATGAGAAGGAGTTGCTCGAACAATGCGAGACGTGGCACGAGGCGGGGGAATACTCCAGGATAGTGGAGGCACTGGAGAGAGTGCCCGAGGATGAACGTACGACCGGAATCGACATGGAACTGGCCAGAGCGTACAACAACCTCGGAGAGCCCGGCGACATTGAGGGAAGGAGAAAGTACAGGAGGGCCCTGGATCTGCTGAGGTCCCATTCGGATGAGCTGGCTGACGACTACAGCTGGAACTTCAGGACAGGGTATGCGCTCTTCTACCTGGAGAGGGAGGGGGAGGCGCTCCCCTACTTCGAGAAGGCACTGGAACTCCATCCCGGAGACGATCCGAAGTACAATTCCAAGGAGGACATCCAGGAGTTCATCGACGGATGCAGGGAGATGATGGCCCTGCCCAGGTTCAGCAAGAGCTTCAGGGACAGGGTCGCCGAGGCCTGGGAGGTGTTTGCGGATGAGGAAGCGGAGATCCGCAGGATGATGGACTCCGACAGAAGGGACGACTATTCCGAGGAGCTGATCCGGAGAATCCAGGACGTCCTTGAGATAGCGTTGGACGACCCGACCTTCGAGTTCGGGATCGATGAAGGGAAACATGACCTCGTTCTCGTGACTCAGGGCGACAAGACCAGGCTGTTCGAGTACGTATACTTCAGAGATCATGCCCCGGAATCCGTGCTGGAGAACTGGAAGATAACGGTCGGACGCCCTTCCAGACCAGAATTCCACCTGCGTGTCTTCGACCTCGACGTCTGCGGCGACGACGTGGATGTATGGGTGGAGAGGACAGAGGAGGACCGCATATCCCTCAAGGTCCACTGCGACAAGGTACAGGGTTCCATGGAGGACGAGGACAAGGTCTGGTGGATGCTGTTCACGGTTGTCGACAATTTCATCGGCGAGGTCGCCAACATGAGGCAGGTGGAGAGCTTCGAGGTTGTCGATGATCTTCCCGAGGGGCAGCCGATCAGGCTGAGTGACCTGCCCAAGGCCATCGAGGACCTGGGCATAGTTCTGACGAACGATGCCGATTCCTACCTGAAGAGATACACCGTGTACAAGACGGAACCCAACAGGGAATCCGACGGCCCGTTGCGTTTCGACATCATATCCGGATCCAACTGCTGTCCTCCGATCGTCAACGATTACTACTCCGGCGAGCGGAGGTATGTCAACACCCTCCACGCCGACGGCGCTGTCGCGGGATACATAGCCTATTCCCTCGACACCTTCGACGGTGATGACAGGAGCGACAGGATATTCGACTTCCGCGACAGCCTCGAGGAGGCCCTGACGGACAAGGCCGGCGAGAACTCGTTCACGGTGATCGGAGGGGCCACCGGCCTGTATTACGGATATCTGGACCTCATAGCCTGGGACCTGTCATCGGTCCTACCTGCCGCACAGGAGTTCCTCACGGATTCCGGTGTGTCCGAGGCGTTCTTCCGCGTATTCGCCATGGATGTCCCCACCTGTCTCATAGCCAACAACAAGGACGGGGATGCGGATCTCGATCTGGATGACATCGATTACACCCCCTACGATCCGGAGGATCCCGAACCGTTCTACGACCAGATCTCGAAGTGGAACGATGAGGATGAGTACTCCCGCTGCATCGCCGTATTGGAGACCATCCCGGAGGAACAGATGGACTACCGCGCCAGCTATGCGCTGGTCCGTGCGTTGCAGAACTACGCCGTCATCGGAGACCACGACGAGGGCACCCCCGGTTACAAGGCGGACAGGGCCCTGGAACACTCCCTGGAGATCCTCGAATCCATCCGTGGCGAGGGCGAGGACAAGGCCGAGTGGAACATGCGCATGGCATACGGTCACCAGTACCTCAGCGGACAGGAGGAGAAGGCCATACCCTATGCTGAGAGGTGGGCGGAGCTGGACCCCGAGGACGAGAACGCGGCTGGGGTGATCAAGGAATGCCTCGAGGCGATAGAGAGACGGTCCGACGGTTCGGAATCCGATGTCGATGATGATGAGACCGGCGTCTTCGCGGGATTCGTCCTCCTGTCCAGGGCCTCCTGGAGCAAGCGGCAGCTGATACGCGACCTGAAGGAGTTGTGGGACATCGTCACGGAGGAGGATGATGACGACTCCAACGACGACGTGCTTGTCTTCGAGGTCGACGGGAGAGTGGCGGCCATCAGCCTCATGAAGGGACCCATCCCGGACGGCGAGGCTGAAGCCAATGCCGAGAACAACTACATGTGGCCCGAGGCCGTGGATGTCGCCAGGGAGCACAGGGCGCACCTCCTGGTGTTCGTCGGCGAGAGGGATGACGACGATCTCATCGAGAGGGGGAAGCTGTTCGTGAAGCTCCTCGCGGCATGCTGCCGTCAGGAGAGCGCCTCTGGCATCTACACCAGCGGAGTGGTGTTCCAGCCGGAGTTCTACGAAGGCATGGCCGGGATGATGAGGGAGGACGAGCTCCCTATCTTCAACTGGATATGGTTCGGACTGTACAGGACGGAGAAGGGTATATCCGGATATACCTACGGGATGAGGACATTCGGAAGGGAGGAGATGGAGGTCCTCGACGCTGATGGGGAACCGAACGACGTCAGGGACTTCCTTGCGAACCTCGTATCGTACCAGCTGGAGTGCGACGTCCGTCTGAAGGACGGCGAGACGATAGGGTTCTCCGAGAACGACAGGCACACGATCGCCCTCAGCGAGGGCGTGGCCCTCCCGGGGATGACACTCAAGGTATCCTATGAATCCCAGGAGATATTCATGGACGACGCGTCGTTCCACCTGGAAAGCATCGAGGAGAAGTCCCTGCCCGTGGACCCCATCAACGCCTACAACCATATGGCCATCTATCTGCGCTGGTGCGTCGAACACGACTTGATCAATGAGGACTTCGCTGAGGATCACTGCGACAGCCTCTCGGTAAAGGACCTGCGCCCGTTCATCAGGGACGTCCTCAACGGAAGGCTCGATGCCAGCATCTTCAACGAAGAGGGCTGGCAGTTCGCCCGCTACTACTACAACTACTGCAGTGAGATGGACTCGCCGCACTACCCCTCGGACATAGACGACTACGCGCTGAGATTCTTCGGGCCGGAGCGCTACCATTCGGACGAGTTCCAATCGGAGGCGTACCTTTTCATCCCGTTCGGCGACAGGTACTACGAGGACATGTCGGAGGTCATCGGAAAGCGCTTCGGGAACTGGGAGAACCAGGAGATCGACCCGGACACCAGGGAACCCTCCGAACTGGCCAGGGCAATGATGGATTACCTCGGATGCGAATGCGAGTACTTCCCGTCCATGAGGGACGACGACCCGCTCATGTCAGCATACGGCTACGCCAGGCGTCTGGGCGTCAGAGAGGGGTACGTACCGGTCCTCGTGAGCGTCGACGACATCCTTTGGGAGTGCCTGGTTCTGAACTCCGACCCGGACAGCGACGGGGAGGCTGACTACACATTCGACCCAGAGAAGGTGGCGCAGTACCGCCGGAACATCCTGGCAGCCCTTACAACGGACGGCAGATGCGTCCTGGACTCCATGGTCGGACAGCGCAGAGCCGAGGCGGAGGATGATGAGATCGATTGGGATGATGAAATCGTCGGAAACATGGAGGGAGGGGAGGGACGTGACCGCCTCTCCAGCTACTGGAACTACGAGACGAACATGACTCATCCGACGATACTTGCGAAGATCCCCGTGGACGAGCCATGGAAGGTGTTCGCCTGGTTGCCGTTCGGAGGCTGGAACGAGTGCCCCGACACCCCGGCGCTCATGGCGGTCTCGAAGTACTGGTACGAGCGCTTCGGAGCCGTACCGGCAGCGATCACGCACGACGAGCTGGAGTACATCCTGCCTGAACCCATCGACGACGGGTCCGCGATAGACACCGCCATCGACCAGTACGGATTCTGCCCGGACAACGACCAGAACCACGAGACCGTAGGTGAGCTGGCGGACGAGCTCCGCCAATCCACGGTGTGGTACATGTGGTGGGATTGAGATGAAGGGGGTCGGCAACAGCACCAGGGTCCTGGAGAAGGCGGAGTTGCTAAAGAGCCTCGGCGAGTACTCCGGATGCATACGGACGATCGAATCCGTTCCGGAAGAGGAGAGGAGCTATCGCATGACCCTGCTGCTGGGATGGGCGTACAGCGACCTGGCGGTCCTCGGAGACAAGGACTCCGGCCGCGACGAGCCGGACCAGGAGCTCCTCGGGAAGGCAGTGAGCATCCTCGAATCGGTCGGGGACCAGGGAAAAGAGGATCCGACCTGGAACGCGCGCATGTGCTATGCCCTCTGGATGACCGACGGGAGAGAGGCCGATGCACTGGAATACGCAATGATATGGAAGGAGTTGGACCCGAACAGCGAGGATGCCCGCAAGCAGGAGGTCACAATCAGGAGATACATCGACGAGAACGTGGTCCAGAACCCAGAGATGTACGACGAGGCGCAGTGGGATGCCGTCGAGGACCACATCGCCGAACATTTCGGGGACTTCCCCAACGTGTTCCACGAGCTTGTGTCCCCGGACATCCACGTCGACATCTGCATCATCCCTCCCAGGAGGGACCACGACTACTACACCCTGGTCACCATGGGTATGGGCGCCCACGAGATGGACGTCCCCGAAGGAATCGAGGATGTCCGCAGAAGGGCGGAGGTGCTGATCAACCTCCCCCGTGACTGGAGGCTGGATGAGGAGTCCCTGCAGGACAACAGGTGGTACTGGCCGATCAGGATGCT
>CAJJJM010000024.1 GCA_905187815.1 uncultured Methanomassiliicoccaceae archaeon
CCACAGCATCGCCGTCTACAAGATCACCATCGCGGGCTACCCGTGGATAGACTTCGAGAGCAACGGCGGCAGCAACGTGGACAGGATCCAGATGGAGTCCGCCGGACAGAACGCGGTCGCAGCAGAGGAGCCCGCCGAGCCCGTCAGGGACGGTTTCACCTTCACAGGATGGTTCACCGACGAGGGATGCACCCAGCCCTATGACTGGAGCTCCCTCGTGACCGAGGCCATCACACTCTATGCCGGATGGTCCCCCATCGGAGATGAGACGGAGACATTCACGATCACATTCGATGCGGCGGGAGGCTCCGTCGATGTCGGAACGATTCAGTGCCAGGATGGAGAGTCCATCGAGCTGCCCGATGCCGTACGCGACGGATTCAGCTTCGACGGATGGTTCGTCGGTGATGAGCGTGTCGGCGGTGCAGGCGACAGCTACGCACCCTCATCCAACGCGACGCTGATCGCCCACTGGACAGAGACCACCACCCCCGGAGGGGACGAAGACGATTCAGGAGAGTTCCCATATTGGATCCTCGCGCTGATCGTCACCGCCATACTCGGAATCGCGACCTTCATCTCAAAGAACTGGTTCCTCGCGGTCATCACCCTGATCGCCGGAGTCGTCACCGTCCTGCTGTATGCCGGGGTGATCTGATTGCAGCACCAGGCCAGCATCAAACTCCTTTCCCTCGCCATGGTTGCAGTGATGGCGATGACTTGTTTCATCGTCATGACATCTGATGATGAGAGCGATGCTGTCACAGATCTGGGATCATGGAAGCCGTCAGACGATCCCAATAGAAGCAGTCCGGATGCCGCATATTCCGGCATCGCCAACAATGTGGACAAGATCTACAACAGCGGAGCCCGCACACTCTATCTGCTCCAGGGCGGGAATGTGACCCTCAGCGAATGGGGAGAGACGAAAACGTTCTACATCGGCTCCATACCCGGCGGAGCCGGATTCGTTAGGACCGACAACGGCGACGGGACGTCCATAGTCCATGCCGAGAACATCCAGAAGCTCGGATCCCTGCGTTTCCTCCTGTCCGAGGACAAGGATGGCCAGGTTAACGCATGGTGGCTCGAGATCATCGTCGTCGGCGAGTCCGTCACCATTGATTCCAAGGGCGGAACAGAAGCCACGGTTGGTTACGAGTACGAGTACAATGTCCAGACCACCCCGTCCGATGCGCAGATCTCCATATCAGGAGTCGACTGGCTCTCCGTGTCGGGACACACAATATCGGGGACACCTACCGAGGGCGGTTCATTCACGCTGAGGATCACAGCGTCTCACGACGGATACGAATCCACGACCGAGACGGTGGTGATAGCGGTTTCCGAGGAGCAGACATCTGAAGGGGCACCGGTCATCAACGATCTCAGCTATACCATCGACCCCTCAAACCCGTACAGGGTGACCTTCGAGGTCGACGCGGAGAACGCATCCGGAATCACGATAGACTTCGGAGACGGGACCTCCGGTTCCGGTTCCAGAGTCACACATACCTACGACAGCTCCGGATCGTACACCGTCAGAGCGGTGGCGACGAACGCCAACGGATCCACGTCGGAGACAGAGAGCCTACTGATCGCTGACAGGACCCCGAACGACTCCGTTCAGTACAACCACCAGTACACATTCACGCTCGGAATCGAGACCAGCGGGGTCGAGCCCGTCGTCTCTGGATGTCCGTTCCTGGACGTAACCGTCGGGAGCAACTATGTGACCGTCTCCGGGATACCGAGCAGCACGGCCTACGTGGGACAGACCTACAACGTCACTCTCACCGTCGGGCAGTTCACGATGTCGTGGAGCCTGACAGTCACCGAGGGCTCCACCGTGCCGGTCGCCGGATTCACAGTGGATACCGACGGGCTGACCGTGATCGTCACCTCGACAGCGACGAACGCCGACATGACGTTCTACCAGTGGACCAGCGGAGGAAGCTTCGTACAGTCGAACTCCGGGGTCACGAGGTACACCTATGCCGAGCCCGGCACCTACACCATAACGCAGCGTGTGACATCGACCATCGACGGGCAGACGATAACCGACGAGTACCACACGACCGTAGAGGTCTCCCTGAGCGACCCCGGTCCTGCCCCGGCCGAGTCGGATCCTGTTCCGTTCGTGGGGCTGGCGATGGTGGCAATCGGGATCATCGCCCTCGCAGCCGGTGCTTATGTCCGCAATTACTATGTGATCGCCCTCGCAGCGGTCGTGGCCGTCATCGGCGCTATCCTTTGGTACATCTGAGGTGAAGTCGATGGGCAACTGTGAAACAACTTCCCCCTTCGGGGGGAGGAGACGCAACACGGCCATCATCGGGGTCCTCTGTGCGGTCATGCTGCTCGCATGTCCTCTGGGGGTGGCCATCGACAACGGCGAGATCGTCGAAGAGACCGATGCCAACCCTCTGCTGATCGCCGGGGCGATATTCGTCATAACGTTCGTCGTGACTTATGCGGCATCCTATCTGGCCTCCAACTGGGGTAGTGGCGATGTACCGGACGGAGGCGATCAGAGCGAGGTCAACGCGGCGTTCAGGCAGGCGCAGGCCGAGCTTCTGAGCAGCAATTACGGAACCGCCTCGGGGATGTGGTCGCAGCTCGCACTCAACGATGCCCAGCTCTGGTCCTTCGTCGAGTCCTTCTTCGACCTCCAGGCGGAGACGGCGGCGGCCTATCTGTGGTCGGACACGGCGGACTACGACGGAGACAAGATCCTCGAGGAATCCTCACTGATCTACAACTCACTGATCTACAACTATAACCTGACCAGCGCCTGGAACGAGTTCACCGCGTCATGGTCGGATTACAGGAACCTTTGGGCCGAGAAGGGGGAGGCCTACGACAGCATGGAGCTCGGCTACGGCTGGGATTCGGGAACATGGGCCGGAGACGGTGTGTTCTCCTCCGAGCTGATGAGGTACGCGACCCCGACGACATCCTCCTACCGTGTCTATCTGGACGTGGTCGGTTCCGATGAGGAGGGGTACTCGGACCGCACCAACATCATGTACAGCGTCGGTGGCTCCGGTGCCCTTACGTCATTGACGACCGGGGCCACGACCGAGCTCCGCGAGGGACAGAACGACCTCGAGGATCTCGGAGTGACATCCGGATGGTACGAGCTA
Source organism: uncultured Methanomassiliicoccaceae archaeon (assembly GCA_905187815.1). Taxonomy (GTDB): domain Archaea; phylum Thermoplasmatota; class Thermoplasmata; order Methanomassiliicoccales; family Methanomethylophilaceae; genus Methanoprimaticola. The sequence continues at coordinate 3,147 of CAJJJM010000024.1, forward strand.
GAGGTCGGCCCCACATACCTGTCACAGAACATCTCGGGGAGCGTATCCCATGATGGGCTGATGCCCGGCGGATGCCTGCTCCTCCGCAGCGGGGACGGATATGCGTTCGTCTATGAATCGGGGGATTCCCTCGTCGTTGTCCGCAACGGACAGTCGATCGTGACCGACACGCTCACCATGACGGTCTCCTATGACGACCAGAACGGGAACAGGGTCGATGACAACACAGTGGACCTGAGGCCCGTGGTCATGGGATACGACTCGGTCGTCGACGCCCTCAACGAGGCATCCAGATCCGCCAACTATGCAGGGGAGGTCGCATGGAACCTCTACGATGCCATCGGTGAGAGCTCGGCGCTGCTCAAGCCGTCATCCATAACGTCGGGAACCCAGACGGAGGTCCCGTTGACCGCTCAGCAGGCCTCTCTGATGTACCTCGCAGCAATGGAGCAGATAGCAGAGCTCGGAACAGGGGCGACCTCGGAGGAGATCCGCATCTCCCCCGAGAGCATGGATCTCTACTGTTACGGGGACATCTACTTTGAGGGTGCCCTCATAGCAGAGGATGCCGTCTACACGCCATTCGTCTACGATTCGACAGAGATCTCCGTCGGTCAGCATGACATGGACGTCAACGGGATGGCGATGGTCTGGGCCACAGGGGTACCGTCACTGGAGTCATGGGACGGATCCACGGACGGAGGATTCATAGTGGACATCTCCGGCTGCAACATGGACACGGCCAACATCGTCCATAACGGCACGGAGGTGTCGTCCGTGGAGCTCACGGTCGATTCCATGGAGCGTCTGGGCCTGATCGGGTTCACCAACCCCGGGGTCCCCGACGTCCCGAAGACCGTGGACATCGTTCCGCTCGTGCAGATCATAATCATCCTGATCGGGGCGATTGTGGCCATCGCCGGGTTCTTCGTAAGGAACCCGTGGCTGATTGTCATCGGAATCGTGGTGGCCGTAGCCGGATACTTCCTGGCCGGGTTCATCGCGGGGCTGGTGTTCTGAGGTCGGTATGAGGGGATTGCAGATCCTTGTGGTGACGGTCATGCTGCTGGTCGTAGCCATCCCGTTCTGGAACATCTTCGCCCCCGTCGAGGCAGACGCCGGAGGTGACATCGAGAGGTTGGATGTCGTCTATGGCAACTACGATCTCAGTGTCGACATCCCGTCGGGTCTCGAGGACTACTACGGCTCGGTCCCGGTCCCCAGGATGGGGATAGAGCAGTACCGGGCGTTCACATTCGTGATGCCGGACGATCCCGCCGTGAGAGCACTCGCGGACAGAATCGTCGAGGCGACGCCGATGATGAGCGACCTGTTCCGCGCCGACTTCACGGTGGCCGTAGTCCACAGCATCATAGAGTACAGGTCGGATACGGACGTCCACGGTGCATCGGACTACTGGCAGTACCCGGCGGAGACGCTGATCTCCGGCGAAGGAGACTGCGAGGACCATGCCTTCCTTCTGGCTTCCCTTCTGGAGGCCATGGGGATGGACACCGTGCTCGTGTTCGAGAACGGACATGTACTCGTGGGCGTGGATGTCGATGGCAGGGACGGGAACTCCGTCGGATACGGAGGCAATCAGTATCTGACCGCAGACTCCACAAACGGATACAGGCTCGGATCCTCCACGGTTCAGCCGTTGTTCGTGGTCCCCTCCGACTCTCCGAACGTGTGGACCTATGCGATGCTCGGAGGCGCTCTGGCATTGTTCGTGGTCCTGTTGGTCATCCTGAGGAGGGTCTGAGATGATCGAGCTCTCCATCGGAGACGTCTGCGGGTACCTGGGTACCATCTGGTGCGTGGCCAACCTCCTGTGGGCGGTTTTCCGGAACGACGCGTACAAGGCGATGATCTACGGCATCGGCGTGTTCGCCGCCGTGGTCGTCGCCCTCAATGTGGGTGGGATTCTGAACGACTACACATGGAGCCTCTTCGGGCTCGGGGTGTTCGGACTCCATCTGGCGATAACCATCTGGCATCACCAGTGGTGGAAGGCCCCGGTGTTCGGGATCCTGTTCGCCGTGTCCACACTGTCGTTCATGGGGGTGATCTGACGGACACCGTCACGATGATCGTCATGACCACGATGGTCGTGGTCCTGGGCGTGGCCATGGGCGCCGCCGTGCAGAAGAAGACCTACTTCCTCTACCCGGTGGACGCCTTCACGCTGCTCCTGTTCCTCTTCGTGGGTGTGCAGATCGTCGCCCAGTACCTCCCGCCGCTGTCGGTCGCGTACGTGGGGGTGGACGCCTACTGGTACGTCCCGCTGGTCATCGGGTACATCGCCGGATACATCGTGTCCGGAAGGACCCGGTACATCATGATCCGCTGCTTCAATCCGGACAAGTCCACGTACGGGGAGCACTGGATCCTCTACACCAAGGACGGGAGGACGTACAGGCAGGAGCAATCCAACAGGGAGCTGTTCAAGCGCCTGCTGTTCCACGTGGAGCACGAGGTCGTCAGCAATGCCGACCTCGTGCCGGACTGGGATGACGTGACCTCGTACCCTCTCTTCCCGGAGTTCAGGAAGAAGTTCCTGATGGCCGAGTGGTGGGAGACCTACGAGATCCCGCCGGAGAAGAGGCAGAAGTACGTCCGCAGGCTGAACGCGACCATCGAGGTCGAGCCCAGGTTCTACATGCGCCGCTACGTCACCAGCGTGCGCGTCGCCCGCGGCTCGATGGTCTCCCGCATGGACCTGGTCCACGACGCGAAGGCGCTGGACAGGATGCAGGGGGACCTCATCGAGGCCAACAACGAGATCTTCAGACTGAGGCAGAGCCTCAACATCAGGATGGCCGACACGGTGGCCGAGTTCCTGGCCGACGTGTACAGCAAGGCACCCGGAGCGTCGCTCAGCGTGGCGGCGAGGAGGTGGGCACAGAAGCAGAGGGAGAAGGAGAAGGAGCGTGAGAGGGATGCTCGGAAAGAAGGAAGGCAACAGCAGCAGTGACAGGAAGGAGAGGAAGAAGCCGAGGAAGATGTCGAAGATCCTGACGGAGGCGATCGTCTCCGGGGACGAGTGGCTGGAGACCGTTCAGATCATCCAGGCCCTCGGCCCGGTGAAGGACCTGGTCCAGGACCAGATCGACGGCTTCGACGCGATGCTCGACCGCTTCTCGGAGATGGGAGGCACCATCGAGAGGGGTGAGCTCGAGGAGGGCTACTTCCAGATCCGGTTCTCGCTGAGGGACTCCCACTGGACCAAGTTCTTCGACCCCCAGGGGAACGAGGTCAGGGACATCAAGGACGACCGCTCGGGCTCCAAGGACCCGGACGCCATGACGCAGATCGCCTACGCCATGCGTGCGTCCCTGGAGATCCCCCGCAGGGAGTTCGTGAAGGAGGAGCTGGAGAGGCTGGAGTCCTACCTGGAGAGCGACAACACGCTCGCCGGTGTGGAGAAGATGAAGAAGATCTTCGAGGAGGATCCTGCGACCCTCTTCGAGGCGGCCTCTGCCGTGGTCCCGGATGCGGTGGAGTCCGACGTGGACATGTCCGCCGTGGTGGACGCCAGGGGGAAGGTATGATAACGGAGATCCCTCCGATGTCCCTGCCCTCCGGACTCATCACGATGGAGGACATCCTGCCGGACACCTTCCGCAGCAGGGACATCACCGACGAGATGCACAGGAGGTTCTTCGTCGACCTCCCGGACGAGGAGAGGCACCAGATCGAGTGGAGGCATGGCTGCATAGTGGGGAAGCCCGGATGCGGGAAGTCGGAGACGTTCAGGGCCAGAGCGGAGATCGCCGTGGAGAAGTACGGGCGCAGCAACGTGAACCTGATCTACACCGACGACCTCCGCACGGCCCTCACGATGATCGACGACGCCCCGGTGCAATACTGCATCGTGGACGACGCCAGCAAGTGCCTGTCCTCGAGGATGGTCTACGAGCAGGCGGAGCTCCTGGGGGTCTTCAACAGGCTCCGCCACCACTTCAGGGACTTCATCAAGTCCGAATCGGGAATCTTCCTGTGCGAGTTCGGATGGCAGCGCTGGAACGACCTGGACCCCGGGTTCAGGGACGGTACCAGCCTGATCTTCAAGACCAACATGTCGTCGGAGTCCGAGAGGCGCAGCATCCAGGACTTCATCGGACAGAGGTACATGGGCGTCCTGGACGACATCTGGGATTCCATGGACCGCGGGGTCCAGACCGTCAAGTCGTACTCGGTGGGGAGGATAGGCCCGAAGCCCATCGCCCGGGGCGGTGTCGGGATCTACCACCTTCCGATGACCGACTGGGACGGCTTCCCGGCGATGGTGAAGTCAGACGATGTTCCGAAGCAGGAGGTGGCCGCAGATCCCCTGGAGCGCATCAGAGGGGACCCGGCATGGTCCCTGGCCCTGGAATGCTACGACAGGAGCATGGGAGGGGAGAGGCAGCAGGACATAGCCAGCGCCCTCGGGATAAGCCAGGCGAAGGTGTCCCGCATGGTCTCCCGGGTCAGGGAGATCGTGGGGTCGGCAGGGGGTGAATAATGGCTGAATAAGGTCGTCGGAAGACGAATATCGCCCTCTCCGGGGCTGAATATTCGTGAATAATTCGGGCCGGTTATTCATCGGCCTAGTTTTGCGCGCACGCGCACGCGCGCACGTTGCTCCGCAATGACGCGTGCGTACGCATACGCGCGGGTCAGAGAAGGGTCGAACGAACGAATCGAGATGTGGTTGGAATGGCAGAGAGGAAGAAATCCGGAGGGGCCGGGAAGCCCCTGTTGAAGAAGAGGACCCCTGAGCAGAAGAAGCAGGCTCAGGAGGAGAAGGCCGAGAGGAGGCAGAGGAGGAACACCAGGAGGCAGATCGCCCTGGACAAGTCCGCCGCCAGAGTCAGGCGCTACGACGCCAAGACCAAGGCGAGGGAGAAGGCCGGAGGCGCAGGGGTGAGCATCGTGTTCTACGAGATCACCATGCCGGATGGCTCGATAGGCAAGGTCGAGAAGAAGGATTGCAGGAAGAGGAAGTGAGCATGGCCAAGGTCGAGACGGTCGTGCTGCCGTCCTCGGGGAAGACGGTTAGGGTCCAGGTGGATGACGACGGGTACGTCCCGCCCGGATTCCTGGCCAGGTACCTGAAGCTGAAGGGGTCCCCGAAGAACGACTACGACCAGAAGGCCGACGTGGTGCTGCCTGTCAGGATCACCCCGAGACAGGCGGCCGCGTGGATGGCCGACCCGGACGCCTACGACATCGAGAGTGTGGACGTCCGGGGGAAGCCGCTGCGTAACGTCGGCGACAGGAGGGGGGAGTCGAGGAAGGTGCACGAGCACATCATCGTGTACGGGATGCCGGGCGAGGAGGCCCAGATAAGGAAGGCCTTCGACGAGGCGTTCCCCTCGATAGAGGAGCAGAAGAAGATGGTGGCCAAGGGGGACCTGGTGCTGGAGGCCCGCCCCCTTGAGCTGAACGTCTCCGGGAAGCATCAGGGCGACCTGATCCAGTTGGACCGCGACGTCGGCATCCGGAACGGGGTCGTCGTCCACGAGGGTGTCCATCACCTTAGGGCGGTGGACAGGGACAGATCGGGAGCGGCAACGACCCTGTCCCCGGACAAGGTCCAGTACACGGGGAGGTCGAAGGATCCCGCGACCATCGCCCATGCGAAGCTGAGGGAGGCCGTATGCGTCGAGGAGTCGTGCACGGTGGCGGAGCAGATGGCCAGGCAGAGGGACTTTGACCCCTCCGGCTACTACGAGCACGTCCAAGTGTACGACACGAAGACGCACCGCTACCGCAACCCCACCAGGGAGGAGGCGAGACGCATGGCGGAGGAGGACAGGAAGCTGTTCACCAACGGCACGGGGAAGCCCCTCACGGGCAAGGCGGCCATCGAATCAGTCAACAGGAACTGGTCGAAATCCCACATAGCCAGACTGAAGCTCGGGAACAGGATGGCCATCTCCACGATGCAGAACGCCACCGGCTCCGGGAAGCCCAGGCAGCCGAAGAAGTCGACACCGGCGAAGCAGCAGAGGCAGAGCTCAGGGAAGACGAAGCAGGCGACGCTGTTCAGCAGATCCGGCAGGAGGGGGCGCGGACATGCCTGAGCGTTCGAGCTACTGGCAGCGGAGAAGAATCTGCCGTGACTATTACAGGAAATGCAGGAGGGGGAGGCGGCATAGAATATGGGATAAGCTGCGGGATGTATTCCATGAACGTTCGTAAGAAATCGGGACGCAACAAGTCCGAAGAAGCTGTGTTCATTGATGAGTCGGGTCAATTGGGAGTTTCGCCAGACCGTGTCTATATTGTAGCGGCATCTCGTGTCAGGGACGAAGGTCGCTTTGATGCCATAACATCCGAGTATGGATTCAGAAGGGAGATGAAATTCCGCAAGAATCCGAAGCAACGTATGGAGGTTTTGAAAAAGATAAACAGTCAGTCGCCTAGGATCTATACTGTGCTTACTCCGAAACCATTCTTTGGATACAAGACGGAACTGAAGCATGAGGTTCACAGAAGAGCGTTGGAGGAGACGATCAAACGTACGATCCCCCCGGGAGATAAGTCCGTTCACATAGTGGTGGATGAGAATTCTCTGGTTACAGAGGATGAGGTCCGTGACATCTGCCGTAGACATGTCAGGGGGAGGAAGTATTCCGTGGAAGTAGCCAGTTCCAAATCAGAATATGGCCTTCAGACCCATGATTTCGTTGTCGGTGCAATCGCTAAGAAGTACAACAAGAGAGATCCGAGATATGCCGACATGTTAGGGCACATCAACGTACGGATATTGAAGAAACCAAACAGAAGATGATGTCCCCGTTCGTAGACGTAATGCCTACGTAGCGGGGCACATCGCTTCCACATTGATTGTTTGATTGATAAATATGTCGCGATGCGTGTTAGCAACTGTCATTTGTGTGGATTTGACACGGCAGGTGATGTACACCAAAGGATAAACGGTATGCACCCTATCACCTTCTCATGGAACACAGGTTGAAGATTCTGCCTCAGTTTTACACGGCTGTGGCTGATGGCAGGAAGACGTTTGAGCTCCGCAAGGACGACAGGGGTTTCGCTGTGGGTGACAGCTTGGTGCTGTGTGAATGGGACGGGGAGGCCTACACGGGCAGGGAGCTGAGGTTCGACATCGGATACATGCTCGAGGGATACGAAGGGTTGGCCCCAGGATATGCGATACTCGGTCTGGTTCCCGCTCATCGATCCACGTAGACGAATGACTGTGGTGCGTTTGACACGCCGAAGTCTGACAGGGGTCTCGCGACCCGATATTCTGTGACGTTGTCCAGTTCGTATGCGACGGCGGAATTCCTGCCGTTATAATAGTCCTCGAAGAACTCTCTGCTGATTCCGGCCGCATTCTTCGTGATCTCCCAGATGGAATCCGGGTCTCCGACGATGATGTTGCGGATGTGTGCCTCTCCGACCACCTTCTTGACCGGGGATGTGCAGTAGATGACCATGCGGTTGACATCCTCATGGCATCTGGTCTTCCTGAATTCGAACCTCTTGCTCCCGTTCATTATGTTGGTCACGTGTTCGGGGTTTATCGAAAGCAGCAAACTTCTCATCTATCCCGCCCTCCCTCAGAATCGAATACACCTCTTCCCGTGTAAGCTTGATGTCATAGGGGTGTCCTTCGAACAGCCCCTGGCTCCTCAACCAGGCATTGTTGACGTTGTGTCCCTCTCCGAAGTATCCGTTGTACACGAGCGTGATGATGCATACGAATTTCTTTTCGAAGGCAGCCTTCAGCTCTGCCTCATCGTACACGGTCTTGTTGCCGGCGGCCTTCACGAATCCATCCCAGCTCTTTCCTTCGGCCAATCTGCCGTTCGTCTTGAACCATTCCACGGTCGACACGGTGCAGTACGATGTTATGGCGGATTTGTATGTCCTATCCGTCTCGGCCATCCGGTATACGAGAGCGATGTCCCCTGGTCTGTAGCTTATGGTGTGGTTCGGGGTGGCTATGTAAGCCTTGGAGATTCCGTTCGCGACAGGCATCGGGTCGGTGCTCTGCGACGTGTTGCGAAGTGTGGAGTATGGGAACATGTTGTCGTGATATTTTGCTTTTATAGGCAGGTAGACCCCGCGTCTGAATTCCGGGTCGATGTACGGAAACGATCTGAACCCGGCCCTCTCGGTGTCCTCAGAATCGAGTCTCCCCTTGTCCTTCACGTATACGAGTTCCTCTCCCTTGTTCCCTGCATTGTAGAAGCCGAAGGATTCGATTAGTCCTATCAGGTCGTCATGTTTCGGATAGACCGTGAGGTAGATTTGTTGATACGGCGAACGCTGCCATTCCCACAGTGCGAGCCCTATGCCCCCTTCTCCCAGGCGCTGGCCCTTGAAATCGGAGCAGATCTTCAGTGTCCCGATCTTCAGACGATCCTCAGCCGGCAGATCCCCGACCGCCTCGCCGTGCTCCTCCTTCACGTATACGAATGCCTGGATTCTCCCGTCGTCGATTGAGACGTAGGCTTCGGCCCCGTCCTCCGCCTTCTTTCCGAACCATGTCGGGAACTCCAGATAGTCCTCTTTCAGGGAGTCGAAGAACGGATCCCCGAGGTCGCAATCACTGAATCTCATCTTCCTGTACATACTCAAACCTCCTGCTCCGGCTGTTTTATGAGTCCGATTCTTTTCGCGGGTGGATGGCGATTCGGTTCACGCCTCTCCGCCTGAGGTGCATCTGGATTACATCGAAGAGCTCCGATCCGCAGAATCCCTCGATGTGCTGCCGGACGAAATCGTCCTCAATAGGCGTCGCCCCCCC
>CAJJJM010000025.1 GCA_905187815.1 uncultured Methanomassiliicoccaceae archaeon
CCCTGCCTGCGCCTGCCGTAAGACCCGCGGCTGATGCGGACTTCCCGGAGGCGTAGATCCCTCTGGGCGCCAGCATGCTCATATACCTCAGCAACTGGGACTTCGCGACACCCGGGTCTCCCATGAGCAGGATGTGCATGTCTCCCCTCATCACGGTCCCGTCGTCCATCTCCTTGTGGCATCCGCCGAAGAGCTGCAGTGCGATCGCCTTCTTGACGGAGTCTAGTCCATAGATCGATGGCGATATCGAGCGGACGATGTTGTCGAAGAGGTCCGGGTCCTTGGACATGCGCAGGATCTCCCTCTCGTCGTCCTCCGTGATCTGGATCTCATCGTACTCGTGCTGCTCGAACTCTACCGATATCACGTCGAGGAACGTCTCGAACACGGTGGATTTGTCCCTGTCAGTCTTCTCCACGGACCTGAGGATCCCGTTGAGCGTTATCCTGTTACCAGCGGTGACCTCTCCGGCGATGTCGTCCTCCACATATCCGGTGATCCTCTCCGGCTGAGCCCCGCCCCTCAGCCCCTCGGGACTCTCCTGGATCTCTATCTTCTGAGTGTCGATGAAGACGGATGCCTTGTCATCCAGTATGAAACGGGTCGCCTGCTTGTTGCAGCTCCCCTCGGGATTGGAGCACATCATCGGCTCCTTCAGCAGCATCCCGGGCTGGGGCACCCACATCTCCGTGCCGCATCTGGCGCATCTGAAGAGCGCCAGCGTCATGCGGGGCTTCACAGTGGTGACCTTCCTGGCGAGACCCTCCACCGCGATGAGCCTCCCCAGATGGTCGGCGCGGAGGTTGCGTATGTCCACCTTGGCGTCCCTCGGGAGGTTCGTGATCCTCACGTTGATGTTCTCCCCCGGGCGGCTGATATTCGGGACGAGGGACATCACGGTCTTCCTGGCGGACTCCAGGCACTTGTCCGGATTGTCCAGGACGTACATGGCGAAGTCCACGTTGTAGGTGTTGATGTCCGCGTAGTCCACCATCAGGCTCTTCTTCTGCGGGAAGTTGTCCGCGATGCATGAGATCATGATGCGGTACTTGTCCCTGGAGAAGACGTCGTTCCAAGCCGCCTGGACCTCGCTGTCCTGGAAGTTCACAGACATCCTCAGACCTCCTTCGAGCGGCACTCCTCGTCCGCCCACCATACCCATCCGCCGCGGTCCATGGATATCTCCCCTTTGATCAGTCCGGCCTTCCTGAACTTCATGAGGGTCTTGGCCAAATCGTCGGGGCACCTGTACCTGAACAGGTCCTCGAGCCTGTCGGTTGCCTCAAGCGTGGTGAGGCGGTCGGAGCCCAAAGCGTCCCAAATCATAGGAAGAAGATCGTCCGAGGTCATCGCCTTCCCATCGCCGACGCCAATATAAACCTCTTGGACGACCCGCCGGCCGTCGCAGGCCCAGGACGGGGAGGTGCGATTTAGGATTGCCTTACAGAGGATACCGGGCCGCGGGTCCCCGCCGCCTTCATGGATTGGAAGTGCCAGGCATCCGTTCCGGAACGCCACTGAATCTGAGGGGCTCCGAACAGTCGGGCCGATTTTTTAATTGTGCCTAAACGCCGTTTAATCAGTTTTTTATATTCATCATCGGATTTTGGTGCGAGGTAATCAGAATGGTTACAGTTAACGCTTCCGAGTGCGTCGCATGCGGTGCATGCGTCGACGTCTGCCCTCAGAACGCCATCACCTGCGAGGACATCGCTGTCATCGACGCAGGCAAATGCGTGGACTGCGGCGCCTGCATCGACGAGTGCCCCTCCAGCGCGATCTCCGAGTGATCTCGGGTCTGAAACAAGCCGCCGTCGGGCGGCGACCTTCCTTTCCCACTTCTTGTGCTTTGAGGTTTTCACGCGACGTCATTCCATGTCGCTGCCAGCATCCCTTCCGATGACGGAGTCGATGTACTCCTGCTGTATCCTGACGACCTCAGTGCTGTCCTTCGCCTTGGAGTAGTCCTCGAGCATCGCCCCGTTCAGCCTCATGAACTCGGGGGCCCAGTTGAACCTGCCCATGAAGGTCTCCGCCTGCTCCCTCTGTCCCAGGATTATGAGCGCGGCCATGACGGCCTCGGCGCTGTTGAGCTCCATCGGCCTGCCCCAGTTTATCGGATTGGATGCCAGCAGATATGGCAGCGCCCTCTCCTCCACCCTCTTCAGTCTGGGGAACTCGTCGATGTTGGTCCATGTGAGGTCCATGACCACCAGGCCCTTGTGGGCGTGACCGATGTCCGCTGGCGACAGCGCCCTGTCTGAGAACGGCGACAGGACGATCGATCCGGAGGGTATGGCGCCGAGAGTCTTCGCCTCCCTGCCGAGCCCGAACTTCAGCATCCGCTTGGCGGTGCACTTCTTCGGATCGCACTGGCACTTGTCGTAGATGATGATCGGGATCATGCCGAGACCATGGACGGCAGCTTCTCTGGGTCTGCCATGTTCTCCTTCACCCAGTCCCTGACCTCCTCCATGGAGTGGACGTACTCCTGGTACAGCTCCAGGTCGTCGGTTGCGGCGTAGTCCATCCTGGACCTCATGGGAGCGAGGATCTGCCTTCCCTTCCACTCCGGCGTGGATGAGAGCTGGTCGAAGACGTCCTTCTCGGTGTAGATGATGAAATCGTAGGTCTTGTCCTTGGGGAGGTAATCCTCGTTCTCGAAGTCCTTGGATACCTGCCTCCTCATGTCCTCACCGTTCTGATACATCGCGGAGATGAGCTCGCAGTCGATGATGTCGGGTTCAGGGCCCGCGCTGAAGGAATCGTACCTGTCGGAGTAGAATTTGGTGGTGAAGTATTCAGCCATCTGTGACGCGAAATCGTTCTTCCTGTCGACGAAGAGCACACGGACCTTGTTCTCTTTCTTCTTGAAAATGGACATGATCGGACCTCCCGATAGCCTATGCCTCGCCCGTATTTACTTCATTCGAGCACCGGAGCCACGGGGGCCGGCATGCCGCATCCATGCGGGCTGCGGTGCGACGGTGCCATAGTCTCGTTTTTCAAGACGTCGCGCATACGGTAGAGCATGGACACTGCCCGCGCTGCGAAGTTCCCGTTCCTCAAGGAGTCCGCCGAGTTCGCCGAGGACAACCACGTGGACCTCGAGGCGCTCATCACATCGCCGTCGTTCGATCCGGCCCGCAAACGCGGAGTCGAGAGGGTGCTTGACGCCCTCGAACGCTCGGAGGTGTCTTACACGCCGCTGATGAACGACTACGACAGGCTGATCGAGACCATGTCCTATCCGTACGCCAGGATGATTGTCTCCATGGTCGGGGACCGCTTCCTCACCAAGAGGTACGCCCTGGCGGAGGCTGTCAGGATGAACAAGATCCTCAGCGGGGAGGACAGGGAGACCCTGCTGGTCGTGTCGGAGGAGCTCGGGGTCACATCCACCGTGGATGCCGACGGGATCGTCCGCATGAAATTCCCTGACTACCTGAGGTTGGCCAACAGGCTCAAGAGCGTGGACTGGAAGCTGATCAACAGCGATGTGCACTCCGGGATGGTGTACCTCCCGCAGGAGAAGTTCAGCCGTCTGATGCAGAACGCACTTCAGGACAAGATCGAGTCGGAACTGCCTCTGATGACACCGGACGAGTACCGGAGGAACCTGAGGGGCGCGGTCGACCAGGTCTCGATGGCCCTCGAGGAGACCAAGGCCAAGTACAGCCCCACCGGAGGCGAGGGCATGAAGAACGAGTTCCTTCCGCCCTGCCTGGTCCGCATCCTGGACATGTCCAGACAGGGGATGAACCTCCCCCACAGCGCCAGGTTCGCCCTGGTCACCTTCCTGCACGCCCTGGGGCTCGATTACGACGGGATCATCAGGGTGTTCTCCGAATCCCCCGACTTCAACGAGGAGATCGCCGGATATCAAATCAAGCACATCACTGGGGAGCTCAGCGGCACCGAGGGGTACAGCCCCCCGGAATGCAAGACGATGAAGACCAACGGGCTCTGCTACAACCCAGACACACTATGCCAGCAGGAGTGGATGAACCACCCGCTCACGTACTACAGAGTGAAATCGAAGGACCGCAAGAAGCCGGAATCGGGCCCTGCCGAACAGGAACGGCAGGGCGGGAAGTGAGCGGAATCACTCCTTCCCTTCGTCCTTCCCCTCCGGAGGGTACATCTTCCCCAGGTTGCGCCAGGTTATTATGGCCCTCTGGATGGCGGTGACGTTCCCGACGACGGCGAACCACAGCATCATGATCTCCATCCAGGAGATCTGTATGCCGAAGACGTCCAGGTAGGTGACGTCGAACGCCACGATCGAGACGAACTGGATCAGCGGGAACAGCGTGGACAGGACCACCCTGTCGGCCCTCCCCAGCAGCCCGGCGTACAGGCGCGGGGCACCGATGGCCTGGGCCTGAGTGCCCATGTACGATGTCAGGAGCACTCCGACGAGCGCGAGCATACCCAGGTACGGGTCGCACCAGTATCCGCAGAAGGCGACGCCTCCGATCATGAACACGTCGGCATACCTGTCGAACACGTGGTCGAGATAGTCCCCTTTGGGACCTGCCTTGCCGGAGAGCTTCGCGACCTTCCCGTCCAGCGCGTCGAAGTATCCCGACACGATGACCATGACCGCTCCGACGACCAGCAGCCATGTGCGGTCGGCAGCCCCGCTCAGATAGAATATCACGCCGCAGAGCAGCGCCAGTATCAGCCCCACCCACGAGATCGTGTTGGGGTTGACGTTTATCAGTTTCTTGGCGACCGGGGTCAGCGCGAAATCGACCCTCGCCCTCTGTCCGTCTAGAACCATCTGTCCATCTCCGCAGACCAGTCGGTCTTTCCTGGCAGGTAATCTCCGCCATCCCCTTTTACGATTTGCTCCACAGCATCGGCGGATTCGGCCACGGAGCACGACGTGCAGTCCACTTCGAACACCGGAATGTCGGACTCCGTCGCCTCGCAGAGGATCACGTCCAGGACCTCCGCCTGCACGTTCTCCCTCACCTTATCCGGGCCGTAGCCCCTCGCCTCCAGACGGCCGGCGAGGACCGAAGGGGCGCAGCGGAGGACGATGATCCCATGAGAATCCATGAAATGGGAGAGGTGACTGTCCAGGATGACCGTCCCGTCCGATGCCCTGAACCCCTCCAGCGCGTCGTTGAGCTGATCCAGGTCCACCTCGTGGGTGTCCCTGGCCTCGTCCAGATCGCCCATCAGGCCGTTGTCGATTATGAAGCGCTTTCCATCCACCACGTCGTATCCTCTGCGGCGGAGTTCCTCGGAGACGGATGACTTCCCGGTGCCCGGCGTCCCGGTCAGAGCGTACAGGGTCATGGTCGCGTGAAGACGATCGGGACGGATATCGTTGTCGTTCGAACGGCCCCGGAACCGGGTGGAATGGGACGGGCCGGCGAACATGCCGGCCCGCGTTTGACGGAATGGATCAGTGGATGGACCCGAAATAGGGCTCAGCCCTCTCCACGACCGCATCCCAGGACGGGACATTGGTCAGGGCACCGACCTCGGCCACGACGAACGATGACACCGCCGCGGCGAGGACCAGGGCCTCGGGCACGTCATAGCCCTTGTACAGGGCGGTGTAGAACCCGGCGCGGTAGTTGTCGCCGGCACCGGTGACGTCGACCACCCTGTCCGCCTTGACGGCGGGGATCGACAGGACCTCGTCGCCGACCTTCGCACGGCTCCCCCTGTCGCCGTCGGTGCGCACGACCAGGCCAGGTCCGGCCTCCAGGACGTCGTCGATCCCGAGATACCTGCATATGGTCTCGGCCTCGAGCTCGTTGCAGAACAGGGCATCGGCGAACGGCAGGGCATCCTTCAGGAGACCTGCGTTCCAGACACGGTGGACCTCCTGGGCGGGATCGAAAGAGATGTCGGGGCCTCCCCTAAGCTCCCCCATCAGGGAGATGTAGTAGGAGGGCTGGCCTGTGCAGAAGTGGACCTTGCGTGACCTAGACGCCATGCCTGTCAGCCTGACGCCAAGGGAGTCGGCGTGACCCTGGGGTCCCTGGTAGAAGAAGACCCTGGTGTTGAGCTCGCTGTCGTTGATGATCACGCAGGTGGAGGTCTCCTCGCCGTCGAGGGTGACTACCTCGTCCATGATCATGCCCGAATCCCTCATGAAGTCCATGTACTTCCCGGGGAAGTCGGGCCCGATGAACGCGCACAGGGCCGTCGGGCACCCCAGCTTCGCCGCGGACACGGCGATGTTCGGGCCGGTGCCGCCGAGCGTGGTCTTCTTCGACAGCGCGTCGGCGGTTATCCCCGGCTTGAGGAACTGGTCTATCGATATGATCTGGTCCACGGTCACGTGGCCGTACACCGACAGGAAGGGGTCGCTCAGGTGCCTTCCTCCCAGCCGGTGACGTACTTTATCTGCGCATCGGTGAGGGTGTCGATGGACACGCCCATGGATCTGAGCTTGATGTTGGCGATCTCCATGTCGATCTCGTTGGGCACGGCGTACACCTGGTTCTCCATCTCCTGGTAGTGGCGGGTCATGTGCACTATGCCGAGCGCCTGCGTGGAGAAGCTCATGTCCATAATCTCTGCGGGGTGTCCCTGGCCGGCGGCCAGGTTCATCAGCCTGCCCTCCGCGATGAGATAGAGGGACCTGCCGTCCTTCATCTTGTACTCGTCGATGAAGTCGCGGACCCTGACCTTGGACGCGGACATCTCGTCGAGAGCGACCTTGTTGATCTCGTTGTCGAAATGTCCGACGTTGCCCATGATGCATCCGTCCTTCATGACCGCGATGTGCTCCTCCCTGATGATGTCCTTGCATCCGGTGACGGTGATGATGATGTCAGCGACCTTCACGGCCTCCACCATCGGCATGACCTCGTAGCCGTCCATCTTGGCCTCGATGGCCTTGATCGGATCGACCTCGGTGACGATGACGGATGCGCCGAGCCCCTTGGCCCTCATGGCCACGCCCTTGCCGCACCATCCGTATCCTGCGACGACCAGCTTCTTTCCCGCGACGATGAGGTTGGTCGCATTCATCCAACCGTCGAAGGCGGACTGTCCGGTGCCGTACCTGTTGTCGAACAGGAACTTCATCTTGGCATCGTTGACGTCCAGGACGGGGAACTGAAGGACCTTGTCGTTGGCCATGGCCCTGAGACGCACCACACCGGTGGTGGTCTCCTCGTTGGCGGCCTTGACGTTCGGCAGGGCGTCCTTTCTGGTGGTGTGGACCATCGTGATCAGGTCGGCACCGTCGTCGATGATGAAATCGGGCTTCATGTCCAGGACGGTGTTCAGGTTGGCATAGTACTCCTCGGATGACTCCCACTTCTTTGCGTAGACCTTGAGGCCGTATTCCTCCCTGAGGGCGGCGGCTACGGAGTCGTCCGTCGATAGGGGGTTGCAGCTGGCCAGGCGTATCTCGGCGCCTGCGTCGGCGAGTGTGACCGCGAGCATACCTGTCTTCGCCTCGGTGTGGAGCGCCATACCGATCTTGAGACCGGCGAGCGGCTGCTCGTCGATGAAGCGTTTGCGGATGTCCATGAGAACGGGCATGTGGGACTCGACCCAGTGCAGCCTCAGGGACCCTGTCTTTACGAGTTCGTCCATTCAATCATCTCCTCCGTCCAGACCCTTGGTCAGGGAGTCGCATATGCACTCCACGGTCCGACGGCGGTTCTCCGAGTTGGAGAAACCGTCCAACGTCTTTAAGATTGTTTCATGGTCCCCGCGCATCTCGTTGACGAAGCGGGAGATGTTGGCCAGGGCCCTGGACATCTCGTCGCATATTGGCACGGTGGCGGCCTTCGATGTGCGCGACAGAGGATTGAGGTCGATGGATATGACCTTCTTGCCCATGGCCACGAGGGCCTCTGCACGGTCTCCGTCCTCGATCGGCACCAGGATGACGTCGCTGCCGTAGATCCCCTCCGATGTGCAGAGTGCACGGTCGTGCTCCAGACCCGCGATCCTGCTGTCCGGGTCCCTGCCGAGGACGTCCCTGGCACCCTTGGACTCCAGGTACGAGATCAGGCCCTCCATGCGCTCGGGGGTGCGGTGGAACAGGTTGACCTCGATCTTCGCCGGTATCAGCTCCGCAAGGGCGATGATCCCCTCGGGGTCCAGCGCTGCGGCGTTCCCGTTGACGCAGAGGACGGGGTTCTCGGCGCTCAGAAGGTACGCGGCGGCGGCCCTCTCGGCCTCAAGCGCGGCATCCGTGCTCCTCTCCCCCATGAGGTAGTCGTACGCCTCGCCGCGACCGTGGGAGATCAGCCCGGTGGGTGTGACCAGGCCCCTCTGGACCATCTCGGCCAGACGCTCCCTGGTCATGAGCGATTTGTATCTCGGATGACTCTTAGGAATTTCCACGGGCGGACGATTGCGCTCCTCCCGTATATCTCGTTCGCGTGCGCCCGCCATCCCTTAAGTATGCGATGGAGATGACGCGGGCATGCCTGATATCCGCATCGTAGTCGTCGGACCGAAATTCGAGGGAAACGTCGGGGCCATCGCCCGCTCCATGGCCAACTTCGACATCAGCGAGCTGTACCTCGTGAACCCCTGCGAGCTGGGGGACGACGCCTACCGCAGGGCGAAGCACGGATCGTCCCTTCTGGACAACGTGCACATCGTGGACACCCTAGACGAGGCCCTCGAAGGATGCTTCCTGGTCGTGGGGACCAGCGGCGTGACCACCAAGGGGGACAGGAACTACACCCGCATCCCGGTCCCGGTTCGCGAGTTCGCGGAGCACTGCCGCGGATATCCGGAGAAGATCGCCGTCCTCTTCGGGCGCGAGGACATCGGGCTCCTGCAGGACGAGCTGAACCTCTGCGACGTCCTCATCACCGTCCCCACCGGCGAGGAGTATCCTATACTGAACCTCTCGCATGCCGCGACCATCGTGATGTACGAGTTCTATCAGGCGGACCACACACCCAGGAGGTCCGAGCCTGCGGACAGGCACGAGAAGGAGCTGATGTTCGAGTTCTTCGGGGACGTCATGGAGGGCATCGAGTATCCGCCTGCGAGGAGGGAGATGACCACGGTCATGTTCAGGCGCATGATGGGACGTGCTCTGCCGACCAAATACGAGTACAACACCATCATGGGCGTGTTCGGCGACGCCGCCAAGATCATCAGGTACGGCAAGCCCTGGGAGAAGAGGGATCAGAAACCCTGAACCGGGATGAACGTCAGGACACGCGTGTCGTCGGCGTCCTCCCTCTTCACGATGTCCGGGATTATCCCTGTCATGCTGACAACCGTGTTGTAGATCGATTCGATCTGGGCGGTCCCGAATCCGGAGCTGACCATGATGATCGACTTCCCGTAGGCGGGATCGACCTCGAACGCGGATGCGTCCGCCGCCCTGGCGACCGCGTTGGACGGCGACATGTCGGTGGTGTACGCCACGGCGTAGACCTTCTTGTAGAATGTGCTGAAGAAAGGACCCTCCATCAGATGTGCCAGGTTCCTGACCGAGAAGGATACGGAACTCGCGATGAGGTTCATGACGCGGTGGACGACGAGATCCGGATATATCCTGCTGTATGCGGCCATGTCGACCACGAACATCCTGTCGGACATCTCCAGCACCTCGTTCATCATCCTGAGGCCCTTGTCACGACGGGAGGCCTCGAACGGGAGGCCGGCCACGGTCACGACCGAGCACCCCTCCGCACGTGCGCACTCGGCGATGACGGGGAGGATGCCCGAACTGCTCCATCCCCCGAGGACGGAGAACATTATCACCACCCTCATCCCGTGCATCCTGGCACGTATCTCGTCCCTGTTCTCGACCGCCATCGTGTACGACTCGAACTCGTCGAGGTAGATGTCCGGGACATCCTCGTCCCTGAGCGGGATGGAGCTGTCACCGTTGGAGTCTAGCATCACCACCGGGACGCCGGGGGATTCGCTCATCTTGCCCAGGATGTGCCTGGCCGCCCCTCCGCAGGAGAAGAGGATCACATCTCCCATGACCCTTCTCTCCGGTTGGACATCTGGCGGACGTAGTCGCGGGCCGCCGCCCTCACGGCACCGTCGAGGGACGAGCCGTCTATGGTGAGGTCCTCAATGCTGAGCGCGTCATCGCCGTGCTCCGGAGCGGGCCTGACGCCCTGTGCCAGACGCTCGGAGGCGTAGCCATCTAGAACGGAACGGACGGCATCCGACAGGGAGCGGAACTCGCCATCGTCCACGAGGGCGCGGAGGACGCCGACGGTCTCTGAAGACAATCTCACGATGACCTTGTGGTCCGAATCCATCTGAAAACCATCCGGGAATAGGAGAAAAAGGTTGGGTAAAGGGTTTGTGTTGTCAGCTTAAGACCAACCGTTCATCCGAACAGAGCGGAGAGACCGGCAGCGGCCTCCTCCTCACTGACAGCTTCCTCTTCGGGCTCGTCGGCGGCTGCGGCAGGGGCGTCTGCGGCAGCGGCGGCGGCTGCGGGGGCT
>CAJJJM010000026.1 GCA_905187815.1 uncultured Methanomassiliicoccaceae archaeon
CCCAACGGCAACCGACACTACGGGTCTTATCTGGATAATAATAGTTCTCATGCCTACTATTTAAAATAACAGTTGCAAAAAGGACGAATCGAGGCTTCAATTCGTACACATTCAAAGAGTATCCCATTACACCATTCTGTCGATATTCATGAAGGGGCTGTTTCAGCAAGGTTCGAAGACTCTTGTATAGAGTTTATCCAGAAACAGCAGAGGCTCAGCCTTTGCCACCGAAGCGTCTGGCTACCCTGATTCCAGGACCTTTTCCATCTACATCCGGGTAGAATATGCATCCTTTGACATCCACGCGGACCTCATCACACAGTTCAGACACGAGACACGCGGCATGTCCGCGGTCATAGCTCCCTAGGATTCCGTCGATGATCAACGGTTATTTCGGCTCAGATATGGCCAGTGCATCCGCAGCGCGTGTGAGCACCCTCTTGATGGCGACGAACGGTACGAACGAGTCGAATCTGGCCTTAACCGATTCATCCTGTATGCCTTCGGCATCATCCAGAATCGATTGGATCATCACGTCCTCCCCGGACTCCGTTTCAGGATTACGAACCGTCCCCATGCGGTCTATGCACCAGTGATCGATATCCCCATTGGCATGTTCCTTCAGATTCCACGAGATGTGCATATCGTCAGATATCCTCAGTTCGACCTCCAATCCGGCAAGTTCATCGGACGTAGATGATATCTGGAGTTTCACCCAGATGTACAAACTGTCCTTAGATTCCGAGGGGGTGAAGAGCTCTCCGTACACGGTTTCCGGAGATATGTTGCAATGGAGCTGGTGTATGCGCAAGCCACTCTCCTTATAACTGTTCGAATCGCGGAACACAAGCTCAGGAATAGGCCGTTTTCTGGTACCGCGGTCTATGATGGCGATCACGCTCATGGTGTCGTCGATGCCGCAATAGTCCTGTATGCGCGCCTGATCGATCCCCTTCTCATATTGGGATTCGTTGAACTTGTAAAGGCGGACGGGGCAGTCGTCGAAGCAGCTCTCGTCGACGTCGATCGGTTCCGGATAACCTGCATCCAGGCACCGGTATGCGAAAACCTGGGTTCTTGCGATGATCTCTATCGGGCGGGCATAGTCCTTATGTGCTTCCCTGAAATCCTTGAACCTGAGGCGGTCGGCGGTCGTCACAACTTCCAAGTGGTCGTAGACCCGGATGATGGAGTAGCAGTTCCCCAAAGCCTGTCTCAGACCGGACAGGGTCAACCCGTCCTCAGGAGCATGGAACGATGTGAACCTGCTGTCCGGAGGGTCCATCCCCATCCTCGCGAGTATGCCGGTGTCATGCGACGGCGCCCTCCTCTCGCTGTCGAAGAAGAGATACAAGATGTCCGTCTGGATGCTTCTGATGATCTTGTCACTGACAGGTTTGCGGGAGACGTCCACTCTTGCGACAGGCGTCTCCGGGCCGAGAAGCTCCAGACCGTCCTGTCTGTATATGCAGATACGTCCGCCTGTACAGCACAGATACCAGTAGACGAAGAGCATCTGCTCCATATCGTAGTAGGTGCACTCATCATCTGTTGAGTATGTGAACCAGTCCTTTCCTTTTTCGAGAAGAAGGGCGTTGATCATAGAAGGTACAGAATCGGAGCGCGGGATGAGTCCAAAGGACCATCTCTGGAGTTTCAGAGGCCCGTGGACGAGATGCTCTCTGAACTCGCGAGGATTCCACAGGTCGGATCTCGTATGGATTTCCTTTCCGCCGATCGTATGAACTTCATCGATGACAGGGCCCTTGGTGGGAGGGATGTGTTCGAGGAAATCTTCGAGAGGCCGATCCGTGATGATGAGAGTCATCGATAGCAGAGTGCATGGATGGGATAAAACGATGGTTGTAATAGGGAACCATGACTGTCCGTCTAACGTCGTATTTGTCTCAGGCTATGGGGCTTTTGCTGACGGATGTATGTAGCTGAAATCCATGAACATATGATCCTTGATGATACACTAGTCCGTCTAATACTCAGTATCGTTCTCGAACAGGCATCTGACCTTGGTTCTGACCTTATCGTCATACATCAGATTGACCGAATAGATTATGGGAGCGCCGTACTGCTTGATCCTGCATTCCATCCTGTTCTCGCCATTGGCGACGTTGTAATGGTGGCAGGACGCTCGAACAGCAGTTCATAGATGTAGATGTCTGCCCCAGGGTCTGGATCTCGTCATAGAACACTTCGATGACGTCGACTCCGAATCCTCATCATGCCGGTAAAAAAAGGTAGGCGACGGGGCCGATCGGGCCCCCATCGCCGTTTCCGAGCCCATCAAGCAGATTTCACGCCTCAGACGCCGCCTCCGGCTGACAGAGGAACCTGCCGGAAGCCAGTACGGCGATCCCGAACAGCAGGACCACGACGGCAGCCAGATGGAAGGAGGTGGTGTATCCGATGGCGACGATTATCGGCCCCATGATGACCGTGGACAGGGATGTTCCAAGGTTCATCAGGCAGGAGTATATCCCCATGGTCTTGCCCTGCGCGGAAGAGGGGGACATCATGGACAGGTTGTTCGTGATGGTCGGCATGCCGATCCCGAGACCCACGCCCATGATCCCGACGCCGACGCTGAGGACCGCCAGGCTGTCCGAGGCGAACATCGCTATGGCGACCGCCTGGAGCGCGAACGCGGCCAGCAGGACGTACTGGTACCTGGGGATGCGGCGCATCCTGGAGTACGCGATGGACGTGAACACCTGAGTCAGCCCCATCAGGGCGAGGATGAGGCCGCAGACGGTCATGCTCTCCCCCATCGATGTGAGGATGTCGGACACGTTCGCCGTGACTATGAACATCAGGAACATGAGCATGAATATGGATGCGTAGAGCACGGCCATATGGGCCTTGGAACCCTTGGCGAACTCTCCGGACGCCCCGCCGCTGGATCTCGGCACGATGACGTCCCTCACGGCGA
This sequence comes from uncultured Methanomassiliicoccaceae archaeon, assembly GCA_905187815.1. Taxonomy (GTDB): domain Archaea; phylum Thermoplasmatota; class Thermoplasmata; order Methanomassiliicoccales; family Methanomethylophilaceae; genus Methanoprimaticola. Next base: position 2,945 of record CAJJJM010000026.1, read on the forward strand.
TCAGACCGGCGATAAGGATCGGGAGCGCGATCAGATAGACAAGGAACGGGACGTTCCAGGCAACATCGGCCATGAGGCCGCCGATGATCTCCAGCACGACGCCGCCGAACCCCATGAAGGCGGACTGGATGGCCATGACTCTGCGTCTCTCGTCGCCGTCGTAGTATATCCCCATCAGGCCGGTGGCCGCCGTCGATATCCCGGCGATGCCTATGCCCAGGAACACCCTGGTCGCCAGCAGCGTGTAGATGTCCGTGCAGAAGTACCCCGACACTCCGGAGACGATGAAAAGCAGCAGGGACACGATGAGGATCTTGGCGAGGCCCACCCTGTCCGCCAGGTATCCCATTGGGAATCCGAAGATGGCCACCACCAGGGATGGGAGTGAGATGACCATCGATGCCATGAATTTGCTGGTCTCCAGCTCGACCTCTATCCCGTACAGGGCGGGCGACACCGCCGCCGATCCCATGAGCACCATCATGGATGCCAACAGGAGCGCGAGCTTGGTCAGCCCGGAGGGACTGAACTGTTTCCCGTCAGCTATTGTGAACTGCATGATGGGATGTGTTCTTGTCGGTGACACCTTAATCCTTTGTCAGGATTCAATGAACGTTAATATCGGTGGCATTACTGCAAGTTTCAGCTTAAACCGATTCGACGGACCGTACGATGATTGCAACATGTCTACTCCGCATCATGCAGGTCGGTGAACGGCAAGATCGTCGTGACGATGGACCGATCCCAGTCGAGCATGTAAAGGTGGGCGGTGGGATGAGGTCCGTACATGACCGTGCCGGATCATCCCACGCCCTTTCGATCAGGCGTTGAAGTTGAGCCTGCCAAGCAACTCCCTGGCGGCCTCTACGGGGAACCCATCCGGCGGGTTCTCGACGAGGGACTCCAGGAACCGTCTCACCTCGCCGCTCTGCGGCAGCAGGTATCCAGTCTCCCTGATGAGGTCCTCCCCCATCAGGCGCTCGGACCGGCGAACTGCCTTCATGAGGGTCCTCAGACGCTGGTCGTTCGTCCCATCCATGACCTGTCTCGCGATGGCCTCCTGGACGGCCTTGCTCCCTGCTATGGATCTGACCTTCCCGACGACCGTCTCGTCCTTGGGCTGCTGATGAGGGTAGTCGAACGGGATCATCGATATCTCGGAGTTGGGGCAGGATCTGGCGCAGTCGCCGCATCCGACGCACTTGGCGAAATCGATCTGGCCGGTCTCCGTGTCGGTCGCCCCTGTCGGGCATACGTACAGGCACATGCAGTCCTTGGTGCATATCCTGAGGTTCCTTGAAGCGATCATCCTCGGCATGTCAGGCACCTCCCTGGATCCTGAGGATCATGTGGCCAGGGACCTTGCAGACGGGGCAGAACTCGGGAGGATCGTCCCCTATGTAGATGAATCCGCAGATGTCGCACACGTACACCCCCGTGTGATCGAGGAACGACGGGTCCTTCTGGTACCTCTCGAGGACCGTCCTCATTATCAGAGTGACCTTCTCGCTCCACGTGAGCACCCTCAGGGCGCCCCTGTCCTCCATCAGCGCGGCGGTGGCCTTCGCGTCGCCGTACTCCATGAGGTCCGAGTTTATGAGGGACAGGATCGTCGCGACGCCGTCGTTGTCGCGGGCGACGGTGCGGGACTCGAAGTAGTCGGCGATCTGTCCGAAGAGCTCCGCCTCGCGGCCAAGCTGCTGGACGCCGCACCCCCTCTGCAGGTTGGAGCAGAGCGCACTGAGCTGTCCGGCGGTGAGCTCCCTCAGTTCCTCGGCCTCCCATGCGGAGATCTCAGGGGCCCGGGCCGTGGCGGCCGGTGCCGGGGCGGGTCCGGGTTCATCCTCCTCGACGGGTTCGAACCCCTCCTTCCCCTCTCCGCAGACGGGGCACTGCCAGTCGTCGGGAAGATCCTCGAAGCGGACCCCCTCCTTCTCCTCGTCGTATATGTAACCGCATACGCCGCATCTGTACTTCATGCAGGTCCGAGGTCCCGGGGTGTTTATAAAGAAGACCGTCCCCCGCTCATTCTTCCAGGACCGTTATCGCCTTGCCTGGCTCCCTGCCGAAGCGCCTACCGTGTATGAACCAGTACATGACCAGGCTGATGAGGCTGATGAAGGCGCAGATCAGGTACATCTCCCTGTAGCCGGCGAAGGCCAGGATGAGGCCCATGACTGACGGGCCCAGACCGCTTCCGAGGTCGACGATGGCCGCGAAGGTAGATGTGGTGACGCCGTACCTGTGGGCGGGGCTCCTGGACACGACGATGGCCTGGTTGATGGTGTAGACGATGGACACGCCGTATCCGATGATGAAGCCGGCGCTCAGCAGGACGACCGCCATGGTCGCCTGGGAGAATGCGACCATGCCGACGAAGAACGCGATGTACGCGGGGAACATCACGATGTTCGGTCCGCGCGAGTCGTAGATCTTCCCGGTGGTGAGCCTTGAGAGCAGGGTGCCGACCGCCACTGCGAGGTAGAAGTACATCGCCGCCTCGACCAGGTCTATGGCCTCGGCGTACGAGGAGATGAAGCTCAGCACGCCGGAGTAGGCGAAGTAGAACACCATGCAGGACACAGCCAGCGGGACGGCGGAGAACTGGAACAGGTGCTTCAGGTCGAAGCTGCGGGCCTCGCGCTTCTGCTCCTCGGTGAGGGTCTCCTCGGGGACCTTAAGGAACAGGGCGAGCACGAGTGCGACCGAATACATCACCAGTCCGACGGTGAAGACGGCGTTGTAGTCGCCGGCCTGTCCGAACTCCATCCCGAGGAACGGTCCGATGGCCGTGGCGATGGTGACGCTCAGAAGGAAGTATCCCAGTCCCTCTCCCCTCCTGCTCTGCGGGAGGATCTTTGCTATGATGTCGTTCGTGCATGTGCTGCTGATCCCGTACGCGGTACCGTGGAGGAACCTGATCACATAGAGCATCGCCATAGATGAGACGAAGAAGTAGGTGACGGACATCACGAGGGCGATGGTCAGTCCGAGCATCAGCATCCGCTTCCTGCCGACCATCTCCACATACTTCCCGAGGGTCACCCTGGAGATCAGTCCGCCGATGACGTATATCCCGGCAGCCAGTCCGGCCTCGGTCGAAGAGGCGCCGAAGGTGCTCATGGCGAAGCCGGTTATGTTGATGAGAAGCGTGAAGTAGTTGAGCGAGCAGCAGAGCGATATGACCGTATCGAGCATGAAATCCTTCGTGAACAGTCTTTCCCTCTGCATGTTTGAGCGTGATTATTTTTCTCTATAAAATAGGATTCAGGCTCGTTTATACAAAAAGGATAACGGTGGCATCCGTGAATGAGGTCCTCTTGCGCATCTGTTAAAGGACATCCCGGGATATCCTGGAGGAGGCGATTCAATGGAACGTGATTCAAGGGACCCGCCGGACCACGTAGAGGTCCGCGGGGCGAGGGTGCACAACCTCAAGGGGGTTGACGTGGACGTGCCGCTCGGGAAGGTCGTCGCCATAGCCGGGGTGTCCGGATCCGGCAAATCATCGCTCGCTCTGGGAGTCCTGTACGCCGAGGGGTCGAGGAGGTATCTGGAGGCCCTGTCGACGTATACGCGCAGACGCATGACCCAGGCTGCCGAGGCGAGGATCGACAGCATCGACTACGTCCCCGCCGCCCTGGCGCTCCATCAGAGGCCTGCGGTCCCCGGGGTCAGGAGCACCTTCGGGACGATGTCCGAGCTGCTCAACCATCTGCGCCTCATGTTCTCGAGGCTCGGCAGCCATCGCTGCCCCAACGGGCATCTGCACCCGCCGTCCATGGATGTGGCTGCGGGGAGGCAGCTGACCTGCCCGGAATGCGGGGCGTCGTTCGAGGGGCCGAGCGCTGAGTCCCTGGCCTTCAACAGCGAGGGGGCCTGTCCAAGATGCTCCGGCACTGGCATGGTCAGGGAGGTCGATAGGTCGAAACTGGTCCCGGACTGGAACAGGACCCTCGCCGAAGGGGCGGTTGAGTCCTGGAACATGTTCGGGATCAACTGGATGTACCGCGTCGCGGAGGCCCTGGGCGTCCGCATCGACGTCCCATTCAAGGACCTCACGGACGAGGAGCGCGACATCGTCTACGACGGCCCGGAGGTCGCGAGGATGGTGGCCATAGAGTCGTCCACCGGGAAGCTGTTCGACCTGAACTGCACCTACCGCAACGCCGTGAGGGCTGTGGAGGAGGCGCTGTCGAAGGCGAACTCCGAGAAGGGGATCCAGAGGGTGGAGAGGTACCTCACCGTGAGGCCGTGCGAGGAATGCGGCGGCACGAGGCTCAACGCCCGGGCGCGCTCCACGCTGCTGCGCGGGATCAGCCTGGCAGATGCGACGGCGATGACCCTCGGCGATCTCGTGAGGTGGGTCTCCGATGTTCCGGGCGAGATGCCCGTTGAGATGCGCCAGATGGCCGAATCCATCTGCGGACAGTTCCTGGCTACCGCCCGCAGGCTGACCGAGCTGGGTCTGGACTACCTGTCCCTGGACCGCGCAGGGTCCACCCTGTCCACAGGGGAGCGTCAGAGGGTCCAGCTGGCAAGGGCCCTCAGGAACCGCACCACAGGCGTCATGTACGTCCTGGACGAGCCATCCATCGGGCTCCACCCTTCCAATCTTGACGGGATGATGGGCATCGTGCGCGGTCTGGTCGACCACGGCAACTCCGTCATCCTGGTCGACCACGACGTGAGGGCCCTAAGGATGTCCGACTGGATGATCGAGATGGGCCCCGGTGCTGGAAGCAGAGGCGGGGAGGTCGTATCCCAGGGGACGCTAGACGACGTCATGGGGAATCCCGCATCAGTCATCGCACCGTATCTGCGCGAGGACAGGCAGACGGCCGTCCGCAGGAGGGCCTTGGAGGACGAGGTGTTCTCCGAGGGACGGATCCGCATGGAGACTGGTGCCATCCACACCGTCCGTCCGCTGTCGGTCGAGATCCCCAGGGGGCGCATGACCGTCGTCACCGGCGTGTCGGGTTCCGGGAAGACCACAATGGTACTGGAGAGCCTCGTCCCGGCCATCAGGGCATCTGTCGCCGGCTCACCGCTGCCGTCCCACGTCTCATCACTGGACGCCGGCTGGGTGGGGAGGGTATGCGTGATCGACGCTACCCCGATAGGCACGAACGTCAGGTCCACCGTCGCCACCTACAGCGGCGTGCTGGATGACATGAGGCGCATGTTCTCCAGGGGAGCTGCCGCGAAGGCCGCGGGGTACGGGGCGGGGGACTTCTCCTACAACACCGGGCGCCTGAGGTGTCCGGAGTGCGACGGCACCGGGCAGATCACGCTAGACGTGCAGTTCCTGCCGGATGTGGACATCGTCTGTCCCGCCTGCGGCGGTTCCAGGTTCTCCAAGGAGGCAGAGGCGTTCAGGCACACGCCGAAGGGATCGGAAGTCTCGTTCTCCCTTCCAGAGATACTGTCGATGACGGTGGACGAGGCGCTATCGGTGCTCGGAGGGACGAAGGTCTCGGACAGGCTGCGTACGCTCTCGGAGATGGGGCTCGGTTATCTGACCCTGGGCGAGTCAACCCCTGCCCTGTCGGGAGGCGAGGCCCAGAGGCTCAAGCTGGCCTCGGAGATCGGGAAGAGCCAGGACGGTACGGTATTCGTGTTCGACGAGCCCACGGTCGGTCTCCATCCGAGGGATGTGGAGGTCCTCATAGGGGTCTTCCAGAGGCTCATGGACGACGGGGCCACGCTGGTGGTGATCGAGCACGATCTGGACCTGATCGCTAATGCGGACCACATAATAGACATGGGACCCGGCGGAGGGGATTCCGGCGGGCGCATCGTGTCGAGCGGTACCGTGGAGCATGTATCCTCAGACCCTTCAAGCATCACAGGGAGGTATCTGAGGGGGTACTGGTCCCCCTAAATACTCAGTAGCGGATTATCATCCATGGCAAAACTCACACAGGATATTCTCGACCAGATGAAGAACCAGAAGGTCTACGCTCTCGCCACCGCGTCCAAGGACGGGGTCCCGAACGTGGTGCCCGTGGGCATGCTCATCCCCAAGGAGGACGGGACCATCTGGATCATCGACAACTACTTCGGGAAGACGATCGCCAACATGGAGGAGAACCCCAAGGCGGCATTCTACGTGTGGAATCCCGAGTGCAAGGAGTCATGGCAGGTAAAGGGGACCCTCAGCATCGAGGATTCCGGAGCGGACTACGAGGCGGCGGTCGCATTCGCCCACTCCATCAAGGAGATCTTCCCTGCGAAGCACCTGGTCAAGATGACGGTGGACGAGGTCTACTACGTCACTCCCGGCGACCACGCCGGCAAGAAGATCGAGTGATTCCAAAACTCAAAGGCCGAGGGGGTCACCCCCCCCGGTTATTCTTATAAACGTTTTCAGTCCCGGCGGTTATTCATCATCGCCGGGTTTAATCATCTGGGAGGCGGCGCCCATGATCGCCGCGACGGGGATGATGATGAGGCTGATCGGGTTGCCCTCGGAGAGGGACCAGAATATCAGCGAGACCAGCACGCCCACGATGAGTCCGAGGATCAGGCCCTGCTTCACGGCCGGCTGCATCTCACTCGACCTTCCTTCCGACGGTGGACTCGGCGGCCTCGACCATCTTGTCCACGATCTCCCTGGCGCCGCCCACGTAGTTGGCCGCGTCCATGGTGTCGATGATCTCCTGCTCCGTGAGGATGCCCTTCAGGTCCTCCCTCTCCAGGAGAACGTCCCTGAGGTGCCTGTTCTCGTCCTCGGCGACCATGGCGGAGCTGCGGATGATCTTATCGGTTTTGAAGTACTCCAAGATATCCGATGCCTTGAGGGTGTCATTTTGATGG
>CAJJJM010000027.1 GCA_905187815.1 uncultured Methanomassiliicoccaceae archaeon
CTGTCCGTGGTGGGGCTGATCGCCGCGGCCGTCGGTTCCAGGAGGCCCGCCGAGGCCCCCCGCACCGAGCGGAGCGACGAGCATGACGGTGCCGATGCGGAGGCCGAATCGATCAGGCAACGGATGTCCTCCTTCGAGGACGAGGTCCTCGGGATAATTTCGGACATAGGCGCCGAGTCCCTCGGGATAGAGGACGACGTGGCCTACCTCACCAAGGCCAGGGACGCCGCCGTCTCGCTGTCCAAGCTGGACAACGACATCATGCGCGCGAGGATGGAGCAGGGCGAGGCCAACACGAGGCTCCTCTCCTTCACCCAGAGGTTCTCGGGCGAGGAGGGGTTCGCCGCCAACCTCGCAAAGACCCGCCGCGCTGCGGAGATAGACAGGGAGCGCGACGTGATCAGGTCGGCGATATCCGAGGCGGGTCTGGACCCCGACAACCCCGACTGCCCCGTGGAGTACGACGGGGATCCCGCCGGGGAGGAGATGGGGGAGGTGCGCCAGAGGATCGGCGCCATCGAGGAGAGGATGAGGGCGATCCTGGACACCGACGAGCTGGAGAGGATGATGGACCGCAGGGCCCAGCTGGAGTCGGAGATGCACAGCGCGCTCGACGAGGGCGCCGTCGGGCTGCTCGCATGCGCCATCGCGGACTCTGCATGCGAGGAGATCTACTCGCAGGTCCAGCCCGGAGTGATCGCCACTGCCGACAGGTACCTCTCCATGATGACGGACGGGAGGTACAGGATAGACACCGACCCGCGCTCGAAGGACCTCTCCATAAGGTCCGGCGACGAGTCGAAGGGCATCGGGGCGTGGAGCTCCGGCCTCAGGGCGCAGGTACTCCTGTCGGTGAAGCTCGCCGTGGCTAAGGAGATGGGCGGTGGAGAGGTGCCGGTCATCCTGGACGACGTCCTGCTACCATTCGACTCCGAGAGGAAGGCCGGGGCATGCAGGGCGCTGGCCGAGCTGTCGTCCGAGATGCAGGTGCTCATGTTCACATGCGATGCCGAGACCGCCGAGATATGCCGTTCGTTGGAGGGTGTCGAGACTGTCGGCATGACGGTTTCCTGAACGCAAGTCACGGCGTTAAGTGGCTCAAAACCCCTTACCCGCATTATTATACACTCATCTTTATAAGCAACATATTCATACGGTGCCTCGAGGGAACGCACCGTATCCCTCCTGTCACATCATCACAATCATCACTCGCCTTGAATGCGGCGAACACCGGTACACGCAGGCAACGGGGCTCCGACCTGGCAAACGACGCGTATCCGGTTTGGTTACACACGACGTACGAGGACCGTAAGGGTCCGAAGACCACGTCACACTCGAATAAGCAGGAGCAAAGGTGCTTTTCCTCCCAAAACACCCCGGGAGGGTGCTCATGAACATAGATCCGAATACAACGAAGTACATGGTGAAAGCGAAGATCAACGCCGACGGGATCGTCGAGAAGCCCGATGTGGTCGGCGCCATCTTCGGACAGACAGAGGGTCTCCTCGGAGACGAGCTTGACCTCAGGGACCTGCAGAAGTCCGGAAGGATCGGAAGGATCGAGGTCGAGGTCACGTCCAAGGGCGGCAAGTCCGAGGGAATCATCTACATGTCCTCCAGCCTGGACCAGGTCGAGACCGTCATCCTCGCCTCCGCCCTGGAGACCGTCGACCGCGTCGGCCCCTGCAAGGCCTCCATCCACGTCCTCGGGATCGAGGATGTCCGCGTGACCAAGAGGGAGAAGGTCGTCGAGCGTGCCAAGGAGCTGCTCAACGAGCTCATCAAGCAGTCCAAGGGATCCAGCTTCGACCTCACGGACAGCGTCAGGCAGAGCGTCCAGGTCGAGGAGATCACCACCTATGGAAAGGACAGGTGCCCCGCCGGACCCAACGTGAAGGATTCCGAGGCGATCATCATCGTCGAAGGAAGGTCCGACGTCCTCAACCTCCTGAAGGCCGGCATCAAGAACGCCATCGCCGTGGAGGGCACGAACATCCCCAAGACCGTCCAGGACCTCTCCCGCGAGAGGGTCGCCACCGCGTTCGTCGACGGCGACAGGGGAGGAGAGCTCATCCTCAGGGAGCTGTTCCAGGTCGCAGAGGTCGATTTCGTCGCCCGCGCACCCCGCGCCCACGAGGTCGAGGAGCTCACCGCCAAGCAGATCATCAAATGCCTCAGGAACAAGGTCCCCGGTGACCAGTACATGGAGATGAACGGGCTCGTCACCGAGCAGAGGTCCCTCGACGAGATCGAAGAGGAGGAGGACCGCGAGGAGAGGCACGAGCGCCGCGAGCGCCGCGAGAGGAAGGACCGCGACGAGGAGCACAGGGAGCGCAGGAAGGACCGCGAGGAGAGGCGCGAGAGGGAGAACAAGAAGGAGCGCTTCAACAGCGAGGCCATCGACAAGTACAGGAAGAAGCCCGCCGAGCCCCGCGAGGAGGAGCCCGTCGAGGAGAAGGCCGAGGAAGTCCCCGATGTCATCGAGATGCCCGCGGCCGAGAGGTCCCTCGCCGTCAAGGGCGAGACCCACCTGATGGTCCGTGAGGAGTCCGTCGAGGAGAAGCCCCAGGAGCCCGAGGCCCCTGCAGAGGAGCCCGTCGAGGAGAAGCCCAAGAAGTCCAAGGAGGAGAAGCCCAGGAAGGAGACCAGGACGAGGTCCCTGCGCGGCAAGAGGTCCAGCGACAAGGTCCTGACCCCCGAGCAGCAGGTGTTCCGCGACATGCTCCTCGATCTCTCCACCACCCACAACGCCAAGGTCCTCGGCGAGAACAACGAGCTCATCCGCGAGGTCGCCGTCAAGAGTCTGGTCAACTCCCTGAAGGAGGACTCCAACGGGGTCGCGTCCATCGTCTTCGACGGTGTCATCTCCCAGAGGATCCTCGATGTCTCCGCCGACAACGGAATCTCCACCGTCGTCGGAACCAGGAAGGGCAACATCACCAAGATGCCCGCCAACATCACCATCTGGACCAAGGAAGACCTCTACTGACAAGGAGTCACATGACAGAAAGGAGACCCGTAGAGACCTGGGACGACTTCGCGTCGATGTCGTCCACGGACGAGATCCTCATCCCGTCCGACCCCCTGGACCGCGTGCTCGGCCAGGAGGAGGCCATCGAACTGGCCAAGATCGCAGCCAGGCAGCGCAGGCATCTGCTCCTCGTCGGTCCCCCCGGGACCGGCAAGTCCATGATCGCCAGGGCGCTGTCCATGAACCTCCCACAGCCCAAGCAGGAGGTTAGGGTGATCAAGAACCCCGAGAACCCCGAGAGGCCGTTCCTGGAGGTCCTCGACGCCGAGGAGGTCGAGAGGGAGGAGAGCATCCGCGCCGAGTCCGTCGGTGTGCTCCTGAAGCCCGAGGAGGCTCCCGCCAACGTCGCGGAGCATCTCGGCTACAGGTGCAAGTCGTGCGGCAAGTACTCCCAGCCCACAGACCTCACATGCCCCCACTGCAACCAGAGCAAGATGGACGGCATGAAGCGCAACAACCCGTTCCAGGACCTGCTGGGCAACATGCTCGAGGTTGCGCTCCCCGAGGCCACAGCCGGGAAGGAGAAGGTCCACACCACCCGCACCCGCGACGGCACCGAGGAGGTCGTCATCTTCGAGAGGGCCGGCGACAAGATCCGCATGCTGGACCAGAAGGCCATCGACAAGAGGTCGGAGCTCAAGAGGACCAGCAGCGAGAAGGTCCTCGTCAAGCTGCACAGGGATCCGTTCGTCCTCGCCACAGGGGCCTCCGAGACGGAGCTGCTGGGCGATGTCAGGCACGATCCATACGGAGGCCACGAGAAGCTCGGGACCCCCGCCTACGAGAGGATCGTTGCCGGCGCCATACACGAGGCCCACGAGGGTGTCCTCTTCATCGACGAGATCTCCCATCTCGGGGACCTCCAGAGGTACATCCTGACAGCCATGCAGGACAAGACCTTCCCCATAGTCGGTAGGAACCCCCAGTCCGCAGGCGCGAGCGTCAAGGTGGACGAGGTCCCCTGCGACTTCATCCTGGTCGCCGCGTGCAACATCCAGGACCTGGAGAACATCCTCTCCCCGCTAAGGTCCAGGATCATAGGCGGCGGATACGAGGTCCTCGTGGACATCGCCATGCCCGACACGCCGCGCAACCGCGCCAAGTACGCGCAGTTCGTGGCGCAGGAGGTCAACCTGGACGGGCACATACCCCACGCGACCGTCGAGGCCGTGGAGCTCATCATCCAGGAGGGCAAGGCGAGGGCCAAGGCGGACAACCAGAACAACTCCCTGACCCTCAGGCTCAGGGAGCTCGGAGGGCTTATCCGCGCGGCAGGGGACATCGCCGTGATGGAGGATGCCGAGTTCATCACCGGCGACCACATCCGCAGGGCCCTGAAGAGGTCCAGGAGCGTCGAGGAGCAGATCCGCGAGAGGTACGGCTCCTACAACAAGGGACTCTCCAAGGACGTCACCTCCGCACAGAAGGAGAGGTCGTCCTACTACTTCCAGACCGAGCATCTCGACGACACGATGTTCAACTGAAACCTTTCAGGGAGGGGCCCGGGGTCCGAAACTCCGAGCATCCTCCCATACCGCTTTTATCCTGTGTGGGCTATCGGTCATCATGGATGTCCGCTGCCGTGTCATCGCAGTTCTCGTCCTGGTCGCAGCCGTGACGTTCATCGCGGCCGCCCCCTTCGGGGAGTCTGACGCGTCCGCTGTCGACCAGGATCTCGTTGACGAGTACGGTTATGCGGACTACATCATATCCGAAGGGTCCAGGTCCATGGTCCAGATCACCTACAGGTCCTATCAGGACGGGTCCTCCGACTACGAATGGAGGGCGAGGACCGTGGCCCAGGGATCCAGCCTCAACGTGGCGGACCTGACGGGCCTCTCCGGCAGTCTCACAGTGGTCATGGTCGACGGGACGCTCGGCAACCTCACCCTCATACAGACAGACGAGATCGACGACTCCGAGCCGGTGGACGTCACCTTCCAGATGTACGGCGGAGAGGTCTCCGATATGAAGGTCCTGACCGTCCCCGCCAGCCTGGATTCGCAGGTGGTCAATTCCTATACGCTGATGTTCGGGCCGCTGTCCGACATAGTCCTCGATCTGAGCTCGGGGCACATCGGAGACCTCATACCCACCGAGGACATGGTCTCCGCCGACAGCATGTCCATCACCATCGGCTCCGGGATGACGATCGACAGGATGCTCGCCTCCGGGTCCAACGGGAGGTACGGGAGCGTCGAGGTCGTCCTCGAGGGAGGGTCCGTCGGGTATATGACCAATGAGCGCTCCGTCGTCGGGTCGCTGTCCTACGACCTCAGGTCCGGCTCCTTGGACTACTTCTGCATAGGGGCGGACACCGAGAACGGAAGCAACACCTACCTCTCCAACCTGAACACGTTCTACGTCCAGGGAGACACCCATGTCCATGTCGACACCTCGGTGGAGATCCGCCAGGCGATCCTAGGCGCCGGCATCCTGGACATACCCTCGGTCCTCTGGAACGGTGACTCCCCCCAGGGTTCCCTGGCAAGGAATGTCGAGATCGATGCGCCGTCCATGACCTTCAGCCCCGACACATGCTTCCTCACGTCCAACAGGGCCCAGGGCAACGTGTACCAGTTCTCGACCTACACGGTCGGGGGCACCCCCAGGACGAAGTCCATGAGCACCGACTACTACGTGACCGGGTCCTCCGTCAGGAGCCCCGTGTACGGAGAGGACGGGATCTGGGACTCAGCCACCGATGTGACCGTCGGCGTGACGCAGTACCTCTACGTCTACGCAGAGATGGCCGTCAGCTCCGGATCGACCCTGACCGTGGAGAACGGCGGACGTCTGATCAACTCTGGGAACATCTACCTCGTCGGAACCCTGCAGAACGACGGCGAGGTGGTCAACCACGGGATCATAGAGAAGCGCGAGGGCGGCAACATCTCCGGGAACGAACCCTCGGGCGAGGGCTACGTGGCGTACTGCATCAACGTCAGCCCCACCGACGGGAGGATCGACGTCATGGCGTCCGACGATGACACGGTGGTCCTGAGGACCGACAGCACGGTGTACATCAGCCGCATATCCGTGCTCCTTGAGAACGGGGACAGAGAGGTCACGATCACAGTTCCCGAGACCCTCTACGTGGGCGGGGACGAGTTCGTCATCAGTCTCAGGCAGGTGGGGGGCGACGACGGCATCGGTACCTACGACCTGAACATAATCGGGATCGACCCGGAGGTCCTCGGGTCCCTGAGGGTGGAGGTGACCGTGTCTTGCGGCCTATCCACCGACACCACATGCTACGTCTACCTCCACGACGAGGTGGCCAACATCACCGAGAGCATGGAGGTGGTCGACAGGTCCTACGGCGAGGTTACCTTCGTCGCCACAGGTGTCGGCACGTACTTCCTGTCTACCATCTCCCCGGAGGGGATCGATGAGCTCGCAGGAGGGTTCGACGAGAACATCCTGAACATCACGCTCGCGACGATCATCGTCCTCGTCGGGGCGTCCGTGGTATACATCCTGCTCAAGAGGGACTGACCTGTCCCGAGTAGGTCGGTGACGTCATCCTGTAGCCGTCTCCGCCGTCGTTGTAGAAGGAAGGGAGGAACTCCGTGACCGTGAACCCGCGGCGCTTGTAGAACTCCAGCGCGGTCGTGTTCGTCGTCCTGACCTCCAGCTGTATGGTTCCGATGCCTTGCATCATGCAGGCCCTTCTCACGTTCGAGAGGAGCATCCCGCCAGCTCCTCTGCCGCGGACGGACGAGTCCACGGCGAGCAGTGCGACGGATGCCCTGTTGCCGCTGAGCCTGGAGCAGCAGACGGCTCCGACGATCTGCCCTGTTATCGACTCTGCGACGAACTGCCCCTCCGGCCACTGGGCCAGGAAGAACTCGATGACCTCGGGGGCGAAGTAGTCGTCCAGGTTGAGGTTTAGGACGGCGAAGACGCTCTGCACGTCGTTCGCCGTCATTCTGCGGATGTAGAACGTGGGATCACTTCCTCTTCTTGCCCTTCCTGCCGGCCCTGCTGGCGGCACCGATGATCGCGAGGATGATGACGATCAGCGGAGCGATGATGTACATGTAATCGGAGAGGAAGGATGCGGCATCGTCCGAGGTGGAGTCGCCAGACGACGGGTCCTCGGGGTCAGTCGGGACCTCTGCGCCCTCCGCGAGTATGGTGTAGTTCTGGGTGACGGTCACGGACTCGCCCTTGTCGTTGGTCACGGTGACCTTCAGCACGTATGTCTGGGCGTCGCCGGAGAACTCCGGTTGGCAGACGATGCGGGGTTCATTCGTCGGCCTTGGTTTGGAGCCGTCCCCAATGTCCCATATGTAGGTGTAGGTGCCCTCCTTGTTGACGGAGACCGTGAATGTGATATCCTGGCCGGCCGGATAAGTCTCCTCGATCTCGGAGATGTCGACGCTGAATCCGTCATAGTCGTAGCACTGGTTGTGGTCGTTGAGGAAGGCCTGCGCGTAGAAGTCCGCTATCTCGGAGGAGTAGATCGCCACGGCGCACTCCCTGTTGTCGTGGAATGACGGGGGAGTCCAGTTCACCGAGGACACGACGGCGACGTCGTCGGAGACGATACCCTTGTTGTGGACGTACGGGCTGCTCAGGGTCCCGGCCTTGATGTTGGTCGAGGAGTTGATCCTGTACTCGACGTCGTTGTAGTTGGTGACCGCGGTGCTGATGATCAGCTTCGTGTCGACGTCGCTGGCCGCCTTCGATGCCATCGATGCCAGCGGTCCCTCGCCGTTGACGTCCTGATACGTGGTGCTCAGGCTCTGCTGCTCGCAGTAGAGCCTCTCCTCAGCCTGGGAGATGAAGTACTCGGTGTACTCGTAGGAGTTGTCGTTGGAGAGTATCGGGGTGACGTCTGCGCGGTAGGATGAGAATGTGGCGCTCTCCGGCACTTCGTACTTGAGGTCGATGGGGCGGGCGTTGGGGAACTCATCCTCTATCTTGACAACATCACCGTACTGCATGCTGAAGTCGTTCTGGAAGACCCCGTACATGAACTGGGCGTACTCCGTGCTCTCGATGACGGCGCCCCATCCGCGGTTCCCGTCATCCCCGGAATAGACATCGTCGTCGATGTGTCCGTTCAGGTTCTCGGTGGTCCAGTTCTCGGATGTGACGACCACCGTCTCCATGTCGGCGATTGCGTACTTGGCATGGTCCTGCGTGAAGCGCGCGGAGTCGCCCATGCCGATCATCCTAACGTCGGCTCCCGCCTCCACGAGAGTGACGAGGCTCGGTGCGTAGGACTCGATGGATCCGTCCACGGGGGTACCCTCGACGAGGATGTCGACATCGAGGTCGGGGTTCTCGATCAGCTTCTGTTCGATCAGTGCGCAGACGTTCTTGCTGGTGATGAGGTAGACGTTGATGTAGAGGGACTCCTGAGCGGAGCTGATGACCTGGTAGACTGGTATCCCGCCGCTGTCGGGGAACAGGAACGGGGTGACTACAGCATCGATCCTGTAGTCGGGGTCGAACTCGTAGCTCGTCTGTCCGTAGACGTAGTTGAACCAGTCCTCCTCGCTGTCGGTGTCGTATGTTCCGTGCCTCTGGAAGAAGTAGTCCGTCCTGTCGGAGAAGGAATTATTGCTGGCCCAGACAGAGCGGTCCTCGATCACGACATTGCCGTAGCACACAGCGTCTATGATCCTCCCGTCGCGGATGAGGTAGACGTCGTCGCCGGAGTTGTTCAGGGCGAAGTCCTTCTCCTCCGTCACACCGTCGGAACCGATGTAATGGACGGTCACGCCCTCCCTGTCGACGAAATGGTTGCTGTCGCCGGTGTCGGTCGCAATCACGACGAAGCTGTCCGGCTGGACGATGATGGATTCTTCGAAGTGTATGTATCCCTCCCTGCTGCCAGGCTCGGGATAGTCAGAAATGATGTAGTCCCTGAGGTCGACGGCGGTGGTGCCGTAGTTGTACACGGACACCCCCTCCCTGTCGTAGGGGTTCACCTCGTAGAGGAGCAGCCCGTCAGCCTCCCCGGCTCCGTCGGCGGAGTCGGAGGCGATGGGCACGATGCAGATGACCGCCACGAGGGCGACCATCAACGCCAGAGATTTGCCGAGTGCATCCATGGCGAAGGTATGGGGGCGTGCAGGGTTAAGGCTATCGGACCCCTGCCAGCACGCCCCCGGAAAAGTGTCCGGAACAGGTTTCAGGAGGTCTGCGAACCGGCCTTAGCCGGAGGTGCGTGACCGGCGGCGACGGAGTATCTGGAGACGTTCATGCATCTCATGGCGTTGAGGATGGCGATGACGGAAACCCCCACATCCCCGAAGACCGCTACCCACATGTTGGTGTATCCGAAGAGCGTCAGCGCCAGCAGGGCGAACTTGACCGCCAGGGCGAAGACGATGTTCTGGATGACGATGCGGTTGGTCCTCTTGGACAGGTCTATGCATGTGGCGACCTTCGACGGCGAATCGTCCATGATGACGACGTCGGCCGCCTCTATGGCGG
>CAJJJM010000028.1 GCA_905187815.1 uncultured Methanomassiliicoccaceae archaeon
TGGACGGCCGCCGTCACTCCGAGACCATGATCTCCTGCATCCGGACGAGGTTCTCGGCTATCGCCCTGCCCTTGTCGGTCAGATGCACGATGATCGCTTTGGGATGGATGATCTCCATTTCCAGGAGGCCGTGCGCCTGGAGCAGGTCGAGTTTCTCGGGGAAGCGCGGGGAACGCGCGACATCCCTGTAGAGCTCGGTCTTCCTGCATCCGTCATGATCGAGGAGATACAACATCACGGTGATCATATGACGCTCCTCGAGTACCCGGATATCCGGCTTGTCTACGGTGACGATCATACCATCATCTCCAAAGTTCTTAACGTAACGAGAATTAATACTTCTGTCGGAAATCAAATCGACACCATCCATCGAGAACGAGCGGTCATCTGAGACGATATTAACAGCATAGTCTAATGAGTATATATCGCTGTCTGGAACGATGCGATCCGACGAGTCCCGTGAAATGTCTATGGAACGGGCCTTTCCACGTCACCCGAACGTCCCGTTCAGCCTGTCGATGGACTTCAGCGCCACGACCAGCGGGTTGGCTGTTTGGTTCATGTCCTTTCCATGATCGGTGAGATCCCCTGTGACGACCACTGCATCCAGGCTCCCGTCAGGAATGTTGGAACGGACATGGTTCAGACGGTCGGTGTAATCGTCATCCTGCCTCGCATGAAGGTCGGAGATGTGCAGAATGACCAGATGGTTGGCATACTCCCCCTGTCTTTATCATTCATGTTGACTCCTTGTTGAGAATGGAAGTGGTTGGATGGATGTTTGAAAGGATGATGGGAAAGGGGGATTGGACCCCCTGTTTTCTGTTCAGGCCCCTGTGTCGGCCATTATGGCCTGCATCTCCACGAGATGGTCCGAGATGCGCCGTCCCTTGTCCGTCAGACGGATGCAGGTCGCCCTCCTGTCGATGTCGTCGACCGTGATGAGGCCGCTGCTCTCCAGGAGGTCCAACTTTTCGGGGAAGCGCGGAGTGCGGTTGAGGGCCCGATAGATGTCCGACTTCATGCACCCCTCATGGTCCCTTAGGAAGAGCAGCACCGCTATCATGTGCCTCTCCTCCAGCACCAGTATGTCCGAACAGGTTTCGGGAGAGACGTCATTAGACGAACTCACAGACGACCTGGAGAACTATGAAGTCCCTCCGGACGTGATTTTTGAGAGAGATATCAGATCCTGATGCAATTGTTTATAAATGACTCTATGATAGCCCGACCCAGGTGTTTGAAATGTCCGATGAAGACGACTACATGGCATTGCTCAACAGGGCAAAGATCGCTTGCCCCGAGACCATCGAGAACCACGAGAGGTTCGAGATCCCCGAACTGGACATCCTCCAGGAGGGCAAGATCACCGTGTTCAGGAACTTCATCGACGTCACAGACAAGCTCAGGCGCGACCCGCAGCACGTCCTCCAGTTCCTCCTCAAGGAGCTGGGAGCGCCCGGTAACGTCGAGGGCCGCAGGGCGGTCTTCAAGGCGAAGATCAGCCCCAACCAGATCAACGACAAGATCCAGATGTACACCGAGACCTACGTCATCTGCTCCGAGTGCGGACTGCCGGACACCAAGATGGTCAAGGACGGAAGGACCCTGATGCTGGAGTGCGAGGCCTGCGGAGCCCGCAGACCCATCACGGTCAGGAAGTCCGTCAGGGCCGACACCGCCAACACCCTCCGCGAGGGCGACATCATCGAGCTGCAGATCACCGACGTGGGCAAGAAGGGCGACGGGGTCGGGAAGTTCCATGACTACCTCGTCGTCGTGCCCGGAACCGTGAAGGGCGCCAAGATCCACGCAAAGATCTCCAAGATCTCCGCCAAGACCGCCTTCGCCGTCCCGACCACCGAAGCCTGCACACGCTGATGCGTTACTTCGTCGAGACCTACGGATGCACCATGAACTTCGGCGAGGGGCGTTCCCTCGCCGAGGACATGGCATCCCTCGGCTATCTTCCCGCCGATTCCGCCGAGGAGGCGGACATCGTAATTCTGAACACATGCACCGTTGTGGAGACCACCGAGAAGCGCATGCTCTCGAGGATCTCCGAGCTGAAGAGGCTCGGCAAGAGGGTCGTCGTCACCGGGTGCATGGCGCAGGTCCAGCCCAGGCGCATAGAGATCAGGCTGCCGGACTCCCCGGTCGTCGGGTTCGGGGACTACCCCCGCTTCAGGGACATCGTCTCCGACAGGTACGGCCGTGCCGGCGACCCCGTCAGGCTGGACGTCGGCACCGACGCCATCCTCCCGATAGCCCAGGGGTGCCTGGGCAACTGCTCGTACTGCATAACCAAGTTCGCCAGGGGCGACCTGCGCAGCTACCCGTCCGAGGATCTCCTGAAGAGGTTCGACGCTTTCCTTGCCGGCGGGGCGAGGGAGATCCTCCTCACCGCGCAGGACACCGCAAGCTACGGCCGCGACATGGGCGCGGACCTGCCCTCGCTGATACGTTTGATGCTACAGAGGGGCGGCGACTTCAGGATCAGGCTCGGCATGACCAACCCGGACAGCCTGGCACGCGTGAGGGATGGCATCCTCGAGGCCATGGACGACGAGCGCATGTACCGCTTCGTGCACATACCCGTGCAGAGCGGCAGCGACTCCGTCCTGCGCGGCATGCGCAGGAGGTACACCGTGGAGTCGTTCCTCGAACTGGTGGACGACCTCCGCGCGGGATGCCCGGACATCAGCATCGCCACGGACCTCATCTGCGGGTTCCCTGGCGAGACAGACGAGGACCATGCGAAGAGCGTGGAACTCATCAGGAGGCTCAGGGCGGACACAGTCAACATCACCAGGTTCTCCGCCCGTCCCGGCACCGACGCCGCCTCCATGGAGCAGGTCCACGGCAGGATCTCCGCCGAGAGGTCCGCCGAGCTCACGAAGGTGAAGAACGAGACCGAGCTGGACGTGAACTCCGCCATGGTCGGAGGGACCTACCGCGCCCTGGCCACCGAGAGGGGTAAGGACGGCACCATAGTCAGGACCGGCAACTACCGCCCGGTGGTCGTCAGGGACGACATCCCCCTGGGAACGTTCCTCGACGTGACCGTGACCGAGAACAGGCCGACATACCTCCTGGGGAAAATCGCCTGAGCCGTCGGTCGGGATCCGCCATGTTCTCACGGCCGTCTCAAATACGGCCGCAGTCTATCCGATCACTTCAGAACAGCGACCTGAGGAATCCGGCCGCCCTGCCGATCCTCTCCGCCGGCCTGACGCCGTTGCCTCCCTCCGCCTCGATGATTGCATTGAGCAGGCCGTCCTCGTACTCGTGCTGGTTGCGGATGTGGAGGTTCATGTTCCTGCACGCGAAGAGGAACAGCACGGCGGTGAAGAGCCCCAGCGTGACGATGAAGAGCAGTATCGCGACCACCCAGTGGGGCCTCCCGACAAGCGGCCTCATGGGCTCCACCCTGATCCCCTTCCCGTCGAGCACCGAGGACAGCTCCTCCGTGAACTCGATCTGAGCCTTCTCGTGGGAGTAGGGGAACCCGTACGTCGCGCCCGTGCTCAGGAGGAACTCCAGAATCAGGAGCACGTACGCCGCCCCCGCCAGGATGTAGATCCTCCTGTCGATCTCCCCTGTGAGCAGGCCGAAGTAGAACGCCATGGCCAGGAGCAGGATGAGGGAGAAACCCCAGAGCACCAGCGACAGGATCCTCAGCGGGCTGCGGCCCTTAGCGTGCATCCTGTCCGCCAGCCTCTCCAGCTCGCCCGTGTCGGCGCCCTTGGACCTGGCATAGCCGATGAGCGACCTCGTCCAGATGTCGTCGCGCCTCTGATGCGAGGCTGTCCTCCCGGACAGGATGTAGAGCATGAACCCGATGACGCAGCACTCGGTCACGAGCGCAGTGACGATGCCCGCCCTGACCCCGTCCTGCGTGAAGACGGTCCCGACGTTCGCATCCATGATGACGGTGACCATCACCAGTGCTATCAGCGCGGGCACGACCATCGTCGCGACGACGAGGCCGGGCTTCATCACCGTGTCGAACTCCGTGCGCCTTACGACGCAGTCGGCGAAATCATCAGCGGATTCGTTGCGGTCCATCTTGCATGGGCATGATTTATACTGTAAAAAACGATGTCGGCGCATGGCCGTGGATCCCATCGACATCATCAGGAAGGTGCCCATCGCCAGGGATGCGGTGGCGGAGGCCGAGAGGATACAGAGGCAGGTCAGGGGGCATGAGGGCCTCCCTGCCGCGCTTTACGTCGCCGAGGTTTTCCTCTTCATAATCATAGCGGTCTACTTCGCGAAGCTCGCGGTCCTGAGCATGGGCATCGTGAGCGACTACGGGGACCATGTCGCCAGCGTGGTCACCTACGTGGTGGACGTCATCATGCTAATCGCGACCGTCGACGCCGTCCTGGGGATCTCGTCCAGGAAGCCGTCATCCTGGCGCAAGGTGATGAGGGGCGCCATCCTGCTGTTCGTGTTCTCCGTCATCGGCTCGATCGCCGGCACAGGCATGTCGGCATCGGCGCTTGTCACGTTCAGCCCCGTCGTCGTGGCGGTCATGTGCATCCCCATCCTGGGGATCGTGATGACCAGGAAGGTCAGGGAGCATTACGTGCCTCCGCTCCAGGAGATGCCGGGCATCGGCCGCTGGATCGCATTCGCGTTCTTCGGACAGCTGTTCCCTGCCAGGAGATACGAGATAGACTACTCCTGACCCTCAACAAATAAGATATAAGTGGAACCCATGGGGCACCCCATAGTCCCGTGGTGTAGTGGTCAATCATGCTGGCCTTTGGAGCCGGCGACTTCGGTTCGAACCCGGACGGGACTGCCATTCATCCCTTCGATTCCACGAACATGACGATGGGATCCAGATACTTCTCGTCATAGAAGCTGCCGCCCTCCATCATCGCGTCGAATATGGGCTGGTTGTGCTCGTTGAGGCCCTTCAGCTTCATCATCGCGCTGACCCAGGCGAGCACGGCCTTCTCGACGATGTTCAGCTTGGACCTGTCGATCCATCCGCGCAGGTAGTACACTGGGACCTTGACACCGTTCTTCTCTGCGACCTTCGGCCCGTCGAACCTTCCGACATCGTCGAGCCCGACGACGCAGACGGCGATCAGACGGGATGTGTCGATTCCGCGGATCCCCACGATGGTGTCGGCCCTGAGCCATCCGAAGAAGATGATGGGTTCGTCCGCAGGCTGATCACCGACGGAATAGATGGGAAGCCCGGTCCTCGCAGATAACGACTCGGCGTACTTCTTTGAGGAGCCGGACTTCGAGGAATAAACAACGACTGTCATGATAACACGTAATGGAATGCTGAAAAGAAAGAATGGGAAGTGACGTTCGATGCTACGTTTAGTGCATGGTAAGCTGCCAAGGAATTGCCGGGAAACTCGCTCGGAGTTTCCTTGCAATGTGTACTCGAAAGTACGGTGTGTTGAGGGTGGGGTTTGAACCCCACCCTGCGTAGGAGGTGATCCATCTGCAGGTTCCCCTACAGATACCTTGTTACGACTTAACCTTCCTTGCTAAATCTCAGTTCGAATACCCTAATTAGAGGCAACCTCACTGAAACCCAACTCGGATGGTTTGACGGGCGGTGTGTGCAAGGAGCAGGGGCATATTCACCGCGAGTTGTTGATTCGCGATTACTACGGAATCCAGCTTCATGAGGGTGAGTTACAACCCTCAATCCGAACTATGGACGGGTTTCGAGATTACCTTCGCCTCTCGGCGTCGGAGCCCATTGTCCCGCCCTTTGTAGCGCGCGTGTAGCCCAAGAGATTCGGGGCATACTGACCTACCGTTGACCTCTCCTTCCTCTGACTTAGCGCCAGCGGTCCCAATAATGTGCCTCCACTCCGGAGAATGAAGTAGCAATTATCAGTGAGGGTCTCGTTCGTTATCTCACTTAAGAGAACGCCTTACGGTACGAACTGACGACGGCCATGCACCACCTCTCTGAAAATCTAGCAAGGTCATTAGCCTGGCTTTCATGTAACAGTCGCCCTTGGTGAGTTTTCCGGTGTTGAATCCAATTAAACCGCACGCTCCTCCCGTTGCGGTGCTCCCCCGCCAATTCCTTTAAGTTTCATCCTTGCGGACGTACTCCCCAAGTAGCAGACTTAACAACTTCTCTCCGGCACTGAATGCCCCCGAAGGGCCTCCAACACCAAGTCTGCAGCGTTTACACCCTGGACTACCGGGGTATCTAATCCCGTTTGCGACCCAGGGCTTCGTCCCTCACCGTCGGATCCGTTCTAGCAAGACGCCTTCGCCACCGGTGGTCCTTCTAGGATTACAGGATTTTACCCCTACCCCAGAAGTACCTCTTGCCTCTCCCGGTCCCAAGTCTGGCAGTCTCCTCGGAAGTCGGAAAGTTAAGCTTCCCGATTTACCCAAGGATTTACCAGACCGGCTACGAACGTTTTAGACTCAATAAAATCGACCACCACTTGGGCTGCAGGTATTACCGCGGCGGCTGGCACCCGTCTTACCCAGCCCTTATTCCTCAAGTTATCTACGCTTGAGAAAAGCTAGAACAAATGTCCTAGCACTAGGAATTCCCTCATCGGGGTTGCCCCCAGTGTGAAGTTTTCGCGACTGCTGCGCCCCGTAGGGCCTGGATTCGTGTCTCAGAATCCAACTCTGGGCTCCCTCTCTCAAGGCCCATACCCGTCGTCGGCTAGGGGGTACGTTACACCCACTACTACCTGATAGGCCGCAGAGCGATCCTTAAGCGCCGGAACTTTCAACCATGGGTCATTCCAGATCCCATGATCTATGGAGTATTATCCTCAATTTCCCGAGATTATCCTCCACTTAAGGGCACGTTCTCCACGTGTTACTGAGCAGTCCGCCGAGTCCCGAAGACTCTCGACTCGCATGTCTTAATCGAATTCCTATAGCGGTGGCCGCCGGCAGGATCAACCGGAGTCAAATCTTTGACTTTTCGTCTCTGATGGATGAAAGAAACTGGCAGTTTACCATGTTTCACCGCTGTCCCGCTAAACGGCACACTCAATCGAATGATCCGTCTAACGGAACATTCGTAGCATCGAACGTCAGAATTCATGAGTGCACTCCCTCGCAGGGAGGAGATCATGATTCTCCATCTTCGCAAGCCGCCTTGGCGACCCGCGCATTCCCGTGTATATCGAAGAGGTATATAAGCCTTGTGTTTCAGGCTCTTCCTCGCCGACATACAGGTCTCGTGACTTGGATCGGTGGTGTCTCAGGTGAGTCACCCCGCCGCATCACGCATTCCCCTGTATATCGGGGAGGTATATAAGCCTTGTGTTTCAGGCCTGTTCCTCGACGACATACGTCTTGCGACTTGTCCGGTTGAGTCCCACCGAGTGGGTCTCTCCGACGCATCGCACAATACCCTTGACACACAACCTCTATTTAAATTTTTCTTAATGTCGAGTGACAGTGAAGCATTATTTAATACTCTGATGAATTAATTGATTCATCAGATGTCCGGACAGGCGGCACCGTTCGGGAACGGGCGCCTCCGGGACTTTCCGGCGACCGATCCGGCTCCGGATTCCACATTATTGATAGTTTATTCTTTACTTATTATAGAGAGCCGCGACGCCGATTTCGCGCGGCGGGATCCAGAAGAATTGCGTCGGGAAAACCGATCGAACAGACAGGACATGATCGGCGCCCCCAACCCCGACTATGGAACGGCCGCTGCGGTACCGGAATCGACCCGCTTGCGACCGCACGCAAACAACTCCGAAGTTCGCAAGGCCGCATTGAAGCTCGCGCGTGCGGATACACGCTCCGACGGAAGCAAAGATTTAAAGAGAATGCGCACTTCCCGCGTACGTAACTGTGGAGATGGCCCAGCCTGGTAAGGCGTAGGACTGCTAATCCTATGTCCCAAAAGGACCCGGGGGTTCGAATCCCCCTCTCCACGCCAATTTACTATCTGGCTACGAATTCAATTTTTTCGAGCCAAGAATTTCCGAGCTGATTTTTTCCGATAATTACGACGATCGTCGGAGGCTCTCATGACCTCCGTCGGCTACCTCTCGCAGCCGACTCTGGAGGAGTTCGGACCTCCGCCGGAGACCGACCCTCACCCGGAGACCTGCTGGCGCACTAACTCCGACGGGGGCTGGGTCGACTCCCGTTGGCTCTACGAGGCCCTGATCAGAGGCGATGTGTTCCTCGCCGACGACTGGCTTCAGGAGACATTCCTGGACTACGTGGAGAAGCAGGTCTGCATCGAGTTCTACAACACCGAGACCCACGAGTTCTTCTACGCACCCGTCGCCAAGCGCGGGAACCTGCAGTACGCCATAAAGAAAGGTGCGGTCCGCGACGAGATCTCCAAAGCGATGTCAGGCATCGTCTTCGACGAGCCCGTTCCCGGATTCAGGAACCTCAGGAGGACCAGGCTTCTCTTCGTGACGCTGACCTTCGACCCGAGGAAGTTCACCGCCGAGGAGGCCTGGGCCTCGCTGAAATCCACCCGCCCCGAGGGCATGGACAACATCTACAACGTGATCAACGGGTTCGCCGCCAACATCTCCAAGATCTTCGGCACCAACGGGAAGCTCGTGTCGAAGGAGGCCCAGGCCAACGGCTATCCCGCGCCGCATCTGCTGATCGTCCTGGACGAGCCGGTGCTGGTCCGCAGGAAGAAGGTGAAGGGCGACATCGTCAAGTGGTACATCGACGACCCCGCGTTCCTGAAGCGCCTCGGGAAGGACGGGGAGTCCAGGAAGCTGGTGAGGTCCGACTACATGGCGGCGATAGACTCCAACCCCGTCTGGAAGCACGGGTTCTTCGACATCGAAGGCGTGGTCTCCGATCAGAAATTCAACGGCAGGAAGAACGTCTGCGCCTACCTGTTCAAGTACATGTCCAAGTGCCTGACGAAGGACCACTGCCACTCCACCTCGTCCCTCAGGACCATCAAGGACTGCAAGGACCACAACCTCCTTGTGGCCCTCCACACCCACATGTGCAACAAGTGCTTCAGGAACAGGGACATCACCTACGGGAAGGGGTTCAGGGAGAGGATCGGATTATTACGCGAGAAGCAGGAGGAGAAGGACAGAGAGAAATCACCCTGGACCTATCTCGGCATGGTGGACGAGTCCCTCGTCATAAACAGATTCAAGAAGAGTTCTTTCGAAGATCCGAACGACTGCAACCTCGTTCGATGATCCTATTTTTCAGGACATGCCTGTCCTCATCACATCTTCCATCAGTGGAAACTCCCAACACAACAACTTTTGATCTTATTCTCCGGACCTCGCCCGGTTCTCAAGAACCATCAAACCACGTTCAATCCCGATCACCGTGTCAGCGGTGACAGCGTCGGACGGTCGCCGCCCGTCCCGCCTCGGCGGAGGGCGCGACCGTACGGCGCCCGGGAGCCGCGCAGCGGCTACC
>CAJJJM010000029.1 GCA_905187815.1 uncultured Methanomassiliicoccaceae archaeon
CGACCGAGTGGGCCCCGTCGGCACCGATCAGAAACCTGCACGAGATCGGTCCGGCGGTCGTCTCGACCAGGAACCCGTCCCCCTCCTGGGAGACGCGAGTCGCCGTCCCGTGCAAGAACTCCGCATCGCAGCGCCCCTTCATCTCCGACAGCATCGCCGGACGGTCGACTACGCTGCCCCTCACGGGTATGTCTATCGTCACCCCGCCGGGATAGGCAATCTCGATGCGGTCCACCCTCCTGACCACCGCCGTCGGCTCCAGACCGACCTTGGAGAACATCCTGTCGCTGACCGCCTCCCCGCAGACGGAATGATACCTTGGGAACATCCGGGGGGACAGCCTCTCCAGCACCACCACCTTGCCTCCGAACCCTTTCATGTGCATCGCGGCGGACATGCCTGCAGGCCCGGACCCGATTATGAGGACATCGCATTCCATGGTATCACGCCAGAAGGACCAGGTGCCTGGACACCGCCATGCGCACCTTCATCATGAGCGTCCTGTGCTCGTACATCTCGTCCGTGTACTCCGTGCTCACCTCCAGGTCCCTGAGGAACTGGTCGGCGGCCTGCCTGGTTATCTCCTCGGAGTACATCATCACGTTCGTCTCGAAGTTCAGCGTGAGTGACCTGTGGTCAAGGTTGGCGGATCCGACGGAGCAGAAGCAGTCGTCCGCCAGGATCATCTTCTCGTGTACGAACCCGTCCCCGTAGCGCCATATCCTGACCCCGGCCTTCATGAGGGCGTGGGAGTAGGAGATGTTGTTCCAGAATAGGAACATGTGGTCCTTCTTGTCGGGGATCAGGATCCTCACGTCCACCCCGGACCTGGCGGCGTTGGTCAGCGCCAGGAGCATGGAGTCGTCGGGGGCCAGATATGGAGTCGTTATGTACAGTCTGCGCCGGGCAGCGGAGATCATGGCGAGGTACTGCAGCTGCACGGGGTTGTTGGGCATCGAGTCGGGTCCTCCGGACACAAGCTGCATCCTGACATCCCCGCCGTGCGGCAGGTTCAGGTCCCCCAGGTAGTGGCCGATGGGCTTCAGGTGGTCCTTCGGGGCCGAGTACTGCCAGTCGGCGCTGAACCTGACCGCCATGGGGAGGATGCCGAGCCCCTCGACCCTGACGGACGCGTCCCTCCAATGCCCGAGGGGGCCCTCCCCCTCGTACTCGTCGCCGATGTTGAATCCGCCGCAGTACGCCACCTTCCCGTCGATTATGGCTATCTTGCGGTGGTTCCTGTTGTTCTTCTTCGGGCTGAGCATGAGGTTGAGTGAGGAGTGGAACATCGCGTAGTGCCCGCCGGCGTTCCTGAACCTGTATATCCCCTCCTTGGGCCCCTTGCCTATGCCGAACCCGTCGGTGAGCAGCCTGACCTCCACCCCCTCGCGCACCTTCTGGGTCAGGATCTCCATGAGCTCGTTGCCGCGTCTGTCGTTGCGGATGATGTAGTACTCGATGAGGATGCTCTTCTCCGCCCTGCGGATGTCGTCGAACATGTCGTCCATCTTCGGTTTGCCCTCCGTATAGAGGACAACCTTGTTGTCGTCGGAGTACGACCAGGCGCCGGCCCTCTCCAGGGTCTTGGCCATGCGGTACACGTCCGTCATATCCGGATCGTCCGCGAGGTCGGACTCCAACAGGTCCCCCTGGTACTCCGCGGCGGTCATCAGCTGCTGGTCCGTGATGTTCTTGGGCATGAACCTGCGGCGGTTGTAGATCGTGGAGCCCATGTACATGTAGAGGATGAACCCGACAGGCGGGAGCAGGATCAGGACCACAAGCCATGTGAAGAACACGCGCGGGTCGTACCTCTCCAGGAACAGCATGATCAGCAGGGCGATGATGTCGAAGACGACGATCACCATGACCAGGTCCGAGATGATGTTGGTGTACGAGAGCAACGTCTCGACCTCAGGGGACCAGTCGAAATCGTAGGAGGGCACCTCCCACCCTAGCACCGAATGGTATATAGCAGGTTGCCCGGAAACCGCGTGATGGCCGCTGGTACCGCGATACTGAGTCCGTACAGACCAGTTGAAGGGACAGGCTGGCGGGAACTCTGCCCGGAACGGCGGTCTGGCACATGCGTTTCGGGCACCCGTTGCGGAAAGAGTGGACCCTCCTTGTGAATGATTGGAGAAGTGGAGCCGCCTGAGGGATTTGAACCCCCGGCCTGCTGATTACAAGTCAGCCGCTATACCCCTAAGCCAAGGCGGCACCGAACAGTCGTATCCGCATCTCGTTTATATCGGTTTCCCTGATTGGCTCCCTCTGGGGAACGTCGAGCGACACTATTATATCAGACTACGCAATCGCCAGCCCCATAACATCACATTCATATGGTGATTCAAATGGCAGACGCTAAAAGGATTGTCCGCATCGATTACAAGGCCTACTTCGCCGAGGCCGACAAGCTCTTCGACACAACGAACGCCGATGCCGCCAAAGAGGCCGGCATCTTCAACGAGAAGGTCACCTACGCCCCCATGGCCTACATCGTCGGATCCAACACCCTGTACGCCGACGTCGACGCCGCCATCGCCGGTGCCGAGGTAGGAAAGGAGATCGAGGTCACCGTCCCCTGCGAGAAGGCCGCCGGTGCCAGGAACCCCAGGCTCATCGAGCTCCACCCCATCAAGGAGTTCTACAAGAACGAGATCAACCCCTACCCCGGAATGTCCGTCAGCCTCGGCAACCGCAGCGGAATCGTCATGTCCGTCGGTGCCGGACGTGTCAAGGTGGACTTCAACAGCCCCCTGGCCGGCCACGACCTGAAATACGAGATCACCGTCGTCGAGGAGGTCACCGACCCCGTCGAGAAGGCCAAGTGCATCATGGAGATGGACTTCGGAACCTCCGAGGGATTCGGATTCGGCATCATGGAGGACAAGGTCGTCATCACCGAGGCCGAGGTCTGCAAGTTCCACGAGGGCTGGGCCGTCGCCAAATACAGGCTGGTCTCCGACTACCGCGCCACCTTCGGAGTCGACCGCGTCGAGTTCGTCCAGGTGTGGGAGTCCAAGAAGGCTGACGCCCCCGCAGCCGAGTGATCCGCCCGACTGCTCAAACCGCTTAAAACAAACTCCCTTCCTTCTGCATGAGAATTCAATGCGGCAGATACGGGGGCATGAAGCCCCCATCCTATCCGCTTCGCGCTCCGGACCTCAGTCGAAGAAGGCCAGGATCGAGTTCAGTTCGTGGTTCAGGTTGTCCCTGCGCTCCACGCCCCTGTACGGGCTCCTCCTGGGGCCCCTGGGCTCCTGGAAGCGCTGCCTGGGCATGGGGATTATCAGCGTCTGCTTGTACTGCGTCATCTCTCTTCTCTCCCGCAGCCCTCAAGGCTGCGATATGGAGATCGGCGAGGGAATATAATTACAGCTTGATGTTATCTCTGTAATAATTGTTATCTATGTAAAATGGATGACCGCGACGTGGAGCAGCCTGGACTGATGACATGGATGACGACGTTCCGGCGGACGATGGGTCAGTCTGTGTAGAATGTGCCTATGACCGTAGTCCCGCTCTCGGTGAGGACATATCTGTTGCGGAGATCGTCCTTCACGATCCAGCCGTTCTTCAGCCACTTGGAGATGAAGTCCCTCTGATAGTACACGGCCTCCGTCTGACGCTGATTAGCCTTCCTGTCAGGGTCGTCGCTCTCGGTGTCGCGGTACCACAGCCCTGCCTCCTTGAGAGCCTCGACCATCCTGCCGCTGGTCACGGACAGCTTCACCTCGTTCCTATGGCCGAGTATGCGAAGCCCGCGGACGAGATGCTCCTCCGGGATGTTGATGGCGTAGATGGGCATGGTGCGCGGGGGATAGGTCGTCTTGGTCATGCCCACCGGCTGGTCGTCCACGAAGTAGACGTCGCGGATCCTGTCCGTGGACACGGTGTACTCCTTGGTGTTCACGGAGAACGGGATCGTACCGGGTACCATCATCGAGGCGACCGTCGCGGCGGCGGCGTACTCGGGGGAGCCCGACGAGATGTTGACGTAGATCTCGCATCCCTCCTCACCCGAGTTCTCCATCTGGATGATCGAGAGTACGGTGCGCAGCATGACGGAGAAATCGCTGACACGCTCGTTGTGCTCGACGATCTCCACCTCTCTCGGGGATTCGGACTCCAGCCGCTCGCAGACCCTCCTGCGGAAGCTGTCGTAGATCTTGCCGCTCTCGGAATCCGGGTCCTTCACGTAGTGGATGATGTGGGCCTTGTTTATCTCGTAGTACAGCGCAGGCTCCACGACCTTCGACGTCTCGAAGGTCACGCAGGCCACCATTATCCTCTTCTTGCGACCAGACGGCAAAATGCATCCCATGGTGAGGATGGGTGGAAGCCTATTTAATGTCTATTATTGTGTCATTTTCGATACTTTCAAATATTACTTTTCATACAAATCATACAAACATTACAGCGATTAGTTTATCTATATCCTGGGAGATTCTTATCCAGCATCTCCCCCGAGGTGCTCACCCTTTTATGGCCGGGGTCAAACACATCCATCCACAATCCATCCAGGCCCCGGCTGATCCCACAAACACACTGATATGCCGTCCACCGACGATCTCGAACATGAACCGATGCCTCCTCTCGGGGAAAACCTCGTTGTCGAAACACAACGGATGGAAACACTTATATCCATCCTGGGACTCGGGGGATTTAGCGGACAGGTGGCCTAGTCTGGATATGGCAGCAGCCTCCTAAGCTGCAGGCCGGGGGTTCGAATCCCCTCCTGTTCGCCATTCTCGTACCCTTCTGGATCATGCTGGCTGTGCTTCTGAAAAATAGCGCTATCATCTTGATACCCCCTCTCGGGAAACGGTTTCCGAAGGCTTCTCCGACCACGATCTGCGGACCTCCGCTATCGCGGCGCGCTCCCTCGTCCTGGCGTAGTACCTGGCGGTGGTCTCGGTGCTCGCATGGCCCAGGAGGACGCTCACGCACTCCTCCGGCACGCCCCTGTCGAGCAGCGACTGCCCCCACGTCCTCCTGAGGATCCTGTGGTCCAGGTCCAGCCCGGTGCCCTCCTCCACGTACTCCCTCCACTTCCTCTGGGTGTTCCCCTCCACCGGGGACCCGCGGGGGCCCTGAAACAGATATCCGGAGCGGCCTGAGGAATGGAAGAGGTCCAGGTACCTGCGGATGACCGGTACCGCGGACGGATGGATGGGGACGACGCGGACCAGGCCGTAGGAGTCCCCTCCCTTCGGATGTCCGACGCGGAGCTCCGACAGATCCTCTGAGAAATCGATGTCCATGACGTAGCGGACCTCCTGCGGCCTCAGACCGGCGGCCAGGGAGATCAGGACGGATACGCACGAGCGGAGCCCGCGGTAGTCATGCTCCCCCTCCGAGAACCGGATGATGGCGGCAACCTCCTTCGGCTCCAGGACGCCCAGGCGGGTCTCCTTCTTCGGCGGGAACAGCGTCGGATAGCGGACCTTGGCGAACTCCACTGCCATGTTGCCCTCGAACTTGCAGAGCATGTTGAGGCGCCCGAGGAGGTGTCCGCGGGTGTTACTGCTCAGATCGGTGCGCTTCAGGTGAGCGGCTATGACCTGCACGTCGGCGAGCGTCATAGCCGAGGGATCCTCGGTTGAGATTGATCCGACGGACCTCAGGGACTCCACGGTGGAGCAGAGCCTCATGAGCTCCCTCCTGCGGTCCTTGATGGTGGATTCGGCATAGGCGAGGCTATACTCGTCGAGATACTCGGCGACGGAATCTGAGAAGGCCCCAATCGGAATACCCCCTTGGTATCCGAGGTATCCAGCTGGGTCAGAATCCTCCATTCCGTCGTTGCGCCTTTGCCGCAAACGCAGCGCTTCGGTGGCTCCCCGTTATGCATCACCAGGAGACATGGGGCCGGAGCGGATGTTTCCGGATCCACCATCCTGCACCCGTCGCAGCAGTAGACGACGGCCATCATTCAGATGACCTCCCACAGCCTGCGGGAACCTCTTCCGGTCCCGCTCCATCCGGCGCGGCGGATGCTCCTGCCCTCCATCCTCATGATGTCGGGATTGATGACGCGGTAGTCGATGGAGAATGCCTCGGAAATCTCGGCCACGGTGGAGGGGCCGTTGCTCCGGAGGAAGGCGAGGATCATGTCCTGCGTTTCTGTGGTGTGGCGAGGCATCAGGATCTCCTCCTGAGCCATTGAAGAATCCTATTGCCGGTGACCTCTGCATCGAATCCACGGTCCACGACCAACCTGTCCCTTCCGTTGACATTGGTCGGATTCTTGGTCACAGCCATGCGTGTCTCTATGACTGCATGGTCCCCGGCGATTCTTGTCCCTTCGGGGGGATACTCCTCGGTCGGATGCTTCTGAGGATTCTGCTTCTGGACCCTGATGACGACTTTTCTTCTGGCGATGATGCGGGTGCCCTTGTGCTTACCACGACGTCTGATCGGCTTCTCGTCGATGGTGATCTTCTTCGCTGTGATCTCCGCACCCTGGCCATGGATGACGCGCCTCATAGGGAACAGCCTCCGGAACCCGCATCCCATGTCGCCTCCGGAACGATTCCCTCCGCAGACATCTCCGCATAGACCTTGTCGAACTGTTCGGAGTCCAGACCATACCTTGTAACAACTTCAACATCGAAGTATGACGGGTCACTGCTCTGAGCCAATGCGACCAAGATGATCCTGCGGGCCCATTCATCGGATGTTGTTTCCGAATCGCTGCCCTCGCCCTCGTAGACGGGGAGCCTACGGTCCTCGGGATAGTCTATGTCCACAATGGAACGCATCTCGCGGCACATCCTGCGATGTACGTTGCGCTCCTTCACGAGCTCGATGATGAGCTCCTCCTTCGTCAGCTTCTCCAGCTCCTCCCATTCGCTTGCCATTCTCTTCTCACCTCCCTTTCCGTTTTCGTGACGAATCACGGAAGCGGTAGTTATCCTTTCAGAAACGATGCTCGGTGTCAATGCACCACCTCCCTGTCGAAGACCACAGGGGCCCCACACCAGGGACAGAAGCGGATGGGCTCTCCACCCTGGATTACCGAGATGGATTCGCATCCTATGTCCAGCTCGAGCACATCATCGACGATCGCGTCGTGCATGTCGTCGCAGCAGAACGAGAACCTCATGCCACCGCCTCCCACAGGATGCGGTTGGTCCTCTCCTCGATGCGGACCGGGCGCACCAATCTCTTGTCGCGGAGCCTGCGGAGCTTGTTGCGCACCATCGACTCCGTGTTGGTGCTCACATCGAGGGCCAGGGCCTCGACGATCTCCGGAACGGTCATCCTGCCCCCCGACCTCAACGTCATGAGGACGTCCTCCTGCCTCATGCCGTCGCCCTCCTGGGCCTGGCGACGATGGCGTAGGCATCTCCATCCATGAAGACCTCGTGATCGGGCATCTCGGACTGGTAACGGGCGACCTCCGCCATGACCTCGGATAATGTGAGGTCACAGGTCCTGATGTCGATGAGGACGATGTCGCCATTTCCGTCCAGAGTATTTAAATCGCTGTTGTTCCATGTCATTTTAAGACTTCCATGTCTTGGAACGGCCGCTTTCGTGGTTGTGTGGCGGCCGTTCCGTTTTTTAAGTCGTTTTGGAAAGGGTTTCACACGGCCGGGGAGCAGATGTCACTAATTGCGTACCATGCCGTGTCTTCACCCGGGCCCGTCTGACGGATAGGATCGGAGTGCAATGAGCCGGCCCGGAAGAAGCGTGATTCAGGAATGCCCCATGACCTCACGGATCAGGAGCCACTTGTCCAACGGGAGCTGGGCGCCCCTGTACTCCGCCTGCACCTTCTCCTCGCTATGGCATTTCGAGCAGATCCGGAGCGGGGCGCAGAACGATACGGGACACGTCCTGCTGCGGACATCGAGCGCCGCACCGCAGCGGGGACAGATCTCCCCGTATGCCCCGGTGCCGATGCTCTGCGACTCCTTGAGATACATCACCGCATCGTCGACGTCCATCATGCCTCGGCCTCCTCGGGGAACCATCTGTCGAAATCCTCGACGGGGCAGTACCCGGCATAGGCCAGGACGAAATCCTTCACACGGTCCATTGCCTCCTCGGTGTCCTCCATCTCGAGGTCCACCCACATGTACCCGCAGTATGGTGTGATCCTCCTCACGGGTGCGGAGAGGACGTCGGCCCAGTCCCTGCGCGCGTCCATGGACAGGTTGTAGGGCTTGATGCCGCAGACCGTGGCGTACGGGGCGTCGGCATCGTCGAAATGAACGAGCTCGAAGTCGAGCTCGGAGAGAAGTCCAGAGTCGATGAGGTCGATGAGCCTGAGGCCCTTGAGCAGGGATCCGAAAACCGGCTCCATTCTCAGGCCTCCAGCTTTGCGATCTTCTCGCGGATTGCCTGTCTCACAAAGTCCGAGACATTCATCGCGTTGCCCTCTTCGACCTTGTCCCGAATGTCGTCAATTTCCCTTTGAGTCATCTTCACAGTTAGTGTTGCCATAGTAGGACAATAGCCACTCTATTTTTTAAATGTTACTATGGTAGTACAATAGAAACACCAAATAATTACTATGGTCGCACTGATTCCCAATTATGGCAATGGAGCGTAGCCTATCCATCAAGGTCCCTCAGGGGATGCTTGACAGGATTGACAGAGAGATCGAGCTGGGAGAGTACAGCAGCAGATCTGATTTTGTGAAGGCAGCCATTCGCATCCATCTCCAGCAGCTTCAGGACAGCAGGCGCAGCTACGATGTTCAATCTGATGCACCCACTGAGATTGCCGCTGGGGGGGGGGGGCAAGTGAACCTCTGAACCCCGAAGGGGCCGAAAAGATTGGCTCCGGGGGG
>CAJJJM010000030.1 GCA_905187815.1 uncultured Methanomassiliicoccaceae archaeon
GGTGCGGATCCAGAAGAGCCGACGAGGACATGCTCGTGGCGTACTCGTACGGCAAGGTGTCCTCGGTCTGCGTGGACCCTGTGGAGAAGAAACCCCTCTACCACTACAGGCCGCACTCAAGATGCTTCTCGGTGGGAGGGATCGGATGCAACCTCAGATGCAAGAACTGCCAGAACTACTCGATCTCGATGACGTCCAGGATCTCATACGGGAAGAAGCGCACCACATACGAGTCGCCCGAGGAGCTGGCCAGGATGTGCAGGCATGAGGGCCAGGACACGATAGCCTTCACGTACAACGAGCCCGGGATATGGTTCGAGTACATCATGGACGTGATGGCGGCCGACCCCGGACTCCATCTCATCCTGGTGACCAACGGGTTCCTCAACGAGGGGCCCCTGAGGGAGCTCTGCAAGGTCACCGACGCGTTCAACCTGGATGTGAAGGGGTTCACGGAGGACTTCTACAGGACCATCTGCGACGGACGGCTCGGGGATGTGCTCAGGTCCGCCCGCATCATCCGCGACGAGGGCGTCCACCTAGAGCTCACCTACCTGGTCATCCCAGGGCACAACGATTCCGAGGACGAGGTCGGAAGATTCTGCGCATGGGTCCGCGACGAGCTCGGAGCCGATGTGCCGGTCCACTTCACCAGATTCCACCCCGACTTCGAGATGACCGATGTGCCGATGACCCCCGTGGAGACCGTGATGAGATGCAGGGAGATCGGCATAGAGACCGGTCTGGAATACGTGTACGTCGGGAACGTCCTGACGGAGGACGCCGACAACACCTACTGCCCCGGATGCGGCTCCCCTCTCGTCAAACGCCTGGGATACCTTGTTGACATCGTGGGCCTCGACGGCGACAGGTGTGCGGAGTGCGGAAGGAAGGCGGACATCGTGCTCCGATGACGGATAGCGGGCTCCCCAGTACGGTCACGATCAGGAACGCGGCCGTCAGAGGGACGATGAACGGGATCATCGGCGTCACACGGACGTCGGACACCCCTGCGGAGTACAGTTCCTCCAGGACCTCGTCCCTGTCGTCGAATCCCCTGTGTGGGACGAGCACGCCGTCATCCAGCCTCTCCGCGGGCCACACGAACGCGGTCCGAGCGGACGAGACGCCCATACGGTAGGTGGTGAACATCCTTCTCCCGACATATCCGTCACGGATGTTCCTGGCGACCACCCATGCACAGGAGGCGAGGGAAATCACCAGCCCCATGACGAGGACTGACACCGTGGGATTCATGAGCAGGGCGACCGAAGGTTCCGGGACCCAGACGAGCGGGATCGTCCCCGATTCCGGATAGACCGGGAAGGCGATCGAGAGCGACATCAGACACTTCGCGTCCGCGCCCCCGGTTATCAGCCCGATCCTGTACATGTCGAACATCGCGAAGAACGTCACGAACGACGCCACTGCGGCCCGGGCGAACGGATCCCCCGGATCGGCTGCGAAAGGAGCTATGGTCAGCACCGCGGATGCTGCCACCACCGGCACCGCGACCGCTCCGCTGAGCCTCTCCGAGAGCATGTATGCGAGGAGCAGCAGCGAGCCTGCTATAGTCGAGACCGCCTCCAAGGTGCACACATCCCGAACGGATAGCGTGCTGAGGACCGCTCCGGATGCGCCGATGACCGCCCAGTGGATGTCCGGCACCTCCCGGCTGTGTACGTCGCAGACGGACGCGTGGACCATCACGACGGCCGGGACAGCCACCCACAGCAGGACCAGGACGTCCATGGTCCGGAGACGTCCGGACCGCTCTTAAACGATGGGGGCATGGGTCAGGTGACGCACCGTGACGCACATGTGGATATCGTGGCGATTCCGCACGTTTCTTGCTATAACTTAAAATACTGTCCGAATCTGCGAATATCATGAACGCCAGGAAGCTGACCGTCCTGATGCTCGTCACGGTGCTGATCGCGGTGACGGTCCCGGGCCTCATGTCCGAGGCAGATGCGGACACGTCCGATTCGGTCATCATCAACGTTGACGGCGGGAGCGGCAGCTCCGTCCAGGTGGACATGAACAGCGGATCCGTCGAGACCGTCGTCCTGTACGTGACTAACCACTCGTCCAGCTACCTGAGCCTGGACGTTCCCAGACTGGACACGGACGTCCTGGACGTGACGTCGACCGTCAAGGTGGGCGGCACCGAATCCAACATAATCTACCCCTCAGGGGATTCCGAGGGCAGGCACATCGCCATCATCACCCTGAGCTTCCAGACAGACCGCCTCGCCGACACCCAGACGTTCTCCGGCAACATCACTCTGACGTTCACCGACCTCGGGCTGAGCCCCGACCAGGACAACGTCTTCACCAAGGATGTCCCGATAACGGTGAACGTGAACTCCGTGTACACCTCGGAGGGATCGTACAACCAGTTCTTCGGCCTGTTCCCCAACACGCTCCCGGCACCGTTCAACCAGCCCTGGGTGACGGCAGTGATCACATTCGTCCTGTGGATCATCATCTCGGTCATCGTGTGCGAGGCTGTCATTCCGCTGTTCACCAAGCTCGTCGGGACCAGGAAGACGCCCGCGGAGAAGAAGAGCATCAGGAGCACGCTGACCAAGACGATCTCGGTACTGATGATAGTCGTGGCCATCAACGAGTGCCTCAACATCGTCGGGACAAGCGCCGAGATCATGAGCGTGGTCTCGACATGGTCGCTGGTGTTCTACGTCATAATCGGCGCGATCCTGTCGTGGCAGATCTACATGTTCATAGTGACCGCCATCATCAACGGACTCGACGAGGCAGCGGACATCGACGGCATCGACAACTCCCTCATCCCTCTGTTCAAGATGCTCGGCAGACTGGTCATCTGTGTCCTGGCCGCCACGATCATCCTCGCGGCGTTCGGGGTCGACCTCGCCGGGATCATGGTCAGCGCAGGTGTCATCACCCTCGGTATCACCTTCGGAGCCCAGGAGATCATCAGCCAGTTCTTCTCCGGAATAATGTTGCTGGCCACCAGGCCGTTCAAGAAGGGCGACTACATCAGCCTAAACGGGACGACCTACATAGTCCACAAGGTCAAGGTGATGTACACCGAGTTCGAGAACTGGGACAAGGATCAGATCATCACCATGCCGAACAACGCCGTCACCGCTGCGACCATGATCAACTACACCAAGGGCGACCCGAGGACCAGGATCTTCATCTACATGTCCGTGGCCTACAACGCGGACCTCACCCTCGCCAAGGAGCTCATGATCCAGGCGGCCAACATGCACCCGCATGTCATCAAGGACAAGACCTGCATCCCGCCCAACACGAGGCTCACCAACTTCCTCGACTCCGGGATCGAGTACAGACTGGCATGCTACGTGGACGACTACGATCTCAGCGCCCACTACGCAGGCCAGATCAGGGAGATCATCTACAAGCTGTTCAAGGATAACAACATCGAGATCCCATACAACAGGCTGCAGATAGACATCCTCAGCGACTGCGACGGGAGGAAGAGGGCCAGCGACGCCACCCCCGACGACTGAGCCCGCGACTGCGGAATCCGCAGAACATCCAAACCATTTAGCCCATTTACCTCCCGTCGGCTGTGGAATCCGTCCAATTTACAGCGGATTCCTACAATTTATATAATATCAAAGAATCCAGCACGCATAGCCGAAAGGATGCGGGGGTTTTAGCATAGACAACCTTGACAAGAGGATCATCGAGATAATGAAGAAGGATTCCAGATGTCCCTTCGTCGAGATCGCCAACCAGCTTGGAGTCTCCGAGGGAACCGTTCGCAGCAGGGTCCACAGGATGACCGAGGAGGGCATAATCCGCGGATTCACGATCAAGACCAGCTCGCGCAACGTCAAGGC
The DNA here is from genome assembly GCA_905187815.1 of uncultured Methanomassiliicoccaceae archaeon. Taxonomy (GTDB): domain Archaea; phylum Thermoplasmatota; class Thermoplasmata; order Methanomassiliicoccales; family Methanomethylophilaceae; genus Methanoprimaticola. Next base: position 3,855 of record CAJJJM010000030.1, read on the forward strand.
CCTTGTGGAGATCCGCATCGACGTCAACACGGACACCCAGGAGATCGCCAAGGAGCTGGCCAGCTACGACGGCGTCACAGAGGTCTTCGAGGTCACGGGGGACCAGGACATCATCGCCATAGTCGACGTCGAATCATCCCAGCATCTCAACGACATCATCGAGAGGGTAAGGCGCTACGACAACATCCTCAGCACAAGGACGCGCCTCATCCTCAAGGAGCATTTTGGGGAGGCATGAAATGTTCGCAGGCACAGGCACAGCGCTCATCACCCCGTTCACAAAGGACGGGCAGATCGACGAGGAGTCTCTCAGGAGGCTCGTGAACTTCCAGGAGGACAACGGCGTTAACACCCTCGTCCCCTGCGGCTCCACCGGCGAGTCCGCGATGCTGTCCCACGAGGAGCACCTCAGGGTAATCAGCGTAGTCATCGACGAGGCGAAGAAGGCCAAGGTCCTCGCGGGCGCGGGGAGCAACTGCACAAGCGAGGCCGTCGAGCTCAGCAAGAGGGCGGAGGACCTCGGTGCGGACGGTATCCTCTCCATCTCCCCCTATTATGTCAAGCCCACCCAGGAGGGCATATTCCAGCACTACAAGGCCATAGAGGAGGCCATCGACATCCCCATCATCGTCTACAACATCCCCGGAAGGACCGGGTCGAACATCACCGTGGACACCATGCTGAGGATGGCCGAGCTCCCCGGCATCGTCGGAGTCAAGGAGGCCAGCGGCAACATGTCGCAGATCCAGAACATCATCGCCAGGAGACCGAAGGGCTTCGAGGTCCTCTCCGGGGACGACAGCATCACCCTCGCCCTCATGAGCATGGGCGCCGACGGGGTCATCTCCGTCACATCGAACTGCTGCCCCGGGCTGGTGTCCGAGATGGTGAACAACGCCCAGTCCGACAAGTTCGAGATCGCCAAGTCGATCCACAACAAGCTCCTTCCCATATTCGGAGCCCTTTTCTGCGAGTCCAACCCCATCCCGATCAAGTACGTGATGGGGATCATGGGGTACGGCAACGGCTGCCCGAGGCTCCCGCTGACCCCCCTGTCCGAGAACGGCAAGGCCGTCCTGGACCCCATCCTCAGGGACCTGGGGATAGCATGAGGGGCGGTGGGACCCCCTCATGCACCGAAGGGCGGGGAACCGCCCGCCGTTTCTTTTACGCCGGCCTGCCAGTGGGCATGACCGGTACCAGAGAGGTGCTTGATCTATGATCACAGTGATGAAGTTCGGCGGCACCAGCGTGGGTAGCGCCGAAGCCCTGAACAGGGTGGCCAACATCATCGCGAACAAGGAGGGCGAGAAGGTCGTCGTCGTGTCCGCGATGTCCGGTATTACGAACTATCTGGTCAGCGTCGTCGACAACCCGCTGGCCGACATCGACAGCGTTCTGGAGCAGTTCTCCCAGAAGCATCTGATGACCGCCTCGCAGCTCTTCGACGGCGAGACGATGGACGAGTTCAGAACGGAGTTCGACGCGAGGATGCAGAACCTCAGGGCGGCGATGGAGGCCGACAGGGACGACCCGTTCTACGGGGACGCGGTGGTGTCCCAGGGCGAGAGATTCTCCTCGCTCATACTGGCGTACCTCCTCAGGTCCATGGGCTACAAATCTGTGGCCCTGACCTCCGAGGATGCGGGGATCGTGGCGGTGGGACAGCCCATGTCCGGGTCCGCGGACCTGCTGAACACCGCCGCTGGCATGACGATGAAGGTCAAGCCCCTGCTCTCGATGGGCATCATCCCGATCATCACCGGATTCTACGGCATGAACAGCCAGAAGAGGCCACTCACCTTCGGGAGGGGCGGTTCGGACTACTCCGCGGCGGTCGTCGCCAACGCGATGGACGCGGACCTCCTGGAGATATGGACGGATGTCGACGGGTTCATGTCGGCCGACCCCAGGATCGTCCAGAACGCCGTGAAGATCGACGAGATGAACTTCGGGGAGGCGGCGGAGCTCGCCTACTTCGGCGCCAAGGTCCTCCACCCGAGGACCATAGAGCCCGTCAGACTCAAGCACATCCCGCTGAAGGTCAAGAACTCCTTCAGGCCCGAGGAGCCCGGGACGCTGATCCACCACCTCAGAAGGTCCAGCGACAAGCTCCTGAAGAGCGTGGCGGCGAAGACCGATCTGTCCATCATCACCATCAGCTCCGCCGAGATCGCCTACAGGCCCGCGATGGTCGCCAGGATCATCGAGAAGATCGCGGACATCAACGTCATAATCTATTCCATATCCACATCGCTCTCCACCGTCGCGTTCCTGGTGCACAACAACGACGTGAAGCTCACGCTCAGGCAGCTCAACGGCCTGAGCGGAGGGGACATCGAGAGGATCGACGTGAAGAACAACGTCGCCCTCATCTGCGCCGTCGGGGACAACCTCCTCGACAAGTGCGGGGTGTCCGGGGACATCTTCTCCGCCGTGAAGGAGGCGGAGGCGAACGTCGAGATGATCTCGGAGGGAGCGTCCGACGTGTCGCTGAACTTCGTGGTCCCCATGAGCAAGGTGGTGGACGTGGTGAGGACGCTTCACGACAAGTACATCGGAGTGGTCGAATGATGAGGGAATTCGAGGGGAAGGACGGAGTCATGATGATCGGCGGCAAATCCGCCATCGAAATCGCTGACGAGTTCGGCACCCCCGTCTACGTAACTGACGAGCAGAGGCTGAGGGACAACTACAGGCGCATCTACAACGCCTTCGCCCAGTACATGGACACCAGGATCCACTACGCCGCCAAGGCGAACACCAACCTGGCCATCCTCAAGATCCTGGAGCAGGAGGGCTCGGGCATCGACGCCGTCTCCATCGGGGAGGTCATGAGCTGCCTGAAGGTCGGGTACACCCCGGACAGAATAATGTACACGGGCGTCAACGTCAGCGACGCGGAGCTCAAGGCCGTGTCGGACCTCGGGGTCATGATCAACCTCGACTCCGTATCCGAGATGGAGAGGCTCGCCAACATCGCTCCAGGCAGCGACGTGTCCTTCAGGGTCACGCCCGGCGTCGGGTCCGGACACAGCGCGAAGGTCATCACCGGATCCAAGGGAGCCAAGTTCGGCATCCCGCTCGACGAGGTCATCAACACCTACGCCAGGGCGAAGGATCTCGGATTCAACATCAAGGGGATACACGCCCACATCGGCTCGGGAGGGCAGGTCGTCGAACCCTTCATGGACATGATGGAGGTCCTCATCGAGCTGGTCAACGAGATCAAGGCCATCGGGATCGACCTCGAGTTCATAGACATGGGAGGCGG
>CAJJJM010000031.1 GCA_905187815.1 uncultured Methanomassiliicoccaceae archaeon
CCTTGGGGATGTTCAGCATGTCGTAGACGAATCCGCTGTAGAAGTCCACGTTGGCGCAGACGCTTGTGGCGTTGGGCCTCTTGGACAGGATGAGCTCCGGGGCCAGCCTCTCGACGGACTCGTAGAGCCTGTAGTCGTCCTGGCGACCCTTCTCGGCGGCGAGCTTCTCGACGAACGACTTGAACACCTCGGCCCTGGGGTCTGAGATGGTGTATACCGCGTGTCCCATGCCGTAGATCAGGCCCTGGTGGTCGAAGGCCTTCTTGTCGAGGATGTTGTTGAGGTACTTCTTCAGCTCTGCCTCGTCCTGGGGGTGCTTCACGTGCTTCTTGATGTCGTCCATCATCTCCATGACCTTGAGGTTGGCCCCGCCGTGCTTCGGTCCCTTGAGCGAGGACATGGCGGCCGCGATGACCGCATAGGTGTCCGATCCGGAGGACGTGGTGACCCTGGTGGTGAAGGTGGAGTTGTTTCCGCCGCCGTGCTCCATGTGCAGGACGAGCGCCAGGTCGAGGACGGTGGCCTCGAGGTAGGTGTAGGACTTGTCGGGCCTGAGCATGCGGAGTATGTTCTCCGCCGTGGACAGCTTGGGGTCCGGCCTGTGGATGTACATGCTCTCGTCGTTGATGTAGTGGTTATAGGCGTGGTAGCTGTAGACCGTCAGCATGGGGAAGACGCTGATGAGGAAGATGCACTGGCGGATCACGTTGTCCAGGCTGTTGTCCAGGGCCTTCTTGTCGTAGGAGGCCAGGGAGAGGATGCACCTGGTGATGGAGTTCATGATGTCCTTGCCCGCGGCGACCATGACGACGTCCCTGACGAACATGACCGGCAGCTTCCTCTGCTCGGCGAGGTAGAAGCTGAACTGCTCCAGCTCGTGCTTGTCCGGGAGCTCTCCGAACAGCAGGAGGTACGTGCACTCCTCGAAACCGAAGCGCTTGTTGAGGAAGCCCTTGGCGAGGTCGCGTATGTCGTAGCCGCGGTACTTGAGCCTGCCCTCGCAGGGGACCTTGACCCCGTCGACCTTGTTAGTCCCGTTGACCTCCGACACGGTTGTGAGTCCGACGACCACGCCGTTCCCTTTGGAGTCGCGCAGTCCCTTCTTCACATCGTATTTCTCGTAGAGGTCCGGAGAGAAGCTGTCCGCGGACATGCAGATCTCGGCCTTCTTCTCGATGTATCTCTTGTAATCGCTGTTCATGTTCTTGTCTCCCCAGAAGCTGTTTGGTTGGGTCCATGCCCGATGAATGACGGTCCACGGCCGTCCAGGAACGTGACTGTCTAACACGGTCCGAACGCGCCAGACGTTAAAGTAAGTTGTCCCGGCCCGCCAGATGACACACGCCCCGCCACTGTTGGATGATGCATCCGATTATTGCGAGTCGGCGCTGCCAGCAATTAAATAATCGTCGACGGTTGGAACCGGCATGGCTGTTCTGCGCATCGCCGACGTGAGCATCGAGCTCTGCGAGGGGGAGACGATACAGGCCGCGGCCTCCAGGGCCGGCCAGCATCCGGACGCCTTCATCTTCACGATCGGAGGCAGGCCTGTCCCGATGGACACGGTCCCCCCGGCGGACGCCGAGGTCAGAGCGCTGCGCGTGGCCTCAGGCGGATAATCGTTCCTCAGCGAACCCCACTATCGATTCGAAGTCGAGTCCGCACCTCTCGGCTGTGTCCGTTAGCTCGTCCACGTTCGCCATGAACGCCGAGCGCACGTCCCCGCCCTCGAGCCTGCCCGAGGAGTCCGACAGGGAGTCCTCCTCCGGGAAGCGGAGGTCCATGTACGGGAGCACCCCGAGGCACTTCATCCCGGTGAGCTCCTCGATCCTCTCGATGCCGTCGCTGAGGATCGACGCGTCTCCTCTGAACCTGTTGATGACGAAACCCTTCAGCAGAGGCCTGACATCGTCGGGGATCAGCCTCCATGTGCCGTAGATGGCTGCGAAGACCCCGCCCCTCTCGATGTCCCCGACCAGGATGGCCGGCATCCCCAGCCTCCTCATGAGGCCCACGTTGGCGACGTCCCCGTCCATTATGTTCAGCTCCACCGGTGACCCCGAGCCCTCGCACACGACGAAGCCGTGTTTCTCCGAGAGCCTGGAGAAAGCCCGTGCGGCCTGCTCCAGGGCATCGGCCCTGTCCATGGGACGGGACTCGGAGACGTCCTGGGACGGCCTCCCGTTCAGGACCAGCTGGGTGACGCCCCCGCCGCACGGCTTCAGGAGCACGGGGTTCATGTCCGTCTCGGGCTCCAGCCCGGCGGACCATGCCTGGAACGCCTGGCCGATCCCTATCTCGCCCCCGTCACGGGTGGCGTACGAGTTCAGGGACAGGTTGAGCCCCTTGAACGGGACCGGGTCGAGCCCCTTCCTCGCGAGGTACCTGCACAGCATCGCGCAGAACGTGGTCTTGCCGGCACCGGACGATGTGCCGAGGACCAGTATGCGGCTCACTGGGACACCCCCAGTATACCCATGAGGGCGTCCATGTCCATGTTCTCCTCGAAGACGTCGGCGAGTTTGTCGAGGTTCTCGTCGATGATGTCGTCGTAGTCCCTGACGTCGGAGATGTCCGGCCTCTCCCCGTCGTGGCTGACGAAGGACAGGAAGTACCTCCTGAACGGCATCTTGTCGAATATCCCATGCTGGTACGTGCCGAAGAGCATCTCGTCCTCCCTCACGGACCCCTCCTCCGCCGGCCCTCCGGTGAACCTGTTGTCGAGCCTGAGGAGCGGTCTCTCCCCGACGTCCGTCATGCCCATGTGCAGCTCGTACCCGGTGACCTCTCCGCCGTCCCCGACCAGGAGCTCGGCGGTGTTGTTGACGATGCGCTTGGAGTACTCCCCGAACCTGGTCACGTTGTCAAAGAACCCGAGCCCCTCGACCACGGTCCCGGGGACGCCGCCCTCGAGCCCCTCCGGGTCCTCGAGCCTTGAGCCCATCATCTGGTAGCCGCCGCAGATGCCGACGATGGGCACCTTCCCGCGGAGCTCCTTGAGCCTGGCGGATATCCCGCGCTGGTCCATCCACTTCAGGTCGTTGATGGTGTTCTTGGTCCCCGGGAGGACCACGGCGTCGACGCCGTCGAGGTCCGAGGCCTTCTCCACGAAGACGACGGACACGTCCTCGAGGAACAGCGGGTCCAGGTCTGTGAAGTTCGCTATCCTCGGGAACTCGACGACCCCGACGAGGCACTTGCCCTTGCCCTTGCCGCGGATCCCGCGCAGCGCCTCCGAGTCCTCGGACGGGAGGACAACGTCGGCATGGGGTATCACGCCGATCACAGGCACGCCGGATATCCTCTCGAACTCGGGTATCGCGGACCTGAAGCTCTCTGACCTGCCGCGCAGGTTGTTGAAGATGACGCCCTTTATCCTGCCCCTGTCCCTCTCCGGGATGAGCTCTATGGTCCCGAGGGCGTAGGCGAAGGACCCTCCCCACTCAACGTTTACCACGAGGACCACGTCGGCGTCCGCGATCTCCGCGGCGCCCATGTTGGCTATGTCCCTGTCGTAGATGTTGATCTCCGCCGGGGACCCGGCGCCCTCCATGATCACGTAGTCGTACCTCTTCTTTAGGAAGTCTACGTTCTCGCGTACGATCTCCCTCCCCGGGCCCGGCACGAACTCGCCGTAGTAGTCCGTGACGTTGTAGTCCGCGTAGGGCTTGCCCAGGACCATGACCTGGGAGGTCGTGTCGCCCTTGGGCTTCAGCAGTATGGGGTTCATGTGGGCGTCAGGGTTCTTCAGTCCGGCCGCCCTCGCCTGGAGGGTCTGGATCATCGCTATCTCGGACCCGGAGCGGGTCACCTTGGAGTTGAGGCTCATGTTCTGGCTCTTGAACGGCGCCACCAGGAACCCTCTCCTGTGGAGGATCCTGCATATGGCCGCGACGGTCACGGACTTTCCCGCATCGGACGTCGCGCCCACGACCATGAGCGCCTGGCCGGGGCGGAAGAACTTCTCCTTGGCGGATGCCAGGATGTCCCTGAAGCGCGGGTCACCGGCCTCGGTTATCCCCAGGCGCTCTATCTCGGAGAGCACGTACTTGACCACCGGTGTGCGGTGGATGAACAGGCAGTCGGAGCAGTTCCAGAGCGTGTTTCCGCGCCTGCCGACGAGGAAGTCGCCCAGGTCCGTGTCCTCGCACGGATAGAACGGGCAGTAACAGAATGTGCAGTCCTGTCCCTCGAAGTGGCTCGGGTGGTAGTCGCACCCGGTGTTGGGGCCGATCCATCCGGCCCTGAGCTCCTCGTTCACCTTCTTCTTGATGCAGTCCATGTGGCTCTCCGGTAGGTTGGATGGCGAATCCAGGCTTTAATGGGTTCTTTCGCCGGGACCGTCCGACGGTCCGAGTCCCGCCATCCCCTGTGGGTCGGAACGTCTGGTTAAACGGCCGTTAACGGGTTTTCGGCTTTTTCGGGCATCCCCTGATTCGCTTTAAATCATAGGAGGGCGCTGGAAACGTCATGGGTGCACACTTCAGATTCGTTCACTGCGCGGACCTGCACCTGGGGAGCAGGTTCAAGGGGGTCTCGGTGAGGGACCCTGCCATGGGCGAGAGGATGACCGAATCGGTCTTCAGGTCGTTCTCCCGCATCGTCGATCTCGCGATCTCGGAGGGGGCCGACTTCATGGTCATCGCCGGGGACGCCTTCGACGAGTCGACCATAACGCCTGCCACCAGGCACAGGTTCGCCACGGAGCTCTCCCGCCTCGGCATCCCCTGCTTCATCGCCAGGGGGAACCACGACCCCCACACCGACTGGGAGTCCAGCATCCCCTATCCGCCCAACGTCCACGAGTTCGGTACAGAGCCGGAGTACATCGAGCTCGACGGATTGGACGGGGTCGAGATCGTCGGGGCCAGCTTCGCAGACTGGCACGAGGAGCGCAACCTCCCGTCGCTGGTGAAGGGGTCCCCGGACGCTTTCACGGTGGCCTGCATGCACTGCGACGTGGACTCCGTCGGGGCCCAGTACGACTACTCCCCGTGCAGGCTCTCCGACATGTCGGGGCGCGGCGTCGACTACTGGGCCATAGGCCATGTCCACAAGCGCGCCGTCCTCTCCCAGAACCCGTATGTGGTGTATCCCGGCAACATCCAGGGGAGGAAGGTAACCGAGTCGGGGGAGAAGGGATGCTATCTGGTCACCGTCGACGGGGGCCGCGTGTCCGAGCTGCGCTTCGTGCCGACGCAGGAGATAGTATGGCGCGACATCGTCGTCGACATCTCCGGCAGGAACATGGAGTCCGTGATATCGGAGCTCAGGTCCGAGGTCTCCGAGGGCGACATCGTCAGGATCACGTTCGCAGGATCAGGCGAGCTGGACGGCATGATGAGGCTCCACGCGGAGGAGAACCGCGGGTACCTGTCGAAGGTCCTGGGGTGCATCGTCTGCGAGATAGTGGCTGAGACCTCGCCGGCGATAGACATGGAGGCGAGGTCCGCAGGATCCGACATGACCGCCAAGGTGATCTCCGCCGGGAGGGAGCTCGCCGGTTCCGGCAGGGACGCGATCCTCGCGGTAATACTGGCCAACCCGATCGCAGCGAGGCACCGCGACTACTACGAAGGGCTCAGCGACGAGCAGCTGTCGGCGCTCGCGGAGAGGGCGGCAGGGATGCTTGTCGCGTCCATGGAGGGGGCGAGATGAGGATAAGGTCGGTGTCGATACGCTCCTTCGGATCCCTCCGCGACAGGAGCTACGGCGTCTCCCAGGGCATGACCGTGTTCCACGGCCCCAACGAGAGCGGCAAGACCACTGTCATGGAGTTCATACGCACATGCCTGGTCCCGTCGAACAAGAGGAACCAGTACCCGGCAAGGGAGAAGACCGACTCCGGGACCCTGGTCTACGAGCAGGACGGGGAGGAGAGGACCCTCCGCCTGGTCCAGAAGACCGTCGGAGGCGACAGGCCAAGGATGCCCACGGGCACGGACGACCCGTCCCTTTTCCGCAGCGTATTCGCGATGACGCCCGCGGACCTTGACGACGAGAAGGTCGTCACCGAGGGCGGGATCCGCTCCAGGTTCCTCACCGTCCCGGGAGGGGATGCGATGCCGTCCGCCAGGGCTGCCGCGGAGGAGGTCTGGAGCAAGACGCTCGGGAAGAGGTCGAACTCCGGCAGCAGGGTCATCGCCCTCGAGTCGGAGTCCTCGGCCCTGGACGCCGAGATATCTCAGGCAAGTGCCCTCACCGACAGCTACGGCCAGCTGGACCGCCAGAGGTCCGAGCTGTCCGTCAGGCTGTCGGCGCTCCAGGAGGAGTCGAGGTCATCCGCCGCCGCCAAGACCGTTCACGACGTGTACGTCTCCAACACAGGGAACTACGGGAGGCTCAGGTCCCTGTCGGAGGAGAGGGAGGCCCTCGGTGAATTCGTCACCGTCACAGCCGAGGACGAGGCCGAGATGGCGAGGCTCAGGGCGGAGACCGCCCAGAGGCAGACTGCCCTGAAGGAGCTCCAGGAGAGGCGCTCTGCGGAGGAGGCCGATCTGATGGGCGCCGACAGGCGCAAGGTCGCCGCCAGGTCCGCGGCCATCGAGTCTCTCCCAGGAAAGCTCCAGGCCTACAGGGAGGACTCCCGCAGGCTGCGGTCGCTCGACACC